>CAVQQN010000033.1:0-69855 GCA_963714775.1 uncultured Ignavibacteriaceae bacterium
ACGTTAAAACTTTAGTGTCAGGATCGTCTCAGTTCCTTCGGGAGTTTTATTATAACTAAGTCCGTCCATATATATCCTCATTAAGTATAATCCTCGTCCGGAGTCTTTAAGTAGATTTTCAGGGTTTGTAGGATCAGGTACAATTGAAGGATCAAAACCTTGGCCTTCATCTTTTATTTTGATTGTAATAGTTGATCCTTCAACAAAAACGTAAATACGAACCATCTTTAGCTTATTATTCTTGTTCCCATGAATGATAGCATTTGTAGTTGCTTCAGTAACAGCTAAAAGTAATCCGTTTATTTTTTCCCTGTCTAATCCTAAATCAACTGCAAAGTAATTAACAAATTCTTCTACAGTTATAAGATTATTGGGTGTACTTTCAATCTCTAAAAAATATTTTGGTTCTGTCAATTCGGTCTAACTATTCAATTTTAAGTGGTGCGAATATATCGCTTTCAATTAAAATTTCCAATTAACTTGTAATAATAAACTCACTTGTTCTTTATTAGTTGCATTTGTATTGGATATAAATTCAAAATATCCCTTCACTATAAGATCTAGATTATTCCATGCTAAAATATCAATTAAAGCCATAGGACCAATACTTAAGTATTCAGTATCTATGATTTTATTATTTTTATTATACTTATAGGTATTAAGAATAAACATCCTTAACCCGGCAGAAAAAATTGATCGGTTAAAGTTCAGGATAAATCTAGGTTCAAAATAAAGTTCTTCTAAAAACCTTGTTGGTTTAGATGTAAAGTTATTCCATTTAAAGTCACCGATTTCCGATAATTTTAAATACCCGTACGTAAATAGAGATACACTTTTTGAAAGTTGTATTGTTGTAGAATCAATGGCAGTAAATTGTCTGAATGCATAACTCTGGTAATTTGTTGTTAAATCCTCAAAATCATAAACTGTATAATTTGCTGATACCTCAAAACTATTAAAAGATTTTATGAATGAACCGGTATAATCACCGCCTGTACGAAATAGAAAAATTCTGTTTTCATTATTGTTGGAACTTCTGCTTGCAAATAAATATACAGTGTGTCCGTAAGTTCCTTCTGCATTTATAAATGCAGAAAAATAAGGGTTCAATCGTTTTGAATATCTTAATCTAACAATTGAAAGTAACTCATCCCTGTCATCATCATTTAAAGTGCTTTTTGTGTCAAAGACTAATTTGCTTTGATATAAGCTTAATGATATTAAGTCATTTGGTGAAAGTTTAAAATTCCCCATAAAGGAAAGTGTTGCGCGGCTGGAATTATTATTTTTTTGTTCTTCTAATTCAGATTTTTGTTCAAAAATTGCTTCACTCATCCCATCAAATATTTTTATCTGGTGTTTTTCATTTCTTTCATAATAGTTCAGTCTTAATATTGCCGTCAAAAAATTTTGATGAATAGCTTGTAGCTGCATCAAATTCAAGTTTTAATTCATCAATACTTGTATTGTACAATGAATTTGAAAGCAGTTCGGACTGTTTTATAACGAATATCCCGATCAATTTTTCGCCAGTTAACATTACCTCCAGCAAGATCAAGAGTAAAATATTCAAGAAAGCCGTCAGTAAGAAAGTCTATCAAATATCTGGTACACAGTTTCAGTCCTGCTCTGAATATTATTATTGATGTTGAATGATGAGGATGTTATTGAGTCAGCTTCGAAGTAAAAATCTTTTCGGTTCTGAGAAAAATTGGTTTTGATATTATTGTTAATATTTCTATCAAAGTTGTTAGCTACGGATAAAGCATAATACCGGATTAAGTTTCTTCGGGGAATTATATCTTCATTCCTAAATCGCAGTTCTGAATTTAATGTTAAGATCAGACCATAATTAGATTATCCAATAAACCTTCTACACCATAAATATACCCATTATCGACAGTGCCAATTTGACTATTGTTTGAGTATCCACCAAAAGGTGCTGATACCAAGATTTTCAATTGCGTTTTAATCTGCCGAAAAGAGTTGCATAATTTACAGCTGATTCATTAATTCCAAAGGATCGGTTATCTGATAGAAGGGAACTACTTCCGGCAATTCCAAAAGAAAAATCTTTTGATAATAAATATCTTGTGTGAAGATTAAAGTGCTGTTCGTCTCTTGTGTTCTTACTTTCATTCATAATAAAAGTTGATGCGAAGTTTTCATTAAGTCTAATGTACAACTTTATCAATATTCTCCATTAGCTGAAATTGAGAATTAAGGTAGAATGTGTTTAGCTGTTTTTCAAACCGCGTATTTAAAAGATTTGCTTTAAATACATTTCGCAAATATTCAAGACTATCAACACGTGTTTGCGGGATAATAGAAATATTAAAAGCTAAAGCTACCAGAAGTATAATCTTGCTGATTGGCAAACGGAATTGTATAAATTTTACTTTTTGAAGTACCAAAAAAAACTCTATTACTTTGATGTATAATTCCAGCGCAATTATAATGCTTCTTAAAACAATAAACCACTTAACTTTTGGGTAGATATTATTTGCGGAAATTTAATAATTCATTAAAAGGTTTCGGAAGTCTAAATTGACAATCAGACATATTTTGGATAACTTTGCGCACAATTTTTACGCAAAATAAGATGATTGAAAACTACATACCCATATTTATTGTGCTAGCAATTGGAGTTTTAATTGCTCTTGGAATGGTTTTTTCTTCAGTGATCTTCGGACCTCAAAGACCAAACCGGGAAAAACTTTCAACTTATGAAAGCGGAATGAAACCCGTTGGCACAACCCACGAAAGAGTTTCTATTAAATATTACCTGGTAGCTATGTTATTTATCATTTTTGATTTGGAAGTTATTTTTATCTATCCATGGGCAATACAGTTTAAAAGATTATTTAATGAAATGGGAATCGCTGTCTTCTATTCTATGTTAATATTTTTAATTGTGCTTGAGTTGGGATATTTATATGTGTATAAAAAAGGCGGGTTTAAATGGGATTAGAAGCAAAACTAAATGGTGATGGTTTTTTTGTGACAAAAATGGATGCACTAATTGCTTGGGCAAGAAAAAATTCTGTTTATCCAATGCCGATGGGAATTTCATGTTGTGCAATCGAAATGATGGCTTCTGCTGATCCGAAATATGATATAGCAAGATTTGGATCTGAAGTTATGAGATTTACTCCGCGCCAGAGTGATTTAATGATTGTTGCCGGAACAGTAACTTATAAAATGTCTCACGTTGTAAAAAAGATTTATGATCAAATGCCTGATCCCAAATGGGTAATTGCTATGGGTGCGTGCACATCAACCGGTGGAATGTATCGTTCATATTCTGTAGTTCAGGGGATCGATCAGTTTCTTCCAGTAGATGTTTATGTTGCTGGTTGCCCTCCGCGTCCGGATAATCTGTTAAACGCTCTTATTCAGATTCAGGATAAAATCGGAAGAACGCGTGCAAGAGATTTTCAAAATTTAAAACGTCCTGAACTGAATATAATCCAGAATAATTGATTATGGAATTAAAAGAACTAATCTCACAAAAGTTAACAAGCATAATTTTTCAGAAGCTGAACTTGAATTTTCTGAGTACAGAGGTGAATTCAATATTAAGCTAAACAAAAAGTTTGTAAACCCGATCTGTAAATTCCTGAAGGAAGATTCTGAATTAGAATTTTTACTTTGTGAAGATATAACTGCCGTTGATTGGGCAAAAAGAAAAAACCGGTTTACAATAGTTTATCATATCTTTTCGCTTAAGCATAATTTTCGTTTAGTCCTTAAAGCTGATGTTGATGAGTCTGAGTGCAGCATAGATACAGTTTCCTCAGTCTGGAAAACTTCAGACTGGCAGGAAAGAGAATGTTATGATATGTATGGAATTAAATTTAATCATCATCCCGATCTGCGAAGAATTTATATGCCTGAAGAGTTTGAGTATCATCCCTTGAGAAAAGATTTTCCTTTGCTTGGCATTCCAGGATCACTAGCATTACCAAAGAAATAAAAGTTTATGGATAGATTAACAAAAGACGACGTTCAACCAAAAATATTACAAAAATTATTAGAAGATTCTGATATTACTGTTGAGGATGCTTTAGAAAATGAGATGGTCCTTAATATGGGTCCTCAGCATCCCGCAACACATGGTGTTTTAAGATTACTTTTAAGACTTGATGGTGAAACTGTAATTGGCTGTGTTCCTGATGTTGGTTATCTTCATCGGGGTTATGAGAAGATGGCAGAGAACATGAGTTACTATGAGTTTATTCCCCATACCGATAGATTAGATTATATCTCTCCAACATCAAACAATGTTGCCTGGGTGCTTGCTGTTGAAAAGTTAGCAGGAATAGAAGTCCCGGTTCGTGCACAGTATATCAGAATGATTATAGCTGAACTTGCAAGAATTGCATCACATCTTGTTGCAATTGGTTCTTTTGCTATGGATGTTGGCGCATTAACTGTATTCTTATGGACTTTGCGTGAACGTGAAAAAATAATGGATATATGGGATATTCTTTGCGGTGCAAGGTTTACAAACAGTTTTACTCGTATCGGTGGCGTTGCAAATGATGCTCAACCAGAAGCACTTGCTTTGATTAAAAAATTTATTGCTGAGATTGATGACAATCTTTCAGAATGTGAAAGCCTACTTAATACTAACAGAATTTTTATAGAAAGACTTGATGGTGTTGGGGTTATTTCTAAAGAAGATGCTCTTAACTATGGATTTACCGGACCTAATTTACGTGCAAGCGGAGTCGAATTTGATTTACGAAGAGCTACCCCATATTTGCAATATGATAAAGTTGATTTCAGAATCCCGGTATTTAGTGAAGGTGATTCTTTAGCTCGTTATTTTGTTCGCGCTGATGAGGTAAGGGAAAGTGCTAAGATTATAAAACAAGTTTTACAAATTATGCCGCAAGGGTGAAATTAAAGCTAATCTTCCAAAACAGGTTCTTCCACAAAAAGTTGAAGTGTATTCAAAGATGGAAGAGTTGATACACGATTTTATGATTGTAAACTTCGGAATAAATCCTCCGGTTGGAGAAGTTTATCACGCCATCGAAGGATCTAAAGGAGAGCTTGGATTTTATCTCGTTAGCAAAGGTGAAGGACATCCATGGAAATGCAAGATTCGCTCACCCTCGTTCATTCATATTCAGGCATTACCGCATTTAGTAAAAGGTCGTATGGTTTCTGATGTTGTAGCAATAATTGGAAGTATCGATCCTATTATGGGAGAGGCAGATAAATAAGTTCAAGTTTAGGTTCAAGTTCAAGTTCAAGTCTAGATTTTGGCTTAAGTTCAAGATATAATTTAGAATTTGATTTGGAGGAAGTTTAGTCACGAAAAGTTAATAGTTTACAATCGTTCTTTAGAGTTTGTGGAATTTGTTGAAAATCTTTTATCAAGGTTTAAGGATAGATTAAATGTTTATGATCAAATAGATAGAAGTTCTACTTCCATTCCGTTGAACATTGCTGAAGGTACTGGAAAATTTACAAGTAAAGATAAGAATCGTTTTTATGATATAGCTCTCGGTTCTGCTGTTGAAAGCGCAGCGTGTTTAGATGTTTTGCTGAAAAGAAATAGAATAACAATTGAAGAAAATATAAAAGGGAAAGAATTGCTTTTTGAAATAGTGTCAATGTTAATTGGATTGATTAAAAGTAATTCAGATAGAGTTTACGAAGAAAACGAAGACTATAGTGCTTGATATAAAATTTAATTACTTGAGCTTGAATTATTGAATGTTTTTCTAACTTAGATTATAAAATATTAATTACTTAAAAAATCTAATTTAACAACTTGAACCTAAACTTGAACTCATACTATGGAATTTAAATTTACTCCGGAAAACATCGATCTAATTAATCAAGAGATTGCTAAATATCCTGTAAAAAAATCTGCTGTGATGGCAAGTCTTTATATCGCTCAAGAACAAAATGGATTTATCACTAATGAAGTGATAAGAGAAATTGCAACTCTGCTGGAAATGACAGCCGAAGAAGTTCTTGGTGTTGTTACATTTTATACAATGTACCATCAGAAGCAGATGGGGAAACTTCATATACAAGTTTGCACAAACGTTTCGTGTATGCTTCGTGGTGGATATGAAATTTGGAAACAAGTAAAAGATAAATTAGGAATTGATAACATGGGAGTTACTTCTGATGGATTATTTTCTCTCGAAGAAGTTGAATGTATGGGAAGTTGCGGAACTGCCCCTATGTTAGCTGTTAACGAAGATTACTACGAGAATCTCACAAAAGAAAAAGTAGAAGAACTTATCAACTCGATTAAGAATACCAACTAAATGGAAAAAATAGTTTTACCTGATATAAAAGATATTCACATTCTTGATGTTTATATTCAGAATGGTGGATTCACTGCTGCTAAAAAAGCTTTCGCACAATCATCCGATGATATAATTGACCAAGTTAAAAAATCAGGTTTACGTGGAAGAGGCGGGGCTGCTTTTTCGGCTGGACTGAAGTGGAGCTTTATGCCCAAAACCACAGATAAACCTAAATATCTTTGTGTAAATGGTGATGAATCTGAACCTGGCTCCTTTAAAGACAGGCAAGTATTTGAATACAATCCTCATCAATTGATTGAAGGAATATTAATTACTTCTTATGCGATAGGTGCAAACGTAGCGTACATTTATATTCGCGGTGAATATCATAAGTGGATTAAACTTATGCAAAAAGCTTTGGATGATGCTTATGTTGCCGGATATGTTGGTGAAGCGATGAAAGAAAAATTCGGGATTGAATTTTTCTGTGATATTTATATCCATAAAGGTGCTGGCGCATATATTTGTGGTGAGGAATCTTCTCTAATGAATTCTATTGAAGGGAAGAGAGGATATCCAAGAGTTAAACCTCCGTTTCCTGCTCAAAATGGTTTGTGGGGTTGTCCTACAACAATTAATAATGTTGAGACAATTACAAATATTCCAGTAATTATTAATAAAGGCTGGGAATGGTTTTCAAAAATTGGTGAACCAAAACATCCGGGAACAATTTTATTTGGTGTAAGCGGTCACGTTAATAAACCCGGTGTTTATGAACTTCCCTCAGGTACTTTATTAACGGATATAATTTATAATTATGCTGGCGGAGTTCCGGGTAATAAAAAAATTCTATGTGTAATCCCCGGTGGTTCATCTATGCCGCCATTACGTGGTGATCAACTTGAGGGCGTAAAAATGGATGCTGAATCACTCAAGGCTGCAGGTTCTGCCATTGGTACTGGCGGAGTTATTGTAATGGATGAAGATACAGATTTAGTAAAAGTTTTAGCACGTATTGCGCATTTCTATCATCACGAAAGCTGCGGACAATGCACTCCCTGCCGTGAAGGCACCGGCTGGTTAGAAAAAATTCTTAAAAGAATTCTTGCTGGGAATGGTTCTGTAAGTGATATTGATTTGCTTGTAACTGTTGCAAATCAAATTGAAGGAAATACGGTTTGTGCCCTTGGTGAAGCTGCTGCCTGGCCGGTTAGATTTATGGTTACAAGGTTCAGAGATTATTTTGAAGCAAGAGTAAGCAAAGAAGTAAATCTCCAAGTTGCAAATAAAGTACACTCGATGAGGCACACTGAATTTCCATTACCTGAAGCAAAAAATTAAATATCAGTTAGTACTTTAAAAAAATCCTCTCAAACCTTGAGAGGATTTTTAGTTTTAAATTTAACAAAACTTACGCAACAACTGGAGTAAGCGTTCTCGAACCAAGCTCATTATCAAGCATATATAAACCGCTTTTATTATCGCCAATCATTTCAATCTTCTGGATTATCTCTTCAACATTTGCCTCTTCCTCAACTTGCTCTGTAACAAACCATTGTAAAAAGTTATTCGTTGCAAAATCTTTTTCCAGCATCGCAACTTCAACAAGTTTGTTGATTAATCCTGTAATTTTCTGTTCGTGTTTTAAAGTATCAGAAAAAATTTCAGAAGTATCTTTCCACTCAATCTTTGGTGCCTTTATTTGTGAAAGAGAAACTTTCCCTCCTTTTTGTAAAATGAAATTAAAAAATTTCATCCCGTGCATTTGCTCTTCGGTGGATTGAATTCTAAACCAGTTAGCAAATCCTTTTAAGTTTTTCGCTTCGAAGTATGCTGCCATAGAAAGATATAAATATGAAGAATAAAATTCTTCGTTAAGGTGTGCATTTAAAGCTTTTAGCATTTTTGCAGATATCATAATAACCTCTAATGTTTTTAATCGTGTTTAATGTCTGCCTTAAATATAGTTTAATTAGTTCAAAATCACTTCTTCGACTCTCTTGATTTTTAAGTATATGTGTTAAAATTCACACAATTCAGTGTTAAATGAATTGATAATAAAACACTGTTTAACTAATTTTGTTTGAGCTTATTATAAAGATTAAATTCAATAAAGGAGTTATAAAATGGCAGTTAAAGTAGCTATTAACGGGTTTGGAAGAATTGGAAGACTCGTTTTACGCGCAATGGCAGATAAAGGCGTTTTAGGTAAAGAGGTTGATCTTGTTGCTTTAGTTGATGTTACTAACGATGCTAAATATTTTGCTTACCAGTTAAAATATGATTCAGTTCACGGAATATTTAAAGGAGATATCACATCAAAGAAAAGCAATGCTGATTTGGAACACGATGATGTTCTTGTTATTAATGGCGAAGAAACAATGTGTGTTCTTGCAACAAAAGATCCATCACAGCTTCCCTGGAAGCAGCTTGGAGTTGATTATGTAATTGAATCAACAGGTTTATTTACCGATTCTGAAAAAGCAAAAGGACACATTGCTGCTGGCGCAAAGAAAGTTATCATTTCTGCTCCAGGCAAAGGTGATGTTAAAACAGTTGTTATGGGTGTTAACGATAATGAATTGAAACCAGAGCACACGATCATTTCTAATGCTTCCTGCACAACAAACTGTTTAGCTCCTGTTGTTCACGTTTTATTGAAAGAGGGAATTGGAGTTGAAGTTGGAATTATGACAACAATCCATTCTTACACAGCAACGCAAAAAACAGTTGATGGGCCGTCTAAAAAAGATTGGAGAGGCGGAAGAGCATGCTGCAATTAATATTATTCCGTCCAGTACAGGCGCAGCAAAAGCAGTTGGTGAAGTTCTACCAGTGGTAAAAGGAAAGCTAACAGGAATGTCTTTCAGAGTGCCAACCGCAAATGTTTCTGTTGTTGATTTAACTTTCCGTGCAGCAAAAGATACTTCAATAAAGGAAATTGATTCTTTGCTTAAGAAAGCATCGGAAACTTATTTGAAGGGAATCCTTGGTTATTGCGATCAAGAACTTGTTTCTACTGATTTCAATCATGATGAGCGTTCATCAATTTATGATTCTTTAGCAACTCTGCAAAATAATTTTAAAGATGAAAAACGATTTTTTAAGATTGTTAGCTGGTACGACAATGAATGGGGTTACTCATGCCGCTGCGTAGATTTGTTAACCAAATTAATAAAGATGTAATTATTCAAATTAGAGGCTGTTTCATAAGTCGAGTTTTATCTGTCATTCCCGTGAAAACGGGAATCCATAAAGCCTGAAACAATGTGGATTCCCGTTTTCGCGGGATTGACAATCATGTAATTCTGACTTCTGAGACAGCTTCTTTTAATATTAATTAAATAAAGAAAATATTTTAGTAGGGAAGATAAAATGAATAAGCTATCAATAGATAAAGTAGAACTGAAAGGTAAACGTGTACTTGTGCGCGTGGACTTTAATGTACCTCTTGATGAGAATTTGAATATTACAGATGACATAAGAATAACAGAGTCATTACCAACGATTAATAAAATTGTTGCAGACGGGGGCAAAGCCATTTTAATGAGCCATCTGGGCCGACCAAAAGGTGGGCCAAATCCTAAGTATAGTTTAAAGCCTACTGCAAAAAGACTAAGCGAATTGGTCGGTAAAGAAGTTAAACTTGCACCAGATTGCATTGGTACAGAAACCAGAGCTATGGTTGATGCAATGAATGACGGTGATGTTCTAATTCTTGAAAATGTTCGGTTTCATGCTGAAGAAGAAAAAAATGATCCGGTATTTGCCAAACAATTAGCAGAACTTGGCGATGTTTATATCAACGATGCATTTGGTAGTGCACACAGGGCACACGCTTCTACGGAAGGCGTAACTAAATTTATTAAAATTTCTGCTGCTGGATATTTAATGCAGAAAGAACTTGACTATCTCGGTGGAGCAATAACAAATCCCAAAAGACCTTACGTTGCAATTTTAGGCGGAGCAAAAATTTCTGGTAAAATCGATGTTATTAATAATTTATTGGGAAAAGTTGATACATTGATTGTTGGCGGTGGAATGGCTTACACTTTTTACAAAGCCGAGGGTAAAGAAATCGGAACATCTTTGCTCGAAGCAGAAAAAGTGGATCTTGCAAAAGAGGTTTTAGCTAATGCGAAGAAATCTGGTATTAAATTCTTGCTGCCAATAGATGTGGTAATTGCAAGTGAGTTTAAGAATGATTCGCCAGCATCAATTGTTAGCGTTGATATGATGCCCGCTGATAAAATGGGATTGGATATTGGACCAGAAACAATTAAGTTATTTAAAGATGAACTGCTGAAGGCGAAAACCATTGTATGGAATGGGCCAATGGGGGTTTTTGAAATGGATAACTTTGCAAAAGGTACGAATGCAATTGCACATGCTTTAGCTGATGCAACCGCAAAAGGTGCTATCACTGTAGTTGGTGGTGGAGATTCTGCTGCAGCAATTGCAAAAATAGGATTAAAAGATAAAGTATCACACGTTTCAACAGGTGGCGGGGCATCTCTCGAGTTTCTCGAAGGAAAAGCTTTACCAGGTGTTGTTGCATTAAATGATGTAAAATAATTTAAGGATTAGTTTGAGTAATAATTATCGTCCTAGAGGTATGGGAGGTGGATTCTTTTCTTTTCCTCCTGTTATTAAAAATCTTCTAATAATAAATGGTATTGTATTTTTTATTCAATTAATATTTGATAATACCATTGAAGGAAGAGTAATTCTTAATAAGTGGTTTGCATTAAATCCAATTAATTTGGATGGAATTGCCAATTGGCCTTTTAATTTTCAAGTGTGGCAGCTTATCACTTACCAATTTATGCATGGTGGATTTGGTCATATTTTCTTTAATATGTTTGCTCTATGGATGTTTGGATCAAGTATTGAAGATGTATTTGGATCTAAAAAGTTTTTAATTTTTTACCTTTTGGCTGGAGTATGTGCAGGACTTTTACAGTTATTTCTCTCACCAATACTTGGTGGAGCTTATGCACCAACAATTGGTGCTTCCGGTGCCGTATTTGGGGTTTTAATTGCTTATGCAATGTTCTTCCCTGATAATTTGATCTTTTTATACTTTTTAATACCTGTTAAAGCAAAATACTTAATAGCTTTTTTGGTTGTAATAGAATTTCTTGCTGTTGATAGTGCATCCAGCGGAGTTGCACATCTTGCACATCTTGGTGGTGCATTATTTGGATTTTTATATATTATGTTTGATAAGAACAGTTACGTTTCACTTAAAAATGTTTTTAATAAATCTTACTTCTACAAGGCAAATCCTAATAAAAGAGATATTTTTACTAATCCTTTCAACAGAACGGCTCAGAACAATAGAGATGTTGATGAAGCGAATTACTATGATTTAAATCAAAAAGACAATGCTGAAGTCTCTCAGGTGGAGATTGATGCCATATTAGATAAAATAAGTCAATCCGGCTACCAAAATCTTACTGAACATGAAAAGAAAATATTATTTCAAGCCAGCAAGAAGATGAAATGAAACTCAGTGCATTCTTTTATATTCTTCCGTTAATAATTTTAACCATTGTTGTTCAATCCTGCGAAAAATCTCCTGTGATTGAAGAAAAAGAACTTGTGAAGATTTATGCTGAGATGATTTTTATGCAGGATACATCTTCGTTATCCCCAGAAATAATAAAAGAAAATGTTTTAAAAAGATTTAATGTAACTGATGATGACTATGTTGCGACGGTCAATTTTTATAATGAAAATCCAGAAAGATGGCCAAAGTTTTTTGATGAAGTGATCGTTTATATTCAAAGTTTAAAACCAAAACCTAAGAAATCTGATGTGAAATCTTTGCAAGAGCAATCCTTATCTGGGGATAAGAAAAATCTTTAGGTAAAGATTCTTTTAGTCCCTTCAAATCTGTAATCCCTTCTTTAAACTTTTCTTTCACCTGATCTAATTTCCGGTCTGTAAGAATTGACGAAATGTCGGTATCCGGTAAATATCCAATAATTGTTTCTATCTGCATTGAAATAACTGCCTCAGTAAGTTTGCGCAGTTTAGCTATCTCCTGAAGAGAATATTTTTTATTAAGAAGATTATAAGTCTCAATAATGTTAGCTGGTAAATTAATGTGGTTGATTTTCTTGTTGCCTTCCTTAGCAATTCCAACCGAATTTATGATTTCGAGAAATTCATTTCCTATTTTATTAAACATTCGTTCATTAAAACCCGGGATACTAAATAACTCATATTTAGTTTTAGGTTTTTGTTGTGAGATTTTACCTAATAAATAATCGGGGCAGATAATATTACCTGACTGTAAAAACTTTTTAGCAGCTATTTCACGGGTTTCTCTCAACATATGATACAATTCAAGGTCTTTTTCATAATCAGGATTGCTAACAATTACAGGATCCGTATTAACCGTCTCATTCATTGGAATAAAATATACTTTTTGTTTCCCCTCTTTGCGATTATGTAATTTATTTTTAGCTACAAGAATTTTTAACGCTTGTATTACTTCACTTTTGCTGTAATGAGTTAAAGAGCTGAAAAATGTACTTTTACTTAAACTTGGATCAGTGCTTTTACCAAGCAATATATTTATAATCTGATTTTCACTTATTTCAATTTTAGTATCATGCATCAAATCCAGAATATTTTCTTTGATATAAGAAATTGAATTGTCACTTAAATCATTAATCTTCAAACAATTATCGCACTTACCGCAGGAGTAAGAATCCACTTCTTCACCAAAGTATTTAAGTATGTACTTAAATCTGCACTCAGTTGTGTAAACAAAATCAATCATCTTATCAAGCTTTTGTTTGGAACTAATATAAAGTTCATTGATATGTTTATAATTCAACTTCAATTCTTCAGCAAGTATTCTTGGTTTGATTAACGAAATTGTTTCTTTACCGTCAGCTTTAGAGAATTCCAAGATGCTGAGATATTCAAGTTGAACAAGGGTCTCCTCCAGTTCTTTTGATGTTAATCCGGTTTCTGATTGCACTTTGCTTAACTCAACCTTGGTGAGTTTTGTAAAAATATCATTCCCATATTTTCTAATAATATTCAAAAGAATATCCCGCATATATTCATTTGAAGTGTTTTTAATAAAACTTTTTAATCGTTTCTGTTCAAAAAGTATTTTAATTTTATTTGAAGATTTGTAGGCGGAATTTATTCTGATATAGCCGGCATCCTCTAAATATTTTAATGATGAAATTAATATCGAGTTGGATATATCCTGCTTTGCATGCAAACGCAGATATTCAGCATTGATCGAAAAGTCTTTTTCAGATAACATTCCTAAAGCAATTTGTGAAGAATCACATATCGCGCTGTAAATCTTTTTAATTATCTCTTTTGTTGGATAAGAATTTGAGATAAAGTAATCATGGATATGGATATCGCTTTCATCATATAGAAGATAAGTGTGGGAGTTTTTGCCATCTCTACCAGCTCGCCCTATTTCCTGATAATAATTTTCAATTGAACCTGGCGAATTATAATGGATAACCAACCGAATATCTTTTTTGTCAATACCCATTCCAAAAGCATTGGTAGCAATTATTACAGGCAGCCTATCGTCAATAAAATCTTCTTGTATTCTTTTTCTGATAATAGGGTTAAGACCTGCATGATAATATTCACAATTAATCTTATTCATTTTAAGATATTGAGCAAGTTCTTCAGTCTTTTTTCTTGAAGAAGCATAAATGATTGCAGGTGATTTATATTGATGATAAAGTTCCAAACATCTTTCATTTTTCTTTTTAGTAATCTCAGCATTTACATAAAGATTGTCGCGCTCAAAACCTTTGATGATGAGCTCGGTATTTTTTAGACCAAGTTGTTTTATGATATCTTTTACAACTTCAGGAGTTGCGGTGGCAGTAAATGCAGATATTTTTTTTAGACCAGTAAACTCTATAAAATCTTTAAGTTTAGTGTAACTAGGGCGAAAATTGTGGCCCCATTCACTTATGCAATGAGCTTCATCAATAAATAAAAATTGCGGATTTAGACTTTTCAATCTTTGTGCAAATTCCGTGTTTTCAAGTCGTTCTGGTGCAACATAAACTAATTTAATTTTGCCATAATTAATATCTTGCAGAATTTTTTCTGTTTCATAAAAACTTTGGGTGCTATTGATAAATGCAGCTACTTCATTTGATTTATTAAGCGAATCAACTTGATCTTTCATCAATGCGATTAGTGGAGAGATAACTATCGAATAATTATCGCTTATCAACGCAGGTATTTGGTAGCAAATGGATTTGCCCGCACCGGTTGGAAGAACAGCTAAAACATTCTTACCCTTAAGAATGTCTTCGATAATTTCAAGTTGCCCTATCCTATAATTATCGTAATTAAAATATTTTTTTAATGCCTTATTAAGATCCATTTTAAACAATATGAAGGAAAAAATTCTAAAATAATGCTGTTTGCATTCTTTAACAGCGGCGCAATAAGTACGTTAAACTTATAGTAAAAATACTAAAAAACTCTATCTGATTTGTTCCAATTACAATTGATTATTGAAGTTAATAATCAAGATGAAAAAGTTTTTTTTACGCTAGTATAGCAAGTCCTATTGATTTCAAGGTTGTTCAAAAAGTATTTATAAAATTATTTTATTGATAATCAATCTTTCTTTGGACAGCCCCTTTTTTATTGTTAATTTTGATTGTGAAATTTTGATTCACTATAGTATTTAGATGACGCAGGATAACGAAATAATTTATTCAACTGTCAAAAACCCCACTATTAATTTAAGTTTAATAACAGGGAATAAAATAATTACACTTCGTTTTCATCCAATATGCTTTTATTTGCTGAAGCTCCATATTCTAATAAACTTTTTCATCCAATTATTAGAGTAATACAGCTTCTAAAATTTATTTTTTATTGAGGAAACTTATTAAGGATTTTTATGCAAGAAGAAAATTTAAGACTTGAAGATTTACTTGAATCTTCTAAATCTAATATCGATGACAACAGGATAAATAATGTAGCAATCATCGGTGCAGGTATGATGGGGCAGGGAATTGCTCAAACCGTTGCAGGGATGGGGATGGAAGTAATTATTGTAGAAATTAATTCAGAAAAATTAAAAATAGGTAAAGCTCAACTAACTGAAACAATTGATCGTGAAATTAAAAGATGGGCTATGACAAAGTCTGATAAGAAAGCAATATTTGGTAGAATTAGATGGGAAACTGATCCAACCACTGTTAAGGATTGTGAGATTATTATAGAAGCAGTACCCGAAGATTTTGATATAAAGGTTAATGTATTTAAACAATTTGATAAAATTGCAAATCCTAATACTATATTTGTTTCTAATACATCCACTTTAAGTTTAACTAAAATTTCTGAGTCAATTTCCAGACCAAGCAAAGTAATTGGGATGCACTTTCTTAATCCGGTTCCAAAAATTCCCATGGTTGAGCTTGTAAAAAGTCTTCATACATCAAACGAAACAGTATTAAAAATTAAAGAGTTCGCATCACAAATTGGTAAAACACCTGTTGAGGTTTATGAGTATCCCGGGTTTATCACCACACGCGCCATTGTTCCGCTTATAAACGAAGCGATGCATATATTATTAGAAGGGATTGCTGATGCAAAAGATATTGACACTGCATTAAAACTTGGTTACAATTTTCAATTTGGTCCGCTTGAAATGGCTGATATGATGGGTTTAGATGAAGTTTTAACATGGATGGAAACGTTGTGGAAAACTCTTGGCGAACCAAGATATCGCCCTAATCCATTGATAAGAAAACTTGTACGTGAAAGAAAACTTGGTAAAAAAACAGGGGAAGGAATCTTTAAATACGACGAACATGGAAACAAAATAAATTAAGGTTGTGAATAAAAAATTTAATAATCTGGAATTACAATTATGAAAGTACTTGTTCTTAACAGCGGAAGTTCATCAATAAAATATCAGTTCATTGATACGGAAAAAAAAGTTGCATTAGCTAAAGGATTAGTTGATAGAATCGGGATGTCTGGTGCTGTGCTAACTCATCAAAGATATGATGGTGACCAAATAAAGATTGCCGGAGAAATACTTGATCATCAAATTGCAGTTGAATATGTTCTTGGTGTTATGTTAAGTAAAAATCATGGTGTTATAAGTGATAAAAAAGATATTGAAGCTGTGGGGCATAGGGTTGTTCATGGCGGCGAAACATTTTCAGATTCAGTATTCATTAATGATGAAGTTGTAAAAGTATTACAGGATAATATTGAACTTGCACCTTTGCATAATCCACCCAATATAAAAGGTATTCAGGCTTGCCAACGAATTCTTCCTGATACACCGCAATGCGGTGTATTTGATACAGCTTTTCATTCTCATATGCCTCCAAAATCATATTTGTATGGTATTCCTTATGAACTTTACAAAAAGTACAAAATTAGAAGATATGGATTTCACGGAACTTCTCATTTATATGTCTCTCAGCGTGCTGCAGCTTTATTAAATAAGAATACCAAGGACTTAAAGATTATCACTGCACATCTTGGAAATGGATGCAGTATAGCTGCAATAAAACATGGGCAATCAATGGATACATCCATGGGATTTACACCGCTTGAAGGATTGTTGATGGGAACACGAAGCGGCGATCTTGATCCATCTTTAATTTTATATATTATGGGAAAAGAAGGTTTAACTCTTGGCGAAGCAAGCACTTTGTTAAACAAGCACAGCGGATTAATTGGTATTAGTGGCGAGAGCAGTGATATGCGAGAAATACTGGCTGCAGCTAAAGATAATCAACAAAGATCTAAATGGGCTTTTGAAATCTTTTGCTACAGAATTAAAAAATATATTGGCGCTTACGCTGCCGCGATGGGTGGGCTGGATGTTCTTGTATTTACAGGTGGAATTGGAGAAAATTCAAAAGAGATTAGAGAAGAAGTTTGTAACGATATGCAATTTTTAGGTATTCAATTAGATGAGTTCAAAAATCAGAATGCTGAAGAAATTATATCAAACGCACATTCAAAAGTTAGTGTTATGAGAATAGCAACCAACGAAGAATTAGTTATAGCATTAGATACTGCAAAAATCGTTTCTGAAATAAATCAATAATTTTCAATAATAATTCCAAAGGTTAAATGATGGATCTTGGAATAAAAGGAAAACTAGTCTTAATAACAGCTTCCAGCGGAGGTATAGGCAAAGCCGTTGCAGAAGCTTTTGCCGCTGAAGGATGCAACATTGCAATTTGTTCTCGTAACAGAGAAACCTTAATTGAAACTGCACGAGATATCAAAAATAAATTTAATATTGAACCGTTCTGGGGTATCTGCGATCTTAACCTGCAAAAAGACATTGAAAATTTCTACGATGCTGTAGGAAATCATTTTGGCAAAGTTGATATACTTGTAAACAATTGCGGTGGACCTGTGCCCGGATATTTTAGAGATCTTTCTGAAGAAGATTGGGATCATGCTTACAAACAGGTTTTATTAAGTGTCGTAAGATTTTCAAATTTGGTCATCCCAAAAATGATTGAGCAGGAATGGGGAAGAATAATCAACATTACCTCAATTGCAGTTAAGCAGCCGGTTTATAATTTAATGCTTTCAAACTCGCTTCGTGCAGGCGTAACCGGTTTTGCTAAGTCTTTAAGCAATGAATTTGGAAATAAAAACATCACGGTTAATAATGTTGCTCCGGGTTATACACTTACCCATAGACTTTATGAACTTGCTGTTAACAGGGCAAAAACATCCGGTAAATCTCATGAAGAAATTTTAGTAGAAATGGCAAAAGACGTTCCGATGAATAGATTGGGTGGCTCAGAAGAAATAGCAGCAATTGTAGTATTTCTGGCTTCACAAAAAGCAAGCTATATTACAGGTACAACAATCCAGGTTGACGGTGGATTAACAAGAGCGATTTTTTAATTACTTTGAATAAGTATTAATATTAATTAAAAGTATGTACATTTTCTCCGCCTGAAAGGCAGAGGACAAAATGATAAAGCAAATCGAAATTTCTGTTAATGTTTCTGAAATAACAGAACCACGCATTTTAGCTGCTATATCCGCAAAATCTCTTAATATAGATGAAGAACAAATCGCTGCTGTCATTCCTTTAAAAAGATCTATTGACGCGAGAAGCAAAAATATTGTATTTAGAATTTTAGTTGATGTTTATATTGGTGAGTCTCCCACTGAAAATAAAAGAAAAATTGATTATAAACCGGTAGCCGGAAATAAAAATGTTATTATTGTTGGGTTCGGGCCTGCAGGTATGTTTGCATCACTTAAATTGATTGAACTTGGAATAAAACCAATAGTTATTGAGCGAGGTAAAGATGTTCAGACAAGAAGACGTGATATAAGAAGCATTCAGCAAGATCATATTGTAAATCCGGATTCTAATTATTGTTTTGGTGAAGGTGGGGCTGGAGCTTACAGCGATGGTAAACTTTATACTCGTTCCACTAAGCGTGGTGATATAAAAAATATATATAGACATTCTAATACAGCATGGTGCTGATCCTGATATTGCAGTTGATACACATCCGCATATAGGAAGCAACCGTCTTGCCTAAAATTGTTACCGCAATTAGAGAAACAATCTTAAGCAATGGGGGCGAAATATATTTCAATTCCAGGGTTGATGATTTTTTAATTAATGAAAATAAAATAATAGGTGTAAGTGTAAACAACGGGAATGAAATATTTGGAGATGCTGTTAATTCTTGCTACCGGGCACTCTGCAAGAGATATTTTTAATTTACTAAACACAGAAAAAAATCAGAATTGATTCCAAACCTTTTGCAATGGGTGTACGAATCGAACATCCGCAATCGTTGATAAATCAGATACGATATCATACCCGGGAAAAACATCCTAATCTTCCTTCTGCAGGTTACACACTTGCAACTGAACGTGAATGATAGGGGAGTATACTCGTTTTGTATGTGTCCCGGGGGAATCATTGTTCCCGCTGCAACAGCACCCGGAGAAATTGTAGTGAATGGAATGTCGTTATCAAAAAGAAATTCACCTTTCGCAAATTCTGGTTTTGTTGTTGAAGTGACAAAACAAGAATGGATAAAATATGAGAAGTTCCAACCATTTGCGGCACTGATGCTTCAGCAGGAACTTGAACAGAAAGCCTTTGAACTTGCCAACAATACTCAGAGTGCTCCGGCGCAACGAGTTACAGATTTTGTGGCTGAAAAAGTTTCTTCAACCCTACCAAAATGCTCTTATATACCCGGGCTGACTTCAGTTCCTTTACATAAAGAACTTCCATCTTTTATTGCTTTAAGACTAAGAAAAGCATTGTTTGATTTTGACAGAAAGATGCACGGGTATTTTACAGAGGAAGCTGTTCTAGTTGGTGTTGAATCGAGAACAAGTTCACCTATTCGTATACCACGTGATAGAGAAACTTTAATGCATCCGCAGATTTCCGCATTATTTCCTTGTGGTGAGGGTGCCGGTTATGCAGGTGGAATTTTATCTGCTGCAATTGATGGAGAAAATTGTGCTGTTGCAACTAATTACTATTTAAAAAATTAGCACAAGTTAACTTGTTTTATTTAATCTAATTTAGTTTTTTCAATAATTTTTAGAAAATGTTTCAATTTTCATTTATACCTTTACTTACAAAATTTATATAGATATTATGAAAAAAATTTTAATCCTCATTATTGCCACTCATGTCACAACTTTTTCTCAATCAGTAAAAACTCCATACGATTATGTTAATCCGTTTATTGGCACCAAGGATATGGGACATACTTTCCCAGGTGCAACTGTGCCATTTGGGATGATACAATTAAGCCCCGAAACTGACACAATAAGTTACAGTTATGGTAATGGCTATAATCCGGAAGTTTATCGTTATTGTTCAGGTTATCAATATGATGATAAAACAATTGTGGGATTTTCCCATACTCATTTTAATGGAACAGGACATTCCGATTTGGGCGATTTTTTAATTATGCCGACTGTTGGAAAATTAAGACTTAATCCGGGTACAAAAGATTTTCCAGAAGAAGGTTACCGCTCACGTTTCACACATCAAAATGAAGAAGCTCACCCTGGTTATTATAAAGTAAAGCTTGATGACTATAATATTAATGCAGAATTAACTGCAACTGAAAGAGTTGGATTTCATAAGTACACTTTCCCAAAATCTGATTCTGCACATATAATTCTTGATTTAACTTCTGGCATTTATAATTATGATGGGAAAGTTATTTGGACTTCGGTAAGGGTGGAGAGCGATACACTTATTACGGGTTACCGGCAAACAAATGGGTGGGCTAGAACACGGTTAGTTTATTTTGCTATGACTTTCTCCAAACCAATTCAATCATATGGATTTGTTAATAAAGAAGAGCTCATTTATAAAGGATTCTGGCGAAAGTTTAATGAGATTGAAAACTTTCCTGAAAGAGCCGGACGTAAGCTTATTGGCCATTTTGATTTTCAAACTGAAAATGGGGAAGAGATACTTATCAAGTTGGCTCTTTCTTCAGTTAGTACAACAAATGCAATAGAAAATCTTAGTACCGAAATTCCTCATTGGAATTTTTCTAAAGTTGTTTCCGATGCAAAAACAAAGTGGAATAATGAACTATCAAAAATCTCAATTGAAGCAAGTGAAGACAGAAAAGTAAATTTTTATACTTCGATGTATCACAGTTTTATGAGTCCTATAGTTTATAATGATGTTAATAGCGAATATCGCGGACTTGATCAAAATATCTACAAAGCTAAAGGTTTTACAAATTATACAATATTTTCTTTGTGGGATACTTATCGTGCACTTCATCCTTTGTTTACAATAATTCAGCAAAAACGGACAAATGATATTATTAGTTCTATGCTAGTGCATTATGAACAAAGTGTTCACAAAGTATTACCGGTTTGGTCTCACTACTCAAATGAAAATTGGTGTATGATTGGTTATCACTCAGTACCTGTAATTGTTGATGCTTATATGAAAGGTATAAGAGATTATGATATCAAAAAAGCATTTGATGCTATAATCTCAAGTTCTAATTATGAAGTGTACGATGGTATCGGTTATTACAAAAAATACGGATATGTTCCTGAAGATTTAAATTCTAACTCAGCTTCTAAAACACTAGAGTATTCGTACGATGATTGGACAATTTACAAATTGGCAGAATCACTTGGAGAAAAGGAAATAGCTGAGGAATATTTCAATCGAGCACAATCATATAAAAATCTTTTCGATGAAAAGACTAAATTCATAAGAGCAAAAAATTCTGATGGAAAATTTAAAGAACCGTTTGATGCTTTAAGTACAGTTAATCAAGGATACATAGAAGGGAATGCATGGAATTATTCTTTATATATTCCTCACGACATCAAAGGTTTTATAAATTTACTTGGTGGCAAACAAAAACTTGTTAACTGGTTGGACTCACTTTTTACGATTCAAGTTACTGAAGAAAGTTATGCCCACAGTGAGGATATTAGCAAGGTTGGAATTATCGGAAATTACGTTCACGGTAACGAGCCAAGTCATCAGGTCCCATATATGTATTGTTTTAGCGGAACACCTTGGAAAACTCAGGAACGAATTCATCAAATCGTAAATTCGATGTATAAAAATAAACCTGATGGATTATCGGGTAATGATGATTGTGGACAAATGTCTGCATGGTACATTTTTAGTGTTTTAGGATTTTATCCGGTTGCACCGGGAAGTAATGAATATGTGATTGGTAGTCCTTGTATAAATAGTGCCTCAATAAATTTAGAAAATGGAAAACATTTTAAAATCGAAGTGGAAAACTATTCCGAAGAAAATATTTACATAAAAGAGATTTATCTTAATAATGAAATTTTAAGTCGAACTTATATTAAACACGATGAAATTATAAATGGTGGGATATTGAAATTTGTTATGTCAGCCACTCCAAATCTAAAATGGGGGAGTGATGAATCATCTTTCCCTTATTCAATAACAAATTAGGAATTGTTTAAAACAGAAAACCTCTCAGTACTGAGAGGTTTTCTATCTAACTAACTAATGAACGTAACACTTTTCAAACACATACCAAATATAAAATTATACTAAAATCGGGGAACCTTGTGCGAGATAATAATTTTTATCACCCATTATCTCGTAACTTTTTAAAGCTTCATCCAAAGTATTGTATAGATTGAATACATTTAATGTTCCTGCTTTTTCCATCAGTGTTTTTACAATTTCATCTGGTTTTACTAAACGGATATCTCCGCCAATTTTTGCGCTTGCCTTCAATGACAAAACTAATACACCTAGAAAAGTCGAATCAATGAATTCACATTGACTAATATCAACAATAAGTTTTTTTTGTCTACTCTGTATTAATTCATCAAGAATCTTTTTAAGCTGACTTGCTTCTTTATAAGTTGCACGGCTAAGGTTTACAACCTGAACCACAGTATCACTTATATGAAGTTGTGCGAAATCTTCTGTAATCGCCCTCATAGACTATTCTCTCCTATTCTTCCTTTCATAAATAAATCACCACTTGGGTGAAATAGTTTAAACATGCATTGTGCTAAAAAGATCAATATCTGTTCCATAGTTTTTTGTTACCTTTTTGTTAAATTTTGAATAATGAATAAAATAATTGCCTCATTCTGATATTTTATGGGGCATTTATTTCATTTTGAAATCATTCAACTGAATAATATTGACCAACATTATATTGAAAAATAATTTTAAGAACTTTGATAAGAACGTAACGACTTTGGTAAAAAATCATTATGAAAATTTTCCGGTTGCATCATTCTTAATCCCAAAGTATTATCGAAAGGATATTAGAATAGTTTACTGGTTTGCCCGTACGGCAGATGATATTGCCGACGAAGGGAATTATGAATCAGAAAAAAGATTAGCTGAACTAAATAAGTTTGAAGATAATTTTAATAAGTCGCTTAAAGAAATTTCAGATAATCCATATTTTAACCAGTTATCAAAAGTCATTAAAGAAAGAGAATTATCACCTATAAACTTTTTGGACCTTCTTTCAGCTTTTAGGCAAGATGTGGTTAAAAAAAAATACGAAAGCTTTAATGAAGTTTTGAATTATTGTACACGATCTGCAAATCCGGTGGGTAGAATTTTACTTGAACTATTTAAAGTAAATAGTGAAGAAGCGAAATTATCATCTGATAAAATATGTACGGCATTACAGCTAACAAATTTTTTTCAGGACACTTCAATAGATTTCGAAAAGGGAAGGGTTTATTACCCGCAGGATGAGTTAAGAATGTTTTCTGTAACCGAAAATATGTTTGAGTTAAAGGAAAATAATCCTAATATTAAAGAGTTAGTAAAACATAATGTTGATAGAATTCAGGTTTTATTTGATGAAGGTAAAATCTTATTAAAATATTTAACCGGAAGATTTATGTTCGAAATTAAATTAACAATTGCCGGAGGGGAAAAAATACTTGGTAAAATTAGACAAAATGATTATAATGTTTTTACAAAACGACCAAAACTGAGCAAGATTGATTTTATAACTTTATTTATAAAAAGTATTTTTTAATGTCTGAATCAGCAAAAGAAATATCTAAAAAGAGCAAAAGCAGTTTTTATTATGCATTTAATCTTCTGCCGGAGGATAAACGTGATGCAATGAATACCGTTTACGCTTTTTGTAGAAAGACAGATGATATCGTTGATGAAAATTCTGATTCAACTGATTTGAAATATGAAAAGTTAAGAAAATGGCGAATTGAATTTGAGAAAAGCTTCTCCGGTCACTCTGAGTTTGCTTTGTTAAATAAACTTGGTACTACTATTTCCAAATTTAACATTCCTTTAGATCCATTTTTTGAACTTATAAAAGGAATGGAAATGGATTTGCAGAAAGATCGGTATAAATCTTTTGAAGATTTGCAGCTTTATTGTTACCGCGTTGCTTCCACTGTTGGGCTGATGTGTATAGAAATTTTTGGATACAAACATCCATCAACTAAACAGTTTGCCGTTGATCTTGGAATTGCACTTCAGATGACAAACATTCTGCGTGATATCGGTAAAGATGCAAAGAACGGGCAGGATTTATTTGCCGCAGGAAGACTTAAAGAAATTTAATTACACTGAGTCTGAAATAATATCGCTTGTTTACAATGATAATTTTCGTGATTTGATGATTTATGAATCTGGGCGGGCAAAACAATATTTTAATTCCGCAACTTCTCATCTTGATCTTGATGATAAAAAGACTATGTTCGCTGCCAGAGCAATGCAGCATATCTATTACAAAATGCTTGAAAAAATTATTGCAGTTGATTACGATGTTTATTACAATGATATTAAAGTTTCTAAATTTGAAAAAGCAGGTATTGCATTAGGAGTTTGGGCTAAGTACAATTTGGTCTATTAAATTATTGATGAAACGCTGTTTAATTATTGGTGGTGGAATTGCAGGACTTACCGCGGCTTCAATCCTATCTTCAAAAAAAATATCTGTAACTCTATTAGAATCTTCTCCAAAGCTTGGAGGTAGAACTTATTCCTTTCTTGGATAAGATTACCAACACATTTATTGATAATGGTCAGCACATAATGATGGGTTGTTATAAAGATACTTTAGCATTTTTAAAATTAATTGGGGCAGAAAACAATTTTGAATATCAAAAAAATCTAAGTTTGAAATTTTTAAATAGAAGTAAAAAAGAATATCAAATAAGTGCTGATTCATATTTTTATCCCATAAATCTTCTTTTGGCAATACTTAATTACAATGTGCTTACAAAATTTGAGAAAAACAGTTTACTAATGTTTATTGCAAAACTCCCTTTGATCAGTAAGCGAACAATAAAAAATCTTTCCGTAAAAGTTTGGCTGGAAAAAGGGAATCAAAATTCCAACGTAATAAAAAATTTCTGGGAAATTCTTTGTGTTGGAGCATTGAATACAAATTTAGAAAAGGCTTCAGCTTTTATTTTCTATGATATATTGATTCAAATATTCTTTAAAGGTAACTTCGCATCTACAATTGTACTTCCAAAGTTTGGTTTAAGCGAAAGTATAATTAATCCTGCCTTCTCTTTTATAGAAGCACATGGCGGCAAAATCATTGGATCCGAAATTGTGAGAGAAATTATTGTAAAAAATAGAAGTGTTGTTTCTGTAAAAACCGCAGATCATTTCTATTCGGATTTTGATTATGTTATTTCCGCAATACCTTTATACGCTTTGGATAAAATTATTTCATTAACATCTTTAAAAATTAATCTTGAACTTGAATATTCTACGATCTTAAATATTCATTTATGGATAAATCAAAATAGTTTACAAGAAAAGTTTTATGGCTTGTTAGATTCTCCATTGCACTGGATATTCGTGAAAGAAAATCACATCAATATCGTAATTAGTGATGCTGACTATCTTGCAGAAAAAAGCAAAGAAGAATTGTATATCTTTGTTTTGAATGAACTTAATCAATTTATCTCGATTAGTATGGATGAAGTAAAGAATTATAAAATCATAAAAGAAAAAAGAGCTACATTTATTCCCTCCATTAATATTTTAGACAAAAGAGCAGAAAATGAAACGAAATTAAAAAATTTATTCCTTGCCGGTGATTGGGTAAACACCGGTTTGCCATCAACAATTGAAAGTGCGGCTAAAAGTGGAAGAATAGCAGCTGGGCTTGTATTAAATCAAATTATAAATCAATAATAATCTTCAAAATATCCTATGAACGATAAAGCCAGATATTACATTCAAAAACTTCAGCTTAGAAAGCATCCTGAAGGAGGATACTTTAAGGAAATTTACCGTGCTGGTGAAATGTTTTTTATAGATACTCCTAAAAAGAATTTTAAACGAAATGTTTCAACATCAATTTACTTCCTTTTAGCCGGCACGCAAGTTTCAAAATTTCACAGATTAAAATCAGATGAGCTTTGGCATTTTTATGATGGTACAGAAATAAAAGTTTATATCATCGATGAAAAAGGAAAACTGACTGAAACCGTACTTGGGAGAAAAACTAAAAATGGCGAAGTGTTTCAAACTGTTATTAAGAAAAATACCTGGTTTGCATCAGAGGTACTTAATAAAAAGTCATTTGCATTAATTGGATGCACAGTTTCACCTGGGTTTGATTTCTCGGATTTTGAGTTAGCAGATAGAAAATCTTTAACTCAAGAGTTCCCAAAGCAAGAAGATTTGATCTTAAAATTTACCAATCCATGATTATGGACAATAATTGTTGCGATAAAAAAATACCTTATTTAATATTGGTTTATTAAATATGTTTGAAATAGGGAATTAAGGAGATTATAATTATTGAATTTATAGCTGATTTTAGCTAATTTTTTCACGCGGAAATTAAAAATTATTAGGAGCCTTATCGAATACATACTCTACTGATTTATTTTGTCTCACATTACTAGGAATTCTGTATTAAACACAAAATAAAAAGTATCATTATTGAGACCACCAGACTTTTGGTTGTTTCTGTTATGGTATTTTACGCGGGTATAAATCTCGGGTTTGGCTCCGGCTACAAATCACAGGTTAATGAAGCAATGCTTCAGGTTGCCTGTTTTGATTTGCTGACCGATTTGCACAACTTCAATCTTCAGTAATCAGTACGATACTGAACTTATTAAGTCTAACCCCGAACAAAAGGATAATGATTTATTATTAATTAATAATTCATTCCCACCGGATTCTCCCTTTGTTGCTAAAAATGATTCAATTCTAACCTCACCTGGTTCTCCAATTGTAACCAATGATGATTCAATAATTACTACGACTGATTCAACTGCTTTAATAAATCTTTTGGATTCTACCAATGTAATGCAAACGGCTAAAGGAAAGGATTCTCTTAAAACAAAAGTAAAAGTAAACCAGGATTCTTTACGGATTTTCCAGATGTCTTTGGATTCAACAGCAAGATTACAATACTTTCGATATCAGCGAGAGGATGTTCCCTACACATCGTTAAGGCAAAAGAAAAAATCTAAGTTCTTTATTGAACCTTCGCCTTCATATAAGACACGAACTATAACTATAGATTCTACGGGAAAATTTGTTGAGATTAAAGAATTAATTACGGCAAACCGAGTAAGATTATTTTGAAGAATGCCTATTGAGGAATATATTGCAGCAAGATTGGAAGTTGAAGAGAGAAATAAATGGGAGTCGCTTGGTTATTCCTATGAATTAAAAGATACAAAACTTGGGTTGGGCGATCTGATAAAAAACTTTACCGATTTTGAAATTCCTTTACCAAGTGTTGGTGTGTTAAGTATTTTCGGGACTCCCAAAATTAGTTTAAAGATAGGTGGTTCAGTACAGATTCACGGTGCGTGGAGAAATGAAACAACTGAAGGTGTTACTGCTTCCCGTCTTGGTAATACTAGAAATGAACCTGACTTTAAACAGCAAGTTCAGATAAATGTTAACGGAACAATCGGAGATAAATTAAATATAGTTGCTGATTGGAATACTGAGCGTACTTTTGAATATGAAAATCAGCTTAAGATAAAATATACAGGATACGATGATGAAATAATTCAAAGTATAGAAGCAGGAAACGTTTCACTTCAGACTTCTCCACTTGTTGGAGGCAGTGAGGCTTTATTTGGAATTAAAGCCCAGTTTAAAATGGGTCCCTTTTCGCTTGACCACAATCGCCAGCCAGAAAAAAGGTGAAACAAAAGAAGTTCAGGTTTCTGGTGGTACATCTGAAACACCTTTCAGAAAAGAGCTTATGAATATTCTACCAATCACTACTTTTTAGATACAGTTTATGCATCTAAAACAGGATAAAATATTTTATAATTATTATGGTAATGCGACACCTCAAATTCGTGGTGATTTATTTGTAACAGATATACAGGTTTGGAAATCCATCAATCAAATCACAACAGATAAATCTAAGGAAAGAGATGCAAATGTATATATTGATCTTTCATCAATCGGATTAGGAGGGTCATATCCTTCAAATCTCCGTGATACACTTTCTACTACTGAACCCGGGAAAACTGAGCAGGAAGATTTACTTTATTGACTCCGGATGTTGATTACATACTTCATCCAGAAACGGGTTTTATTACTTTTAAAACGCCATCTAAATGAACAAGATATTATTGCTGTAGCATTCCGGCAAGAAGGATTATCAACATCTGCTTCTGATGATCTGTTTTATGGTGAATTTTTAGCAACTGGAGATACTAATACTACAAAGAAGATTAGTTCTAAAGATGGTTAAACCAGACAATTTACAACCACAGTATAATATTGCCTGGAGTTTGATGCTAAAGAATATTTATCCCTTGGGTCCAAGAAATATTAAGCAGGAAGGATTTGAATTCGATATAAAAAGAGAAATCGAAGGCGGGGAAGCTGTAAGTGAAATAGGATCGGTAAGATTTTTAAATGCTTTTGGTTTGGATCTTTACAATTCCAGCCAGGCGGCAACACCTGATAACATATTTGATTATAGAGCTCCGATAACAATTTTACCTGAAACAGGTGAAGTAATCTTTCCAAATCTTGAACCGTTTAGTGATAATCTTCCGACAGGATTTAATTTATGATGAGTATAATTTTGATGAAGTCTATGATACTAACAAAAACTTTTGCAGCACAGAAAAAAGTAAAAGATAAGTGGATACTTGTTGGTAAAAGTAAAGGAACATCATCTTCAGTATATCAACTTGGATTTAATGTTGTTGAAAATTCTGTTAAAGTCTTGCTTAATGGAAGAGAACTCAGTCCCGGTTCCGATTATACAGTTGATTATAATATCGGGCAATTAACAATTAGAAATGATGCAGCACTTGTTCCGGGCGCAGATTTAAAAATCACTTATGAACAGAATGATCTTTTCCAGCTTGCATCAAAAACACTTTTAGGTGCAAGAGGTATATATGAGTTTTCTAAAAAAACTAAACTTGGCTTTTCGGTATCTAAATCTTAATCAGCAAACTCTTAAGTGATAAAGTCAGAATCGGTGAAGAACCTTTAAGCAATAGTATTTACGGTTTAGATTTTACTACAAGTGCTGAACTTCCCATCGTTACAAAATTATTGGATAAAGTATTTTCGACACGTGAAATGTCTACTTTTTCGCTTACCGGTGAGTATGCATATATCAATCCTGATCCTAACACAAAGAAAAGTACAATTTTATCTGACGGTGGAAAGAGTATTGCATATATTGATGATTTTGAAGGTGCAAAGAAAACAATTCCTGTTGGCGTTTCTTATACCGGTTGGAAGGATATAAGTCCTCCAGATTCTCTCAACTTTAATCCTGGATTAGAAAAAAGCTGAAAGAATGCCATTACAAAGGAAAAACATTTTGGTTTACTGAAACTCCTTCACCAGTTACTGTAGAGGATATTTATTACGATCGTAAACAGGTTGCTCGTGCCGATCAGCAAGTTACAGTTATGGATTATGTTTTTTTACCTGATACACCCGGAACTTATAACTACTGAACCACAACTTCAGGATAGAACTCGTTCCTGGGGTGGAATTCAAAAAATTCTATCTTCTACTGCAAATAATTTGATTGAAGAAAATATTGAGTTTATTGAATTCTGGGCACAGATTTTAAATGCACCACCGGATGCAAAAGTATATATTGGATCTTGGAAGAGTTAGTGAAGATGTTATTCCAAATAATAAATTAGACACAGAAGATTTAGATCGTAACGATGCTATTGATGTTGCAGGTAAAGAAGATACTGGTATTGATGGTATGACTGATGATCAGGAAAGAGCATATTATAATAGTACAAAAGATGATCCGAGCGGAGATAATTTTTTCTTCCAAAGAAACAGCCAACCTTATCCTTATGATTATTTTAGTATTAATGGAACTCAAGGCAATGCAATATTAACTGATATTGGAAGAATACCGGATACCGAAGATCTTAACAGAAACGGAAATCTTGACCAGAATAACAGTTATTTTAGATATGAAATACCACTTGATACCACTGCAGCAACAAATCCATTCATTAAGGGTGGCGGTTTAAATCCTGATCTAGTGAAAAAATGGTATTTATTCAGAGTTCCACTAAAAGATTATACAGAAACTATTGGAAGCCCTAGTTTTTCTGATGTTGAGACCATTAGATTGTTTGTTCAAGGTGTGGATAGCTTGGTTCATTTCCGTATTACCGAGTTTAATCTTGTTGGAAATCAGTGGCAGAGGAATCTTCCTGATTCGATCGCAAGTACCGATACAGTTCTTGCACTGTCTGTACAAAGTCTGGAAGAAAATTTAAATTATACCAGCCCACCGGGAGTTTTTCAGGAAAGAGACAGGACAAGACCAGATGAAAATATTTTAAGAAACGAGCAATCGCTTTCGTTAGTTCTAAAAGGATTAGAAGAAGGAGATAAACGAGAAGCTGTAAAGTATTTATTCAGACCACTGGATGTGTTTAACTATACACAAATGAAATTATTTATTCACGGTGAAGAAAATAATATACCCGGTTCAATTTCTTATGCAGATACTTTAGCCGGAACATATCAGTACTCGTCAGAAGTTTATTTTAGATTTGGCGGCGATACAAATAATTATTACGAATACAGGCAGCCTGTCTTTGCAGGTTGGAACGAAATTACAATTAATTTCTCTCAGCTTACTGCTTTAAAACAGGCAAGAGGAGATACTGTAACTACTCCATTCAAAAGCCCGGTTGAAGGAGCACCAGCGGGACATTTTTATGTTATAAAAGGAAATCCAACATTAACCACCGTAAAATTCTTGTCGGTTGGTGTAGTTAATCTTAATACCAATTTTAATCCAGGAGCACTTTCCGGTGAAGTCTGGATTAATGAATTACGTGTTATCGGAGCTGATGATTCACCTGGCTGGGCTTACAGTGTTGCATCTTCCGTTAAGCTGGCAGATTTTGCAACTGTGTCGTTTAACTTAAGCGAGAAAAATCCTTACTTCCATAGATTGGCAGAAAGATTTGGCAGCAGAGTTGAGCAGCGTAATTGGTCAATCTCAACCGATGTTAATCTTTTAAAAATAATTCCTATTAATTTACCTGAGAGTAATTTAAGATTAAATTATTCACACACCGAAAGTACAGGCAAACCACTGTACATTCCGGGTAGTGATGTAAAAGTTGATGAAGCTATTAAAAAGCAAAAAGAATTATATGATAACGATACTACCGGTCTTGTCAAATCACCTGAGCAATTAAGAGAAGAGACTATACAAGAATCTATTTCTGATTCATGGTCTGCATCAAATATTAAATTAAAAATACCCTCAAAGTATTGGCTGATACGCGATACATTTAATTCAATAACTCTAGGCTTCAACTATAATAAAGCTTTCAGTCGCAGTCCTACGATTATTTCAAGTACTAGCTGGATTTGGAACGCAAATTTAAATTATGGATTGTCATTAAGTCCGACTTATTATTTTAATCCAATCGATATTCCGGTAATCGGAACTCTGTTTGCGATACTTAAAGATTACAGCAGTACGAAAGTTTATTATACTCCGCAGAACATTAGTTTAACATTATCCGCAAAAAGAAATGCTTCAACAAGTGTTACAAGACCCAGAGGAAATACTCCGGCAAATGTTAATACTTCAAGAGATTTTACGACATCACGCGGATTTAACTTAACATGGAAGTTAACTGAAGGCGGTTTTCTAAATCTTACAGCATCATACTCGCTAAATATTAGTTCATCGCTTGCACATTTGGAAACTTATAACGATGCTGAAAGTACACCAAGACCTGAAAGTGAAATTTGGAGTGATATTTTTAAAGGTGCCTTCTTTGGAAAAGATAACAGGTACTCACAAAACTTTGATCTTAGATCAGCGCCAAAACTTCCTTCGCTATTCGATATGAATAAATTCTTTACTCTTACGGCATCATACGGTGCAAGTTATCAATGGAACAATAATTTTCTTCAGAAGGATGTTGGCAGAAGTGCAGGCTTTAGTAACAAATCTTCTGTTGGATTAACAATGAGATGGAAATCACTTTTTGATCCTTTATTCAAAGAAGATATCAAGAAAGACGTTGCACCAAGAAACATAACTGTTAGGAATGAACCACGAATGGGAGAACTTGTAGCTCCGTTATTAGATTCTTTGGGAAATCCGATTGCTGTTGTGGATTCTGCAAAATTATTAGACTCTTTATTTATCGAAGCAAATAAACCATCTGCACTATCGCGTGCACTTAATTTTCTGGTTGCGGGTGCAAAATATTTATTTTTGGATTATGAAACGATCTCATTTAATTTTAGTAACGATAATAATCTTTCAAAATCCGGATTAAAAGCTCAAGGGACAGGGTTTAATAATTTCTGGGGATTATTTTATAATGAAGACGCCGGGCCAACTCGTGGATTTATGTTTGGTCTGAGTGGGGATGCAGGACCGAGAGCCACAACTGGTAACACAAACCTTAGTGATGTTTATTCGCAAAAAAATAATTTTGATTTCAAAACATCCAGACCACTTTGGGAAGGGGCGAAGATTGATCTGAATTGGAAGAGTGGCTGGTCTTTGAATAAAAACTCCACTATCAAAGTTGAAGATGATGGTTCTGTGTTTGTTTCGAATGTTAATGCTACAGGAACACTCACTCGTTCGTTCTTGACCATACCACCTGTTTTCTTCCTTTCTGTGTTTAAGAGCGGCATAAAGCAAGTTTCAGAACTTTACAATCCGCAAGATCCAAACGCTAATTTATCTAATGCGTTTGTAGATGGTTTTGAAAGCCTTCCAATTTTAGCGAACCTTGGATTTTTGAAAGATGTTGCAAAGTACATCCCAAGACCTAACTGGAGAATTACGTGGGATGGTTTGGAAAAACTTCCGCTATTCAAATCTATTGCTACAAGAATTTCCTTAGACCACGCTTATTCATCAACTTATACTGAAGGATGGAAGCTAAGTCGAGATGGTAATCAAGAAGTTCAAATACAGAAGATCGAGTATGGATTTGCACCGTTAGTTGGATTAAATCTTACATTCGGTCAGTTGTGGAGTGGTAATCTATCAGGTAATTTAAAGTATTCTACAAGAACAAATTTTGATCTTGGTATAACAACAAACAACATAACAGAAAATTTTTCTAAAGATATTGGATTTACATTACAATATTCAAAATCTGGATTTGAACTTCCCTTATTTGGAGTTGCACTTAAAAATGATATCGAATTTAGTTTAGCGTACTCAACTTCAAGAAGCGCCGCTGTTAGATACGATATGGCAAAATTTACAGAAGAAGGTACTCCGCAGGATGGCACAACAAGAGTTACAATTGAACCCCGTATTAAGTACACAATAAGTGCAAAAGTTACTCTATCAATATTCTACAAACGTTCAACAGTACAACCTGAAGGTGCATCCAGAATTCCACCAACAACGACAAATGAAGCCGGCTTAGATGTTAACATTGCAATTAATTAATCGATGCATTAACGGTATGATTCTTAGAAATTATTAATATAGGTTATGATGAATATGGACAGAAAAAAAATTCTTTGGGTTGATGATGAAATAGAGTTGCTAAGATCGCATATCATATTCCTCTCCGAAAAAGGGTATGAAGTTGATACGACGACCAATGGAGAAGATGCTATTTCATCCGTAAAAGAAAAAGCTTATGATTTAATTTTTCTTGATGAGATGATGGCCGGAATGGGCGGATTAGAAACATTGGCGCAAATAAAAAATATTAATAACGCAATTCCTGTGGTTATGATCACAAAATCTGAAGAAGAATCTTTGATGAATGAAGCAATTGGCGGAAAGATTGCTGATTACTTAACAAAGCCTGTTAATCCAAGTCAGGTTTTACTTGTCTGCAAAAAAATTCTAGAAGGCAAAAAAATATCCGGGCAATATGCCGCAAAAGATTACCTGCATGATTTTAATCAGATAACTCAGGCACTTTCATCTAATTTGGATTTTATCGAATGGATTAATATTTATCAAAAATTAGTCAATTGGTCAATAGAATTAGATCAGCATAGAGAGATTGGACTCGAACAATCATTAAATGATCAGTTTAAGGAGGCAAATAAAGAATTTTCAAGATTTATTGAAAGAAATTATAAATCCTGGCTTGATGATGATAAGAAAATTGATTCACCTAATCTTAGTCCAAACATAACAGAAAAATATGTGCTTAATCATCTAAGAGAAGAAGGCAAATCAGTTTTTTATTTTGTTCTTGATTGTTTAAGACTTGATCAGTGGTTAGTGATGGAAAAGCATCTAACTGATTTGTTTAAAATCGAAAAAGACTATTATTATTCAATTCTTCCTACAGCAACTCCTTATGCAAGAAACTCCTTATTTGCCGGTTTGTTTCCATCCGAGATTGAAAAGCATTACCCAAATTTGTGGTTATCAGGTAATGATGATGAAAACAGCATGAATAAGTATGAAAAAGAATTATTACAGCTCTTGATAGATAGAAAAAGAATAAAACTTAGAAACGATCTAAAGTATATAAAAATTATTGATCCGGAAGTTGGAAGAAATTTTGAACAAAATATACATTCTTACCAAAACACACATCTAACTGCTGTTGTGGTAAATTTTTTAGATATGATTGCTCACGGAAGATCGGACTCTGATATTCTTAAAGAAATAGCGCCTGATGAATCTGCTTACCGCTCTCTTACAAACAGCTGGTTTAATCATTCTTCTTTGCTTAATATTTTTAATACACTATCAAAGATGAAAAATGTAAAAATTGTTATAACAACCGATCACGGCAGCATCAGATCGCTACGCGGAGCAAAAGTTTTGGGTGATAGGGAAGCATCAACAAATTTAAGATTTAAGTACGGTAGAAATTTAAAGGTTGAGGATAAACACGCAATTTATATTAAGAATGCAAGTGATTATAAACTTCCTAAACGAGGAGTAACAATTAATTATATAATTGCAAAAGAAGATTATTATTTTATTTATCCAACTGATTATCATAAATTTTTAACACATTATAAAGATACATTTCAGCATGGCGGCATTTCTATGGAAGAGATGATTCTTCCAATTATTACAATGGAGCCGAAATAGAAATGAACTTTCCTTTCTCAATTATTAGTAAATCTGAAGAAGATACTATTGCGATAGCAAATGAATTTTCAGAACTAGTTGAAAATGGAATGATAATTATTTTGAATGGTAATCTTGGTGCCGGTAAAACTTTTTTTATCAAACAAGTTTTACAAAAATTTAATGTTACAAATGCCAACAGTCCAACTTTTGCAATTGTTAATGAATATGCGGGCGATAAAAATTTCTATCATTTTGATTTTTATCGAATAATTAAAGAAACTGAACTTCTTGATATTGGTATCGAAGATTATTTTTACAATGAGGAATCAGTTATTTTTATTGAGTGGGGAAATCTATTTCCTAATATTTTGCCCAGGAAAAGGATTGAAGTTAATATCAGTTATAATGAGAATGATTTAAGAGTATTTAATTTTATTAAACATGAATAATTTTTTGCCATTACTCGCGATAGAAACTTCAAATAATATATGCGGAGCATGTGTTTATTTTAGCGATGAAAAATATTTTTCATCCAAAGTGATTCTTAAACATTCTCATTCAGAAAAATTATTTGAGGTTATTGAATCTGTCATTTCTCAGGCATCAATTTCTAAAAATGAATTGAAAGCAATTTCTGTTTCAGCAGGTCCTGGTTCATTTACCGGATTACGCATAGGTATGTCGGCGGCAAAAGGAATGGCTCAAGCTTTATCAATTCCTATTATTCCTGTTCCGACATTTGAAGCATTGGCATTACAAATAAGTCAGTTTTTACCCGATAATGGTTCATTTTATATTTGTAATAAAGTTGGTAGAGATGAACTATATTATGCTAAGTTTCAAATTAAGGGTAATAATTATATATTTAAGGAAGAATTAAAAATTATACCTGTTTCTGATTTTTATTCCGTATCAATAAAAGACAAAATCTTTGGTAATATTGATATAGAAAATTCTGATGAGAGGTTTGATATTACAAACATTCCGGCGCCGGATTCTGAGTTTATTGCAAAGTGGGCTGCAGAATATGGATTAAAAAAACAGATTTATGAGATAGATTTTCTTGAACCTAACTATTTAAAAGATTTTATTGTTAAGGCAAAAAAAATATGATCAAACTTTCTATTATACTTTTTTTCGTAAGTCTTTCCACCGCTTTTCCTCAACTTCTTGGACCAAAAGTGGGGATTCAGCTGCTTGAACATGATTTCGGAAATATCAACCAGGGTGATATTGTAAATCATTCATTTGTAATCTCTAACAACGGTGGCGACCTTTTAAAGATTCTCGATGTTAGAGCTTCATGTGGCTGTACAGCTGCAAGTCCTGATAAAAAAGAGTTGAATCCGGGGGAATCCACAAATATAAGTGTTTCGTTTAATTCAAAAGGCAGAAAAGGACCACAAACGAAAATTGTTACTGTAACGACTAATGACCCCGAAAATCTAAAACTAACACTTACTATTAAATGTAACGTTATAGTTAATGAAGTTAAGGAAAATAATATTGGGGCAAAGATATTTTTCCCGGAAACACAGCATGATTTTGGTGTAGTACAAGAAGGAAAAAAACTTGAATACACATTTAAGTTTCAGAATAATGGAACAGAATCGCTTGTTATTAAAGATGTTAAAACTTCCTGTGGTTGTACTGCTGCTGTAGTTAGTGAAAATACGATAAAACCCGGGCAAGATGGATCAATAAAAGTAAATTTTGATACAAAAAATCGTTCGGGAAGAAATAGCAAATCAATTACAGTTGTTTCTAATGATACTAAAGAACCTAATAAAGTAATCACTATTTACGCAGATGTGCAGAAAAATTAATTATGCCCTGGTTTAAAAGATCAAAACAAAATATTGCAGAAGATACACAGCAAAAAGAATTACCAGCTGGTTTATGGGATAAATGTCCTTCCTGCGGAGAAATCATACACAAAAAGCAGCTTGAAATAAATTTGTGGACTTGCCTAAAGTGTGATTATCATTTTCGAATAACCAGTCTTGATTACATTTCAATTCTTTTCGATAAAAATTCATTTAAAGAATTAGATCGTAAAATGCGTTCTGCGGATCCGCTTGAGTTTAAGGATACAAAAAAATATACTGATAGAATTTCATCAACTATAAAAAAACTTGATCTTTACGATGCTGTAAGAACAGGTACTGGTAAAATTGATGGCAGGGAAGTAGCATTTGCTTGTATGGATTTTCAATTTATTGGTGGATCAATGGGTTCTGTTGTTGGTGAAAAAATTGCACGTGCTGCAGATAAAGCCTTTAATAATAAAATTCCACTAATTGTTATTTCATCAAGCGGTGGTGCAAGAATGATGGAAGGTGCATATTCACTTATGCAAATGGCAAAAACAAGTGCACGTTTGGCAAGATTAGCAGAGGCAAAAATTCCTTACATCTCAGTTTTAACCGATCCAACTACAGGAGGAACAACGGCAAGTTATGCAATGCTTGGTGATATAAATATTGCAGAACCAAAAGCACTTATCGGATTTGCAGGTCCACGTGTAATTAAACAAACGATAGGAAAGGATTTGCCGGAAGGATTTCAGCGATCTGAATTTTTAGTTGAACATGGTTTTGTTGATTTTATCTCACATCGTAAAGAGTTAAAAAATAATCTTGTAAGAGTTTTAGATTTACTATCCTAAAACTTATTTGATTTTGCTTCTAAAACTCGACAGTTGTTTTGGAGTAACGATTTAACCTAAACTTACATCTCCAAAATGTATTTTTTCAATTCCATCTTTTGTTTTAAGAAGTAAAAATCCTTCACTCATCAAGATCATAAAAAATTCCGAATTTTTCGATTTCATTTTCAATTATTGAAATTCTTTCACCAATCATTTTACACTTGGACTCTTCCAATCTTCCAAAATTTCATTACTATTACTTTTAATTTTTTCCAAAAGTGATTCAAAATTATTTAGGACTTCTGCAAGTAGTTTTTCTCTTTCAACATTTTTACCCAGTTCGTTTCTTATAGAAGTTGGAGGATAATTGAATTGACCTTGAAAAGAATTTTGATTAACATTTATTCCAATCCCGACAACTAATCTTTCAATTTTATTACCTTGTGACGTGGATTCAATCAATATTCCAGATGTTTTTTTCTCATCTATCAAAACATCATTTGGCCACTTTAATTCTGTCTTTAATTGATATAAATTTTCAATAGATACCGCTACTGCAAGTGACGCAACAAAGTTTATTATATTTATTTTGTTTAAAAGTAACTTATCTTTAGTAAGTAAAATTGAAAAGGTTAGATTTGATTCAGGAGCACTAAACCATACTCGTTCTTTTCTACCTTTTCCCATTGTCTGTTTTTCTGCAAGAACAACAGTGCCATTAGAATTATAGCCATTTACTTTATCCATTAAGAAAGTGTTTGTTGAAGATATTTCTTCTGCATAGACAAAAGTTCTGCCTAAGTATTCTGTATCAAGCTTGATATCAAAGGTCTCTATGTTAAACAAGTGTGCTCCAAATGATGATAGCAAAAATAAGCTTATTTTACCAGATTGTCAGTTCGTCTGACTATTTGCTTTATAGAAAAGACAGAATGACGTAATATTAGTTAACCAAAAGTATTCGATTTCTAGACGAAGGATTTAACTTGTTTATTTATAACAGGTTATAGAATTTATTCCTGTTGGCACTATCATTGCCTTTCTCAAAAGGCTTTAGCAGTAAATAAATAAAATTTGAAAAATTATTAATTAAGGAGAGTATTCAATGGGTAAAATAATTGGAATTGATTTAGGAACAACTAACTCTTGTGTTGCTGTGATGGAAGGAAACGATCCGGTTGTTATCCCTAATTCAGAAGGTGGTAGAACTACACCCTCAGTAGTTGCTTTTACAAAATCAGGCGAAAGACTTGTGGGTCAGCCTGCAAAAAGACAGGCAATAACAAATCCGAAACACACTATATTTTCTATTAAAAGATTTATGGGACGATTAATTAACGAAGTAGGGCGTGAGAAAACCGAAATCCCTTATGAAGTAGTTGCAGGAGATAACAGCAGTGCACGAGTAAAGATTGGTGATAGAATGTATTCTCCACCTGAAATTAGTGCAATGGTTTTACAAAAAATGAAAAAAACGGCTGAAGATTATCTTGGACAAGAAGTTACAGAAGCTGTTATTACTGTTCCTGCTTATTTTAATGATGCTCAAAGACAGGCTACTAAAGATGCAGGTGAAATTGCGGGTTTAACTGTAAGAAGAATTATTAATGAACCCACTGCAGCTGCTTTAGCTTATGGACTGGATAAGAAAACAAGTGATCATACCGTTGTTGTTTTTGATCTTGGCGGTGGAACATTTGATATTTCAATTCTTGAGCTTGGTGATGGAGTGTTTGAAGTTAAATCTACAAATGGAGATACTCACTTAGGTGGTGATGATTTTGATCAAAGATTAATTGATTATCTTGCTGATGAATTCAAGAAGCAGGAAGGTATTGATCTTAGAAAAGATCCTATGGCACTTCAGAGATTAAAAGAAGCAGCTGAAAAAGCTAAAATTGAATTATCATCTTCATCCTCTACAGAAATAAATCTTCCGTTTATTACTGCAACACAGGATGGACCTAAACACTTAAACATAAATCTTTCCAGATCTAAGTTTGAACAATTGATTGATGATTTGGTTCAAGAATACAAAAATACCTTGTGAACAAGCAATGAAAGATGCCGGTGTAACTCCTAAAGATATTGATGAAGTTATTCTTGTAGGTGGTTCAACAAGAATTCCAATGGTGCAGCAATTAGTAAAAGATCTATTCCAAAGAGAGCCGCATAAAGGTGTAAATCCTGATGAAGTAGTTGCAATAGGTGCTGCTATTCAAGGTGGTGTTTTAGCTGGTGATGTTAAAGATGTTTTACTTTTGGATGTTACTCCGCTTGTCACTTGGAATTGAAACACTTGGTGGTGTTATGACTAGATTGATTGAATCAAATACAACAATTCCAACTAAGAAGAGCGAAGTATTTTCAACTGCTTCTGATAATCAACCTTCTGTTGAAATACATATTCTTCAAGGTGAAAGACCAATGGCTGCTGATAATAGAACATTGGGAAGATTTCACTTAGATGGAATTCCACCAGCACCACGCGGTATACCACAAGTTGAAGTTACTTTTGATATTGATGCAAATGGTATTCTTCATGTTGCAGCAAAAGATAAAGCAACAGGTAAAGAGCAAAGTATAAGAATTACATCTTCAAGCGGCTTAGATAAAAGTGAAATTGAAAAAATGAAAAATGACCGCTAAAGAACATGCTGCAGAAGATAAGTTAAAGAAAGAAGCTGTTGAAATCAGAAATCAGGCGGATAGCTTGGTATTCCAAACTAAAAAACAGATTGATGAATTAAAAGATAAAATTACGCCTGATATTAAATCAAGGTTGGAATCCGAAATCAAAAAGGTTGAAGATGCAATTGCAACAAACAATACTGAGCAAATTAAATCTGCAACGGAATCTTTAAATAAAGTATGGAATGAAGTAGCTTCACAACTTTATTCTCAAGCTGGACCTCAAGGACAACCTTCTCCAGGACAGCAAGATACAAATGCTCCGAAAGAAGAAACTGGGAAAGATGATGCTCAGGATGCTTCTTACGAAGTAGTTGATGATGATAAAAAATAAATAGCTGGTTAAATATTTTTAATAGTAACAATTAGTAAAGCCCCGGTTGATAAACAGCCGGGGCTTTTTTGTTTAAAGCACAATTAGTTATTTTAACAATAAAGATAATAACCCTTCAAGAATGGTAAGAAGCGAAAAAAAACATCGAATAATTTTTATTGATCTTATGCGGGCATTCGCTGTTATTCAAATGGTGCAGGGCCATACAGTAGATACACTTCTTGCCCCTGAGTTCCGATCGGATCAATATCCGGTTTATTTCATTTGGAATTTTATGCGCGGAATGACAGCTCCAATATTTATGTTTACTGCCGGTACGGTTTTTACTTATTTATTTTGCCTGGTGGAGGAGCCATTCAAAAATAATCCCAGAGTAAAAAAGGGTTTTTTTAGATTCTTGCTTCTTGTTTTTATTGGATATTTACTTCGTTATCCAACATATAAGATATTTGATTTTTCTGATGTTACTCAGGATAGATTAAATATTTTTTTTGCTGTTGATGTTTTACAGCTTATAGGATTTGGATTATTATTTGTAATGATAGCTGCATATCTTTCTGAGAAGTTAAAACTTGGCGATACATTAATATTCTCAGCACTTGCTCTATCCTTTTTTTTCGCAACACCGTTTGTTTCTAAAATTAACTGGATTGGCTTTTTGCCACAGTCCATTGCAGGTTATTTTTATCCTGGCACTGGTTCGTTATTTCCATTATTTCCATGGACAGGTTATGTTGTCCTTGGTGGAGTACTTGGTAGTTATCTTGCTAAGAATCCAATGGTGTTTAAAACTACTAAATTCAGTTTCAATCTGGCACTGTTTGGTTTTGCTTTAATTTTTGTATCGGAGGTCTCTGTTATTATTACAGGAAAATATTTCGGGTATTATTTTGAACCCACCTCTTATACCCCGGATACAATAGTACTTAGAGTTGGTTTCGTTCTGGTGCTTAACTCACTTGTTTCGTTCATCTCTCAAAAAATTGAATCAATCCCCAGAATATTTGTTCTGGTTGGTAGAAATACATTACTTATATACGTTGTTCATCTGATGATACTTTATGGCAGCGCATGGAATCCCGGGTTATCACTTCTTTGGGGCTGCTCACTAAAGGTATCAGAGACCGTCATCAGCGCAATAATTATGGTTACTCTAATGGCATTTATGGTTTTATTATTAAGTAAATTAAAGTTTAGAAATAAGGAACTTGTTACGTAACAAATGAGAAAATCTACTACTACAAACCCGACAACGACTGAAATTGAAAAGCAGTTGGACCAAACTTTACGCCCCCAAAAGATTAATGAATTTTCAGGGCAAAGCAGAATTACTCAAAACCTAAATGTCTTCGTTTCGGCTGCAAAGAAAAGAAATGATTCATTAGACCATGTGCTACTTACCGGACCTCCCGGTTTAGGTAAAACAACATTAGCATACATAATTGCAAATGAACTTGAAACAAAAATTAAAGTTACATCTGGTCCTGTTTTAGAAAAACCTGGTGATCTTGCCGGAATTTTAACAAACCTGGAAGAACACTCCGTTTTATTCATAGATGAAATCCATAGATTAAGTCCGGTTGTTGAAGAATACCTTTACTCGGCAATGGAAGATTATAAGCTGGATATTATGATTGAAAGCGGTCCAAATGCAAGATCCGTGCAGATTAGTTTGCCTAAGTACACTTTAGTAGGGGCAACAACCCGCGCAGGTATGTTAACATCACCATTGCGTGACAGATTTGGTATAAAGTTTAGATTAGATTATTACGATACAGAAACTTTAAATAAAATTGTAAATCGTTCTGCAAAAATTCTTAATCTTAAAATAGATAAAGATGCTTCTCTTGAAATTGCTAAACGATCAAGAGGTACACCACGAATTGCTAATAGGTTATTAAGACGTACAAGAGATTTTGCAGATTTTGATAATAAAAAAAGTATAGATATTGAAGTTGCCAAAAAAGCCCTCTTAGCACTTGAGGTTGATGAATTTGGATTAGATGAAATGGATAAAGATATAATTCTTGCCATCATTGATAAATATAATGGCGGACCTGTAGGATTGAGTACACTGGCGGTCGCGGTTAATGAAGATCCCGGTACAATTGAAGAAGTATATGAACCTTTTTTAATACAACAGGGATTTATTCAACGAACTCCTCGCGGAAGAGAAGCAACTCTTTTAGCTTATAAAAGATTTAATCGAAACAAATTTGAAAAAGATAATCAATCACTTTTTGAATGATGAAAGGGAAAACATTGAAAGGATTATTTATTCTTCTTTTTGTTTTTTTATTTGTCATAAATTCTTTTGGACAAAAAGAATCTTATGTGCCTTTAAACATTAAACAGGCTTATGAAAAAGGAACCCGTTCATATGATGGTAAACCAGGACAAAATTACTGGCAAAACCACTCGAAGTATGATATAAAAGTTAATATTGATCCCTATACAAAAATATTGCAGGGAGCGGAAGACATTGTTTATTATAATAATAGCCCTGATTCACTTTCACAAATTGTAATTCGATTGTACCACAACATATTTAAACCAAACGCCGTAAGAGATTTTTATCTCAATGAAAAATCATTGACTGAGGGTGTTTTAATAAAAAAAATTGAAATTCAGGGTAAAGAAACTGACCTGACTAATAACGCAAATGCCAGAACCATCGGAACGAATCTTATCTTGAAGTTGAATAATAAATTAGCTCCTAAAAGTTCTATTAGCTTAACAATTGATTGGAGCACTAAAATACCTGATGTGCAAACAATTAGATTTGGTAGCTACGATTCGACATCAATGTTTATTGCTTTCTGGTATCCGCAAATTTCTGTTTATGATGATATCGATGGTTGGGATAGAATGGATTATACTGGTGTTTTAGAAATGTACAATGATTTTAATGACTACAATGTTGCATTTATTGTTCCGGCAGGATTCCAAATTTGGTCAACTGGTTTATGGGAAAACCCGGATGAGATCCTTAATGAAAAATATTTAGAAAGATATAATCTTGCCTGGAAATCTGACGAAGTTGTAAGGATTTTTAAAAAAGAAGATCAGTCTTTAAATGACATTTATAAAACCAAAGAAGGCTCACAGACCTTTAGATTTAAAGCATTAAACGTTCCTGATTTTGCGTTTGGAATAAGCGATCATTATCTGTGGGATGCTACAAGTTTTGAAGTTGATAAAAATTCTGGTAGAAGAGTTTATGTTACTACGGCTTATAAAGAATCCAGTAAAGATTTTATTGATGTGGCCAATTACGCAAAAGAATCACTCAAATATTTTTCATATGAAATGCCTAGAGTTCCGTACCCATATCCTTCTGCAACTGTTTTTAATGGTGCAGGTGGAATGGAATACCCAATGATAGTAAATAATGGAAGTGCAGATGCTAAAGCAGGAACCGTTCATTTAACATCACACGAACTTGCACATCAATATCTTCCATTTTATATGGGAACAAACGAAAGAAAATATCCTTTTATGGATGAAGGCTGGGCTGTGATGCTGCCTTTCGATTTTCAGGAAAGAATGGCTGAAGGATATAAACCAAGAGTTAGAACTGCACAGGGATATGAAAATTTTGCAGGAAATGAATATGATCTTCCGTTGATGATTCCTTCTCCAACTATTAACTATCCATCATATAGGACATCGGCTTATAATAAACCGGCATTAGCTTACGATTTCTTACGCCAAACGTTAGGTGATCGAATGTTCCTTAATGCAATGCAAACTTATGTAGAAAGATGGAATGGAAAACATCCGATACCAACCGATTTTTTCTTTACCTTTAATGAAGTTACTGGACAGGACTTAAGTTGGTTCTGGAAACCATGGTTTTATAATTTCAGTTATCCCGATTTAGCAATACAAACTGTAAAATCAAAAAAGAAATCTATTACAGTTGAGATCAAAAATTATGGGAATCTTCCGTTACCAATAAAATTGCAGGTTATGTACAACGATGAAGTTATAAAAGAAGTTTATAAAACTGCAGATGTATGGAGATCAGGCAAAGATAATCTAAAAGTTAAAATTGATGGAATAATAAACTTCGATGCGGTAATTCTTGGCAGTAGTTTGATTCCAGATGTTAATTCAGTTAATAATGTTTATATCAAATAAGTTGTAAGCAGGATTAAAAGTTGTGGTAAAAAAGAATCCGATAGCTTACTATCGGATTCTAAGTTTTAAATGCTTTATCTTTTTTTATCGCGGGAAAATTTTCGATCACGACTAAAATCTTTTTTATCAGTTCTACCTTTTCTGTCATTTGAAAAACCGGATTTCTTAAATCCAACCGAACTTTTTCTATCCGAACTGAATTTAGGATTAGATCCTCCGCTTCTTCTCTTCTCAGCAACCTCAATATTAATTTCACGTTTCTTTAATCGTTGCCCTTTAAAACCATTCATTATTTCATTCTGATAATTACTATCTGCTTCAAAGAAAGAAAAAGTCTTCAGAATCTCTATCTGTCCAATTTCAATACTATGGTTACCTGTAAAATCATTTATCATTCCGATAAGCTGTGCGGGTTTTAATCCATCTGTTACACCAAGATTTAAAAAGTATCGAGTATAATTTGCACTTCCTGATCTACTCTTACCCTCACTTCTGGATTTTTCTTTATACTTACCTTCACTTGGGCTGCTTAAATCTTGTAGGTTTTTGTAGTAATCCAAAAATCTGTTGAACTCAATAGACACGAATCTTTGTATCAAATCATTTCGATCCATCCACTCAAGTTTTTCATATATTTTTGGAAGAAATGGTTCAACCTGTACAGTATCAACTTCAACTTTTTCTACCTTGTCGATTAAATGAAAAAGCTGCTTTTCACATATCTCATTACCTGATGGAATAGGAAGATTTGTAAACTTTTTATTTATTTGTTTTTCGATAGTACTTAGCTTGTACTTTTCTTTAAGGTTTGCAATTACGATTGAAGTACCTGATTTACCTGCTCTTCCTGTTCTTCCGCTTCTATGCGTATAGATCTCAAGTTCATCCGGCAAATCATAATTAATAATGTGTGTCAGATCATCAACATCTAATCCACGGGCAGCAACATCGGTAGCAACAAGTAGTCTTAAATGTCTTGTCCTGAATTTATTCATAACCGATTCACGCTGCGATTGTGATAAATCACCATGAAGAGCATCAGCATTATATCCATCCTGCATAAGTTTATCCGCAACTTCTTTTGTTTCTGCGCGTGTACGGCAGAAAACAATTCCGTAAACACTTGGATGAAAGTCAACTATACGTTTTAATGCAAGATATTTATCTCTAGCGTGAACTAAATAACTTATGTGCTCAATATTTTCTGCACCGGAATTTCTTTTGCCAATTGTAATCTCAACAGGATTTTTCATATATCGGTTTGCAATTGAAAGCAGGGTCTTAGGCATTGTAGCCGAGAATAAAAAGGTATTTCTGCTCTTTGGTGTAGTTTCAAGAATTGCTTCAAGCTCTTCTTTAAATCCCATATTTAACATTTCATCTGCTTCATCGATAACTACAGCTTTAACATTATTTAAATCAACTACACCACGATTGATTAGGTCATTTAATCTACCGGGCGTTGCTGAAATAATTTGCGCACCTTGTTTTATTTTTTGGATTTGCCTATCCATACTGGCGCCACCAAATACCGCAGCAATTTTTATCCCTTTATTATATATGGAATAATCTTTTAAGTCATCAGCAATTTGTAAACATAATTCTCGCGTTGGTGCAATTATTAAATATTGTACCTGCCGCAAAGTCGTATCTGTTTTATGGATAATTGGCAAACCAAATGCAGCTGTTTTACCTGTGCCTGTTTGTGCAAGTGCTATTAAATCCTCTGGTTCATCCTGTAAAATCATTGGTATAATTTTTTCTTGAACCGGCATTGGATTTTCAAAATTCAATTCCTTTATTGCACGTAAAATATCTTTATCTAAACCTAACTCTTCAAACGAATTCATTTAAAAGCTTTCTAGTAATTTTTATTTATTTGATTATAATTTACTCTCAGTAAGATTTCACCGGCTGGAACATCAACTACTTTTTCTGTTAGTTTATCGGGCAAGTTCAATTTCTTTTACGATGATTTGAATCGGAATTAATTAAATCCGTAAACAAGAGGTAAATCGTTGGTACAAAGATAGTAAAAATAAATGGATTTGCAGTTAAGCAGTTTAGATAGAAAGAAGATTATTTATTAAAAACCCTCTCTTTGCTTCAAAGAAAGGGTTTTAGTATAAAGTTTATTTAACAGGTTTTAATATAACTGCACATCCGCCGCCGGGTGCAAGATTTAATTTTAGTAAATCATTCTTATTTACCGTCTTATTTTCTATTGCATATTTCATCGGATTCGTTTCCCAATTAGCATCTTTTGCATCCTGATAAATTGTCATTTCATATTTTTCAGCAGAAAGAAAATCTAATTTTATATCAAATGTTCGAGCCTCTTCATCTGAAATTGCACCAAGGAACCAGTTTCCAGAATTTTTATCTTTACGTGCAATAACAATATAATCTCCGGGTTCGGCTTTTAAGATTTTTGTATCACTCCAATCAACTGGCACTTGTTCAATAAAAGTAAAAGCGTCTGGAAATCTTTCATAATTTTCAGGCAGATCGGCAGCCATTTGAATTGGACTGTAAATAGTAACATACAATGCAAGCTGCTTTGCAAGTGTAGTATGAACCTGCCACTTGCTTTGTGGATTATAATAATCCATTTTTATCTGAAATATTCCTGGTGTGTAATCCATCGGTCCGCCCATAAATCTTGTAAAGGGAAGAATGGTTTCATGTTCCGGCGGATTTCCGATACTCCATGCATTAAACTCATTACCGCGCGCAGCTTCTGCTGCAAGCCAGTTTGGATATGTGCGGTGCAATCCTGTTAACCGAACTGATTCGTGCGAATCAATCGATATCTTATACTTTTCTGCTTTTTCCAAAACTCTTGTATAATGATTTACCATCCACTGGCTATCATGATGCTCACCACGTGGAATAATCTTGCCAACATAGCCTGTCTTAACAGAATTGTAACCATATTTTTTCATTAAAGTAAAAGCTTCATCCATTCTTCTTTCGTAGTTTGTTACTGAAGAAGAAGTTTCGTGATGCATTATTAATTCAATGCCTTTTTGCTTCGCATAATTTTGCAGTTCAACAATATTGAAATCAGGATAGGGAGTAACAAAATCAAAAACTTCTTCTTTCCAGTTACCAAACCAATCTTCCCATCCAACGTTCCATCCCTCAACAAGCACCGCATCAAATCCATGCTTAGCCGCAAAATCAATATATCGCTTTGTGTTTTCAGTTGTTGCTCCGTGTTTACCGTTTGGAGTAACCGATTCCCAATCTATTTTATCTAGCTTAACATTATTCAAATCACCATAATTCCAGGACATTGTGCCAACATGCATTCCCCACCAGATTCCAATATACTTTTGTGGTTTTATCCAGCTTACATCTTCAAACTTTGTGGGTTCATTAAGATTTAAAATCATTTTTGAAGCAAGAATATCTTCAGCTTTATCACTTATGATTATTGTGCGCCAGGGAGTTTGACAGGGTGTTTGCATATAAGCTTTGTTATTATAAGCATCAGGACAAAGATGCGATTGAAGGTTAAAGTTATCCCGATCAACTTTTAGATACATAGCCGGATAATTTAACAATGCTGCTTCATGAATGTTTATGTATAAGCCGTCATCTGGATTTCATCATCAAAGGAGTTTGAACAAAATTATCACCGGGAATTGATTTAACTCCAATCTCATCAACATTATTTCCTTTGCTTGAATTAATTTCAGAGAGAAGGGAAGTGGTGTAGGTGTATTCCTGTGAATCATAATCACCGGGTATCCAGAAAGTTTTATGATCGCCCGTTAATGAAAAGGTTGAGTACTCTTCTTTAACCACAAAATAATTCAAATTATTCTGTCTCGGAAACTCATACCTAAATCCTAAGTCCATCATTAAATAAACGGAAGGTAATTACTAAAAGTCTTTTTTCTGGGATAAGCTGACTTAGAGTAATTTTTAACTCATTATAATTATTTACAATTTCGTTTACTTCTCCCCAAACAGGTTTCCAGGATTCATTAAATTTAGATGTATCTATTTTATCAATAGTAAACCCATCAATAAAATCTGGTTGCTCAAGGATATCAATACCCAGTGTGCTTTCTTTAATTACCACTTGTTTATTAAACTCTAAAGAATAAACTGGTTTGCCATTAATGATTTTAAATTGTACAGAAAGTTTTCCATCAGGAGAAGAAATATGTTGAGCATATATTTCAACAAAACAAAATAAAACTGATAATAGTATGACTACTCGCATAAAAGTTATTCCGAATTAATTATGAATAATACTTTTCTTTGCATAAACAATTACATTTTTCTTTTACATTAAAAAAATTACTATTTAATTGCCCGATAGGGCATCATTTATTATATCTAACAACTGCTGTTTTGTGAACGGTTTTGACAAGTAATGAGTCATACCTTTCGATAAAAATTCTACTTTCTCTTTGCCTGTAGCAAATGCAGTTACAGCAATTATCGGAATTGATTTATAGTTCTCCATCTTTCGTAATATTGCGGTCAGTTCAATGCCATCCATTCCTCGATGTAAATTTATATCCATTAATATTACATCATACTTTTTTTGCTTAACCATTGCCAATGCTTCATCAGAATTGACCGCAGAATCAACAAGATATACACCTTTAGTAACTGTTTTTACGTACCTAATTGCAATTTCATCGTCTTCAATATAAAGCACTTTAATAGCAGGAGCGTTTTCAGTTGAAGTTTTTATTTCGGAATTAATATCAATTACAGAATGATCTTCACTTTTAGAAGACTCTTGTGACAATGGAAAGCTTAACATAAAAGTTGTCCCCTTGTGTAATGTACTCTTAACTGAAATGCTACCTTTCATAAGGTTAGTATATCTTTTAGCAATTGTTAATCCCAGTCCGGTTCCCTCAAAACTGCGATTAAATCCCTCACTTGCTTGTCTAAACTCATCCCAAATGAGGTGTTGTTTTTCTTCCGAGATACCTATCCCGGTGTCAACGACAGATATTACAGCATATTCAGAATCTGAACTTACACTTAATATAACTCTGCCTGCATCTGTAAATTTAATTGCATTATTTATCAGATTATTGAAAACACTTACAAATAGAAGTTGATCAACTTCACATAATACTTCATCTCTCTCAGAATCAAATATATACGACAGCCCTTTTGTGGTAGCAACAGATTCGAAGAAATTAAAACTTTCTTTTAACAATGAAATTATGTTCTGGGATTTTAGATTAGCTTCGATTTTGGAAGCCTCCAATTTTGAAAGATTAAGAATAAGATTAAGTGTCTCGAGTAATCTTTCGCCCGATTTATGAATTGAATTAATCATAGAGAAATAATCAGGGTTATCTTTTAATTCACTCATCAAAACTTCGCTAAATCCTAGTATACCAACCATTGGAGTTCTTAATTCGTGACTCATATTAGCAAAGAAACTTGATTTAACCCTATTCATTTCTTCAGCATTTTCTTTGGCAATTATCAACTCCTCAATCATTTTTTTCTTATCCGTTATATCCTCTTTAACCGCAACATAGTTTGTAGTAAATCCCTCACTATTTATGATAGGTGAAATTATAGCATTCTCCCAGTATAGCTCACCGTTTTTCTTTTTATTTTGAAATTCACCTTGCCAGACTTTCCCGGATAAAATTGTTTCCCAGAGATTTGAGTAAAATTCCTTTGTATGTGATCCTGAGTTTAAAATCTTAGGATTATTACCTTTAGCTTCCTCAAGTGAATAGCCTGTTACTTCGGTAAATTTAGGATTAACAAATTCAATACTTCCATCAGGTTTTGTAATAATAACGCTTATGGGGCTTTGTACAATTGCTGTTGAAAGTTTTAAAGATTCTTCTTCTGCATTTTTATGTTGGATATAAATACTTAATTCGTGTGCAACTACTTCAAGGATATTAACGATGGTTTGGTCATATTCATCAGGATCATCATAGCTTTGCACCACTAAAACACCCAAAACTTTACCACCAATTTTAAATGGAACTCCCAGCCAAACTTCGGGGATTACTCCAATCATGCCTGCTTCACCATTTGCAATCATTCGATTAATCTCATCCTTCTTAATCAGAATGGATTTTTGTTTTTCAATCACATAGCCCGTCATTGAATTTTTTGCCGGCCATTCTGAAATCTTCTCGATTTCATCCTCATCCACGTCTGATCTTAGCATGCCGGATTTTTCATCATAAAGTGCAATAAAGAAATTGTGCACATTAATTATAGAAGATAACTCTAATCTTATAATTTCGAATAGGGAAGTCAAAGATTTATAAGTGACAACGGCTTCAGCAATATTATTTTGAATTTTTTGAATTATCTCTGATCGTTTTCGTTCAGTTATATCACGAATTATTCCCCCTATACCTACTTTGTTATTTTTTAAATTTAATTGAAATTTTGTTGATTCATAAATTCGTTTATGTGAACGCTCTTCAGTAATCACAACAGATTTAGATTCCATAGCTTTTAAGTCAGAAATTCTACAATTTTTTGCGGTTTCCTCATCCATAACTTCAAAATCGGTCTTGTATAATAATTCTTTTCGATTTTTGTTAAAGTATTTTAATGTCGCTTCATTAGCCACGATGTATTTGAATGTTTCATCTTTTACGAACATTAAATCAACATGCGAATTAATAAATGAATGATATCGCTGTTCGCCTTCTCTTAGCATGTCTTCGGCACGTTTGCGTTCTGTAATATCCATAGAAATATTTAACATAACATCTTTGCCAGCCCACTCAACATTCTTTACATAAACTTCTAGAGGAATACTTGATTTATCTTTTCTGAAATGCTGAACCTCAAAAATTGATTCTCCCATTTCTTTTATCATTCGCCATCTTTCTTTAACGACAGATTTGTCCTCCGAAATTTCAAGTTCCTGCAGATTCAATTTTTTGAATTCTTCTTCGGTATATCCAAGCATTTTAAGTGAGCTGCTGTTTGCATAAATATAATTACCATTGTAGTCGTATACTGTGATAGAGTTCGGTGCCGTATCAAGCATCTTTGCCATCATAGACAATGATTCTTCGTTTTTCTTGCGCTCTGTAATATCTTCAACTGCACCATTAATACCAATTAATCTATTGGTTTTATCGTCCCAAATTGGCTGAGCATAGGATCTGACCCAAACAATTGAACCATTTTTGTTATAAGTTCTTATTTCGCGGATAACTTTTTCATTTCTATGCAATTTCTGCATGTCAATATCATCAAGTTCCAGATCATCAGGATGTAACCTGGCTCTCCATCCTCCAACTTTCTTATACTCCTCAATTTTATAGCCTGTAATCTTCTCAAATGATCCGGCAGACCAAACAAGTTCATTCTTTCCATCTTTGTTAACTGTAGTCGAGAAAAGATAATCAGACGTAAGATTTGAAATAATTCTATATCGTTCTTCAGATTCTTTTAGTTTCTCCTCAAATAATTTTTCAGTATTTATATCTATCATTACTCCCTGAAAACCCACCAAATTACCTTTCTCATAAATGGCTTTGCCAGAGCTTCTCACCCAATGAACTTCACCTGATTTTGTAAGTAATCGATATTCTATAGGTTCAGTAGTGCCGGATAAAATTTTATTGATTTGTTTGGGTAGTTTATTAATATCATCTTTAAATAGATAACTTATAAATGGTGTGCCGATAATTTCGTTTGCATCATATCCAAGTATTTGTTTATTAGCTCCACTTATATATGATATGATTCCGTCTCTATTAATTGAATAAAGGGTATCATTAATGTTTTCGGCAAGTGCTCGATATTTTTCTTCGTTTTCACGAAGTAATTGTTCTACTTTTTTCTTCTGAGTTATATCCTGTGCAAATGCTATGGTAACTCTTTTATTAAAATAATTTCCAGGGTATAAACGCACATCCTTCAGGAACTCTTCACCATTTTTTCTTTTGCCCCAAAATTCAAATTGCTGTTTTTCTCCTAAAAATGCTTTCTGAACCATCAACCCGATTGCCTCTAAATCATTTTTGCCAGGAGCACTAACAAAATCAGGGGTTTTCCCTATTAAAGTTTCTTTATCGTAACCGTACATTTGCACAGCACCTTCATTAACATCTAGAAAAACACCATTTTCATCTTGGATATAAATAGATTCTGATACGCTGTTAAAAAGTCCTCGATAACTTATCTCACTTTCCTTTAAATGATTTTCATACCTAATTCTTTCAGTAATATCATGAGCAACTCCCTGTAAACCAATAACATTCCCATCTTTTATAATAGGCCGTTCATATAGTTCAATCATTACCTTACTGCCGTTTGCGTGCATTATCTCAACGTATACAGGATCGGTGTTTACCTCACCGCGTAAATGAGCGTGAGTTCGTTCTTTAGCTTTTTGATTAATAGAAGAATCAGTTATATACCAGTGTTTTTGATTTAGCCATTGGTCTACAGTATAGCCTGTAATATTTTCAATCGAGGGCGAAATATATTCTACTAATCCTTCAAGGTTTTGTACATAAAAAAAGAGATGCGGAGTACCTTCAACCAAAAATTGCATTCTATCTTTACTTTTTTGCATCTCGGTTAAAACAGATTTGCTTTCAGTAACATCAGTAATATACCCTTCAAGAAAGAGCAGTTTACCTTCAGTACCGTAAATACCCCTGCCTCGTTCCCATACCCATTTAATTTTTCCGGTTTTCGTTTTAATAGGATATTCGAGTTCAATATAATTTTTATCCTTCAATGTTTTTTGCCATTTTTTCCAAATAGATTCTTGATAGGCAGGTACGATAATTTCATTAAAGGTTAATTTTTTATTATTTATAAAATCATCTGGAGAGTAACCGGTAATTTGCTTACATCCATCACTAATAAACTCCATAGTCCAATCACGGTCATTTAAACATCTAAACACAAAGCCTGGCAGATTACTTATCAGGGTAGAGTATTTACGTTCTCTTTCAGACAATTTATTTTGATTTTCGCGTTCTTTAGATTGATCTCTGAATACAAGTACTATTCCAACAATTTCACCTTTGTCATTTTTTATAGGTGCCCCAGTATTTGCGATCGGAATTTCTTTGCCTTTTTTTGTTATGAGAAGGGAATGATCAGGTAATTCTATAACGTTTCCACTATGTAAAATATTATTCGCAGAATATTTAACTTTTTGCCTTGTTTTTTCGTTAATAATCTTAAAAATAAATTCGAGTGGTTTATTTAGCGCTTCTGATTCCTTCCATCCACACAGTTTTTCTGCAATAGGATTCACTTGTTGAATTTTGCCATTTTTATCTGTTGTAATAACTGCATCGGCTATGCAATATAGAGTTGTACGATATAATGCTTCACTTTGCATAATAGGTTCAATGGCGAGCGAATTAATTTCCTGAAATAACTTTAACAGTGTTTTACTATCTGGAAATTTGCCTTTATCTAAAATATTTATTGTTTTACTAATCTTTGATTGAAGATCATTTAACTGACTATTTTTTTTCTTCATTCGTATATGCTCCAAATTAACAAACGAATAATTTGTAAAGAAATTTCCTAAAGACTTTTTACCAATTTAACAAAATATAAATACCCTTAATGTTAATAGACTTGGAAAAATCAGGATTGTTTCAATTGAAATTTTTATCACATAAATGCAAGATGATTATTATAAATTAAATATCGTTATTAGCAATACTAATGTAAAGGCAGTTCGAGCTAATTTTAGAAAGTTCTAAGGATTCAGACACCTACCCCAAAAATATTTTTTCAGACCGATCAAAAAAAATAAGATGTCATCAATTAGCGGGCATAACCAAAGTGAAAATGCATTTTAAATTAGATAAGGTTATAAGCCAGGTTTGAATTTAGAAGTGAGCATATAACGGCGTGGTTTTTAAGCCGCCGCCCAACATAGCAATGCAGCTTTGAAAAACAAACACCGATAATTTATAATTTATAATTCATTTTTCTTTTTAACCTACATCAAAGAGCAACTAAGTATTGTCAACCAAACTTTTTTTTACTTCAAACAACCGTATCGAAGATGCGGTCGGCTTGAAGAACGGGTTAGGCACAGGCATAGCATTAAATGCCTAAAACTAGGTAGCGCTCCAATTGAGCTTGAAATTCTCCCCCAAGTCAAAAACGAAATCTTTAACCTTGATTACTTTGCCAGCTTTCAAACTGATAACACTTACTCCGCTGTTTTGACCAACGCGACCTTTACGATTTGTAAGATAGATATTCCAGTGGACTGCAATGACATTTGTGCCACCCATTGCGAAAATGTTCTTGACACAAATCTGTTGGACATCGAATTGGATTTTCGGATATTGTTCAAAAAACTTGCGACACCATTCTTTAACAGCAAGCTTGCCATTGAATGTGCCACTGCACCACATATCACCAGGATAAATTAAAATTCCATCATCACGCCACGCCAACATAAAACCAGCGAGGTCGTGATTACTGAGAGCTAGAAATGCTTTGTTGGCTGCTTTCCGCGCAATAATTGCACCAATCATAAAACCTCCTCTCGGAAAAATTGAATAATCTATGTTTCTGCGCCTAACGACGTGTTATCCCGATAATATCGGGACAAGTTGTTAAAATACAACGCCGTAATTATTTTTATTTAAAGATTTCCAGTAGTGTTTATTTTTATTAAACACTTTTATTTAATAATTAAATTCTAAATCAACCCAACTAACAAAATAATTTATCCTCTATAAAAATGGGATATCCTGTTATTCGCTGTCTCTTAAGCAGCAATTTCGTTTTCATTATATCAGACCGGGCCGCAAACTTGCCGATCGCTCTTTAAGCTTTCACTCTTGAGCACGCCGTTAGACGCGGTCACCGGTCCAGGTTTTCTTTGGGCTCTTTTTTTTTTGATTCTCTTTATGCAGCTTTTACTTCTCTTACATTTATTCTGTAATCTTCTTCTTTTTGGATTGCTGCAAATATTTTTGTCATCAACTTACGGGCTGATGCAACTATTGCTTTCTGTTTACTACCACTTGCCTTATATACTCTATCAAACTTATCAAGCAGTGCTCCATCTTTTCTTACTGTCATCCAGGCTAACTGTATTATTATTGATCTTAGCTGCCTGTTACCGCTCATTCCACTTCTTCCTCTTATTATCTTATCCCCGCTGCTTCTCTCTGATGGTGTTAGCCCTAAATAATGATTCAACTTTTCACTGCTTTCAAACCGGTCTTTTCTATCAAACAGATTTACGCTCATTCTTACTGCACTTATTATTCCTATCCCGTTTATCTTCTCAAGTATGTTTATTCTTTTGCCCAGTTCCTGATCTTCCTTTATCTTTTCTAATATCTTCTGACTGTCTTTTATCTGTTCAACTACATACTCATACTCTTTAAGTAGATTGCAAAATTTCAGATCGAACAGTTTATCTTCAAACTTTATTTCTTTCAGTTTCTCCAATAATCCCTTATTCCATCTGGACCATTTTAGCGGATGATTCTTCTGTTCAAGAAATGCTTTTATTTGTCTTAGTATCTGTCCCTGCCTCATCTTCTGTTTGTCATAGATTCTGAAAATGTATTTATATTCTCTAATTCTTTTTGCCGGAACTATTACTTCTGTTAGCAATTCCCTTGAAAGCTGCAGAGCTAATTTCCTTGAATCTATTTTGTCTGTCTTAATTGTGCTACCGTCTTTATATATTCTGTTAGTTGGTGTAACAATTATTTTGTATCCCTTTTCAGAAAAGTAATCATAAATCCAGAAACCCGAAAAACAGCACTCATAAACTATTCTGTAATCAGCTCCGGGATAATTCTTAAGTAAGAATTGCTCAAGTTTCTCAGCAGATGGTTTCATAGAAAATGTTTTCAATTCCAGATCATAAGTTCTGACAGTTACAACCCATTTTGATTTATGAACATCAATTCCAATGAACAATAAAACGTTTTCAAAGAACGAAGTATCACTATGTTCAGTTTTCATTTGAGATCTCCTTATAAATTTAAGTTACTTAATTATAGGAAATCTCAACTTAAATAATTACTACATTTTAAACATACGTACTGGCAACTTAAGCGTTGCCCATAACAACAATTCAACGCTAAAAAGACAACGCCAATAATTTATTAATTACTTCGTTTACTTAATTACACTCAAAGAGCAATTCACATTTACAACGCAAATTTATAATTACTCAAATGCCGCAATGTTTAAAGCAGTCGCTTTGAGTTGCGTGTTATATTGCGTCTTTGCATTTATCATAATTATGTCATAATATTGACACAGATAAAATAAAGAGTATGAACTATGCCAATAATTAAGCCCATATCAGATTTAAGAAATAAATCAAATGAGATTTCTAAACTTGCAAACGATTCTAATGAACCAATCTATATCACCAAGAATGGTGAAGGTGATCTAGTTGTCATGTCAATGAATCATTATTCAAAGATGCAACTCAAACTTGATTTGCTTTCAAAATTATCAATTGCTCAGAAACAAAAATCAGCCGGTGATACTGGGAACAGTCTTAAACAAGTTATGACTAAAATCCGGACTATGATAAATGAGCAAAAATAATTTTAGCGTTCGACTTTTAAGTATTGCCGAAGAAGATTTCACTGAAATAATCTCTTTCATAGCTGCTGACAATACCAAAGCCGCCTTGAATCTAGCTGACAAAATTGAAAAGAACTTAGAATTACTTGCTGATAATCCCTTATTAGGTAAATCTCCAAGCGACTCTGATCTTAAACTGCTTGGATACCGATATTTGATTATTGAGAACTACCTAATATTTTATACAATAGAAAAAAGAACAATTTTGATTCATAGAATGCTTCACGGTGCAAGAAACTATAAATCACTTCTTCTATAACCAATTTCCAGCAATATAACGACGTTGCGCCTAACCCGCCGCCCAACACAGCAATGCTACTTAAAACACAAACGCCAATAATTTTATAAATACTTTTTTAATACAACCAACATTAAAAAGCAACTTACTTTTACAACGCAACCTTATTACAACACAAATGCCGCAACGTTTAAAGCGGTCGGGTTGAAGAACTGGTTATACCAAAATTATTTTAATACTAAATTCTTTATTTCCCACACACCTAATGACTTATCACTGAAAATGCCATCCTTTTCAGTACAATTTTCATTAATAATCAAGATAGGTTCTGGAAAATTGAAAGATTGTTTCATAAAATTTAATGGACGCCAACCACCAGTTACTATGTCATTGTTTTTTTCTTCTTGAGTAAACGTAGTTGTCATTAAATATCTTGAATTACTTTTTTGGATATTTGATAAAGCGTTCCAAATATCCATTATTGAAAAGTGGACTAGACAATCACGGCAAAAAACCAAGTCCATTGATTCTTGAATATCTTCAAGCATATTGAATTGCACAAAATTTATAGTATCACTTTTGTATTTCTGATTATTTCTGTGAACAATGTTTTCTACTATATCACCTCCCAAATAAATATTATTGGAGAGATCAATTTCTTTAAACCAATTAAAGTCTCCACAAGGGATGTCAAAAATAGCTTTAATATCCAATTCTTTTATAACCTTAGGTAATTCTTCAATAACGGTTTTTACTTGCGCTAATGCCGACCCAAATCCAGAAACCGATTCTTCTTCGTGCCAAACATTTTCCTTTTCAATCTCTGTAAAAATTTCTTTTGTAGATCTGTTCAGAAATCTAATGCCATCTGAATAATCATATTGTTTTGAACGATCCATATTGATCTCACAATTTTGGTATAACGGCGTTGCCGCTAACCGGCAGCCCAGAACAACAATGCTACATTTATTAAATAACTTTTTAATTAGAACAAACTTTCATTTACAACTACGCTTAACAACAAAACCAAAACGGAACTGCAAACATTTAAATTGCACAAATGCCAAATGCGAATACGCTTTCGGCTTGAGGCACTTGTTATACCGCTCTTTTATTTAATATCCCATTTCCCGCCATCTGCTGTAATATATTTATTTTCTTTTTTCTCTGATCCAATATTTGTGAATTGTCCATGTCCAGGATATACTATAGTTGAATCAGGAAATAATTTGTATAATTTTCTCACAGATTCAATTTGGTCTGGTCTAGATGCTTTGTAAAAATCCGTATTGCCCACAGATCTGTAAAATAAAACATCACCAGCAAATAAAACATTCTCGCAAGAAAAACATATACTTCCAGCTGAATGACCGGGTGCGAATACCGTTCTTATCTTTAAATTTCCTAAATAATATTCTTCATTATCATTTAAGTATATATCTGGTTTGATTGATGTAAGATCAAAGTTCATCATTTTAGCCAAAGCACTATCATGCATAACTTTTTCAAATCTTGCCGGATCCGATTCTTTGGCAAAACTATAATATCCTTGCATTGCTAAATATTCTTCTTTTGTAAGACAAATTTTTGCATTCGGGAATTTTTCTTTTAGATCAAATAATCCTTCAACATGATCCCAATGTGCATGTGTAAGGAATATATATCTTAGATTAAGACTATTTTCTTTTATGAAAGTTGTTAAACTATCCAACGGGCCACCCACATCAATAATTGCAGCTTCTTCAGTTGTTAAACCATACAATAAATAACAGTTTGTTTTTATAGGCCCTTCTACTTGAGAAATGACTTTGAATTCTTCTTTGGTAAAGAAAGCTAATTGTAAAAAGCAGACTATAAATAAAAAGTAAAAGACAATCCTTTTCATCATATTCTCCTTTTGTTAATGCGGTATAACGACGTTGCGCTTAAACTGCCGCCAATAACAAGGAAGCCAAGCTAAAACACAACTGATAAATATTTAACAAACTGCACTTAAATTGCGTCAGCAAAAGTGCAGTTTGTAAGTTAATTAATTATCCCGAAGGGATCCCTACGGGATAACGAACACCTTGAACAAAATCTTTAACTAAAACACAATATCAAAAATCTCAAATTCACCGAACTAAAATGGCGGTCGGCGTTGAGGCGCTTGCTATAGCGCTTGCATATGTTTTATTAATAAGCTCCTTCATGTACAGACTACTTCTCAATCTCCTTCAATCTCAGGAAGCGCACCGCATTGTTGTAAAAAATGTCTCGCTTCTGTTCTTTGGAAAGAAACGTGGCTGATTCAATTCCTTCGATTGCCATGCCAATTGCCTCTGGCCATTCCATCTGGTCGGATCCGAACATTAGTCGTTCTCCAAATCCCGCACGGATTAAACCATGGAGATACTCGTGGAATTCTTCTCGTGGAATGATCCAGTTTATTGTTGCAAGGTCAGCGTAAACTTGCGGATACACACTCATAATTGCCTTTGTTTCTTCTAAATATGGCCAGCCTCCGTGCATTAAGTAGATTCGTAGTTTTGGATGTTTGACCAACACTTCTTCAAGAAGAACTGGATTGCCATACGTTACTCGGAATTTAGGACAACAATTGTAGGGTGTTTCTGGAGGTCCCAGACCAGTATGAACTCCAACAGGGATATCTAATTCTTCAGCAATAGTAAGGTATGGTTCGAAAAGCGAATCACTCAGGGAAAGTCCAACATATTGGACTGCCAGTTCTCCTAACACTTCAAGTTGTCCTTCAATAAAAAGCTGCCGCAATTGTTCTACATCTGGCAGCGATGTACCTTCATAAAAATATAATCCTCCGATTATGATGTTTGGTTCAGCAGACTTCCAGCGAAACAAAACCTCTAATGGTCCACTTGTGACAGCTTTAACGATGTTGTAACGGCGCATCTCCATAAACGATGCCTGCATAATTTCCACGTCACTTGTTGCACTTGATAGCTTACCCGTAACTGGATTTGGCATATTTGCTTCGCCCGAATCCGCTGCCGGAAACGAATGTAAGTGCATATCAATGATGGGAAGGTGCTTGATTGTATCCGTCTGAGCGAATAACAAGCAGGGGATTCCTACAAGCCCAAAAACGATCAGTAAAGTTTTCATAATCATCCTTTCATTAGTCAATGAGTATTCACATTACTTCTTCATATTCACAAGCGGTATAACGGCATTGCCAATAAGCGGCGGCCCAAAACAACAATGCCACTTAAAAAACAACTGCCGATGATTTAGCAAACTGTGCTTAACTTACATCGTAAGCGCAGTTTGCAACAATATTATTTAATAGAACTACCTTGAACAAGTTAGCCGATACGGAACGACTAACCCTAAAATTTATAAAATGCCAAATGCGAAAACGCTGTCGCCTTGAGCCACGGGCTAGGCATAATTATGAACATAAAAGTAATAATAAATTAGTTTCGACCTAATCCATCATTTTTTTTATGATACCAACAATCCTCTTAGTTTGCTCATATTTTCTAAAATATCTGAAGACAAACATTGCAAGGAGAATTGTTGCAGTACCACCAAGCATACCAGGAACTAAAACCCAATATGCTGTTTTATCATTAAAATTATTCAAAGTAATTATCACTGCTGAAACCAGCAGGATTAACCCAATTACTAAAATTGCGCTTGAATATAAGAAGGAATATTTAACTGATATAATAGGTTTATCAACAGACTCTATAAATCCTTCTAAATCTTTCTTTTCAAGTGTTGTTAATTTTGTTTCCATTGTTCTTATACCTTATTTTTTTTAGCTAAAGAATTTATTGTGATATTTATTTTATGTTTATTTCTACAAGTTCAAATATAATTATTAGCGTGATTATGAATTTCCTTTTCTATAAAGCATAATTAATACTTATCTCGAAACCTTATGCCTAACGACGTTGCGCCTAACCCGCCGCCCATAACAAGGAAGCCAAGTAAAACACAACTGATAAATATTTAACAAACTGCACTTTCCGCCGTGGCGGATTGCATCAGCAAGTGCAGTTTGTAAGTTAATTAATTAGTCCGGAGACGAACACTTAGAACAAAATGCCGAACTAAAACACAATTTCAAAAATCATCAAATCCGCCGAACTAAAATGGCGGTCGGGTTGAGGCGCTTGATATTTCCAATAAGTAAAAAAGTTAAGTTTGTAAAAAACAATCATTACTTATCAGGAGGTATCATATGTATTACACAGGTATCGACCTTCACAAGTTCACATCTTATCTTACAACCATCGATTCTGATGGATGTATTGTAAAGCAAGCTAACATTAAAAATGTAGGCTACAACTTTCTTCAGTATTTCTCTGATCTTGGAGTTGAGCATCAAACAACTGTTGAATCAACGTGCACCTGGTACTGGCTAAATGATCTGCTCACCTCTATTAACATTCCTCTTACTCTTGCTCACGCCAAGTATGTTAAGGCAATTGCTTACGCTAAAGTAAAAACAGATAAAGTTGATTCACACATCCTTGCACAGCTTCTTCGTCTTAACTTTATTCCACAAGCTCACAAGATCTCTAATGAAAACCGAACACTTAGAGATGCACTGCGAGCAAGACTTAAAATTGTGCAGCGTTGTACATCAGTAACAAACTCAATGGCTCTTGTTCTTGCTAAATATAATCTTACTGAACCAGAAGGACTTCAGAATATTCCTAAGTTACAATATGAACAGCTATCTGATCACGCTTCATTATTAAAAGAACAAATGTTAACTCTGGAAAAATCTTTGTATCCTTATCTTATCCCTAATGATGATATTCAACGTCTGCTCTGGATACCTGGCATTGGTAAAATGAATGCGTTTACCATTGTTCTGGAAACTGATGATATCAATCGTTTTGCCGATGTAAAGAACTTCTTTTCTTACTGCAGACTTGTTCCTTCTGCACGTAACTCAGCAGGTAAATCAAAACAACGATCATCTAAAGACGGTAACAGGTATCTTAAAATTGTCTTTACCGATGCAGCCACACACGCTGTTCAGTACTATTCTGAAATCCGTAAATATCACAACTCATTACTCAGGAAAAAGAACAAACAGATTGCAAAAACTATTATCGCCAAAGAAATAGCTGAGATTGTTTTTCACGTACTTAAAAATAAAACAAACTTTAACAACAAATTCAAGGGTGTAGAACTTCAGCATAAGAAGTCTCTACAATGGCCACGTGTAGTAAGCCCCTACGCCTAACTGATTAGCTTCGGCATAAATCGCTGCGCTGGATTGGGTAACTACACGTATGCCTATAAAATATCTGGAATAGTTCTGATGTAACAATCGGAACACTCCCGTTTAATTTAACGGGACAAGTCCCAAAAGAGGTTTGGTTGCCTGTCCTTTATGCGGACAATTGTAGCAGCTTACTTGATATTAACGGCATCGATATTTGTGTAAAGTTGCACGACAAAAATTCAAAGAACTTTTTTGGCAATCCGTAGTAACGGATTGAATAATATTTCTATATCCTCTTGACTTTGTACTTATTAAAGAGGTTAGGCAGTGATCTTGCTTTTAATAATTTTTATCACTTCATCTTTTACAGCAATATATTCATTCATACCATCAATAAAAATAAAATCATGTTCGGTTACTAATTTTTTATATTCATCTCGAACTTTACTTAACAAAGCTTCAGCATAATGGTTTTTATCATTGATTATGCCTCTTCTAGCACTCTCTTCGGGTGTGATATCTATATAAATGTTGATGTCAGGTTTTATAAATATTTTGTTTACTGAAATGACATATTCTTTTAAAGATTCATCTTCTGCTGCACGATATGCGAGTGCAGAATAAAACCATCGATCAGAAATAATTAAACAACGATCATTTATTACTTTTTTTAGATCTTTTTCATATCTAATAACTCTATCAGCTGCAAATAATAATACTTTTTCATACAGCGATATATTTTTCTTTTTCAATTTTTTTAACGTAAGTTTGCCAACATCTGTGGTCAACTCACAAGTTACATATACCGGATAATTTTTTTCAAATTCTTCTTTTATGTCTTTAATAAGTGTAGTTTTCCCACAATTATCAATTCCTTCCAAATTGATAAAAAGCGATTCTCTTTTTTATTAATTTCATCACCTTTTATACAAAATTCTTTTATTGGACAATCAGAATGTCTTTTGGTCACACAACCTTTTGATCCTAAAATCCATAGGGCTCTATCAACTTGTAGCCAATTTAGATTTTCTATATCACAAGCATATTTCCAAACTGATTCTGCTTTTTTAACAAATGGAGAATATGTGTTCTCAGTTACATTTGTGGGAATATCAGCGATATTAGTATAAGCTGCAATTCTTGTATCATGAATATCTGTTGGAAAATTTGCTTGATCTATATTTGCTGGTTTACTTATCCCGACACCGACAAAAACTCGAAAAAGAAGGCCACTCAATTTTGGACCAAATCCGTGAAGTTTTTTTATTGTTTGAAGTATTTCCTTAGCATCTTGTGAAATAAATAAATTACGAGCATCGGCATCATATTTTTCTTTTAATATTTCAGAATTTCTAAACCAATACTTTGCGCTATTTTTAGGATAGCGAACTCCAAATTCAGATAAAAAGGAAATTAATTTCTCACTTTCTGGTGAAATATTATTCTGTAATATTTTAACTGGGTGAAAGTTATCTGGGTTTTGTGAATATAATTTTTTAGCACGTTCATATAGCTTTGCTGATTTTGTGCCATGGTCTTGTGAAATTAGATAAAATAAAAAATTTGCGTGTTCTTTTGACTTAGGTATGACACCAATAGGAATTTGGTTTTCGAGTAATTCCTTTGTGTCTGAAAATACCCCATCTTTATTTTCAAATGCAAAAATTAATTTGCGGACTATATTGCGGGATCTTTCATTATATATTGTTTCGGACATGAGTTAAATCCATTATTAAATCACCAATTGTTGAAAATACTTTTCCTTTACTCTCGATACAACCAATTACATAAGGATTCTTATACATTTTCCCTTCACCATTACGGAATTGTCGAAAATCTGTATATAGTCCGAAAATAATTTTATCTAATGACCAAGCTATTCCCAACTCACAAGCTACTCCACAATCAATACATTCTTGATCAATACAGGCAATGAAAATATCGCAATTATGAATCATATCAGTGTCTTTATTAAATATTTCAGAAGCATTGCACACGGTATGACTTTTATTAAATTCATTTTCTTGTGGATTCAATACAATAAAGTTCTCATTTCGTAACAATTGGACACACGCTTGATTAAATTTTCTATCTGCTTCACTGAAAATGCTATTTGCCCAATATATTTTCATATTATTTTATCGCCAGATAAGGGATACGCTATATTGTATAACTACAAAGATTTTTATTATAAGATCATATAATTATTTTATATGAGATTGTTCTAATACTTTTTCTAATTCCAATAATGTTTTTTCATTACACTCTTCAAACAATTTAGTAATATCATTTAAAAAGAAAGCGCCCATTGACGTGTTGGTCGATAATAAAATCGTTGGGACAGATTTCCGAATAGCAACAGTAGGATAGAATGCTACTATTATCTTATCATTATATTTATAAAACGAGTATGTGGGGTAAAGATTATAAAGACGAATATGAACTTTATTTTCATATTCTTTAGATAATTGTATAAAAAATCTATAAGCATCGACAATAAAGTTTGGTATACTAGGACCATCATCAAAATGAGAAATAAGAGAATGTATTAATACTTTATTCGTTATATCAGGAAGAAACAGTGTTAAGTTTGATTTATCTTTCTCTAGGTAAATACGTATTAAATCAAGATTATTTTCACGCCATCTCCTTGAATGAATAAAATAAAGAATTATTTCACTTGCATCGATGAATAATCTTTTGAAGTCTTCTGTAAAATCAGGAAATAAACCTATCTTGATCAAAGAGTGGTCTTGTCTGGCATCGTTAAGTTTTTGCGTAATAGTCTTACGAATTTTGTTACATACTGGTCCTAAAGCAGCAACAATTCTTGTAGCTGGTCTATTTGGGTCATAATCACCAGCTATTAAACCCGTTAAATCAGAGGGAAGATGTAATTTAATTACATCTCTTGGAACAATAAAAAAGGTTTTTTCTCTACCAAGTTTACCAATGAACAGCCCAAGTTCAAATACTATATTATCCCTTGGAATTGAAAATTCATTCTCTCGAATGAAGGCAATATCAGATGGTGCAAAGATAAAGATTCCATAATCCGACTGGTTAAGTTCATTTAAAAGTGCTTCAATTGGATATTCAGACAATCCAAAAATATCTTGATCCCAAACAGTTGTTTTGAAATCATTATCAAGATTTTCTTGAACAGCTCGTGCAAGATCAAGATGTTCTTTAGAGGACCCTATAAATATTCTAGGTTTCATTTATAATAAAATCATCATTAGTTACCTTTCGGTGGTGCTATTTTCTGTTGCATTTTCTGTAAAGACAACTTCTCTATTTGTAACATTATCTTGTCGACTTCTTGGTTTATGATATCTGGATAATAACCAACCTTCTCTTCTACATTCTTAAGCACATATTCTATTGCCTTGTTATAATCACGTTTAAAATCAGTATTAATTTTTTTCCAATTTACTCCAACCATTAATTTAGCTACTTCTGGATTGTAGTCTATTTTATTTTTTATCAACAAGACTGCTATTATTGGATAACCTAAATAACCTTGCCAATAAGAAGCATTGTCATTTGAGATTATTTTTTTAAAGTGTACCTCCGACCACTCAACTAAATATGCTTTAGTACCATCTGACGAAGTTACTTCAGCAGAAATGTTACTTTTGAGAAATATACGTCCATCTCCAACAGCACTTAATGCTTCATATACTTTAGCTTTTGGTGGCATTTTCCATTGCGCCATTGTAAATTTCCTTTCGTTTATTGTTTTATTAAACTGGCCAACTATTACTTACACTGCAAGGTATTTGCAGTAAATTATTTCTATAATTATAAAATATTAAACATAATTACGGTTGGTATTCATCTCCGGCATTGCCCTCGTCCCGCTAAGCGGGGCTTTACACACTGCATCTTGACATTTCCCCAGCCAGCATTGTAGTTCAGGAGGTGAAATAAATTATATTGTCTTTGCGAAAATTGTTTTCAGGTTATTAAATAAAGAGCAATAAAAATTATCAATAAAACTATTTCACCACCTAAATCAGAAAGGGGTTTACATATTGTCAATTCAAAACTAAAATAAATTGTATATAAACACAATTAACTTTTATAACTAACACACCTTACACAAGTGTGTTAAAAACCTCCGAGGTTTTGTCAACTGAACAACCTTTAAATTGTTTTAAGGTTAAAAATCAAGAGTATCTTGCTAAAATATTCATTGAAACCTCGGAGGTTTGGTAATCTGCATAACCTCAGAGCTAGATAATTAATAGCTTCAGCATAAGTTACAACATCAACAAAAAAGCCGCAGAGTAATTTCTTAGTTTGCCGTTGAGGCGTTCACAGGATTTTTATTCTTTGTTGTAGATAACCGGGGTTTTGTGTTTCCACTCCTGCCACAATTGGTCATTTGTTACCAGCCCTACCATAAAATTACTGACATTTATTCTGCTTGTTTTGCCGGGGTTAAAAATGGGGCTTCGTATTTTATTATTATGTATTTCATATTCGCTCACATTTTCTTCATCGAAAAGAGAATCAGGACGAACTGCTACCCAATCAATGTTGTTTGTTGAACCCAATTTGTAAACAAGATGATCAGCCGCAATCATATTATCTTTGTGGGGAGGTAATAGGACTTTTAATAACGAGAAAACTATCTTTTCTCCAAAGGTGTTTACTTCACCTGTCTTTCTGTTTGTATATGCAGTTGTGCTCATTAAAATAAATTTTGAATTCAGTTCCCGGGACTGCAAAGCTTCAATTATTTTAACAACGGTATTGTAAACTAATTTATGAGGAGGGCCTAAAATTCCTTTAAGACTTATGTTGTGACCAAGGCAGCAAATAAGAGAATCACAATCTTTTACAAGATCTTTTATTTTTGCAATCTCAAAGTCATTTATGTTTCCCTTTGTTACCTCAATGCTTTTATCGTCTGATATTTGGTTAGGTATAATTGCAGTTTCTCTCACAACAACCCGAACCTGAATGTTTTTTTTGACAAGCTGCTGCACTACCAATTTGCCGGTTGCTCCGCTCGCACCCAAAACTAATGCTTTCATATTTGCCTTACATTTAATACATATATTATGCGCCTAACCCAGCGCCCAGAAAAACGATAAACTAAAATGCATTGATAAAAATTACAACCAGATCTTTAAATAAAACACAATATCAAAAATCTCAAAGTTGCCAAACTAAAATGAGGGCAGTGCTGAGGTGCTGGTTGTACCGCGATTTGCTGTGCTAACATTAATGATTAAACAAACTTTATTTTGAGAACTTATTTTTTTTACTTAATCCTTTTATTCTTCTATAACGCTCTTTTGCTCTTTTAATTACAACTTCACGATATTTTGAGTCTTTTTTATAACGTTCTTTTGCTCTTTCATTTGAAGCAGTACGATATTCGGCATTTTCTCTATATCGTTTTTTTGCTCTTTTTATTGTAGCGGCACGATAGGCAGGGTCTTCATTATATCGATTCTTAGCCCGTTCAAGTGTTGCCTTTTTATACTCAATATCTAAATGATATCTTTCTCTTGATTGTTTTTTTAGTCTTTCTCTATATTCTCTGTTTTCCTGATATCGGGTATTTACAGGATGTTTACGTTTTTCTTTTCTTTTCATGTAATGTGATTGTTAATTTTCTATCTAAATATATTGAATTGGAAAAAATATTACTGCATTAGATAACTACTAAATAAAAATTGCGGTACAACTATTGCCTACACTGCACTGTATTATTAACTATAAACATATAAATGTGTGCAGTTACTCACGATGGATCTATAAATTGTCTGCATAAAATTAGCATAAATAATATGTAATCTCAATCACTTCCTGTTTAAGCGGGCATAATCAACTTTTATAATTAATTGTTTTAGCATATGTCACATCATCAACAAAAAAGCCGCAGATAATTTTCTGCGGCTTTAAGTTTTAACTAAAAAATAATCTCTTATTTTTTATTCAAGACTGCTTTCATTACAGCGTCTTTGCTGATTGGTTTTGTACAGAAGAACCAGTCGTAGCATTTACATCTTTTCTTTTCCTCCATACGTGTCTTTTGCAACACCGCATGAACCTGCAGGAGGAACAATTACATCATCGCCCGGACGCCAATCGGCTGGAGTGGCAACAGAAAAATCATCAGCAGTTTGTAGTGCAATTATTACCCGGTATAGTTCATCAAAGTTACGACCCAAGCTTAGCGGGTAGTAAATAATTGCTCTGATAATTCCTTTAGGATCGATAAAGAACACAGCACGAACAGCTTTGGTGTTGCTTTCACCGGGCTGCATCATACCATATTTTGGCAACTTCCATGGTAATGTCTTCGATCAAAGGGAAATTTTACTTCAACATTTTTCATTCCCTTGTATTCAATTTTTTCCTTGATGGTTCGTAACCATGCAATATGGCTGTAAAGACCATCAACTGAAAGGCCAACAAGTTTACAGTTTGCTTCGTCAAATTGTTTTTCCATGCTTGCAAAGGTCATAAATTCCGATGTGCAAACCGGTGTAAAATCAGCAGGATGGCTAAAAAGAATTACCCAGCTACCGGAATAATCTTCAGGAAAATTAATTGGACCCTGTGTTGTTACAGCCTTAAATTCAGGAGCTTTGTCGCCGATGCGAGGCATTGAAACGGGTGTAGTTTGAGTTGTCTGTTCCATAAA
>CAVQQN010000034.1:0-333700 GCA_963714775.1 uncultured Ignavibacteriaceae bacterium
GATGAAATTGAAAAAGCGCATAACGATGTTTTTAATGTTCTGCTCCAGGTTTTGGATGATGGAAGATTAACCGATAACCAGGGGAGAACTGTAAATTTTAAAAACACAATTATTATAATGACATCAAATCTTGGCTCGCATTTGATACAGGACAGACTTGAAGCGTTTGATGAAGATAATGTTGAAACTTTTATGGGTGAGCTTAGACAGCAAATGCACGAGTTGTTGAGAAAAACTATTCGTCCTGAATTTTTAAACAGGATTGATGAAATTGTTCTGTTCAAACCTTTATCACGATTAGAGATTAGAAAGATAGTTGATATCCAACTTAAGCGCGTGCAGAAAATGTTAAAGGATAAAGAAATTACTCTTGATGTTTCCGATGAAGCAAAAGATTGGCTTGCACAACTTGGTTATGATGTAAACTACGGCGCTCGTCCTTCAAAAGCGAGTAATACAAAAATATCTTATTAATCCCCTTTCGCAGGAATTGCTTGCAAGTAACTTTGTTGATGGGAAGATACTATTAAAGTTCGTGTTGGTGAGAAGGCTGGGCTGGTGTTTACAAAATAGATGTCGGGTGTTAGACTCTGGATACTTGATGCCGGATTCCTGATGCTGGAGACGTGAAAAATATTTTAACCGCAGTAGAAAACTTCTGCGGTTTTTTGTTTGTAGCTTTCATCATAAAACTATAATTTTTCACAAGTTTTCATAATCACTTGACAAAATTATTTTTGTTAAAATATTTGACAAAAATAATCTAGTCAATCTCCTTTCGCAGGAATTGCTTGCAAGTAACTTTGTTGATGGTGATACAATTAAAGTAAATGTTAGCGAGAAGGTTGGGTTGGTGTTTTCTAAATAGATGCAAGATACTTGATTCTGGATATTGGGAAACCGAATTTTTTACAAACCGCAAGAAAATACTTCTGCGGTTTTTTGTTTTAAACCGTTGTTTTCTTTGGATAGAATTTGGGATTTTTATAAAGAAATGATTTATTATTTACCATTATTCTATCAATAGTTTTTGACTTTAATAAAAAAATAATTGAATTTTTAAATAACAAAATAATACTTATACGATAGAGCAAGCGATTTAGAGTAGGGAACTGAATAACTTGCACCACACAACACCACACTACTCTACCGAAGCTGGCTTTCTCAATAGAATATTTACATATTTATTGGAGGTTGCTATGAAAATTTTAACTACTTTTATTTCCTTTCTTTTTCTATTATTAACCAATATAAATATCCAAGCACAAGAGATTGATATCAACAAAAGACTCCAGGGTTTTGATCAATATATGGAGAAACTCCTGAAGGATTGGAATGCTCCGGGTGTTGGTGTTGGCATTGTATATAAGGATAAATTAGTTTTTGCTAAAGGTTATGGTTACAGAGATTATGATAAAAAACTGCCCATTACGGAAAACACTCTTTATCAAATTGCATCCAACACAAAATTATTTACCGCAACTGCTATCGGCTTACTTGTAGAAGAGGGAAAAATGAAATGGGATAAACCAATTAAAAATTACGTTCCGTCCATTAAGTTTTTTAATAATGAGTTAGATAACACAATAACAATTCGAGATATGCTGGCTCACCGAACAGGGATCTCAAGGCACGATATGATTCTGGATAAATCTGATTTTACACGTAAGGATTTATATGAAAGATTAAAGTATCTGGAACCCAGCCAACCACTTCGCCAAGGCTTTATCTATAATAATATGATGTATGTTGCTAGCGGGTATATTGTGGAATTATTTACACAAAAAACTTGGGAGGAATTTTTAAAGGAAAAAATCTTTTCAACCTCTGGAAATGAAGAGTACTGTTTTCAAAATATCAAATATGTTAAAAACAAACGGATTACTTTGTCCCATATAATGAAAAGCGTGATACAACAATTTTATATCAAATTCCTTATTATGAAGATCAAGACGCAGTTGGACCAGCAGGATCAATAATTTCAAATATGAAGGATATGTCCAAATGGTTAATTATGCAAATGAATGGAGGTAAATATCAAGGGAAACAAAGAGTTCCGGAAGATGTAATTAAAGCAACACTTACGCCGGCAATTCCTATTGATAAAAGTATAAATTTGGAAAAAGGTTATGTTGAATTACTTAGCCCAACCTATGGAATGGCAAGGGATATTGCCTCCTATAAAGGTCATCTTATTACATACCACGGGGGAGATATAGATGGAATTCATTCTCAATTTTCATTTTTACCTATAGATAGCATTGGAGTAATTGTTTTCACAATAGGAGATCATACATATCCTTTATATAATGCTATCACCTTTAACATATATGAGAAGTTACTTGGACTTGATGAAACTCCCTGGAGTGAAAGAGGATTAGCAGATAGAATAAAAGGAAACAGGCTGGCAAAGAGGGGCGATCAAAAGCAGGAATGGATAGAATTGAGAACACAAAACCGTCTCATTTACTTGAAGATTATGCCGGTCAGTTTGAGCATCCGGCCATGGCATTCTTAGTATTTCAATAGATAACAATGCTTTGCAATTTGATTTTCATAAAATCATTCTTCCATTGAATCATTATCATTACGACCGTTTTGATACTCCTGATGATGAGATTTATGGAAAATGGTCTGTTAACTTTTTAACAAATCCTCAAGGTGAGTTAGATAAAGTTCTTATGTCTTTAGATGAAGGCGAGGTGACATTTACGCGCAAACCAGATGCATCGTTAAGCGACCCTGTTGTTTTATCAAAATATTTAGGTAAATATGAGCTTGCCGGAGGAGTTTTTGAAATTGTTGTAAGAGATGATAATAAACTTTACTTAATAATTCCTGGACAACCGAATTATGAGTTAATTCCAATCAAGAAAAATAAATTTAGATTTAAACAATTTTCCGATACGACAATTTCTTTTTTAGAAGAGAATAATAAAATTACAGCGTTAGAAATAGCTGATCCGTCTGGTGCAAGGAAATATCAGAAAATTCAATAGGGATAATATTGGAAATTATAAATAAATAAATTTAACTACTTTGATAGAGCAAGAGATTTAGACTTGGAGTTGAATTTGTTTAGTCGTCACAGTGGTAGCGAAGACAAAACAAACTCTGCCACGCTATGACAATAGCAGTTTTGGAAAATATACTTAATCATTACAAAATATGAACGACATTGAAAATCTCGGCGTTGATAGTTGGTTTAAGGATAAAGTTGATTTATCTAAAACCCCGACTTTAAAATTGCAAGAGTAATAAGCGTAAATAAAAACAGCTTTGTTGTTTCAAACGGTGATAAAAGATATTTATGCAGAGTTAACAGGCAAGTTTTTGTTTAATACTGCTTCTGCTTTGGACCTGCCGACGTCGGTGATTTTGTTTATGCACAGTTGTTTGATGATGATACTCTGGCAATCATTCAGGATATCCTTCCGAGTAAATCTTTGCTAAAAAGAAAAGCAGCGGGCAAGAAAATTGATTATCAATTAATCGCTGCCAACATAGATATTGCAATCATTATGCAGGCACTTGATTCCAATTTTAATATCAGAAGACTTGAGCGCTATCTTGTAATGATTAACGAGAACAACATAACTCCCGTTATTTTTTTAAGTAAAAGTGATCTCATCAGCCCCGAAGAAGTTGAAGAAAAAGACAAATGATATACGTGAAATATTACCGGATGAATTACATTTCAGCTTTCAGCAACAACAACTGAATGATATTGAAAATATTAAAACTCTTTTTACTCCGCACAAAACTTATTGCTTGCTTGGCTCCTCTGGAGTTGGCAAAACAACATTGCTTAATAATTTAATTCATCAGGATTTATACAAAACTCAGCCGATAAGAGAAAAAGACGATAGAGGAAAACACACAACAACAAGACGCGAACTGATCATTTTAGAAAATGGATCAATCATAATTGATAATCCAGGAATGAGGGAGCTTGGAATAATCTCTAATGAATCAGGAATAAGCAATACGTTTAGTGAAATTGATGAGTTGTCATATCAATGCCGTTACAAAGATTGCACACATACTGTTGAAGCTGGCTGTGCAGTGCTTGAAGCATTGGAGCGTGGTGAAATTTCAGAGGAAAAGATATAACAACTTCATAAAAATTTATAAAAGAAGCTCAATACAACGAATGTCTTACGTTGAAAAAAGACAAAAAGATAAAAAGTGGGGCAAGTTTTTTAACACTACCATGAAAGATGTGAAGAAAATGAAAGGAAGATAAGTTTAATGGGCATCACGGTCGTACCGTAACGTAAAAAGCATTACTTCCACGGTGCGACCGTGTCAACTGTCGAATTTATTCCACTATTTCTTTAACACGACCAACTTCACCTGTTTCAAGTCTTACTTTTATTCCGTGCGGATGCTTGGGAGATTTGGTAAGAATGTCTTTAACAATACCTTCAGTAAGTTTGCCTGTACGTTGGTCTTCTTTCATTACAACTTTTACTTGCATCCCTGTTTTTATATCAGATCGTTTAAATTCATTCATTAATCAATATCCTATTTTTGTTTAAAGCCACTTTAGAGTGCCGGGTGCAACATAATATTATTTCACAGCAATAATAAATTACTTTATAAGCAATAGGATATTTATATTTTTTTTTCGAAAGTTACATTTGCAATTATTCATTATTATAGGTGTATTTGCTTTTATATCGCATTCTTAGATATAAAGTAACTGAATGATATATGGACTCTGCTTTGACTTTTATATTACTATTTTCAATTCTGTTCCAGCTTTCTGCCGCAATTTATGCTCTTTATTTAATCAAACATACTGGCTTTAAATATTCCTGGATATTCATCTCTACCGCACTTTCACTTATGATTGTGCGCAGAACGATTCCGCTTGTGTTTGCTTTATCCAACAAAGATTATTGTCTGGATGCCGAAAATGAAATTATCGGATTGATTCTTTCAATTCTATTTTTGTTTGCTGTAAAAGGAATCGGTACAATCTTTTTAGAAAAAAATTCTGCAGAAAAAAAATCACCGCTCTCTTACAAGAAAAAGAATTGATTTTAAAAGAAGTCCACCACAGAATAAAAAACAATATGAACAATATTTATGGACTTATTATTGTGCAAGCTGAATCAATTAGCGATTCGGAAGGAAAAAAAGCATTGAATGATACTGCAAATAGAGTCTTGGTAATGATGGCTTTGTACGAAGAATTGTTTTTATCTGGTAACTACTCTGAAGTTTCGACAAAAAATTATCTTCCGCTGTTAGTTGAAAAAATTATTTCCAATTTCTCAAACAGATCAATAGTAAAACTTAACATTACAATAGATGAGTGTCATATCGATCCTAAAAAACTTTCCAGCCTTGGATTGATACTTAATGAATTGCTTACCAATATAATGAAAATATGCCTTCACGGGCAGAGATTCGGGTATTATAAACGTGGTTCTTGAAAACAATTCTAATAAAATCTTACTTACTATTCAGGACAATGGAAATGGACTGCCTAAAGAAATTGATTTAAAAATTCAACAGGTTTTGGTCTTTACTTTGGTTGAAATGTTGACTAAACAACTGGGATGGAACGATTTCATTTGATGGATCAAATGGTACTAAAATAGTTCTGGAATTTGATGCAAACTAATTTCGGTTACCTTCTGTTTCATCATCAACGCAAATAATAAATTCTATTCCCAGCGTTTCCTTAACACGTCGAACTTCACCGGTTCGTTGGTCTTCTTTCATTACCACTTTTACATTATTCTGATTTTCAAATCGTTCGCGTTTAAATTCATTCATTAAATAATACGGCTTTGGATTAAAATCATTTTAGTTTGTTGATGAAACATAATAAAGCGATAAATCAGTGCAGATAAGAATCACTCAATAATTGCCACGGCGCAATTTAAATTAATAGCCCCAACTTGGTTTTTTAATAAAATTTTAATAACGTTACGTTATACAATTATTGGGGTCTAGAAACTAAACCCCTTTCACTTCATCACATAATCAACAAATTTTTAATTATAGAATAGGAGATACATTTATGGAACAGACAACTCAAACTACACCGGTTTCAATGCCACGTATTGGCGATAAAGCACCTTCGTTTAAGCTGTAACAACACAAGGTGATATTAATTTTCCTGCTGATTATTCCGGTAAATGGGTAATTCTTTTTAGTCATCCTGCTGATTTTACACCTGTGTGTACATCAGAGTTTATGACTTTTGCATCAATGGAAAAACAATTTGAAGAAGCTAACTGTAAACTTGTTGGCCTTTCTGTTGATGGTCTTTACAGTCATATTGCATGGTTAAGAACAATCAAAGAAAAAATTGAATACAAAGGAATGAAAAATGTTGAGGTAAATTTTCCTTTGATTGAAGACATTACAATGAATGTTGCCAAAACTTATGGCATGCTTCAGCCGGGTGAAAGCACAACCAAAGCAGTACGCGCAGTTTTCTTTGTTGATCCCAAAGGTATAATAAGAGCGATAATTTATTATCCGCTTAGCTTGGGAAGAAACTTTGATGAACTTTACAGAGTTATAATTGCACTACAGACAGCAGATGAGTTTGGTGTTGCAACTCCAGCTGATTGGAGACCGGGCGATGATGTAATTGTTCCTCCTGCAGGTTCCTGCGGAACAGCAAAAGATAGAATGGATGGAAAAGAAAAAGATGTTAAATGCTACGACTGGTTCTTCTGTACAAAACCAATCAGCAAAGACGCTGTAATGAAAGCAGTCTTGAATAAAAAATAAGAAATTATTTTTTAGTTAAAACTTAAAGCCGCAGAAAATTATCTGCGGCTTTTTTGTTGATGATGTGACATATGCTAAAACAATTAATTATAAAAGTTGATTATGCCCGCTTAAACAGGAAGTGATTGAGATTACATATTATTTATGCTAATTTTATGCAGACAATTTATAGATCCATCGTGAGTAACTGCACACATTTATATGTTTATAGTTAATAATACAGTGCAGTGTAGGCAATAGTTGTACCGCAATTTTTATTTAGTAGTTATCTAATGCAGTAATATTTTTTCCAATTCAATATATTTAGATAGAAAATTAACAATCACATTACATGAAAAGAAAAGAAAAACGTAAACATCCTGTAAATACCCGATATCAGGAAAACAGAGAATATAGAGAAAGACTAAAAAAACAATCAAGAGAAAGATATCATTTAGATATTGAGTATAAAAAGGCAACACTTGAACGGGCTAAGAATCGATATAATGAAGACCCTGCCTATCGTGCCGCTACAATAAAAAGAGCAAAAAAACGATATAGAGAAAATGCCGAATATCGTACTGCTTCAAATGAAAGAGCAAAAGAACGTTATAAAAAAGACTCAAAATATCGTGAAGTTGTAATTAAAAGAGCAAAAGAGCGTTATAGAAGAATAAAAGGATTAAGTAAAAAAAATAAGTTCTCAAAATAAAGTTTGTTTAATCATTAATGTTAGCACAGCAAATCGCGGTACAACCAGCACCTCAGCACTGCCCTCATTTTAGTTTGGCAACTTTGAGATTTTTGATATTGTGTTTTATTTAAAGATCTGGTTGTAATTTTTATCAATGCATTTTAGTTTATCGTTTTTCTGGGCGCTGGGTTAGGCGCATAATATATGTATTAAATGTAAGGCAAATATGAAAGCATTAGTTTTGGGTGCGAGCGGAGCAACCGGCAAATTGGTAGTGCAGCAGCTTGTCAAAAAAAACATTCAGGTTCGGGTTGTTGTGAGAGAAACTGCAATTATACCTAACCAAATATCAGACGATAAAAGCATTGAGGTAACAAAGGGAAACATAAATGACTTTGAGATTGCAAAAATAAAAGATCTTGTAAAAGATTGTGATTCTGTTATTTGCTGCCTTGGTCACAACATAAGTTTTAAAGGAATTTTAGGCCCTCCTCATAAATTAGTTTACAATACCGTTGTTAAAATAATTGAAGCTTTGCAGTCCCGGGAACTGAATTCAAAATTTATTTTAATGAGCACAACTGCATATACAAACAGAAAGACAGGTGAAGTAAACACCTTTGGAGAAAAGATAGTTTTCTCGTTATTAAAAGTCCTATTACCTCCCCACAAAGATAATATGATTGCGGCTGATCATCTTGTTTACAAATTGGGTTCAACAAACAACATTGATTGGGTAGCAGTTCGTCCTGATTCTCTTTTCGATGAAGAAAATGTGAGCGAATATGAATTACATAATAATAAAACACGAAGCCCCATTTTTAATCCCGGCAAAACAAGCAGAATAAACGTCAGTAATTTTATGGTAGGGCTGGTAACAAATGATAAATTGTGGCAGGAATGGAAACACAAAACTCCGGTTATCTACAACAAAGAATAAAAATCCTGTGAACGCCTCAACGGCAAACTAAGAAAATACTCTGCGGCTTTTTTGTTGATGTTGTAACTTATGCTGAAGCTATTAATTATCTAGCTCAGGTTATGCAGATTACCAAACCTCCGAGGTTTCAATGAATATTTTAGCAAGATACTCTTGATTTTTAACCCTAAAACAATTTAAAGGTTGTTCAGTTGACAAAACCTCGGAGGTTTTTAACACACTTGTGTAAGGTGTGTTAATTATAAAAGCTAATTGTGTTTACATACAATTTATTTTAGTTTTGAATTGACAATATGTAAACCCCTTTCTGATTTAGGGGGTGAAATAGTTTTGTTGATAATTTTTATTGCTCTTTATTTAATACCCTGAAAATAATTTTCGCAAAGACAATATAATTTATTTCACCTCCTTAACTACAATACTGGCTGGGGAAATGCCAAGATACAGTGTGTTAAAGCCTGACCGCCGAAATGGTTTATCCGCCATAGCCTAAACGAAGGCGGAAATGGAGGCGGGGCAATGCCGGAGATGAGTACCAATCGTAATTGTGTTTAATATTTTATAATTATAGTAATAATTTACTGCAAGAATGCTGTGCAGTGTAAGTAAAAGTCAGCTTGCTTAATAAGTTTATGAAAAGTCTTGAAGAAAAAATAATTACTATCCTTGAAAATAAAGGAGCATTGAAAGCTAAAGACATTACAAATATTATTAATCAAGAATATGGTGATGACTATGACAAGAAGGATATAAATAGAGCGCTTTATTATAAATTAAATTCTAAAGTATCGCAGGATAAAAATTATTGTTGGAATATCGGTAAAGAAGCGAGAAAAAATGAACCCGAAATTCTACCCATCACTCAGACTCCACTTACCAAACTTTCCTCTTATTATATCGAGTGCTTATCAAAAGATATGGATGCTGGTGTTTGGAATTATGCATCTAGTAAATATGGAAGTCCAGATTATGGGCAATTGTTTTGTTTGCCACAATATTCAAAAAATTCAGAATACATATATGATACAGAGGATGTGAAAAATACTATAAACAAAGTAAGGCGTGATAGAAATCGTCTTGTTTTACAACTCGGTTATTTAATTAGTCTTCGAGAAGTAACATCACGTGCTGGAAATAGGTTCTATGTTGTTGAACCAATTTTTTTAATCCCATTCGATACACAATCATTTATTAACAATGGTGATCCAGTTTTACAAGATTCCATTCCACAAATCAACACCGAAGCAATAATGAATCTTTCGGGTTTGTCAAAACATGAGTTGTTTGAGGAAATTATAAATATCCAAGATGAACTAGGATTAAATAATCCTATTGAAGATCAACCAAATTTTGAAGATTTGGCTATGCGTCTTCAAAAAATTCGACCGGAATGGATGTGGATTGATTCAATTAATCCTTATGAACTTACCTCTATTCAATTAAAACAAACTACATCAGCGGGAATTTACAATGCTGCTGCTGTATTTTATACCGAGCGTTCAAGATATACACAAGGTCTAGAAAAAGAACTTAGTGACTTTAGGGGAATGGGGAATGAACAATATTCAGAAACAGCACTGGGGGATTGGATATCAGGATCTTTTAAAAGATCAATTCAAGAAGACATTGTTTTAATTGAACCAATACCACTAAACGATGAGCAAAGACATGCAGTTAAAAAATCTTTATTAGAACCTTTAACCGTTATTACTGGTCCACCAGGGACTGGAAAAAGTCAAGTAGTAACCAGTATTGTTATTAACGCGGTCTATCAAGGGAAAACAGTTCTATTCGCTAGCAAAAATCATAAAGCTGTTGATGTAGTAAATGAGAGAGTGAATGGCTTGACATCGAGACCTGTACTATTAAGGCTTGGAAATAATGAGTTGCAAGCTGAACTTTCGAGATATTTGGCAGGTCTATTATCCGCAAACACCAGTAAATCTGACTATGCACAATATGAAAATTCAAAGCAACTACATGATCACTTATCAAAGAAAATTATTGAGAATAATACATTAATTGACCAGTTAATTAAAATTCGCAATGAAGTTGATCAGATAGAACAAAACATTGAGCCATATCGAGAATTTTTTGGTTCTAAGCTTTTTGCCCAATTCAAAACAATGACAAATAATGATTTTCAAAAAATTGAAAATTATTTATTGCAATTAGAAAATGACCTTTCGCGGGCCGATAAATCAAAGCAATCCTTTTTTACTCAATTATTTTGGTTTGCAATAAAATCATCTCGTTTCGAAAAAGCTAGGAAAACCCTCTCTTTATTTAAAGATATTTCGGAACTATTTAATGTCAGTTTTCCCACCCAACTTTTATGTGAAGATAACATTATAAATTATTCACAAAAACTAATTGAAGTAAAAAATAGTGTGATAAAAGCTAAACAAGTATCTCTATATTTTTATTCTCTTGAAAAATTAAAGAAACATAAAAGTCTTTTTCAATTGTCTGTTGAATCGAAGATAACAGAGGCTAAAATTGCTGATAACTCAATAAATTTGTGGGATAATTTTCTAAAACTTATACCGGATAGTTTATCGAACGAAAACAGAAAAGATATTGGTGACTATGTTGCGCTTTTGAACCTTGTTGTCAAAGCAAATGAAGAACAACGACAACCTGATAGAAATATATGGCGTAAATTTTACACTTTACAAGAGAAAATGAGTTACATTCTTTCTTGTTGGGCAATTACTTCTCTCTCAGCAAAAGGAAGAATACCCTTTAAACCATCTTTCTTTGATTTGATAGTCATTGATGAAGCTAGCCAATGTGATATTGCTTCTGCCTTACCTTTACTTTATCGTGCTAAAAGAGCAGTAATTATTGGCGATAACAAGCAATTAACTCATATAAGTACCATCAATGAGAATCAAGATATTCAGTTATTAGATAAATACCAGCTTGAAGACAACTTTTTAAATTGGAGTTATGCTGGTAATTCATTATTTGGTCTTGCTCAGTCTATTTGTTCTTCTGAAGATATCGTTGTACTAAAAGATCACCATCGCTCACATGCCGATATTATTAATTTTTCAAATTCTGAATTTTATGACGGAACATTAAGGATTGCAACAAACTATGAAAAACTTAAAATGATACCAAGTGAGCCAGCACTACGATGGATAAATGTAGCTGGAAAAGTTGAAAGTCCTGCTATAGGGGGTTCTGTCAATCCTATTGAGGCCAAAATAGTTATAAGTGAACTAAAAAGAATTGTTTCTTTGAATTACATTGGCACAATTGGAGTTGTAAGTCCTTTCATAGCCCAAGCAAACAGAATAAATGACTTAATACATCAAGATAATGTTTTATCAGATCAACTATTACGTAGGAATTTTTTATGTGACACAGTTCATAAGTTTCAAGGCGACGAAAGAGATGTAATAATTTTTTCCCCTGTGGTTTCGCAAGGTATTAAAAAAGGTTCCTTATTATTTTTATCGCGCACAGGAAATCTTTTTAATGTTGCAATCACACGAGCTAGAGCAGCTTTAATTATTGTTGGTGATAGTCAGTATTGCAAATCTAGTGGAATAAAGTATATGGATAGATTTACTAAATATGTTTTAACCAATGAGACAAAATACCATAGCAATAAAAAAGCTGTAGCAACTGAAACAACTATTACTTATCCGGTAATCCCTACTACTTCACTAGTATCAGATTGGGAAAAAATATTGTATAACGCTCTTTATAAAGAAGGAATCAGAACAATACCACAGTATCAAGTTGAGCAGTATGCTTTTGATTTAGCTGTAATAACTGATAATAAAAAACTCGATATTGAAATCGATGGAGAAAGATATCATAGAAATTGGGATGGTGAACTTTGCGCACGCGATCAATTAAGGAATAAACGCATAATCGAATTGGGCTGGGATGTAATGAGATTTTGGGTTTATCAAATACGCGATGATCTAGACGGATGTGTAAACCAAGTAAAAATATGGTTAAATAGTTAACCGATTACTATGCAGCCAATAAAACGGACGCCGTTAGCTAACGAGGTAAATATGGATATAAAATTTTACTTAGATAGGAGTAATACCACATATTCTTCTGATGACAAGAAGCAAGTATTAAAGGACATTTCAGAACTGTCTGATATACTTGGATATTTGATGAATATATTGGCTGAAAAGAAATTAGTTACAGATGAGTTTAAATATCCTATTAGCATATTGATAAACAAATTTATTTTACATGCTTATAGTATTGTAGATCTTTTGAATGGTCGAAACATTAAATCAGATTATCTAGGCTTTCAGAAAAACATTATTGATATATCTTCTATTTACACCCTAACACGAACCGTTATAGAAAATTATTTAACATTCTTTTATCTTTATGTTCAACCATCAAATAATGAAGAAGTTTTTTTTCGTTACCAACTATTAGAATTGGCTGGTTTGCATTCAAGACAAAGAAATAAGGCAGTGATTGATGAACACATAAATTTAAAGGAAGAGGAAAGAAAAAAAATATTAGAATTAGAAAATATTATTTACAATCATCCACAGTTTAATAAACTTAATCGAAAGACACGTAATAACATTCAAGGGAGAAAGGCTGCACGAATATATACTTGGGAAAAATTATTAAATGAAGCAGACCTGAATGTTGATTTATTTGAAGCTGGGTGGTTCTTATACTCTGAATTTGCCCATTCAGAATTTGTATCTCACATTCAATTATATGGATACTTTTCTGAGGAACTTTCTTCAATAGAAGCTTCTGATACAGTTTCTAGTTTATTGTTAGCACTGATCTCAGTTTTTATTTTTGATTTGGTGAATCTATTTAAAGAAGTAGAAGAAAGATACAATTCACTTGATAAAAACGTAAAAGAAGTAATTAATTTTTTTAATGGAGTTGGTAGAAGAGAATTACCAAATGAAGAAGCAAGCTAACTTGCAACTCGACCCGACCGCTCCATCTAAGGCGGCCAGGCTATTTTTGTGCGGTGGCTTAGGCACAATGTCCTTCTCTGCTTAAATGAGTGAATCATATTTATTAATAAAGAAAAAATATAATGCTGATTATTATTTTATTATTTAAACTATTAAGTTCTTCACCTTCAGATTCTACTGTCGCTTTATCTCCCAATGATTCATTGGTGCACAAAAGTGAGTTAACTAAAAATATGGACTCAAATCTAAGTCTGGATAATTTTAGTGATTATCATTCTTCTAATAATGATAATAATCAAGTAGAATTATTAAAAATATGGGTTCCTGCGATAATAGCACTAATTGTTCTGTTAATCACTAATCTTGTTACTCTTTTGAAAATTAGAAAGGAATCCTCCGAATCATTAAAAAGAGAAATAACAATAGCAAAAATAAATTTAGAAAATGATAAGCTTAAAAATTTTTATAATCCCATATACACATTGCTTTCGACAAATTCCGATATCTTTGTTTCCTTTGGACCCAATAGTTTTCCTATTGGGGACGATTTAAGAAGTGAGGCGGCGGTAATATGGAATAAAATGGTTGTAAACATTATCATTCCTAATAACAGAAGAATTGGAGAAATCATTATCCATTATTCTCATCTTATTCATAATGATGATAACTTATCCAACTATTTAGATTTTTTGAAACATTTAGAATCATATGAGCATTTTGTAAAGTTCCCCAATTCCATTCATAAAGGGCATAAATATCCCAAAGATTTTATTGCAAATGTTTCAGAATTTAGGAGCAAAATACTTAATGAACTTAAAGAAATAGAAACAAAATTAATGAGCTAAATTATGGGTGCAAGAGGTTTAATAGATATTATAAAAAATTATCCATATGTAAGCAACGTTTATGCTGAATCAGATAGTAGGTTTAGTTTTATTTACCAAAGAATAGGAGAGCTACCAAAATCTTATACGGTTTATATGCCCACAAGAGATGATTACGAAGTATCAATTGAAGTTGTTGAAAGAGCTTTCAGAAATGGTGCAAATGTAATTGTTTATGACACTTGGATTAAGCCCACTATTTCCGGTAGCAGCCGTGCCGAAGTGAAAAGCATCAAAGTTTTCTCTTTTGGTGCCTTTCTACATAGAATAAAAAAATCACAATCTCTATAATGGACATAACATTAATTATTAATTTTCTTTCTTCTCGTTTATTAAAAAGCTTCATAGCCTCAGCATTCATTTTTGGCTCTTTGGCAAAAGGAAAAAAAAACGCTAATGATTGTGATCTTTTCATTGTTACTATTTTAACTCCAGATGATACTAATTGGAATATGTTTATAAATGAAAATGCTAAGTTAAAAACAGATTTTTTAAATTTATTTTCTATGAAGTTAAACTTCACAATAAATACTTTTAATGAATTTAATGAAGGCTCAGAATTTAAACAAAGAATATTAAACAGACCTATAATTATTATAATATAGTGCAACTATAAAAGCACATAACACGTCAATTAATCGGACAAATAATTCAAACTCCGGAATGACACAATAAACCATTTTACAAAAAACAATGACAGAAATTTTAGTTAAACATATAAGCAGCACACTTTCTATAAGTAAATCACAGGTTTCAAACACGGTTAAGCTGTTGGAGGAGGGAGCGACAATTCCTTTTATTTCCCGCTACAGAAAAGAAGCTACCGGAAGTCTTGATGAAACAGAGGTAACAGCAATTGAAAAGGAATGGAAACGATTGCTGGAATTGGTTAAGAGACGTGAAGCTATTCTTAAAAGCATTAACGACCAGGAATTGTTAACTCCGGAATTGGAAGTGAAAATTAATAACTGCTGGAATATGGCAGAGCTTGAAGACATTTATCTTCCATACAAACCAAAACGAAAAACAAGGGCAAGTGCCGCGCGGGAAAAAGGATTAGAACCTCTTGCAGAAATAATAATGGCACAGAAGGAAGATAAGATAGAAGCGATTGCGGAAAAATATTTAAATGATGAAGTGCCGGATATTGAAGCAGCGTTAGCAGGGGCAAGAGATATTATTGCAGAATGGATTAATGAAAACACAGATGCCCGCAATAAAATAAGACAGCTATTTGAGCGTGATGCAATAATCAGTTCAAAAGTAATTGAGAAAAAGAAAGACGAAGGAACAAAATACCAGGACTACTTCGATTTTAGCGAACCGTTAGAACGCTGCGCTGGTCACCGTTTGCTTGCAATACGCAGAGCAGAGCAGGAAGGGATTTTGCGTGTATCAATTTCAATAGATAATGAAAACGCAATTGAGAGTCTGGAAAAAATCTTTATAAAAAATAAAAATGAATCTGCCGTTCAGGTCGGGTTATCAATCAAAGATGCTCACAAAAGATTATTGGCGCCTTCAATTGAAACCGAATTTAAAAACAGTTCTAAAGCCAAAGCCGATGAAGAGGCAATCCGTGTATTTTCGGAAAACCTGCGCCAGTTGCTTTTGTCTCCTCCGCTCGGTCCAAAAGTTACAATGGCAATTGATCCCGGTTTCAGAACAGGCTGTAAACTTGTCTGTCTTGATCAGCAGGGAAACCTGTTGCATCACGATACTATCTATCCGCATCCACCGCAGCCGAAAGTGGATGAAGCAACCGAGAAAATAAAAGGGCTGTTAAAAAAATATAAAGTGGAAGCAATTGCAATTGGAAACGGAACTGCGGGCAGGGAGACCGAACGATTTATTAAATCTCTGATTGGTGAAACCGGCACGACAGAAATATTTATGGTAAACGAAGCAGGCGCATCAATTTATTCTGCTTCTGAAACTGCGAGAGAGGAGTTCCCCGATCTCGATTTAACTTTCCGCGGTGCAATTTCTATCGGAAGGCGTTTGATGGATCCGCTTGCAGAGCTTGTTAAAATTGATGCCAAATCAATCGGCGTGGGACAATATCAGCACGATGTTAACCAGGATAATTTGAAAGATGGTCTGGATAAGGTAGTAACCTCTGCTGTAAACCAGGTTGGTGTAAATTTAAATACAGCCAGCCAGCATTTACTTAGTTATGTATCGGGCATCGGACCGAAGCTTGCAAAATCAATTATAAAATACCGGCGTGAGAACAAAACTTTTCGTTCACGCAAGGAACTGATAAAAGTAAGCGGACTTGGGGCAAAGGCATTTGAGCAGTCTGCAGGATTTTTAAGAATTCCCGGTGCGGAAAATCCGCTTGATAACAGCGCTGTTCATCCGGAAAGTTATTCCATAGTTGCAAAGATGGCAAAGGATTTATCTCAGCCGGTTAAATCATTAATTGAAGCTGCAAATTTGCGTCAGCAGATTGATATCAATAATTATGTAACAGATACAGTCGGATTGCCAACGTTAAAAGATATTATGCAGGAACTTGAAAAGCCGGGGCTGGATCCAAGAGGCAAAGCAGAAGTATTTTCATTTTCAGAAACGATAAACGAAATAGCAGATTTAAAACCGGGAATGCGTTTGCCGGGTGTAATAACAAATCTTACTAAGTTCGGTGCTTTTGTAGATATAGGAATAAAAGAAAACGGCTTGCTGCATATTTCTCAAATATCAGATCGTTTTATTAAAGACCCTTCCGAGGTTTTAAAGTTAGATCAGAAAATAATGGTTAGAGTTGTTGAGATTGATATTGAAAGAAAACGAATTCAGTTGAGTATGAAAGAGGGTTAGGCTAATCAAACAAATTTAGTATCTCAATTGCAATTATCCGCTGCCGCCTTCTATTGAAATGATGGTATAGTTGGGAATGCACAATGGCTTATTGTTCTATGGGGTTATTGGATTGATAAGAGCCGTGAAACGAAATAAATAGATATTTTATGGATACGTTATGGATATTTGATTTGTTTTATCTATTTTTATATGGATAAAATATGGATACAAAATGGATAAATTTAAGCAAAAAATAAGTTTTGATTTTAAAACAAATCAACAGATTATAAAAGCAATAAGCTCAATTGATAATTTTAAAGGTAAGTGGAATCTTGTTGAGCAAAGAGAAAACATTCAGCTAAAAGAGCTAAGAAAGATTGCAACAATACAATCCATTGGTTCTTCCACAAGAATTGAAGGCTCGCAGTTATCGGATGAAGAAATAAAAAATCTTCTTAACAATCTTGAGATTACAAAATTAGATACAAGAGATCAGCAGGAAGTAATTGGATACTATGATGTGCTTGAATTGGTGTGTGAAAATTTTGATGAAATAAAGTTATCACAAAATTATATAAAGCAGCTTCATCAAAAATTATTAAAGCACAGCACAAAAGATGAGAGACATAGAGGCAACTATAAAAATATTTCTAACGAAGTTGTTGCAGAATTTCCTGATGGAACAAAAAAAATAATTTTTAAACCCACAGAGCCGCATCTTGTGGAAATAGAATTATCTGAGTTGATTGATTGGACAAATAAACAATTTGAATTGGGAGAGATACATCCTCTGATAATAATAGGTTTGTTTGTTTACGAATTTCTATCCATTCATCCTTTTCAGGATGGCAACGGTCGTTTATCAAGATTGTTAACCAACTTGTTGTTATTAAAAAACGAATATCGCCTTATTAAATATATCTCATTCGAAAACTTTATTGAGCATAAGAAAAAATCTTACTACGAATCGTTAATGGAAGGACAGAAAAACAGAGCAACTAACAACGAAGTAATCGATAATTGGATTTTGTTTTTCTTACATTCGCTGGAAAACTTAACTCAGAAATTAGAACAAAAATATGGCGACTTTAAATCAAAAGGCGGATATTTAAATGAAAGACAAAAACGGATAGTTGAGTATATAACAGAAAAGCAGCCTATTAAGCTGTCAGATTTAGTGAAGGCAATGGATGATATTTCTATAAACACGCTAAAAAAGGATTTGCAGTATTTAAAAACTGAACAGATTATAGATTCAATTGGGAAAAACAAGGGAACTGTTTATTCGATAAAACAAAAGCAGAATTAAGAATAATTTTAATTTTATGATCGACAAAAAACAATTAACAAAAGATTATAAACTTCAAAAGCAGCCTGCGGGTATTTATGCTGTGCATAACAAGGTTGATAACAAAATGTATATCGGCACAAGCAAAAACTTGCCGGCAGTTGTAAGAAGGTTTGAGTTTACTTTAGCGATGGGAAGTTTTCCATACCAGGAATTAATAGACGATTATAAAAAACTTGGTATAGATAATTTTGAAATAAAGATTCTTGATGAACTTGAATTAAAAAATGAAACTGATAAAGAAATTTCTGCAGAACTAAACGAACTTGAAGAATTGTGGATTGAAAAATTGAAAGGAGATGGAGTTAGTTTTTATAATAAGAAAGTTTAAATAACTGAACACAATCAACTCATAGCACAGCAAAACAATATTTTTCTTGCTACTAATAATTCCACTTCATATCTTGTTTTGTACCAGGAAACACTTTTCCGATTAAGTGTTATAATTAATAATTTCAAATCATTATAAGGAGGCAACCTTATGCGTAAACTTAGTGTGTATTCTATCTTGTTAATTTGTGGGATTTTTCTGCTCACACCATTTTCATTCTCACAGGAGATGAAAGATCAACTGTATGTTGTGCGTGAAGAAGTAGCAAAAGTAGATATGTGGGACAAATATGAATCTACTTCTAAACAATGGGTTGAAATGATGACAGAGGGCGGGCTTGATCTTCCTTATGTCAGGGCTTCACAAAAAGATGATGGTCATTACCTCTACCTTATTCCGATCAACAATTATTCAGACATTGATAAATTTCCTGAGATATTTGGTTCTGCAATTGAAAAAATCGGCAAAGATAACTGGACCAAATTTATGGTAGAAAATGAAAGCAGTATAGAAACTCATAAAGATTTTGTTGTTAGATGGTCTGCCGAATATTCATATGTCCCGAAAGAACCAAGATTAAAAATGGAAGATTCCAAATTTATTCATTGGATGTATTTTAATTTTAAATTAGAAAAACGAAAAGAGTTGCTGGAAGTTCTAAAAGAATGGAAGAAACTTTACGAGGATAAAAAAATCAACAGCGGTTATAGTATTTGGATTGTTGAACTTGGACTTGATAATGATATGATGGTATTAACAGAATATGCTAAAGATGGTGCTGATTTTTACACAACAATGAAAGAAAACTCTGCGTTAGTTAAAGCGGAAGAAGATGTCCTCTGGGCAAAGATGGCTTCACTTCTTACAAGCATAGAACAAAAGTATGGAAGCAGAAGACCCGACTTAAGCTACATTAAGAAATAGTAATTAGAAATTGCTTGTTAGCCGATATAAATAATATTTGTATCGGCTTTTTTTGTATGATAATATTTCAGACTCTAATTTTGCTAATGTTTAAAAGGAGCCTTAGAGTGAAAAATATTTTTGTTATAATAATTGCATTATTAATATCCTCTCAATTTGTATTTGCACAAACCGTTAAAGCTCCGGCGTATTATAAAATTGATGAAAAACTTTCCAAAGGTTTATATGATATCGTTCTTGAACTTGATCTTGAAAATAACTTTGATGTCGGTGAAGATGGAATTGAACAAGTATCTTTAGCCGTAATTGATTTAACAGATGATCAACCACAACTTGGCGGAGTTAACTATGATAATTTTATTTATCCGGCTTCGGTTTATAAAATGTACGTTGCGGCAGAAATTTTAAATCAAATTTCACAAGGAAAATATTCTTTGTATAAACCCTATGTTGCTAAAGAACCAAATGTTGTTGATAGATCTAAACAGATTGATAATGACCCGCGACCATTGTTAAAGGACGGAGATACTGTTACAGTAAATTATCTTTTGGATTTAATGATAACAAGAAGTGATAACTCAGCAGCAAATTGTTTAATTGATATTGCACAAAGGAGCAATATTGATAATTTACTTCATTCTTACGGCTGGTATGGAAGTGAAGTAACAAGAAAATTTTTGAAAAGAAAATTTGAAGATCCGGGTTATGAAAACATAAGAGGAACAGAGACCTGTGCGTTGCACGCTGCTGATTTTATGTATAAAATTTATTCAAATACTTTGATTGATAATTGGGTAAGCCTTCAAATGAAAACCTTACTTGGAAGACAACTTGACAAATCAAAGCTTGCGACTGGATTGCCAAACAGCACAATGTTCTATCACAAAACAGGATGGTTTTCTTACTGGACAAACGATGTCGGAATTGTTGATGATGGAGATGTTAAATATATAATCGCTTGTTTTATTCCGCTTGAAGAAGAATTGGCTCTGCCAAAGTTTAAATTGTTATCTAGAAAAAGTTTATGAGCTGATAAAAAACAGAAATTAGAATTTATGGGGATTTATAAAAATCAGTTCAAAACAGAATCAATAAGATTACAAACTTGGGATTATGCAAATCCTTGGTGGTGCTTTGTAACAATAAATTCAAAGAATCATCAAGAATATTTTGGTGTTATTAAAAACGGCAAAATGATCTTAAACGATGTTGGAAACACCGCTGAAAAATATTGGTTAGAAATACCAATACATTTTCCATTCGTGGATTTAAATTGTTTTGTAATAATGCCAAACCACACACATGGCATACTTATATTAAATGATCATTGTAAAGACGTTGCATGCAACGTTTCTACGGTAGAAATAAATGAGAACTTTTCTAAGCTCTCGCCAAAGAAATATTCACTTTCTACAGTCGTTCGTTCTTATAAATCAGCAGTCACAAAGTGGGGCAATGCAAATAATTACAAAGGCTTTGCGTGGCAGCCAAGATTCTTTGAGAGGATTATTAGAAATGAGAAAGAACTTTTACAACATCAGAAAGTATATCGAACTTAATCCTTTGAGGTGGGAAATAGAAAAAAATAATCCAGATAATATTAACTATGATTTATTATAAATTAATTCTTCATTGATTTAACTGTTTCTGCAATACCATCTTTATAACTTGTTGGCGTAAAGTTAAATGTTTTTTCAAATTTTGTACTGTCAAATAAATAATCATATTCATTTTGATATAACATTTCAATACTTTCTTTTACAACAGGAACAAATAATCCGACCATTTGAATCATCCATTTCTTTAATACAGTATATTTTGGATTCACACCAAACGCTTTTGCTGCAATCTCAATAAATTCTTTTCCCGTTAAAACATTTTTATCTGTGGGTAAGTGCCATATTTGATTGTACGCAGAATTTGTATTTCCCAAAATTGCAGTAGCTTTCCCCGCATCAGGAGTATAAGTCATTGAATGTTTTTTGTTAGCATCCATAAACCACTGTGCTTTTTTCCCTTTTTTAAAATTGTCGAAAACAGTTACCGTAACAAAACTTAAATGTGTTTTAGGTCCGTAAAAATCAGCCGCCCTTGCAATAATTGCATCAAGATGTCCATGTTCAACTTCGCTCATTATCATCTGCGCAATTTGTGCTCTAACCTCGCCTTTTTTACTTGAAGGATTTACCAGAGTATCTTCCTTCATCCAGCCTTTAACTAAACCATAAGCATAAACGTTATCAAAGAAAACAAGTTTTGCTTTGTGTGCTTTACACGCATCTATCACATTCTTCATTATTAGCGGCCATTGTTTTTGCCATACACTTATTTTGTATTGAAGTCCAACTGTTAAATAAACAACATCTGAACCTTCAACTGCTTTTAAAACTTGCCCGGCATCTGTCAGGTCAGCAGTAAATAATTCATCTGTCTGATTTACTTTTTTGGGATTACGACTTACAAGCCTAATCTTATCTGTGTATTGTATCAGCGATTTTGCAAGTTCTGTTCCAATTATACCCGATGAGCCTAATATTGTTTGCATTTTATCCTCTTATCTTTTAACGATCCAAATATTATTATTAGTTTACAGAATATCTTTAATTGAGATCACAATGTCCAACAACTGTGCGTTAAATCTCAATAAATAAATTTGTTTTGCTATTGAATACTCACTTACTTTTAATGATTTTTGAATCGCAAAAATTAATTAATGAAAATGATTACAATTGTTGATTATGGTGATGTTTGCATCGATAAAGTTGCAGCATCAATAAAAAAAATAACTAATGATTTCAGAGTATCCAGAAACGAACTGGATATTTGCAGTTCTGAAAAAATTATATTTGCAGGGTGCGGCAGTGCTTCTGCAGTCATGAAGAAAATTCAATTGCTCAATCTATATTCAATTCTTCGCATTGTTAAAAAACCTATGCTGGGAATTGGTTTGGGAATGCAATTGATGGCGGATTATTCTACAGAAGGAAACTTTCCATGTCTTGGCTTTTTTCCCGGAACATCTGTAAAGTTTGATGATGACATAAATGAATTATCTTACAAAGGCTTACATAAAATAAATTTTTGTAAACCAAGTGTGCTCTTTAATGGAATTGAAGACAACACGGAATTTTATTTTAATAATTCATATTACCTTCCTAAAAGTGAGATTTCCACATCAACTTGCTGCAGAGATTTAATTTTTTGTTCATCAATGGAAAGTGAAAATTTTTTTGGCGTGCAATTTCATCCGGAAATGTCTGGTGAGGCTGGATTAAAACTAATTAAAAACTTTATAGAGATATGATTGATGAATACAGATAATAAATACTAATTCAATTTTTGAAACCGAAATAATTGTTCGCCCGGATGATATTGATATGAACAACCATGTTCATAATTCAAAATATTTGGATTACATACAAACAGCAAGATTTATACAGATGCGGGATAACTATAAAGTTCCGATGGAAGAATATATTTCTAAAGGATTAAACTGGTTCGCAAGTGAAGTTCACATTCAGTATAAACGCGAACTTAAGTTTGGTGATGTTGCTCTGGTAAAAACACAAGTTAGCGATTGGAGCGGCGCACAGGTTACAATTAACGTTTGGGTCTATAATAAAGCAACTAATAAGGTTGCTGTGGAAGGTAAAATGCTTTACACACTCGTTTCATTATCTTCTGGTCGTCCGGTTAGAATTCCTGAAGAACTAATTGAGCGTCACAAAATTTAATTTTAATTACTCAGGTTGACCGCTTATTTTTATAAACCGTTACGCCACAGGCGCACAAGTAAAACGGTTGTTATTCTTTGTTTTTTCTTATTAACCCACGACTTAAGTTGTGGGTTAATGATAAAAAAAACAGTGTGATTGTAACCGTTTCAACGATTTTTTTATAACCGAGTAACTAAACGGTCAACTTGAGTTAATTATTTAATAGATCGCGTGTAAGTTTATAAATAGATGGATAACCTGTAATTTATTTTCGCATTATTCCTTTATTAATAAAGATGCCTGCGATATTAAACTATCAATAACTTTTCCATCTTTTAATTATTCTATCTCTATAACTAAAGTATAAGTCGTTTCCCTTAAAACATAAACCAACAACAGTACTATCTGGAATTTCTTCAATTGAAAATATGCTAAAATTATAATCAGATATAACCAGAATATCTTTATTAGAATTATCCACTCCAAGCATATAAAAAGAGCTATCAAAATATTCTATAGCATATATCCCGCTGTTTGTTGTATTAATGCTATCTAACACAAATTTGATATCACTGCCAGAAATAATAGGGTTCTGTTTTGATACCGTTCTTGCCCGATATTCAATTGGGTTTTCGAGGTTTTTATAAAGTATTAACAATGAGTCAGTTTCTTGATTATAACACAAACCACTTGCTTGCCATTGAGAATCTGACAAACCATCCCATCCCATATAAATTCGTTCTCCAATAAGTGAACATTTAATAATAGAAGAAGAATTTATTGATTGAAGATAAACATCCGTTCCGTCATTTGTTATTGCCAAATAACCCTGTCCATTCATTCCTAAATCAAATGCATCATCAATGTATTCACCGTCAGTTGAAAATTTTAGTAAATCTATTTGTGAACCGGCATTTCCAGACAAGTCATAGTTTGTGGAATAAAAATGATCATTTATAAATGTAATATCTGCAATATCATCATGATAAGTGTCTTTGGTTGTATCAATCTCCAGGGAATCTTCAGTACAGCCAATGAAACCAAGAATAAAAATTAATAATGAATAACTCAGATTTTTCATTGTCTAAGCTCCTTAAAATATTTTGGTTAAAAAAAGATAACCCTTAAAAAAATCCTAACTGTTCTCTAAAACTTTCATAAATTCTATCATTCTTAGGTAGTGCGCCTTCAAACTGGCAGATATCTGATGCAAAATCATTTGCTAATTTATTTATGTAAGGAATTTCTAATCCGGATAAATATCCAATACAAAGAATAGCTGCAAATGCATCACCTGCGCCGGTTGTATCAACAACTTTAGAATCCACATTAGATAAATTAAATCTTTTTCCGTTTTCAAAAATAGAGGCGCCATCTTTTCCGCGCGTAACGGCAATCATATTTAAATTAAATTTTTCCATCAGTTCAAAAGCTGCTTTTTCAGTTGAGTATTCGATTTGGATAAAAATATCGTTAAGCACATGCATTTCTTCGTAATTTATCTTTATAAAGTCTGCGGCTTCTAATGTAGTTTTTAAAATATCCTCATCATAAAAATTCTGACGTAAATTAATGTCTGCAAAGTATTTTATACCCCGGTTGAAAAATGATTGAATAGTTTTGCGCGATATTTCTGAACGAAGTGCAAGCGTACCAAAGTAAAGGCAGTCTGTTTCAGTATTAATATGATTATCATTCTCTTCGGTCACTTCAAGAAAATCAAACGCGCTGTCCGTATCAATCTTAAAAGCTGGAATTCCATCGTTATCAAGACTGACAATTGCCATCCCTGTCGGATGTAAATTATCGTGCTGTATAAGATCTGTTAAAATTCCGGCATGATTTAGATCGTTAATAGCTTTGTTGCCCAGGACATCTTTGCCAACACGACTAATAATGTTTCCGTTATTTGTTAGCTTTTTGACATGATAGATAAAATTCAGCGGAGCACCACCAAGTCGTTTGTGGTTCGGATAAATATCAAAAAGAATTTCTCCTATAGAAGTTATATTCATAAGACGGGAATTATTTATTCCTATAATTTGTTAAAACTCTATCAATAATATGAAAAGGTTATGAAACTTTATCAACTAAAAACGTCATAAAAATTACCAATCTCTATAGAAACCGCATAGAAATTCTTCTCAAATCCGTCAAATCTATCTAAAATCACTCCAGTATAGATAAAGTAGCAACCCTCGAAGGTTTTGGGTAACCCTTCGAGGATATAAAAACTTAGTCCACTTTTTTCATTTCTTCTTGTTTGGATTGTTCCATTTGAGCCCACGGATTTGTGTCTGTATTCCATGTTTCAACTTTAATTTTCATCGAACCATCTTTTTGTTCTTCCCATATTGTAATATACTTTCCATAGTCTGCCCATTCAGGTACATCAGGTCCTGCCATTTTCATATCGTAATTTCCAATTTCAATTGCAAGATTTCCTGAAACGATTATATCTGTAATTACAAGTACAAAGTGTGTTGTTTTCCACCCTGATTTTGTCTGTATTTCGCTAAGTTCTCTAACTTTTGCAATTCCCTTAACCGTTGGCTGATAGCTTGGCATAGAAATAATGTCCTCTGTGTACATTGATAACATTTTATCCACATCGTTATCAATCATGGCTTTTGTGTAAACCTTATTCATTTCCTCAATCTTTGCTTTAACCTTATCAACATCCTGTGCAAAGATGCTTGAAGAAATTATTATGAATGTAATAACAAAAGGAAATAGTTTGTTCATAGAGCCTCCTTAAATCAAGAATAAAAAATTACTAATTATTCTGTTTCGTTTAATCTAAAAAAGATGATGGATGATTACAATAAAAAGATAACGATTACTTGGGTATATTTATTCTAATTTTTACTTTGAGAATGAAATAATTATTAAATCTTATAAAATGCAAAAAACCGATTACAGTAAAATTGCTAACACCTATAACAAGCGTTATAACGCAAACTATTTAGTTAACATTGAAAATGAAATAAAGAGTATAATTACGTCAAATAATTACCGAACTATTTTGGAAACCGGGTGCGGAACTGGAAGATGGATTTCTTCTCTTGAGAATGATAATAAAAAGGTGTTTGGCTTAGATTATTCATTTGATATGATGAAAATTTCAACGTCAGATAAATCAAATCTTAATTTTGTAAATGCCGATGCTGTTTATTTTCCATTTAAAAATAATTTTTTTGATTTAATATTTTGTGTAAATGCAATTCATCATTTTCCTGATAAAGAAAAATTTATTAACGAGTGCAAACGAACTTTAACAACTAACGGCATGCTGGCTGTTTTTGTTGTTGATCCGCATATTGATAAAGACTGGTATGTTTACAAATATTTTGATCCGGTTTATGAAAGTGATTTAAAGAGATTTCCATCATTGGAATTATTAAAAAGGCTTCTGGAATTAGAAAAGTTTGAAGAAGTTGAAACTAAAGTAGTTGAAGAAGTTTATAATATAAGAATCGGCAATAATGTTTTTAATGATCCTTTTCTTGAAAAACATCACAGCTCACAGCTAGCAAACCTTTCCGATGAAGAATATCAAAGAGGAATTGAAAATATTAAAAATCAAATAGAGAAAAATCCGGAAACAGTTTTTACAACATCAGTTATATTTTATCTTGTAAGTGCAAAAAAAAATAACGGAGAATTATAATGCCAACCATCATAAACGAACCAACAATAATCGAAGCAGCAGGAAATAAACCTAAAATTATTGAAGAATATTTTGGAAGAGTCAACTCAAGAACAGAAGTAATAAGTATCGCCAAAATGACAAGTCCACAATGCTGGGTTGAACCGGGACAAAGACCTGAGTTTGATGAATATACGGTTGTGCTAAAGGGGACTTTGCAAATTAAAACCGAGAAAGAAATAATTGATATTAAAGCTGGTTCGGCAATTCTAACAAAAAAAGGTGAGTGGATACAATACAGCACACCTTATGAAGGAACGGTAGAATACATTGCTGTTTGCCTGCCGGCATTCTCACCGGAAAATGTACACAGGGATGAATAAAACTATCTATTAAAATTAAAATATTAATATTTAAACTTCTCACAATTAAGAACAGGCTTTATTTCCCTTCTTTGATATGAAAAGCCACTTACCATTAGATTTCATTTTTTCCATATTTTAACAAAAATCGCTATAATTCCTTGTGGAATATTATTTGACAATAACAAGCAACAAAAAAAAGAAGGCTGCCTATGTTCGAATTTAAGTTTACTGAAGAACAATACATGCTCCGCGAAATGGTGCGTGATTTTACCAACAACGAAATCAAACCTATTGCTTCAAAAATTGATGAGGAAGCAAGAATCCCAAAAGAACTGATACAAAAAATGGCAGAGCTTGGTTTTCTTGGAATTTCTTTTCCTGAAGAATATGGCGGCGGCGGATTTGGCGAAGTTGGTTATTGTTTAATGCAGGAGGAAATTTCCCGAGGATGTATGGCTACGGCAACCTTCATTGGCGCACATCAGTCAATCGGAACAAATGCAATATTTAATGGCGCAACTGAAGAACAAAAAAAGAAATTTATTCCCCCGCTTGCTTCCGGTGAAAAGATTGCGGCATTTGGTTTAACAGAAGCACAAGCCGGTTCAGATTCTTTTCACTTAAAAACAAAAGCAGATTTAGTTGGCGATGAGTGGATTATTAATGGTGAAAAACTTTGGATTACAAACGGTGGAATAGCAGACTTTATTTCATTGTTCGCACGCACGGAAAAAGGAATCAGTCTTTTTGCTGTTGATACTAATGTTCCCGGATTCAAAGCTGGCCCACCGGAAAAGAAAATGGGAATTAAAGGAAGTATGACCAATGCCATAAGTTTTGAAAACGTTCATATACCAAAAGAAAATTTAATCGGAACTGATGGAAGAGGGTTCCTTTATGCGATGAAAACTCTTGATGCTGGAAGATTAGGACTTGGTGCCGCTTGTCTCGGCGTTTCGAAAGAGTTGCTTGAACTTTCTACAAAGTATGCAAAAGAACGCGTACAATTTGATCAGCCGATTGCAAAATTCCAGGCAATTCAGTTTATGCTTGCAGAGATGACAATTATGATTTACAATATGGAATCAATTATTTACCGTACTGCTGTTGATTATGACTTGCACAAAGATATTGCAAGACAATCCGCAATAGTTAAATATTATTGCTCAGAATCGTTAGATACGATTGTTGATTTTGCTGTTCAAGTTCATGGCGGAATGGGTTATTCGCAAGAGTTACCGATTGAACGCATTTACCGTGATTCACGCATAAACAAAATCTTTGAGGGGACTAACGAAATTCAAAAAGGAATTATTGCTAGAGATGTAATTAAGAAAAACGGGAAAGTTTAATCCAATAAATATTATTTGGAGAACATAAAATGCCAATCAAAAAATCAATTAAAAAACCTGCGGCAGTAAAAGCTAAGTCTAATCCAGCTAAGCTTTACTATTATCGTATTTTCTTCGATGATAACGAAAAGAAGAATTATATGAAGAGCGGATTGACACATAAACAAGTTGAAAAATATTTAAAAGCCTATGAAAAAACTCATCAAAAGTTTTTGAATTCAGAGTTTGTGGCATGCCTTAAAAAGTATGATAAAAAAACAGAGATGATTGAAATAAGCGATATATCGTACTAGTAATACTGTCCTCGTCGCTTTATATTCCCGGCGGATTGTTTGTTGCCTCCTTCAATCTGCCCGGGAATTTTTATATGTAATCAGCAAATATTTTAACTGGTGTTGTAGATTATTAATTTATCCCAGATATCTATTGGAATGGTAAAATCATGGGGTATTGGAATAAGGATGAATCTCTATTATTACTATTCCATTGCTCCATAACTCCTTTGTAGTTATGTGTAATGTGCAATATTAATTCAATACTGCTATCTAAACACATCCAAAAGTACTTTTTAAAATCTTTTATTTATCTTTCTTAATCCAATTATTAATTTTAACCGGACCCATTTATGAGTGATAAAAAACTTGATGTTCAACAGCTATCCATAAACACTATACGAACACTTTCTATTGATGCAGTGCAAAAAGCAAATTCCGGTCATCCGGGGATGCCGCTCGGAATGGCACCAATTGCTTATGCTCTTTACTATAAAACCATGAGGCACAATCCTGCAAATCCTAACTGGGTTAACAGAGATCGGTTTGTTCTTTCTGCAGGACACGGAAGTATGCTCCTCTATTCTATACTTCATTTAAGCGGTTATAAAGTTTCTTTGGATGATTTAAAAAATTTCAGACAGTGGGAAAGTAACACTCCCGGACATCCTGAGTTTGGACATACTCCCGGAGTAGAGACAACTACTGGTCCATTGGGACAAGGTTTTGCAACTGCTGTTGGAATGGCAATTGCACGCGATTATCTTGCAGCACTTTTTAATAAAGATGATATAAAAATTTTAGATCATGTGATTTTTGGAATTTGCAGTGATGGAGATTTGATGGAGGGTATCTCGCACGAAGCTGCGTCACTAGCAGGACATTTAAAACTTGGTAAGTTTGTTTTCTTTTATGATGATAACGGAATAACGATTGATGGAAAAACAGATATTACTTACTCTGATGATGTACCCAAAAGATTTGAATCATACGGATGGCAGGTTCTAACAATATTAGATGTTAATGATTCTGAGCAGGTTGATAGAGCAATTAAATTATGCCGATCGAGTTGCGACAAACCAACTTTAATTATAGCTAAAACACATATTGGATATGGAAGTCCTAATAAACAAGATAAATCATCTTCCCATGGCGCACCGCTTGGTGAGGAAGAAGTGAAACTGACAAAAAGAAATCTTGGTATGCCTGAAGACAAGACTTTTTATGTTCCCGATGAAGTATACACTCATTTTAAAGGAATTGCCGAATGCGGGCAGGAAGCTGAAGAGTTATGGAATAAAACACTGGATGAGTATAAGATAAAATATCCAAAAGATTATGTCCTTTTTGAATCAGTTATGAATTACAAATTTGAAGAAGTTTGGATGAATCACCTTCCAAAATTTGAAAATTATGACGAAAAAATTGCCACCCGAGTTGCATCAGGTAAAGTTCTTAATGCTGCTGCAATAGATATTCCCACTCTTATAGGCGGTTCGGCGGATCTTAATGAATCAAATATGACGAACATAAATTCTTCGAAATCTTTTTCTTCTGCTAATAAGAGGGGGAAAAATATTCATTTTGGAATTCGTGAACATGCAATGGGCGCAGTGTTAAACGGAATGGCAATTTATGGCGGTATAGTTCCTTTTGGTGCAACATTTTTGATATTTTCAGATTATATGCGTCCGGCAATCCGTCTTGCCGCTTTGATGAAGCAAAAAGTGATTTATATATTTACACATGATAGTATTGGTTTGGGTGAAGATGGACCAACGCATCAACCAGTAGAGCAAATTGCTTCTTTAAGAGCGATACCAAACTTAGTTGTCATTCGCCCTGCCGATGCCAACGAAACTGTTGAAGCATGGAAGTATGCAATTAATCACAAAGGCGGACCGGTTGCGCTAATCTTAACAAGACAAAAGTTAAATGTAATTGATCAGAACAAATATGCTTCAGCAAAAGGACTACAACGCGGAGCTTATCTTGTAAAAGATTCAACGCAAAATCCTGACTTACTTTTAATTGCAACGGGATCTGAGGTTTCTATATCTATAAAAGCAGCAGAACAACTTGAAGCAGAAGGAATAATTGTAAAAGTAATTAGTTTTCCTAGTTGGGAAATATTTGAACAGCAGGATGATGAGTACAAAAAATCAATCTTTCCCAAATATGTTACTGCAAAAGTTTCTGTTGAAATGGGAATTGGAATGGGCTGGCAAAAATATGTTGGTGACTTGGGGGAATGTATAAGCATTGAAACTTTTGGATCTTCTGCACCGGATAATGTTCTATTTGAAAATTATGGATTCACTATCGAAAACATTGTGAGTGTTGTGAAAAAATCATTGAAGAAAACACAGTAAACTATGAGCAAGCTAAGAAAAGATTTTACAGAGAAGGAATGGAACGAATGCTGTGGAAGTTTTTGCAAAGATTGTAGAATTGCAAATGCATATCGTGATAAATATGGGAAGAAAGAAAGGGAGAAAAAATTTAATAAGGATAAAAAGAAACAATAATAAATAATCTTAATAAGTGAAGAGGAACTGAATGAAAAAAATCATAGCATTTCTTGTCGTTATAATTATCGGCATTCAATTTATTCCGGTTGAAAGAACAAATCCACCGGTTCAATCTGACATTATCGCTCCTTCTGAAATAAAAGCAATTTTTAAAAAAGCTTGTTACGATTGTCATTCCAATGAGACAAACTGGACTTGGTACACAAAAGTGGCACCAGCATCTTTCCTTGCCGTTAAAGATGTTAATGATGGCAGAAAGCATTTAAATTTTTCCGAATGGGACTTGAACAAAGAAACAAAAGTTAAGGAAGAGATTTGGGATGAAATAAGCGAAGAACAAATGCCGCCATGGCAATATAAGATTTTTCATAGCGAGGCAAAACTCAGTCTTGAAGAGAAAGATCTTTTAAGAAACTGGGCAAATAATAAATAATTTTGTTGATTTTGATGAGTATAACACAACAAATGCGTTTTTCGAATTTATGGAAACAGGTTGATTTCACAAAACTTTCAACGCTATCATTAATTTTTTCAAACTTTCTTGTTATTATTTTTGCTGTCATAGATAATTTTTCTGCTCTTGATGTTCTCTGGATTTACTGGGCCCAAAGTGTGATTATCGGAATCTTTAATTTCATAAAGCTGATTGCACTCAAGAACTTTTCAACTGAAGGATTTAAACAAGGTAAGAAACAACCCTTACCTACAAGGGCAACAGCAATTTCGCAGCGCAGTTTTTTTTCTTTTCCATTATGGATTTTTTCATTTTATTTACGCAATTTTTCTTGGCACTTTTTCTAGTTTCGGATTTTCCAATGGTAGTAAAATTGAATTTAATTATTTTTTGCTCTTAACAGGTACGTTTTTTATAAGCTATCTTATTGAATTTATTAATTCAAAAAACGAAGATTCCGACGAACTACCCAATATTGGCAAAATAATGTTTGCACCTTATGCGCGAATCATTCCTATGCATTTAACGATTATCTTAGGTGGTTTTATTGGTGCTGCAGGTGCATCTTTTTCAGCAAATACAAATCTTGCTATTATTATTCTTTTTACAGGAATCAAAACCGTAGTTGATCTTATTACCCATTCTGTTGATTTCGCCACAATGAAAAAACAAAGTATATCTGTTTCTGATTAATGGTTGGATATTCTTTTCCCCATTTTCTATTTTAAAGATATGAAACCTGTAGTTAAAATATTATTACTTCTATTTATTCTAACTTCTCTTTCATATGCGCAATCAGATAATATTAATAATCTCTATAACAGAGATTCATTAAAAATAAAAATCAATTCTATCCCACTAACTGAAATTCAAATTAAGTTTGATGAATTTGAGTTGCACAGAGAATTTTATGATCTGAAAAGGGAAATATCGCTAGAGGGTGATCCGCATACAGTTTGGTTAAGAACATCATTAGCCGTATCAAACACAATTGATCCTAACAGTCAGAAATCACTGCATTATCTCTCCCCTTTTTATGCACAATATCTGGAAGATTCAAAATTCAATCCTCTCAGGTATGTGCTTGGGATGGCTCAGATTGGTGCGGTTGGATATCTTGCATACAAGCACATTAAAAAATATGGTTTCTTTAAATAGCCCACAAAAAGTGTTTTCTTCCCTTTATCCTCTTATTCTTCCTTTCCTTAATAAACAAAGCAAACAACGAAACATATTTTAACCTTTGGCGGTCTTAACAGTTAGTATAAATAAAACTTTTGAGGCTTAGTATGAAAATTGATTTTACAAATTTAGAATTAAGAGCCACCGCTTCCGGAATTCTTTTTACTTTTATTGTTGTCGCGGCTCTTATATTATTACCCGGCTGCTCATTCGGAATTGAACAGAATAACTCATCTTATGAGACGAGCTTCTCAGGGGATAAGTCTTTTTCATTCAAAGATGATGGATCAGATTGGCAAGTTGATTTTGAAGACGATGAAATATCCGCACTCTATAAAAATGGGACCCGCATCCCAGATAATGAAGTGGAACAGCACAAAGAAATGATTTATGAAAATCTAAACGGACTTAAATCAGACTTTAAGGACCTAGGTGGAAACGTTCACCGTTTTCATATTGATATGGATAGCTTCGGTGACGAGATAAAAAAGTTTAAAAAGGATTTTGACAATGATAAGTTTTTGCACTTCAAACTAGAGTTTGACCAAGATGAGTTTGAAAAGAATATGGAAGAGCTTGGAGAAAAGCTAAAAGATCTTAAAGATAAAAAGATTGAGCTTTACTTTGATTCAGAAGAATTCAAAGATAATATGAAAGAACTTCAAGAAAATCTTAAAAATCTTCCTGAACCACCCACTCCGCCCGATATTGATATAGATGTTTATTTATATATGGATGACTTAAAAGATGGATTGAAAAATATTGAGAAATCATTTAAGCATTTTGATTTTAAGTTTGATAGTTCAGACTTTGATATGAGCGAACTTAAAAATAGCATGAAAGAACTAAAGAAAAATATGAAAGGATTGCGGATTGAAATGCACGATTTGAAAGGAGAAATGAAAAAGCTAAATTCATTTCTTGATGAGCTTAAGTTAGAACTTGTTAATGATGGCTATATCAATTCCGTAGAAGACGAATTCAGTTTAGAGATGGATAAAGACTACACAAAAATAAATGATGTTAAAGTCAAATCAGAAGATCACTCAAAATACGAAGAGTTATACAAAAGACACTTTGACAAAGAAATTGATGGAACGATAAAAATACAAAGAGACTAATAGGTAAAAAATAATCTCATCTCCCCTAAAGAAGCCTGCAGAAAAATTTGCGGGCTTTTTTAATCACTTAGGGTAAATTCCCCGCCGCTTGCGGCGATTTTATTATATTTAGTGTATGTATCAAAAAGTGAATACATACATAAATCACATAATGTATCAGTTTTGCTCTATCATTTTGTACTATCCGCAAAGTATAGAAAGGTAGTATTTAGCCAGGAGGTCGATAGTTGATTGAAAGAAATATATCTAGAAATATCAAAGAGGTATCAGATAAAGTTTCTTGAAATAGGGACAGACAAAGATCATGTTCATTTTCTATTGCAATCGGTTCCGACATATAGTGCGACAGAAATAGTAACAACGATAAAGAGTATAACGGCTATAGAAATATTCAAAAAGCATCCAGAGGTAAAGGAGCTATTATGGGGAGGAGAATTCTGGAGTGATGGATATTACGTAAATACCGTAAGTAAATTCGGAGATGAAGAAACAATTACAAAGTATGTGAAAGAACAAGGAAAAGAAAAAGAGTACAAGGTTTTACACAAGACAATACAACTAACATTATTCTAACATTTCGTTAGATACCCCGTCCGCTTGCGGCGGGGTAGTTCGTTAAATTTTTATAAAATGATAGAAAAAATTAAAAAACCTCGCAGAAAACCCGGGCAGGAAAAAGATGAAATAGTTGGAAAAGTAGAATATCATAAAGAATTCCTTTCAGATCTTCTTAACAATAAAAGAGATATAGTAGTTTGGCTGCCAATCGGATACAACCCGCAAAAAACCCCAGATAAAAAATATCCGGTTCTCTACATGCACGATGGACAAAATATTATGGATCCCAAAACCGCATTTGTTGGAAAAGATTGGCGTGTTGATGAAACCGTTATGAAGCTTATCAAACAAAAAAAGATTAAAGAAATTATTGTAGTAGGAATTTATAACTTACCCGATAGACTTGATGAATATAGCTGGACTGAAAAAGGACGAAACTATTTAAGATTTATTGTAAGTGAATTAAAGCCCTTTATTGATATGAACTACAAAACATTGGCAGGTAGAGAAAACAATGCCATTATGGGTTCATCAATGGGCGGATTGATTTCGTTCTATGCAGCATGGCATTATCCGGAAGTCTTTTCTATGGCTGGATGTTTATCAAGCTCATTCTATTACAATAATGATAAAAGCATTAAAATGGTTGAAGAATATAACGGGCCAAAGAAATCGGTGAAGTTTTATATTGATCATGGTGAAGATGGTTCTTTACGTGGGCAAAAAATGTTTGTTGAGCTTTCTAAAAAAGGTTATATAATAGGACAGGACATTGATTACTTTTACGTGCCCGGTGCAGAGCATAACGAAAAAGAATGGGCTGCACGGCTGGAAAGACCACTGATCTTCTTTTTTAAAAACAAATAGTCATTAATAGTCCCAGAGAGACGAAGCAATCTAATGTTTAATTTATTATTGCATGTATGTATGGTTACATTGTCTAGTTGTTATATCGTTTTATTTCTTCTAACCCTGAGTTAAGTGGAAGTGTGGATGTTCTTTAATTTCCAATAAAACCATCCCTAACCTTTACAAGCTGCTTATCAATGTAAATTAAAATTTTAGGGCGGTCTGGGGAAGAAAAAGGAACACCGCCCCTTAAAGAGTTGATTAGAATTTTACTCGGCAAATTCCTGTGTTTGTTTCTTTGGAGATGCCTCAACCATTTTTAATATCTCGTTAGTTTTTTCTATCGGCAGCCAATTTATTTTACCTGTTGCAATATCATAAATTGCACCAACAACCTTTACTGTTCCCGAAGCAACTAATTTTCTTGTTGCAGCGCTGTGCATAAATAAATCTTCAATGCTTTGCCATATATTTTCTTCGATGGCAAACGGCACAATATCATTTCCGTGAACGTTTTTATGTTGTTCAATAGCCTTATTTACTGCAGGAATAATGTTGTCAACAAGAGGCGGAATGTTATACTCTAATTTATGATGCTCTCCGTTAACTGCCTGCGTTACTACTGTTACGGCGCCGCATTTTGTGTGACCCAATACAACGAGTACAGGTGTATTCACGTGAACAAGTCCGTATTCAATCGTGCCAATTTCATCGATGTCTGCAACATTGCCCGCAACTCTTATTACAAAAAGATCCATAATACCGGCATCAAATAACATTTCTACAGGAACCCTGGAATCAGAGCAGGATAGAATAGTTGCATAAGCATAATTAGCCTGATCTTCTTTTCCCGCTAATTGAAGTCTTGCAGCATCACTATTGGGAAAGGTAGATTTTCCACTAGAGAATCTTTCATTTCCTTCCTTAAGCATCTGGATGATTTTATCTGTAGAAGGTTTTTCTTTTTTGTCATCTCCAGCAAAAGATGGCTGAAGATAATTTAATAATAGCGCACCTATTAAAATTATAATTTTTATTGATATTCTCATTTTACCTCACTTATTTTTTATTAATGTATAAGTACTTTTTAAATAAATCTTTTGTTTATTGTTAATGTAGTTTAAGTTATTTTAATATCCAATGAAGGTGTAATTATTAAACTTAATTTAACTATATGAAAATATATATTGTCTTAACTCTGTTTGTAACCCTTTCGTCTTGTGCACCTGAAATAACAAATCTTAGAACAGCAAAAGATATTGTTAAAGATTATTATGAATCTGGTAGGTACGATGAAGAGATGAATGAGATTATTAATAATGCCAATGAAAAATTTAGCAAGATTAAAATTAAACAATTCGGCCCGGGTGGATCAGCAGTAATTTTTGATGTTGATGATACAGCTTTATCAAATTATGAAATTAGTAAAAGATTAGATTTTGGTTATGATTATAAAATAGTCCGGGATTGGGTATTAAGTGCAAAGCTTCCTTCAATCAAACAAGTAAAGGAACTTTACGATTTTCTTAAATCAAAAAATGTAAAACTAATTTTTCTTACCGGCAGAAATTTTGAAGAATACGATGCAACTTATAAAAATTTAATTTCTCAGGGTTACACAGGGTTTGACACTTTAATTGTAAGAAGCGAAGAACAAAAGAAAATCAAATCTCAAATCTTTAAATCGGGCGTTAGAGAAGAACTTACAAAATCTGGTTATGATATTATCGGAACTATCGGCGATCAATGGACTGACTTGAACGGACCTTATTCTGGAATTCAAATTAAACTTCCAAATTATCTTTATGAAATAAAGTAGGACACAGAAAAGCAAACGAATAGAACAGATTAAACAGGTTTTAACGGATTTAATTAGTGATAATCCGTTAAATCTGTGTCATCCGTGTTCGATTATCTTGATTCCTTACTCTCTAAATTTCCTTATATTTACATCTCAAATTTCACTAACAGAGATATAAATGTCCGAAAAAACTTTTTCAGATATTCCAAAAGCTTATGATCCGGCTCAGGTTGAGGATAAATGGTACAAGTACTGGATTCATAACGGTATTTTTGATTCTGATATAGACGAAACAAAAAAGCCTTACACAATTGCTATCCCGCCGCCAAACATAACCGGCATGTTAACAATGGGACACATTTTAAATAATACACTTCAGGATATTTTTATCCGCACAAAACGTATGCAAGGTTTCAACGCCTGCTGGGTTCCCGGAACAGATCACGCATCCATTGCAACAGAAACCAAAGTAACAAAGTTTTTAGCAGATAAACAAATTGATAAATATCAGATTGGGCGCGAAGCATTTTTAGAACATTGCCAGGAATGGAAAAAAGAATACGGCGGAATAATTATTCAACAGTTAAAAAAACTTGGTGTAAGCTGCGATTGGCGCCGAGAACGCTTTACAATGGATGATGAATATTATCACGAAGTTATAAAAGCATTTGTTGATCTGTACAAAGAAGGAAAAATTTATCGCGGTTACAGGATGGTTAACTGGGATCCGGCTAATAAATCTGCAATCTCTGATGAAGAAGTAATTTTTAAAACAATTCATGGAAAACTCTGGTACTTCAAATATCCGGTAATGGATTCTGAGGAGTTTGTAGTTGTTGCAACAACACGACCTGAAACGATGCTTGGTGATACTGGTGTTGCGGTTAATCCTAATGATGAGCGATACAAACATCTTATCGGCAAAAAGGTTTTGCTTCCAATTACCGAAAGAGAAATTCCAATCTTTGCTGATGATTATGTTGATATGGAATTTGGAACTGGTGCCGTTAAAGTTACTCCTGCTCACGATGTGAATGATTATGAAATGGGACAGCGCCATAAACTTGAGATGATAAACATTTTTAATGATAATGCCACAACAAACAACAATGTTCCTAAAGAGTTTCGGGGACTTGAGCGTTATGAAGCAAGAAAAAAAGTTGTTTCAAGAATTGATGAACTTGGGTTCCTTCATATGATTGAAGATTATCAAAACAAAGTTGGTTACTCTGAGCGCGGTAACGTTCCAATCGAACCATACTTAAGCGAGCAATGGTTTATGAAGATGGATGAGCTTGCAAAGCCGGCAATTGATGTTGTGAAAGAGGGCAAAGTAAGGTTTTATCCAAAGCATTGGGAAAAAACTTATTTCCATTGGATGGAAGGTATTCGCGATTGGTGCATCTCACGTCAGCTTTGGTGGGGGCATCGTATTCCTGTTTGGTATAACAATAACACAAAAGAAATTTATTGTGACACTAATTCTCCAAAAGATTTGCAGAATTGGAGGCAGGATGAAGACGTTCTTGATACCTGGGCATCAAGCTGGTTGTGGGCGCATGCAATCTTTAAAACTGAAGATGAAAGAAAATATTATTATCCAACTAACACACTTGTTACGGCCCCTGATATAATTTTTTTCTGGGTTGCAAGAATGATTATGGCTGGAATGCATTTTAGAAAGGATATCCCTTTCAGCGATGTATATTTTACAAGTATCATCCGTGATGTTGAGGGAAGAAAGATGAGCAAGTCTCTTGGCAACTCACCCGATCCGCTTAATGTTATTAATGACTACGGTGCAGATGCTTTACGCTTTACTATAATTTATCTTGCGCCGCTTGGACAGGATGTTCTTTTCAGCTCAGATAAATGCGAGCTTGGAAGAAACTTTGCAAACAAAATCTGGAATGCCGGAAGATTTTTATTGATGAACGCCGAAAATATTTCTCTTAACAAAGATTTGAAAAATGCGCACACAGATTTTGCAGATGAATGGATTTTCTCTCGATTAAATAAAACTTTACTTCAGCTTAACAAAGCAATGGATGATTTTGAGGTTAATAATGCAATAAAACTTATTTATAGTTTTATCTGGAATGACTTCTGTGATTGGTACGTTGAGATGATTAAGAATAGACTTTACGCTGATGATGAAGAAATTAAATCTGCAGTTCTTACCCGTGCAATTTCAATTTTTGAAGCTGCATTAAAAATTCTTCATCCCTTTATGCCATTTATAACTGAAGAGCTTTGGCAACTGATGAATGAAAGAAAAGATGGAGAAAGCATCTCTACTTCAACTTATCCTGCTGTTGATGAAAAGATGATTAAAGATTCTGCCGATGAAGAAATGGATTTTGTAAAAGATATTATTACGGCAATAAGAAACATTCGTGGTGAGATGAACATTGCCCCTTCTAAAAAAGTTAATGCAATGATTAAATCTTCATCTGTAAAAGATTATCAAATTGAATACATTAAAAAACTTGCAAAAGTTGAAGACTTTAAAGTTGATGCGAATATTCAAAAGCCAAAAGCAAGTGCCTCTGCAGTTTTAAGAGGTGTTGAAATATTTATTCCGCTTGAAGGATTAATTGACCTTGAAGTTGAGAGACAAAGAATACAAAAAGAAATTTCAAGATTAGAAAATTCACTTGCCGGAATCGAAAAGAAACTTTCCAATGAAAAATTTGTTGCAAACGCTGCTCAAGAAGTAGTTGAGAAAGAAAAAGCAAAGCAAAAGGATTGGTTTGAAAATATTGACAAGCTTAAAGAGATATTGAATAATTTAAATTAGATTTTGCATCAGTTATCCTTCTACAAGCTCAGGATGGGTATGATAGTCATTTAGTGTTGTTAATTTTTATTTTGGTTTAAGATAAAAATACCATTTAAAATAATTTATTTTATTTTTTTTAGATAAACCGCGATGTAAGCGGTAGTGTTCTTTGACACCACCGAAATAGACTTCTAATGCATTAGTTGAACGAGTAATTTTAGGATTATCAACGTAATGGAAAAGATTGGGTAGAGCTTTTGTTACCATACTTCTTGCTCTAATAATATCACTAAATACCCAACCACGATTTGGAGAAGATTCAATTCCAGTTCCAAATCTTTTTTCCCAAGCATAAAATCCTTTTATAAATCTTACAGAGTCTTCTTTTGTTTTCACTTCTGTTAGTTTTAGTAAAAGTTCTCTGAGATGTTTTGCGTCTGTACGTTTAGGATTCCTTCTGCACCAACTTAAACCCTGACGTTGAACGTGAACAATACAACGCTGAAGTTTTATCTCAGGCCAACAAATTCTTTAACTGTCTTGTTTGAGCTGTATTTCCATCGGTTGTAGCTCTTTCTGGTCTTAAACCTACAGAAGATAGTTTAGAATAAAACCTCGCTAAATCTTCACTGGATTCTCTTACATTAACCTCAGCATAAATTAGTTTATGTGTTTCTGAATCCATTGCCGCATATATACCTCTTGGGCGTTTTAGAAAACTTCCATCAACTATTATATGCTTTACTATTGATAAGTCATCTTGGCTTTCTTTAGGAGATTGATTAAGCCAATATCTTATAACTCTTTTTACTGTAGATGGGCTGATCTTACCCCCATATAGTAGATAAAAAGAAAAGCAACTATATTTAGTAAAAAGTAAAAAATATAGGAGCTCAAAATGTCAGAAAAAAGAAGGAGTTAGGATAAAGAATTCAAGTTATCAGCAGTAAAAATGATAACAGAGGGCGGAATGAGTTTAATTCAGATTTCAAGAGATCTTGGTGTAAACGAAAACTCATTACACAAATGGAAAAAGGATTATCTGTCAGATCAACAGAATGCATTTCCCGGGAAAGGTCATCTGAAGCCGGAACAAGAAGAGTTAAGAAAGAGGGACCGAGAGATAGCCAGGTTAACAATGGAATGTGATATTTTAAGAAAAGCCTTGGGATACTTTGCAAAGGTAAAGGAGTAAAGTATATGTTTATCAAAGAGAACAGAAAACAATATTCTTTAGCTCTTGTTTGTGAAGTGTTGCGGGTAAGTCAATCAGGTTATCATAAATGGCTTAAGAATAAAGTGAGCCTAAGGGCAAAAGAAAATCAAAGAATACTAGAGATCATCAAGTTTCATCACAACAAAAGCAAGGCAACTTATGGATTGCCAAGAATATATGCAGCAATGAGAAAAGAAGGATTTGGTATAAATAAAAAGAGAATAGCCAGGCTGATGAAAGTCAATAATATCAAGGCTAAAACAAAGAGAAGATTCAGGGTTACAACAGTTCAGAATTCAAAAGCACAGCCAAGTGAAAACTTACTTAATCAGAATTTTACAGCTGCATCAGAGAATAAAATCTGGACTGGTGATATAACTTATGTTTGGACAAAGGAAGGATGGATTTATCTTGCAGTTGTGATGGACATTTACTCAAGGAAAATAGTTGGCTGGTTAATAGACAGCAGCTTATCAACAGAGCTTGTTATAAGAGCTTTAATGATGGCTGTGCTTCACAGAAATCCAGAAAGAGGAATAATCTTTCACTCAGACAGAGGCAGTCAGTATACAAGTGGTTCTTTCAGAGAATTATTAAAAAACTATGGAATAGTTCAATCGATGAGTTCAACAGGAAACTGTTATGATAATGCGGTAACAGAATCATTTTTTCATACACTAAAAACAGAGTTAACTTACTGGGAAAAATATCAAACCAGAGATGAGGCTAAAGGGAGTATTTTTGAATATATCGAAATAAATTACAACAGAAGAAGACTCCATTCATCTTTAGGATATTTATCACCGGTTGAATTTGAAGAAAAAAATAGAAGAGATTTAATTGAAAAAGTTGCTTAACTTAATATCTGCTTTTAAGGGGTAAGATCAATCTTCGTTCTTCTAATTTCTTAGATGATTTCCACAGGAAAGATCTTTTGCAGCTTAAACACAAGTAACGTTGTTTATTTTGAGGACTCTTTCCGTTGCGTCTAACATTAGGAGATAAACAATAAAAACAGTGTTTTTTTTCATTAGATTCTCATTTGTTTTGAGTTTACTCCCTGTAAAAATATATCAAAGAACAACTTACAGCTATTTCAGCAACAGTTTTTGACCATTATACCCAGGACATTTGAATACACAAAATAATTTGTAACGCCGAACCTGTCGAAGTGTGACACAAGAACAGAGTAAATAATATGTATCGCAAATTAGAAGACTTCATTAACGATTGGACTCAAGAGTCCGAATCAACATTAAAAAACTTTCCCCAAATGTTAATTTTACTCTAAACTGTTAAGACAACAGACATTTTTTTGACCACTTATCAAAAAATAATTTGCATTTAATTATCGGCTTCTTATTTTTGCATAAGATTTTGAAATGTACTTGGTAATAAGTCCTCCCCCAAGCTTATTATCAGTACTACCCCGATGTTTTACCCCGACATCGGGGACCTTTTTAAATATGGAGTTCATCTCAAAGATGACCTCCATTTTTTTTATTATGAACGAAGCGATAGAATTAGAAATTCTTTTTTCAAAAGGAAATCAAACAATTCACACCTTTCCCGATTTTTAAGATGTATTGAAAAATAGAAAATGCCGGATAAAGAAGTGGGCGTGATCTTTACACAATTAATTTTGATTGCTAACTGTAAAAATTACATTTCTTGACAATAATTCTATTATATGCGAAGTTTCATATAGCATTTTTGGTATTCTCAGTTGCGGGAGCAGTAAATACAAATTAACAGTGTTCCACTTCTTATTATAAACCTAGGAGGTAGATATGCAGCTTGGTAAAAGAGCTCTAGGAGTCGCATTTGGAATTACTTGGGGTTTGTTCATTTTAATTTTAACCTGGTGGTTGCTTATAGCGGGTTCGCCCGGTGAAATGGTTTCAAAGCTTTCAACAATTTATTTAGGGTATTCATATTCGTGGGGTGGTGCTGTAATTGGTTTTATCTGGGGATTTATTGATGGTTTTGTTTGCGGATTTATCATTGCCTGGGTTTACAATCTGGTTAATAAATTCCTTGGAAAAGCTAAGCTTAATAATCAAATTACAGCATAACAGATTATTTATGGAGTCCATCTCAAAGATGGCCTCCATTTTATTCAAAAATCTGATTTTTCCGTCTCAGACTTAAATCTATTAAATATTTGAAATTTTTATCTGGCTAAAGCCTCAACAATTGCTTTTTCTACAAAGGGTTCCATTCTTTTATAACCAGCTTGGTTTGGATGAACACCATCTTTGGAATATTCTATCTTCAAACCATAGCGTTCATCTACCATTGCAGAAAAATAATCAACGTAAATGATTCCGTTATTTTCAGCATAATCTTTAATCCATTTATTAAGATTAACAATTTTTTCGGCAGGATTAAGTCCCGGCTTCCACGGATAATCATACACGGGCAATACAGAGCAAAGCACAACTCTAATGTTATTAGCATTTGCTAAATCGACCATAGAGGCTATATTATCTTCAATCATCTCAAGTGTTGATGGGCCCAGTGTTTCCAGCAATATCATTAGTCCCTGCAAGTATCACAACAACCTTTGGTTTAAGGTTAATCACATCGGGTCTAAATCTTATAAGCATCTGAGGAGTTGTTTGTCCGCTTATTCCCCTGTTAATATAAAGTTTGTCTTTAAAGAATTCGGGAGATATTTGTTCCCAACCCTCTGTAATTGAATTGCCCATAAACACGACACGATTTTCACCCGCTGCAGGTATTCCTATTTTGACATTTGCTTCTTTGTATTTGCTAAGATTTGCCCAATCATTATTTTGTGCGAGAAGTATTTGTTCCATAGATATTAAAGATATTATTATGCAAATCGTTGATTGTAAGTGTTTCATATTTATTACTTTTTTTTTCATGGAAAAGTGTCGTCCACTTTAAAGCTAAACTGAACTTAACCTAAAAGTTCTTTAACTAAACCAGAGTACTTCCTTTCTATCTTAAAGCCAAATCTATAAAAATACTCGGGACGGAAGAAACCGGTAGTTATAAATTTTATGTTATCTGATTTTACTCTGCTAAATAATTCGTTCATCAATCCTTCACTGATACCCTTGCGGCGGTAACGATTGGAAACAACAATCTTTTCCATATGTACGGTGTCCTCGTCGCTGCGATAATAAAATGCACCGCCAATAATAAACCCGCGTTCTGAAACAGCAACAAGATACAAATGTTCAGGTCGGAATTTTACATTAAGGTTGGACTCAAGGTAAAGCTGGTGCAGTTTTGAAATTTCTTTTGGATTAATTGGATTTCTAATAGTAAAAATATTTCCATCATCATCCTGCAACTGCACAACAAGATTTGGTTGCCCTGCCACTTCGGATTTTATTTTTAATAGTGCAGCAGAATCAGATGGTTTAAGGTGCGGATATCCTAAACGGGTGATAAAGTAAGTTTCTTTTTCATCTAACTCAAACTCAAAGTGCAAAGCAGAAATAAGTCTAAGTGATTCCTCTTTTGAAATTTTACGATGTCTCTGCTTTCTTGCTAAGTCGCGCAAAATCTCTTTAAATCTCTGCGACGAGTTATAAAAAACTGTTTCGAGGAAAAATCTTGTTCGTGCTGCCGGATATTGTTCTTCAAGATCAAACAATCGGTATGTTTCATATAATTCGTAGATCATTTCTGCTTGGGCAGAAAGGGAAGCATTCTTGTTAAGACTATACCACCGATGAAATCTTTTTACGGAAAAATAAAGCGGCTTAGGCAGGTACCCATGATCTTTTATGTTTTTTAAAAAGGATTCAATACGTGCTGTTATATCTGTTTTTATTTCTAGATCAGAATTCCCGAGTTCTTTTCTAAATTTATTAATTAAACTTATACCATTATCAACACCTTCAGCTTCAATAATTCCTGAAAAGATAGCATTCCACACAGAAGCTTTTTTTACCTGTGGATATCTTTCTTCGGTTTGCTTTACAAAACTTTCATAAAAGTTCATTATAAATGTCAGAATGGATTCTGTTTTTCTTCTCTTGTAAAACGAGGTAATGATACATCCTGTTTGATAATCGTGAGGAGATACTATAATATCATCCGGAGTAGTATCTGTAAGCTCCATTTTCATATCTGATAGTTTCCAGAATTTAAGATAAGCCGCTGCGGCATTCCATACAAAAAACTTCCATAAGTTACGGAGTTTTTCAAAAGCAGCCTCATCATTTCGTTTGTATTCACGTCGTATAAGTCTTTCGACAGATTCATTACCTATAAATTCCTCGGTCCATAAATGATATTCTTCCCATAATCCACCAAGCTTTGCGGCAAGCTTATCTTCGTTCACTTCGGTACCAGCAATCACTTTCCATTTTATTTCTTCTTCAATTTCTTCTGCAGGAGTATTTTTATAAAAATGAATTGCAATATCAAACCCGCCCTGGAATCTTGTTTGAACAGTAACACGAAAAACAGACCTGTTTTCTTTTTCGGAATATTTGCTTATCCAAACACCTGAAGGTAAAATATTATTTAGAGATACAAGCACACTACCACTAAATAGAAAAATTGCTTCACGGATAATTTGTTTTTCGCTAATTGCCGTTTTAAGAATTTTCTGGTCATTTTCTGATATCGACTGATCAATAATTAAAACATCCTCCCATTGGTACTCTTCTCCGGTCTCAGGATCAATAGCCACACGCTGGCTTTCACCAAGCCATGCAGTAAATTGTTTTCTTATTTCAATTCGCGATTCTAACCCCATGTTTCTTATATCTTTTGTGCTTCCGTAAAGTTCGTGCTGCAAAAAAGATCTTCTAATTCGTTCATAGCTTAGCGGATGATTAACACCATAACTTACAAGTAGTTCAAAAAGATTTGGGATTGATGTTTTATTTAGTTGTGCTTTGGATGTTATTGATGTAATCTGATTTTGCAGTACATGCTCTATTTCTTTTAAATTTTCGCCACCGCGACTAATGTTGTTAATCGCAGTTATTATTTCGCTGTTAAGAAATTTGCAATCAACTTTTGTGTACAAATCTAATAGTTTCCGGAAATTATCTTTTCTCAATGTTTTAATTGCTGATAAAAACATTTTTCTTTGAATTGATATTTCATTTATCAACTTAGGGCGAAAAGCAATTTCGACAGCAAGTTTGTAATGATTTGATTTGGTGTCTTTTAGAATCTCGTCGAAATATTTTATTGATTTCTCATTATTTTTATCAATTCTGATTGAAGAAGAACAGTTGCATAATGTAAACCTAAAATTGATATTTCCTTTGCTGCTAAAATCTCAGCAAATTTATCAGCAAATTCTTCTTCAGATTTTACGGGAGTAATTCGCTCTGTAAATTCAATCTCTTTTTCTGCTTCTGATTTTCTGTACCATCTAAATATTCCCTGACCTGCAAAATCAACAAGTTGAACATTACCAAGAAAGTAAAATGGATTGGTCAGAATGTCCTGAAGATCAATCTGTTTTGTGTTATGCGATATGAATAATTTCCTATCTGATAAATACTTTCAGCTTCATCAAGAGTTTTTAGGACTAACAATGATTTGAGTTTGGGAATGGAAAGAACATTGTCCCTTCAGAAAAACATCACGACTTAATGCACCTTTCTCACGTAAAAACCAATTGGGTATTTTAACTTCATACTTACCAAGCGGAAGAGAAAGATGATCTTTCTGATACATTGAACTTATAATCTCATCAAAATTCTTTTCTACAATTCTGCGCTTATAAGTTCCTTTTGGTGTAAGTTCGTGATGCACATCGCTGAATGCACGGTTAATTAATCTAAAATCTAAAATACGTTCGAACGGCGCAAGAAAATTATTTACCGTAACAACTACGGTTGAAAAATATTCCTGTCTTTGCTGCTCGTTCATGCTTGTTAGCGGAGATGTTTCCGATTCAAGATCAGGAAATATTAAAACAGTGTTAAAGGGACGGTGATCCCCGACAAGAAAAACCTGTTTTACAAATTCAAAATCACGAAAGAGATTTTCAATTTTTTGCGGCGCTATTGTTTCGCCTTTTACATTTTTATAAATCTCTTTTTTGCGGTCTATAATTTCAATAAACCCATCTTTATCCATACGCATAACATCGCCGGTTGCAAGCCAGCCGTCAGCATCAAACGTTTCTTCAAATTTTTGACCATAATAATTTTGCATTACATAAGGACCGCGAATTAATATTTCCCCGTCTTTACCAAGTTTAATTTCAATCCCCGGTAATGCTTTGCCAAGTGAGTTTTCGCGGTATTGAAACGGTGGTGTCATTGTAATTCCGCCCGTTGCTTCGGTCATTCCAAATCCGCTCATTAATTCAATACCGTATTGCTGCAGAAATCTAAAAATATCCGGCGGTAAAAATCCCGCGGCTGAAAGTCCCCACTTAAGTTTGCCTCCTGTTGCATTAACAACAGCATCTTTTATTTTTTCATCATCATCAACTTCAACATCAATCCGGGTAGTTATATATTCATAAAGCTGAATCCATTTTTTGGGAATGGAAATAAATATTGTTGGCTTAACAAGCCGCATATTTTCAATCATTGTTTCAACAGAAGGGTTTTCCATAAAACAATATTCAGCACCCCAGAAAATTGCGCCAGTCATTTCCAGCCATCTTCCAAATGTGTGGTACAGCGGAAGAAAAGCAAGATAACGGTCAGCATCGCTTATGCCCGGAATTGCCATAGCACGGCAGAATCTTTTGTAAACAATGTTTGTGTGAGAAAACATTATACCTTTTGGCTCACCAGTTGTCCCTGATGTGTACATTAAAGTTGCAAGTGAATCGGGTTTTATTTTTACCTCGTTACTTTGCACCAGGTGAGCAGCTAATGCTTTGAACTCTTCAAAACTTATTACCCAATCTTCCGCAGGATTTCCTTTTAACATCACAACAGTTTTTAAATGCGGAAGTTTCTTTTCTTATTGATCTGATCTTGGCAAGTTGTTTTTCATCATCGGCAAAAAGTAATGGAGCTTTTGTTTGATTAAGTATGTAAGAAATATGTTCTGATACAGAATTGGCAGGAATCATAGCATTAACAATTCCTGATGTTAGACATGCAAGATCCAGCATAACCATTTCTAAACTGTTTTCAAGCAGAAAGGCTGCAATTTTAGTGTCACTTATAATTTCAAAAAGGATTTTGTTTATGGATGAACGATAAGTTGAAACAATTTCCGAAGTTTTTTGCCAGCTAAAATCAATTGTTTTATCGTCTTTGATAATCCGGAATAAATTTTTCTTTTTGTATTGGTTAACCCGCTGATTAAATAAAACATCAAAAGTGTAATTGCTTTTAACGATAAGTGTATGAATTAAATTATCCCATCTTCTCTCATCATAAATTTTCTGAAGAAAAGTTGAGATGCGAAACAGGTTTAGATAGTTATGAGTTATTGAAATTATTTTTTCATCAGGTTGATTTGAAAATGCAGCAAGATACTCGCCAAAAGCAAAGAACAAATCCTTATTCATATTTTCCATAAACGGATTTGCAAGTTCACTGCTGAATAATCCATTGAAAATATTCAGCCAGAGTTCAGTTTCAACCTCAGAATTAAGATGTTCATTACTAACGGCACTACTGAATTCTATACGAAGATTGATAAGCAGATCTTCAATCTCGCTGTTTTCTAATGCTGCTTTGCCCGCTAATAGTTTATCGTTTAATTCCGCTAAAGATGAATTTTGCTGATTGCTCATTTTTTACTCTTTGTTAAGAGAAAGATAAATTGTTTTAAGGAATATAATAAAAAACGTTGCGTAATGGTTTCTGACGTATGAATAAATTAGCGTAAAGTTTTAGTTGTACTACTTGTGTTTTTTTAATAATCCCGACCTTACCCCCAAAATGATTCGCCGCGGCGAACGGGGCGGGCTCTTTATCCCTCTCTCCCGAAAACGGGATCTTTGACTTAGCAAGAAGAGGGAATTTAAAAGTCCTTCTCCTTTAGAGAGACTGTGTGAAAACTCTTTAAAAGTCATTTCGAAAGAGTCTTCGACTGAGAAATCTATACGAATAATCAGACTTCTCCCGCTGGTCGAAATGACAAACTCAATTTTCACACAGTCTCGAAAGTGGGAATCCATCTTGTTCTCAGTATCTTGGATTCCCGTTTTCACGGGAATGACATTTATTATGAAGCAATTAAAACTATCTCTAAATATATCCACATTTCTCCCCTTGATAGCCCGTATTTAATTGCTATTTTTAAGCTATGATAAAGAAATTTCTTACAATAGTTTTCTTCGCTTTTTCGCTTTATGCTCAGCAAAGTCTATTAGACCAGAACCAGTTTATGCTTGCAGAAAGTTATGAGCAGCGCCGCGATTTTGCTAAAGCAGTAGAAATTATTGAAACGCTAAACAAAAAAGATCCAACAAATATTCAGTATTTCAACAAACTTAATTCGCTTTATCTTCAGCTTAAAAAGTATGATGAATCAGTCTTGCTAATTAATTCCAGGATTTTACTAACTCCGCAGGATATAAGTTTATACGGATTGCTTGGTTCAACTTATTACACCGCGGGTGATCGCACAAAGGCTTACCAGGTTTGGGATGATGCAACTGAAAAATTCAAATCAAACCAAATGATTTTCCGGGTGATTGCAAATTATGCAATTGAAAAAAGAGATTTTGAAAAAGCAATTGAATTTTTAAATAGCGGAAAAGGGATCTCTAAAGATCCGTTTTTATACTCTTATGATCTCGGTGAACTTTACCAGATAACAATGCGCTACCGCGAAGCTGCCGGCGAGTATTGTGATTTGATCAAAGCAAATCAATCTCAATATCAGCAGATTGAAAGTAAAATCCTTTTATACTCAAACAAACCAAATGCTTTGGATGAAACAATAGAAGTTGTAGAGAAATATCAATCAGACAACATAAGTTTCTCTTATCTTCTTGCAAGATTGCACATAGAGAAAAAAAATTATGATAGCGCATTTGATCTTTACAAAGAAATTGATAGGAAGCAAAACACAAGGGGTAAGGATTTATTTTCGTTTGGTGATTTTGTTTATCGTGATGGTGAATATAAAACTGCATCTGAGGTTTTTAAGTTTTTAATTGATAATTACGTGGATCAGCAAAACATTCCTCTGGCAAAGTTAGGATATGCAAAAACTAAGGAAGCATTGTTTATCCAAAAGTACAGCACAGCAAACCTGGAATGGAAATCATTTTTCATTCCCGCCATAGTCGAAGAGAATGAGATTGAACCAGTTATAAATGCTTATCGGGAAATTGTAAAAGTATATCAACATTCCGAGGTTGCCATTGAAGCTACTTTGCGAATTGGAATTTTACTTTTTCATTATCGCAACGATATAATCGAGGCAGAAAAAAATCTTAAAATTATTACTGATGATTATCCGATGTCAAAGTTTGCATCGTTAGCTTTTATAGAACTAGGAAATATTAAAATGCAGCAAGCTAAATTGGATGAAGCGGAAAAACTTTTTCAATCAGCAACTAAACTTGCAAGAGTAAATGCTGAAGATAAAAGTTTTGCAAACTATCAACTTGCCAGAATATTTTCTTTTAGAAATAATTTTGAATCTGCGCGCAAAAATCTTCTTACAGTTATGGATAATCTAAAAGACAACATTGCTAACGATGCAATTGAACTTTCAATTTTACTGAACACAGCAAAAAATGATTCGTCTAACCTTTCGCTTTACTGTTCAGCAGAGTTTTTGTCTGAGCAAAAAAGATTTGCCGAAGCAAATAATTTGTACTTGCAACTCTCACAAAATCCGCAGTCATTTGTTTTTCATTCGATTGCGAAGTTAAGAGCTGCGGAAATGCTTATTGCAATCGAGGCATATTCTGCCGCAATTGCAGATCTTTCCCTCATCGTTGAGGAAGCTGAAAAAAACATTTATGCGGATAAAGCCTTATATTTGCAGGGCCGCATTTATCAGTATGGTTTTAAAGATTCGGTAAAAGCTGTTGAATCATACGAAAGCCTACTTACCAAATTTCCAAAGTCTTTATACTTGGATGAAGCGAGACAAAACATAATTGAGTTAAAGAAAAAAATAAGTTAGGATGAATTGATGTCTAAAAAACCCGGACAAAAAATTGTAAAATGCTCTTTCTGTGGAAGAGATGGAAATGAAGTCGGAAGTATGATAGCCGGTCCCGATGTTTACATTTGTGATATTTGTATCGGAAGCAGTGTTGATATTTTGAAAAACAACCTGGCTGCGTTCAGCAATCAGAAACAAGGGAAATGGAATCAGCACACACCGGAAACAATAAAAAAAGCTCTTGATGAATATGTAATTGGACAGGATCGCGCAAAAAAAGTTTTAGCTGTTGCTGTTTATAATCATTATAAACGAATTGGCTCCAAATCCACTTTTTTTGAGCTTGATGATGTTGAAATTGAAAAGAGTAATATTCTTTTAATTGGACCAACAGGTGTGGGGAAAACTTTGCTTGCACAAACGCTTGCAAAAACTTTAGATGTGCCTTTTGCAATTGCTGATGCAACAACATTAACAGAAGCCGGTTATGTTGGTGACGATGTTGAATCTGTTTTAGTTCATCTTCTGCAAGCCGCTGATTACAATCTTGATCGTGCACAAAAGGGAATTGTTTACATTGATGAGATTGATAAGATTGCACGTAAGAGTGAAAGCACTTCTATTACTCGTGATGTTTCAGGTGAAGGTGTGCAGCAAGCTTTGCTAAAAATCTTAGAAGGAACAATTGCCGGCATTCCACCCAAAGGTGGAAGAAAACATCCAGAACAAAGTTTAATAAATCTTAACACGAAAAATATTCTCTTTATTGTTGGCGGTGCATTTGATGGTATTGATAAAATTATTGCAAGGAGAATAAATGAAAACAGGATGGGATTTTCTTCTGATCTGAAAGCCAAGACAAAAGAAGATGATTTAATTTCGCACATCCAACCGGAAGATCTGTTAAGATTTGGTTTGATTCCCGAACTTATAGGAAGACTTCCAGTTGCGGCTCCGCTTCATCAGCTTACAGAAGAAGCTATGCGCAATATATTAACAGAACCGAAGAATGCAATTATTAAACAGTATAAAAAATTATTCCTGATGGAAGGAATCGAACTAGAGTTTGATCCTTTTGCTCTGGATGTAATTGTAAATAAAGCGATGGAAAGAAAAACCGGTGCGCGCGCATTGCGCAGTATTGTTGAAGATTTTATGATTGATATAATGTATGATCTTCCAAATAAAAAAGATGTTGATAAGTGCATTATCACAAAAGATGCTGTTGAAAAAAATGCTGAACCGATTTTTATAAAGTCTGATGTTAAATCTGCTTAGGATTTATAAACATAAATCTTTCATAACATTGGTTTATAATTTTTAACCTTTGTCGGTCTTTGACTGTTTTATCATCAGAAATTAACAGTTATTTATATCGTCATAATTATCAGTATTGTCCTGGTTCTTTATATTATTTAACTCTTTTAGGCTGCCTGTCATGTTGCCTAATTATTGGAATAATACTCGGCAGACAGGGTTGGCAAAGAGAGCCCTCTAAGCTAACAACTGCAAATCTATACTATAATATTTTAATACCACTTTTTTTCACGCCTATAAAATCATGTGACCGTCTGTCTAAAACATACTAATCATTTAGTAATTAGCTGTAACTTTGAATCGTAAATTTTTGTCTCATATTAAAAATCAAAAGTTTATGAAAAAACTATTACTGCTTATTTTAATCTTATTTCCCTTAAGTAATTTATTGGCCACAGAAAACATAAATCTTGGCAAAGCACTTCTTCTAATAAAAACAGATATAGAAATTGATATTGATGGAAAAGTGGATGATGTCTGGAGTCTTGCTGATTCAACTGTCAGTTTTTCCCAACTCGAACCATTCTATAATCAACCAACATCCGTAAAAACAGTCGCCAAGGTGTTAACAACAGAGGATGCTCTATATTGTTTAATGATTTGTTATGATGATAGAGAATATATTCAGGCAAACGCAGGAATGCGAGATGGTTATACCGGTGATATTGTTTCAATTATGCTTGATACTTTTAATGATAAACAAACTGCTTACAAGTTTGCAGTAAATGCTTCGGGAGTGACTTCAGATTCTAGAATTCTGGATGATGCCCGCAACAGAGACTACAGCTGGGATGGAATCTGGGAAGGTGAATCAAAAATTTATGATTGGGGATTTGTTGTTGAAATGAAAATTCCCTACAAATCTATAAAGTATGATAAGACTCTAACTGAGTGGGGATTGGATTTTGATCGTTGGCGGTCTTACAACAATGAGGATATTTACTGGTGTGAGTATGAACAAAGCGAAGGACAAAGAATTTCTAAATTTGGCAAACTTATCTTTGAAGATTTTAAACCATCTGTAACCGGATTAAATCTTGAAATTTATCCAGTTGGACTTTCTAAAATAAAATATCTCGGAAACAATAAATATGATTTTGATCCAACTGTTGGTTTAGATATTTTTTATAACCCATCCGAGCAACTAACATTTCAATTAACTGCTAACCCTGATTTTGCACAAATTGAAGCAGATCCTTTTGATTTTAATATCTCACGTTATGAATCTTATTTTGATGAGAAACGGCCTTTCTTCACAGAAGGGAATGAAGTATTCAATCCATCAGGTAGACAAAGTAATTCAGGGTTTTATCGTCCACTGGAACTTTTTTATTCTAGAAGAATTGGAAAACTATTACCTGGTGGACAAGAAGTTCCATTATCATTTGGCACAAAAGCCTTTGGTCGATATGATGATTGGGAGTACGGGGGCTTTGTTGCGCTAACAAGTGAAACACAATATGTAGATGATGGAGAAAACTTAATTGAACCTAGCGCTTACTTTGGATCAGGAAGAATTAAAAAACAAATATTCGACAACTCATCAATCGGAGCTTTATTTGTTGGCAAGCAGACCAAAGAAGACACTTACGGCGTAATTGATATTGATGGGGCATTAAGAGGCTCAAACTGGCAGCTTGCTTATCAGTTTGCAAGATCTTTTGAAAATGAAACCGGCGATTATGCGGCATCTGCCGGTTATACTAATATTTCAGAGACGTGGGGAAATTTGTTTCGCATAAGAGCAATTGGTAAAAATTTTGATGTTGATCAGATTGGTTACGTGCCCTGGAAAGGAACAATGTCTTCCGTGGGTTTAACCGGACCAATGTGGTACTTTGAAGATGGTGCGATAAGAAACATGTTTTTGTATTTCGGTCCGGCAATAACTTACGAAGACGCCGATCTCTATACAGACTATGCAGGAGTAATTGGATTTAATATGCAATTTAGAGCTGGATGGGGCTATGAAATAAATACAGATTTTGGAAAAAGCAGGGATGAAGGATTTACTTACGATTCGTATAGTATAAATCTCAGTTCATGGTTTAACTTTTCACAGACCTGGAGAGCAAATGTTTGGGGAGGTTACCAACATACATTTAATTTTGATAGAGAATATCTTTCATATCTATTCCTGGTTTGGTGGATCTGTTGAATGGAAGGCTTTGGATGTTCTTGAGCTGGGAACATCGTATGATATGTTTATTGAAGGTAACCCTGAGGGGAATATTGAAGATATTACATATAATGCTCGTCCGTTTTTTTCACTTACACCAATTAATAACTTAAACTTTAGAGTTTATGTTGATAATGTTTTTGTTCGTTCATCAGACAGGATGGAAAGAATAATTGCCGGATTTTTATTTAGCTGGAACTTCTTGCCAAAGAGCTGGATATACTTTGCGGTAAATGAATTTCAGGACAGAAGCGATGAGTATGATGTAAACAATAATTTACTGCTGAACAGAATGCACACAACAGACCGAGCAGGCGTTTTTAAGATAAAGTACTTGTATTATTTCTAAAACACAAAAAACGCAATTAATAAAATCCTCGTTACTATCTTTACAAAAAATAAGACGAATTTGTAATAGTCTTTCTTAAGCCAACCCCAAATCTTTGCTGCAATTATCATTGTTGTAATTAAAACAAATGCAACTATTGATGCTTCAAAAGCATTTAACTTTGTTCCAATAATTAATGCAAGACTTCTCCCACCCCAGAACACTCCATAAATAGTTACTAAATGTAGCCAGTATACCAGAAGTGACTCACGGCTTGCATCCATAATAAATGAATTCTTGACATTAGTCTTCTTATCAGTATACCAGCAAAGAAAGAATAAAACTAATATATATCCTAATCTTTCTAAATAAAAAATCGGATTTGGAAGAATTGTTGTAAGTGTTTTAGAAAATAATCCAGAGTAGAAAAGATGACCTAACGACAATGTGAACAATCCAACAATCGCAACATTCTTTGTAAATTTATGTTCGTCGTTTCTTTCACGCGCATCAACAAAATATTTTGCAAAGATTGCACCTGCTAATAAAAAGTTTAACCACGGAAATAATGGGAACAGTGAGCCATGTAAACGATTAAAATAATTTGCGATTACTATTGGAAATAAATTTGTAACCTCAATTTTCCAGAGAAATGGTGAAATTAATGTTACAATAATGAGTGACGTGACAAGAAAGTAGTGATAAGTTTTATCTGATTTGATTATTAGTCTCGTTAGAAATAAAAACAGTAAGCCAAACCCAATACATTGCAAAACATCAACAGCTAAAAAACTTTCTAATAATTGTGGGGTTACTTCGTTAATGGTTTTAGATAAAGAATAAAATGGAAGATGAAGCGCATAACCAATAATTATTATCTGGAAAATCCTTCCGATCTTTTTCCAGAATGCTTTCCCAAGTTTTCTCATTTCATCAAGCTTACCGCCTGAAGAAACCTGGAATGCAAATCCTGATACAAACAAAAACGATGGCGCTACTAATCCATTAATAAAATTAAGAACACCGAACCAGCCGGTTTGCCTTAGTTCCGGTATCAGGAAAGCATTAAATACATGAACCTCAATCATAATAATAATTACAAGTCCACGTAAAAGATCAGCCGAAATATATCTTGCTTTTTCTTTCAATCTATAAAATTATTTTTTGACAGTAAAAAATAGAAAAAATTTATTAAGTCACCTTACGCAAGTGTTATAAAACCTTGAAGGTTTTTCTAACATTGTCTTAAATAAAATAATAATATCACGTTTTTTTTGGCAAAACCTTCAAGGTTTGGCTTTCGTGCGTAACGTAAGTTATTAAGCTAAAAGACAGTGTTAAAGGATTGTGATAATATTTCCCTATAATAATAATTAGCCGTTAAAATAGTTGGCAATGAACCATATAGATAGTTAATATTTACCTTAAAATTGTAATAAATATATAGGGTCGGTATTTTTCGCTGGAATATTATTTAAAATGTTTGGGAAAAACAAAATAAATTAATTTTTTTTTTGGAATAATTATTGCCTTTGCTCTTTGCTATACTTATTATTCTAAAGTAAGTACAAAACTAATTTTAACAATTTTTATGCGAGGCTATTATGAAAAAACTGTTATTGTTTACTTTCTTTTTTTATTCAATTCCGGCATTAATATTTGCTCAAGATTCTCCCGGTGCAAATGTTCCTGCTGTTAATTTAGGCAAACATTTCATACACATTGCAACGGCATCTAATTCAGTTAGTAATTATACTACGATTGATAACCCAAACACCAATACAATTCCTGATGCAAAATTGTTTATCACGCATAATTGGGATGGTAGTGGTAGTGGAGTATATAATAACCACGTTTCTGGGTTATGGTATAGTACGGGAACTTCTATGTGGACAATATTTAGCGAAGATAATACAACTATCCCTGAAAATTCCGCATATCATATTTTAGTTGCTGATGAAACTCAATCCACTGTTTTTCAACATGTTGCGAGCTGCATCGAATACATATTAAAACTATACTCTTATATCAAATCCTGAAATTGATGGGAATCCAGATGCACGAATTCTTGTTACACAGATAATAATGCTTCCAGACAATAAATATAATAACCATGAAATCGGTGTTTGGTATAGCTCTCTGGATGCAAAATGGGGTATATTTAATGAAGATTATGTTGATATGCCAGAAGGCGCTGCATTTAATGTTCTTGTTTTAAATGATGACAATTCTATTTTTCACACAGCTACATCAGGAAACATTCATGCTGCAACAACACAAATTGATCATCCTGCACCTAAATAATAATCCGAATGCTATAATATATGTTACACAAAACTGGAATGGTGAGGGCAATACTGGGGTCTTCAACACTTCCAAAATCAGCACATATTATAATGGGATACAGTGGACTATTTATAACGAAGATCCTTGCAGCAATGGTAGAAAATTCAAAGTACAATGTTTACATTGGTTCATCTTCGTTTGTTCATAATACACTAGCAACCAATATTTCTGGAAATCTTACATACTTTGATAATCCTCTTGTAAACAGGGATCCGGACGCTTGGTTTTTGCATTGCACAACTGGAATCCTTTGGGTGTAGGAACATCTGTATATGATAAGAAATTAGGTGCTTTTTACTATGGCTCTGTTTGGGGAATCTTTAATGAAGATGCCTCTGCCTTTTCGGAAGGAGTTTATTTTAATGTTGCCAGTTGCACCAAAAACTGATTCTGCTTTTTTACACACAACTACATCGTCAAATATCTCTTCTAACTACACAGTAATTGATAATCCACTACTTAATGGAAATCCAACTGCTAAAATTCTTGTGCAGCAGAGATTCATTAGTTCCTATAACAATATTAATGTTGGGGTTTGGTATAATGGAAGTAATTGGACTATTTTCAATGAGGATTTTTCCACTATGGCTGAAGGTAAAGATTTTAACGTTTGGCTATTAGATGACAATAAATCTTTTGTACATACTGTTGATAGTGCAAGTACTAGCCTTAAGCCTGTTTATAGTTATATTGATAATCCATTAACCAATAACAACCCGGACGCAAACATTTTAGTAACATCATTCTTGGTGGAGTTATTTTAACCACGTTCAGGGCGTTTGGTATTATGCTCAGTGCTCAAAAGTGGGCTTTGTATAATGAGGATTTAACAGCATTACACAGTTGGTATTAAGTATAATGTTTACGTTGCAAACTCTTTGGGTATTCCAACTTCTGTTGAGGAAGAAAATAATCCTGCAGCCGTTTCAAATTATGAACTAAAACAAAACTATCCAAACCCATTCAATCCAACAACACAAATCAGTTTTTCTCTTGCAGAACAATCACAGGTTACTTTAAAGGTTTACAATATTCTTGGAAAAGAAATTGCAACCTTATTAAATGATGTTAAGAGTGCAGGAGTTTATAATGTTAGTTTTGATGGATCTGGATTAGCGAGCGGCGTGTATTTCTATACACTTCAAACAGGCAAGTTTAAAGAAACCCGCAAGATGATCTTAATGAAATAACAAAAGTTAGTAAGGGCGAGTTCTTTGACTCGCCCTATTTTATTGAACAGCAACTTCCACGACCTTGCCTTCCGAAATAAATTCTTTAAACTGGAAAACTCTAATGCAATTAAAACTGGTTTTAAACTGTATTGAATTTTTGACACCCTAATTCTGTTATAGTATTTTGAATATGTACTTAGTAAGTTTGACCCAATTTATTTATATCTAATAGATAGGATAATTCATGAAATACTTTTTGTCACTATTTCTTCTCGCTGTTGTGTTCAGTTTTCAAATATCTGCACAAACAAGTGATAACTATTTAATAAGCATTGACTTAAATAAAGTAAGTGACCTTAATAATATTGAGAAGCTGGCTCTGCCCGTTTTCCATATATTTGATAATGTTCTGATTACAAAGGTAACACCAGATAAAATTCTAAAATTCAAAGAGTTAAAAATTAATTTTGATATAATTGATAATATATTACCGACTTCAGATTATTATGTTATTTCTCCGCAAAAAAAATCCATGCAGAAATCTGTTCCAGTCTCTTCGAATGTAGTGTATGTTCATAACCAATCGGCAATAGTAAAAAACCCAATTTCGATTAAAGAACTTCGTTCAGAAGGATTTACTGTTGCCAAAATAACTGAGCCTTCTACTACTTTTACAAATGAAAAAACAGTAAACATTAATAATGTTACTACAATTGATACAGCTATTGCCAATATTGTTTCTAAAGTAAGCGCAGATAGTATTGAGTTTTTTATTCAATCATTACAAAATTTTCAGACAAGATTTTTATTTGCCAACACAAGAGATGCTGTTGCAAACTGGATTAAATCGCAGTTCATCCGTTTTGGTTTTACTGATGTTGTTATTGATTCATTTCTCTATCAGGGAACATGGCAGAAAAATGTTATTGCTACATTAACCGGAACGACCATGCCGGAAAAAGTTTATGTGTTTGGCGGACATCACGATTCTTACTCGAGCGGTGATCTTTATACATTTGCTCCCGGTGCTGATGATAACGCAAGCGGCACTGCAGCAGCTTTAGAAATAGCTCGCGTTATTATTTCTAACGGATATCAACCGGAAGCAACAATTAAATTTATAACTTTTGGTGCTGAAGAGTATGGCTTGTGGGGCAGTGTGGATTATGCAAATTATGCTCTTAGCCAGGGGATGGATATCAGGCTGATGATCAATCATGATATGATAAGTTATACTGATCAATTACTATCACAAAGCACAATTGATATAAACAGATATACCGGTTCAGAAGCATGGGGAAGTATGGCATTTGATATGGTAAACCTTTACTCCGTTCTTATTCCTTATTACGGACCAACTAACAGTGGCGGTTCGGATAGTTATTCATTCTGGCAAAGGGGTTATCATGCTGTTTATTTTGAGGAAAGAGAGTTTAGTCCTTATTACCACACTCCACAGGATATAATAACTAATTACAGTATGCCTTATTGTGCAGAAGTTATTAAGTCTTCGGGAGCTTTATTGCTTACAGCAATTCAGATTCCTTCTGATGTGAAGAATTATTTTATTTATGATGTAGGAAATGGCTCGTCATTAAGTTTAAGCTGGGCACCAAATACAGAAACTGATCTGGCAGCTTACAAAATTTATGTTGGATTAACTTCAGGTAATTACTATCAATCATTTATGACAACGGATACTACCTTCATAATCAATAACCTTACTGAAGGAACAAAATATTACATAGCCGTTTCTGCAATTGATTCTGATGAAAACGAAAGCTTTCTTAATGAGAGGAACATTATCCCATATTCAATTCCATTAGCCCCATCTAACTTTGTAGTAAAACCCACAAATCAACTAATTAATATGAATTGGGATAAAAATAAAGAGTTGGATTTAGCAGGATACAATATTTATCGTTCAGAATCTTTAACCGGAAGTTATCTAAGAATAAATAACACAACTTATGTTGATTCCTTTTATCAGGATAATTCTGTACTGGCAGGACAATTCTATTATTATTTTATCCGGGCTATTGATAATCAACTAAATGAGGGCATAAACTCCGATACTATAAAATCAGGGCTCGTTTCTCTGAATAAAGGAATTCTCTTAGTTGATGAAACCAAGGATGGCGATGGCTCATTGTTAAATCCAACAGATCAGCAGGTAGATGAATTTTATCAACAAATATTAAGCAGCTTTAGTAAAACCGATTATGATATTTTAAAAGACGGTGCTGTTTCTCTTGCTGATCTTGGCATATACTCTACAATTATTTGGCAAGCAGATGATAATGTGGACTTTACGGCCGCACAGTCGCACAGACAGCTATAATGGAATATTTGAGCTATGGTGGAAATTTTATTTATTCGGGATTTCGACCCAGTAGAGCTTTACAGAATAATATTTCGCTAACAGCAAAATATAATCCTGGGATGTTTATTTATGATTATCTAAAAATAGATAGCTCCCTAATTTCTCTTTTTTCAAGATTTGTCGGTGCAATTCCAAACAGCACAGGTTATAGTGCTCTCTATGTTGATTCTTCTAAAACTTCAGAATCAACAGACTATCATCTTGGGAATATTGAAGCCATTTTTCCAAACAGCGAAGGGACCGCGATTTATTCATATGAAACTTATTTCGATTCTACAACTAGCCAGGGGAAATTAAAAGGGAAATCGGTTGGTGTTGAGTATTTAGGGACAGACCATAAATCAGTTATACTTAGTTTTCCGCTTTACTATATGAATCTTGACCAGGCAAAAGCATTATTAGAAAATATTCTAATAAATAAATTTGATGAGGCAACATATTTAGAAGATGAAAACAATAAAACAATTCCGTCCAGATTTGCATTAATGCAAAATTATCCTAATCCATTTAATCCAAGTACAAATATCCGGTATGAAGTAAATAGTGCCGAATTTGTTTCATTAAAAGTTTATGATGTTCTTGGTAACAAGGTTGCAACACTTGTTAATAAAGAAATGGCTCCAGGAAGTTATGATATTACTTTTGATGCCAGCAGATTAAGTTCCGGAATTTACTTCTATACGCTTCACGCAGGATCATTTGTGCAAACTAAAAAAATGATTTTAATAAAGTAACTTTGTTTATTATGTACAGTTAAAAAAGGCGAGTTTTAAAGCTCGCCTTTTCTTTTTACATTTATTTTAACTTTTCCTCAATTTCAAATACTGGTTTAATATCAACCGGCAGCTTTTCTAATTTCTTTCTAAGTGTTTCAATAGATGGTGAGTTAACCGCATACTTTGCAATTAAATCTTTTGCTCCTTGATAATTCCCTTCTGCCTGAATAGTTAAAACTAAGATTGCAAAGTTCTTTAAGGGCAGGATAAATCTTTACAAAATCCACACGAACTTTTTGAGTTCCTTCATCATAAATATATGCGCCTTTCTCAAGCAGATAGTTATAAATAATTGCGTTGCCGCCGCCGTGCGCTTCACCAATTCCAAACCGCATACTGCGGAAAGCTCCGGCAAGAAAAGTGACCCAGGTTTGATTTTCAGATTCTTTGGAATAAACTCCTTTCTCTATCATAAAGATGTTGTTATACATTCCAAGAATATCAGCCTTACATTCTTCAATTGTTGAATAGGTTTCTTTCAAGTTCTTTTTTTACTTCTGTGTCTTTGCCATTTACTTTAATAAAACCAGGACCAACACCGTGAGACATTTCGTGCATTAAGGTATGATTAAAGAAAGCATCAAACGTAACAGACTTAAGTTGCTCGGGCTCAAGAACAATTTCTGCAATTGGTTTTAACAATTTTTCAAATTTTGCTTCGTGAACATTTTTCAACATTACTTTCTTTGAACCTTTCACTTGTCGAACTCTTTCATCATTTGGAAGATTAAATGCAAGCGTTTGAACTCCTGCTTTTGTATCGCCTGCTGTAAACACTTCGTTTGCAACAACAATTGGAGACTCTGACCCGCGGCTGTAATTCTTATGTTTATCATCAAGCGGAAGATTTTTTTCGATATCAGTTAAATATTTTGCAAACACTTCAAGTTTTTTGCTTTCAACCGGATCTTTAATCGTAACAAAACTTTCAAACGATGCTTTGTAGTTGAACATTTCATCTTCATAAACTTCATAAGGACCAATTACAACTTCAATGTTATTATCCTTTACATCCATCCAGTCCATATCGCTTTGATAATAATCATTGCTCAAGAATGAATCTGCACGTGAAAGTAAATATTTTTTAAGGGATGGATTATCTGAATACTCTGCAGCTTCTTTTAAAAGATTTGATGCTGCAGTTAATTTATCTTTAAAGTATTCGCTGTAAGGGATTGCAGTTAACTTTCCATTTTCTCTTCTTATTACTGTAAACTCACTTGTAAATGATTTTTCATCTTTCGGATTATCTTTTATCCACTTTTCAAATTCTTCTTTTGTCATATCTTCCGGATAAAAATTTGCACCAAGCGGTTTTGCATCTTTGCCAATAAAAGGAACATTGTCTTCAAGTCTATCAAATGGACCAAACATAATGTTAAAGAGTTCAAGTTTAAGCTCAGGTTCAAGCCTGTCCGCCGTGGCGGATTCAAGATTATTTTTATCACTAATCTTTGAAATTAAATCTGATTTTATTTGATTGTTTTTTGAATAGACTTGTTCGAGAAATAACTCATCAATTATTTGGGAAGCGCGGTAAAGTTTTTCAAGTACAACTTTTTCTCTATCGCTTAAAAGATTTTCATCATATTGTATTTCAACGGGAACAAATTTTGCAATTTTTTCTTTAAGCATTGTTACTTCCTCTGAATCATTGGGAGGGTTTTGTTTTTCTATGCAAGAAGTAGTTATTATCGCAAGAAAAAATAAGGCTTTAAAATATTTCATTGTCTCACCTTAATGTAATGTAAAAGTTAATTTGATTTGATAGTGAAATATAAAAAGATAACATCTAAATATTTGTGGAATTTTCAAGTTCTTTTTTATCAATTATTTGTAACCGCTCATCAAAAATTTTTTCACACAAAGGATAATTCTCATTAAGTTTACCGTGTAATAAATTTTATATACTATATAGGTGAATATATGACAAAACAAAAATTAATTCTTTTTTACACCTTTGCTACTCTTTCTTTAATAACTTTTATATTTCCTCAATCACCGCAGCGCAAAGATGTTCCGGATAAATACAAATGGAACCTTGCTGATATGTATCCGACTTTAATAGACTGGCAGGCTGATATAAAAAAAGTAGAAAGCAAGTATAAATGATTTTGCCTCTTACAAAGGAAAGTTAAGCGAAAATTCTCAGATTTTATTGGATGCATTAAACTCTTATTTTGGATTGTTAAAAACATTTTATAAAGCAGGAACTTATGCCGGCAATCTTAGCAATGAAGATGTTACCATTTCAGAAAATCAAGCTCTACTCCAGCAGCTTTCTTCGGTGGGAACAAAGTTTGGCGAAACTGCTGCTTTCTTTGAACCGGAAATACTTGCAATTCCAAAAGAAAAGATTGAAAAGTTTTTCAAAGAAAAACCGGAGCTTAATACTTATTCAATGTATATTGATAATATTCAGAGATTGCGACCGCACACTTTAACTGAAGCAGAAGAAAAAATTCTTGCTAGCTTTGGTTTGATTGCCGGAAATCAAAATACTGTTTATTCTATTTTTGCTGATGGTGAAAAACCAAATCCAAAGATTACTCTTTCAGATGGCAAAGAAGTTGAACTAAGTCCCGCTACTTTTACAGGAGTAAGAACAGTTGAAAATCGTGACGACAGAAGCAAGGTATTTGAAACTTTCTTTAACAGTTATGGTGATTTTAAAAATACTCTCGGTGCAAACCTTGTAGGAAAAGTAAAAAAAGATTGGGTCTATGCTAAGAACAGGAATTATAAAACTACATTAGAATCTTCTCTTAATGGTGACAATCTTCCACCAACGGTTTACACAACTTTAATCGAACAGGTAAACAAAAGTCTGCCAACACTTCATCGTTTTTTGGATTTAAAAGAAACGGATGCTGGGTGTTAGTGAACTTCATTATTATGATTTATATACTCCGCTTGTTAAAAAAGTTGATTTGAAATTTACAGTTGAACAAGGACAGCAGGCAATTCTTGATGCACTTACTCCGCTAAAATCAGAATATCTATCAACAGTAAAAAAATCTTTTGATAACAGGTGGATTGATTTTATTCCAACGGAAGGAAAACGAAGCGGGGCTTACTCAAGTGGTTCTGCCTATGATGTACACCCATACATTCTAATGAACTGGAATGATGATTATGAATCTCTTTCTACACTGGCACACGAACTTGGTCATACAATGCATAGTTTTTATTCAAATTCTAATCAACCCTTTGCCAAAGCAGATTATGCTACTTTTGTGGCTGAGATTGCTTCAACAATAAATGAAACACTGCTTAATAATTATATGGTTGCAAATGCAAAAAGTGATGAAGAAAAACTTTTCTTGCTCGGCAGCTATCTTGATCTTTTACGCACAACAATTTTCCGCCAGACATCTTTTGCTGAGTTTGAACTTGAAATCCATAAACGTGTAGAACAAGGACAGCCATTAACCGGCGAAGATCTTTGCAATATTTATTATGATATAGTAAAAAAATATTATGGACAAGATGCCGGGCATTGTGTTGTTGATCCATACATACAATATGAGTGGGCTTACATACCTCATTTTCTTGGTTATACTTATTATGTATTCCAATATTCAACTTCGCTTATCTATGCAACTGCTTTTGCAGAAAAAATAGTTAACGAAGGAGCGCCTGCTGTAGATAATTTTTATAAGATATTAAAAGGCGGCGGTTCAAAGTATGCTGTTGAATTAATTAAAGATGCAGGAATAGATCCGCTATCATCAGAGCCGTTTGAGTTAACAATGAAAAAGATGAATAAAGTTATGGATCAGATAGAAACGATTTTGAATAAGTAATTCAAAAGAGGATGTCTCAAAACAATGAATTATCTGGTAGCCGCAACTTTTAAGTTGCGTTTATGCTTTATATTTACAAGTTGAAGCTTGCGGCTACCTTTATAAATTAGCTTTTGAAACAGCCTCTTAATATTTAGAACGACCAGTTTACTATTGGGAAAAAAGGAAACGCTCCGCCCTGCTGAATTATATTTATCAAACCTATTTGTAAACCGTACATACTGCCTGCATAATTGATAAAACCAAACTGCACACCACTAACTTTGCCTCTATGATAGTTGACAAATCCCCATTGCAAGCCTTCAAATTTGCTGTCTGTTAAGTTTACAAATCCTGACTGCAAGCCAAGAAACCCATTATCCACAAGGTTAACAACTCCCATCTGCAAACCAACCTGTTTCCCTGTTGTTGAGTTAACCAATCCCCAGTCTAACCCGCTTACATTATTGTTCTTTCCATAAAGAATGTTCAACCTGAGTCCTGTAATGGAAGTGTTTTCGGGAAATATCTGAACAGGATTAAGGAGTGCAATCTGAATTGGTTTATCCTGGGCTTTAATTGGTGTATTAATAACTCCAATTAAAAGAAAGGATATAAATAAAACAGCAAATAAGTTTTTCATTTTATTCTCCATTATTTGTTTAAGCAAAATTATTTCTTTCGTTAAAAATAAATTAATCTTTCGGTAATTTAAATCTTACTCTTAAAACGCTTTCTTCAAAACTTGTGGAAATTATTTGAAAACTTCCTATTTCTTTTGTTGATGAAACATGAACTCCGCTGCAAGGACAAGAATCGTAATCACCAATTTTAATTATCCGAATTGTCTCTCCGGCATCATCCGGTAATTGAGATAGTTTGTAATTATTTATAGCCTCATCACGATTAAGAAATTCTTCAGTAACAGGCAAATCTTTTTGAATAACTTCATTAACCCTTTTGTTTATTGTTTCAACCTCATCTTCGGTAAGATTACGATCAAAATGATAATCACATTTGGATTTTTTCTTTTCTATATGATTACTGAAAGATCTTCCTTTATTAAACATCCTTACCATCGTTTGATTAAGAATGTGCTCTGCCGAATGCATTTCGGGATTATAATCTTTATTTGATTTTACCTCATCCATACTTTACCACTTATTGAAATGAATTTTATTTTGTTTAAATCTTTCTTCTGCTTTTACTTCTTCATCAGGATAACCAAGAGATATTAAGGAAACAGGAACAATATTCTCAGGCAGCTTGAATTGTGTTTTAATATTCTTATAAACATCATCCATTCCGTGTATTGCAATCCAGCACGAACCAATACCCAATCCGAGAGCAGAAAGCAAAATATTTTGTATGGCCGCAGAACAATTTTGTAAAAGCCAGCTTTCATTTTTTTCAACTGAAGAGTCGCCGCAAACAAGAATTGCAGCAGCAGATTGTCTTCAGCAGTTCTGCGTAAGGAACTGATTTAATAGTTTCAATCAGAATCGCTTTATCATCAATAACTATAAAATGCCATGGCTGTAAATTCATTGCGCTTGGTGCGTACATTGCAGCTTTTAGAATTTTATCAATATCCTCTTTGCTGATTTTTTGATCTTTATATTTTCTTATGCTTCTTCGGTTAAGCAAAGCTTCCTGAACTTCCATATTTCCTCTAAAAATATTATATGATTCCTCTGTGTTCCTCAGTGAAACCTTAGTGGTTCTCTGTGTAAGGATTAATCCTTTCACAGAGAAGCACGGAGCGAACACGGAGTTTCGCAGAGGTTAAAATGGTTTATTCTGTATTCCAAATATAACAACACTTTTTTTGGTCTTCGTAATTGCAGCGCATTTTTTTATCATGAGGCGTACAAAATAAAAGGATTAATGATGAATGTTATATTACGATTAAAAGAAGGTATGACTAAGAAATCTAAAATGGTTTTATTTTGCTGCAGGAGCTATTATCCGTTATCGGAGTTATTCTTTGTTGCAGCAAATCTATTCTTTACCCACGACACAATTGCTGCCGTATATGGAAATCCCGTTGAAATATTTCCGCAGGATTATAAAATTGTATCTCCCAAAATACCGGGTAACATTTTAATATTCGGTGAAGGAGTTCCATTAGAAAATTTTGAAGTATATGAAAGAGTGGAACGCGAATTATTAGTTAATACTTACTGGCATTCCTCAACTATCCTTGCAATTAAAAGAGCCGCAAGATGGTTCCCTGTTATTGAACCAATATTAAAACAAAATAATATTCCGGATGATTTTAAATATCTTGCTGTTGTAGAAAGTAATTTAGAAAATGTGGTTTCACCTGCAGGAGCCGCAGGTTACTGGCAGTTTATTAAATCCGCAGCAAGCCAATATGGATTAGAAGTAAATGATGAAGTTGATGAAAGATATCATATCGAAAAATCTACACAAGCTGCTTGTAATTATCTTAATCACAGCATACAAGATGTTTGGCAATTGGACAATGTGCGCTTCATCCTATAATGCCGGTATAAATGGAATTGAAAAATGGAGCGGCTTGCAAAAATCAACCAACTATTGGAATCTTGTTCTCGGTTCGGAAACGTCCCGTTATGTTTCTCGCATTATTGCAATGAAGTTGATTATGGAAAATCCTGCTGAGTATGGTTATGATTTGAAAGAAGATGATCTTATACAAACCGCTTAAGTATAAAGAAGTTGAGTTAAATACTTCGGTTACAAACTTTGCAGATTATGCTGCAACACTTGGTATAAATTACAAAACACTTAAAACTTTACAATCCCTGGCTGCGCGATACGTTTTTAAAAAATAAAAAAGGCGTTGCTTATAAAATTAAAGTACCGGAGGAAGGAAGCATTAATCTTATTAAAGAATGAGCATTGTTTGGGGTTGTCTCAAAAGTAATTATTACTGTCATCCCTTGGAAGCGATGTGAGAATCTTTTGTTATTATTTTTTTCTGTCGTCCTAAGCCCCGATGAATCGCATAAGCGTCAACTTAATTTATATTGAATTTTTCTACTTCAACTTAGTACGTAAAAACCGTTGAAACGGTTGTAAAAGCGCTGTTTGTACATTCTCCCACGGTTGAAACCGTGGGTTATAAAAAAATATTTGAACTTGATTCATATAGTAACCCACGATTTTAATCGTGGGATTTGGAAATATGAAGAATATATTATTTTAACCGTTTCAACGGTTTATTCTGATCTTTTTCAAATAATTAAAACTTTAAGAAGGCTATATATAAACCTGTTAAGTTGACGCCTATGCGATGAATCGGGATAAACTATGGGAAGGATGAGAAAGCTGTTAGAAATCATCAGGAAATTACTTTTAGAATTTTAAAATGATGGTTTAAAAGATGATTATTCAAATAAATACTAAAGAAGTAACCAAAATATTCGATTATACACCATATGGTGGACAATTGTATTAAAATTACAGAATAGACAAACTTTATAGTTGACAAATTAAAAAAACTGGTGTAAGTTTGCCTGTGACAAAAGAAGATGTACAACAATTCCTCGAAGACTTCAAAACAAAGCTTTCGGTATTCAAGATTGTTTACCGAGATGATCGTGATAAAAACTTACAGGCACTTGCTGAACTGGAAATAACAGGGATTGAAAGAACAGAATTACTAAAAAGTTTAAAGGCAGAAAACTATTGTGCCGGTCCAACAAAAAACGAACTGTATAAAAATCATCCCAACTACTGGGAATTTGGATTAGAAATAAAAAACAAAGAAGTATATATAAAGATAGAGATGGGATTGCCGAACATTTCGGTAATTTGTATTTCTTTTCATGTTGCAGCGCATGATTTGAAATATCCCTTTAAATAAATATGGAGTTAAAAATGAAGTGTGCATTTTGCGCCGGAAATGCGTTACAAATGGTGGAGACAGTAAAAATCAGTTACAGAAAAGAAGATTTTAAGGTACATAAACAATTTTATGAATGTGTAGGTTGCAAAGAGCGATTTACAACCGATGAGTTAGATAATGTAAATATTAAACAGGTATATAATCAGTATCGGGAGAAGTACAATATTCCGTTTCCTGAGCAATTGATTAAAGCAAGGGAAAGCTACGGATTATCAGCGGCAAAGATGGCTGAAGTTTTAGGTTTTGGAACTAATATTTATCGTAATTATGAAAACGGTGAAGTGCCAAATCAGAGTAATGGCACATTATTAAATATTGCAATGCATCCGGAAGAGTTTTTAAAGATAGTTGAAAGCAAAGAAAGTTTATTTACTAAAAAGCAATTTGATAAAGTTGTTCATCATATTGGAAAGACAATTGATACGATTGATAATCATAATTCCTTAAAAAAACTTTTGTGGGATGATAAGAAAACACCCAATGAACTTAGCGGCTATTCAATACCTTCTTTTGAAAAATTTGCAAACATTGTTTTGTTTTACTTAGAGGCAAATGAAAACATATTTAAAGTGAAAATGAATAAACTGTTATACTATACTGACTTTTTACATTTCAAAAGATTTGGACAATCGATAAGTGGTTATATGTACCAGGCAATACAAATGGGACCGGTTCCATTTAGATATGATGCCATTTATGATTTATTAACATATGAGAATTTTATCGATTTTGTTTTTGCCGAAGTAAATAGTTCACAAGTAGATAAACCGATTCCGTTAAAAAAGTTTGATAAAGCATTATTTAATCCAAGCGAGCTAGAAGTATTGGATGAAATTTTTAAAAGGTTTAATAAGATAAATACCAGTGAGTTGATTGAATTAAGCCATAACGAAAAAGGCTGGATTGAGGAGAACAAAAAGAAGGGCATGATTAGTTACCAGAAATATGGTTATGAATTGAGCATTAACTAAAGATAAAAGCGTGCGAGAGCACGCTTTTTTGTTGCTAGTTGTTAATTGAATTTCTAAAACTAAAAACATAAGTTGCAAACGTTTTTATACATAAGCTATGCTTTGCCTATAAATATGCACTCACTTTTCTTCATTATCTCGTTGGGGTAAGAATGAAAATTTACTCTAGTTTATAATTCTTCTCAATAATAATTTTGTTGGTTTGTGCTATGACAATAATAATTTTCAAATACTAAGTCTGATGGGTTAAAATGAAACCATTAGATAAAAATTATTTGTGGCTACAATTCTGGCACAAAATTCACACAAAAGATGGAACTGAATTTCAAAGTTTTTTTGAAGATATAATGCAAATCGCTTTCCCAGATTTTCAAAAAATTAAGCCCTATGGAAAAGAAGGAGATAGAGGGAATGATGGATATATAAAAGGTTTAGGGGCTTATTATCAAGTTTATGCACCAAGCATACCGAAAATGAAAGAAGCTGATGCTGCAAAAAAACTTGTAACCGATTTCGAAAAACTTAAAATGAACTGGAATGAAATATCTGAAGTAAAAAAGTATTATTTCGTTTATAATGATAAAAATTCGGGTTCGATACAAAAACTTGAAGCTTCTATTACGCATTTACAAAAGAACAATCCTGGGATTGAATTCGAAATATTTAATGCGATAAAATTGGAAAGGGTCTTTTTTGATTTAGATGAATCAGAAATTTTAAATCTTGGTTTCAACATTGATTCAAGACAAGCGATTTCAAACGTATATGAATATTTAGAACAAATTGAGCTAGCACTTGACAGAGAAAATGCAATTCATGCTTTTACCATTCATTCCCAAGTTGAAAATATAATTTATTCCTTACAAGATGAGCAACTTGAGTGTGAATATGAACTCTTAAAAGGAAGGTGTCTACAAAAACTAGAAAGAATTCCAGATGCTAAGAAATGTTATGAAGATTTAACAAAGAGATTTCCTCATGATCCGAGAGCTAAATTATACTTGGCTGAACTATTTCTTTTCGATAAAGATTATGATACAAATAAATTAATATTGGAAGAGACAGATAGCACGTATTGGTTAAATAAACTTGAAGTATTGGTTAGAAGAAGTAATTTAAATGAAGATATTGATTTGTCGTTAATTGATGAAAAATCATTCCCTGAAGATATAAGAATTAAATCTAGTTTTTACCGCCTATATGCCGGTTTTTATAACAAGGCTGGAGATATAGTTCGAGCAGATAGCTTTATCGAGAAAGCCATCCATCTTAATCCTGATAGATTTACTAATTATGAGGTCAAACTATCATTTATTGCGGAAAGGATACTTAAAAATATTGAAAGTAGTGAGAACTATAAAAATGATATAAATGTTTTTTTAGAAGAGATTGAATCGATTAATATGAAATTCTCTGAATTAGGGGGAATTCGAAGTCGTTTAAAAGCATCCATTTTAATTATAGAGTTAAATGCTTATAGAATACTAGAAGAAAGAATAAAAGTTGAACAAATCGTAAAAAAAATATTTGAATTAATATTTGATTGCTATTTCGATAAACATACTGAGCGAATCCTGGTAAGTGTTTTATGGGGAGTTTACTTACCGAAAGAAGAATTTGAAAGATTACTGCATTATTTGAATCAAACCAAAATTCAAATGTCAGATGAATTGTCACAAACCTTACTTGTTCAATTTAATTTTCATAATAAACTTTTTAATGCAGGTAAGAAATTCTTTATTGATAAGGAGAATCCTAAATACACTTCGTTTATTGAAAATGTAGAAAACAAAGAATATGAAAAAATTATTGTCTCTTTAAAAGACTATATACCTTTTGCTGTCAGTTTTTCTGGTTCACTCAATAATGAGCCAGAGTTAAGAAAATTAATTATACAAAATTTACCTGACGATAAGTCCCAGACCAAAGAAAGATTACTTTGCCTATTATACAGCGATGAGGAAGATTATGACAAAGCATTTAAAATATTAAAAAAAATTGATTTATCTCGTCTAAAATATTTCGAATATAGGCAATTACTCCAAATCGTTCAGAAGCAAAAGGCTTGGGATATTGAAATATTTCTAATAAATAAATTATTACAATTCGAAAGGGATTTCAAAATTGCATTAAACTTAAGATTGCAACTTTTTAATGCACATAAAAATCTTAATGATTACTTGGGCGCAATTAAAATCGGTGTTGAGTTACTTAAAGAACAAGCCAATCAAAACATTATGGAGCCTAAGAACAAGGAAGCATTGCTTGCCCATACAATCAAAGCTTTTCTGGGCCGAGAGGATGATGATGGTGCATTTGAGACCTTAAAAAAATATCAATTTTTATCTGTTTCACCAGAGTTTAAGGTTAGTATTGAGACTGAAGTGCTTTTAAAAAAGAATTTACCAGCGGAAGCACTAGATTCTTTAGTAAGTGCAGTAAAAATTAAAAAAAGATTGTTCCCTGAAGAATATGCAAGTTTATACTTTTTATTAATACAAATAGAGGATCAAACTAAATTTTGTATGGATCCACTTGAAACAGTTAAACCCAATTGTTTTGTAAAATTAAAAAATCAGGATAGATGGTATTATATTGGTGAACAAGAGGAATTGGATGCAACTAAAATTGTAAGACAGAATGATAGTTATGAACTATTTATTGATAAAAACATTGGAGATGAAATTGATTTTTCAACTAGGTATAGTTCTAAACAAGCTATAGAAATTATAGAGTTAATATACACTATTGAGAAGTATATCTTTTGGCAAGTAAGATACAATTTTGAAAAATTGTCTAAAGAAGAAAGATGGGATGGGGCCAGGATGATTGAAGTCCCCCCTAAAGATGATTCACTAGACACAAGATACTTAGAAGCATTTCTGCAAGATGAACAAGAGAAACGCAATCCATTATTTAAATTATACTGTGAAACAAATGTACCATTAGCTCTTCTTGCAGTAAATGAAGGTAGTTTAATGCACGCTATAGGTAGAATTGTACAGGAAGGTAAGGGGTTTATTAAATGCAGCACAGGTACTTTAGTTGAATTGGAAAAACAAAAGATCACTGTGCAAGCGGTAATAAAAAATAATTTGCCCTTTTTTATTGATGGGACTTCGGCTCTTTTTTTATCTGAAATCGGTTTCCTTGAAAAGATCCACTATTATCTGCCTAATATAAAAACTCCACAATCCGTGATTAAAATGCTTTTTGTAGCTGCTAATAGATTTCGTTCATCTTATGGCCAGGGTGGAACATTAGGTTATGCTCGTGGACAAATAATTTTTTCGTCAATTAATAAAGAAGAAAATAAACTTGTTTATAATAATTTTATGAATAGCATCAAAATACTTGAGTCTAAAAGCAAAAACATTGTTCCAGTATCAATTGCGAATAAAATGGATTGTCTATCTGAAATTAAAGTGTACCCGGAACTATGTGATGCTTGCATATTAGCTCAAGAAGAAGAAATCCCGATTCTAACCGAAGATTATTTATACCTCCAAATGAATGCATTAGAAACAAAAAAGAAGGTGCCCGAACATTTTTCTTCAATAAGTTTGGTGCGTGTTCTTTATGAGCAAGGAAAAATTAGCTTCGATGATTATTTAAAATATTTTGGATATTTATCTTCATATCGTGTCAGATTTTTGTCATTAAATTCTGATGATATTAAAAAAGCTATCTTTGGTGAAGGTAAAATAATTAAGGTTAGACCTGCGAATATTAGGAACTTAAATTTCCCATTAACTTTATCTGAAGAATATGGTGTATCATTCAACTCTTCTTTTAATGTACTCCTAACTTTTTTGTTTGATATTATAATGGATGATTCAATAACTATAGATGTTGCTGAAAAAATTTATGCCGAAATACTATACCTACTTCCAGCAGATAAAAATAAAAGGGAATTTGGTGATATGCTTTTAAACGTCTGTAATCAAAAAATAAAAGACCAATATAGTCTGATACTAAGTAAAACTATACAAGAAAAAATCAATAGTTTAAAGGTGCTAACGAGTGTTTTTTAGATAGAACACAAATTTATATCTTTTCTTGGCTGTCGCACCGCGGCAGCACAACTCCACACTTTTCACATTTATAAAAATGAACTTTAAAAAAATGTTTTAACCTTATATTCTTTATACCCGGCAAATCTTTTTTCCAATTCTATTTCTTCTAAATATCTCCAGAATAAAACATTTGCAATAAATAAAACTGCAAGCGCAGAGGAAGTGACTGCTGCATAAAACAACGGAGGACCAATTAACCAAAGAATAAAACCTAAATACATCGGGTGCCGTACTTTAGAGTAAATGCCCTTTGTAATAAGGTCGCCGTTATAAGTTTCCAGTGTTTTAATTGTAAACAAAGCAGTAAAAAATAAAGCCGCACCAAGCAAGCTTAGCGCAGCACCAAAATATCTAATAACAAAAGGCAGGTCTATTTTATAAGCATCAAAACGGCAAAGCAAAAACCAGCTAATCCAAAGCACAGCCATATTAGCAAATATAATTACAAAAGATAATTTACTTGCCTGTAATATTTTTTTATGCTTTAGTATTTCATAGATGGTTCGGACAATATGCGTAAGCACGCATACTATAACCAGAAGAATAAAATTATAGTTGTTCACAAATCAACCTTTAAATTATTTAGTCATTTGTAAGTCGAAATACAAAACAATAACAGCACATTTAACCATAGCAACACCGAGCACAAAGTAAATTAATTGCATTACTAATCCTGCGCCGGCAGGTGAGCCAATTTCTAATACTTCAACAAATTCAAAAAACATTAGTATTAAGCCTACAGAAACAGAAAGAAGTAAGGCAAATCTGTTTTTACGTATTAGCATAATTGCAGCAAGTAAAGCGCTTCCGCCAATAATTATCATCAATGCAAGTGCGGGTATAGTGTAATCTCTAAAGATAAAACCTTTTAATTCATCAACGGGCGGGGCAGCAATTCCCGTTAGTAAACAAAATCCACCGGGTAGTGCGGTAAGGACTAAAAATAAATTAAGGACAATGAGGGTTGTGTAAAGAGTTTTTCTAAGCAATTGCATCAGCGTTATAAAATTTTTAGTGCAAATTAATTTATTTGGACATTTATAACAATCTTCAGTTAGCAATCATTGTAAATTTTAAAAGTCACACTTCGTCTTCGCTCAGCGTGACAGGTTTAGCCCTTCAACAAGTTGAGGATTGTTGCAGTGCTTCCCCGGCTGTCATCGACCACTTGGCATCAGGAATTATATTTCCCTCTCCTTTGCAAGGAGAAGGATTGGGATGAGGTAGGAATTAAATATGACACAACACTTTAACAAATCAACGGAAAAAGAAAAAAGAAGAAAACTAAGAAGAGATCAAACTTTTTGTGAGAAGATAGTTTGGATTTATTTGAGAGACCGAAAAACTCTCGGCTATAAATTTAGAAGACAATACTCCGTAGATCACTACGTTATAGATTTTTACTGTCCAGAACTAAAACTAGCAGTAGAGTTAGATGGAAGCATACACGATGCACTGGATCGAAAAGAATATGATGCTTACAGACAAGAGTATTTAGAAAGTTATGGTAAAACTTTTTGTAAAATAACAAACGATGAACTAATGGGTAATGCAAATATGGCTTTTAAGAAGATTGAAGATGCAATTAATAGCACTAAACTTCGATGACATTCAGCATTACCAGAAAATTATTGTAGCGATTTCTGAAACGGATAGAATTGATGAAAGAGATTGATAAGACTAAAATCTGACCTCACCCTTTATCCCTCTCCTTTTAAAGGAGAGGGAATTTAAAGTCCTTCTCTTTTTAAAAGAGGTTCGTCACGAATTAGGGTGAGTTTCCTTCTTCCCCTATAATTTTAATTCCCAAAATTACATTTTCTTACTCAATTTCCGGAAAGTGTTGTTACTGCCCCGGTATTGCTGTTAATCCATAGCACTAAAGATTTAGAACTTGAATAAAAATTTACAATCCAATCTGCAGAATTATTAAGTGCGAGTGTTGTGTCTATAGATTTACTTGGTAAAAGAAACATATCAATTTTTACTCCTGTGTTTTGTGTAAGGAAAACATTTCCTCCGTTTACAAGCGCAGTTTCTATTGTTGCGGGACTATCGTTATAATTTGCATTCGGATCTATAGCAAGGGTTGAAAGTCTATTAAATACTTTATCCAAGAACATTGCCCGCAGTAGTATCTTTAACAAAAGATAACATTGTTGTAAAGTTTATCGGAGATTTAATTGGTCCTGCTGCAAATACCGGCACGTAAAACTCGTTGCTCTGCAAGGTGTTTGACTGCACAACATAAACAAAGGCATTATCTGTTTGCAGCAAATCAATCTTACCGGATGAATCAACATTCCAGCCATAGATAGCAGAAAGTTTTGCATCGGTCGCAAAATCCAGTCGGGCTTTTAGCAGAACATCATCAAGTTTTTGTTTAGCGGTTATTTCGCTGTTTACACCGATTTCGGGGTCTGTTGCTTTTTCGCATCCGGCTAAATAAAAAGCAACTAGTAAAATAATCGTTAAAAATATTTTTTTCATTTTCATTTCTCCAATTAGTTAAGAACACAGGACTGGAATCATGTGCTACGAAAAAATCATTTTATAATATCTATCAATCTGTTCGTGAAGCTCAACAAGATGCACATTTCTTGATATTCTTATTGTTTCTTTACCATTAAAGTAAACAAGTATTGTTGGAACAGAAAATATCGAAAGCTGCCCGGATATTTCTTTTGCTTCATTCAAATCAACATAATAAAAATGGATTTGGGAAAAATCAGATTTAAGCATTTCGATTACTTTTGGTTTTAGCACTTTGCAAACATTGCATTCCGGTGTGCTAAGGTAAAAGCAAACTGCTTTGTGATTACCAAGAACCCGCTGAAATTCCGACAAACTTATAATTGATACATTATCCATAATTTTATTTAATGAGATTATCAAAAATAAAAAAGAGGACTGAAAATATTCCAATCCTCCTAATTCTTAATTGTACATTGTAAATTATACATTATACATTAATGATGATGCCCACCCGGTCCATGTACGTGACCATGCGATAACTCCTCCGCGGTAGCATCTCTAACATCAATCAATTCAATATCAAAGTTTAAAGTCTTTCCTGCAAGAGGATGATTAAAATCAATTGTAATATCGTCTCCTTCAACATTAGTAATTGTAAACGGCATTTGTACTCCATCAGGATCGTTCGCAAGGTACTCCATCCCAACTTCTAAAACAAAATCTTCCGGGAAATTGTCTTTTCCAACAACCTGAAGAGCCTCTTCATTATAATTTCCATAACCATCTGCCGCATTAAGTTTTAAACTCTTTTTAGTCCCGATTATCATCCCGTTAATGGTTTCTTCAAGCTTTGGTAAAATCATATTGTTGCCGGAGAGATAGGAAAATGCCCCTCCCTGATCCGTAGAATCAAGAACATTTCCGTGGTCATCAGTTAGAGTAAAATTCATTGTTACAACTTTGTTTTGTTCAATTGCCATTCATTTCCCTTATTAATTTTTATTGATGCTCAATAATAACCAATCTCGTAAAGAAATTAAAGGTTATCTCAGTCTGGAAAGCACATAAAATTATTGGACTTTAAAGTTTTGTAATATCGCAATTTAAAAGTCAAAATCAATAAGATTATTTTCTATAATTGCCCTGATGAAATAAATTGAAAAATAAATTTATACTTAATGTTTGGGGTTATTCTTAAAAAATTCCCAGATCAAATCTGTTGCAGAAACATTTTTTAGCGGCTCATCGCCAAACTTTCTTATTCTTTCTCCACCTGGCCATGAATGTCCGCCGCTGAACATTTTGTAGAGAACAATTTCAGTCCCGTTATTATTTTTGTAATTTATTTTATGGAATGCGGCGCTTTCTGATTTGTTCATCAAAAAGCAGTTATATTTATTTACCCATAAATTAAGAACCGTTTCCACGGGCAGTTTTTCCACCTCAACTAAAGATTCTTCACCCACACCGCCATTGTATGGAATGTGCTGGTCATCTACACTGTTAAAAATGATTAGCGATACTTCACTTTTGGGATTGCACAAAACTGTATCCAACATAGATGCAGCAACCGGTGCAACTGCAGCAAATTGATTTGGCAATTCGCATGCAAGCAAATAGCACATCATCCCTCCATTGGATAAACCTGTTGCATAAACTCTTTTATCATCAATATTGTATTTTAATTTTACCTGGTTTAAAACAGCTTGAATAAAATCAACATCATTAATGTTTTTCTTGTCGGCATATCCACAGCAATCCCAAGTATTCCAGGTTAAAAGTTTTTTGTCAAAAGATCCTGTTCCATAAGGATAGACAACAATAAATTCTTCGCTATCTGCTTTTTTCGAAAAACCCGTTGTTACCTCAATGAGATCCGGATTCCCTAATCCTCCATGAAAAACAAATACAACCGGATATTTATTTTGATAATTAAATCCAAGCGGAAGATGAGTTTTATAAAATCTATTACGCCCATAGATCATTAAAGTATCTTCAATATCCTGTGAATAAACGGTGGATATGATTGATGTAAAAAAAACAAATAATAGAATAATATTTTTCAAAATATTTTCTCCCTGAAATAGTTTTTAAGAATAGGTTTCCTTCAAAATTTATGCAGATTAAAATACAGATATAAAGCAAAAAACCCTCTGTACAGAGGGTAAATATTGCGTTTTATGTTGTCAAAAATTCCTTTGTACACCCGGGGGGACTCGAACCCCCGACCAATAGATTAAGAGTCTACTGCTCTACCAACTGAGCTACGGATGCGTTGCAAAAATAACTAAAGCCAGTGGTTTCTCAAAGCTTAGAGCGTTGTTTGTAATTATTAAATAGCAGTTTAAAATAAAAAAACCGCATTAGTAGCGGTTATAAAATTTAACTAGTCCAAACGAACATATTATCAAGACAATTTGATAATTTCTTTCTTCTCTTCTTTTACAGCAATCTTCCACAAAAGATAGCCGAAGAGAACTATCCATATAAATACGATTGTTAAAAATATTGTTTCCATTGTACCAGCTATCACGTATTACTCTAAAAATATAAAATTATTACTCAATACCTTTTCTTAATGATTAACTTCTTTATGCAAAGTTTTCAAGAGCTTCGGTTTTATTAAGGTATAAATTCAGAACACCGTAAAGCCCGGTAATCTTAAATAAGTACAAGGCTGAAGGCTGTGGAATTACATATCTAATTTCACCGCTGCGTTCTGCCATTTTTTTAAGAACGACAACCAATGCACCAAGAAATGTCGAGTCTATATACTCACAACAGCTTAAATCAACTATTATCTTTAAGTTGTTTGTAAGGATATCATAAACTAACCTGTCTTTGAATTCCTGTGCTTCTTTAAATGTAGCCCTTGAAAAATTTACTTTTTCAATTAATACATCCCCATTAGTTTCCCTAATAAAATCTTCAAGACCAGTAATAATTCTATTGTTCTGTGTAGGGATAACGTGCATCATTTTATTACCAATGTGTTATTAATAAATATGTTTTGTTTAAATAATACAAATTTAGGGCCACCTTTGTTTTGTCCCGATTTTGTGCGAAAAAGGAGGTTCTATAGAACTGGAGTAGAATCAAATGGCTGTAATTAACCTGTATCTATTGAATCGTAATGAAGCAAATAGTGATATTTGCCACATTTTGAGCATTTATTTATAACTTATTTTTTTAGAATATTACAACCGCCCTATCGGCCAATAAATACAATTAACTTACATACTAATTGATTTTTTGCCTGAGTAAAATCCTTTTTTGCCTCTCCAGAAAATTTTCTACTACAAAAAAAGTAAATTTGTAGCGAACATTAAGGAAGTCACTAGAAATAGTGCATTTTTTTGACTATATCTGCTGGCGAGTTTCGATGATTACTGGTGCAGTTTTTTTTAAAAAACATAACTAATTTAACTTTACTGTTTATCATTTAATGATATTTAGTTATGATTAGCCATTTTTATACTTATTGTGTTTCGCAACTGTAGCTTAATAAATCAATCAAGAGGAGTTATTATGAAAAGGTTTGTAATTTTTATTTTGTTGGTAGTTGCAGGATATTTTGCTTACGACAACTTTATTAAAGAAAAGGAAGTTGTTTCAATTGAAGCAAACTATTTAAAAAACAGAGAGTCCGTAGATATTGATGCACCAGGGTTACAAGCCCGAGATTTTGCGCACTATGAAGGAACAATCAAAAACATAAGTGATAAGACATTAACCAATATTATAATTACTTATTTGATTGATGCAAAACCTTCTGTAGCTAATATTAATAAACTTGAGTCGGATGAAGAAATTATTTTTAAAACAAATCCTGTTTTTCTAAGAAATATGGACCCTTCTCACTACTTAAAAAATATTGAGTACGATGGAAAGTAAATTTGATTCGTTTTCCAAAAAATATTTTTAAATACTGACTTGAAATTCTTGTTGAGTGTTAACCAAAGTTAATTCTAAAATATTTGTAAAAAGATATTACAGTTTTGATAAAAATTTTATTTTATAAAAATTAATATTGATTAATTTTCCATGTTCCTTCTTTTTATAGATAAAAAGTTTTAGATTAGCTCCCACAGATTTATCACTATTTGTTTAAAATTTCTTTTCTGAACAGCGGAGATATGAAAAAGAAAAAAGCAAAAAAACTCTCACAAGAAAATCCAAATCAGTTAAGCTTCGAGTTTTTATTTAAAGAAGCATCAATTGATGTTCATATTCCGAGATCGGCGTCGACAGTCTTTCACACTCACTTTACTACAACCAAAAGATTATCTATAAGATTAGCCGAAAGTTAATTTTTATTTAAAACAAAAAAACACCGTTTGCAGCAGTGTTTTTTGTTTGTCAATTTACCCCTGTTTCCCCAGTTATTTTTTATCTAATATATTTTTTACTGCCTTATCAATCCACTTTTCAAGTAAGGTCACTAAATTATCACCGGAGAGCACCAGAGCCTGATTTTTAGGGCTTAGAAAGATGGTTTCTCCACTTGCATTTTCGGAATCTATTTTTGTTTTTACCCATTCAGAAAGACGTTTTAACCACAACTCTCTATCCTTTTCTCTTAAATCGCCTTCAAATACAATCAATTCTTCTTCTTTAAAAACGCACCTTACCTCGTTGAATTTAAATTTTTGTCCATCAGCACCAATTTGATTGAACAAAGAGTTGGATAAATAATTAACTTTATATTCACCAACTGCCACATCAATATCTTTCCAGACTTTTGCTACCGGATCTTTATCCATTTTAATAGGAGAATTAACCTGGCAAAGATTATACTGGTTAAATAAAAATTCCAGAAATTGTGATACTTCAAATAATTTTTGATTTAAATCTAACCCATCCCATCGTTTACGTGCATTGGTTAATCTTTTATTTTCTGCTGAAGCAATGTTTGTATAACCTTCTTTAACATTCTGAAGATTTGCCCATTTTTCCAGAGGATTATCTTGATATATCCAGCAATTTGTTCCAATCCAATTTTGTGTGCCGCTATCAAGAGCATCCGTAAAAAAAGAAAAGTAATTTGAGTCCACTGAATTTGTTAATCTGTATTGTGCAAAAACAGACTTTATAAGCTTAACCGCTTTCTTTTGATCATCTATAACGCCAACAGAATTAATTGCTTTGCTTATTGATTCTTCACGTATACTTCGGGTTGTAACAGAATTGCCAGTATCAAGCCAGGATAAAAATGTTACTGGGGTATCAACGTTACTAATTTCTCCAATCATGTTAACACAACTTAACAGAAGATAAGTACGCAAAGCTGAAAGTTCATAGGGTTCGTTAGATGCATTAATCCATTTAGAAACATCATCATCTTGAAGTGACTTTGAAAGACTTACTCTTCTTAAGACAAATTGCAGTTTGTTTTGCAAAGAGGTTTCTGCTTTATTCCAATTAGGCAATTCAATTGGCGTAATTGTTTTGTTAATAGTTTTTTCAAGATCTATATCAAAATCTTCAGTTAATTTCCCGGAAACTTTTTCTTTAGTGAGTTGATCTTCCACTGAGCATACCTCAAATTGTTTAATTAAAGTCATTCGGTAACTCTATAGAAAAACCGAATTTTATTATTCTATTTTTATCAGATTATGCAATTATTATTCCATTTAGAGGTTGTGATTCTGTGATAATTTCTAATTGGTGAAAGGACAAATAAGTAAGGTTTCAATTAAAATGGGTAAAATTTACCAGATTGCTTTACTGTATTTTGAATCGGTTAGACTCTGTTGTTTACTAAAGTTCACTAATAATTCTACATTTATGTATAAATTTACTTTTCAAATTAATCTAAAAATTGTGAAATCATCTTTGTGTTTTTTGATACATTTTGAACAACAAATGCTTTCTTTCCGCAAACATTAAAGGTGTATAAATTAAAACATTCAATATATATTTCATTAACCATGTTTTCTTTAGTGAATTTTGGTATTGCACTCTGGCTGTTATATAGATTTATAATAACTTTTTCTCCGATCGTGATTAAAAATAAAACAACCTCAGTGTTAGCAATTAATCTTTATTTCTAAAATTATATTAGATATTCTTCCATCAAATAAAAAGAACTAAGTATATACTTGGGAAAACAGAGTTTAAAAGAACACGGTCCAAAATTTATTGCACCGGGACTAGTAGCTATTGCAGCATCACTTTGGGCTGTCGATGGAATTGTTCTTCGTCCTTCGCTATATGGTTTGCCTGTCCCATTAGTCGTACTTGTTGAAAGTACAATTATTGCTATTTTACTTACCCCTTATTTTATTAAAAATTTTGTTCTACTGAAAAATTTAAAAAGAAAAGATTGGTACGCATTTATTGGAGTCGCGCTGCTCGGTGGTGCAATTGGAACAATGGCAATTACAAAAGCACTTTTTTATGTAAATTTTATTAATCTGTCTGTCGTAATTCTTTTACAAAAACTTCAGCCGGTTTTTGCCATCTCTCTTGCAACAATTTTATTAAAGGAAAAACTCCCAAAAGAATTTTTTCTTTGGGCAGGATTGGCAATTACTGGTGCTTATTTTATGACATTTGGGACAACACTCCCAAATTTTTCTACTGGTGATAAAACAACTATTGCAGCACTTTTTGCTTTGCTTGCGGCATTTAGTTTCAGTTCATCCACTGTGCTTAGTAAACGTGCTTTACGCAATGTTGATTACGAGATGGCAACATATTTGCGATTTTTATTTTCATCTATAATTATGTTTGTAATTGCATCAACAACAGGGGATATTTCGAGTCTCTCTAATATCACGACAAAACAAATTATCATCTTTTTAATAATTGCATTTACTACGGGCGGAGCGGCAATTTTTCTGTACTATTACGGATTGAAAAGAATCTCTGCTTCTGTTGCCTCAATTTGTGAATTAGCATTCCCATTAACTGCTGTTTTGTTGGAATACTTTGTGCATGGAAACATTTTATCAATTATTCAGTGGATTGGGGCAGCTATACTTTTATTTAGCATTATTAAAGTCAGTGGATTTAAAGCTTCGTTTTTACGAAAAAATTCATAACTTAAATTTATTCCTGTTGTATAATAACTTATCAATAGGCAAAATAATTGGGGTCGCTTCCTTTAAAAACGAAAGATGAAAATCTGAAATGTAAGTTATCTATTTTGATTTAGTTAACAACACTTTAGTATTTCGTACACTTTTTTTCACTTTTTCTAATAATTTTTTTGCCCAAACAAATTCAGTTGCAAGAATTGATAACCCAATTGGAATTATTACAAACGCTGGTCCGGGAATAATTATCATTATTATCCCGATAGCTAAAACAGTAAAACCAATTACCGAAACAATTATCCTTTTAATTTTCTTGATTCTACCGTTAATATTGATCATAACACTATTCTCACAAATTTATTAGCTTTTAGTTTTGCAAAGATTATGTCACGGATAATTTCTGAGGTTACAGATACCTCTAAATTTAGACTAAAATATTTTGCTTTAGAGCTAACATTTGAAGAACCAATCTTAAAATCCAAGCCATCCACGGCAAATTCTATTGCCTTAATCATTTCATCCACATTGGTTCCTATAACTTTGTAATTCCATTTACATGGATAATTTATGTTTGGTTTTTTGCTTTCTGAATCGAGAATCATTTTAGGTCTATTAAATTGTCATTCCTACGAACCTGCCTGCGGTAGGCCGGGGTGGGAATCTGTTTTGTATAAAGCGTTTTGGATTCCCGCCTGCGCGGGAAAGACAGAAAAACTTACTCTTTATTAACCAAGAAAACACCAGCAGTAATTATCAATCCGCTAAGTATCATAAGCAAAGTAATATCTTCTTTAAGAAAAATCCACGCTGTAATAACAGTAACAAACGGTTCAAAGTAAAGATATGCACCAACCTTTGCTGATTCCATTTCGCGTAATGCATATGCCCATATAACGTATGATACTCCGCTGCAAAGCAAACCTAAAAATAAAATTGCAATCCAGCCTATTCCAGAAAGATTTAAAACCGACTTGATTGCTGATTCACTAAGTGTAATGGGAATTATTATTACTGCCATCATCACAAAAAGATAAAGTATCGTCATCACCGGTGAATAATTGAGTGCGATTTTTTTATTAACCATCGAATAAATACCCCATGTAAAAGCACTTGAAAGGACGAGTAAATCACCTTTGTTTTTTATAAAATCAATATTTAATGGATTTCCTTTTCCCACAAGCAGCAGCAGACCAAATGTTGCAATTACAATTCCGCTTATTTTTATAAAATTAAAATTCTCTCTGAAGAAAATCAAACCAAGCAAAGACATAAATATCGGTGCTGTACCAATTATCCACCCCGTGTTTGATGCAGTTGTAAACTTCATACCCGTAATCTGTATCCACAAATGAAAAACAGCAATAACGGCAAGAATAAAAATGTAGCCGTTGCTTTTAAGATTAATTGTAAAATCTCTTTTTTGTATTAATGCAATCACAAGCAGAAGTGAAATAGCAAGAATCAATCTCATCGAGATGATTGTTTCGGGAGTAAGCTGATCCAGTAAATATTTTGTTGCGATGAAGGATGCGCCCCAGAAGATTACTGCAAAGAGCGGCAGCCAGATTATGTGTGTTTTTGTTTTGATAGATAATTTTACAGATTATGATTCCCCTTCGACTCCGCTCAGGGTGATATTGTTAATATATGTTCCTATTTGAACCATTGCGGTTCAGTGTAACATTTTTACTTAGATTTTTCTGTTCTCTTTGCAGAAGAGTAATTTTTTAAATCATATTGTATTTCTTTACCGGGCATATCCATCTTTACAACTTCAACATCTGCTTGTGAATAAAATTGTGTTGCAAGTGTATCGTGAAAATCCGAAAACACAACTACCCTTTTTATTCCTGCTGCAATTAATGCCTTAGCACAAGTTGTGCAAGACATATTTGTAATATATGCTGTTGATCCAACTATATTAACACCATGTCTTGTAGCCTGAACCAGTGCATTTATTTCTGCGTGATTAGTTCTTACGCAATGATTATCAACAATTAAGCATCCCTCATCTTCACAATGCGGCTGCCCCGGCAGTGAGCCATTGTATCCCGTGGCTAATACAAACCTGTCTTTAACAAGCACGCATCCGCAATGCATACGAGGACAGGTTGCACGTTCTGAAGCAAGCATCGCAAGTTTTAAAAAATATTCATCCCACGAAGGTCTTTTGTTTTCTGCCATTTAGTTTTATCCGAAAATTTGTTTTAGAATTTATACGTGAATTTATAGTAATACGTGGTAAAAATAGAAAGGCAAATGATGAAAAGGAAAATTTCAGATAAACTATTTTACTCTATAAGACCATCTTTGTTTGCTGCGGCTTTTCTTTGCTGACCGCAGATGATGATAACTTTTATAAATTTTACTGCTTCCGCATAAATTACAAGTTGTTGGCTGTGTTAAGATATTAGCTTCCCACTCTGTTTTACATTCTTGGCAAAGGAACATAATTTTCTGAGGCATTAAATATCTCCTGTTTTTTTAGTTCTTTTACAATTCTTTCCTTAAAATTTCTGTTTTCGTTAAGGTACCCAACCATATTACCACGATTAAATATTACAGAATAAAGATTTGCGCCAAGTAATTTTGCTTCTTCCATTTTAGAATTATACATTAAAACATTGGAAAGATCACTTGCAAAGAAATCGTATTTGGCAGCACATTCTCCTACGGCATAAATATCTTTGTCTGATGTTCTAAAATATTCATCAACCAATATTCCTCTATCCCTATCGAAGATTATCCCCAGTTTTTCTGCCATCTCTACATTCGGTCTTGAGCCGCAACAGATCATTAGAAAATCACAATCAATTGCCTCATCGGAGCTTAGTTTTATTCCTGTTACGGCTTCAATCCCGAGAATACTTTTAATTTTTGAATTAAGAATTACTCGTCCTCCTAGATTCTCAATCACCTTTTTTACTTCATTGCTTATATCCGATCCAAATGAAGAAGGCATAAGTCTTTTAGATTTTTCAATAATTGTGACTTGTTTTCCAGATCTTAAAAGTTCATCACACAACTCTACACCTATATAACCGCCGCCGTAGATTACTATATTCTCTGCCTGTAGTGCTTCTATTTTCATTTTTCGAATTTGTTCGGGTTCTTTATTAATAAGGATTACACCATCTTTTTTGATACCTTCAATTGGCGGCTCTATTGCGCGAGAACCTGTAGCAAGAACAAGTTTTTCAAACTGGATTTTTTTTCCGCTGTTCAAATGTAGTTCGTTATGATTTCTGCTTGTTATATTATCATAAAAAATATTTAACATCTTATCAAACCCATTTGAAACTGAAGTAAGGATGTCCTCAATTATCGAGTTCTGTTTATCAGTTTTGATGATGGCAATACTTTTATCCGAGTACGTGTGTCTTGCTGATACTGTGCAAGCTAGAGCGGGTTCTCCATTGCCGGCAATTACGATTTGATATTTTTCCATCGTTAATCTCATTAAAATTATAAAAACATATTTATTCAAATATTTTTTTAGAAACCGAAATGAAATTTAGAGTTGTTAACTCAAAAGAGAGAGAGAAGAGAAAATAGAATTCAAAATAAATTTAAGCTAAAACCGTTTTCCGGTTTCAATCATTTTTGCAATGCCCAAAAGTTCAATCACAGAAACAAATCTATTATTTGCTGATAGTAAAATAAACTTTTTTAGATCAATAGCAAGAAGAATAAGGGATGCCCTAAATATTTTATAAAAAAAATTAAGATTTTTCATCAAAAAGAAAACTTCGTCAATAGTTTTTAATTGATGAGTATTTAAAACCACCTTTTCTTTTTGAAGAAAACAGCCATTCCCGCGATAACAACCAGAGTAATAATCCAAAATCCCCATGGATACATCCAATCATATCCTAACTCAGGGAAGAATTTAAAATTCATTCCATAAACCCCTGCAAGAAAAGTAAGAGGAATGAATAATGTAGAAATAACTGTAAGCACCTTCATTACCTCGTTAAGTTTATTACTTGTGCTCGAGAGATAGGTATCAAGCATACCAACTACCATTTCACGATATGATTCAATTGTATCAATAACCTGTATTGTGTGATCATAAACATCCCGCAGGTAAATCCTGGTTTTCTGTTCGATAAATTCATTTTCGTTTCTTTGCATAGCAGATATAACCTCACGTAAGGGCCAGATGGCACGACGCAAAAGAATCATTTCTCTTCTCAAAAGATGAATTGTTTGAAGATCGTTTTTATTTGGTTCAATAACCAGATTATCTTCAAGTCCCTCTACGTCTTCCCCAATTTTTTCTAAGATATGAAAATAACTGTCAACAATAGAATCAATAAGTGCATAGGCAAGATAATCTGTTCCTAATTCTCTTAATTTGGTTGCAGATTTTCTTAATCTGTCTCTAACGGGATCAAAAACATCACCGGCATCTTCAAGAAAAGTTATTACAAAACTCTTTGTAAGAATTAAACTTACTTGTTCGTTCTTTAATGATTTGTCTTTTTCATCCAGGAAAAACATTCTTAGAACGATATAAAGATAATTTGGATACTCGTCTAACTTTGGTCTTTGATTTGTATTTAGAATATCTTCAAGTGTTAATGGATGAATATCAAAGTGTTTTCCGATTCTTTCTAAAATACCAACGTCATGTACACCATCAATGTTAAACCAACTTGTTGTTTCGGATTGCTTATAAGCGAGTAAGTCATCAACACTTAAAATTCTCTGTTCAATAAAATGTTCTGCTTTGTAATCAAACAACGTTATGGTAATCGGCTGTTTTTCTTTATCACCAACGTAAACAAGTGAACCAGGATCAAGTCCAATTTTCTTTGGTTTATTTTTAATTAGTCTCGCTACATTTCTTAACTGTTTTTTTGTCTGATGTTTTATTTTCTTCCCGGCATTATCAAGCATAGCAACCTCAAAGATTTTTCATAACCATTTTTTTTAGAGCATCAATCCACATTGGATGATCATTTAAACTTTCTACAAGCTGAACTTTTTCTCCACCGTGTTCTTTAAACAGTTTTTGATATTCAATTCCAATTTCAACAGTTGTTTCCAGACAATCTGCTACAAACGCGGGGCTAAACACAAGAAGTTTTTTTGCACCTTTCTTTGCCCATTCTTCTATCACTTTATCTGAAAATGGTTCAAGCCAATCTTTATCCAAACGGGATTGAAAACAAACAGTATATTTTTCTTTGGGTAGATTTAATTTTTGTGCAAGCGTTCTTGTTGTGGCGTAGCAAGCTGCTTTGTAACAGTATTTATTGTTATCATTAATTTCGTCCTCGCATTTATGATCCGCGCATGGTTTTCCGTCTGCATAAACTTTATCAACCTGCCTTATAGGTAATCCGTGGTAGCTAAATAGAATATGATCATACTCGTTTAGATTATACTTTTTTGATTGTTCAACTACACAATTCAAATAATTTTCATCATCATAAAATTGCGAGATGATTTTTATTTCCGGAATAACCCACCATTTACTTATAAGCTTCATCACTTTTTCAATTGCTGAGCCAGTGCTGGCAGAAGCGTATTGGGGGAATAAAGGAAGAATAATTATTTTTTCATATCCGCGTTTTTCCATTCTTGCACAAACTTCATCAAGACCCGGATTTTGATAACGCATTGCAAGTTCAACTTCAAAATTATTCCCAAGTTCTTTCTGCAATTTTTCTTTTACAGATTCACCGTAAATCATAATAGGTGAGCCCTGCCTACCGGCAGGCAGGCTTCTTTCTGTCCAGAGTTCTTTATAAATCTTTGCTGATTTGGGTGCGCGGAATGGCACAATGATAAAGTTTACAAGAAAAAATCTTCCGATTGGATTTATGTCAATCACTCTTGGATCATTAAGAAACTCAAATAAATATTTTCTTACATCTTTTACAGATGGACTATCCGGAGTTCCAAGGTTAATTAGAAGTACACAGGTTTTTGCCATTTAATATCAATAATTAGTTTATGGATTTATCACAAAAATAAGTTTAAGTTTAGTTATAAATTACATTATTGTTACTAAACCTTAAACAGAAATTTCTATTATATGAAGACATTGTCGATTTTATTTTTATTAATAATTGCACTTGTTTCCTGCTCAACAGTTGATGAAGATTGTATGTGTACGATGGAGTACCGCTATAGTTTAGTTACAGTAGTAGATACTCTTGGTGTTCCTGTTGATTCGTTAATCGTTAGTGTGAGAGATAATGATGGTGATGAATTAGACGTTCAACAAGAATCTTCTATTTTTGGCGCAGGAAAATATACTGTACTAAATGACTCTTTTACTCATATTCTTTGTAGTTGTGGTACGCCCCAACAAATTTATTTTTCAGCAACTGATGGAAGTAGAGTTGCAAATGGTGAGTATATGTTTAACACAGATGAATGCAGATGTCATATCAATAAAGTATCGGGACCAGATACTTTGGTGTTGAGATAATTAGTCAAGCTGTTCGCCGCGGCGAATTGTTTCAGCTTCTTTATCTTAAATGATAAATACCATAAAGATTCTGAAACGAGTTCAGAATGACAGCAAATTAATTCCTTCCAAAAAGTTCTGTAAGATTTAATGTTTGTGTTCTGGTTTTACTTGCAAGAGTAACATAAGTTAAAGCAAGCTCTTCTTTTCCTGCTCCAAGAACTGTACTTATCAATCCCAATGCTTCACCAAGATTTTCCGGTGCAATGTGTTTTGTTACTCTGTTCCAGAGTTCTTCTTCAAGGCATTAAAAGCTGTGTGAACTTCGTGCAAGATCAAAGCCAGCATCAAATCTTTCTTTGGCAATTTGTGCTGCGTATTCTTTCATCGGAAGAAGTTTTTTTTCAGCAACACATTGTTCGGTAAGAGTTAAAAGATTTAATAATCTTTTTTTGTTTTCACTTTCTGATGATTTATCATATGATTTAAGATGTGCATAGCTTAATGATTGAAGAGCGCTTTCTAAAATTTCTCCACTTTGAGTTCTAAGTAATTCTTTTAAATCCATTTTGTAAACCAATAATTAATTTGTGTTTCAAAATTAAGAAAGGTTTAGATAAAAACTTATTCCATTAATTTTACCCAACTAACTCTTCTGCCTTTTATAAAGCCAAGTTGTTCTGCAAGATTTGTTACTTTTAGATTTTTTTCCTCAATCTGCGCAAAAGATATTTTACCAAGTTTTCTGTTTTGATGAATAAGTGAAATCATAATTTCTTTTCCATAACCTTTTTTTCTGTATTCATCCAGTACGTGCAGTGAGCCAAGCACACCATCATCGTGGGTTAAACCCCACGCAACAAGTTTTACCTCTACCATTTATTTTTTATTTGAGTTATAATCTGAATAACAATTGAATAAAAATTTTAGGTTATATAATACCCCTGTTTAGTGATGCTTTATTACCGCCGGGTGAATGTTTTTTCAGTAGAACCACAGACACTTTACTTTTACTTTCGTAATAATAATTAAAAGGGAAAGGCAATGAAAAGAAAAATCAAGAGTGTAACTATACTTCTACTTATCTTAATCCTTTTAAACCTAAGTTTAACTGGATGTTCAAAAGATGAGACAACATTGAATGCAACCAAGAACAACAATCTACCAAATATAACCGGTTACCCAATTGTGAGCACTGACCAATCCGTATTCTATGATACAATGAATGTAATTTCAGCACCATCATCAAGCGGTGCTTTTTATGGACAAGATGCTCAGTACATTAGAAATGAAACACAATATCAGAATAATGGCGATGGTACTATTACCGATATGGTTACTGGGTTGATGTGGCAGCAAACCGAGGACAGAACCGGTGACGGAATAATTAATTTCTATGATAAACTGACCTATTCTGAGGCACTGGCTGGCGCTGCAACATGTAATACTGGCGGTTATAATGATTGGCGTTTACCTACTATTAAAGAGCTATATTCCCTTGCCATGTTTTTTGGAGCAGAACCAGGCCCGCCACCGTCTACTTGTATAAAATATATTGATACGACATATTTCTCTGTCGGTTTCGGTGACGTAAACTCACTGGCACACGGCAGCCTTGGAACTGAACGGATTATTGACGGTCAAATTGTATCCTCTACCTTATATGTAAGCACGACATTTGGCATGTTGGAAACTGTGTTTGGGTTCAATTTTATAGACGGACGAATTAAGGGATATCCAACTACTTACACCGTTCCGGAATGTTGATCCTACCCCCAAATAGTAGATAAAAAGAAAAGCAACTATATTTAGTAAAAAGTAAAAAATATAGGAGCTAAAAATGTCAGAAAAAAGAAGGAGTTATGATAAAGAATTCAAGTTATCAGCAGTAAAGATGATAACAGAAGGAGCAATGAGTTTAATGCAAGTTTCAAGAGATCTGGGAGTAAACGAGAACTCATTACACAAATGGAAAAAGGATTATCTGTCAGACAGTCAGAATGCATTTCCAGGCAAAGGAAGAATGAAACCGGAAGAAGAAGAGCTAAGACGAGTAAAGAAGGAATTAGTCAGGGTAACAATGGAACGAGATATTTAAAAAAAAGCTTTGGGATACTTTGCAAAGGTAAAGGAGTAAAGTATATGTTCATCAAAGAAAACCGAAAACAATATCCTTTAGCTCTTGTTTGTGAAGTACTACAAGTAAGTCAATCAGGTTATCACAAATGGCTTAAGAATAAAGTAAGCCGTAGGGCAAAAGAAAATCAAAGGATACTAGAGATCATCAAGTTTTATCACATTAAGAGCAAAGCAACATATGGACTGCCAAGAATATATGCAACAATGAGAAAAGAAGGATTTATTGTAAACAAAAAGAGAATCTCTAGGTTGATGAGAGTCAATAATATCAAGGCTAAAACAAAGAGAAGGTTTAGAGTTACAACAGTTCAGAATACAAAAGCACAACCAAGTGAAAACTTACTTAATCAGAATTTTACTGCATCAGAAGAAAACAAAATCTGGACAGGTGATATAACTTACTTGTGGACAAAAGAAGGTTGGCTTTACCTTGCAGTTGTAATGGACATTTACTCAAGAAAGATAGTTGGCTGGTCAATAGATAGCAGCTTATCAACAGAACTTGTTATAAGAGCTTTAATGATGGCTTTAGTTCATAGAAATCCAGAGAGAGGAATAATCTTTCACTCAGACAGAGGAAGTCAGTATACGAGCAGTTCGTTCAGAGAAATACTAAAGAACTATGGAATAGTTCAGTCAAACAGTTCAACAGGAAACTGTTATGATAATGCAATAACAGAGTCATTTTTTCACACACTAAAAACAGAGTTAACTTACTGGGAAAAATATCAGACAAGAGAAGAAGCTAAAAGAAGTATCTTTGAATATATTGAAATAATTTATAACAGAAGAAGACTTCATTCATCTTTAGGATATTTATCACCGGTGGAATTTGAAGAAAAAAACAGAAGAGAATTAATTGAAATAGTTGCTTAACTTAATGTGTACTTTTAGGGGGTAAGATCATGTGGAACAGCAAAGCATTTCTATGTATTATATGTTCGCGGCAATACAGCGTATGGAGCAAATCAATTCGTTAATAATGGAAACGGAACAATTACCGATAACGCTACAGGACTGATGTGGATGCAAAACGATAACGGGACAGGCGTTTTATGGGAGAACGCATTAAGTTATGCTGAAAATTTAACCTATGCAGGATATTCGGATTGGCGATTACCCGATACCAAAGAATTACAAAGTATAGTTGACTATACCCGTTCTCCGGCAACAACCAGTTCAGCAGCAATAAACCCAATATTCAACTGCACCCAGATTACGAATGAAGGAGGTGCCGCAGATTATCCATGGTACTGGAGTAGCACTACTTTTTCTTCGCAATCGCAGACAAACGGAGCAAGCGCCACCTATGTATGCTTCGGAAGAGCTATGGGCTATTTCCCCGGTATAGGATGGACTGATATTCATGGAGCAGGATGTCAGCGAAGCGATCCTAAACCCAGCAGCTTTACCGGATACACACAAAATGGAAATGGATATTACAATGCCAATGCTCCTCAGGGAGATGCGGTAAGAATATTAAATTATGTGCGATTAGTAAGAAACATTAAATAAGCTGTTTAGTTCTATAATTAATAATATTAAAAAAATTATAAATCGAAAATCATTAATATCAATTCCAATAAAATCAAAAAAACTTAAAGCCATGAAAAAATTAGAATTGTTTACGCGCTTTGCAATTTTATTTATTATTGGTGAAATTCTTTTAACATCTGGTGGATGTAACAAGGATGATAATTTAGTTAATACCATTGATGAATTGCGGATCGTTCCGCGTGATCCGGCATATGCAGGCTGCTATCCGATTGTTAGCACAAGTCAAACAACCTGCTGGGACAGCGCCGGCAACATTATCGCCCCTGTTTTAGGCGAAGCGTTTTATGGACAAGATGCCCAGTATATACATACGACTCCCTGTTTACACCAAAAGCAGCGATGGACTTACGGTAAAAGATGAAGTTACCGGTTTAACCTGGCAGAAAAGCTATGAAAAACCAACTTTCGGTGGTATGTATTACTGGGCAGAAACTCAGACTGAAGTTGACAATCTGAACAAACAAAACTATGGCGGCTACAACGACTGGCGCGTGCCTACCATCAAGGAACTATACTCCTTATGGAATGTAAGTGTCGGCTGGCCTTATATTGATACAGAATATTTTGACATTAAATATACAGATGAACAAGACCTCAGCCACGCCATTTTTTGGAGCAGTGACAAATACACCGGAGTAATGGGCAATGTCAGTGGGAATACGCCTGGCGCAGAACTTGCCTTTGGTGTGAATTTTGGCACCGGACATATAAAAGCTTACAGTATTGCTGAAGGGCCAATGCACTTTGTTCGTTGTGTACGCGGCAATCTTGCGTATGGTGTAAATTTATTTCAAAACAATGATGATGGAACTATTTCCGATTTGGCTACCGGCTTGATGTGGCAACAAACCGACAACGGTTCTGGAATGGATTGGGAACACGCACTGGCTTATGCTCAAACGCAGAATAACGCAAATTATCTTGGTCACAACGATTGGCGCCTTCCCAATACAAAGGAACTTCAAAGTCTTGTAGATTACACACGTTCGCCGTATGCAACTAACTCAGCTAATGTTGGACCCGCAATAAATGCACTATTCAGCTGTACCAGTATTCTAAACGATGGTGGAAAGGCTGACTATCCCTATTATTGGACAAGTACCTCGGCTATTTCTATAGCAAATGGAGCCTATCCTTCTGCATGGTATGTGGCTTTTGGACAGGCAGAAGATGGAAACGGAGAAAACCTCCACGGTGCAGGTGCTGTGCGTTTTGACAAGAAGACAGTAGGAACCGGTGTAGGTGAAGAAAGGGTGCTGAATTATCTGCGTCTTGTGAGAACAATTAACTAAACAAACATGAAAAAACACATTTTTCTTATTTCGCTTCTTATGTTAAATTTTTTAATTGCTCAAAACAACAAGCAAAATATACGCGGTGTTATTGTGGATAAACTTTCACACACACCTCTTATTGGTGCCAATGTTCAAATAATAAATAAAGAAGAAAAAAAGGAACGGCTACAGATTTAAATGGGAAATATTTACTTTCTGATATTTCTCCGGATAGGTACGAAATAAGAATTTCTTATATAGGTTACAAAAGTTTGATTGTTCCCAATGTTGTAGTAACCTCTGGAAAAGAAACAATTCTTGATATTACAATGGAAGAAGATCCATTACTTTTAAATGAAATAATTATAACGGTGAATGATAAAGACAAAACAATTAATGACTTTGCCACCGTAAGTGCCCGTGCATTTTCGACTGAAGAAGTAAATAGATATGCCGGCGGCAGAAGTGATCCTGCGCGCTTAGTAGCAAATTTTGCTGGAGTAAGCGCAACTGATGATTCAAGAAATGATATTGTAATTAGGGGCAATTCTCCAGTTGGTGTCTTATGGAGAATAGATGGAATGAATGTAACTAACCCGAATCACTTTGCGTCTGTTGGTACTACTGGCGGTGCGGTAAGTGCAATAAATACTAATATGTTGAAGAATTCTGACTTTTTTACTTCAGCTTTTCCGTCAGAATATGGTAATGCAATTTCCGGCGTTTTTGATTTAGGTTTTAGAAACGGCAACTCACAACAAAGAGAAACAACCATTCAGGTAGGCGCAATAACGGGTTTGGAAGCAACCACCGAAGGACCTATAAATGAAGGAAATGGTTCATCGTATTTAATTGGTTATAGATATTCTCTAGCTGGTATTGCACAAGCAATGGGAATAAATATTGGTACTACATCTACACCCTCCTATCAAGATCTTTCGTTTAAAATAAATAGTGGAAATACCGGGTATGGTATTTTTTCTTTATTTGGAATTTTGGCTACAAGTTCGATAAACATAGAAGATTCTAAACCTGATGCAAACACACTCTATGGTAATGGGGATAAAACAGATTTTACAAGCAAAATTGGAATTGTTGGATTAAATCATTTCCTACAAATTAATAGCGAATCTTTTTTAAGCTCATCGATAGGTCTAAATTATTCAAAAACTAATCAGATAAATTATTTCACTGATAGACTATCAGGAATTTCGGATAGCAGTGAAGTAAATAATGTTGCAAAAAGTGGTTATAATATAATTATGAATTACAATTCAAAAATTAATTCAAGATTGTTTATCAAAGTAGGGGCACAAGCTGAGCTGATGAATTTGTATCTTTATTATAAGACTAAAAGGGATCAACCGGATTGGAAACAAATTTGGGATTATAAAAGTTATACTACTTTGGCACAAGCTTACGCGCACTCTAAATATAGCATCGACGAAAAAACAACATTGAATATTGGAATACACGCTCAAAAATTATTTCTAAATAATTCGTTTTCTTTGGAACCACGTTTGGGGTTAAAATATGATTTGAATAGTAGGAGTAGTTTTAGTTTAGGATATGGACTTCATTCTCAAATGCAACCGATAAACGTTTATTTTTTGCAAACACAAAATGCAGATGGTTCCTATAGTTATAATAACAAGGATTTAGATTTTACCAAAAGCCATCAGTTTGTTTTAGGATATGATTTAAGACCATTTGATGACTGGCGCTTAAAAGCAGAAGTTTACTATCAATATCTTTACAATGTGCCTGTGAATACTTTTTCAAGTAGTTATTCTATGCTAAATACCGGGGCAAGCTTTAAAACTGATTTGGAAGACAGTCTTGTTAATAGTGGCACCGGAAGAAACTATGGTGTAGAATTAACAATAGAGAAATTTTTTAGCGATGGATATTATGGGTTATTTACTTCTTCTCTTTATGATTCAAAGTACACAGCCAGTGATGGTGTAGAGAGAAATACAGCATTTAATGGTAAATATGTATTGAATATTTTATTTGGAAAAGAATGGAAAGTAGGTAGCGAAGAAATTAATAATCTAACTGCGGACTCTAAAATCACGAATGCCGGAGGACGGTATTATACACCTATTGATTTGCAAGCATCTCAAATTACTGGCCATGAGCAGCTAAAAGGAGATGCTTATGCATATTCAAGCCGTTACACTAATTACTTTAGAATGGATTTTAAAATTGGTTATACAATTAACAGCAGTACTTCAAAACTGTCTCACTCGTTTTCTTTAGATGTTCAAAACATAACGAATAATAAAAATGTCTTCTCACAAAGTTATGACAGAGGGAATAATTCTATAAACACAACTTACCAACTTGGTATATTCCCAAACTTTACTTATAAATTACAATTTTAGAAAAGATATATTTTTAATTTTATGATATGAAATCATTCTCATTAAATAGTAGAAAAATTGAAATTTTGTTTTACGTTGTAATATGGGCACTTGTCTTTACTGTACCGTATTTCAGCGAACGTGTTTCAGGACATATTAATTGGAACGAGGTAACAAAAAATTGGATTCATGTTTTGGGATACCTTGTTATTTTCTTAATCAATGTTTATGTACTGGTACCCAGATTACTATTAAATAAAAGATATAAAAATTACTTTTTTTTAGTATCGGTACTGATATTAATTGTGATAGCAGTTAACATTATCCCCCAATCAGGTTTTCCACCAAAGGGTACTTACGAAATGAATCCTCCCAACAATGGGATTAGCCCACCGGTCATAAATCCACCGATGCAAAAACCGCCTTTTATGGCTTTTGCTGATAATCTTATTATTTGCATCTTAACTGTGGGTGCCGGTACAACAATAAGACTGATGTCGAAATGGCTGAGTGAGGAGAAACTAAGAAAAGATATTGAGAAAGAACAACTCAAAACCAACCTTGCTTTACTAAGGCATCAGGTAAGTCCACACTTTTTTATGAATACGTTGAACAACATACATTCACTTATTGAAATGGATTCAGGAAAGGCACAGGATGCAGTCGAAAGGCTTTCAATACTTATGCGGTATTTACTTTATGATTCAGCTCAAAACATGATAGAACTAAAAAAGGAAATTGAATTCATACATAGTTTTATTTCTTTGATGCAGCTCAGACATTCGGAAGAAGTGGAAGTTACAACAGTGATTCCTGAGCAAATTCCTAATGTTCAAATCCCTCCAATGCTATTTATCTCTTTGATTGAAAATGCTTTTAAACATGGCGTGAGTTATCCTTTGAAGTCGTATATTTATTTTGAACTACAATTTGAAAAAACGGCACTCTGTTGTATTATTAAAAACAGCAAGCATAAAATTGCAACAACTTATCAGGGCGAATATTCAGGCATTGGTCTTGATAACATTAAAGAGAGTTTAAAGTTATTGTATGAGAACAATTTCCAGTTGACTATCTTTGATAAAGAAAGTGAATTTGAAGTAAACTTAAAAATTCCTATATGAAGATAAAATGTATTGCCATTGACGATGAACCTTTGGCAGTAAAAAAGATAGCAAGTTATATTGAAAAAATTCCCTTTTTGGAATTAGTGGCTCAATGCCGCGGTGCTTTAGAAGCAATGAATATAATTGAGAACAACAAGATCCAACTTTTATTTATTGACATTAATATGCCAGATTTGAATGGGTTGGAATTTGTAAAAACATTAACTGATAAACCCTATATAGTATTCACTACAGCTTATAGCGAATATGCAGTTGAAGGTTTTCAGGTTGAAGCAGTAGATTATCTTTTAAAACCTATCACTTTCAACAATTTCCTGAAAGCAGCAAACAAGGTTAAAAATCTTATTGAATTAGGCATGACTAACCGAAAGGAAATTATTAATACAACAGCGGATCATTTATTTGTAAAATCCGAATATAAATTAGTCCGTATCGAGTTAGCTGATATAAAATATATTGAAGGCCAGCACGAGTATATAAAAATCCATTTAATTAACAGTAAACCCGTGATGACTCTGTTGAGCATGAAGGTCATTGAGGAACAGTTACCCCCTGATCGGTTTATGAGAGTTCACCGTTCGTATATTGTAAATCTTGCAAAGATTTCAGTGATAGAACGGAACAGGATTGTTTTCGACGGCAAAGTTTACATTCCCATAAGCGATCAGTATAAAAATAAGTTTCAAAATTACATCGATAAAAATTTTTTGACTTAATTTTCAACAACTTCATATATCGGCTTGTTTTCAATAAATCCAATTACGCTGATGTTTGTTATTTCATCTTGCTTAAGATTTAATATTAGTTTGTTTCGTTCGGTTTTCATTTTACAGGAGGGTTTGTTTTAATAAAAAACATTAACACAGTAGTAACCAAACCAAAAACTAAAGCACCGCTCCACAAAATAACTGAGCCGTAATTTTCATAAACAACTGTTCCCAGCCAGGGACCGGCAGAAAAAGCAAAACTAAATGTCATTTGATAATATCCCATATACTCGCCTCTTCTGTCTGCGGGCGCAATTTCTGATGTGTAAGCTGCTGTTGTGGGAAAGAAAATCATTTCACCAAATGTAAAAACAATAATTGCAATGGCAAGAAGAGTTGTTGTGCCGGCTATTGCAAATCCGCCAAAGCCTATACCCGCAAGCAGTGCACCAATCATCAGGGATTTTCTGTACGGAGTATCATTCATCCAGTTGTTTAATGGAACTTCTACAAAAATTATTATCACTGTATTTATCGCACTGAACAATCCAAACGCTGCAGTTGTGTAACCAAGATCCGAAACAATGTAAAGTGGCAATGCTCCTATATGCTGAAAGAAAACAAGATTTGCTGGAATTATTGCAAATAGAAAAAACAAAAATGTTTTATCAGATAGAATTGCAAATTTTATTTTAGAAATATTCGCTTCCACTACACTTTCTTTTTCAGTTCCGGCAAGCGATGACCACTTAACTGAGCTGAAATAAATTCCCGCAGCAATTGATGCAACCGCATTTGCATAAAATAAATAATGGTAATCAATCAAAGTTAAAAATCCGCCAATAACAGGACCAATACTCATTCCCGCATTTATTGCAAGGCGGTTTAATGCAAAAGCCATTCTGCGTTGGGGTGGCGCAACAATCTCTGTAATTAAAGAAAGGTTTGCAGGACGGAATGATTCGTTTACCGCTGCAAGAAAAAAAGTTGCAACAAGTATCCAGTTGTAGTTTGTTATAAATGAAAAAGCAAAGAACAATACACCCGAACCAAACAAAGAAAACTTCATTACTTTAAGTGCGCCGAGTTTATCAGAAAGTTTTCCCGTTAACGGTGCGGCAATAAAAGCTGCAGCACCATAAACAAGCAATGCTGTTCCTGCTTCTGTGGGACTAACGCCTATTTTTTTTGTAAGATAAAGAGCAAGAAAAGGAATTACCATTGTTCCTGATCGATTTATGAGCGAAGTAAAAAACAACGCCCACATATCGTGCGGAAGACCTTTTAATCCTTTCCACGGATTCATAAAATTTTATAACAACTTTTTGTTTTTGATTCTGACAGGTAAAATGTTTTTTGCACTATAAAGACTTTTCAAAAATTTTTCTTTTGGAAAGTTAAGAAAAATTATTGTTGCTACCATGCTTGCAGTGCGGCAGAAATAACAAAGTTACAGAAGAGTTCGTTACATTTAGAAAAACTAAACATTTCTATCACTTGTATAAAATATTGCTTTATAAAGATGACATCTTTGGAAGAAGCAACAACCTGGTTAATGCGTATTAGTCTTTATCCTCCCAAATAAGTGTTTTATCTTTTTTGTTTTGCATAAAGTCTTGCGCCACTGAATCACCAGAAAGAATAAATCTATTACCAACTTCATCATACAGCTCACAATAAACACTTATAACCTCACCCTGTGTCCCTCTCCTTCGCAATGAGAGGGAATTTAAAAGTCCTTCTCCTTTAGAAGGAGAAGGATTTAGGATGAGGTATTTTTCTTTCCATTTATACGAGTAAACTTTTGTAAGCGCATAATAATTAATTGTTGCTATGCTATCTATTTTGGTTTGCAACCATGCCGGTGTGTCTTTTGGGTAGTTGTAATTGTCTGTTGCTATTTCTTTATGGCAATTTGTTATTACCAAAATTAAAAGAATTGATATTATTAATATTTTAAGCATAAAATTTTTTCTACCAAGAAGTGGGGAATAGTGACAGCTGAGTAATCCTATCCTCAATTGTCTTGAATACTAAGTTAGCATTGCCCATCAATTCATCGTTAGTGATTCGGCAAAATGTTATCCCAAACTTTTCTAAATATTCTTGCCTGTAAGCGTCATATTCTTTTTGATCCGGAACATTGTGAACACTTCCATCTAACTCAATTGCAAGCTTAAGTTCCGGACAGTAAAAATCTATAACGTAGTGATCAACTGAATATTGTCTTCTGAATTTATATCCAAGTGTTTTACGATCTCTAAGATAAATCCACATAATTTTTTCACAAAAAGTTTGATCTCTTCTTAGTTTTCTGCGTTTTTCTTTTTCTGATTTTTTATTAAAGTTTTGTGTCATTATCCTAATCCGACCTCACCCTTGTATTCCCTCTCCTTCGCAAGGAGAGGGAATTTAAAAGTCCTTCTCCTTTAGAAGGAGAAGGATTTAGGATGAGGTATTTTTCTTTCCATTTGTACGTGTAAACTTTTGTAAGTGCATAATATTTAATTGTTGCTATGCTATCTATTTTGGTTTGCAACCATTCCGGTGTGTCGTTTGGGTAGTTGTAATTGTCAGTTGCTATTTCTTTATGGCAGTTTGTTATTATCAAAATTAAAAGTACTGATGTTAGTAATGTTTTAAGCATTGCATATTTTCTGACAAGGAGAGGGCGTAAAAACTGTGAAAACTTACTTTTGAGACCCCTGTAACATTTCTTTCCCATCATAGCTATACAAATTAAATTTTTCAATTCCCTGTATTATCAAAAAAACGAATGGTTCGTTAGTATCATTTTTTTTTAATTGTTCTACTAACATTTTTTTATCTGGAGAAGATGGTGAAGGAATTGATTCCGGATGAGTGTGCCATTCACCTAAATAAATGGTCTTATTTTCACTATTTAAAAATTCATAATTAACGATTGCTTGTGCAAGCTTTGAATCACGTTCAAATCCAAAACGCATTGATTTATCAAAAGAAGTAGGAATTGAACACTTTAGTATAAATATTGAATTATCAATTACTTGACCTAATAAAATGCCACCGCACTCTTTTCTTTTCCCAGTTTGTTTATATGAACTTAAAATACTAATAACTGTATCAGAAATGAAAATAGAAAATCTGCCGACCTTATATTCTGTCATAATTATGTTCCTTGATTGAAATATCAGGTATACTATTATAGAAAGCAGAGCGCATGAGAGATAAATCATTTAAAACTTGTGTGTTACCAACCCAACTATATGCAACTGAAGTTGTCATTCGATTAGATATAATCATATTGATTTTGGGAAATATGGATGATAAAAATAACATAACACTATTTAAATTATAGGGTATATAAACTGAGTTACAATGGGCTTCTCTTTTAAATAGAACTGGGTTATTATTTTCATATTCCGACTGAGCTATAATATTATATTTAAATAGTCCATTTGATTCAAAAAAGAATTTGTATCCATTATCGTTGGGATGTATATATAGACAATGACCACCAACTAGATAAGGCTCAACCCAAATAAAAAATGCAGGTTTTTTAATCTTACCTAAAGACATTTGTTCAGAGATCCACAGATTAACATTAGACTTGCCAGTACAATCAAATAAATAATCTGCCGCATTTATAAAGTCGGATTCTTTACTAAAGATTTCAAAAACTGATTCATCCAACGATATTATTTTTTGCTCAGGTGATTTTGAAAGTAATTCATTCTTTAACGCAATTGACTTTGATAGTCCGATTGAATTTAAACCTAAGAAATGTCTACCAATATTTCTTGTATTTAAGATATCATTGTCTATTATTTTAATGATTGATGGATTAAGTGAATTAAGAAAGAAAATTAAGTTAGACCCAATACTACCAGCCCCTATGATACAAAAATCTAACTCCCTCTCTTTTCCGCTCGTTTTACTTACATCATAAATTAACTTTTTTTTAGAATACAGCTCAGGTGATATTCTATTTGCAAATTTATTTTGCTCAAAATTGGACAGTATTGTAAATGCATTTTTATTTGTTTTACGAAATCCGTTTTGCTTAATATTAACTTTTTCATGTATCCAACCATAGATTTCTTTATGACCATCAATTGAAAATAAAATAACCTTTGGCAAACTTGATGAATTAAAGTAGTTGCGGAATTCTTTTAATTCATTAGGGTTTTCATTTAAATAATCAATAACATTTTTATATTTAATGGAATATGGTGGGTATGAGGGTAACTTAAAATTTTCTAAAATGAGTGGCTCAGTGTCAAAATAACTATAACCCATAAGTGATAAATAATTCTGAAAATTCTTTGACATTTCATTGTTTCTATGAATAATATATTTAAAGGAATTAAACGGTTTATTTAAACACAAAATTTTACAACCTGTTAATTCACTTGAGTCGATAATAGACAACAGATCTTTACGAACAGAAGTTTCATCATCATATTTTAGACGCCAGTATGATAAAAACTCCAATTCAAAATCCTGAAAATTCTTTTTACCAACACCATCTTTTATTATTTGCTTTGCCTTTAATAAAACGTCCAAAACTATTTTACCAGGCTGTGTAGGATCTGTAACAGTTAGATCTTTATCGAAAGTACAAATAAAATTTTTTTTATCAATGTGGGGAATATATTTTATTTTATCATAAGAACTTTGTGATAAATATATATACGGTATACTAAATGGGAATTCTAAATCAAATAATAAATAAAACTTAATGAGTTCAATATTTTCATTTAATTCCAATTCGCTAAGAATTTCCCAAATTAGATCGCTTGAAGGAAATTTTAATTCTTTTTTCTCAGCATCAGTCAAAATTTTTACAGACTCAAAACTTGATAAATAAGTAAAAGCAGAAGAACATGCTTCCTCAAAAGTCATTGAGCACTCTTTGCTGAATTACCTTTTATTGCAGCAGGAGCAGAATATTTTTTAGCTCCATCTATTTCCTCCTTTGCGTATTGGCAAGGGAATCTATTACCAAAATGCCTTTTCCATTTTATGCAGGCTTCTTTTTGATAGGGATTATTAAAAGCTTCAGTGCCTGATTCTATTAATGATTGGAGGGCTTTGCGAAAACTCGTTTTATCAACTGATTTGAAATTTTCAAAGAGATCCTCATCTTTTTTGGGAGTAGGTCTTAAACAAATAATGCCGTTTTTCTCAAAATATTTATCGATGTTTTTAAGTGTTTTTAAAAGTGAAATATCATCACGATCATCAAGTTCAAAATTATTCGCAACAAAAATTGTCATCATAATTCCAGATGGCATTTCATTACTTTTTAGGTCTGCCCAAGCTTTCAAATATCTAACCAATCTTCTTAATTGGTGGTCATTTTTTCTTATATCTTGCACCCATTTTTCATAAGAATCTTTATACTTGGAGGCTTCAACTAAAAACCCCTTTTGGAAACCTGATTTAATCTTTGCTTCAAACCAATCGATGAACTCAACAGGGCTACTTTCTACCCAACCTTTTTTCTTATGGGCTAATTCAGGGGTATCAGAGTTTTCTTTGTAATAGATAGGTAAGTCAATATGATATCCTCCTTCTTTATTAAAATCCTTTGTTTTAGAATAACGTACCCTGACACAAGTATCTTTGTCTATTATATCTTCAATTTGGTGATGTTTATCAATTGTCTTAATAATTAAATCATGAAACAAAGAAGGATTTATTCTTTCATTTTCGGATAGCTCACCAAGAAAGTATACACCGTCATCTAAATCAAAATCGTCTTGTTCTGGAGTAATTATTGTGTCCATTACAAAAGAACCTTGACTTTGAAAATCAATATTGTGGCTACCTCTTTCGCTCTCAGTTATTAAAAGAAATTTTTTTGCAATCCTATCGCGCAAATTATTGCGAGATGATATTAGAACATTTCTATCTTGATCAGATAATTTTATTATTTGATTAAACGTCATAAAAATGTTGTGACAATCTGCCATGATTAAACCTCAATTTTTTCTATTTGATAAATTTTTTTTGAACTAAAAAAGTTAGAAATCTCTGATCTTTTTTCCCATATATTAGCTGCATCCTCTCCCTTGCCTGTGATTAGCGAAATAGAATCTGCACAAGCATTATCCAGTTTTACTAAGTCCTCCTGTTCTGAAGCAATTGATTCACTTGGTATTCTAATATATTCAATTGGGATATGCCCTACGTTACTAAATGTCTCTAAAAAATAATTTGTAAAATTACTTTGACTAGATAAAATCGTTTCAAATAAGTCGTTTCTCCAATCAATTAAACCTCTCTTTCTTTTCATACCAACTTTTTTTCCTCCTGTTCGAGTTAAACTACTTATAGACAAAATTTTTATAGAGTCGAATTGCTTGTCTTTGCCAACAAAAAACTTTACAGCTTCGATTAATCCAACAAGAACTGGATTATTTGCCCAAATACCTCCATCGATAAATTGTTTACGATTATAAAAAGGTATTTCCATCACAGGAAAAAATGATGGTGCAGCGGTGGTTGCTAAAGCTACATCAACACATAAAGCTTCATTATCCCTATCCAAGTCTCCATGATCGTATTTAAAAACCCAGTTTCTTCCGTCTGTTATGTCGTAACTTGGGATACAAAGTAAATTGTTACAGTCTTTTATTTTTTTCTTTTTAAATGTTTTTTCTAATGCTTTCTTTAATGGTTCAGTTTCATATTTTGTATTAAAAACTTGGTTAAAAACTTCTCTACATTTTAGTTTTTTAGGAAAGATGTTTTGACCCTGTTTAACATATAGGTCGGAAATTGTCTTTGCTGGAATTTTAAGTGCTAATCCCAAAGCAATTAACCCGCCAGTGGAAGTACCACAGATCATATCCACATAATCGGAAATTTGACAACTAAATTTTTTTTCAAATCTTTCAAGGATAGTTGAGGCATATAGTCCTTTTATGCCCCCCCCATCAATTGACAGTATTTTAAAAACTTTTTCACTCATTAGTTTTCCCATTCAAGTTGTTGAATAAATTATTGAATATCATTTGTTTCGTACCCCTAACGAGATAAAGAGGAAAAGTGGAGTGCGTATTTATATGTAAAGCAAAGTTTAAGTATAAAAACATTTACAAATTATGTTTAAGTTTTAATAGTCAATTACATTTAATCTTGATGGTATCAGGATTACATTCCTGATTATAACTCCAACAATCGATTCTATTTTCTGTGCAAAGCCAATCAGTTAAAATTAAAAGTTTACCATCATATACTTTTATGATATAATTGTTCTCTGATTTTTTTATTTGTACTTCAAATGGTAAAAGTCTTTGATATAAAATGTCATAATCTTCTTTAAGAAGATTTTTATAATCGATTTGATTTATATATTCTGGCTTGATTTCAGGATACTCCGACATTAGAATTCCATTTGCGGTTAATACTGCTGTACCTAATGGCTGATATACTTCTGATAAACTTGGCTTTATGACACTACAAGAAATGATGAAGAATGAAACAAATAGAAAACTAATGAATATTGCATGTTTCATTTTTTTAACTCCAGTAAGTTGATTTGTTAACATCCTGATCAATACCAGTATCAAGATTCCAGTTAGAAACGAAATCTGTTATATTGTCTTTTGTAAAAAGTGCCCTTTCAATTTTAGACCAAACTGAAACAACATTTTTTACAGTAAAATCAAATCCATCTTCTTTAAATCTACCTGTTAGACCATTAGGTAATTGGATATTGGTATAATACTTTTCTACTAGATCAAAAGCATTTTTGGTAACATCTTTATATGTGCGGTAAACAAAGTTTGAACCAAAGTGTCGAAACACTCTAGCGAAGGCATTCCCACCTTCAGCTGTATCTAACATATCAATATATGAACTAACAACAGCATCAATAGGGAATTTGCCAGCCATTGGGCAATTAACTTCTGCATGGCGAACCCAAAATTCTGAAACCTTATCAAACGTGGTACTCTCAAAGCCAGTTCTTAATAAGTCGGTATATTCAGAGTAAGTCACTTCAAGATTAAGAACATTCTTCATAATTAATACATCTTGAATCATTTCACATTCAGTATGATTAGCATTAGTGTCTTTATCAGTATATGGGCCAACAATACTTTCAACGATTGGATGTATAGAGGCATCTGAAACAAGATGCCCAACGAAACCTAATAGCCAGGCTAATTGGGATTTCCAAACCTTACTCTTAGTTTTAGCAACAGCAAGAGAGTGAACTGCATTCTGGACTAACTTATTTGTTTGATGATAGTGCATAATATCAGCCCAGTCGAAAGCATCCTTTAATGACAGATGGGCTAAGTATGGAATGTCAGGACTAACACTACCAAGGGTTAAGAAATTTTTATGAACACGCAAGGCATCTCCAACCGGTTTTCCAGCTGGAAATGATTTGGTTGCCTCACTAACAATTGCCATATGAGTAAATGCACCAGCCATAATATCTTCTCTCTTATCTTAAATTAATCAGTTAATATTATTGTAATGGTAATCATCGTTTCGTACCCCTAACGAGATAAAGAAGAAAAGCGGAGTGCGTATTTATATGTAAAGCAAAGTTTAAGTATAAAGACATTTGCAAATTAAGTTTTTGTTTATAGAAACTCAATTAACTTTGTTTTAAAGAAGACATCTTTTCCTAAAGATGTCTTCTTTGGATTTTAATAAAAAGTAAACGCTGGAAGGGATTCGCCGCAGCGAACTGCGCTACTGATTATAACAAAAGCAATCAACAAGATGATCGTTTACCATTCCTGTTGCCTGCATATGTGCATAGATAATTGTTGATCCAACAAAATTAAATCCGCGTTTTTTTAAATCTTTACTTATCAAATCAGAAAGATCTGTTTTGGCTGGAAGCTCTTTTAATGATTTGAATTTATTTTTAATCGGTTTGCCGTCAACAAATCCCCAAATGTATTTATCAAATGTTCCAAACTCTTTTCTTACAACTATAAACGCTTTAGCATTTGTAACTGCGCTTTCTATCTTAAGCTTGTTGCGGATTATTCCCGCATCTTTCATTAAAGAATTAATTTTTCTTTTATCATACTTTGCTACTTTGTTAAAATCAAAGTTATCAAATGCTTTACGGAACTTTTGTCTTTTATAAAGAATTGTACGCCAGCTTAATCCTGCTTGAAATCCTTCAAGCAAAAGAAACTCAAAAAGTTTTTTATCGTTGTGAACAGGAACGCCCCATTCTTTATCGTGATACTTAACATAAAGTGCATCGTTAGCAGACCAGGGACAGCGGGTTATTATTGTCATTTTAAATATTTCCGTTTTATAACTGATTTTGTTTATTAAAGTTAATCATTCAAACCAAAATGAAACAAGAAAAATATTTTGTAATATTGTTTGTGCTTAATGGTTTATCTTTACATTTTTAGTTAAAACATTCAAAATATTAATCCGGAGTACATCAAATGAAAAAATTACTTTTTTCCCTTCCATTACTGTTAGTGCTGGTTTTAGGGTTTACTGCTGGAAAGTTTGTTGATGATAAGTTAAAAAGTCTTCTTCAGCAATTTAAAACCGAAGAGGAAACCGCAAAATCAAATATTTTTTATGCCGTAACCGGTCCATCGTTTTATATCCCTAATGTTAAAACATTAAAGGATCTTGCTATTGGTGACCGGGTATCTTTAATTGAATCAATCGGGAAAAACGTTAAAGAATATGTTGCTTCAAAAGAGTTTGTTGAAAAGTATAATCAATTTAGAGAAGACAGAAAACCAACTCCGCCTGAGGCTCCTAAATATTCGGCTCAATTAAAAGAAGAAGCGCGAGCCAGCCTAAAAAACAGCATTGCAGAAACAGAAAAATCTAAATCACAAATGGCAAAAGACCAGCAGACAATGTTTGATGAAATATTAAAATCATTCAAGCAGCAATTAGCTGATATTGATGATCCGGAAAAAACAATGTACAAACCAGAAATGGATGAATACATTAAACAAGGATATCAAGTGCAGATGGATGATTATAAAAATAATTTAGCCGTGTGGGAAAAAGAATATCCGAACAATAATCCCAAGCCAATGATTAAAAAATGGATTAGCACTTTTTTAGAACAGTCTGCTGACATAAACTTTGGAGCTAAAACAATCAAAGGCAAAAATGGAATATTTAAATTTGTTGATCAAGAATATGAATATAAAAGCAGCCAGTGGAAACTATATTTTAGAGCCGGTAAAGAAACCGTAAATGCCGCAAGAACATTTGCACAAAGCTGGTTGAGTGAATTAAAATAAATCAATTGAAAATCATTTTCCTCTTCTCTGACCATAACGAGAAGAGGAATTTTTAATTTTACAGCAGGTATCTATTATTCTACCCCAAAAATCGTATTTACAAACAGTTCAGTTGAAATATATTATTAAGTCACCTTATGTATATTTAAAGAAAACCTTCAAGGTTTTGCTATTTTTACAAACTGCTCATTTTTTTTGAAAAGTTAATTGCAAATCGTTCTGCGGATTCTTTATCCATATTTAGATAAAGCGACGGCTCGATAAGTTCTAACTCCATCAATGCAAAATTATTGTCGCTGGTTCGCACAAAATCTGTTCTGCCGTATAGTGGAATTGATGAAAGATTGCTAATTATATTTTCTGCAATTGATTTTAATTGTTGAGTCGGGTTAACACTTTTAAATATACCGCCGTGTTCTTCCTGTACACGAAAATCTTTTTCTTTTGGTTTCTTTAAAATTGAGTGGCTATACTCGCCATTAAAATAGATTAAAGAATACTCACCTTCTTCAACTATGTTTTGCATAAATGGTTGAACCATAAACTGTCTTTGAGCAAATATTTTATTAAGCTGCGGCAGATGCCCACTGAAATTTTCTTTATTTAATCTAAACGTGTTATCAGCGTTAGCGCTTATGTTTGGTTTTATAATTATTTCTTCGGAGTTAAGTTTATTAAAATATTCAGCCGCAAAAGTTGAGTTAAACCCTTTTTCCCAAATTGTTTTAACAATTTGTACGCCTTTTTTCTCCAGGTCAAAAAGATAATTCTTGTTCATATTCCATTTCATAAGCTCAAGGTTATTTTCAAGATGAGCTGATGAGTTGTTAATGTTTTCTAAAACGCTTAAAAATTTTTCATGTGATAATTGATAGTCCCAGGTTGATCTTACAACCACGGCATCAAAATCATCCCAGTTTACAGATTCATTTCGCCAGGATACTTCTTCCGTTGTCCATCCAAGCTTTTTCATAGGTTCAATTAATAATCTATCATAACTGTAAAAGTTTTCGAGTGTGTTCATTGAAAGAAGTGCAACTTTTTTATTCATAGTCTTTTTCTGTTAATAAGTAATTATTTAATACAATAGAAATTATGTCCAAAAAACTGATTTACAAAAATAAATTATTTAACTTTGCCGTGTCTAAAGCAAGAAAAATTAATAACACGATAGAAAGAAAATATCTGTGGAGTGGATTATACTTATTATTTGGCTTTCCATAATTAATGGCGGACTTGGCGGACAATACGTTTTAAACTGGATGGCTAATCAGCCAAAGTATACAGGTGGAAGCAAGGTTGATATTTCTGCCGGTGTTATGACTTGGTGGCGCGAAGTTTCAAAACTTGCGTGGGCTGTTGTGGCAGTTATCATTGAAGTTATTCGTGGTAAAGAAGTAAAATATTTGTGGCCCGGATTTTTATCCTTATCAACGATAATTATTTGTGCATTTACCGGAGTGATTGAAAATATTGGTTTCTTTTATCTGCCAAGATATTATTCACCTCACATCTTTGCCCCGTATGTAAATGTTTATCTTGCATTTCTTCCTTTCTTTGGAAAAATTATGTTCAACGCTCCAATCCGGAAAGAACACTGGTTCGGGGTTTCGTTGGTTATTGCCGGACTTGCAACACCGCATATCCCCTGGCTTTTGGGTTTTGCGGGAGATAGCCATAATGCACTTGATTCAAATGCAATTATCTGGATAGTTATTATTAACGGATGTTTACTTTCTCAGCAGGTTTTAAATAACAAAACTGTTCAAACCGCTTTGCCCGGTGTAGGTCCAAATGCTCTCGTCTTTTGGCGCGAGATATGGAAAATGGTCTTTATTACTTCAGCAATTTTAATTATTCCAATAATCGGAAATATGATGAATGCAAATATGCCTGCAAGCATAAGTGTTTCAAAATTTGAAACAAAAGTGCTTGATAAGGTTGATGTTAATAAAAAAGAGTTTCTTCTCAGCCATTATTCAAAGGCGGATAAAAACTATGTTCTGAATGAAACAGTTTCTGAAAAAGATGAAGCAAACATTAAACAAATAATCAAATCAACAGAGTATCATCAATTCTTTTCGTTATTTGATGGAAGCATAATTCCAAATAACTGGCTGCCGATACTTTTTGTTATTGCCGCGGGATTGACCGGATATATTTACAGCTTTGGTTTCTTTAAACTATCAAAGTTTGCAGCACATTTTTGGGTTCCATATACAAATGTATACTTAGCGCTGCTTCCATTTATAATGCTTTTGTTTGGAAGGGAAGTTACAGGTTATCAAATTGCGGGTGCTGTTGTGGTTACTGCGGGATTGATGGTTGGTGTTATGGATCATCGCAGAAATAAAGTAGTGGAGATTGAAAAGAAAAAATAAATATTGCTTTTTATTATTAGAGAAATATTATCGGAGTTTGTATGGACCTAAAAAGAAGAGCATTCGGGCTTGCGCTGGGTACGATGCTCGGCTTGTCTGTTTTTATTGGGACTTGCTGGCTTTTGATTGTTGATTCGCAAGGTGATTTTTTTTCTAAATTTTCATCATTCTTTTCGGGATACTCTTTTACCTGGCTTGGTGCTTTTGTGGGATTATTCTGGGGATTTGTTTACGGATTCTTTTGGGGAGTTTTTTTAGCATGGCTATATAATATTTATAGCAGAGTGATTTATAGCTCCAGATAAATTGTTTTTTTAGATTTTAGGTCATCTTCTTCTGAAATAATTATAAATAGCTCGGTTAAAACCTTATGACTGGGTTTAAAAAATTCTTGTTTTAAAGAAGATAAAAAATACTATAAAACTATCTCACCGTTTTTCATCACAACTCTTTTGGAACCGTCAATATATTTTATCTCCATTGTAGGACGATAAAACAAAAAGTCTCTGTGTATCTGCGAATTATTTTTCCCTCCACCGGGAAAATCTGCGTTGTTTCCAAAAGCAATGTGTGCTGTGCCAATTGCTTTTTCATCTTCAAGCATATTACCTGTAATTCGTGCACCCGGATTTATTCCAATTCCCAGCTCGCCAATTATTTTTGCTTCCTGATCTATATTCGTCAATTCTGATATTCTTTTTACAAGTTTATTATCGTCACTTTCAAACTTTGTGATCCTTCCTGCGGTAACAAAAACCTTTAAATCGTGCTTAAGCAAACCGATATCACCAATGCTTGCATTAAAAACAACAACTCCGTTCGCTTCTGATTCTAAGGGGGCACAGTAGACTTCACCGCATGGTAGATTACACATTTCACCAGCACTAACACCAACATCAACCGAAAAAATTCTGTTCTTCACGCCAAGAAAAATATCTGTTCCTTCTTTTGTTGTTATATGGATTTGCTCTGCATTTTCCAAAGACGCACTTAGCAAGTCAGCATTTAATTTCATCTTACCAAAATCAACATTTACTGAATTCAACATCATATCTTCGGTAATACCCGGCATATGTGCCATTCTGATTTGTTTATTCTCCTCAACTTTAAAAATCCATTTTATACGGAAAGGAATTTCTTCCGGATAAGCTTTAAGAATATTTAGCACTATAGTTTTTCCGGGCAAAAGATTTTCTAATTCTGCCGGAATATCTTTTAATGGACGCTTTTCATTTTCAATCACATAAGAATCAACAAAACATTTATGATTAATAAACGTTTCTTTAAATGCCTGCGCAATGTTTAATGAATGTATATCGCTAAGTATTAGAACCTTATCTAATGTGGTTGGATTAAAAATGTATTCAATCGCACCTGAAGCGCCTATTAAAATTTCGTTTTGTTTATTCATAATATAATCCCTATAATAATTTTGTAACGCATCACCTTTTCAAAACTTAATCATTGTTGTAGTTGTAATTCTAACTTAAGTGTTTAAATTTCAATCTTCAAATGTGTTTGTTATAAAGTGGTTTTGTTTAATCCATCTTCGTTATAATTAAATATATATTACTAAATCTGGTTGATTCTCTTTCTGCTGAAATGTAATTTCCACTTGAAGGATTAGTGCTTTGTTTAGAAAACAGATTAAAAACTTAACGAGGTAATAATGGAACCATTGAAAAAATTTTCTCCAGCATTTTATGGTGTCATCATTCTGTTATTTTTTCTGCCATTCGTAAACCTTTCCTGCAGCGGACAAACAATTATGAGTTTATCCGGGTTCCAGCTTATTACTGGCAGTGAATATAAAGCTGACAGTATGTTTGGACAATCAACGGAAGGGGAAGTAAAAGAGAACAAAGAAATTGAATCCCAGCCATTAGCCTTGCTTGCACTATTAGCTGCCGTTATTGCCTTAGCAGTTAGCTTTGTTAAAAAAAGAATTACTGCAATACTTAATATTGTAATTTCTATTTGCGGCGGCATATTTTTACTGTTATTAAAGTTTAATCTGGATAGCGATGCAGAATTAAACGGGCAGAATATTATCCAACTTGAGTATCAATTTGCCTACTGGTTTTCTATTGTTTTATTTATAGCGACTGCAGTTGTGCAGTGGAAAATTTTTACCGACGAGGGAACTGCCAAAGCAAATGTGATGGATTAAAAATCATTTATACAGATATATTTCCCACAAAAGTGGGAACTAATTTATTGGAGAGGTTTTTTGAATAAGATATTACTACGACAATTTACACTTATTGTGTTTTTATTTTTTCATTTCTCAATTCATTCATATTCGCAATTGGATTCTGCACAGCTAAAACAATATGACTTTATTGCTGATCAAATCACTCAAAAAACTTTAACAGAAAAAATAGGTTATGAATGGTTACGCGAACTCTGTAATATTGGTCCAAGATTAAGCGGATCAGAAAACTCTTTACGCGCCATTTATTGGGCAGAAGAAAAATTAAAAAACCTTGGTGTGAATAAAGTTTGGTTACAGCCAGTTATGGTTCCACATTGGGAAAGAGGAAAGTTGAAACAGCAGAAATTGTAAAGAGTAAAAGTTCAATAAATGAAAAATCTCTTAATATTCTTTCATTAGGCGAAAGCATTGCAACGCCCGAAAACGGAATTACAGCAAATGTTATTGAGGTGAAAAATTTTACTGAATTAAAAGAAAGACAAAGCGAAGTAAAAGGAAAAATAGTTTTCTTTAGCCGTCCTGTTGATGAAGGCTTGTTAAATACATTTGCTGGATACGGAAGCGCAGTCGATCAAAGAGTTTACGGTGCAGTTGAGGCTGCAAAGTACGGAGCTGTTGCTGTACTAATTCGATCGGTTACAACGAAGCATGATAATGTGCCGCATACAGGAGTAATGGTCTATGTTGATTCGTTACCCAAAATTCCTGCTGCCGCACTCGGTTATCTTGATGCCGATTATTTACACAATGCTTTAGCTGATAATCCGGATCTTTCAATCAATCTAAATTTCAATTGTAAAACTTTACCTGATGCGCAATCATACAATGTAATTGCAGAAATAACCGGAACAGAATATCCCAATGAAATAATTGTTGTTGGAGGACATTTTGATAGCTGGGACCAGGGTTGTGGTGCACATGATGATGGTGCGGGCTGTGTTCAATCAATGGAAGTATTACATTTCTTTAAAGAACTTGATATAAAACCCAAAAGAACAATTCGTTGCGTATTATTTATAAATGAAGAAAACGGATCGCGTGGCGGAAAAGATTATGGAAAGTATGCTGAAGCAAATAAAGAAATTCATTTGGCAGCAATAGAATCTGATCGCGGCGGATTTACTCCGATTGGATTTGATGTTGATTCTGATTCTTCTGTTCTAAATAAAATAAAAAGCTGGAGTTCTGTTTTAGAAAAATCAGGAATACATTGGATAAAAGCAGGCGGCAGTGGTGTTGATATTCAGTATATCAACAACACAAAAGCAAAATTAGGTTATGTTCCTGATTCGCAAAGATATATGGATGTCCATCATTCGGCTAATGATACATTTGATTCTGTTCACCCAAGAGAACTTGAACTTGGCACAGCATCAATTGCAATAATGGCTTATCTGATTAGTGAAGAAGGTCTTTAAATTTTAGTTAAAGGAGAATTATGCAGGCTTTAGAAAACATCCTTACTCAAATCAGCGATTTACTCTGGGGATATCCGCTTATCATACTTCTCTTTGGAACACACGTCTTTTTAACATTTCGACTCAAAATCATTCAAAGATTTATCGGTAAAGCAATAAAAATTTCTTTACGACGAGATAAAGAAGGTAAAGGTGATATAAGTCAGTTTGGTGCATTAACCACAGCCCTTGCGGCAACAATAGGAACGGGAAATATTGTTGGTGTTTCAACTGCTGTTGCTGCGGGCGGACCCGGTGCTGTTTTGTGGATGTGGTTAACCGGTGTTTTTGGAATTGCAACAAAGTACAGCGAAGCGTTGCTTTCTGTAAAGTATCGAGTTAAAATGCCCGATGGATCGATGGCTGGCGGACCAATGTATGTTCTTGAACGTGGATTAAATATGAAATGGCTTGCAGTTTTGTTCGCAGCATTTACATCAGTAACTGCATTTGGAATTGGAAATATGGTACAGGCAAATTCTATCTCCACTTTAGTTCATGAAGCATTTCAAATACCAATGTGGGTTACGGGTTTAGTTTTAACAGTGCTTACTGCTGTTGTAATTATCGGCGGAATAAAATCCATTGCAAATGTTTGCGAAAGACTTGTTCCTTTTATGGCAATTACTTATGTGCTTGGCTGTTTAATAATTCTTGGAATGAATATTAGCGGGATTCCCGATACATTTTCTGTTAATAATTAATAGTGCTTTTACAGGACAAGCTGCAATTGGTGGATTTCTTGGTGCGGGAATGAAAGAGGCTATAAGATTTGGAATTGCACGCGGACTTTTTTCAAATGAATCAGGTTTAGGAAGTGCTCCAATTGTTGCCGCTGCGGCACAAACAAAAAATCCTGTGCGCCAGGCATTGGTATCATCAACAGGAACATTTTGGGATACGGTTGTTGTTTGTGCAATGACAGGATTAGTTATTGTAAATTCCGGTGAGTGGATGAAGGGACTTTCGGGAGCAGCCCTAACTAAACAGGCTTTCAGCGATTTTCACATTATTGGTCCAATTGTTTTAACTCTTGGATTACTAACATTTGTTTTTTCTACAATACTCGGTTGGTCTTATTACGGAGAGAAAGCAGCAGAATATCTTTTCGGAAACAAAGTTGTAAAACCATATCGCTATCTTTGGGTAATTTTTGTAATGATTGGGTCTGTTATGTCTTTAAATGTTGTATGGACTTTTGCAGATATTACAAATGCATTGATGGCTCTGCCAAATCTTGTTTCTTTAATATTGTTAAGTGGAGTTATTGTTAAAGAAACAAAAAAATATCTCTGGGAAGATAAACTTGATCAAGAAGGAGAATAAATTAAAACTATAGCAGCATTCTTGTTTTAATTATTTCTGGAATTGCTTTTTGTTTCTTCATTGATTGTCATAATCGTTTTTAATTATTTAGACGAATTATTATCAAAGGGATATAATATAATTAGGAATGATAGGCTAAAAATATTTTAGATATAAAAAAGTAAGAAAATAAAAAGGGTATCCGAAATGGGATACCCTTTTTAATAATTATTATGGAAGTGAGTAGCTTGCAGTCAAATATGAAAAAGTTGACCCGCCGCCGCCAATATTGTTAAGTCCTTGTCTTAGTACATCTTCATTAATAGTTGCATCTAAAGAAAAACTTCCAAATCTAAATCCAACACCGACAGTCATACCTCTTTGTGAAGGTGCAAAAAATGAAATAACTCTTTCGTCGACTGTGGTTGTAGTCGCAGGACTTTCAATAGTTGCGTTACCCGAAATTGCAACGTATCCTAATCTTGCTACAAACCAATCAGTCATATTCCATTCTGCACCAATATTCCATATAGGGAAAATTGTTACACTAGAAGTTAATTCTGGATAAATACCATTAAGGGCAGCTCGAGTTGCTGAGCTGTTATTAAAGATAGCGCCACCAGCAAGAATAAAATCACCAACCTGATAATTTAACCCCGCACCAAAAGAAAACTGGGTTAGAGAAAGCATATCTGCCGAACCCGAAACTCCGCCAGAATCAAGGGTTCCTGATGAAGTTGCAAATGCGGCAATTGGCACAAATTGAAGATTTTTAGTTAAATTCCAGAAAACTCTAGCATTTACTAACATAATGGTTTGGCTGGCTTTTGTTTCGCCGCCAACTGCTGGTTTATAACTTGCACTTGGCATCATTAAAGATAAACCTAAATCTAATTTAAAAGATCTTGTTAGATCGGAAATCATACCGGCATTAAATCCTATTTGACTTGCTGTACCCGAAGTTCCTGTACCAACTGCAGGTGTATAATCATTTGTAGTACTTGCATATGCAACTCCCAAACCAAATGATGTAGACCCCATTGTAAATGTTCCTATCACCTCAACATTATTATCAAGGGGAACAACAGCCGTACCGCCAAGAAGGTTATTAACTGTAGAAACAACCCCGTCAATACCCAATCTTGTACCTGGGTCAACCAATCCTATCGAAAAAGCATTAAAATCATTTCTCGTTAATATTCCTCCAAGCGTCCACCCATCTGTTAGTTTAAAACTACCAGAAAGATATTGTCCAGCACCACCGGCAGAAAATGGGGCGCTTACAGCAGAGCCAAGGTCGGCCAGAATAAAATTGCTGTAAACAGCATTCCAAGCAGGATTGACAGAATTAAAATAAGGGTCCACTATGTAGGGATTTGCGCCCATTGCAGAAATTCGAGCGAATCCGCCCGTTTTGTTAATTTCTTGAGAAACTCCAGCTACATTTAGAAAGAGAAAAAGCGCCAACAGTAAAAAAGTAAAATATTTCATATAGCTACCTTTCATATAATGTTTTGATTTCGCCTCAAATTTGGTAACAATAAATCAGAATTACAAATGTTTTTAGCAAAATTTTAAAGATGTCATCTAGGGCGGGTGCAAAATTAGGTCCATTATTAACACAAATTATAGTTTAAAAATGAAACGGCTGCCTTAAAAGACAGCCTTTGTACATCAAATCAGAATTAATTTTTAGCTACGTGATTTAGCTTCATTAACTACAATATTTCTTCCACTTAATTGCGAATCATTTAATGCTTTGATTGCATTAGATGCTTCGGAGGAGCTCTCCATTTCAACAAACCCAAATCCTCTGGATCTACCGGTATCGCGATCTTTTACAATTTTTGCAGAAACTACGTTTCCGTGTTCTTCAAATGCTTCTTTTAATGCTTCGTCGTCAACCGACCATGGGAGAGAACCCACAAATAACTTAGTACTCACTATAACCTCTAAATAATAATATTAAAAAATCCGGTCTATTACCGGAAGGTCAAAATTAATGCTAATAAATACGATAAACTAATTATTTTTTTACTAAACCCGCAATGTGTAATTAAGCATATAAATATTGGAAATCCTTGTAATTTAGAAAATTGCACTTGCTGATAAAATGATTGCTTGGGATTAAGAAGAACATCACTACAACTAATACGAAGGACAGGAACGGGTTATCACAATTTAATTGAAGGATAAAAAGATTGCCAAGAATTAATTTTTTAATCCCGGTGGATCGCTTTTATTTGAAGATTTAAAAATTAATACTATTACGCCTACTTTTATTAGATGAACAACCATCTGAAGATATTGTTCTAAAACATCTGGGGGAGGAATTAATTGTTAATGAAGGGAATGTTGTTCGGAGGCACAATCACTAATATCTAACAGATAAGACAGCCGGTTTAATAAAATAAACCGGCTTTAATAAATTTTATTAATATCTGCGTCTGTTGTTCTGGCCACCGCCACCGCCGCTTGATCTACCACCGCCGCCACCGCCGCCGCTAAATCGTTTTCGACTATCAGTTTTAGGGCGTGCTTCATTAACAACAAGTTTCTTTCCCTTAACTTCTTTAGTGTTTAAACCATTAATCGCTTTTTGTGCATCGGCAAGACCGGGCATTTCAACAAACCCAAATCCCTTGGTTTGCTGCGAAAACATATCGCGAATAATTTTTACTTCCTTTACCTGTCCGAACTCTGAAAAAAGATTCATTAAATCTTCTTCCTGAACATCGTTTGACAAATTGCCAACGAAGATATTCATAATAACTCCTGAAAATTGTATAAAAATAATTAATAATGTGAGAACATAAGTGCTATGTTTCTCTAATCCTGTAGATAAAAAAAAGAATGACTGTTACGGTATGAATTCAAAATTTTAATCAGGTACCTATAAGATAGGTTAATTAATTTAGTGAAACAACCCGGTTATTAAATTTATGTGAGTAATAAACTCAAGATCGCTAACTTTTTGATATAAAAGCCCCATTTGGAAAGAATTTGATCTTGTTTAATGATCTAACAGCGAATAGAACTGATTTTAGCTTCCCTTTAATGTTTAATCTTTCTTAGTAGTGTTTTTTATAGAGGTTTTTTACAAAAATAAATTATTTCATCACTTTCCAACACAAATTTTTCTCTTTCTTCAGCACTTAAGATATCAATAAAATTATCCCTGGTTACTAAAAATCCTTCTTTTTCTATTCTGCTACCATAATCTTTACCATAAATTCTAACGTGATCTTCTTGACCAAATATTTTTTTTCGTTCTTCGGGTAGCCTTACTGAAATATCTTCAAAAGTAATTTCTCTGCTCATATCTACCGGAGATTGCAATATAGCCCAAGCACCCGGTCTAAGTACTCTAAAAATTTCACTAAGTGCCTTTTTATCATCTTCTATATGTTCAAGCACATGATAGCATAAAACGGCGTCAAATGTTCTTTTATCAAATCTTAAGCTTGTAATATCCATCTTTTGTATGGCAAGGGGTGATTCAAGATCAACACTAAGATAAGAAATGTTTTTAAGTTTCTTTAGCTTTGTTTGAATTGCATAATCAGGAGCAATATTTAATAATTTTATTTTATCTTCTTTAATTTTTAGCTGTCGTGTCAGATAGAGCCAAAGTAATCTTTGTCGTTCAAGAGAGCTACAACCAGGACATTTTGAATTATTGTTGATGTTATCGGGACCAGGTAAAAACCTACTATAACTTCTATCGCATATTGGACAATAATATTTATCTCCCTTATACAAAATATTATTAAAAAAATGAAAAACTTTTCTCGAACTGACAGGAAATATTTTTACAATAAAATTCTTTAGTTTCTTTAACATGCAAACATCAATAATTTAAAATCGGGCTTAACCACTTTTCAATTTCCTCAATACTCATTCCTTTGCGTTTGTGATAATTAAGTACCTGATCCTTGTCAATTTTTCCCACAGAAAAATATTTTGATTCGGGATGAGAGAAATATAATCCACTTACGCTTGCAGCAGGATACATTGCCATACTTTCCGTTAATTTTATTCCAGCATTCTTCTCAACATCAAGCAAAGAAAAAATAATTGGCTTTTCCGTATGATCAGGTTGAGCCGGATAGCCAGGCGCCGGTCGAATGCCAATATAATTTTCTTTAATTAATTCTTGTTTTGAATAATTTTCAGCAGCAGCATAACCCCAATATTCTTTTCTCACAAGTTCATGAAGATGTTCAGCAAAAGCTTCTGCCAATCTATCAGCAATTGCTTTAACCATAATGCTATTATAGTCGTCATTATCTTTTTCAAATTTATCAACAAGATTTTCAATACCGATTCCGGTAGTAACGGCGAACATTCCGATATAATCTTTCACAGAGGTTTCTTTGGGGGCTATAAAATCCGCAAGTGCAATATTTGGTTCACCCTTTGATTTTTGAGTTTGTTGTCTTAGTGTATGCAAAACTCTCTTTACGCCATGTCTGTTTTCATCAGAATAAATTTCTATGTCATCAATTCCAATTGAGTTTGCAGGAAAAAGACCAATAACACCGTTTGCAGTTAGAAGATTTTTCATAATTACTTGATCAAGAAGTTTGTTTGCATCATCAAAAAGTTTCTTAGCTTCAGACCCAACGCTTTTTTCCTCAAATATGGATGGATACTTTCCTTTCAATTCCCATGTCATAAAAAATGGAGTCCAGTCAATGTAACTGCGAAGTGTTTCAAGATTAAAATCTTTAAGAATAGTTATTTCTAATTTATTCGGTTTTTTGATTTGAGCTTTCTGCCAATTGATTTTTAATCTATTCTCTCTCGCTTTATCTAACGATATATAATTCTTATCAGATTTTCTTTTTGAATAATCATCTCTTACCCGTGTATATTCATCTTTAACTGACTGAACATATTTATTTTTCTCTACTTCATTTTCGTTTAATAGATTTGAGACAACAGGAACGCTACGAGAGGCATCAAGAACATGTATGACAGCTCCACTATAATTTGGTGCAATTTTAACAGATGTGTGAATGCGTGAAGTTGTAGCCCCACCAATAAGCAGCGGCAATTTCATTCCGCGTCGTTCCATTTCCTTTGCAACATGAACCATCTCATCGAGCGAAGGAGTTATAAGTCCGCTTAAGCCAATTACATCAACTTTTTCATCAATGGCTGTCTGAAGAATTTTTTCTGTGTGAACCATTACGCCAAGGTCAATCACGTTATAATTATTACAACCAAGTACAACTCCAACAATGTTTTTACCAATATCATGAACATCACCTTTTACGGTTGCCATAAGAACTTTTCCTTGTTCACGTGTGCTTTTATTTTTTTCTTTCTCTGCTTCGATATAAGGAATTAGAATTGCAACCGCTTTTTTCATTACGCGTGCACTCTTTACAACCTGGGGCAAAAACATTTTTCCGGCACCGAACAAATCACCAACCACATTCATTCCAGCCATTAAAGGACCCTCAATAACTTCTATTGGCTGCAAATATTTTTTTCTTGCTTCTTCTATATCAACATCAATGTAATCAACAATTCCTTTTATAAGTGCGTGCTTTAATCTTTCTTCAACCGAATTATTACGCCAATCTTCTTTTTTCTCTTCGCCACTTATTGATGTTTTATCTTTCTTTTTAATCGTTTCTGCAAATTCAATTAATCTTTCAGTTGCATCTGATCTTCTATTTAGTATTACATCTTCAACCTTTTCTAAAAGGTCTTTGGGAATTTCTTCATAGACTTCCAGTTGACCAGCATTAACAATTCCCATATCCATTCCAGCTTTTATTGCATGAAACAAAAATGCAGAATGCATCGCTTCACGAATAGTATCATTACCACGGAAAGAAAAAGAAAGATTACTAACCCCGCCGCTAACTTTAGCAAGTGGTAGGTTTTGTTTTATCCATCTTGCTGCTTCTATATAATCAACAGCATAATTATTGTGTTCTTCAATCCCGGTTGCAATCGCAAGTATGTTTGGATCGAAAATTATATCTTGGGGCAGAAAACCTATTTCTTCTGTTAAAATTTTATAAGCCCGAGAACATATTTCTATTCTTCTCTTAAAAGTATCTGCTTGTCCTTGTTCATCAAAAGCCATTACAATAACAGCAGCACCATAACTAAGGACTTTATTTGCTTGTTCTTTAAAAACTTCTTCGCCTTCTTTAAGTGAAATTGAATTTACAATTCCTTTTCCTTGCAAACATTTTAAACCGGCTTCAATCACACTCCACATTGAAGAATCTATCATAATTGGAAGTTTTGCAATATCTGGTTCAGCTTCTAGCAAGTTAATGAACTTAGCCATTGCTGCTTCGGAATCCAGCATTCCTTCATCCATATTTATATCTAAAACCTGAGCGCCGCCTTCAACTTGATCGCGTGCAACGGAAAGTGCTTCATCATAATTATTTTCTTTTATAAGACGGGCAAATTTCTTTGAACCGGTAACATTTGTACGTTCACCGATATTCATAAAATTTGAGTCAGGACGAAGAACTACAGGTTCCAGTCCGCATAATCGCAAATATGGTTCTTGTATTTTGGGTATCCTTGGTTTGTAATTTTTTACAATCGTTGCAATTTCTTTTATATGATCCGGGGTTGTTCCGCAGCACCCGCCAACAACGTTAACAAACCCGCTTGACAAAAAATCTTCCAATATTGTTGCCATTGTTTGTGGAGTTTCATCATATCCGCCCATTTCATTTGGCAATCCGGCATTAGGATAAACCGATAAAAATTTGTCTGACACATTTGAAAGATCTTCAACAAAAGGTCTCATTTGTTTTGCGCCAAGTGCACAGTTTAATCCAATACTTACAAGATTTTTTGCATGTGAAACTGAAGTATAAAAAGATTCAATCGTTTGACCTGATAGTGTTCTTCCACTTAGATCTACAATTGTTCCTGAAATCATAACAGGAATATCAAGTGATCTTTCCATTAATAATTTTTCAACACCAAAGATTGCAGCTTTAGCATTAAGCGTATCAAATATTGTTTCAATAAGAATTATATCTGCACCGCCATCAACCAACCCGCGAGCTGCATCATAATATGCATCGGCAACCTCATCAAAAGTCACCGCACGAAACCCGGGATCGTTAACATTTGGAGAAAGAGAAAGTGTTTTATTCGTTGGTCCCAATGCTCCGGCAACAAATCTTGGCTTATTCGGAAATTTTTTATTGAATTCATCAGCAACTTCTTTTGCAATCTTAGCTGATTCAAAATTTATTTCATAAGCAATGTCTTGTAAATGATAATCAGCCTGAGAAATAACATTCGCATTAAATGTGTTAGTCTCAACAATATCCGCACCAGCGGCAAAATATTCTCTATGAATTTCTTTTATAACTTCGGGTTTTGTAATTGATAAAAGATCATTGTTGCCCTTAAGATCGTGTGGATAATTTTTAAATCTTTCGCCGCGAAAATCTTTTTCGGTCAATTTATGGCGCTGAATCATAGTTCCCATTGCGCCATCAATAACAAATATTCTTTCCTTTAGTAAATCTTTAAATTGCTTTGTCGTTGCTTTCATAATTGCTTTGTGTTGTTATTATTACTTGTATCTAATCTTTAAAAGATAATTAAATATAGCTAAATTGGTTTCGATTATAAAATTAACTTGACGAATATCAAAGGCTAAATATGATAGTTGTAACAGGCGGCGCAGGATTTATCGGCAGCGCTATCGTTTGGAAGTTAAACCAACTTGGCAAAACCAACATAATAATTGTTGATGAGCTTGGTAAAGATGAAAAATGGAAAAATCTTGTGGCATTGAAATATGAAGACTTTGTGCATAAACACGATTTCATTGAACAAATTTTAGACGATATTATTCCCTACAGTATTGATGCCATAATACATATGGGCGCAAATTCAACAACTACAGAAAAAGACGCTGATCATTTAATGAACAACAACTTTCACTATACAAAAGAACTTGCAAAATATTGTGTTGAAAAAAACATACGATTTATTTACGCTTCCTCTGCAGCAACTTACGGGGATGGTTCTTTTGGATTCAATGACGATGAATCTAAAATTGAAACTTTGCGCCCTTTAAATATGTATGGTTATTCCAAGCAATTGTTTGATTTTTGGGCAAAGAAAAATAATCTGTTAGATCAGATTGTCGGACTAAAATATTTTAATGTTTACGGTCCAAACGAATATCATAAAGAAGATATGCGTTCGGTAGTTCACAAAGCTTTTGAGCAGGTCAGTGATGCTGGGAAAGTGAAATTATTTAAGTCGCATAATAAAAACTATAAAGACGGTGAACAGATGCGCGACTTTGTTTATGTTAAAGATGCCGTAGATATGACTTTGTACTTTTTGGAAAATAAAAACAAGAATGGAATTTTTAATGTTGGTGCAGGCAAAGCAAGAACATGGAATGATCTTGTTATATCTTTATTTAATGCCGTTGGCAAACCAATTAATATCGAATATATAGATTTGCCCTCACACCTTGCAGCAAAATACCAATACTTTACAGAAGCTAATCTTACCAAAATTAAAAACGCTGGATACAAGCCGTTTACTATAAGCTTAGAAGACGGTGTAACGGATTACGTTAAAAATTATCTTCTAAAAAATTCTTATCTGGGTTATTGAAAAGAGCGGGATTAAGAAAACGAGTAAGAGCAAGGACAGAATTAAAATTTAAATTATCTCAATTATAACCTTGCTCTTTGTCTTAATCTAATTTCTAAAAAGCGGATTCGTCTTCATCATCAAACAGATCGTCGTCGTCTAATTCATCAATATCAAACTCATCTTCTAAATCGTCTTTATCTTTTGGCTCATCTTCAAACAAATCGTCGTCATAATCATCGCCTTTGCTATTAACGTCATCATCGTCGTCGTCATAATCATCGTCTTTGTTTTTACCTTTTTTTCTGGCTGCTAAAAAACAGTCTAAATTGAAAAGATTTTTTTTGGTAATTGCAAGCGGATTTTCGTTATCTTCAAATACTTGCAAGTTTAGCTCTTCTTGTTCCATTATAATATGTTCTCCGATTAATCTTAATAATTTCTCTTGTTAATTTATATGTGTACGATAAATCTGCAAATAGAAAAATAAAAAACTTTAAAAAATATTTTAATGATTTATTATCGATTAGAACTTATATTGCTTTAGCGTATATTACAATAGCATAAATTTTTACGAGAAAAATCAGGATACTTAATGAAACTCGCCACACTTTGTTATGTAATAGATAAAAAAAACAACTCAACACTAATGCTTCATCGTGTAAAAAAAGAAAATGATTACCATGAAGGAAAGTGGAATGGTCTTGGTGGAAAATTTGAACAAGGTGAATCTCCTGAAGAATGTGCTATACGTGAAATAGAGGAAGAATGCGGATTAAAGGTAAAGTCCGTAACAATGAAAGGTTTTATAACGTTTCCAATGTTTGATGGCAAAGAAGATTGGTATGTTTTTCTTTTTACCACGGATAATTTTGAAGGGGAACTGATTGATTCGCCGGAAGGAAATCTTGCTTGGATAAAAAACGACAAGCTTACGGAACTAAATCTTTGGGATGGTGATAAGATTTTTATTCCGTGGTTATTTAAAGAGGAGTTTTTTAGTGCAAAGTTTAATTATGAAAATGGAAAGTACACTAATCACGAAGCGTTTTTTTACTAAAGAATTTTGTATTTAAGCTGTTTTTTTATTTATATAATTTAATAAAAAAACAGCCCTTTTTATTTCCTATTCTCAAATAGATTATTAAGTTTGAATTGTTCTAAATCTGAATTTTATTTCAGAACATCATCCAGAAATTATTTCAGGGAAAGATAACATGCCAACCACAAAAGAAAACCTCAAAGAAGCTTTCGCTGGCGAAAGTCAAGCTAATCAAAAATATCGTGCATTTGCAAAAAAAGCCGAGCGCGATGGATTTCCAAACATTGCTAAACTTTTTAAAACTACAGCAGAAGCAGAAAGAATTCATGCTGAAGGACATTTAAATGCTTTAGATGGAATTGGTTCAACAATAGAAAATCTTAAAAGCGCAATTGATGGAGAAACTTACGAATACAAAGAAATGTATCCGCCAATGCTTGAACAAGCAGAAAAAGATGATCACAAAGCTAAACGAATGTTTAAGTATGCTGTTGGAGCAGAAGATGTTCATGCACAGCTTTACAAACTTGCACTAGCTGCAGCCGAACAAGGAAAAGATCTGGAAGAAACAGAATTTTACTTGTGCCCTGTTTGCGGACACATTGAATTTGGTAAACCAGAAAAAAATTGTCCGATTTGCGGAACGCTTGCTACTAAGTATGTAAAGCTTTCTTAACTAAAGACATTTATCGATATATTATTTTACACAACATTAAGGATGGTGAATTATGAAAAATCTATTTATGATTTTCTTCTTAGCGTTTGCTATAGCATTTACCCAAACAACACAAGCTCAGTTTTTTGAAAAGTTAAAAAAGAAGACTGAGGAAAAAATAAAAAGTGAGGGCGAAAAAAGAGTTGATAAGAAAATTGATGAGGGTGTAAAAAAGGGTTACGATGAGGTTGAAAACGGGATTGAAAATGCTGGTGAAGAATCCAATAATGGAACTAAAGATTCAACAAAGCAAAATAAAAAATCAAATAAAAAAAATGATGGAGTTACATCTGAAAAATCTGATGATGAGGTAAAATTTTCAAGCTCAACAAAATATGATTTCATCCCGGGTGATAAAGTAATTTTATACGATGATTTCAGTCAGGATGCTGTTGGTGATTTTCCTGCACTCTGGACAACTAATTCGGCTGGTGAAATAAATACAATTAACATAGCCTCGGGAAATTGGTTTAATCTAAATAGCACAGATGGAAATTATTTTTATCTAAATGATATAGACTTTCCTAAAAACTTTATAATTGAATTTGATATCGTACCAAAAACAAAAGGTGGCCGAATTGCTGCGGGACTTTTACTTTATGGAGAAACGAAAAGAAAAGAAATGGATAACAATCCTCATCCTGGTAATGGCGGAATAATGATTTCTATTGAAAAAGGATATTGGAATACATGGGGATATAAAACAGGTGAATCCGAAAATATAATTGGTAAATCCGATGTTAAGCCGGTTGTAGCCGAAAAAGTAAACCATGTTATAATCTGGGTTCAAGGTAGAAGACTTAGAATTTATCACGAGCAAGCAAAGGTGCTTGATATGCCAACAAACATTTACGACGGCGTTAAATTAAGCAGGCTTTGCTTCAGATTAAGTCGTGGTGCTTCTTCAGGTTCTTACATCTCTAACTTAAGAATAACTGATGCTTCTCCGGATATGCGCAGCAAACTTTTAACTGATGGTAAGCTTGTTAGTTATGGAATTTACTTTGACGTAAACAAAGATGTTGTAAAATCAGAATCGTATGGAACTATAAAAGAAATATCAACGGTGCTTACAGAAAATCCAAATGTAAAAATTAAAATTGTCGGGCATACAGATTCTGATGGGGATGATAAATCAAATTTAGATTTATCTAAACGTCGTGGTGCTTCTGTAAAAAATGTTTTAGTAAAAGAGTTTGGTATTGATGCTTCTATAATTGAAACTGATGGCAAAGGTGAAAGCGAGCCAATCGCTAAAAACGATAGCGGTGTAAATAAAGCCCTTAACAGAAGAGTTGAGTTTATTAAACTTTAGACAAAAATATTTATTCACATTAAAGAGTAAACAAAATGAAAAAGTTAGCAATAATTTTTATTGTAATTACAATTTCATCGCTTGTACAATCTCAACAAACACCAGAGGGATTTATATCCCGCATTCCTAATTTACCAGAAAACACCTGTACAATAGATAACGGAGAACGAGAAGACTTTCTAAGTAAACTATATAAGCTTGAGGCAGATTTACAGGCTGAAATAGTTCCGCGAAAAAAAATTGTTGAGGATGCTTATAATAACTCTAAGATTAATGTAGAAAAAAACATTGGTCGGGAATATGGTTTATCAGATACCGATATCCAAAGGCTAAAAAATAAAAAGAAAATGACCGATGCCGAAAAAAAAACTATGGTCGATAAAATGCTGCAAGAAAAATCAAATCTTTCTTTGAAAGAGATTGAGAATTTAAAAAAAACGAGTAAGGAAGGAAAGGAAGCCTGGGCAGAAGCTTATACAACTGAGCAAATGGCAACCATGGAAGGTAAGCAAGATAGCGTAAATGCAGTAAATGAAAAAAACATGAACAGATATGAACTTGCAAAAGAACAAAGCGAACTTACACAACAAATTGCTGCTAATGATAAAAAATTGGTAAACCAGCTTAATTATCTTGAAGAAAACGATTCATCTAAAATTCTCCTCGAAAAGCGTGATTCTCTGATGGCGAACTTAGGCAAATGTTCGGCTGAAGAATACAACCGCATAGTTAGAGAGATTCAGCAGCTTGAAAAAATTTACTGCAACTTAATGACACCACAATATTTTGATATTTTGAAGGAACGTTCAATATCTATGTTGTCCTTTATGTCTATATATTCTAAACTAGAAAAAGTTAATGCTGAACTAAACGAAGCTACACTTAACGTTAAGAATAAAGATTTCTATTCGCCGGGCTTAATGGGATTAGAAGCAGTACACAATTATGTTACTTTATTAATGACAGCTTTTAAGTATGCTAACTATACTTTTCCTGAAGGTAAAAACTAAAAATTATTTTTGCATACAGAACAATTGATAAGGACAATATTATGAGATGTTATTTCTTTGGTTTGATTTTATTGTTTGCCACATCTGCATTTGCACAGGATATGGATGCAAATCAGATAAAGAAAAGAATGAGCGAAATTAGAAAGATAACTAATTGGGATGATCCTGTGGCGGCAAAAAAAGCAAATGATGAAATAAAAGAGTTATCTAAAAAACTTATGCTTGCCGGAAAAAATCAAAATCCGACCAATCAAAGTGATTCATTAAAGCTTGAACAGGAAAAAGAAAATATTGATTATAAACTTAAGTTGTTAGGTCAAATACACGAATCAGTAAAGCAAGGCGAGGGTGGCGATATTTTATTAGGTAAACCGATAAGGGAAGAAATTATTGAAGAGTTTAAAAATGATGAGTCGCCAATAATTAAAAACCAGGAATACCTTGATGAAATGACTTTGCTTGTAATTGATATGTCTCTAAAAACTGTTCAAAGAACAATTGACCAGATGGATAAATTTAAATCCATCAAAATTCTTGTAATAACTGGTGGACAATTGGGAACTGCTGTAAATTTAGAAGATTTGCTAAAGAAGGCAAAAAAATATCCGTTAGAAGAATTATATATAAATAATTTTAAAATTTTTGTTACATCTATTCCAAAACAAATTAAGCAATTTAAAAATTTGAAGTTGCTCTCTGTCCTTAATAATAATGTTACGGGTCTACCGCCTGAAGTTGGAAACCTTGCATCGCTGCAAACTCTTTATGTCGATATTAATCCAATACAAACTTTGTTACCAATGGTGGGTAAGCTTAAACATCTTGAGAAACTTGGTGTTGGGAAAACCAATATCGGGGAATCGGAGATAACACAGATAAAACAACTATTACCAAATTGTGAAGTATTACTACAATGAAAAAATATTTATTCATACTCGTCTTGATTATGATTTCTACTTCGGTGTTTGCTCAAGGCACAAAAACAAAATTATATATTAGCGCTAATGCAGTTTGTGACAAAAGCATCCTTACGGATGTGTCGAGCAAATTAATCTATTTTCAAGAAAACGTTGCTATAAAATTATCTACCACCTACCCTTGCGCCTCTGTAAAAACAGACTACGAAGTTTCTTTGGCTTTAGAAGAGTTTAGAACACAACAATTAATAGGTAATGATAATGAGAAAACATTTAAAAAATATGTGAGCGGTCTTGGCTGCGATTATTTAATCAATCTTAAATTTACAGTTAAGGGATCAACAGCAACTATTTCTGCGTTTTGTTCAGATCTTAGAATAGCAAGAACACTTTCACGTGCATCAATTACCCTTCCCTATACTAACATTACTCTTAGCGCTTATGAAAGTGTTATTAAACAGTTAATCGATGGTTTAAAGGCTTATGAAATTTGTCCTTTTAAAGGAGAAATAAAGGTAAAAGTTGTCAGCGCAAAAAAGGACAATCAAACCGAAGAATATCCTGTTTACTGCAATGGTACCGATGGAATGTACCGCAAGACAACATCAATTGATAATTACTCGGAAATCGAGTGGTCAATTTAAAAGGTTAGGCTTAATGGTTCAGATGGCAATGTAAACTATGCTCTTTCTGAAGAGTTTAAGGTTGAAGAAGATAATTGGTGTTTTGAGTGTGGCTCTAATAAACAGGGACCAAGAACCTATTTTGAAAAGACAACCACTTATGCGGATATACAAGGCTTGTCAAACGAAAGTGAAAGTTATGGAATTAAAGTATACGATGGTCGCGCATATCTTACTTTTCTTGATGATGGAACTTATACCTTAAGGGTTACGGCTTCATCAAAACGAGGCGAGAAAAAAACAATAAAAAAAGTTTCTGCGCAAGGGACGTGTAAAAACATAAATGAAAAACCCGATACAACAAAAAATAATATTGATATAGGATTAAACGAAACTTTTGGACCGTTTACAGGTAATGCTTTCGATAAAACGCTCTCTCACAAGGATACAATTAAAAGTGTTGATCCTGTTACAAAAGAAGAAACGATTATTACATACGTGTTTAATTTGACAAGAGATTAGGTTATTTCTATATATCAATCACATAAGATTTAAAAAGTGGTTTTTCAATTTATGCTAATAAAAATTTACAGGAGTTTAAAAATGCCGAAAGCGAATTTGATTTTAATGCTGCTCCTTGGGTTAATGATATCTTCTGCCTTAGCTTTCTATGCGCCACCACAAGATTACTCAATTGTTTATATTTTTAAAAATCCAGACGGATCTGTATATAGTATAATAAAATACTTTATGCGTGATGGTAACAAATTCCGGACGGAGTATATTACAACGGTTGAGTATAGTATAACCGCCAACACAGAAGCTTCTACTGATTTAAGTAATGATACCAGAAGCAATGTAAGCAGCACCGCACAATTAGATGCAAACCCCATCTCCAATCCCGAACCTCACACAGTTGAAATTTTACGAAATGATAAAAAACTGGTTTGGTCGTTAGATCCCTCTTTTAAAAATTATATAGAGGTTCCCCTGAGACAAGATTCATGGGAACACATACTCACAAATATTTTTATTAGCGATTTAAACGGTCTTAAAAAAACTGGAGAAGCTAAGCTGTTAGATTACGCCTGTGATATTTATGAAAGCGTTCAGAAAGTGAAAGAGGACAGTTGGACTAACATTGCTTATGCTTCTCAGGGTCTGGGTATTATTTTGAAGACGGAGCTCTGGCAAAACGGTAAGTTAGTCCAGACTATGGAAGCCACAGAGTTTAATATGGAAAAACCGGCATCATCACTATTTGAGATTCCTTCAACATATACAAAGAATGATAGTAATCAGTAGGTTAATAATAAAACTTATGAAAATATCCCCCGGGTTTAAATTTAATGAAGTGTTAGATTTTGTAAATATGTTTTTCTGAGGACAATGATATGAATTATATTGTTAGGCAAATAACCGGAATTATTTTAATCCTGCTAATCTCCAGTATCTATGCTCAAGAATCACCTCTTCTGTTGGATAAACAAGGGACTTTTAAAATTATTGACTGGGGGGTTTATACCCATTACGATTGTGGTTTCACCAAAACCGAAACATCAGCAAATTATTTGAAGCTCGTTGAAATCACTGATGTTGTCCGCAACAATCCAGTATTGCAAACACTAAAGGGATTCGATAGCCAGGCAAGGTTGTATGCAAGAAATTGTGATAAAAAATTCGGTTACGGTATTCCCTGCGAAATAAGTTTTGAGTTTTGTTACTTCTTTACTAATAAAGGCAAAGAAATAAAGGCTGATATTGAGCCGCCTAATTGGGACGTTCAAGTAAACCAACTTAGACCAGTTTTGGGCAAAGGTTTTGACTACATAGCAAATACCCCATCGGGCAAAACAAAGCCGGGGTTTGATATGGTTAAATGGGAAACAGCCGCATCGAAAGTGCGCGAAATGTTTTACACACCCGGGAAAAAAGAAAACCTTGAGCCTGGAATCGACCGCTATGCAGACGAAACGGTAATTATTTACAACCCCAACCGTCCGGATTACTGGATACCTGTTACCATAAGGGAAGCTTTCGGGCTGCTGCTAAATTACTGGAAAATGGAACCCAACCAGGCTACTTGCGATATGATGGTGAAAGCGTTTGAGGACGAATATGCGCTCTATTCTGAAAGTGAGCGTAATGGAAATGCATATTTGGGCGGACGTGGGCAAAGCCCTGTTTCTGGTATTGGAAATGATAACACACAAACCCAGGTAATGCGAGTAAATCCTGAGTATTGGGATAAAAGCTTGCCTCGTTCGGCTATACAAATTCTTTCTTTTTTATGTTTAATGGACAAAGATCGCTACAAAAGGGAAGCGGAAGAACAACTGGGCTATAATGACGGGTCGTATCACCTAACCCGGTTTTTAGAAGCGCTTGATATTAAAACATTAATTCCAGTTATAGACAAGAAACATTAAAATATATATTAAATAATAATCCAGGAATAAAACAAATGAAAAATCTTTTCCTGTTTTCAATGATGCTGTTCGGTTCAAGTTTATATTTTGCCAATATAATCTTTGCACAAGAAAGCAATAAAATAAATTCTAAGTATGATTTTATTCCCGGCGAAAAAGTTATTTTTTTTGATGACTTTACTTCAGAAAGCGTTGGCGATTTTCCTGTTCAATGGAATACTAATGCAAGCGGTGAAATTGTAACAACCAGTGATTTTCCGGGCAACTGGTTTCAATTAACTAAGGGTGGCTATTTTATACCCGAAGCCCAGGAAAAGTTTACAGACAATTTTACAATTGAATTTGACTTCTTACCCATAACCAACTATACTTCAGAATATATGGTGAGCCTTGACTTTTTTTTGATATCTGGTACATTAAGCAACCCTAACGAAGGTGGTGCTATCCCTGGTAATGCAGGCATTAAAATAAGCACTTCATATGACGTTACATTATGGGTCAACTATTCTGAAAAAGATGAAGGTTATAAAGATCAGGGTACGAGTTCATTTGCGTTTAAAACAGGCGAGAAATATCACGTGGCTTTTTGGGTACAGAAACAACGTGTAAGAATGTATGCCAATGAAACTAAAGTGCTGGATTTGCCCCGCGGAATAAGGGCTGATTACAACTACAATATTTTCAGAATACAAACAACTGACGAAATAAGCCCTCTCATCAGTAATTTTAGAATCGCTGCCGGTTTGCCTGATATGAGGAACAAATTAATAACCGAAGGAAAATTGATTTCTTACGGTATTACGTTCGATGTTAACTCAGATAAAATTAAATCAGAGTCTTTTGCAACGATTAAAGAGATTGCGCAGGTATTAAAGGATAATCCAACCTTAAAAATTAAAGTTGTTGGTCATACCGATTCTGATGGTGACGATAAATCTAATCTTGATCTTTCAAAACGTCGTGCCGCATCTGTTAAGAATTCTTTGGTAAAAGATTTTTCAATTGATGAAACAAGAATTGAAACTGACGGCAAAGGTGAATCTGAACCAATTGCAAAAAATGATTCCGGTGTTAACAAAGCAAAGAACAGAAGAGTTGAGTTTATAAAATTGTAATGAATGAGATTTAATGTGGAGGCCACTCTTAAAGTGGACTCCACAATTATTATGAAAAACATTTATAGACACATTCTTTGGTGGTTTGTATTTCCGTTTGCCGGAATATTAAACGGAGTGTTGCGAGAAGCAACTTATAAAAAAATTGTTGGTGATCTTCCTGCTCATCAAATTTCAACAGCGACAGGAATTATTTTCTTTGGGACAATGTTTTATTTCATTTTTAAAAAATGGAAAATCGAATCTGTAAAACACGCAATACTTATTGGCGTAATCTGGTTGGGATTAACTATACTATTCGAGTTTGGATTTGGACATTACATAATGGGCAATCCCTGGCAAAAACTTTTCCACGATTATAATCTTGCAGAAGGCAGGGTTTGGAGTTTATTTTTGGTGTGGATAACAATTGCTCCTTTTATTTTTTATAACACATTAAGTAAGAAAAAATCTGAGGACTTCAATTAAACCCGTATTTTTTTCAAAGCAATCAGATTTGCGCAAGTGGTTTGAAAAAAATCACAAAAAAGAAAAAGAACTGCTTGTTGGTTTTTACAAAGTATCTTCAGGCAAATCTTTAATTACCTGGTCGCAGTCTGTGGACGAAGCTTTGTGTTTTGGCTGGATTGATGGAATTCGCCGAAGTGTTGATGAAGAAAGCTATAGCATAAGATTTACAACAAGAAAACCAAAAAGTAATTGGAGCGCTATCAACATTAAAAAAACTGAAGAATTAATTAAACTTGGATTGATGAAACCTGAAGGATTGGCGGCTTATGGGTTTCGCAAAGAAGAAAAGTCAAAAATGTATTCTTATGAAAAACCATCGCTGGTGCTTGACAAATCTTACGGGAAAATATTTAAATCCAACAGGGCAGCATGGAAGTTTTTTCAATCAATGGCACCCTCATACCAAAAGACAACAGCCCGCTGGATTATGAGTGCAAAGCAAGAACAAACAAGATTGAAAAGATTGGAGGAGCTAATAACAGATTGCGCACTTGGCAAAAAAATAAACGCAATGAATTATGGAAAGAAATAAGTTATGAGCAACTTACCTTTTCAAGTAATCGATTGGAACACAATTTCCAAAACAGAACATAAAGGAGAAACAGGAACGTCATTCTGGCAAACTTTACAGTTTGATGGGCTGAGAGTCCGAATTGTTGAATACGGTGCGGGTTATCTTGCTAATCATTGGTGCAAGAAAGGACATATCGTTCATTGTTTAAGCGGGGAGGTAATTAATGAACATGAGAACGGTACTAAAAATATATTAAAAGAAGGAATGACTTATATTGTTTCTGATGAGTTGAGTTCACATCGCTCGGTAGCGAAAAATATTGTTAGACTTTTAATTATTGATGGTGATTTTCTAAAATTAGATAAAACAGATGATTAGACTAGAACCTTTTGCCAAATCCGATTTTAATAAACTAATTTCATGGGTAGACTCAGAAAAAGATCTGATTCAATTTGCCGGCCCAATTTTTAAATTTCCTTTAACTGAGCGGCAGCTCGAAAAATATTTAGAAGATAAAAGCAGGTCTGCCTTTAAAGTTATAGACACTGGGTCTGAAAAAACCATTGGTCATTGTGAAATTTATTTAACCGAACAATCGGTTAAACTTTGTAGAATACTAATTGGCGAAAAGTTATTCCGCGGCAAAGGTTTTGGTTTACAAATTGTGAACGACTTATTATAAATTTCTTTTGCACATTTTGATAGGCCTTTTATTGAATTAAATATGTACGACTGGAATGCTGGTGCAATCAAATGTTATGAGAAAGCCGGATTTATTATTAATAAAAATAAGACCAGAAGCATTGAGGTAAAGGGCAAGATTTGGAACTCGTTGAATATGACAATTGATAAACAAAACTGGAATAAATTGAAATCTAAACAGGGCTAAATGTTTTATGAATATTAATTTTACTTCTTTCCCTGCTTTACAAACAGAACGGCTATTATTAAGAAAAATTTTTCCAAAAGATGATAAAGAAATTTATTATCTTCGTTCAGATGAAGGGGTAAACAAATACATTGATAGACCAAGAGTCGCCTCTCTTGAAGATGCGCAAAACTTTATTAATAAAACAAACCAATCGATTGACAACAATGAATTGGTTGATTGGGCAATATCTTTTAAAGATAATTCTAGGTTAATCGGCTCAATTTGTTTGTGGAATTTAAGTGTAGAGAAAAATAAAGCCGAGGTTGGTTATGAATTGCTCCCGGAATTTCAAGGGAAAGGAATTGCCAATGAAGCTTTATCTAAAATAATAGAGTTTGGTTTTGATGTGATGCAATTAGATAAAATCGAAGCATACACACAAAAAGAAAATCTTGCCTCGACAAGGCTGTTAGAAAAGTTTGGATTTGCTCGCGATCCACACGAAGAATCTAAAATTGATTTCACTATTGATAACCCAAATACCGTTGTGTATTCGCTCTTTAGAAATTCTTAGTCATTGCGATCCCAATCTTGCCTGTCGGCAGACAGGTTCATCGGGAGAAGCGCTCTGTAGTTGAGCGGATTGCTGCGTCATTTTATTCCTCACAATGACATTTTGCCAAAAACTTCTTAATTGCTTCATTAACTTCTTTAGGATTTTCAATCGGACTCATATGTCCGCTGTCTTTTATAATTACAAACTCAGCATCTTTAATTTTTTCTGCAAGCGGTTTCATTACTGCTGGTGGTGTTAATGCATCAAACTTACCGCATAAAATAAGTACTGGAATTTTAATTTTACTTAAATATTCTGTTGTATCATTTCTTCCAAGCATTGCAAGCAAAGAGCCCCTTACTCCAACTGAATCAAATGTTACTGATTTTGCAATCCTTTTTTCAAAATCATCTTTATGATTCTTTTTATAAAGATCGCCGTAGCAGTTTGTAATAAAATCCTTTGCAAACGGAGTGAGGCCTTCAGTGTTAATTCTTTTTATTGCCCCGGCTCGTTTTAATTTTCCTTCGTTGTTATCGGCTTCTGATCTTGTATCGCATAAAATCACAGCAGAAAATTTTTCTTCCATTCTTTCAAGAGCACGGAATGAAATATAACCGCCCATCGATAGTCCACACAAAATTGGTTTATCTAATTTCAATTCGTTTATAATCAACTCCAGATCATCAACAAAAGATTCCATTGTATATTGTCCATCACCAACGGGCGACTCACCGAGCCCGCGAATATCATAAGTAACACAGAAATGTTTTTCACTCAGTTCGTCAATCTGTGCTTTCCACATTGTGTGATCATAGGGAAATCCGTGTACAAAAATTATCGATTTGCTTTTGTTGTCGCCTTCAAGAAAAACGGACAATCCATTAATTATCTCTTTCATTTGTTTTTCCTTTGATTATTAATTCTGTTTGACTTTAACTTCGAATTTCCGAATTCCATATTCAATCTCCGATATTCATTAAACTCTTTTTTGTTTTAGGTGAAATTTAATTGATTATAGTTTATTATTCATATTAGAAAATAAAGTAATTATCATATTAACAAAATCTTTGTGTCCTCGAGTCATAGTGGCTAAATCTTTTCCACCTCTTCCAAAGGAATGCCTTTGGCAAAAGACACCCGGACTCTAAGTTAAAACGAAACACTAAATGAAAATAGCATTTGTTACAACAGAGTGTGTGCCGTACGCAAAAACTGGCGGACTGGCAGATGTTGCCGGTTCATTACCCAAAGCTTTAGAAAAACTTGGCTGCGAAGTTAAAATCTTTCTTCCAAAGTATCATTCAATTGATGAATTAAAACATGGATTACGGTACGATTGGAAAATTTCAGAAATACCAATCCGTATTAATGGTATAATTCGTACAATGCATTTACATCAGGCAAAACTTCCAGGCTCCAATGTTGAAGTTAATTTTATTGACTGTCCTCATTACTTTTATCGCGACGCAATCTACACCAACGATATTGATGAAGATGAAAGGTTCATCTCTTTTTAGCAAAGGCGTTATTGAAACGCTTCAGCGCTTTGGCTGGGCTCCTGATGTTATTCATTGCAACGATTGGCAAACAGGGTTGATTCCACTTTTTATAAAAGATAATTACAACTGGGATAGAATGTTTGATAACACTGCAACTGTTTTTACAATCCACAACATTGGTTACCAGGGAAGATTTTCTAAATCCACAATGTTTGCCGCGGAAATACGCGGCGATTTGTATTATCCAAACGGACCAGTTGAATTTGAAGATTCTGTTTCGTTTATGAAAACAGGAATTGTTTTTTCTGATATTATTAATACTGTTAGCAATAAATACTCCCACGAAATTTTAACTGAAGAATATGGCGCTGGATTACATACAATTCTTAGTACACGCAAGCAGGATGTTTATGGAATTTTAAACGGTGTTGATTACGATGAATGGAATCCCGAAACAGACAACTTTCTTCCGTATAAATTCTCTGCAAAAGATTTATCCGGCAAAACAAAAAACAAAAAATTCTTGATGGAACATTTTCATCTTCCGTTTGATGAACACAGACCGCTAATTGGTGTTGTTTCCAGATTAGTGATGCAAAAAGGATTTGATATTTTTTCCGGTGCGATAAACGATTTAATGAAACTTGATGCGCAATTTATAATACTTGGAAGCGGCGAAGAAAAATACGAAACTTTTTTCCGTGGATTGCCGCAGTATTTTCCTGGCAAGATTGGAACTTACATCGGGTACAACGACGAGCTTTCACATCTTATAGAGGCTGGCGCAGATATCTTCCTAATGCCTTCACGATATGAGCCTTGCGGGCTGAATCAAATATATAGCTTAAAATATGGAACTGTTCCTGTGGTTAGAAAAACCGGCGGACTTGCGGACACAGTAAAAGATTGGGATGAAGAAAATCATTTTGGATTTGATCACGGAAACGGATTTTCTTTTTATGATTACACAAGCTTTGCGCTTTCAACTTCTGTTGAGCGCGCTGTAAATGTTTTTAAACAAAAAGATATCTGGAAAAAAATTCAGCATAACGGAATGAAGTTAGATTTTAGCTGGAAAAAATCTGCAGAAAAATATTTAGAGCTTTATAAGTTGGCGAAGGAGACGCGGAAATAAAGGAATAATGTTATAACATTCTCAAGTAATTTTTTATTATTGCAGTAAATAACTAAATGTAAGTCATTTTAATCTATGACAGAAAAATTAAATATCGAACCATTAAATGAAGAACTGCCAAGTAATTATGCAGACAGGTTAGGTATTTATTACACACAACTCGTTACCCCGAAACAGAAGAAGGACAATGGACAATTTTTTACACCAATACCTATTACTCGATTAATGGCTAGTTATTGCGGTGTATCTAAAAAAGTAATTAAAATTTTAGACCCTGGGTGTGGTACTGCTATTTTATCTTGTGCTTTAGTTGAACACTTAGTTCAGACAAAAAAAAATCTTGAGATTATTGATCTTGTTGCTTATGAAACAGATCCTGATTTAATCTTATTTTCTCAAAAAACACTCACATATTTAAAAAAGTGGCTTCAAGATAGAAACATTAGGTTCCAATATATAATTCATATTCATGACTTCGTTTTAGACAACGCACATGTACTAAAATCTGAAAACCCACAAGACTTATTTGGAACAAAAAATAGTCGCGAGTTATTTGATATTATTATTTCTAATCCACCATATTTCAAGCTTGCTCGGGATGATAAAAAGACAATGGCAGCTAGCGAGCTAGTGAGTGGACAACCCAATATTTATTCGTTTTTTTTAGGCATTGCTGCAAAACTTCTTTTAGATAAAGGAGAATTATTATTTATTACCCCAAGAAGTTTTGCCTCAGGTAATTATTTCAGAGCATTTCGAGAATTGTTCTTTAAAACAGTTCAACTAAATAAAATTCATTTGTTCAATTCTCGTAAAGATACTTTTAATCGAGATAGTGTGTTGCAAGAAACGCTGGTAATTAAAGCAACACGAAAAAATATTGACCCAAACACAAAAGTGCTCATTTCCTCAAGTGAAGGGCTTAAAGATATTCATGAGCCCACAGTAAAAGGTTTTAATTTCTCTAATCTAGTTGATTTAAATTCTAAAGAGAAAATTTTGCACTTGCCAATTAACGATGAGGAAGAGAATATTTTAAATTTAGTTTCCACTTGGCAAAACGTTTTGGGTGACTATAACATTCATATCTCTACAGGTCCTGTTGTTTCTTTTCGTGCTTGGGATTTTATTCAAAATACATTTGAAAATGGTAATGTGTTTTTAGCCCCTCTTTTTTGGCTTCACAACGTTGGTAAAATGATTTTAGAATGGCCAAAACAACAGAAAGAAAAAGGTCAATTCATCAGAATAGAACACGGTTCAAAATCTTTATTAATACCAAACAAAAATTACATTCTATTAAGAAGGTTTAGCACAAAGGACGACAAGAGTAGACTAATTGCAGCGCCTTATTTTTGTAATTATATAAGTTCTGATTTTATCGGTGTAGAAAACAAATTAAACTATATCTACAGAAAAAAAGGACATTTAGAGAGAAATGAAGTTGTTGGTTTGTGCACGTTATTGAATAGTAAATTGTTTGATACATATTTCCAAATTTTTAATGGAAATGTTAATGTTAGTGCAACAGAACTTCGGGAAATGCGATTTCCTCCTCTTGATGATATTAAGACAATAGGAAATAAAATCATTCTTTCTAATGATTACTCAATGAGTAATGTAAACAACATTGTGGGTGAATTTTTAGAATTTAAAACAATAGAGAATTAGTATGGGTAAAATCAAAGAAGCTCAACAAATATTAAAAGCACTTGGGCTACCTCCAGCTCAATATAATGAAATGGCAGCTTTAACCTTTTTGGCAATTTGCAACATTAAAGAAAACGGTAAGTGGAAGAATGCCTCTCGCAAAAGTATGGGAGTAACAAAAGGGATAATGACATTTGTGAATGACAATTACGGAAGATCATATGCTCCAAATACTAGAGAAACTTTTAGAAGACAAGTTCTCCACCAATTTGTTCAGGCAAGACTAGTTGACTACAATCCCGACAAACCTGATCTACCAGTAAATAGCCCAAATGCACATTATGCTTTAACAAAAGAGGCATTAGAGGTTGTTAAGGCTTTCAAAACCAAAGAATGGAAAAAGGCTTTGGAAAACTTTGTTTCAAAAATTGGAAAGCTTACTGAGACATATAATAAAGCAAGAGAATTAGATTTAATTCCGGTGTCGCTTCAAAATGGTGGAGTGATAAAACTATCTGCAGGAAAACACAATCAAGTTCAGGCTGCAATAGTTGAACAATTTGCCCCACGATTCGTAAAAGACGGGATATTGCTTTATCTGGGTGATACTGCAAAAAAGAATTTATTTGTTGACGAAAAAGAACTTAAGAAACTTAATATTCCAATCGATCAACACAGTAAACTTCCTGATGTTGTAATTTATGATAGCAAAAGAAATTGGTTGTTCTTAATTGAAGCAGTTACTTCCCATGGTCCCGTTTCACCAAAAAGACTTATCGAACTTGAAGATTTTCTAAAAAACTGTACGGTTGGCAAAATTTATGTAACTGCATTTGCTGATATTGCAGAATTTAAGAAACATTCCAACAATATTGCTTGGGAAACCGAGGTTTGGTTAATGGAGACTCCAGACCATATGATACATTTTAATGGTGATAGGTTTGTGGGGCCAAGATGATGATGGTTCTGTGGAATTATAGAACATAAAACAGTATGTGTTTAAATAAATAAATGTTTGAGCTACGAAAATGAACTCAAAACAATGGTACGAAACACTTTTTGAGAACTACGCTAAAACGTATGATAGAGAATCGTTTACCCAAGGAACTGCTGGCGAGTGTGATTTTATTGAGCAGGAATTAAACTATAACAAATCACTAAAAATACTTGATGTTGGCTGTGGTACGGGCAGACATTCAATAGAACTTACAAAGCGAGGATATTCTGTAACAGGAATAGATTTTTCAGAATCACAACTTGCAAGCGCACGTGAGAAAGCAGCAAAAGAAAATCTTAAAATAGATTTTCAAAAACACGACGCAAGAAATCTTCCTTTTAACAAAGAGTTTGATTTTGCAATTATGCTCTGCGAAGGCGGATTCCCTTTAATGGAAACAGATGAAATGAATTTTGAGATATTAAAGAGTGTCACAAAATCTCTTAAAGACAAAGCTAAATTTGTTTTTACAACACTTAACGGACTTTTTCCTTTATTTAATTCAATAGAAAAATTTTGTGCTGCTGTTTCTAAAAACGATAACGCAACATATCGCAACAACACTTTTGATCTAATGACATTTCGTGATCACAATATAACAGAATTTGTTGATGATGATGGAAACAAAAAAACACTTGAGAGCAATGAACGATATTACGTTCCTTCAGAAATAACCTGGCTGCTTAAATCTCTTGGATATAGAAAGATTGATATTTACAGTGCAAAGCTTGGAGCTTTTTCACGAAACGATAAACTAACAACCGAAGATTTTGAAATGCTTGTGATCGCTGAAAATTAAAGACATCACAAAACACCAACAATAATCTTTAACAATTAGATTGATTGTAAATAATCCAGACATAAAAAAATTAACTTCATCTCACAAGCTCTTTTCAAGAATAAAAGATAAATACGACTCGCCGCCAAACTGGCAAAGATCACAGGGTTTTATTTCGTTATCAAGAATAATTTTAGAACAGCAAGTTAGTCTTGCCTCTGCAGAAGCACATTTTAATAAGCTTAATAATTATATAAAAGAATTTACCCCAAAGGGGGTTATAAAACTTTCAGATGTAGAAATGAGCGGTTGCCAAATAAGCAGACAAAAAGCAAAATATCTTCGTGCATTATCTCAAGCTGTATTAAACAAAGATTTAGATTTTGATGAATTGCCAACATTAAATCCTGCAGAAGTAAGAAAAAAACTTACCAGAATTAAAGGTATCGGTGATTGGACTACAGATATTTATTTAATGTTCTGTTTACAATCTAAAGATATTTTTCCAATGGGTGATATTGCTCTTATCACCACAATAAAAGAACTAACTAAAGTAAGGACAAGAGTAAGGTATAGTTCGACTTACAAAAAAGTGGAAACCGTTGCAATCTTTAGCCGCTTACTTTTTGTGGCATTATTATCTTAAAAAACGCACCCGGTCCTAAAATTAAAAATTTTAAATAAAATTTAATTAGGATCATTAACGAAAATGATAATGGCTTAAATATATACTTTAAATTGCCAAAGAAAATTATTTAATTTACTCAAGTTGACCGCTTGTTATTGTAAACCGTTAAAACGGTTTGAATTCTATAGCTCTTTCTTATTAACCCACGACTTAAGTCGTGGGTTAATAAAATGAAAAACAATTTTTCGTAACCGTTTCAACGGTTTTATGTTCAATGAATAATTTGACGGTCAATTTGAGTAAGTTAATTATTTTTAAGTAGATAGTAATTTTTACAAAAAGCAGAAGAAACACACTGTATGAACAATTACATGGAAATTAATACAGAAAGATTATTACTGCGTTCATTAAGAGGGGGTGATGCAGAAGCAATTTTTAATTATCGGTCAGATCCCATTATAAATCAATATCAGGTATGGATTGCAAGGACAATTAATGACGTCAATGATTTTATAAATAACAGGGTGTCACCGATAATAGACATCGTTGACACCTGGTATCAATTTTTAATAATCAAGAAAGATCATAATAAATTAATTGGAGACATAGGGGGGCATTTTTTAGATGTGGATAAGAAACAAGTTAAACTTGGATGCACATTAGACAAAGATTATCAAGGAAAAGAATATGCTACCGAAGCTTTAAGAGAAATAATAAACTATCTTTTCCATGATTTAGAAAAACGTCGGATAGTAACCTCCATTGACCCTAGAAATATTAAATCAATCAGTTTGGTTGAAAGATTAGGTTTTAGGAAAGAAGCACATTTCAGAAAAAGTCTTCTGATTAATGGCGAATGGGTTGATGATTTGGTTTATGCAATTCTTAAAGATGATTGTATAAAAAAAACAAGGCAATAGTCTGACGAAATAAATATTTGCCAGTTAGTGGATATTGTTGTCTTTTAATTTGAAAAATTTTTCTAAAGCTAATCTCTTTTATAGATAGATGTATAGTGAGAAGCATAGTCCCCTTCATTCAAGACTTTAATAATAATATCCAATAGAAAAATAAAAAAGCACATCACCCCAGCTAATTGGATTATTGGGAATATCTTTTTTTAATAAAAAACTTCTTCCAACCGAAAACTCTGCCGGACCAATCGGAGTATCAAAGGCAATAGTCCCGCCAATACCATGTTTTAAATCTTTAAATCGTAAGTTTTCTTGCTCTGGCCAAGTTGAGCCTAAATCGTATCTTACTTTGAAATAAGTATCAAAGAAAATTTTGAAGGGCAGTTTGTATCGATACATTAGTGAAGTTAGAAAAATTTGTCTTCCCCTAAATTCATTTTCATGCATACCAAAAAAAGATTCCTGCCCGCCCAAAGAATATTGCTCGGCAAGCGGAAGCGTTTTGTCGGCAAACCCAAAACTAATTTTGGGCGAAATAACGGAATGACTTGAGAGAGAGAAATAATTTTTATACTGAAAACTTATGTTACTGTACCCGACTTCACCTCCAAATACAGATAACGCGGTTTCATAAAACCCGGTAAAGTAAACTCCATTTTCAGGAAATGGATATTTATCCTGTGTATCAATTGTTGTAGAGGCTTTAATACTTACGATTTTTGTTTTGCCTGGAATGATGGGTTCTTTTTCTTTATTTATTATTTCATCCCATTGATATCTGCCTTCAAAAATCAAATTTCCAAAACGACCAACTTGCGTTCCAATGCTAAGAGATAGCCCAGAAAATATCTGCCTGTACTTTCCGAATTCGATTCTTGAAAATGTTGATTCGGTTTGTGTTGGAACCTCCGAGTAAGTTCTTACATCATTAAATTTATAGAAGGCATTTATTTTGTAAGTAAAGTATGTATCGAAAACCCTGTTTGCTTTTTGCTCAATTATGTAGCCGCGGTTTTCTAGTCCGCCAAAAAATATCAAGCCTAATTCCGATCCTGTTCCAAAAAGATTTTCATCTCTTATATCCAAACCCAACTGCACACGGAATTCATTATCGCTTCTAAAGCTAATTCTAAGAAGGCTGGATGGTTTTTCATCTACACTAATAATAAGCACATTTTGTCCGTTATCTTCTTTAACAACAATATCTATATTATCAAAAAGTTTTGTGCTTCTAAGATTTTTTAATCCATCTTCAACTTCATTTAATTTGAAGAAATCCCCCTCTTTAAAATTAAACTCTCTGGTAACAATGCTTTTGTTTGTTATTTCATTACCCGCAACCTCAATCCGAGAAATAATTCCTTCGTCAATAAAAATCCTTAGTCTTTTTTCTTCCTCATTATATTCAATGCTCTGAATTTTTGCGAGAGAATACCCCTCTTCTCGATATAATTCCATCAGTTGCAATAATCCTGGAATAACTTGTTTGCCGGAAAAGTGTTGGCCCTTTAATGGAGCAAATATTTCGCTTATCCTATTTGAAGAAATGAGTGAGATACCTATAAGATCAATATTATCTATCGTTGGGTTTTCTTGTTTAATAAGATTTAATACACATCCGTCTGCTAATTCCGATATTTGTGCAATTAAAGATTTATAATCACCAGTCTCAAAAAGCCTATATAAATCATAGTTAATTCTTTTGTTGGATATATAGTCAGTGTTTTCGTATCCATAAAAAAAAGATTTTTCTTTTAGAGTAAGACTATCGCTTAATTTTATGTTATAGAAATATTTTTCAGTTTCTTTTAATGAGTTATAAATAATAGAATCAATTTGATTCTTAAGCTCTGCAGTTTTTGGTTTTGCGGATTGATAACCAAGGAAGATTAATGTATCAACTAAGTTAAAGTCTGTCGAAGAAATATTATTTAGCTTGGGCTCAATAATAAAGTCGGCATTTTTGAGTTGTTCGGCATTGTTTAATTTCATCGGGATGCTTACAATTTGATCCGCAACTATCCAAGGTGTTGATAAATCTTTTTCCTGCCATAAGTCACCCGTGGTATTAACTGCAATAACGAAATCACCGCCATTGAGTTTCGCAACATCAACAGGAATATTAGCAACCAGTCCACCATCAACAAGCAGTAAAGAATCCATTTTAATTGGTGCAAGAAAAAAAGTTACAGATGAGCTTGCTCTTAAAGCATGGCTTAGAGATCCTTTATCTAACACCACTAAATTGCCTGTAATTAGATCAGTACAAACCGCTCTAAATTTTATTGTTAACAAATCAAAAGATGTATCTGAATGAAGTGGAGCATTAAAAGCCAGAATATTAAGATGATTTGAAAGCTTTTGTCCATCATTAAATGATGTTGGAAATATTGGGTTAAACCCATCAATCCTTAGAGAAAAAATCGCTCTGTCTTCAGTAACTTTTTGATCAACAAAAAGATCTCTGCGGTTTGATTGGTTACTTAAGGTAAGCAAATCATCCCAATCTGTTGTGCGTGAAATAGAATCAAGTTTATCAAGAGTATATCCTGCCGCATATAGTCCGCCAACGATACTGCCCATACTTGTTCCAATAATAATATCTGCTTTTATCCCAGCTTCTTCTAATGCTTTTAATACACCAATTTGTGATAGCCCTCTTGCACCGCCGCCGCTTAAAGCAATTGCAAGCTTAGGTTTATTTAATGGAACAAAATCTGAGAAGCCAAAGGGAAGTTTTTTTTCTTTTAACTCTAACCTAAGAAGATAATTTGTTTGGCTAAATGAATTAGAAAAAAATAAAGCTGTTAGTAATAATGATATTTTTATTTTTTCTCTCATAATATTTTCGTCCTCCTTCAAGAGGACGCAAATAAAATTATTTTCTTTTTTTCTGTTTACTCTTTGCTTGTTCTTCAGCAGTTTCCATTAAGCGAGACATAAATCCCTTTTTCTTGTTTGGGTTGGCAACTGGAACAAGTTCAACGGTTCCGCCCTGATGATTAATATAATATTGCTGAGCAATAGACAAAATATTAAACATAAAATAGTAAAGATTTAAACCCGAAGGAAAACTCATAAAAAGAAGAGTTAGCATTACCGGCATAACATAAATTAAAGCTTGTTGTTTTGGATCTTTAACTGTCATCTTTTGTTGTACAAAAGTTGTTATTCCCATTAGCAAAGCAAGCCCACTAATTTCTTGAACTCCAAATAGAGGGAATTTAAATCCAAGATTATAAACAACATCAGGTTGAGATAGATCGGTTATCCATCCAAAAAATGGCTGCTGACGTAAATCAATTGCTGACTGAAACATACCCCATAAAGCAACAAAGATTGGCATTTGCAATAACATTGGTAAACATCCACCGGCAGGATTGATGCCGTATGTTGAATAAAGTTTCATTGTTTCTTTATTCATTTTCTGCGGATCATCTTTGAGTTTTTCCTTTAACTCTGTTATCATTGGTTGCAGAGCTTGCATTTTTTTCATTGATTGGTAGCTGGATTTTGTAAGGGGATATACAACTATTTTAATGATCAAAGAAAAAACAATTAATACAAATCCATAATTAGGAATAATAGAGTGGAGAAATTGAAATAGTGGCAGTAAAACGTATTCTGCCAGCGGTCTAATAATAAACTTTAAACCAAAGAAACTACCGAAGTCAACTATCTTAACTAAATTGTTACCATAAGATTTTAATTCTTTGTAATCAACGGGGCCAAAAAATAAAGTAAAAGACCTGTTTTCGCTGGTTAGGTTCTGGAACGGAAGTGTAAGTCTTACGTTATAGGATTCGTGCATTCCTTCTTTTCCAACGGACTCTCTTATTCCTTCTATATATGCTCCCTCTACTTTTTTAGGGTCATCCGGAATAATTATAGCAGCAAAATATTTATTTCTAACTGTTAACCAATCTATTCTACCCCGAAATTCTTTAACTTCCTTTTCACCAACAGACGATGCATCGACAATTACTTGTTCATCGCCATAATACACGCTTGCGTTTGAGTAATTTGCTTCATCAACTGAATTTCTTTCAACCGATCTTATTCCATTGTTCCAAACAAGATCATATGAGTTATTGCTAATAAGATTGTTAAATCCATTAAAGGAAATATCACTTTTAACTTCATACTTCTTTGCAAAAAACGTATAGGTTTTTATTATTTTTTTACCTGGCTCAAACTCAAAGGAATATTTTAACGTAAGAGAATCATTGTTTTTTAGTTTATAATCGTTAGCCGTTAAGTTGCTTTGAAAAGTAAGGTCTTTTGTGTTTATTCCCTTTCCGTCAACCGAAACAAAAGAAATATCGTAAGATCCGCCTCGTTTGTAATCAACTAATTGAACGTGCTCATTAAAATTATTTTCTTCATCTTTCTTATGAGCAGAATACCAATTGTTGAATTTAGAAAGGAATATCTTTCTAAAGTTTGCACCTTTGTTTGATAACTCAAATCTTACAAGTTCTGTTTCTATATAAATAAACTCTTCGGGAATATTTGATGTTATAATATCCGAAGTTTCTATCTGTGGTTTTTCAACTGTTTTTTCTTTTAGTGTAACCGAATCTTTGTCGCTCTTTGATGTATCAATAATCTCTGAAGAATTGCTTTTAGGCTTGCTTTGTTTATTTGGATCCGGCGCACTTATATAAAGCCACAAAACTAAGATAGCGCCAATTAAAATAAATGCAATTGTTGTTTGCTTATCCATCTATATACTCTGATATTAAACTGGTGTTGAATAAAATTTCTTTAATTTGGAAGTGTCTAGAGAAGTTTTTTTTTTTGAAGTTCTTGTGTTCAAAAATAACCTGTCAAATCTGTTTCTCGATTTTATTGATCAACTCAATAACACTACTACAAACATCTTTCAGATATAATCTTTTATTTTTATACTCAGATAATTTATTTGGAGAAAAAATTACAAGTAACGCTATTTTTTTTTCTACAGTTTTTTTTAACAATGCTTGTTTGTTAAGCCTATACGATTCTTTTATTAATCTTTTAACCCTGTTGCGCCAAACAGCTTTGCCTGCCTTTTTAGAAACAGCAACCGCAATTTTAACTCCAACTAATTTCTTATCCGGGTCAACGGTATAAATCGATTTGACTAATAGATCAGAACTAAAAAATATTTTTGCTGAGCTATAAACCTTTTCAAAATCATTTTTTCTTTTAACCCTTTCATTATGGTTTAAAGAAAAAATTTTCAACGTTCTTATTTCTCATCACTAACTGTGAGCTTTTTTCTGCCTTTTGCTCTTCTGCTTGCCAAAACCCTTCTTCCGTTCTTAGTCTTCATTCTTTCTCTAAAACCGTGCTTATTCTTTCTTTTTCTATTACTTGGCTGAAATGTTCTTTTCACTGTTGACTCCTAATTTTACATAAAGTGTGCAAAAATATAGATAGATTCAAATTTTTCCAACACTATTGTTTCTTATCTTACCCTAAATATAACAATACAAAACCTAAATCTTTATATATAAATCTCTTTTAAGCTTTGATTAAGTATATAAAACATACAAATAGGCTAAAAACTTAATAAATTTCAGACTTATAGTGTTTTTAGTTTATTTATAATTGTGAATATATTTTTTTAATTAATAATTCTTTTTAATTAATTTGCTCATAGAATGTTTTGTGTCTATTTTTTGTAAAACTTGGTGTATATTTTTTATGTTTATAAAATGTTAATAACTCGCTCTTGTGGAAACGTTTCACACAGACATATAAATATTGAAAAGTGTAAAATTTACATGGTTTTGTTTAATAACATGAAAATAATCTTTGTAATTCTTTGAAAAATATGCCTTTAAGTGTTTTTTTATAATGTTGATAACTTGTTAACTAATATCTTTAGTCTGAAAATCAAAAATTAAATTATATTTTTTTAACCCCTTTTTTCCTGAACAATTATTGTGGATAACTTAAAATTTGTTAATCTGGAAATATCCGATTCTTCCATTGTGAGTAATGCTAATTCTGTATGGAAAAGCTGCTTAACCCACATTAAAGAAAACGTTACTTTAATGACCTATAATACCTGGTTTCTTCCTATTAGACCGGTTAGTTTTTTTGAAAACAATTTAAAAGTACAGTTACCAAACCAATTTTTCTGGGAGTGGATCGACGAGCACTTTAGTACCATTGTCAAAAAAACTATTCATGATGTGCTGGGAGAAGATGGCAAACTTTCATACATAATTTCTGATGACAATGACCAAAAAGAAGAGGAAATTATAAAGCAAAGCGGAATTACTGAAGTAAATAAGATAAAAGTTCTTGAGTTAAAAATTCCGCAACACGAAACAAACCTAAATCCACGGTATCAATTTGAAAATTTTATAAAAGGTGAGGGCAATCAATTAGCAAGAGCTGCTGCCGGCGCAATAAGTGATAATCCTGGTGGGACTTCTTTTAATCCCTTTTTTATTTATGGCGGAGTTGGATTAGGTAAGACACACCTTATACAATCAATTGGCAATAGCATTTTAGATAAATTTCCTGAAAAGAAAGTGATATATCTTTCTTCTGATTCTTTTACTGTAGAATTTGTTGAAGCAATTCAATCAAACAAGGTAAATGATTTTTCCAGCTTTTACAGAAATATGGATGTTTTAATTATAGATGACATTCAGTTTCTTATGGGCAAAGAAAAAACACAGGACTTGTTCTTTCATATCTTTAACACTCTCCACCAATCCAGAAAACAAATTATTCTATCAAGCGATAAACCGCCAAAGGACCTTAAAGGACTTGATGATAGATTGATATCAAGATTCCAGTGGGGTCTTTCTGCGGATATTCAACCACCAGAACTTGAAATGAGAATAGCTATTCTAAAGAATAAAGCAGAAGAATATGGAATGTCGATTTCCACAGATATATTAGATTTTATTGCCGGAAGTATTACATCAAACATTCGCGAACTTGAGGGATGCTTGATAAAGCTTTTAGCAAATGCCTCGTTAAATTCAAAAGAAATTACGATTGAACTTGCTAAGAAAACAGTAAAAGAAATTGCTACAGATAGGAAAATAAATATTACTATAGATGATATAAGTAAAACTGTTTGTCAGTATTTAAATATCGCTGAAAATAAGATAAGAGAAAAAACTAGAAAAAAAGAAATTGTGCTTGCTAGGCAGCTTGCGATGTATTTTTCTAAGGAACTTACTAAAAGTTCGCTAAAGACAATTGGGCTTCATTTTGGTGGAAGAGATCACTCCACAGTTATTCATGCTTGCACAAGTATAGAACAAATGAGAAAGAAGGATAACTCTATGAAGGAATTGACTGATAGTATCAGAAACAAGATAGAGTTAAATTATTCTTGAAATATTTACCTGATTATTAAGAGCCATAATGAGACTCTTTGTTTTTTTAAAGAATTCCACGGTTTCTAGTTGTGGAAAAGTTGTTAATGAGTGGTATATAAATTGTTAATATATGGTAATGTTTTGACCCTATGTGGGTAAGAGGTCTTTTGTTAATATATAATTAACTTTAAGTGTTGATAATAAATAGATTTTTTTTTTTTAAATCTTAATATTTGATACTTATTAACATATTAACATTATTATAATTACAATTATTATTAATCTATTAATCTATTAATAATAATAATTGTGTTAGTAATATTATAAACAGAATAATTAAATTTGAGAAACAAGAAATTATCTCATTAACGAAATTTTAATTGAGAGAGGCTAATATGAAAAAACAAATAATATTTCTATTTACTTTTATTGTTATTGTCGTAATAAGTTTTACAAGTTGTCAGCCATTTATAGAAAATAAAATTACTGTAAAAAACCAAGCAGATGGTGATGTACAACTTATTGTGGCTGGAAAAACTTATGAAATTACTGCCAATACAAATCTAGTTTTACCAGATTTTCCAAAGGGAATATTTACGTATGAAACAGTCTATCGTGTTCCTTCTGGAATTAGTGCAGCCACATCAGAAGGAGATGTTGCCGGAAATATGGTATTGAATGCAGGAACGGAAATTCTTCTTCAATATACGAGCGTAACACAAGACTCATCTTACACAATTTATGGTATTTTATCTTCTTCAGATGATGTAAACAGAGTAGATCCCTTTGCAAAATAAGGATTCTATAATCCGCCCATAAATAACTTTTATGAAGGAGTTGAATGAAAAAATTCAACTCCTTTTTTATTATCTATACAATCTATAATTACTACTGTTTTATTAATTTTAATATATAAAATCTCATTGAGATTAACGCCTTTTTTAGTATTTTTAGACGCTTCAAAAGGAGATTTATTTATATGGAATTTAAAATAAACAGTAAAGTTTTAGAAAAACTTTTAGCTAAAATTATTCCTGCCGTACCTACGCGTACACCTATGCCAATATTGGAAAACTTTTTATTTGAGATTAAAGATGGATCATTATCAGTAAGTGCAACAGATCTTGAAATAGCACTGTGTTCATCACTAAATGTTACAGCAGAAAAAAATATTAAAATGGTTATTCCAGCTAGATTGCTTTATGATATTGTCCGCTCTTTAGATGATACAATAGTTAATTTTTCAGTTGATGGAAAAGGCAAAATAAAAATTAGCACTGATAAAGGAATTTATAGTTTAAGCTATTCACCCTCGGAAGATTTTCCTGAAATTCCATCTGTATCAAAAGAAAAAGAAATTATAATTAATGGTGGCGATCTTAAAAAGGCATTGGATCAAACGGCTTTTGCTATGAGCAAAGAAGATATGAGACCAGCCATGACAGGCACTTTACTAGAGTTTGCAAAAGAAGGATTAAGATTTGTTTCTACCGATGGACATAGATTAGTAAAATTTATTAATAAATCTTTTACTTCTGATATTCAGGAACAATATATTATTCCCGAAAGAGCAATTTCAGTTCTTATAAAATCAATCGGTGACCAGGACATTAAAATATATTTAAGCAAAACATATGCTTCATTTATTATTAACGACTTAGAATTTATTAGTAGATTAATTGGCGAAAAATATCCGGCTTATAACAGCGTTATTCCGCTTGAAAATGAAAATTTTCTTACAGTAAACAGAACCGAACTTTTATCTGCTATAAAGAGAATGATGCTTTTTTCAACTTCAAACTCAAAACAAGTTAAGTTTTCAATAGGTGATAATTCGCTAGAAGTTTCAGCGGAAGATATTGATCATGGTTCTGATGCTAAAGAAGCAATTACGTGTGAGTACAAGGGCGAGCCAATGGATATAGGTTTTAACACAACATATGTAAATGATATTTTATCTCATCTTGAAGGCGAGCTTGTAACTTTTAAACTTCACTCACCAACAAAAGCTGGAATTATTGAGCCTGTTAAAAAAGAAGATAATGAAGAAGTTATGATGTTACTTATGCCGGTACGAATAAACAATTAAAATGATTTTGTCCGAGCTTTCTTTAAAGAATTTCAGAACACATAAGAACACAATCCTTAATTTTTCCGATACGCTGAATTATATTGTTGGTGGAAACGGGCAAGGAAAAACATCTATTTTAGAAGCTGCGTATTTTCTTTGCACAACAAAAAGTTTTAGTTCGAAAGATTCTGATGCAGTTAGTTTTAATGAAAATGAGTTTGAAATAAGAGGAAGTTTTAAAGATTTAACAGAAGATAAAATAAGAGTTGTATTTTCTATAACTGAAAACCGCAAACACTACTTTCAAAATGAAAAATTGATTTCAAGAAATTCACAAGTAATCGGCAATTTTCCCGTAGTAACATTAACCCCGGCAGATCACGCAATTACACAAGGATCTCCTGTTGAAAGAAGAAGGTTTGTCGATTCAGTTATATCGCAAGCAAGTAACACTTACTTAAGCATTTTGTTGGATTATAATAAAACAATTAAGCACCGCACAGTTGTTCTTAATCGTTTGAGGGAAGAATATTCAAAGGAAAGTATCAATGAACTAGATGCCTGGACTGAAAAATTAATTGAGTCCGGTGTTGAACTAATTATTCATCGTAAAAAATTTTTAGTGAATTTTAATAAATACGTTACTGAATCATATAATAGAATTATAGATAACGAGGAGTCTTCTTCGATAGATTATTATTTTTTAGACGGATCTAAAACTGAAGAAATAGAAAAAACTTTTGAAAAAATGCTTTTTGAAAAAACAGAAGAAGAAATAAGACGCGGAGTTAATTTAGTTGGCCCCCATAGAGACGATTTTGTTTTTTACCTAAACGATATAAGCTTGAAAACCTTTGGCTCTCAGGGGCAACACAAAACGTTTCAAACAGCCTTAAGATTTGCCGAATTTTTTTATTTAAAGGATACATCCGGTAAAACACCCATCTTTTTGTTAGATGATGTTTTTGGCGAACTTGATGCTTACCGTGCAGGCAAAATTAGTGAATACCTTAAAGAAGTTGGTCAAGCATTTATAACTCTTACAGATTTTGCAGACTTTTCTTTTCTCACTAAAACTAAAAATGATGTGATCATCAAATTAAATAACGGGCAAATTGCTTATGCCTGATGGATTTAAAAGTATTAAAGATGTTTTTAATAATGACCCGGCATTAAAAAAAATACGTGCCGTTATTAATGAAAACGATGTAGTCAATGATTTTGAAAAAATTTTCCCTGAATTTACAAAAGTTGCCAAAGCAAAAAGTGTTCAAAGCAAAACAGTTACAATAAAAGTTGAAAACGCTGCTTGGCGCAGCGAATTAAAGTTTAAGGAAAAAGAAATAATGGATAAGATAAACTCATTTTACGGCGAAGAGAGAATTACAAAAATTAAATTTTCTGCCAAGTAAAGCATAAAAAGGAATCTAAGCAGTTATGACAAAAGCACAAAACAATGGCAACAGTAACTATAGTGCAAAAAATATTAATGTTTTAAAGGGACTTGAAGCTGTTCGCAAGCGTCCCGCAATGTACATTGGCGATGTTAGCACTCGCGGACTTCATCACTTAATAAACGAAGTTGTTGATAATAGTATTGATGAAGCACTTGGCGGCTATAATGATAGAGTAATTGTGACAATTAATAAAGACGGTACCGTTTCTGTTGAAGATCACGGAAGGGGAATTCCTGTTGATTTGCATCCCATTGAAAAGCGTTCAGCACTTGAAGTAGTAATGACTGTACTTCACGCAGGGGGAAAATTTGATAAAGATTCTTACAAAGTTTCCGGCGGATTACATGGTGTCGGTGTATCGGTTGTTAATGCCTTATCTGAAGTACTGACTGCTGAAGTAAGAAGAGACAATAAAATATATTTTCAAGAATATCACCGCGGAATACCGGTTGAAAAAGTAAAACAAATAGGAACGTATAAGGGCGATCAAACAGGAACAAAAATTACTTTTAAACCAGATAGCGAAATATTTAAAGCAACAAAATTTAATTTTGAAACTGTTTCTGAAAGATTACGTGAGCTTGCATATCTGAACAAAGAAGTTACAATGATTCTTAAAGACGAAAATGATGGACAGGAAGAAACTTTCAGGTTTAAAGGTGGGCTGATTGATTTTGTAAAATATCTGGATGAACAAAGAACCGTACTACACAAGCCTGTATATATTGAGGGTGAAAAAGAAAACACTCCTGTTGAAATTTCTTTTGAATACAGCGACTCATATTCAGAAAATGTTCACTCTTATGTGAACAACATTAATACTATCGAAGGTGGCACTCACCTGGTTGGTTTTAGAACAGCACTAACAAGAACTCTGAATAGCTACGCTTATAAAAATGGATTGATCAAAGAAAATAATAAGATAACTTTAACCGGAGATGATTTTCGCGAGGGACTTACTGCGGTAATTTCTGTAAAGGTTATGGAGCCGCAATTTGAAGGGCAAACAAAAACCAAACTTGGCAACAGCGAAGTAAAATCAGTTGTCGAAACTATAGTTGGAGAAAAGCTATCTGAATATCTTGAAGAAAATCCGTCTGTTGGCAAAAAAATTATCGATAAATGTATGCGCGCTGCTGAGGCAAGAGAAGCGTCACGTAAAGCGCGGGATCTTGTTAGAAGAAAAAATGCACTTGATTCAATGCACCTTCCGGGAAAGTTAGCAGATTGTTCAATAAACGATCCAGAGCATTGTGAAATATATATAGTGGAAGGTGACTCTGCAGGTGGATCTGCAAAACAAGGAAGAGACAGAAGATTTCAGGCGATACTTCCAATAAAAGGAAAAATTCTAAATGTAGAAAAAGCAAAGCTTAATAAGATTTTAGAAAATCAGGAAATTCAAACAATGGTTGCAGCACTTGGCGCCGGAATAGGCGAAGAGTTCGATGCGACAAAATCAAGATATGGAAAAATTATTTTGATGACAGATGCTGATGTTGACGGGAGTCATATTCGAACATTACTTCTTACTTTCTTCTACAGACACATGAAAGAGCTCATAACTTCGGGAAAAGTTTATATTGCCCAACCGCCACTGTACAAGGTAAAGAAAGGCAAAGAAGAACATTATGCTTTTGATGATGAAGAAAGAGATAAAGTTTTAAAACAGTTAAAAAAAGATATGAAAGCCAAAGCCGGCATTGAAGACGATGGCGAAGTTGATGAGGAAGGACAACCAAAGGGAGTTACAATTTCTCGTTATAAAGGTTTAGGAGAAATGAATCCAGAACAGCTTTGGTCCACAACAATGAATCCAGAAACCAGAACCGTTTTACAGGTAAATGTAGAAAGTGCGGCGGCTGCCGATAAAATTTTTGAAACTCTTATGGGAGACGCTGTCGAACCAAGACGTGCATTTATAGAAAAGCATGCTAAGTATGCAAATCTCGACATATAATTAAATAGATATTTTAATCAAGTAATTTTAAAAACTTATGACCACAATATTTGAAAAAGTTGTTCCCGTTACACTAGAAGATGAGATGAAATCATCTTACATAGATTATGCAATGAGCGTTATTGTTGCGCGTGCTCTTCCTGATGTAAGAGACGGATTAAAACCTGTTCACAGAAGAGTGCTTTTCGGTATGCACGAACTTGGTTTACCTCACAACAGACCGTATAAAAAATCTGCAAGAATAGTTGGAGAAGTTCTTGGAAAGTATCATCCGCACGGTGATACTGCTGTTTACGATTCGATGGTAAGAATGGTGCAGGATTTTTCTCTCCGTTATCCTCTTGTTGATGGGCAAGGAAACTTTGGATCGGTAGATGGCGATTCTCCTGCAGCTATGCGTTACACAGAAGCAAGACTTGCAAGAATAGCAGACGAGATGCTTCGCGATCTTGATAAAAACACTGTTGATTTTATTAACAACTTTGATGAATCGCTTCAAGAACCAACTGTAATGCCTTCCTATCTCCCAAATCTTTTAATAAACGGCTCAAGCGGAATTGCAGTTGGAATGGCAACAAACATTCCGCCGCATAACATTAGCGAAGTGATAGATGGTTGTGTTGCTATGATTGAAAATCCCAAAGTAACCGCTGCAGATTTGATGAAGCATGTTAAGGCTCCGGATTTTCCAACGGGCGGAATTATCTATGGATACGAAGGCGTTAAAGATGCTTTGCTTACAGGCAGAGGACGAGTTGTTATCCGTGCAAAAGCCAACGTTGAAACATTAAAGAACGACAGAGAAAATATAATTATAACCGAAATTCCTTACCAGGTTAACAAAGCCTCACTAATTGAAAAAATTGCAGATCTTGTGCGCGAAGGAAAAATAACAGAAATATCAAACATAAGAGATGAATCAGATCGAGATGGAATGCGCGTTGTAATTGAGTTGAAACGTGATGCTCAACCAGCCGTTGTTCTTAATCAATTATTTAAGCACACACAAATGCAAGTTACGTTTGGTGTTATCATGCTTGCGCTTGTTCATGGGGCCCCTAAGGTGCTTAACCTACAGGAAATGATTAAGCACTTTTTAGATCACAGGATGGAAGTGCTTATACGAAGAACAAAGTATGACTTAGATGCGGCAGAAAGACGCGCCCACATTTTAGAAGGCTACATAATTGCTCTTGATAATATAGATGAAGTAATCGAGACAATTAAAAAATCAAAAGATACTGAGACTGCTAAAAATAACTTGATGAAAAAATTCAAGTTAAGCGAAATACAGGCAAAAGCAATTTTGGATATGAGATTGCAACGCTTAACAGGATTGGAACGCAAGAAGATAGAAGACGAGTACAAAGAAACAATTAAGCTGATTGAAAGACTCAGAGGTATTCTTGATAACGAAAGAACAAGAAAGAAAATAATTAAAGACGAACTTCTTGCACTTAAAGAAAAATACGGCGATGAGCGCAGAACTGAAATCATAAAAGATTACAAAGAATTTTCTTTAGAAGATATTATTGCCGAAGAAGATGTTGTTGTAACAATATCACATGGCGGATTCATTAAAAGATTTCCTGTTAGCGGTTACAGACGACAAGGTCGCGGCGGTAAGGGCGTAACGGGGGCCGGGACTAAAGAAGATGATTTTATTGAACATATGTTTGTTGCCTCAACGCACCAATATATTTTATTCTTTACAGACAGAGGAAGATGTTATTGGCTAAAGGTTCATGAGCTTCCAGAAAGCGGAAGAACTGCACGTGGAAGATCCATTGTTAACCTTCTTGAAAAAGACAAAGAGGACAACATAACAGCATTTGTTGCGGTTAAGGAATTTCGTGAAGATCAATATCTTATAATGGCAACAGAAAGGGGAACAATTAAGAAAACAGTTCTTGCTGCTTACGGTAATGTTCGTAAAGGCGGAATCAATGCTATCAATCTTGCGGCAGGAGACAGATTGATCGAAGTTAAGATGACCGATGGAAAAAATGATATAGTAATCGGAACTAGCAACGGTTTTGCAATTCGGTTTAATGAAAAAGATGTTCGCAATATGGGAAGAACCGCAACAGGCGTGCGCGGAGTAAGACTTGGCAAAGGAGATCATGTTGTAGGCTTGCTTGTAATTAGAAATGATAAAACCACAGTTCTTGTTGTAACAGAAAAAGGATTTGGCAAACGCTCAGATATAAATGATTACAGAATTACAAAACGCGGTGGCAAAGGCGTTATTACCGTTAAAACAACAGATAAAGTTGGTAAGCTGATTGCACTGATGGAGGTTGTAGATCGTGATGAGCTTGTAATTATATCAACACAAGGAATGGTAATAAGACAAAGCATTAAAGATTTGCGCGTGATGGGAAGAAACACACAAGGCGTAAGAGTAATTAGGTTAAACGAGCACGATTCAATTGCAGATATTGCCCGCGTTGTTCCTGAAGATGATGAAGAAATTAATGGTAACGAAAAAGAAATTGAGCCGCTGTTGAGTTAGCTCCTTTGAATTTTTAGAGATGACATCTTTCAAAAAGATGTCATCTTAATAGAAACTGATATTATAAAATCGTCCCGAAAAAAACGGGACGATTTTTTTTATAATCTTTTATCAACTCTTTTTGTATTATTAAGTGTAATCATTTTAAAGACAAATATTTTCTGATATGAAAAAAGCAATTATAGTTTATACCGTTTTATTTACAGCTTTTGTTGTTAATGCTCAAAACGCAACAGGACTTTCTGAAATAAACAAAGAAGACTTAATAAAGAATGTAAGAATACTTTCTTCTGCAGATTTTGATGGAAGGTTACCCGGCAGTGAAGGCTACAACAAGGCAGCAAAATTTGCCGCTGATAATTTTTACGAACTCGGATTAAAGTTTGCTGGTGATGAACAATATTTTCAGTACTTGAATGTTGAGTATAATAAAATTGATACACCTGTTGTTTTTAAAACTATAGTTGAAGGCAAAACAGTCGATTATAAATTAGGAAAAGATTTTGTTCTTCGGGGATTTACAGGATCCAACAACTTTACTTTGCCCGTTGTGTTTTGTGGATATGGAATCTCTCGTCCTGATTTGCATTACGATGACTACGAAGGAATTAATGTAAAAAATAAAATTGTAATGGTGTTTAAGCAAAATCCCAAATGGAAAAACGATGATAAAGATTGGGGAACAAATTATCCGCGTGAAAAATCTATTGTTGCAAAAAATCATGGCGCAAAAGGAATTTTATTTCTCTCTTTACCTAACGATGAAAAACCACAGCCGCTTATTGGAAGCGTAATGCATGGCGAAGGTGAACAGCCGATAGATTTTCCACAATTACACATTTCATTAGAGGCAGCAAATACTTTATTGAGCAAAACAGGATTTACAATTAGCGATTGCCAGACAAAGATTGATGAAAAGAAAAAACCACTATCTATGAATCTTACAACCAAAGCACAGATTGAAGTACACGCAAGCTATGAAAAAAATGTACGAACAATGAATGTTGTTGCGATGATTAATGGAAAAGATGAAAAGCTTCAAGAAGAGTATGTAATAATTGGTGCACACTTAGATCATGTTGGATCTCAAGCAGGATTATTATTCCCTGGCGCAAATGATAATGCTTCTGGTTCTGCCGCAGTTTTAGAAATAGCAGAAGCTTTTGTTAAAGGCGGCATAGAACCAAAACGATCTATAATATTTGTTTTGTTTGCCAGCGAAGAACAAGGACTTAATGGCGCAAAACATTTTGTTGAAAGCTGGAAAAAAGGATATGATAAAATAGCCGCAATGATAAATCTTGATTGTATTGGATATGGCGACAGCATTCAGGTTGGTAACGGAAAAAGTGCACCAAACCTTTGGGAAATTGCAAACCAGATTGATGAAACTAGTTTTAACTCAATGGTGGATAGAACCTGGAATGGTGGCGGCGCTGATGCAACTCCATTTCACGATAAAGGCATTCCTTGTCTGTACTTCGTAACCACAAACAGCTATGATCATCTTCATCTTCCATCCGATACTTTTGATACACTTAATCCAGTTTTGTTTGAAAAGGTGGTAAAACTTGCTCACTTAACCACCCTAGAAATTGCAAATGGAAATTATGAAAGAGAAGAAATAGTAAAATAGAAAGTAGCGTAGTCCACCATAAAGGTGGTCTACACTAAGATTGCTTCTAAAGATTCTTTGTGTGCTTCAATAGTTTTATCAAGATCTTCTTTGCTGTGAACAGTCGAAACAAACAAAGCCTCAAACTGTGCGGGTGCAAGATAGATTCCGCGATTTAACATTTCGTGAAAGTATTTTCCGTACAAAGAAGTATCAGATGTTAATGCTGATTTAAAATCATTAACAGGTTTTTCTGTGAAGAACATACACATCATAGAGCCAACACGGTTCATTGCATAATTTTTTCCAGAAGTCTTTAGATTTTCTTTAAATCCATTTTCCAGATACATCGAGGCTTTTTCTAACTGCACATATATTTCCGGGTGATTTTTAATGTGAGATAATGCTGCAAAACCCGCACACATTGCAAGTGGATTTCCGCTTAATGTTCCTGCTTGATAAACAGGACCACTAGGCGAAAGCATTTCCATAATTTCTCGCTTACCGCCAAACGCACCAACAGGTAACCCGCCACCAATAATTTTTCCGAATGTAGAAAGATCTGGTTTAACTCCCAAAATTTCTTGTGCACCACCAGGCGCAACACGGAACCCAGTCATCACTTCATCAAAAATTAAAACGATTTTTTCTTCATTACAGATTACTCTAAGCTCAACAAGAAAATCTGCATTGGCTTGCACAACACCCATATTTCCCGCAATTGGTTCTATAATTATCGCAGCAATTTGTCCGCGGTATTGTGTAACCAATTCTTTAACGGAATTAATATTATTATAATCAGCCAGCAAAGTATCTGCAGCATTGCCTTTTGTAACGCCGGGAGAAGTTGGAACGCCAAACGTTAAAGCGCCGCTTCCGGCTTTAATTAAAAAATGATCAGCATGCCCGTGATAGCAGCCTTCAAACTTTATAAACTTATCTCGTCCCGTGTAACCACGTGCAACGCGAACAGCGCTCATAGTTGCTTCTGTTCCGCTGTTAACCATTCTTACCATTTCTACGGAAGGAACTAAATCGGCAATTAACTGCGCCATCTTTACTTCCATTTCAGTCGGTGCGCCAAAGCTTGTTCCGTTTTCAAAAGTGCGAAGTAAGGCTTCTTTAATAAAAGGTGGATTGTGTCCAAATAAATGTGGTCCCCAGCTTCCGATGTAATCGATGAATTCGTTACCATCAACATCATAAAAATTTGAGCCCTCACCTCGCTCGATAAATATTGGATCTCCTCCAACAGATTTAAATGCACGCACTGGAGAGTTTACTCCACCCGGAATATATTTTTTTGCTTTTTCAAATAACTGTTTGCTTTTTGTTGTGTTCATAATTTCCTTTAAGAAATAGTACGCTGATTATTATTATTCTTTATGATCTTAACTGATCAGTCTCATCATAAAGATCAGTGTCCAATTGTGTTTATTTAAATAATAATTGATAATCTTTTTGTTTGCCCGCTTGCCAAAAATTTTCAGGTTCAACTTTCCAGTTGCCAATTAATTTTGGAGTAACAATTTTTTCTTTCTCAATCCACTTCATCAGATAAAATCTTAAATCTTTATCTGTCGAATTTATGATTTTTTTAAACAATTCTTCCTGAGAAATTTTAGCACCGCGTGTTAAGTGTCCACCACCACCATTACCACGATACGAATTTACTGCAACTTTATATTTTGCAGTTAGATCAAAAGCATTTCCGTTCGATAGACTTTTAATAGTTACTTTTTCACCAACTGGTTTTGTAACATCAACGACGTAATTGATTCCAGCGGCAGATTCATAATTGTAATATCTCTCTTCAAGTTCAGGTGATTTTGTACGCTCAGAATATTTAATGTTTCCGCTTTCATCAAGTTTAAATTTTAATAGATGGTCATTTTCATCTTTCATTTGATTGAACCAGTTGCCGTATGAAAATTCCAGATAATCTTTTATTTCCTGCCCGGTTAATTCCATTGTATAAAGTAAGTTTTCATACTTGTAAAGATCAAACATATCGCTAACAAAAACAGATGCCCTTATCTATCTTTGCATTAAAAGAAAGAGGAGCAGAAAAAGAAACATCCGCGTCGGTAAGATCGAGTTGAATGGTATGTATTAAATCAACAAACTTTGATGGACCAAACATTGCATCACGAGAAGAAATCATTTCTGAAAACTCTCCAACAGGACGAGAAACATAATTTTTTGCTTCTTCAAAATTATTTTTATAACGAGTCATAAACTCAACGTCTGGCGCATAGTTCTTCATTTCAACCAGCTCACCCTTGATTTCTTTCTTATCATATATCATGCACATCTTATCATATTTTAAAACGTAATTAGCAACAGCTACATTTCTAGCCCCGGCAGTTGTTCCAAGTATCAAAACTTCTTTGCCAGCGGGATTCTTTGTTTTTATATTCCATCCTGTATGATCATGACCAACAAACACCACATCTAACCCTTCAACTTTTTCTGAAACAAGTTTTGCGGCATTTTCATTTTTGTAAGTGTTTTCATTCTGATCATTATATGTGTAATCAACTCCAGCATGAAATAAACCAATCATCAAATCTGGTTGCTCGGTTTCCCTGATTTTCTTAACCCATTTTTGTGCTGTTTCAATCATATCATCAAAACGCATTCCTGCCCAAATTTTTTCTGGAAGCCATTGCGGAATTGCTGGTGTAATCAAACCAAGTATTGCAATTTTAACTCCGCCTCTTTCAATAGTTGTGTAAGGCTTAAAGTAAGATTCATTTGTCGTGGTGTTAATTGTATTTGCCGCGAGCCATGGAAAAATTATTTCTTTGTTAAACTTATCATAAACATTGTGACCCGTTTCTATGTCATGATTTCCAATTGTTGCTGCATCGTATTTCATATAATTCATAACATCAGCATAAAGATGAATAGTATCGGTCTTTTCAAAGTTATAATAGTAAACAACAGGATCACCTTGAAGAATATCTCCATTATCCAGAAGAAAAACTATTTGATTTGAATCGGCTCGTTGTTCTTTCAAATAAGTTGTAACCCGCGCAAGCGATGAGTTTGTTTCTTTATTTTCTTTAAGATCATAAGGAAAAATTGCACCGTGTACATCAGACGTTTCAATAATTTTTACAGTTACAGTTTGTGCAAGCGTAGAAATACTAAAAAAAAGAATGAGAGCAATAATATTTATGAATCGAGATACCATTTTAATTTTCCGATTGATTTTTGTTTGCAAGATAATAAAATGAATGATAACAGATTATGAAAAAAGGCGACCGTTTTTGATCGCCTTTTATTGGTTTAATTAGAAAAAATAGATTCCAGGTCAATCCGCCGCGGCGGACGGAATGACCCAATAAACATATTTATCTTTTCTCGTATGGAGGTTGTTTTGGATTAACCGGTGGATTTAATTTGTGTAATCTCATCACCTCTTCGATTGCTTTTTCAAGTTGCACATCAACTCCCTTTGATAATGTTGTTGGGTCTTCAGGAACAGCAATATCAGGATCAACACCATAACCTTCTTTGAACCATTTTCCGTCTGGATCATACATTCGGAATGTTGGAACCGTAACATTTCCACCATCAATTAAGGTTGGTGCTCCAGAAATACCAATCAATCCGCCCCAGGTTCTTGAGCCTATTAACGGACCGACGCCTGCTTTCCGGAAAAAGTCTGGAAAAGCATCACCACCAGAACCGCTCCATCCGTTTATTAACATAACTTTAGGACCAAAGTTAGCGGCATTAGGCCATTGCCAATTATGTCCGTCCCTTACGGCAAAGAACGCTAGCGGCTTTCTGTTTAATAATTCTACAAAGCGATCAGGTATTTGTCCCCCGTTGTTAAATCTTTCATCAATTATTAATCCTTCTTTAGAAAATTGCGCTGAAAATTGTCTTACAAGTTCATCCTGTCCATCAATACCTGTACTTGGAACGTAGATGTATCCAATTTTCCCATTTGTTGCTTCATCAACTCTTTTTCTGTTTGATTCAATCCATTCAAGATTTCTTAAACGAGTTTCATCACTTAATGTTTTAACTAAAATATTCCATGCGCTATCAGTTGATGGTTTATCGTTAACAGTTAGCTCGATTGTTTTATCTGCAAGTCCTTCAAATGCAGACCAAGGATCTTTTGTAACATCGATTAAAACACCATTAACAGCAAGAACGTAATTGCTTTCTTTAACTTTTAATCCTGATTCTAAAAGTGGAGAACGAACTTCTGTATCCCAAGGAGCTCCATTAACAATTTTTTTAATTTTATATGCCCCATTGTTTAATTCCCAATCAACGCCAAGATAACCAACCTGTCTTTGTAAAGGAATTTCATCATCACCGCCGCCTCTGTATGTGTGTGAAGCGTTTAATTCAGAAATTAATTCTCCAATAATATAATTCACATCACCACGGGTTACTGCGTTATCAATAAGATTGCCGTATTGCTTTTTCATTGCATTCCAATCGACACCGTGCATATTTTTATCGTAAAAGAAATCTCGCTGCAATCTCCAAACATCAGTAAATATTTGTTTCCACTCTTCGCGAGGGACAACAGTCATTTCAAGCTGATTGGTAGGAAGTTTTTTATCCAATTTCTGATCGGGCGCAATATCCACAACCGAAAAGGAATTTTGTTTATTTATAAGAATCTTTTTTTCATCTGCAGAAATTTGGAAAGCATCGGCATCATCAACAACTGTTTTTTCTTCTCGTTTATCCAAATCAAAGTAAACAACAGATTTCTTTTTATCAGCAGAACCACTATTTGGTGCTCGATGATAAATAACTTTGCCCGCAATAGCACCAAGATTTGTGTAATTGCCTGCTTGCGGCGGAAGAATTACAACACGCTGTTCAAATCCATCAAAGTCTATTTTAACTTCTTTTATTTTTGGTTCATCTTTTTTGTCTTCCTTTTTTTCGTCTTTCTTCTCGTCATCCTTTTTTACATCCTCTTTTTTAATGAGAGTTGAATCATTCTTTGGGGAAAGCGGAGACGGAATATCTTTTGTTAAAGTAACCACAGCAATTTGAGTTGAATTTGGATATGTCCAAGTTCCTTCAAAATCACCGTATACGGGTTTAAAACTCCTGTTGGTTAAGAAGTATAAATATTTGCCCGCGGGATCAAATACTGGTTTTGCATCTTTATAATAACCAGATGTAACCTGGTGAATTTTTTGATCTTTTGTATCAAAGATTGCAATTGCTGTTGTGCTGCTTTCAAGATCTTTTGTATAAGCAAGATATCTACTGTCAGATGACCAGCTTACCGAAAAGTTTTCCAAATCTCCTTCATACATCCACTTTCCCTCATCAACTTTTGTGACTTTATCTTTATCCATATCATAAATATTAATTGTCATTGTTTGATCAACAAAAGCTAAAGTCTTGCTGTTTGGTGACCAATAAAGTTTATATCTAAAACCAGCACCAAAATCTGTAAGTGTTTTTTCTTGTGATGGTTTTTCAAGATCTCTAATCGTTAATTCATATTCGCCAGAACGATCGCTGAAGTATGCGGCATATTTTCCATTGGGAGAATATGCAGGATATCTTTCTGCTACTCCTGAAGATTGTGTAAGATTTATAATAGGACCATTTTCAGTCGGTACGGAAAAAATTTCTCCACGCGCTTCAAAAAGAGTTCTGTTACCATTATACGATAATGAAAAATTCTGAATCATCTTTTCAACATTTTCATTTCTTGCCATTAATGTTGATTCATCCGTTACAAGATTAATTTTTACTTCGTGATATTTCTCTGTCGAAAGATCAAGCAAGTAAAGTAGTCCACCCGCTTCAAAAACAATTTCATTATTTCCGATTGAAGGAAAATGAATGTCAAACTCATCAAAGCTTGTTACTTGTTTTGTTTGCTTAGTGGAAAGATCGTAATACCAGATATTATTTCTTTTATTCTCACCACGATCAGATAGAAAATATATTTTATTTCCAGACCACATTGGAATTTCATCGCCAGCAACATTGTTTGTTATATTTTCTGAGGCTTTGCTATCAAAATCAAAAATAAAAATATCAGCAGCCATTCCACCGCGGTATCTTTTCCATGTTCTGAATGCTGCACTTATAGGAGTGTAAGCAATTTTATTTCCATCTGGAGAAATAACGCCAAACTCACCGTAAGGTAAAGGAAGTTTTTCTGGCATTCCACCGGACTTTGATACTTTATAAAACTGATTAAATCTTTGTTTGCCGCTTTCCCGCGAAGAAGCAAAAAGCAAAGAGTTTCCATCAGGATACCAATCGATTAATCTATCAGTCATCCCATGATAAGTAATTCTTTTTGGTAATCCTCCAAAGGATGGCATTACGTATACATCAGTATTTCCATTATAATTTCCACTAAATGCAATTTGTTTTCCATCGGGCGAAAATCTTGCAAGTAATTCAGTACCTTTTGCGGATGTAAGCTTGTTTGCAGTTCCGCCATCTTTCGAAACAATCCACACATCACCACCATATGTAAAAGTAATATGTGTTTGGGATATGTCTGGATATTGAAACATTTTTGCGTTTACTTGTGCTATGGTAATTTGAGCAGTAAGCACAAGGGCTAATAGTGAGAAAAAGAAAAAGTTTTTCATAATACTTCTCTCTTTAATAATTAAGAATAGTTGTTTTATTAACGATAAATCAAAATTAGTTAAAACAAAATAATTGTTTTTAATTCGATTGTTAGACGGTTAAATGTGCTTATTAACGGTAGATTACTTTAATTTTTTTGAAGTAAAAATGGACTTAAAAACTAGACAATATTTTCAACAAACCATTTATGTACAGAATATATTTCCTTAAATGTTTTGTAAGAAAAAGAAACGGGATCTTTTTTGGTTAACACAGAAAAATCTTTGCTTTCATAGTAAACATAAAAACCGCTATGTAAAAGCAACTCATTATAAGTGTAATCAGGGTCAAATCCACGTGGAGTTTTCTTATATGTTTTTCCACCAAGCTGATATTTTTTATTCTTCAAAAGTTTCTTTACAAGATCATTAAGTTCTTTTCCTTTTGCAGGATTAGAAACAGTCTCGCGATATTTAATTAATTGGTCTTTTGTGAATTGATACATTCCAGCGCCAAGAAAAAATAGTTTTGGTTCGATGTGAAAATAAAGACTGGAACACTCCATTTTCTTTCCTTGCCCTTCCCAAAAGTATAAACCCATATTGGTTTTAAATGGAGCTTTGTTTTTACTAAACCTAACATCACGATGAAGACGAAAAATTGATTTATCAATTTTGGGAATAGCAATTATGTCTGGTGATAATTCAGTTAATCTTTCACCAAGATCAATTACAAACAGAACTGCTGGCTGTAAAAATTCAAAATCAAATCTAACTCGATTTTTTTCAAACCATTCTTTACTGTTATTTTTAGAAAGAGCAGTTAAAAATTTTATTGTTGATTGCGGAAAAGTTATTTCGTTTTTCATGTTCAATCTATTTTAAATAAATCAGTTTCTTTGATATAAAGTTATCTCCTGAAACCAAAGATAAAATATAAACTCCGCTTGATAAAATAATATTTTGGTTTGTAGGATTAAGATCACGCTCATGAAATCCCCAATAAAAATCATCATCTACAATTGTTGTAATTTCATTTCCAAGAATATCAAACAATTTAATTTTAACTCTTGTTGGTATATCATATCGTTGTGATAATACAGTGAACCGAATGGTTGTCTTCTCAGAAAAAGGATTTGGATAGTTTTGCATTAGTTCAAAAGTGGGTTTATCTACTTGGGGTTTTTTAAAAGAAGTAAACTTTAGTAATGCTCCATCTTGTCCGCAAGCAAAACCCGTATATTCATCAACAAATTGAAGATCATAAATGGTTGTGCTGTCTGGTGTTGGTTCTTCTAGCCAGATTTCTCCACGATCTGTGGTATGTAAAAATTTATAACCGGATGAAGACCAGCCTTCTAATGGATTTAGAAAATCTAGAGTAAAGGATATCCCAAATAATGGAAGCTCAGTAAAGCTCCAGTTTAAACCAGCATCCGATGTTTTAATTAATCCTATCCCAAAGAATCCCTCGGGGTCACCTGAGAGCGAAAGGGCATTTAATGAATCAAAAATAAAGATATCAAAAATCTGATCGGGACTTATTCCGATTGACGACCAACTATTCCCGCCATCAGTTGTTCTCCAAACAACACCAGCAACATCGATTCGCCCACCGCAGGCATAACCCAAGGTATCGCTGTAAAAAGAGAACCGATTGATAGGTAAAGTTGAAACCGTACCCGAATCTATATGTGTATTAACCCAGGTCAGTCCCCCATTGGTTGTCTTTTTAATCCCATTTCCGCCAAGGAATCCAACACGCTCATCAAAGAAAAAAACAGTGTACATAATTTCATTTTCAAAAAAAGTTGAGTCCTTAAACCAATCTAAACCGCCGTTTGTCGTTTTTAAAACTGTTGTTCCAAACGGAGGAACTTCCGGGAAAGTTAATGCCCACCCAAGATTATTGTTTATAAAAAATACATCTACAATTGGAGTTGTTACAGTGCTGTTTTGTAAAACCCAGGAAATTCCTCCATCGCTTGTATGTATTATGGTTCCCGTAAGTCCGCTGGCCCACCCATTATTCGCATCAACAAAAAATATTTTTCTTAACACATCAGTAGTTGGTGAAGAGATTCTTTCCCAATCGCCAGTATTTTGTGTAAAAGAATTTGTAGTGCACATAAAAAACACCAACAGCAGAAAAAAGATATTTAAACTTTTTATTAACAAACGAACCAATCGATTAAAGAATATTAATTAGTTGTTGTTAAGTTAAAAGCATTCCACTAAAAATTAAAGGAAGTTTTCTGCGATTATAATTTTTCCGAGATCAACATTGCAGAAAATTCTTCTGCCATAGTTGCTTTGTAAAATAAATTACAGAGTCTTTTAACTCGTTTGCTTTCATCAAAAAAGGCAGCACGTTTTACGGCATAAAGTCCACGGGCATCACCAATCTTGCATAAAGAAAGGGCGGCAAGTATCCTTATCTCTTCACATTTAGCATCATGTAAGAGTGAAAGTAATGGTATAACTCTTTTTTTACAGCAAAGCTCACCCATCAGATAAGTGCTGGAGGCACATAAACCCTTGTTACTGGACTCCATTCCTATTAACAAGTTCTCGGATATTTGATTCTCGGTCATTTGTATTGAACGCTTCGAGACAGGTTGAGAAAACAGAATTGCGCTGAATAGAATGACGGTAGTGATAACAACGGAAACAAGAATAAACTTTTTCATCGTTTTCTCCTAACTATTCAGTTATTAAATAGATTCCGTTAGCAACATGATTTTTAATATATGATCACACAAATAATAGATGATGAGAGGTTAAAAGGAATTAAGAGAATTGATTTTTGTTGGTTAGAGACAGAACTAAAATTTTGACCAAAAAAGAGATAATATGGATTTTTTAAAACAGTTCAATTTTTTGATTACCGATAACATTTTCAGTCTTATTACAAACCACATTCATCTCAAACTAACTTTTCTGTTCATCTTTTTTGTTCGGGAAAAGACCGGAGCGGTTCGATACTTCTTTCAGCGGCGTATAGATATGTTGTAGTAATTATACGACGTGCACAGTTTAATTATTTTATTAAGGTAATTATAACAATCTCAGGCGTTGAGTTATACCTAACCGGGGCAAGAGACATTCCCAACCCGCCGCAAACAATCGCAAGCATATTGTTAAAATAAAAATCTCCTTTTATATGCGTTGTCTCAAATAAGGTTGGCGTAAGTTGAATAAAAGGAAACAGCAAAGTGATTTGTCCGCCGTGTGTGTGCCCGGCAAGAAACAAATCATAATTATTTTTAACGGCACTATTAATTAAAAAATCTTGCGGCTGATGGGTAAGAAATATTTTAAATTCTGCTTTGTTTGATGAAGCAAGATTTCTGAGTGTTGTTTCTGAAATATCTGAGACATAAGTATTGGTAATGAAAGCTATTCCGATTCGAGAAGAATCGATTTCAATATATTGCAATTCATTATCCGGCATTTTCACATTGTAATCATTCAGCGACTTTTTTACTTCACGTAAGCTTCTAACATAGTCCTGCCGATAAGCCCAGTTATCATGATCGCCAACACAGGAATAAGTTCCGTATTTAGATTTTATTTTTCCAATGTATTTTGCAGCAGTTTGAATGTAATCCGGAGTTGATGTAATCACATCTCCTGCAATTAAAACCAAATCGGGGTTTGTCCCATTTATTTTATCAATATAACGCCCTAATCTTTTTTCGTCTGTGTATCTATCTGCCTGTACATCAGAAATAAAAGCGATTTTAAACCCATCCAGTTCTTTTGGTAGATCATTCTTTTTGCAATCAACAGTTCTAATTGTTACAGTATTAAAATCATAAACGATTCTTGCCGGGATATAAATCAGAAAAAATAAAGTAAGTGCTAAAAAGATTTTTACCTGTAAACGATAAAGTTTTTCTTTGTGCTTTTTATAGATTGGATAAAAAATCAATTTCAACAAGTCAACAAAAAAGAATAGTGCGCTTACCTGTAGTATTAAAATTATTAAAATCCAAAAAGGATAAAGAAGCAAATAATCGGCAAAAGTATTTTGCAGAAAGGCAACCGATTGTTTTGTTACCGCAGCATAGACAGCGTTGAAAATTAAAATTACCGGGTAAAGATTAAGCAAAATCAGGAACGAAGATATAATGGCTTTTTTCTTATTAATCGGAAAATCGGGAAAGAGAGTTTTAAATACTCTATTAACTTTTCTTGTGAAATAGTATTCCAACAAAAACAGAACTACTATGCCAATTAAAACACGAACAATTATCCACATATTATATTAATCTCTCACAGACTATTTTCTTGTCTTATCAATCCACCTTGCTAAATCTTTTGCAAAGTAAGTTAAAAACATATCAGCACCAGCACGCTTGATTGCAAAAGCCGCTTCAACCATAACACGTTCTTCGTCTATCCAGCCGTTTGCACCGGCAGCTTTTATCATTGCGTACTCGCCGCTAACCTGATAAGCCGCAGTCGGCATTCCAAAAGTGTCTTTAACTTTTCTGATTACGTCCAGATATGGTCCTGCCGGTTTTACCATTACAATGTCTGCGCCTTCTTCAATATCTTCTGCAACTTCACGTAAAGCTTCGTTAACATTGGCAATATCCATTTGGTGAGATTTTCTATCGCCAAAAGCGGGGGTAGATTCTGCCGCATCTCTAAAGGGTCCGTAAAACCCGGATGAATATTTTGCAGCGTAACTCATAATCGGAATTTTGGTAAAGCCTTTATAATCTAAAGCCTTTCTTATCGCCGCAACTCTTCCATCCATCATATCAGAGGGAGCAATCATATCGGCACCAGCCTCTGCATGCGAAACAGCTTCTTTGGCAAGAAGCGAAACCGTTTCATCATTTAAAATTTCTTCTCCTTTTAAAACTCCGCAATGCCCATGTGATGTGTATTCGCACATACAAACATCTGTGATGATTAATAAATCTTTTACTTCTGCCTTTATTGCCTGAAGGGATTGCTGAATAATTCCATTTGCATCGTAAGCTCCAGAACCGACTTCGTCTTTGTGATCAGGAATCCCAAAAAGTATTACGGCCGGAATTCCAAGATCACGAACTTCTTTACATTCTTTTACAAGTTCATCAATTGATAACTGAAAAACTCCGGGCATAGATTTAACCGGATTTTTTACTCTTGTACCTGGCACAACGAACAACGGATAAATTAAATCATTTTTAGTAAGCACCGTTTCTCTAACCATATCACGCACAAGCGGATTATATCTTAAACGACGATGACGAATTGTTGGAAAGCTAGACATTGTTTTCTCCTTTTTGACTCTGCGTCTTTGCGTCTCTGCGGTTAATTATTTACTACCGCTGAGACGCGGAGTCGCTGAGGATTATAATTGCTTTGAAATTTTATTTGTAACTAATTCTGCATTCTTTATGCAATCCCCAACTGAAATTCCACCCCGGTAATTCCCGCTTATAAATAAACCGGGATTTCGTTTTTCAAAATCATCAAAAAATCTTTCGTGTTCAATGTATCCTAAATTGTATTGCGGAATTGCTTTTTCCCAGAATCTTTCCGATGAAAAAATAGGATCAGCGGTTATGCCGCATCAACGTTTCAAATTCTTTTCTAACCTTTGTTAACAAAGTATGTTCTCTCCTCTTTTACAAACTCAGGATTTCGTGATCCACCAACGAATAAAGTAAAGGCAGCCTTATCTTCATCGTTCTTTCAGAAAAGATAACGGAACTCCAGAGTGCACCGAGAAAAGATTTATTTTCTTTTGCCGGAATTAAAAATCCAAATCCGTCCAAATCTTGTTTGATAGCCTTTCTATCGTATACTAAAAAGTAAACTAAAACCGGTGGATAATAAATTGCATCGGCATGAGTTTTAAAATCTTTATCATACTTTGTAAAGAATGCACTTGCTGTGTAAGAAGGAATGGTTGATAAGTACTGCATCACAATTAATTTTGGTTTTTACTCCGTTTTGTTGATAGGAAACAGAAAATCCGATTTCATTTTTATCCACCGAGGTAACTTCACTTGATAGTAAAACGTTAGTGCCAAAATATTTTTCAATTGCGTTGGGAAGTGCAATCATTCCTTTTTTAAAGGAAACATCTTTGCGGATTGCTTTGCAACTTCTGCACGTTTTTTTCTTTCTCGTATGCTGCGAATTGTCCCGATTATTAATCCACCGTACCTTTCCTCTAACGCATAAAGTTTTGGAAAAGCAGACTTAACACTTAAGTCTTCAGGTCTTCCAGCATAAACTCCAGCAACAAAGGGATTGATAGCATAATCTAAAAATTCTTGTCCTAATCTTCGTTTAACAAACTCTGCAAGACTTTGATAGTAACCATCATTTGATCTTCCAATAAATGGTTCTGCGATCAAGCGTAATTTTGCTTTACCGGAAAATAGTTTTGTTTTAATTAAGCCGGGTGGAGACATTGGTAAAGTATGTAGTTGATTGTCTGCGCAGAATATATCTTTTGTTTGCCTGCTTGCTCGCGTATAAAAGTTCGGATTCAAGCTTAAGTTCTTTGAACAAGTTGTCCAATAACAGGGGTGGTTTCTAAGGCACTGTTTGGTCCACGATCAAATAAGAAACCATTTTCAATCTACACTTTCTATTGATCCACCAACAGAATCTGTTTTTCTCTATGACTTTAACGTCAAATCCTTTTTTAGATAGAAGATATGCTGTTGTTAATCCCGAAATTCCAGCACCAATTACTACAATTTTTTTATTCATAAATATTTCTTGATCTTGATTTAGAGCTTAAACTTTATTGTTGTATGTAAATTTAGCAAAAGTGATTGGAATATAGAATGTAGAAAAATAACGATTTTATAAGTGATGCAGAGAAATACTGTTTTTATTAAAAAAGATTCTTAAACAAAAAGAGAGGCTTGTAAACAAACCTCCCTTTTACAATTGATTATCGTTTATTTATGTGCAATAGGATCCGGATTTCCGTCAGGATCGGCATTTACATAACCGTCGATTTGAACATTTCCGTTTGTTAAAAGCAATAAACCACAAACATGTGGTGCAGCCATAGATGTTCCGCTCATTGTCGTATAGGTATCTCCCATATATGTAGAGTATACACTAACACCAGGTGCACAAAAATCGATTGGAGGATTTGCAAATTAGAAAAATATGCCCAGTAATCATTAATATCACAAGCAGAAACGGTATAAAGATTTAAACCATTAGCTCTTGCTGGCGAATAGTTATTCGCATCGTCTTTTGAGTTTCCAGCAGCCATTGCAACATATACGCCACTTAAACCAAGATTAATTACAGCTTGATCTACTGGATCAAAAATTCCACCACTAAGACTTAAATTGGCAGCATCACCAGTAGCAGCATTAGCAGCAACATAGTCTATACCTGCAATTACTATTGAGTAAGCACCTGAACCTGTTTTATCAAGAACTTTAACAGGTACAACAAAAGCATTTGCAGCAACGCCAACTACGCCAATGATATTATTTTTAGCAGCAACGATACCGGCACAATGAGTTCCATGTCCGTTATCATCCTCTGCAGTGACTGTCCTCAATACAAAGGTTTTTGCCAAAGTAGTGTTAACATTTAAGTCTGGATGGTCTAAAATCAATTCCTGTGTCAATAATCCATGCTTGATTTGTTCCGGTATAATCAGCATATCCAACTCTTGCAATTCCATAGGGGACTGACTGCGGTGGCTGAACTGGATCAATAATCTGGTTTTCCATATGAAGCCATTTTATCACCATAAACATTTATGCCGGGTTGTTTTCTAAGTTTAGCAACTTCAGAATCAGTCAAATTTAAAGCAAACCCTTCAATAGCAGAAGCATAAGTTTGGAGAAATTTACGTGGTTTAATGTTTGCTTTAGCTAAGAGGTCTGTACCTTTTTTGGACACCTTATCTAAATTTGCTTTGTAGGTAGCTCCTTTAGATTTAATACCCTTTGCTTCCTCGTTAAAAACAACAATGTACTGACCAGGAATAATATCCCCGGATTTATAGAGCACCGATTCATCATTCTGTGAAGTAACTATGGTGTTGTCTTGTTTTTCGCAACTGACAAATGCAAAAACAATAACAGCGAAAATCAGGAAGGTGAATTTTCTCATATAACGTCCCTTCAGAAGATTATTAGTGGATGTTGTTTGTTGGTATGATTAAGTGTTTATGTCACACGTAATCAATAATAACTACTTTTGCTAATTATTTATATAATAATAAAAATATAATCCGTTAAATAAAAGAGGAGTTGATAAACTTTTTGCTACTTGTAAAAATATTTTACTGTGGAATTGAATGTTCCCATTAAATCTGTTGCTTTGTAAATTGAAGAGAAAATGCTATATGTTTGGTATTTGCTTCTTGCCTCTAGAAAAGATATGACCAAATTGAAGTTTATTATAGAAAGATTTACTTTTTGTAAAAAAGTATTACAAGTAGCGTTTCAATAGCTTTTAATTTAGGTTTTTGAAAGAATATATTCTAAAAAAGATCGGAATATTTGAGTGTAAAAAAGAATGATTTTGTAAACAATGAGTGGTAGTACAGTTTTTATTTAAATGATGATTAAAAAAAGAGAGGTTTGTAATCTAAGCCTCTCTTTTATATTTAGGATTCTTTATTTATGTGCTATAGGATCCGGATTTCCATCAGGATCGCCATTTACGTAACCGTCAATTTTTACATTTCCGTTTGTTAATAGCAATAGACCGCAAACATGTGGAGCAGCCATAGATGTTCCGCTCATTGTAGTATATGAATCTCCTTTATAAGTCGAGTAAATGCTATAACCAGGCGCACAAAATTCGATAGGAGGATTTCCATAATTAGAAAAATACGCCCAATTATCATTTATATCACTAGCAGAAACGGTATAAAGATTTAAACCATTGGCTCTAGCTGGCGAATGGTTATTTGCATCATCACTTTCATTTCCTGCTGCAAGCGAAACAAATACGCCGCTTAAACCAAGGTTAATTACAGCCAAATCTATTGGTTCATAAATTCCACCGCCAAGACTCATATTAGCAGCATCACCAGCAGTAGCATTAGCAGCAACATAGTCTACACCGGCAATTATTACAGAATAAGGTCCCGAACCTCTTTTGTCTAATACTTTTACTGGAACAACATATGCGTTTGCTGCAACGCCAATCACTCCAATTGTATTATTTTTGGCAGCAACTATACCTGCACAATGGGTTCCATGTCCGTTATCATCTTCTGCGGTGTAAGTTTTATCAACAAAAGTTTTAGCAAATGTTGTATTAACATTTAAATCGGGGTGATTAAGATCAATTCCAGTGTCGATAATCCAAGCTAAATGTGTTCCTGTATAATCGCCGTATCCAACTCTTGCAATTCCCCAAGGAACTGACTGTGGAGGTTGAACAGGTACAACATTTGGGTTCGCAAGTGCAACCATTTTATCAGGATAAACATTTATACCAGGTTGTTTTTTAAGTTTAGCAACTTCAGAATCAGTTAAATTTAATGCAAATCCCTCAATAGCAGAAGCATAAGTTTGAAGAAATTTACGTGATTTAATATTTGCTTTAGCTAAAAGGTCAGCACCCTTCTTGGAAACTTTATCAAGATTAGCACTATAACCAGCGCCTCTAGATTTAATGCCTTTTGTTTCTTCATTAAAAACAACAACATACTGCCCGGGAATAACATCGCCGGATTTATAGAGCGTGGATTCATCGGTCTGTGAAGTAACAACAGTGTTATCTTCTTTTTGACAACCGACAAGTGCAAAAATAATAACCGCGAACATCAGGAAGGTGAATTTTCTCATATAACATCCCTTATGAAGATTATTAGTGAATATTGTTAGTTGGTATGATTAAGTGTTTCAGTTGCACATAATCAATAATAACTACAATTTGATTATTGTCACCTTAATAATAAAAATATAATTTATTAAATAAAAGAGGAGTTACTGAACTTTTTTGCTACTTGTAAAATTATTTTACTAATAAGGATAGTGTCCCCAAAAACCTGCTTATATAATAATTTGAAGAAAAACGATATAAATAAGGCGCACTCTTCTTATCTATTGAAGAGATATGATAAAATCAAAGATTAATTTTAGCAAAATTTACTCTATGTAAAAAAACGTTACGAGTCATATGGATAAGGCTGGTTATTTAATTTTTTGAAGATATTTTCGATGAGGATCTACTATTGAAAATCAACCTTATGAAAAAGTGGTGTTTGTTAAAATGGTTTTGATGGAGCTTATTTAGATAAGTTAAGTAGCCCTCGGGGTTAAGAAACCCCGAAGGTTAAAATATATACTAAAGATAACTTTTCAAATGGTTAACATAAGCTACAGGTCCGCCCGGCTGGTAGCCTGTTTGTAAAACCATTTTACCTTGCGAATTAAATAAGAGTACTGTTGGAAAGCCTTCTACACCAAATCTTTGTGCAAGTTGATTGTTGTACATTTTTGTCTCGGCACTTTGCTCAATGTTTCTAGGGAAGTCTAACCTAACAAGAATTAAATATTCATCAGCGTAATCCTCAAACTCGCTTTTAGAAAAAACCTCTGCGCTTAATTTCTGACACCACACACACCAATCACTTCCTGTAAAGTTAACAAGTACAGCTTTATTTTCTTCTTTAGCTTTTTGAAGTGCAACCTCAAGATTGCCTTCCCAATTAAGATTATCGTTCGAACTTCCATTTTTACTACAGCCAATTAAAATTGCTGTTAATAAAATCATTGATAAAAATACTTTTTTCAAACTGTACTCCTTTTAATTTTTTCAAACTGTTTGATTCACTATACCATTTACGGATTCAATAAAATCGTTATGCTGGACTTGATCCGGTATCTATCTTAAAAAAGTTATGGGTTCCGCATTAAGTGCGGAATGACAAAGCTTTAAAACTCTTCCAGTTCAGTTTTTTGGGGTCTTGGCGGTCTTTCATAAAGTTGTGCTAATCCCAAAAACTTCAAGTGGAGATCATCGGTAATCTGGTTCCAGGTAAAACGCCACATCCAGTTTCCACCAAGTTTTCCCGGAAAATTCATTCGTGCTTCTCCGCCAAGGTTTAAAATATCCTGCATTGGAACAATAACAATATTTGCAACCGATCTATATGCAAGCCGTATTAACTCGTAAACTATATCATCACCAAAATAATTTAAATATTTCTGTGCATGATCATAAATGTTATGATTTTCATGCTTAGCCTTTTCAAAGTAAGCACGAGTTGTATCATTATCGTGTGCACCAGTTAGAACAACGCATGTTGGTACAAAATTGTGCGGAAGAAATTTTGTTTCCATATCGGTTCCAAATGCAAACTGTAAAATCTTCATTCCCGGGAATTCAAAATCATCTCTAAGTTTTTCTACTGCAGGAGTAATTACACCAAGATCTTCTGCAAGAATTGGAACATCGCCGAGATGTTTTTTTATTGATTTAAATAGTTTGTGTCCCGGAGCTTTAACCCATTTTCCGTTTTCTGCGGTAAGTGCATCACCAGGAATTTCCCAGAAAGCTTCAAAGCCGCGGAAGTGATCTATGCGAACAATATCAACCATAGTAAATAATTGTGCAAAACGATTTCTCATCCAAAGAAAATCATCTTTTTCCATTTCTTTCCATCGATAAAGCGGGTTTCCCCAAAGCTGCCCGGTTGGTGAAAAATAATCGGGTGGAACTCCGGCTACTGTTTCAAGATTTCCTTTTTCATCTACAGTAAAAAGATTCTTTATTTGCCCAAAGATCAGCGCTGTCATAAGCAATAAAAATAGGCATATCACCAATGATCTTTATTCCTTTGCTGTTTGCATAAGCTTTTATTTCATGCCATTGTTTGAAGAAAATAAACTGAACAAATTTTTGATAAAAAATATTATCTTCTAATTTTTTCTTCCATTCGTCCATAGATTTTTTCTTACGAAGAACTAAACCCTCATCCCAATCTTTCCAGACAATTCCACCGTGAGCTTCTTTTGCCGCCATAAAAAATGCAAATTCATCTAGCCATAATTTGTTCTCTTTACAGAACTTGTTAAAATCTTTTTCAAACGGTTCCTGGTGATGTTTAAAATTTACAAAAGCTTTTTTTAGCAATGATTTTTTATATTCAATTACTTCACCATAATCTATAGATGTTGGATCATGTTTAGGAATATTTTGCAAATCGTGATCTCGAAGCAAACCACTATCCATTAATTTGTCGGGACTAACAAGGTTTGGGTTACCAGCAAAAGCCGAAAAGCATTGATACGGTGAATCACCATAACCGGTTGGACCAAGAGGAAAAACCTGCCAGAGTTTTTGTCCGGCTTTTTCTAAAAAATCTATAAATTTATAAGCATCATAACCAAGATCACCAATTCCATATTTACCAGGAAGTGAAGTTGGATGCAATAATATTCCTGCGTTGCGTTCGAATTTCATTTAAACCTCTGAAAAAATGTTAAAGGAAAAATAAAGATTAGATAAGAAATAAATGAGGTACTTTAAAATAAAAAAGCAGTGCCTTGGCACTGCTTTTATAACAAAAAATAAATAAATTATAATGTTACGAGTACACCAGCCATAATGTTAATATAACTAGAGGAACTACCTTCAGATGAAATACTACTGTATTTAGCATTTACATCAAGATTGAGTTTAGGACCAAGCTGGTATAAAAACCGGCTCCAGCACCAAATCCAAAGTATGAATCTGAACCGGAATGCGATTCAAAAGTATAGCCAAGTATGGTTATTGCTGGTGATTCATATGATGTAAAGTGCATGCCAAGCTCTCCTGTTATATAGGGATGGAATTTGTCTTGACCAAAATAGTATCTTACACCAGCTAAAACAGGGACAGAACTAAAAGTATAATCAAGATCTTTTCCGCTCCATGTTAAATAACCAATAGAGCCTGTGATATCAAGCATTGGATTTATGTGATATGCAAAAGTTGCAGTTCCTCCAAAACCCATATCATATGCATCTCCAAAATCGCCCATAGGCAAAGCGATTCCACCTTGAACGCCAAGCGCCATTTTACCTTGTGCATTAATAAAACCTGTAAACAATACAGCTAATAGAATAACAGAAAGTAAATGTTTCATAATATATCCTTAAATTATTTTAGATTAGTTAATTAAGACTAACGCAAAGTTATTAAAAAAAACAACACTTTCCAAATGGTTTATATCGGATTTCGAAGGGAAAAAGCTACCACCAAGATCAACAGTGCCTTTAGTTGCAAAATTTTGAGAAAAGGAAAGTGATGTAAAGATAAGAACAACAGCAAGAACAGAATGAAATTTTTTCATTCTGTTCTCATCAATTTATAATAATAGTAAAAAATTTAGTGGTTATAAAAAAAATTAAAATTTAAAATCTACGCCAAGATCTAATCCGCCATAACTTAATGAACCAAAACCAACTCTTGCAGAGATTCCGATGGTTGGAGAAATCCAGTATCTTGCACCTGCACTAGCTCCAATAAAAAAACCACCATAAGTTGGTGAAGAATAGTAATCCCCGGAGGGTCCATCCCAAGATACTGAACCTGCATCATATGCTAAAGTAAGACCCACCCATGGATCAAATTTATCGGTTTCTAATATAAAGTGATAATTACCCTGCGCTCCAATTAGAATATCAGTATAGTTCCACCCACCATCGTAATAATCTTCACTGTAGCTCCAATAACGAAAAATTCCACCAATACCGACTCTACCAAAATTTTCAAGATCCATGCTATATTCATAATTAGCCCCAAACTGTGGTGTTGATCCAAGAAACGAAAGACCTATACTTGGTCCTAAGTAATTTTTATTTGGGGTAAATTGGGCATTAATGAAACCCGTAAATAATACAGTCATCAAAACAACAGAAAGTAATTGTTTCATAATATATCCTTAATTTATTTTATATTAGTTAATAAAGACCGGGGCAAAGTTATTAAAAAAAAACATCATTTTACAAGTTGTTTATACTAATTTTCATATCTAATGAACTCCCACTAAAATCTAAGACTTATAGAATCTTAATCGTAGTTGAAAGATTTAAGTGCAGGAAATCTTTTTTTTTATATACAATAACAAGACAGCTAAAAACGATAAATCTATGTGTTGTAGCTTAACTGATTTTAACAATTGGTTTTTAATATCAACCAAAATCCTTTAAGTTTCATCTCAATTATGAAAATTATAAGTTACTTTGCCGCTAAGCTGTCATTTTTTGTGCAGAATATAAACAACTTTGGATTTTAAATAGCAAAATCAAAACTCATCGGTTCATAATTTATTTATAAGGATTTCTTTGGAATTTATAAACTATTTAATAGATCTTTTTCTTCATCTTGATAAACATTTGCACGAAATAATATCACAGTACGGGATACTTACTTATGTTATATTATTTGCAGTAATATTTGCTGAAACAGGACTTGTTTTTACACCATTTCTTCCGGGAGATTCGCTTCTTTTTGCTGCGGGGACTTTTGCAGCAATAGGATCTTTTAATGTTCACTTACTTTTTATTTTACTAAGTGTAGCTGCAATTTTGGGTGACACGGCAAATTATTGGATTGGTAATTATTTTGGTCCTAAAGTATTTGAAAAAAAAATCCGCTTTCTGAAAAAAGAACATTTAGAAAAAACACATCAGTTTTATGAAAAGCATGGAGGCAAAACTATAATTATTGCGCGCTTCATTCCAATCATTAGAACTTTTGCACCATTTGTGGCTGGTGTTGGGGCAATGACGTATTCCAAATTTATTTTATTTAATATTGTTGGTGCTGTGTTGTGGTGTGCGTTATTTGTTTATGGTGGATACTTCTTCGGAAATCTACCGATTGTAAAAAATAATTTTTCATTAGTTATTATTGTTATAATATTTATATCCATACTTCCGGGAGTAATTGAGTTTGCTCGTCATAAATTAGCAAATAATAAAAATTTAGCTTAGCATTTATTAAATTGATTGATATATAATATGAAACCAATATTTCTTTTTTTTATTTTGTTGATCTCAACATTGAGTATGTTTGCACAAACAGAAGACTCGCTTCCAAAATTTGATCCATCGCGCAACCCCTACGATGATCTTAAAGTAGCTGTTGAAAATGCAAAGCAGACAAACAAAAGAATAATTCTTGATGTTGGAGGTGAGTGGTGTATTTGGTGTCATCGTATAGATGCGTTTATGCATAATACAGAAGAAATCAGATTATTGATTGAAGAAGATTTTATCTTTGTTAAAGTTAATTACAGCAAAGAAAACAAAAATGAAAAGTTTCTTTTGCAGTATCCGCAAGTTGAAGGATACCCGCACTTTTTTGTTTTAGATGAAAGTGGTAAACTTTTACATTCACAAAACACTGGTGAGCTTGAAAAAGAAAAAGATTACGATAAAGATAAATTCATAGCGTTTCTTAATAAATGGAAACCAACGAAAAAATAGATAAGACACGCATTATGATTCTCAAATGCAAAAAAAAATAATGATTTTTATTCGTATCTCATCACAAAATCTTATTAAGTTTAAGGAGTATTTTTTTAGTAAAAGCAATTTTTGTAAAGGAATTCGGAGAAATAAAATTGAAAAATCTTTTTTTATATTTTGTTTTAATATTCGCCCCATCAATGTATTCACAACCCAAAAGTGATTTTATCCTAACGCCATGTATTGGTAATAATATTTTAAATGCCAAAACTTCTGAATCAGACCTTATTAAAATTGTTGGTAAAAAAAATGTTGAAAGAGTTGAAAGGTGGTACGCAGAAGGGACAGAAAGAATTATTGGTTCCGTTTTTTTCAAAGACACCCCCTCGTCTTTTTTTATTAAATGGAAAGATACCGTAAACTTTAAAATTCCCGAATGGATTGAAATCCATGGTGATAAATCTGTATGGGAAATTGATAACGGAATTAAAATAGGAACAGATCTAAAAGAATTAGTGAAGCTTAACGGTAAACAGTTTACTTTCTCCGGATTCGATTGGGATTACGGCGGCTTTGCTATTTTTGAAAACGGTAATCTTGAATCGGATTGTTATTCAATCCAGCTTTACTATGATTATAAGGATTTATTTGAAAACGAATGGAACCAGATAGTTGGCGATAAAATAGTATCAACAAAAAACCCCTTGTTAAATAAAATTAGAATTTATGTTGATTCAATAACTTTCTACTTTAAATAAAAAAAGCACGAATGTAAAAATCTCATTCGTGCTTTTAATTGTGCAGTGTTAATTGTTCGTTTCCCTAAAAGCCATCCTCACTAAGATTCTTTTCGATTGCCCTTCCATATTTATTTGCAATTTCACGGATGTCATCCGCTTTGCCTACCAATACAAATTGTAAATTATCCTTAGGAAAATATTTTTTGATAATTTCATTAGCTTTTTCAACAGTCATTCCATCAACAGCTTTTTCAAAATCGTTGATGTACGAATCATCTAATCCATAAATATATTTTTGTGTTAGAAATCCCGCTAACGAACCAGCAGTTTCATAATCCGGCGGAAATTGCCCCTTAACATAATTCTTTGCGGATGTTAAGGTTGCTTCGTCAATTCCTTTTTCAAAAAGCCTGTTGTAAGTTTTCAATGCAAGATCAATTGCAGGCTCTGTATTTTTTGTTGTAGTATATGTACTAATGTAAAATGTTCCCGCATTTTTATATGAAGCAAATCTGCTTCTTACACCGTAAGTATATCCTGCATTTACTCTAAGTTCATCATTTAACCAGGAAGTAAATCTTCCGCCAAGGATAGTGTTAATAACATCAATCTGGATTTGATCTGGATTGCTCATTGGTACACCAAATCCGCCAATCATAAATGTAGTTTCTGTTGCATTATCTTTGTTGATTAGATAAACCTTCGCTTCGTTTAGTTTTTTATTATCACTTCTGATATCCGTTATAAGTTTTTTATCTTCACCTTTCCAGTTGTTAAATTGTTTTTCAAGATCAGATTTCAATTCTTTTGCATCAAAATCTCCAACAATTGCAAATGCACAACTTTCAGATCTATAAAAACTATTATAGAAAGTCTTTATCTGTTGCAGTGAAATAGATTCTATTGCGGCTTTCGTTCCATCAACCGGATTTCCGTAAGGTGAATCTTCAAACAGTAATTTGTTATAATAACTTCCAATAACTTGCCGTGGACTTTCTTTTGCCTGATCTAGCTCCGCAACCCATCTTTGCTTTCTTTTTGTAATCTCTCCTTCGGGAAAGGTTGGATTCATTATTACTTCTTTAATTACCGGCAGAAGTTTGTCTATGTCATTCTTCATAAACTGTGTGTAAATACCGGAATAATCCAGACGTGCATATGTGTTTAGGCTGCTGCCATAAAAATTGAAGATAGAATCGATTTGGGTTTTGGAGTAATTAGTTGTTCCGAACTTTAGTGCTTCAACTGTTAATGAGGCAAGACCATTAATGTTTCCATCTTTAATTGCGCCGGCATCAAATACTGCGGAAAAAGAAATTAAAGGAACATCTTTCTTTTCCATTAAGTAGATTGTCATTCCATTATCAAGTGTAACGACACTATAAGCTGGCAGCTTAAATTGAGCTTGTGTTAGAGAGAAAAGAACAATAATAATTGCAGTGGTTAATAAAAGCTTTTTCATTGTGCTTCCTCCGTATTCAAAATTCCGACTGTTCTATTTTGTTTTGTAAAATATTTGGCGGCAACATTTTTAATATCATCAGCAGTTACTTTCTTATAATCATCGGGAGCTGTAAATAATTTTTTGTAATCGCCAAAGAACAGCTCATAAGTTCCAATTGTATTGGACATTCCATTTATTGTTTCAGTCGTTCTGTAGAAGTTCATCAATTTTTGATTTTTAACTTTTTGAAGCTCACTCTCGCTTATTCCATCTTTTATGATTTTATTTATTTCATCAAGAATTGCACTTTCCAATTTTGCAGCAGTTACACCATCATTACAAATACCGTAAAAGAAAATTAATGTTGGATCAAACGCCTCTGAATAAAAACTTCCAACCTCAAGTGCAAGCTGCTGATTATCAATTATCGAGTTGTATAGCCGTGATGATTCGCCTTCTGATAAAATTGAGTTAAGAAGATCGAGTGCATAATAATCTTGACTGCCAGATTGAGGAACATGATAAGTCATCATTAAATACGGAGAAGGAACTTCGCGTTGTACAAAAACTCTTTTTTCGCCCGTTTGTTCTGGCTCAATCGTGTGAATTGCTCTTGGTTTTGGTCCGGCGGGGATCGGTTCAAAATACTTTTTAGCAAGTTTCTTTACTTCAGCCAGTTTAACATCTCCGCTTATTACAACAACACAATTATTAGGTGCGTAATAAGTGTGAAAATAATTTTCCAGGTCTTCCTTTGTCCAGTTTTTAATATCCGATTCGTATCCAATTACAGGCCACATATAAGGATGAGCATAAAATGCTGTGCCCTGTACTTGCTGCCACAATTCTTCCAGCGGGCTATTCTCAAGTCCCGTATTGCGTTCTGAAAGAATCACGCCTCTTTCGCTTTCAATCATTTTAGGATCGAAATTTAGGTTTGCAATTCTATCTGCTTCAAGATCAAACATTACTTCCATTGAGCTTGTAGGGAACCAATCTGTATAAGCCGTAATGTTTTCTGATGTATAAGCGTTGTTTGATCCACCGTTTGCCTCCATTACGCGATCGAACTGCTTTGGTCCGTATTTCTTTGCACCGTTAAACATCATATGTTCAAAGAAGTGCGATATACCTGTAATACCAATGTACTCGTTTCTAGATCCAACTTTATAAAAAAAGTACATGTTGGCATTGGGAATAGAACTATCTTCAAGAACAAAAATTTTCATTCCGTTCTTTAGTGTAAAAAATTTTACATCATCTGCCTTAACCTGTGCGAAAACGGAAACTGCAGAGATGAAAAATATTAGAATGTATTTCATAAGATTTTCCAGAATAATTAATTAAATATCTTATACTAAAATACAAATTGTAAGATGCAGATAAAGCACAATTTGATGAACGGTTTCAAATTATCAAAATAGTTTGGTCGTGCTTCTTGTAATGACAGGACGGTTGCTTTAACTTTAAAATATAAAATTATTTTTTAAAGAATTTAAACGGTATCAAAACACTTTACATTACATGGAGAATTATATGAAAAGGCTTGTATCATTGTTGGGATTGACAATCCTAATCCTTACCTCAATTTCCTTAGCACAAGAAACAGACAAAGAAGGATCAAAAGACCATTCGCTGCTTTCAAGGATTCCTAACTACTATATTTCTGATCAAATCATAAAGGATTTTGATGTCTTCACGTCTCCGTATATCGATAAAGATAATGTTTGGGAAGGAAAATTTACTCAAACAAATTATTCAGCTAAAGAAGGCACTAAAGAATTAAGTTTCATCCAGATAGTAAGAAATTATGAAAACGCAGTAAAAAAACTTGGCGGAAAAACATTATTATCAGATGGACGAGTATATCACGGCAAGATTGAAAAAAACAAAGCCGTTACTTATGTAAGTGCCGAGGCATTTAACGAAGGAAGAGATTACACCTTGATTATTGTAGAAAACAAACCAATGGAGGATGAAGTTACAATTGATGCTGCCGCTTTAAACCAAGGGATTTCTGAAACAGGAAAGATTGCTGTTTATGGAATTTATTTTGATTCAGGTAAATCTGTAATAAAACCAGAATCCAAGCCAACAATAGATGAAATAGTTAAAATGCTGCAACAAAATCCAAAGCTTAAAATATTTGTGGTTGGTCATACTGATAGTGATGGTTCGGTAGAATCAAATATGAAATTATCTTCTGACCGTGCTGCTGCTGTTGTTAAGGCTTTGGTTGAAAACGGTATTCAAGCAACCAGATTAAAATCATCGGGAGTTGGACCTTACTGCCCTGTTGAAAGCAATCATACCGAAGAAGGGAAAGCCAAAAACCGCAGAGTTGAATTGGTTGAGATGTTTTAAAAGCTATTATATAATTTTATTTTTAAGCGGTTATCTGTTTAAGTAACCGCTTTATCTACTCCATTAATCTTGCAGTTATCACAATTGCCGCAGGGTTTTTCACCGGGGAAACCAAAGTAATCTGAAATAAAAACTCTTCTGCAATTTCCACCTCTAAAATAATTAACTACAGAAAGTAGTTTTTTGTTGTCATTTAAAAGTTTTTCTTTAAGATACTCTTCATTCAGCAAAATTTCAGGAAGTTCGTTAACCATTATAAGATTTTTCTTCTCAACATCCCCTTCGGTAACGCCATATCGATCAAGCATTGCAAGCGCAGTTTCAACTCTAAAATCATTTTTATTTTTAAAACTGATTTGTTCACGCACATAGTCAACTCCGCTGGAATTGATCAATCCTATTTCTCGTTTTAAAATATCATACAAAGCAGAATAAAAATTTGCATCGGGATTAGACCACTTTATAAACTCCATCTGGGTATAAAGATCTTCTTGATTATAAAGCAAAAGGCAAAGGGAATCGTTTCCATCTCTTCCTGCTCGCCCAATTTCCTGGTAATATGATTCAATTGATGAAGGAACTTCAGCGTGGATAACAAATCTTATATCTGATTTATCTATTCCCATTCCAAAAGCATTTGTTGCAAGTATTAGTTTTTGCTTACCGCTTAGAAAATCTCTTTGCATGTTTTTTCGTTGTCTGTCCTCTAATTTGCCGTGATAAACACCATGCTTAAAACCTTTATCTCCAAGAATTTCAGAAAATCGTTCTAATGTTTTAATCAAAGAAAAATAAATTATTCCTCCGCCACCGTACTTTTCTAATGTTGAAAAAATTTCTCTCAGTTTTTCGTTATCATCAAAAACATCTACAGCCTCAAGACGAAGATTTGGTCTTTCAATTCCTTGATGAAATATTTTTATTTCACTTTTGCTGATGTGCAGTTTGTTAATAATATCTTCCTGCACCTCGTGAGTTGCGGTTGCGGTTAATGCAATTGTTAAAGGATTGCCAAGCAATTCCCGAAACTCACCAATACGTGAGTAATCAGGACGGAAATCATGTCCCCATTCCGAAATACAATGTGCTTCATCAACAGCAAGCAAATCTATTTTCACTTTTTTTATCTGTGCGACAAAAGCATTTTTGCGGAATCTTTCCGGCGTTACATAAAGCAATTTTATTTTGCCGTTTACAAAATCATTTAATCTTTTTTCTTTTTCTTGTTTGGATAAAGTTGAATTAATAAACGCTGCGGGAATAGCTTTTTTTCTTAACGCATCAACCTGATCCTGCATAAGAGCAATAAGCGGACTTATCACGATCGTACTGTTTTCAAAATAGAGTGCGGGAACCTGGTAGCACAAAGATTTTCCGCTTCCCGTCGGCATTAGCACAAGCGAGTGCTTTTGTTCCTCAACAATTCTTTTTATGATTGCTTCCTGTTCACCGCGGAATGAATCATATCTAAAATGATCTTTTAAGATTTTATTAATGTTTTTTTCCACTAACCAGCCATCTAAATTATTATCCGGATTCAAATAATCCGTTTTGTGTTGACTCATAAATTTGTAGATTAACAATAATAAAATTAGTCAAAGAATTGGATTATAAAATGAAAAACTTTGCAGGGCTACTGATCTTTGTTTTAGCAACATTTTTAGGCTGTACACAAAAACCAACTGCCGATCCCAACTATGTTAAAGAAATTAATGAGTGGGATCAGAAAAGAATAAATAGATTAAAGGCTGATGATGGCTGGCTAAATCTTGTTGGAAGATTCTGGTTAAAGCAAGGTGAAAGTACCTTTGGTTCTTCAAAGGATAATGATATTGTGGTTGAGTCATCAAAACTGCCAGAACATATTGGATCATTTTTCTTTGTTGACACTGTTGTAAAATTTAAAGCTAACGATGGCGTTAATGTTTTGCACAATGGAAATCCAGTTAAAGAAATTGTAATGATTGATGATCAGAAAAAAGATATAACTGTTTTGCAGATTGGTTCTATTAAGTTTAATCTTATTGTAAGAGATACGCTCTATGGAATTCGTTTTCGTGATTTGAATTCTGATCTTGTAAAAAACTTTAAAGGAATAGAAAGATTTCCTATTGATGAAAGCTGGAAAATAAACGCAAGGTTTGAAGCATATAATCCAGTAAAAGAAATTGATGTCCCAAATGTGCTTGGACAAATTAGCAAAGAAAAATGTCCCGGTGCCGTTGTGTTTGAGCGTGATGGCAACACATACAGAATTGATGCTGTTGATGAAGGCGATGAAAGTTTATTTTTAATTATTGCAGACCAGACAAGCGGTGATAAAACTTACGGCGGCGGAAGATTTATGTATGTTAAAAAACCGGACTCAACAGGAACAATGCTTTTAGATTTTAATAAAGCTTACAACCCGCCCTGTGTATTTACGAAATATGCAACGTGTCCGTTGCCTCCGTTACAAAATTATCTTAAGCTAAAAATAGAAGCTGGTGAAAAAGTTTATGGGAAAGGGCATTAGAGTCCTTGATTTATGTTAAGAGAAAATTATTTTGTATTTAAAGACATATGAATTGATTCTAGTGCTGTATTATAATATAAAATCAATTTTTGCAGTGTACTAATATTATTTTCGATACTAATATTTTCATCAAAATTTTTACCTATACTATCCAAAACTTTAAATCCGACCTTTGATAATTCTAGCTGCTCAGTTTTTGAAAATTTGTGGAATATTCTAATTGTTGCATTAATTAATTCTTGATCAAGACAGAATAATTGTAAAGAGTCCATCATTTCTTCATAAATGGACTTATTTTTTAAAGCAATGTTATATGCATAAAAACTTATTACAATAGTATAAAATTTTTTAAACTTTTTTATATCAGTTTTGGATAAATCAAAAACCGTATGAGAACCGCCGATACCAAATAATTCGGAAGCAAATAGATCAGTCGAAATCAGTAATTGTCTAAAGATTACCTCAATCATACCATCAAGATTTTTAAGGTTCTCAAACATTTCTTTGACTACAATATTGTTTGTTTGATTCCACTTAGCCGTTCTCCCACTGAAAATATCTTTTAATTTGTTAATCATATTCTTGCCAGCCTTTCACATTGCACTACTTAACGTAATCAATGTTTTGTCTAAAGCATAATCCCTTGGTTAGCTATTTATCTTAATTTTTTTATTACACACTGGGCAATCATATTCCTTTGCCATTCTTTCTTGTAAACTTAAGGTAATGCTCTCATTGCATTCTTTACAAAGGATCTCAGAAGGTAAAATATTATTGTTCAATTTTATAATTAGTGTTTTAGCAATTAAGTCGTGTAAGGCTTGTTTATTTTTAGTGAATTCAGCCATAATAAAACCCATCAAAAAAGGTAATGCAGAAATGAATTTTGAGATATTTCGTACAAAAGCCTTAAGTATTGTAATTCTTCCTCCATTAAGATCGGTAACTATAATTTTTTGGGAGAGTTTACCAATAGTTGCTTGTTTTTTGCTACTCTCCATTAAAGTGAAATACAATAAAGTAACAATATAAAATAAAGGGTGGCGTACTAAGGTGAATATTGATGTTTCAAGTACAACATTTTCATCAGTCAATTTAATATCAAATATTACTATTAAGATTGTGCAAAGAATACCTAAAACAAGCCAATCGATAAGCGAAGCAATTATTCTTGAAAATATATCTGAATGTGGGAAGTCAAAATAATCATATACTTTGTTTGAAGGTTTCTGCATTAAATATTGTCCATAACATTCTTTTTTATTGCAATAGTAGTATTCTGTCCCTTCATTTAAGCAATCACTGCAATAATATTCGTTACAATTATGGCAAAAACTATTTGCAACTTTTTGAGGATGATTTTTACAAATGTGTTTGTCCGAATTCATTTTAAATCCTTAAAAAATACAATTGTGAAAAACTATTAATGTGAGCAGTAAAAATGATATTAGCATAAATAGAGAAGCAAATAATTTTAATAAAATAACGAGAACGTTTAGTTCTGGGAATGTTTTTAATTCGAGTAGGATCGCAATATCTACAACTTCTTTTCTACTATTCTTTGCTTTCGCTGAAGCATAAAAGAAAAAAATTGAAAATGCAAAGCTCATTATAAAGGGAAATATTAAAAGATATTGTATAAAAGTTACTGTATGATTTGAAAAGTAGAAAGAAAGTATCGCGCCAGTTATTGCATAATAAAATAAATTGAATTTTATAAGTAATTCTAAATAGTGTTTATAAAGCTCTATATGAATTTTATAATGATTAAAAAGCAATTCAACTTTTTCCATAATCCATTTGTCCAGTTAACTATTACTTACTATTAATCAAAGTTATAATTTGTGACAACCTCATCGTTCGCCCTGAACTGAATAAAAAGAAAAAGGAGATGTAATTACAAACAAATCAAAGTTTAATTATAATCTCATCAGCAACTTAAAGTTTTGTGGTAATAATCTCAACCTCACACACCCCTTCTTTTCCCCTCTCGAGAGGGGAATTTAAAAGGGGTGTGTTGCAATTACTTTTCTATTGCAAAAAAAAATCATTTCTTAAATTTAATCTGAACCAGAATCGCACCCGATGAAGCAATCAGCATTCCAATAATTTCTTTAAATGAAATATCTTCACCAAGAAAAATCCACGCAAGTACAGCAATTTGAATTAACATTGTACCGTTTATTATACTGGATTCCATTGCGGTCAAAGTTCTAAGAGTATAATTCCAGATAGTAAATGCCAAGGCTGTGTTTACAATTGCAAGCCACAAAAGATAAAAAATATTTTCCAGGCTTATCGATGGAAATCCCTGTGTAGCTATGCCAATAGTTAACAGCAAGATTGATCCAACACCCATACTTAATACCGTAACCACAAGAGGAGTTAAGCTTCCGCTTCTGTTTACATTTCTGCCAAGCACAGCGGATCCAGCATTAGCAATCACAGCAACTGTCATTACTATCAATCCGGTTGTTTGATTATCGCTTAAGTTAATCGGGTAAAAGTATGCAAGTATTCCTGCTATAAACAAAACAACACCAAACCTTTGCAGCACAGTGGGAATTTCTTTTATCAAAAAGATTGCAAGCACAGCAACTATAAGTGGAGTAAAGTTTAACCACAAGCTTACAGTAACAGCAGGCAGAAGCGAAAGTCCGATGAATTGTGTGCCTTGTGTAAATGCGTAGAAAAGAATTCCCAATAACGTTAAGCTTAACCAATCTTTGCGGTTAAGATTTTTTACTATCTCTTTGTTTTTATTTGTAAACAAGAAAGGCAGCAGAACAACAAATGCAATTGAGTATCGTAATCCTGCAAACACAAGCGGAGGAATTTCTTTTAGCCCAAACTTTATTATCACAAACGATGTTGACCAGAGAAAGGTTACAAACAATGCCAGTAAAACGGCGGTAATGTTAGCGGATAATTTTGTTTTCATTGATACTAAAATATCAACATAAAACTTTCAATTGAAATTGAACAACAAAATATTCTCTGCAAGCCCTGCCTACCGTCAGGCAGATTTGCGTATTTTACTTTGCGTCCTTTGCGAGAAAGGCTCTAAAAAAAGTTCTCGCAAAGACCGCAAAGGAAGAAGGAATAATAACTACTTCTTCAATTTATCCTTAAATATCTTTTCAAACTTCTCAACTTTCGGTGTGATAACGTATGCACAATAGCCCTGGTTAGGATTGTTTTCGTAGTATTCCTGGTGGTAATCTTCTGCAGGATAAAATTTATCAAACTTAGTTATTTCTGTTACAATAGGTTTATCCCAGATTTTTTCTTCGGTTAATTTGTTCTTATAGAATTCTGCTTTTTGTTTTTGAACATCGTTATGACAAAAAATAACAGATCGGTATTGTGTGCCAAAATCATTGCCCTGCCTGTTTAATGTTGTTGGATCATGAGTTTTCCAGAATATTTCAAGCAGCTCGTCGTAACTAACAACAGTAGAATCAAAAGTAATTTGCGTGCATTCTGCGTGTCCTGTTGTTCCATCGCAAACTTCTTTATAGGTTGGATTATCAACCGTTCCGCCAGAGTAACCGGATAAAACAGAGATAACTCCAATTACTCGTTCAAAGATCGCTTCGGTACACCAGAAGCAACCGGAACCAAAAGTTGCAGTTTCTAAATTTGGATTTTTATAATTCATAATGTTTTTTATTTCCTGTTTTGCTTCAGAGTTACTTTCATTACAACCCATAAAAGAAATAGTTATAAATAATATGATATAAGTAATTTTTAAAATGTTCTTCATTTCTAATCTCTGTTTATTGTTCTCTGTGGTTCTCCGTTCAGCGGTGGCGGATTCTCTGTGAAAGGATTTTATAATCCCTAACACGGAGAAGCACGGAGTTTTTCACAGAGAAACACTGATTAATTCTTATTTAATATTTAAGAAGCTTAAAAGCATGCTTCCATCTAATTTTGTATAAAGTGCAAATCAGGTGTTTGCCACACAATACCGAATCCTAAAATTCCTGTTTCCATTATGCCATTTAAAAAGTTTCAATAATGATTGATCTTACCCCCTAAAAGTACACATTAAGTTAAGCAACTATTTCAATTAATTCTCTTCTGTTTTTTTCTTCAAATTCCACCGGTGATAAATATCCTAAAGATGAATGAAGTCTTCTTCTGTTATAAATTATTTCAATATATTCAAAGATACTTCTTTTAGCTTCTTCTCTTGTCTGATATTTTTCCCAGTAAGTTAACTCTGTTTTTAGTGTGTGAAAAAATGACTCTGTTATTGCATTATCATAACAGTTTCCTGTTGAACTGTTTGACTGAACTATTCCATAGTTCTTTAGTATTTCTCTGAACGAACTGCTCGTATACTGACTTCCTCTGTCTGAGTGAAAGATTATTCCTCTCTCTGGATTTCTATGAACTAAAGCCATCATTAAAGCTCTTATAACAAGTTCTGTTGATAAGCTGCTATCTATTGACCAGCCAACTATCTTTCTTGAGTAAATGTCCATTACAACTGCAAGGTAAAGCCAACCTTCTTTTGTCCACAAGTAAGTTATATCACCTGTCCAGATTTTGTTTTCTTCTGATGCAGTAAAATTCTGATTAAGTAAGTTTTCACTTGGTTGTGCTTTTGTATTCTGAACTGTTGTAACTCTAAACCTTCTCTTTGTTTTAGCCTTGATATTATTGACTCTCATCAACCTAGAGATTCTCTTTTTGTTTACAATAAATCCTTCTTTTCTCATTGTTGCATATATTCTTGGCAGTCCATATGTTGCTTTGCTCTTAATGTGATAAAACTTGATGATCTCTAGTATCCTTTGATTTTCTTTTGCCCTACGGCTTACTTTATTCTTAAGCCATTTGTGATAACCTGATTGACTTACTTGTAGTACTTCACAAACAAGAGCTAAAGGATATTGTTTTCGGTTTTCTTTGATGAACATATACTTTACTCCTTTACCTTTGCAAAGTATCCCAAAGCTTTTTTTAAAATATCTCGTTCCATTGTTACCCTGACTAATTCCTTCTTTACTCGTCTTAGCTCTTCTTCTTCCGGTTTCATTCTTCCTTTGCCTGGAAATGCATTCTGACTGTCTGACAGATAATCCTTTTTCCATTTGTGTAATGAGTTCTCGTTTACTCCCAGATCTCTTGAAACTTGCATTAAACTCATTGCTCCTTCTGTTATCATCTTTACTGCTGATAACTTGAATTCTTTATCATAACTCCTTCTTTTTTCTGACATTTTTAGCTCCTATATTTTTTACTTTTTACTAAATATAGTTGCTTTTCTTTTTATCTACTATTTGGGGGTAGGATCAGATTTAACGAATTCACTCAATCGCATTTTGTGTGTCTAAACATAAAATAATAAAGTGATAATATAAATTCACTTCGTATTTTTTAAGGCTTTTATGATAATTGTCACAGACTACTTTTTCTTCTGTTTTGTCCTTAACGGGACTATGATAAATAGTGCGGGAAATTTTTAGTTGCAAATATTTTGTCCTTAATAGGACAAGTCTGCAATAATGAAAATTACTTACTCAATCTCGATAAAGATATAATATTTATAGATGGTAATCAGTTTTATTAAATACATTGATTTGGTTATTCATCAAACAGAATTACAAACTCTGGATTTTATTCCTCGCAGTATTAATTCCGCAGAAATTGAAGAGAGGATAAGCCGTTTAACCAGAAACATTTATTTGTTTGAAAACATACTTAATCAATATGTTTTGGGGCAATATGATTATATCATTATCGATTGCCCGCCATATCTTAAAGGGCTAACAACGGTTGCACTTACAGCGGTGGATTCTGTTTTGATCCCAATTCGTGCCGGGCAATTTTCAATTTCTGCTTTAAAGAAAATGTATGATCACATTGCATGGGTAAAAGAAAATCTTAATAAAAAATTATCGGTAGAGGGAATTTTATTAACAATGTTCGAACCAAACACAAAAGCATGGGGATTAACTAAACGAGCGCTGTACGAAAATTTTGGCAATGCTATTCTTCAAACAGTAATTCCTAAAAGCACAACAATTACCGAAGCCGAGTTTTACGGCAGACCAACAATGCTGTTTGATGTTAAATCAAGCGGCTCTGTTGCATATTTAAACTTAGCTAATGAATTAATGAATAAGAGTTTGCTTTTACAGGAATGATTTTTATGATAAAATAGGATATAAAAAAGCCCCGAACACACGGGGCTTTTTTATTATTATTTTGAACTTTCGTTTTGTCCAGGTGGCAAATTCGGTAAAGGTTTTTTCTTCTTCAGAAAAATTATTAAGCCAACGATAAATACCACACCTAATCCAATAAGTACATAAACCCATGTAAGGTCTTTTGGCGAAACAATGGACTTCCATTCAGCGATCTTTTTTTCTATTTGATTTTTTTGTTGCATGGATAAAAGCTTATTCTCAAGCAAATAAGGCATCCACTCGGTGGAAATTTTATTAAACCAAACGCTGTCAGAAAAAACATAAAAAATTTGTTCCGAATCATTTTTATTTTTCACTCCATAATTCTTTATTTCATCGCCGATGAACTGTGTTGCTACATTTGTGAATTCTTCTCCATTATTAAATGCAGGAAGATTAATGTTGTAGAGTGAAAACTCTTCATTTATAGATTCCCAAGCCTCTCTTCTAATTCTATTTGACCAAACGTTGAACAAATTATCAATTTCATTAAGCTCCGCAGTCTTCTCTCCTTTGCCTGCATAAATCCCGACTAACTTTGGACCAACCTTACGCCACATTGAAACAAATGTTTGTTGCTGCTTTTTTACATCCCCAAGGTCATATGCCCTTAATGATGTAACCTCTAAGAAACGACTGTTATCCCGCAGTGATTTTTTGACAACTGCAAGTATGTTGTTTTTTTCAACCTGCGAATAAACTCGTTCTTTATCCTTTTGTGTCATAGTAGAAATATTGCCAGCAAGTTTAGGCGTTAAGCTATCCACAATACTGAACACTAATTCATCTCTTTTTAAAATTGTTGCTCTCAAATCTGACAAAAGTCTGTCAAGTTTTTCAATTGAGGCAGCATCTTTCTTACGCTGAGACTCCAGCATGGTTATTTGATTTATTAATTCATTATTTCTTAAGTTCAACAAATCAATTTCGGATCTAAGAGTTGTAACCTCTGTTTTAAGCACATCCATTTCTGTAAAATCACTTTTGCGCAACTCGATTGCAGAAAGTAGATTATCAATACTGGAATTATAGTTTTCGGGATAAAGGCTTTGGTCCAATATAAATTTCTTTGCAGAAAAATCTCTTTTAAGATTTTCTACCTCTGTGGTTAAGTTATTTAAATCATTAAGGCTTGCTGCAGATTTGATCCCATTTGACAGAGCCTGATATCTTTCTTTAAAGCTTTGCACCATTTCATAATCGGATTGTGCAAGTATAGGTGTGCTTGCAATTAGTATTAATGTCAGGGCTAGATAATTCATAATTATACTTTTCATCTTATATCTCCTTCAATTGTTTCTGATGAAAGCTTGTAGGTCATTCCATCATCAAGTAATTCTATAAATGGTTTTCTTTGATTGAAGGCAGGGCTTTTTAATCCTGTTTCATTGATTAGAATTTTATTTTTCAGGCTGAGTGCATTTTTTTCGACGGTAAAAACGTAAACGTTTTTAAAATCAACAGCCGTCATAAAATAAAAACCCTCGCTACTTCTAATTAAGTGAAGTGTTTTTCCTGCATAACCTAAAGAATCCTGAGTCTCTTCAAGGAATAGAGCTCTGGTATCAAACGAAACAGAATGTCTGTCTTCTTTAACAAAACCATAGTTGTCAACTTTTAAAACTGCTTCTAATGGCCAGTTAAATTCTGCCGGGGTAAGTATTAGCGAAGAACAAGAGGATATTATGGCGACTGTAAGTATGATTAAAAATGTTTTTAAAAAACTCATATTTATCTCCTTCGTAAAAATCGTGAGAGTAAACTTAAGAAATCTGTAAACTTCACGAAAGACAGAAATTGTAAAATATTATGCTGTTTTTAGCTAATTCTTTAAAAAGTTAAGTAAAAAGCAGTTTTTCTACTCAGAATTGGGCTGACTTTCTTTTTCCGATGGTTGTGTGGATGTATTTTGGTTTATTCTATTAACCTTTCTTAATGCATCGGTTAACAAAAATTCAATTTGGCCATTAATGCTTCGTAAATCATCAGCCGCCCATTTTTCAAGGGCGGCGTAAACTTTTGCATCAATTCTTAATAAAAATTTTTTCTTTTCACTCATCTTAAATTATCAAGTTTACATTGTTATCATTTTATCCTGCGGAACTATGTCTTTTATTTTCCAATATTAGATACCAGATCATCATAACTATCCAGGGGTTTTCATCGATCAAGTTTGACGATTTTTGAATTGTTACAACATTTTTTTCTTTCAGAGACAATCTGTTTTGAAACAATAATAACAGCTCTTCGGTTTCCGAAAAAACCTGACAGGATTTTCTAAATGCACCAAACTTAAGAAGCACTTTTTTCCCATTCTGTAAATCAATCTCACCCTTTGTTCTAAAGAAGTTTAAGGATTTTAATGTTGCAAAAGATAAATCATAACCAAACTTTTTAATAGCTATTTCTGATTTCCAGATACTTGGCCTGATAATTTCATATTTCTCTCCAAATCCCTCTATAACTGCGCTCATGCTAAAGAATTTTGGGTAAAACATTTTCGCAAGAATTTCTTTAGATGATCTGAATTCATATTCACGCTTCAAGAATGAAGGCTGAATAAGGATTAAATCTTCACCAATATATTTTGATAGTGGGGTCATTTTATCTTTTTTGTTTTTGTTAAAATCATTTATTGATAAATAGTTCCCGTGTTAATAACAGGTATCGCTTCGTGGTCTGCAACCAGGGCAACCATAAGATTATTTACCATTTGTGCTTTTCGCTCTTCATCTAGATGAACAATATTTTTTTCACTTAAATCATGCAGCGCTTGCTGAACCATCCCAACTGCGCCTTCAACAATTTTAAATCTTGCTGCAACAATTGCCTGTGCTTGTTGTCTGCGTAACATTGCTTGTGCAATTTCCTGCGCGTAGGCTAGATGTGTAATTCTTGCTTCAACAATAATAACGCCTGTTACATCAAGTCTTTTCTGTAGCTCTTTCTGAAGATTTTCCGCAACTTCTGTCGGGCTACTTCGCAAGGATTCTTTTTCTCCCTCGTTTGTATCGTAAGGATATTCTGATGCAAGAGTACGGATAGCAGTTTCTGCCTGGATGGCTACAAATTGTTCATAATTCTGAACATCAAAAATTGCACGCGCAGAATCTACAACTCGCCATACAATTACAGTTGCTATCTCAATTGGATTTCCGTGTAAATCATTTACTTTTATTTTATCGCTGTTAAAGTTTCTTATTCGCAAAGAAACATGTTTTTTTATCGTAAACGGATTTACCCACCAAAAACCAGAATCACGAACGGTTCCGGTGTATTTACCAAACAAGATTAATACTTTAGATTCATTTGGCTGAACAATCATAAATCCACCAAAGCTTACGAACGATATAAACACCAAGGGAATAAAGAACCACAGAATAGAATCATTTCCTGTTCGGATTCCAGTTGCTAGAAGATAAATATCAAGAGCAAAAAGTGAGATGAGTAAAAACAATGCTATAAAACCATTTAGTTTTTTAGCCGATTTTTCAGTTATTTTGTCCATTGTGAACTCCTTATTAAAAATGCTATCGTAATGATATCATATTGATAGTAAAAAGTCAAGTGCTTTGAAAAATTTAAGTTAAAAGTTTGACCTTCGAGGATTTATTCCTTTACTAGTTTGATTGTAAAAATGCAGAACTTTAGCTTCTGAGCTTTCCAATCTGCTACCTGATGTTGTTGATAAATTAACTCCCGATGGGAAAGTTCCCGAGAGAAATATAATAAGCAAAGGAATGGATATACTCAGCGGATTGTTCGGAAATAAGTAAGAACTCAAACACTTTAGTTTTAATTTAGCTGAGATAAATACATCACGGCTTTTTTATTTTAAAAAAACATTTGCAACATTTGTTTTAATAATCAAATATTTTAATTGTAACACTATGATAGCATTTATGAAACAAACAAAATATTGTTTTAAAGGGTTAAGAATTACCCTCTATAAGATAAGTGTTGTGATAATAACGTTATGTTTGTTTTCATGTGGCGAGACAAATGAAATGGCAGTCAAACAAATAAGTCTTAATCGTGGTTGGACAATAAAAAGTGAAGACGATTCAATATCATTTAAAACAGACATTCCGAATGAAATTCATTCTGATCTATATGAAAAAGGAATAATTGAGGATCCCTTTTTCGGGGATAACGAACATAAGCGGCAATGGGTAGCTGAAAAAAACTGGGTTTATGAAAAATCATTCGATTTAGATTCTGAGATACTTGCAAGGGAAAGTATAGAAATATTGTTTAAAGGAATTAATACATACGCAGATGTATTCTTAAATGATATGAAAATTCTCCAGACAGATAATCAATTCAGAGAGTGGAGGGTAGATGTAAAATCAATTCTTAGACAAAAAGATAATCACATAAAAATAGTAGTACTTTCTCCTTTCCCAATAGAAAATCAAAAAGTTAAGCAATATGGTTTTCAACCCCCGGGAGATCCGCGAATTATGACCAGAAAAGCACAATATGTTTATGGCTGGGATTGGGCCCCTAGATATGTTACTTCCGGTATTTGGAAAGATATTAATATCCATGCGTGGGATGGACCCGAACTAAAAGATGTTTATATAAAACAGAAAATGCTTTCAAAAGAAAAAGCCAAACTCATTGCTCAATTTGAAATTAATTCTGTATCAAATGATGAAGTAATTATTTCTCTTAATGATGTTGAACAAAAAGTTTCATTGATTCCAGGGAATAATATTGTTGAGTTAAACTATTCAATCAATAATCCAAAACTATGGTGGCCAAATGGTCTGGGCGAACAGCATCTTTATACATTTGTTTGTTCTATGAATGATCCTGAGCAAGGAACCCAATCTATAAGAAAAAAATTCGGATTAAGAACAATCGAGTTAGTTCAAGAGCAAGATTCAGCAGGCAAATCTTTTTACTTTAAAATTAATGATATACCGGTTTTTATGAAAGGCGCCAATTACGTTCCGATTCAGATGTTAGGAGCAAAAACAGATACCACCAAGTATAGAGAACTGATAAGTAATGCAAAAGATGCAAATATGAATATGCTTAGAGTCTGGGGTGGTGGAATTTATGAGAATGATATTTTTTACGATTTGTGCGATGAAATGGGAATACTTGTTTGGCAGGATTTTATGTTTGCCAATGGAATGTATCCCGCGGACACATTGATGCTGGAGAACATCAAAAATGAAGCTGAACAGCAAATTAAGAGACTGAGAAATCATGTCTCGCTTACATTGTGGTGCGGCAATAATGAAATTGCTGAAGGTTGGGCTAATTGGGGCTGGAAAAACAATTACTCACAAAAACAGCAATTAAAAATGTCAGAAGATTACAACAAAATATTTCATCAACTTTTACCTGAGCTAGTCAAAAAGTATTCAAATGATATTTCATACTGGCCTTCTTCGCCGCAATTTGGAAGAGGAAACAAACGCAGCCAATTTGAAGGGGACTCACACTATTGGGGAGTTTGGCATGACGCAGAGCCGTTTGAGATTTATGAAAAAAGAGTCCCGAGATTTATGAGTGAGTTTGGATTTCAATCTTATCCCTATTTAAAAACGTTAACTAATTATTTTAATAAAGAAGATCTCGGAATTGAGTCACCTGTTTTGCAAACACACCAAAAGCATAACCGCGGAAACGAATTGATTAAAACTTATTTGAAAAGAGATTATCCGGAATCAGAATATTTTAATCAATTTATTTACCTAAGCCAATTACTTCAAGCGGAAGGAATTTCACTCGGAATTGAAGCTTATAGAAGAGCAAAGCCGTATTGTATGGGTTCATTATACTGGCAGCTAAACGATTGTTGGCCAGCTATTTCCTGGTCTGGGATTGATTATGATGGAAGGTGGAAAGCGATGCACTACTATGCAAAACGTTCATTTGAACCAGTTTCAATTTCTGTCGTAAATGAAGAGGGCGAGCTAAGAGTGTTTATTATAAACGATAGATTAAACAAAATAGACGGTAAAATTGTTTTAAACTTAAATGATTTAAATGGAAAAATTATTTCATCAATTGAAAAATTAATAACAGTAAAACCAAATGTCTCTGAATATTATTGGAAAATAAAGCAGGATGATCTTAATATTTTAAAATTGAATGAGTCTTACCTTGACTTAATGTTTATTTCTGGCGGACAGACTGTCTCTTCACAAAATTATTTTTTTGTTAAACCCAAAGAATTGAAATTGGTAAATCCAGAAATTAGTTGTTTAATTGGGCAGGATGAAGAGCACTACAATCTAGTTTTGTCGTCAAAATCTTATGCAAAAAGTGTTTTTGTTGATATCGATCAGGACGGAAAATTATCAGATAATTATTTTGATATAATTCCCGGTGAAAAAAAGGAAATTACTTTCTATCCCAAGATTGATTCAGACAAACCATTAAATGTGAAAATAATTTCATTGTGGGATGTGATTAAAAATAAAATTAATTGAGCGTAATCATACTTATAACTTTTTATTTTTGATTTTCTGAGCTAGAAAAGAGTTGAGTCTGGAGTTTAGTCAACTCCCAAAACAATTCGATTGTTGATATTGCCGTCGAAAAATGAGATTATTTTCATTCATAATCCTTATTACCTTATTATTGTGCTTAAATATTCCGAAACAATAATTAATTAAAAAAACTTATATACAATATTGCTTACTGAATTTTGTTAGCAACACAACAGGAAAGACATAAAGGACTATAAACTTGATTCCAAAAGATATTATAAAACCAACACTTAAATCTGATATTCAATTCCAATCATTAAATATTATTGAACCTATTTTAAAAGCAGTAAAAGAAGAAGGCTATACTATCTCCAACACCCATACAAGTACAATCCATTCCAATTGTTTTACAAGGCACCGACTTACTTGGCTGTGCACAAACAGGAACAGGAAAAACAGCTGCATTTGCAATTCCTATTCTACAATTATTAAGCGCAAATAAAACTTATGACAAAAAAAGAAAAGTAAGGAGCCTTGATTGTTACGCCAACACGAGAACTGGCCATTCAAATTGGCGAAAGTTTTAAAGCTTATGGAAGACATACAGGATTAACATACACTGTAATTTTTGGCGGTGTTAATCAAAATCCACAAACATCAGCATTGCAGAATGGTGTTGATATTGTTAGTTGCAACACCGGGCAGGTTGTTAGATCTTATGAATCAGGGACATTTAACTTTACGTGATGTGGAAATTTTTGTTCTGGATGAAGCAGATCGTATGCTGGATATGGGTTTTATTCACGATGTAAAAAAAATATTGGCAGCACTTCCGAAAAAAAGACAATCACTTTTCTTTTCTGCAACAATGCCGCCCGAAATTGTTAAGCTTGGCAGGTACAATATTGCACAATCCCTCAAAGGTTTCGGTAACACCGGATTCATTAACAGTAGATATTATTAAACAATATGTTTACTTTGTTGATAAAGGAAATAAAAATGCTCTGTTGGTAGATATTTTAAAAGATAAAAACATTAAAACAGCATTGGTATTTACACGTACAAAACATGGTGCCGATAAAGTTGTTAAAATTCTGTTAAAGCATAATATCAAAGCAGAGGCAATACATGGTAATAAAGCACAAAATGCCAGACAGCGTGCCTTAACAAATTTTAAAGCACAGACCACACGTGTATTGGTGGCAACAGATATTGCAGCACGTGGAATTGATGTTGATGATTTAGAATATGTGATCAATTATGAAATATCCAATATTGCAGAAACATATGTTCATCGTATTGGAAGAACGGGAAGAGCTGGAGCAAAAGGAACCGCAATTTCATTTTGTGATGCTGAAGAAAAAGAATACTTGCGCGATATAGAAAAACTGATTGCTAAAAAAATACCTATTATTGATAATCATCCGTTTCCATTGATGGATCATAACCCAGTGAAAGCACTAACCCGCCTGCCGGCAGGGCAGGAACAACAGCAAAGAAGAGGTGGCTCAGGTCACGCAAGACCGAGACGTTTTGGGAAAGACGTTAAGAAAAAATGGTCTGGTAAACAGAAAAAACAGAGATAAATTTTTATTTGTTTTTATCCACAAAATGAACTACCCCGTCCGCTTGCGGCGGGGTAGTTCATTCTGGCAGTTCTTCAGATTCCTTGTAATAAATATTAAAATGCTAAGAATGGTAAGGAAGCACTAGGAAATTTTAAGCTTTTTTTGCTGCCCATTAACTTAAAGGGTCTGTTGCGTAAGTCTATGTTATTATTTTTTGTTGATATTAACCACACATAGATTAAAGTTAGACGGTAAAAATAAGTTTCCCAGTAAATTGTTCAATATTAGGTGAGCTGTTTTTACCGTTCCATTTATTTGTCCTAATAATCTTTTCAAGTTTTGAACAGATGCTATCATATAGGATCTTTTCTGTGCCTTTTCAATTCCTCTAGTCATAAATTTTCGCAATCCGTGATACATCTTTCCCTCAGCAAACAATCCTTCAGCTACTGTTTTTCTTATTACGTAAGCTCGTCTTGCTTCTGGTGTCTTTAATCTCTGCTCTAAATTATCATACTCTTTGTAGTAAATTGTTCTACTTACTTTGCGTCTTTTTGCTTTCGGACAACACTCTTGCTTTAATGGGCACTGCGAGCAATCTTCTTCCTTGGCTCTATATCGGTTAGCTTGTCTATCATTTTCAAAAGTATAAAATGAGAGTTCTTTATTATTCGGACAATAAAAAAGATTCTTCTCTTGATTATAAATAAATTCGTTATAATTAATCTTTCCGCTTGGGTTTGTGTATTGCTTGGTGGGTATAAAGGCCTTTATTTCTAGTCGTTCAAATTCTCTTAAGTTTTTTCCTGAACAATATCCTTTGTTTGCTGTGATCTTACCCCCTAAAAGTACACATTAAGTTAAGCAACTATTTCAATTAATCTCTCTTCTGTTTTTTTCTTCAAATTCCACCGGTGATAAATATCCTAAAGATGAATGAAGTCTTCTTCTGTTATAAATTATTTCAATATATTCAAAGATACTTCTTTTAGCTTCTTCTCTTGTCTGATATTTTTCCCAGTAAGTTAACTCTGTTTTTAGTGTGTGAAAAAATGACTCTGTTATTGCATTATCATAACAGTTTCCTGTTGAACTGTTTGACTGAACTATTCCATAGTTCTTTAGTATTTCTCTGAACGAACTGCTCGTATACTGACTTCCTCTGTCTGAGTGAAAGATTATTCCTCTCTCTGGATTTCTATGAACTAAAGCCATCATTAAAGCTCTTATAACAAGTTCTGTTGATAAGCTGCTATCTATTGACCAGCCAACTATCTTTCTTGAGTAAATGTCCATTACAACTGCAAGGTAAAGCCAACCTTCTTTTGTCCACAAGTAAGTTATATCACCTGTCCAGATTTTGTTTTCTTCTGATGCAGTAAAATTCTGATTAAGTAAGTTTTCACTTGGTTGTGCTTTTGTATTCTGAACTGTTGTAACTCTAAACCTTCTCTTTGTTTTAGCCTTGATATTATTGACTCTCATCAACCTAGAGATTCTCTTTTTGTTTACAATAAATCCTTCTTTTCTCATTGTTGCATATATTCTTGGCAGTCCATATGTTGCTTTGCTTTTAATGTGATAAAACTTGATGATCTCTAGTATCCTTTGATTTTCTTTTGCCCTACGGCTTACTTTATTCTTAAGCCATTTGTGATAACCTGATTGACTTACTTGTAGTACTTCACAAACAAGAGCTAAAGGATATTGTTTTCGGTTTTCTTTGATGAACATATACTTTACTCCTTTACCTTTGCAAAGTATCCCAAAGCTTTTTTTAAAATATCTCGTTCCATTGTTACCCTGACTAATTCCTTCTTTACTCGTCTTAGCTCTTCTTCTTCCGGTTTCATTCTTCCTTTGCCTGGAAATGCATTCTGACTGTCTGACAGATAATCCTTTTTCCATTTGTGTAATGAGTTCTCGTTTACTCCCAGATCTCTTGAAACTTGCATTAAACTCATTGCTCCTTCTGTTATCATCTTTACTGCTGATAACTTGAATTCTTTATCATAACTCCTTCTTTTTTCTGACATTTTTAGCTCCTATATTTTTTACTTTTTACTAAATATAGTTGCTTTTCTTTTTATCTACTATTTGGGGGTAGGATCAAAAATATCTTGCCGCCAGTGAATCATTTGCTCTTCTTATTAGTTCCCGATCTGATATTATGTTTTCAAAGTAACCAAACAACTCAAGCTTAAAGAATACTACCGGATCTATTGATGGCTTTCCTGTCTTGCCATATAATTTTTCGCATTCTTTATAAACAAATCTCAAATTCAAGAACTTGTCTATCTGTCGGTATAGGTTATCTTCTGGAACTAGTTCATCAAGTGTGAGATTATACATTATTTTTGGCTCATATTTCTTTTTACCAAGCATCTGTATTTTTCTTTTAGTTTTTATTTGCTCAGATAAACAAGAAACATGCCGAGTTATGCAACAGACCCTTTTTGGGAACTGGGTTTGTCTAAATCATTACTTTAGCAGCAATATTTTTTTAGATGCTGTAAAACTACCAGCCTGTATTTTGTATATGTAAACCCCACTTGCTAGGCTTGAAGCATTAAAGTTTACTTCGTACTTACCAGCAGCTTTTTCTTCATTAACAAGTGTTGCCACTTCACTACCAAGTATGTCATAAATCTTTAAGGTTACAATTCCATCTTGTGGAAGCTGGTAACGGATTGTTGTACTTGGGTTAAAAGGATTTGGGAAATTTTGTGCAAGATCGTAAGCAGTTGGAATAGCCTCCCCTTTGAAGTTTCTAACAAGCAACCTCGATTTTTCTAAAATAATATCATCTCTCTGAATATCAGAAATAAATAGATTAACCGAATCATTTACAGAAGTTGTAAGCCTGATATAATAATTCCCCGATTCAATGCCGGAACAATCAATTAAATAACTCGGGTTTGCAAATTCCTGAACATTTTGTTTGTTGTAAGTTATATTATCGAATGTACCAGCAACCTGATTTGTTGCGGCATTAACCAACTCGCATTTAAATGTAACATTAAACTCATCGGACAGCAATGAGTTTGCCTGATCTTTATTTACAACGTAATAGTAATTTGAAAAGATCAATTCACTTTGCGTGGTAAGATTAAACGACTCCGTTCTTGCAGCAGAGTTAAGTTCTTCTAAGTTTGCGACAGGTAAAGTATCTACTCTTTCTACAAAGTTAATTGTCTGGTCATTAAGCAAAACATCACCAATACTAAATAAAAATTCTACACCGTTCTTTTCTGCAACACCCGATCTGCCATAGCTAATATCAGTGGTTTCGGTTTCACCAACTTTTGCCAGAAGCAACTGTGAAAAATCATTTGTGCATATATTTAATAAATATGGTGCCGCTGTTAAATTATTAAACACCATCGCCTTAATATTATCAAACGAACTTCCATTGCTTACTAAAGTATGAATACCATTTGTTGAAAGATTTGTAATTGGATCATAAGTTCCGTTTGAATTTCTTTTAACATATTTTGAATACTGACCGTTACTTTCACTCCAGGCAAGAATAGAACCCACTGAAGTATTTAGTGACCCATTGCTGGTAAAATTCACGTGGTCACTAAAATTGCTAAAGCCACCCCAGCTAGTATAGTAACCAACCTTTGAAACCGCAGCAGATCTATAGATGCTAAGAACTTGTTCTTTTGCTAGTTTTTTCTCAATTGCAGCTGTATAAATACCAAGCCAGCTAACCATTACATAAGTAGGCGTTCCGGTGGAGATACTTATAGATGGATTATGGTTCTGAGTAAACCCGCTACCGGTTGATACATTTACAACAGGGCTATACTTCCAGGATGTACTTTGTACTTTACCATATTTGTATCTGATTGTAGAAAGACTTTCGAACACAATATTGATATACCCATATTTTTCGGCTACTGCGGGATTAAGAGAATTTGCATCTGTTTCGGGGATAGTATTTTCATTTGACCATACCCATAAACCTGGGATAGGATAAAACCAGTTTGTTCTTTCTGTATGCAATAAATACTTGACCGTTATTATACGCAATAACAGGTTTGGCACTTCCAAAGTAAGAGCCTGGGCAAGTTGCAAATATTTCAGCATCACCACCGTATTCATACTTGCCATTAGCTTGTTGTGTAAATGTATAAATCCATAACTCTGTATCGGTTGTATCAAGAGGATAATAATACTCAAAAACTACTTTAACGATATTTTCATGATAATCAATTGCAGGATTTTTTGAATTAACTCCTATTATCTGATCCGCTGCCCATTCACCGTCAAAGTTTGAGGTTAAGCTATGGGTATAAATTACACTATTCATAGATTCATAAACAACGTGGTAAATGCCATTATCTGTTCTGCATATTTTACGCTGGCTGTTGCTGCTTATACCGCTTGCTGAACTTGACATAAGCTGACCCTTTAGCTGTGCGCTTACTACTGCATTTGCATCCTTAAAAACCACACCGGTTTGATTTAGGCTTGTATCCTAGAACTCTACTTTATCAGGCTCTCCTTTCCATTGAAGAAAATAAAATTTACGGTTTTGCCCATTAACCGGTATTATTTGTTCTGCATCTACTTTTACGGAGTAGAAAGTTGGGGTGATTGCAGGATCTTGATTTAAGAAAACACCACCGTAAGAAGTAGTTGAATTATTAAGAATAGAAAATGGAGAACCATACGGTTTGAATATATCTGACTGAAACCAATTGTCGTTTGAATCTTTATAATAATACCAGGGGTCTTTAAATTGAATTATACTGCCTGCTACTTCAAAACCTTCCAATAAATTTCTGAGAGTTACAGGATCAGTTCTGATAAATTTTGATTTCATTTCTATCGGGATATTTTGATCTACTTGAAACTGATGATTCAATATAAATTGTGCTGGATTAAAATTCCAGAGTAGATGTTTTTCTGTGTTTCCGGTATAATTAAAATTATAAATAAATGGCAGCTCATTTGTACGTATAGTATGCAGATCAGTACTATAATTCATTGACTTTGGAATACCTGATTGTATCGGGTTGTTTTTATCTTCATCTAAAATCAGTTCACCAAAATTAGTCGTGCTTTCTATCTCATTTATAAAACTTATTTCTACTGGAAATGGAGTGATAGTTTTAGTAAGTACAAAACTCTCCTCGCTATTATTATCGGATACTGTGCATTTTAATATAGTTTCAATAGCAGGCATTATAAAAGTACATTTATATTCATCCTGATAAAAGTAATATGGTACGTTTGGGTCAGTTGGAAAATAAATCCAATCTATCGGGGAAATATTTTCTTTAATTAAAATCCAATTTGTACCTTGATTTGTACTGTATTCCCATTTAAAACCATAATTGCCACTGCCACCATTAATATTGGCAACAAATTCCGTAGTTTGTCCTGCGGTTATTTCAATTGGTCCTTCAAGAATTCCTTGAAAATCAAAAGCCTGGGCTATAGAGTTTTGAACAAAATAATTCCACGTCCATAATACCATATTTGGAAAATCGGGATCTGGGATACTAGGATCCCAGGATTTATCATATTCAGTTGTATTAAAGTTCATAATAAAATCATCTGGCGCCCCAACCTCAGTGGCGGGAGGTGGTTTTACTGAAACTGAATATCCAACGCCATCTTCTCTGAATATATTTACGTCATGCCAAATGCTTTCGTTAACATTATGAGGTATTGGTGCTACATTATTATTATCAGTATCAAATGACATATAATAAATATTTGGAGGGTTACATAAATATGTTTTGGGAAATGATTTTATTGGAGGATAATTATCTACTTTTACTAAGAATGGGCTTGTGTCAATAATACCAAACTCGTCCAAGTTTCCACTAGCAGAAGGAATATGACCAGAATTAGGGGGATAATACTGCCAACCCTGAGTTAAAAGCTGATGACAATCAGGACATTGGGCATACGAATTTGAATACAGATTGCAGAAAACAAAAAGAATAAATAAAGCAAATAAAAAATATTTTATTGAACTTTTCATTTTAGAACTACCTCTGCTAATTAATGAAAATGTTTTTTAATTATTTATGATCACTAAAGTGGCTATCTTTTTAACATTATAATTTTTGCTTGTATTCCTTCATCACCGACTGCAACAGACAAGTTATCTTTTATGCGCACACTTCTCCAGAATATACTTCTGTATGGGTTATAAGGAATTCCTATCTCTGCCCAATCTATTCCATTGAAATGTCTTAGAGTATTTCTATCGCCTGCAACTATTATATCATTTGATTTATTACCTCTTATTGAATACAAATATCCAATATAATATTGGTCTCCACCCAAATAATTTTCAGGTAATGACCGAACAAAATCCCATTTACTGTTTTTAAATTGATAAAGAAAATCTGCACCCGCGTATAATGTACCTATTTCGTCAACCCACAAAGTTCCAAGTTTGCCAAATAATTTGTCAAATAGCTGGCTTTCATCTATTATTTCTCCTTCTATCATTACTTCCCAGCTACCACTATTATTGCCTTTAACCACTACTCCTTTAGCATAAGAGATATCAACACCTGCTGCGTAAACATTTCCATCTGTGTCACCATAAATATCTGTTAAATCTAATGTCGTCCCGCTTTCTAGTTTTGTCCAGGTGTTACCACTGCAATAAACTAAAGTACCTACATTGCCTACGCCAAAAATTGTATTACTCGATATACCCCATAATTTTTCAATTGTAGCATTAGGATCTGGCAAATTTAATCTGGAATAAACCATCTGAGCTAAGGATGAAATACCATCCCACCGAAAAACACTTCCTGCCGCTATATAAATTTCATTTGAGTTTAATATAAGTATCCCACGTATCGGTGCAATGATTGAGTTTATATTATAGAAAATTTTCTTCAGTTCCCATCTAACCCCATCCCATTTTGCTATGCTATAAGGGATAGGATCTGGGTTGCCGAGAGAATCATTCATATAAATTGCACCTACTGCCCAAATGTTGTTTTCATCAATTATGGCTACATCGTAAAGTACACTGCTGCTGTGTTGTCCAAACTCAAATGTTTGCCACGTAAAGTTGTGGCTTGTTGGTTCTAACGTTTGTGCAGTTACTTTTTCACTTTTTATTGTTGTGTCTGCTGTAAGCACTGCCTGGTAGTTATATGTTTGGTTTGGTAAGAGTGAGTCTATGTAAAGTACAGTATCTTGAGTATTGAGTACAAAGATTTTAGAAAGTGAATCACCCGTTGGGTTGTATTGTTTTAGCATTAACTCTGCAGGAAGTGTTAAGCTGTCAGCTTTAATCTTTAGCCAAACTTCCGTACAGGAAGCATCTTCAAACGTAAGAGTAATTTTCCTTAAGTCTGGCGGTGGAGGAGTTATTATTGGCGGTTCTGTTGTGTTGCAGGAAATAAATAGTGTTGTTGTTAAAACAAAAAGTAAAAAATTAAATAAGGGTTTCATATATGTTTTCCATTTTTTAATTAAATCTTGCATCTGTCAAGAAATGGTTATTTACAGTCAATTACTGAAAATGTTTTTTAATTATTTAGAATTACTAAAGTAGCTATCTATTTAACATTATAATTTTTGCTTTTATTCCTTCATCGCCGATTGCAACAGACAAGTTATCTTTTATGCTTACACTTCTCCAGAATATACTTCTGTATGGATTGTAAGGTATCCCTATTTCTGACCAATCAAGTCCATTAAAATGTCTTAGAGTATTTCGATCACCCGCAACTATTATATCATTTGATTTATTTCCTCTAATTGAATACAGATATCCAATATAATATTGGTCTCCACCCAAATAATTTTCAGGTAATGACCGAACAAAATCCCATTTACTGTTTTTAAATTGATAAAGAAAATCTGCACCCGCGTATAATGTACCTATTTCGTCAACCCACAAAGTTCCAAGTCTGCCAAATAATTTGTCAAATAGCTGGCTTTCATCAATTATATCTCCTTCAATCATTACTTCCCAGCTACCACTATTATTGCCTTTAACCACTACTCCTTTAGCATAAGAGATATCAACACCTGCTGCGTAAACATTTCCATCTATGTCACCATAAATATCTGTTAAATGTAATATCGTGCCGCTTTCTATTTTTGTCCACAGATTTCCAGATTTATGAGCCACACTTCCATTACGTCCAACAAAATAAATGTCGTTTGAAGTAGCACCCCAAGCTTTGGACAAAGATAAATTTGGGTCAACTGTCGTTCTGAGATCGTACATCGTCCAGTTTATCCCATCTCCGTGTACGGGTAAACTTCCAACAAACCATATATCTGAACTGGAAAATGCAAAAACACCTTCAAGGGGGGGGGTTATTGTACTACCTCTAAAAAGAACGTTAATCTTTTTGATTTCCCAATCTGTCCCATCCCAATGTGCAGCGTTATAAGCAATAGGATCAGGATTCCCAAGTGAATCATTCATATAAATCTCACCAACAGCCCAAATGTTGTTTTCGTCTATTATGGCAACATCGTAAAGTACACTGCTGCTGTGCTGCCCAAACTCCCACGTCTGCCAGGTAAAGTTGTGGCTGGTTGGTTCTAAGGTCTGTGCTGTTACCTTTTCACTTTTTATTGTTGTGTCTGTGCTTAGCACTACCTGGTAATTATATGTCTGGTTTGGTAAAAGTGAGTCAATGTATAGGACTGAGTCTTGTGTATTGAGTACAAAGATTTGAGATAGTGAATCACCTGATGGGATGTATTGTTTTAGCGTTAACTCTGCAGGAAGAGTTAAACTGTCTGCTTTAATCTTTAACCACACTTCCGTACAGGACGCATCTTCAATCGTAAGAGTAATTTTTCTTAAGTCTGGCGGTAGAGGAGTTATTATTGGCGGCTCTGTTGTGTTGCAGGAAATAAATAGTGTTGTGGTTAAAACAAAAAGTAAAAAATTAAATAAGGGTTTCATATATGTTTTCCATTTTTTAATTAAATCTTGCATCTGTCAAGAAATGGTTTTTTACAGCCCAGGAAATTCCAGGTTATCCTCTTGCCCATTTGTTAAGCTTAGAATATTTTGTATTAAGTAAAGTATAAAAGCTATTTTGAAAATACTATTTTTCATATTTCTCCCTTTTAGTTACTGAATAAATATATGACAGCTTTACTTGAAAATGATCCTAATTTAAATCCAACAATGCAGGACTTATCTCCTTTGACACTTACTGCATTGAAATAAACCAAATTGTTTTTTATTTCAGGAAATTCTTTATAAGAATAACCATTGTAATGACCCACTAGCCCTTTTTGACCTGCTATGAATATGTTGTTGCTTTTATCTCCACTCATCCCAAATGCAACATCACTAAATATGGGCGTTAATCTCTTAAAATTAAATTCTGTATCGTTATCCTGTACGTATAGACCAAATCCATTATTTAAGTAAGTCCTATATTTATTATCCGACCAGACATTTGGGAAGAAACCTATTTCATTTCCGTTATAATAATCTGTTGATAAGCCTTCAAATACTTTTTCCCAAACATTGTTTTTATATCTTAGCAATACACTGCTTGAATAAGTGCTGCTTCTTCCTGAAGCCCAGATTACATCACTGGTGGGACTTTTATATATACCTGTAAGATTTAATGTCGTCCCGCTTTCTAGTTTTGTCCAGGTATTACAAACTGGGTGCTTGTGAAGTGTGCGATTTACCATCATTACCCACAACGTATAAATCATTACTGCTGCTGCCCCAGATTTTATTTATTGCACGGCAATCAGGATTACTCCACAATCTGTGATTAATTGAATATCTCCATTAGAACTCATCTGATACACCAGAACTTATAAAGCTATATTGTTTGCATTAAATGGCCAAATTGCTTTAAGTGGGTAAGAACCAGCATCTGATGAACCACCGTAATATATAAATCTGAGTCTCTTTAGCTCCCAATTGTTTCCATCCCAATGCACAGCATTGTACGCGTTGGGGTCTGGGTTACCAAGAGAGTCATTCATATAAATCTCTCCAACAGCCCAAATGTTGTTTTCATCAATTATGGCAACATCGTAAAGTACACTGCTGCTGTGCTGCCCAAACTCCCAAGTTTGCCAGGTAAAGTTGTGGCTGGTTGGTTCTAAGGTCTGTGCTGTTACCTTTTCACTTTTTATTGTTGTGTCTGTGCTTAGCACTGCCTGGTAATTATATGTCTGGTTTGGTAAAAGTGAGTCTATGTATAGTACTGAGTCTTGAGTATTGAGTACAAAGATTTGAGATAGTGAATCACCTGTGGGGATGTATTGTTTTAGTGTTAACTCTGCAGGAAGAGTTAAACTGTCTGCCTTAATCTTTAGCCACACTTCCGTACAGGAAGCATCTTCAAATCGTAAGAGTAATTTTTCTTAAGTCTGGCGGTGGAGGAGTTATTATTGGCGGCTCTGTTGTGTTGCAGGAAATAAACAGTGTTGTGGTTAAAACAAAAAGTAAAAAATTAAATAAGGGTTTCATATATGTTTTCCATTTTTTAATTAAATCTTGCATCTGTCAAGAAATGGTTTTTTACAGCCCAGGAAATTCCAGGTTATCCCTCTTGCCCATTTGTTAAGCTTAGAATGCTTTGTATTAAGAAAAGTATAAAAGCTATTTTGAAAATACTACTTTTCATATTTCTCCCTTTTAGTTACTGAATAAATATATGACAGCTTTACTTGAAAACATTTCTGATCTATCTCCAACAATGCAGGCGTTACCTCCTTTCACATCAACTGCATTTAGATACATTGAATTGTTTTGTAATTCAGAGAACTCTTTGTATGTAAACCCATTGTAATGACCTACTAGCCCTTTTTGACCTGCTATGAATATGTTGTTGCTTTTATCTCCGCTCATCCCAAATGCAACATCACTAAATATGGGCGTTATTCTCTTAAAATTAAATTCTGTATCGTTATCCTGTACGTATAGACCAAATCCATTATTCAGATAGGTTCTATATTTATTATCCGACCAAACATCAAAGAAAAAACCTATTTCATTTCCGTTATAGTAATCTGTTGATAAGCCTTCAAATACTTTTTCCCAAACATTGTTTTTATATCTTAGCAATACACTGCTTGAATAATTGCTGCTTCTTCCTGAAGCCCAGATTATATCACTGGTGGGACTTTTATATATACCTGTAAGATTTAATGTCGTTCCGCTTTCTAGTTTTGTCCAGGTGTTACCACTGCAATAAACTAAAGTACCTACATTGCCTACGCCAAAAATTGTATTACTCGATATACCCCATAATTTTTCAATTGTAGCATTAGGATCTGGCAAATTTAATCTGGAATAAACCATCTGAGCTAAGGATAAATACCATCCCACCGAAAAACACTTCCTGCCGCTATATAAATTTCATTTGAGTTTAATACAAGTATCCCACGTATCGGTGCAATGATTGAGTTTATATTATAGAAAATTTTCTTCAGTTCCCATCTAACCCCATCCCATTTTGCTATGCTATAAGGGATAGGATCTGGGTTGCCGAGAGAATCATTCATATAAATTGCACCTACTGCCCAAATGTTGTTTTCATCTATTATTGCAACATCGTAAAGTACACTGCTGCTGTGCTCACCAAAAGTAAATGTTTGCCAGGTAAAGTTGTGGCTTGTTGGTTCTAACGTTTGTGCCACCACTTTTTCACTTTTTATGGTTGTGTCTGTGCTTAATACTACCTGGTAATTATATGTTTGGTTTGGTAAAAGTGAGTCTATGTAAAGTACTGAGTCTTGAGTATTGAGTACAAAGATTTTAGAAAGTGAATCACCTGTGGGGTTGTATTGTTTAAGTGTTAACTCTGCGGGCAGAGTTAAGCTGTCTGCTTTAATCTTTAACCACACTTCCGTACAGGACGCATCTTCAAACGTAAGAGTAATTTTTCTTAAGTCTGGCGGTGGCGGAGTTATTATTGGCGGTTCTGTTGTGTTGCAACTTACTGTAAAAAGTAAGAGAAAGATTACGGGTGAGAAAAAGTTCAAAACCGTATTTTGCGGCGGTTTAAACTTTAATAAATTAAGAAATAATAACTTTGGTTTTAAGTTTGTTTGTTTTTTATAACTACCCAACCAAATTTTAATAAGAAACAGATAAAATAGTTTTAACATCCCGGTACCTCCCGATAGTATTTAATAACAAATATTGTTCCTATATAATAGAAAAAAATAGAAAACAAATCAAAAAACAAACATATTAATTAAAACAACATTTTCTGTAGGTAACAATGTAATAAAGCAATGGGATAAAAATTACTGTGTGTAAAATTTTGTTATGCAAAAAGTGGCGGGAAAAAAGTATGAGTGTTAATTCAATGGTAAAATTCTTCCATTCTCTTTAACTTAATAAAAACAATTTTACATTATTATGGATAAAGATAAACTTCAAACGGTTACTGTAATTGGATTTCCTATGGATCTTGGTTCCGGCAGGCGAGGTGTGGATATGGGTCCTTCCGCTATGCGTATTGCCGGATTGGAAACCAAGCTTGAACAACTTGGTTACAATGTTGAAGATACCGGTGATATTAGTATTGAGATAATGGAAAAGCAAAAGTTGCATAATCCAAAGCTTAGATATATTAATGAGATTCTTAAAACCTCAAAAGTACTTGCTGCACGGGTTGAAAAAGTTCTAGAGCAAAATAAGTTCCCTCTTTGCCTTGGCGGGGATCATTCGATGGCGCTTGGCACTATTGCGGGAATTTCATCTTACTGTAAAAAAAACAAACTTACTCTTGGCGTAATCTGGATTGATGCACACACAGATATGAATACTGATAAAACAACTCCTTCCGGCAATATTCACGGAATGCCGCTCGCTGCTTCAATGGGATTAGGGCACCATAGTCTTGTGGACCTTTGTGGGTTTGCACCAAAACTTAAACCAGAAAATTGTGTTGTAATCGGCGCAAGAAGTATTGATCCGCTTGAAAGGCTTAATATTAAGAAACTAAACTTAAACGTTTATACTATGAGTGATATTGACAAGCTTGGCATTCACAGGATAATAAGTCGCGTGTTAAAACAGTTCAAAGAAAAAGTTGACCACATCCATGTTAGCTTTGATGTTGACAGCATTGATCCAAATTTTGCCCCAGGTGTTGGTACACCGGTTCCAGGCGGTTTAAATTACAGAGAAGCTCATTTACTTATGGAGGCGATAGCAGAGTGCGGCTGTATGTCATCGCTTGAAATAGCAGAAGTAAATCCCATTTTAGATTTGCATAACAGCAGCGCGGTCTTTGCCGCAGATTTAATTGCCTCAAGTATGGGACAAAGAATTTTGTGATTAATTTTCGCTCAACTAATTATTATATAATAGTACTTATAATTCTTGCATTTGTTTTTGGCTTATGTGCTATTCTGGGAGTGCAACTTTTAGATGTGGCCTCATATTCTGCTCTTTTTTTAGGAATAAGTATTTTCTACTCATCATATCTAAAACAATATCAAGCAGGAATTATTTTTGGTGCAGTCTTGTTTCTAACCGGCTCTATCTTTTATGTAACTTCTCATTATGAAATATTAAATCTTGGAAATGTCTTTGTCCCTTTACTGCTTGTTATATTTGGTACAAGTCTGTTACTTGGAAATATACTAACCAAAATTAATTTTATTGCGGTACTGTTTTCAACTTTGAGTTTGATTGCTGGAGTTTGGTTAATGATTGCACGGGGAAACACAACTGTGTATCTTTTCTTATCCGCAGCATATGTGATTTTCAAAAGTTATGGGATTATTATAATTGTTTCGGCGGCGGGTTTATTTTTAATCTCAAAGAGTTTTAAGAAAAAAGATATTGATCAGAATTAATTTTTTGCTTATAAATTAAAGAAGAGGAAGTATTCTTCTTTAAATTTTTAATTTCTCGTTCCAATCCATTTATATCAGCACTAAATTTAAAGAATGAAAAAATCAGCAGGGCAAGTAATATGGCAATTATTACATATGAAATTAATAATCCCCTAGTAAGCTTTTTATCACTTTCTTCATAGTGATATTTTAAAGAATCAAAATCCTGTTCTATAGCCCGGTACATTTTTTCTGCAACACTTTTCTTGGTAAAATCGGGTTGCTTGTCTTCGTCTTCAGAAACTTCAATTTGTTTTGTTTCGACTACATCTTTAATCGCCTTTTCTTCAACAACTGGTGGTTGAAAAATTTCTGGTTCAAACCAAACGTCATCGTTTTTAATTTCTTCAACACTGGGAGAAGTAATCTTTTGGTTCTCAATTAAATTTTCAATTGGTGTATCAGGCAGTATATTTTCTATAACCTCAAAATCGGGTATGGATTCGGAAATTGTAGCTGGTTCAAAACCAGGCAATGGTATTTCATCTAAATTAAGAGATGTATCGGGGATAGCCAAAGTGGGGTCAAAATCATCGCTATATTCTGTAGCTTCTATTTCTGAATCAACTTCAATTGGTGGTTCAACATAAGATTCTTGATCCTGAATATTGGAAAACTCTTCAACATTTTCATCTACTTCTTCTTCAATTAATTCTTCAGCCTGTTCAACTTGTTCCTTTTCTTCTTCAAAAGATTTTTTAGAACGTAATTCATCTCTGAGTTTAATAAGTTTTAATGCCACTTTGTCTTTTAGTTCAGGATCGGGAAGTTCTAATTTAAGCGTAAGTGGCAGAAGTGAGACTGTATTTTGATAAAGGCCTAAATCTTCCCACGGAAAAAGATGTCCATCGTCGACATAATCTTGCAATTCTTTATCAGCATCCGCATCGAGACAACCGAGGGCTTTTGCCTGTAGCAGGCCAAAAACTTTTTGCTCGTCAATCATCGGGTTTCCCCTTTTATAAGATTTTCTTTAATGCTGTTTAAGGCAACACGGATCTTAGATTTTACAGTTAACAATGGTATGTTAAGCTTTCCTGCAATCATGGATTCGGTTAGTCCCTCATAATAAGCTAAAGATAGCACATACTGCTGCGCTTCAGTAAGATTATAAAATGCTGAATTAATGTTTTCGCTGATATTAAGGGTTTTGCCTAAATCATTTGCCGGAATGTGGGGAGATAATTTTGGTATTATATGATTATCTTCATAATCATCGTCATACTCCTTATCAACCAATAAAAGTTCTCTTCGTTTAGAATCCAATGCTTTATTTCGTGAAAGATTTATCAACCAGCTATAGAGATTGTTTGAATTCAAATCATACTTATTACTTTTCAGCCAGATGATTACAAAAATCTCCGATAGAATTTCTTCAGCCTTAGATTTTTCATCTACAATACGCTTTACTAATGTATATAAAACGGGCGAATACCTGTCATATAAAACTTCTAGAGCTTTAGAATCGTGGTTATTAATCCGCTGAATTATTTCTATGTCAGTTAGTTCTGTATCCAATTTATTTCAAAAGTACGTTCTAAATCATTTTTCTATTCTAAAACTATATGTCCTAACCCAAAAAAGCAATTGTTGTTAATAGATGATGCCAATAATTCTTATTTATTGCTCAAGTTGACCGCTTGTTATTGTAAACCGTTAAAACGGTTTGAATTCTATAGCTCTTTCTTATTAACCCACGACTTAAGTCGTGGGTTAATAAAATGAAAAACAATTTTTCGTAACCGTTTCAACGGTTTTATGTTCAATGAATAATTTGACGGTCAACTTGAGTTTATTAATTATTATAAATTACTAGATAAATTTAAAATATAGCTTGAAAAAATTAATATATTAATTTGATATGAACATAGAAGTATAAGAATTCTTTACATAAGTCTATCTGGATTCTAAAAATATTCTAGTAGAGGTAATTGCATTTAATAAACACCTTAATCGGGTTATGTAAGGTTATCACAATTAACTCCTTAATGCCTATTGTTATTAGAAAGTATGGGGTTAATTGAAAACAACGTTTCCCTCGCAGTGTCAACTTTAACACAAGAGTGTGTCGTAGCAGGTTCAGAATAAATCATAAGTTATTCTGTTAGTTTCCGATCGGTCTCTTTAGTGGAAACACAATCTGGAGTCATTAAGGCAACAGCTGTAAATTTATTTTTTAAACACTATTGGTATTGTAACCTGTACCTTAACATTCCTTCCCCTTTGTTTGCCTGGTTTAAATTTACTGTTTAGCACAGCATCCAGCGCAACCTCATCACAGCCTGCACCAATTCCCTTAATTGTATTTGCGGAAATAACTTTACCTGTTTCATCAACAACAGCCTGTACTATAACTTTACCTTCGGTGCCTACCTGCTTTGCAATTTTAGGATAAACAATTTTGCTCTGTAATTCTTTTATACCGCCAATCAATTCCGGCATTTCTTCAACTGCTAGAAAAAATGCTGGCTCCTCTTCAATTTTTTTTTCTTCTTTTGGGGAATCAATTTTTTCGGTTTTTGCTGCTGCAGTTTGGTTATTTTCTTCAACTGGACTGCTTATCAAATCGCTTTTTTCATTCAATGCAAAGTAAGTACTTTCCTCTTTGGTTATACTTTCAGGTAACTTGGCCAACGAGACCTTTGGCTCAGTCCTTTTTTGATCTAATGGCAACTCTTTTCCACCATTCTCAATCTCACTTAAACTTGATACTGACTGTAGATCGTTTTGCAATCCCAATTTTACTTGTTCGTTAACCACTGCTTTTACAGATGATTTAATTTCACCAGCAACTTTAACAGGATTATCCTGTAGTTTTAAATAAACGAAGATACCAGAGATAGCAAACACAGCAAATAAGGCAGCCGCAGCCAAAATATTTCTTTTTGAATTTTTCTTGGGTTTTTCAATTTTCGTTTCATAAGAAAGGTTTTCAATTAAAGTTTCTGGTTTAGCATCAGCAAACTTGGTTAAAACTTCATCAACGTCTATTGACTCTTTTATTTTGTTAACATCAATAATTTTTTGTGTTTTAGTTTTAGCATTAGGCACAGTTGATTTTTCTTCTTCAATCTTTGAGACAATCGGTTTTTTATCATTTTCAACAAAACTTGTCTCTCTTATCTTTAAACTTGTTTTATCAACAGATGGATTAATACTTTGAGTTGAATTATCATCTTTAGAAATGACCGGTTTTATTTCCTCCTTAGCTTTTAAAGAATCGGCAGAGTTAAATTTAAAATCAGATTTATTAGCGACAGTATCAATTGTTTTATTTTCAGTAATCTTAATATTCTTCTGAACGACCGGATTAATTGTTTTTACTTCTTTGGGCAATTCATTTGTTCTAATTTTCAGATTAGTGTTATCAACAACAGGCGCAATAGATTTACTTTCGGGTGCCCTTGCATCCTTCCCTAAAAATGGATTATATCTTCTTAATTCTTCAGGTGTCTTGTTTGCTCTAATCTTAATTTCGGGTTCTTTAACAACAGGATTGACAGATTTAGATTGAATTGCCTTATTGTCCCTGTCAACAAAAGAAATAATTTTCCTCAATTCTTTGGGTGGTTCATTAGTCTTAATTTTTATGTCTGATTGACTTGTAACTGTTAAAGTAGATTTATTTGAAGGACTTTCGATTTTATTATCTATAAAAGGATTGAATATTTTTGTTTCTATAGTCGATTCATTTGTGCTGTTTTTTATATCTATCTTATTAATAACAGGTGCAAAAGTTTTGCTTTGAGTTTCTTTCTCATCTTTTTTTAGAATGTCTTTTAAATTAATACTGCTGTTAGGTATTAATCTATTTTTAATAACTACATCATCTTTAACCATTACAGGTCTTGGATCTTCAGTAACAATTGAAGGGTGAGTGTTTTTAATTTGCAAACCGGGGTTCTTTACATTACCAGCTGAAAATTTATTCTGTACTGCCATATCATTTTCAACAGCAGCAGGTATAACTTCTTTATTGGTCAATGTCGATTTTACTTTTTCGGCAAAAACAAGATTGGGTTTTTGAGTTGTTTGAACCGGGTCCATTTGTCTGAAAAGAGTTAACTCTTTGGGATCTGGATTCCTAAACTTTATCTGAAACTCTGTTTCCTTATTTTCTTTTACTTCAGGTATCACAACTTTCTGGGGAATAGGGTCAGGAACAGGTGCGATAAATGGTTCTGCAATTGGTTCAATACTTGAGAGTTCAGGTAAAGCTATCGAATTATCAACATCGCTTACCTGTAAAATTTCAGTAAAGAGACTACCTATTTCTGATTTAAAATCATGTGGCAGTGGTTCAACTGAAACTGATGTCGAAAGGAGAGCCGTCAAATTTTGATACTCGCCCAACTCTTTCCATAAAAAATCAGGATCATTTTCTTTTTGCTTATTTAACAAAATTCTTTCCTTCGGTAATAAGCATCCCAAAGCTTCTAGCTTAATCAGGTCAAGAATTTCGCTTTTGGTTGTGTTCTCAACATTTTTTCCCGTGTACTGATGATAAAGATTTTCCATAATAGCAATTATTTTCTGCCTGACCGTCACGGCAGAAACATTAAGTCGTTTTGCAATTTCCTCTTCATTCAAACCTTCAAAGTAAACAAGGGATAAAACTAGGTTTTGTATTTCGGTAAGATGGCTTTTATAAGCTTTGATTTTTTCTCCCAGAATAATCCTGTCGTCAAGATTTATTGGGCTAATTTCTACTGAAAGGTTAGGCAGGATAAAATCAATTTCATATTCATCAGAATAAATGGGCATGTCTTCGATAAACTTCATTCTTTTAAAAACATCAAACGCAACGTTTCGTGTAAGCAGGGTGAGATAGGTGAAAACATTATTGTTGTCTGTACTAAAATATTCAATCCGTTTTAAAAAAATCGAAAAAATATTTAACAAAATTTTCTCAGCTAATTTTGGATTTGAAACTATTTCCTTTATAAACGAATAAATCGTCGATGAGTAACGATTAAATAGCTGCTCGAATGCATCAGAGTTGTAACCTACTATTTGAAGTAATAACTCATTATCGGTGGTTTGTTTGTTTTCTGACATAAAAGTAATTGTGCTCTGTATTTTTAGAATACCTCTGTTTATCAATTTATTTGCCAAAAACATCTGCAGAAAATCTTTAATAATGGCCAAATATCGCAGTTCTCGCTTAAGCACTAATTTGTTATTTTTACCTTCAAGTTTTAAAAAAGGTAAATATGACTTCAAGACAAATTCGTCAGCAGTTTTTAGATTTTTTTAAGAGTAAAGGACACCGCATTGTACATTCATCTCCTGTAGTACCGTTTGATGACCCAACCTTACTATTTACTAATGCAGGAATGAACCAGTTTAAAGATGTTTTTCTTGGAGCCGGAACTAGAGAATACAGGCGCGCCGCAGATACACAAAAATGTATTCGTGTGTCCGGTAAGCATAACGATCTGGAAGAGGTTGGTTATGATACTTACCATCATACTTTGTTCGAAATGCTTGGTAACTGGTCTTTTGGTGATTACTATAAAAAAGAAGCGATTGGCTGGGCGTGGGAATTATTAACCGAAGTGTGGAAACTTCCTAAAGAGAGATTGTGGGCAACAGTTTATAAAGATGATGATGAGGCTCTTGAATTATGGAAATCTGAAACAGATATAAATCCAAAACATATTTTAAAATTTGGGGAGAAGGATAATTTTTGGGAGATGGGCGAAACAGGTCCATGTGGTCCTTGCTCAGAAATTCATATAAATGTTAGTGATGATTTTGAAAACCCGGTTTATGTTAACGCTGGCTCTCCTGAATGTATTGAAATTTGGAACTTAGTTTTTATTCAATACAATAGGGATGAGACAGGAAAACTGCATGAACTTCCCGCAAAACATGTTGATACTGGAATGGGATTTGAAAGAGTTTGTGCCGTACTTCAAAACAAAAAATCAAATTACGATACTGACGTTTTCTCTCCACTGATAAAAAAGATTGAGGATATGAGCGGTGTTAAATATAAAGCTCGTGAACATCAAATATCTATGCGTGTCATCGCTGACCACATCCGTGCACTAACTTTCGCTATTGCTGATGGGACATCTCCAAGCAACGATGGTCGGGGTTATGTATTAAGAAGATTATTAAGACGGGCATCACGATATGGAAGAAAGTTAAACTTTACCGAGCCGTTTCTTTTTAATTTGGTTGATGTTTTAGTGAACACAATGGGGGAAGTATTTCCTGAAATAGTGGAAAAAACAGACTATATTAAAAAAATTATTAAAGCGGAAGAGGAAAATTTTAATGCTACACTCGACAGAGGAATTGAACTATTTAACAATATCATAACACAGCAAATTATAAAGATATTCAAAGAAAAATTTCCTGAACCTGATTTGGTGTCCGGTTCAAAAGATATTTCAAGGAATGACTACTTAATCAAAGTAGATAAATGGGAAAACAATAATTATCGAAATTTTATTCAAGTATTTCTATCACAGTGGAATGAAAAGTGGAGTGTAGATCATTTGGGTTTCATACCAACTATTAATAACGAAGATGTTTTTAAGCTATATGATACTTTCGGCTTTCCCGTTGATCTTACAAATGTCATGGCTAAGGAAAAGGGGTTTACAATAGATGAAGATGGTTTTACAAAGTTGATGGAAGAACAGAAGGAACGATCAAGAAGTGTAGTAAGACCAGGAACAGGTGTTCTTAAGTTTACAGGCTTTCCGCCCGAAATTGTTATTGAAAAAATTGAAGAAAAAACTGAATTTACGGGATATGATGAGTTAAAAACTAAAGCCAAAATAACCAGAGTTATAAACGATGGTGAAAACACATTGGTGATACTAGATAAATCACCCTTTTACGTTGAATCCGGCGGGCAAACAGATGACTTAGGAAAAATTATTGTTGGCAATAACACTTTTGATGTTATTGATGTTGCAAAGATTGAAAATCAAATTATACACGTTATTAATTTTGATAAGAATGGTTTGCTAAAAACAGGGACAGAAGTAATTGCCGAGGTTGATGATGTTCGCCGGTGGGATATTATGCGCAATCACTCAGTAACTCACTTTTTACACAAAGCATTAAGAACTGTATTAGGAACACACGTTCAGCAGGCTGGTTCCTATGTTGGTCCGGATAGATTACGATTTGATTTTACTCACTTTGCAAAATTAACTAATGAAGAAATCCAAAAAATTGAATCAATGGTAAATGAACAAACAAGAAAAAATTATCCATTAAAACATCATCGCAACACTCCGTTTGATGAAGCAAAAAAAATGGGAGCGTTAATGTTCTTTGGTGATAAGTATGGCGACAAAGTTAATGTTGTTCAGTTTGGTGATTTTACGATGGAATTCTGTGGTGGTACACATGTACATAACTCTTCTGAAATTGGTTTGTTTAAGATATTGAGTGAAGCGTCTATTGCAAGCGGAGTTAGGAGAATTGAGGCGGTTACAGGAGCAGGAGTTGAAAAATACATCCTATCTCAAGCAGAACAAATAAAAGCATCTGAACGAAGGATTGAAGAACTTCTTGATACAAAGAAAAAGCTTGAGAAAGAAATTGCTGAACTAAAAACAAAAGGTAATCTAGGTCAGCTTGATCATATCCTTTCGCTTTCATCAGAAGAGAAAAAAATAAAAATATTTAAAGGTAAAGTGCATGCTGATTCTATAGATGAATTAAAATCATTTGGAGATGAAATGCGTAACAAAATAAAGAGTGGTGTTGGTGTTTTAATTGCACAGATAGATGATAAAGTTGGAATTGTTGCCGTTGTTAGTGATGATTTAATAAAAGAGAAAAAACTTAATGCAGGAAAAATTGTTGGTGAACTTGCAAAATTAGTCGGCGGCGGCGGCGGCGGTCGTGCTCATCTTGCAACAGCCGGAGGAAAAGATGTTGGACAAATTGTTGCTGCACTTACCAAGGTAGAAAAGATTATTGGTAGTTTTCTTTAATATCACCCTTCGGCTTAGCTCAGGGTGACTTTGACGGTTCACATTTAACTTTTAACATTTGAAATAAAATGAGTAAAACTAAAATTAAATACATCTGTTCCAACTGTGGATATGAGTCTTTGCGCTGGATAGGTAAATGTCCCGAGTGTGAGAGTTGGAATTCATTCATAGAAGAAGTGGTTGAAACATCACCGCGCAAAACAAACATTGCAAAATCAAAATTCAGTTACAATAAAATTCTTGATATCTCCGCAAATGAACAAGACAGGATAAAAACCGGAATCATTGAGTTTGATCGAGTACTTGGTGGCGGTATAATGCCAGGCTCGGTTATACTTCTTGGTGGAGATCCCGGAATCGGTAAATCCACTATCGCGATGCAAGTAGCAGCAAGTATTAAAGAGAAGGTTTTATACGTAACCGGGGAGGAATCTGAAAAACAAATAAAACTTCGTTCACTCAGATTAAAAGTAAAATCTGATTCATTTTACATACAAGCTGAAACTGAATTATCCAACATCCTTGGTGCAATAAAAGAAATCTATCCTTCGGTTGTAATTATTGATTCTATCCAAACAACCTATAGGGGCGAATTAGAAAATTCTCCCGGTACAATAACACAGATACGAGAATGCACCGCACTTTTGATGGAAGAAGCGAAGAAGAATCACTACTCAGTGATTGTAATCGGGCACGTTACAAAAGAAGGATTGATTGCGGGACCAAAAATTCTGGAACACATTGTTGATACTGTTTTGCAGTTTGAAGGTGAAACAAATCATTCGTTCAGAATATTGCGCGCACAAAAAAATAGGTTTGGAAGCACAAATGAAATTGGTGTTTTTGAAATGCGCGAAGACGGATTACGTGAAGTACTAAATCCAAGCGAATTATTTTTAAGCGAACGCGAAAAACAAACTCCCGGTTCTGTTGTTACCTCCAGCATTGAAGGCAGCAGACCAATTCTACTTGAAGTACAGGCATTAGTCACTCCATCAAACTTTGGATATCCTCAACGTGTATCAAACGGATTTGATCAGAAAAGGTTATCAATCTTATTAGCTGTATTAGAAAAACGTGCTGGCGTACGGGCATCTGTAAACAATGTTTTTGTAAATGTAGCCGGTGGTATTAGAGTTGTTGAGCCGGCTGCTGATCTTTCGGTATGTTTAAGTATTGCTTCAAGTTTGATGGATAAAGTCGTGGATAATCAAACAATAGTAATTGGTGAGGTTGGCTTAGGTGGTGAGATAAGAAGCGTTGGATACATAGAAAAAAGAATTGCTGAAGCACAAAAACTTGGGTTTAAAAGCGCCGTTGTACCCATTGGAGATCTAAAAAGTTTAAAACAATCCAGCTCGATTAAGATAATTTCTGTTGAAAATGTTAAGGATGCAATAGAAAAACTTCTGTGATAAATTGATAGCCTGCCTTCTTTTTCATCCAATAAAATTTAATTCCAAGATTATATTCAGCTTAAAAGCGATTCAAGATGAGACAGAAAGCCTTTATTTAGGCCTTAAGGGCAGGATTAATTAAATATTTTCTTTGTTTCTTTAGTTATTAATATTATTTTATTCCCGCGTCAATGGCGCTTTTTTGTTCAATTAATTAAAGGTTCGTTTCGTGAGTACTAAATTGTTTGTAGGGAGTCTCCCCTGGACAGCTAACGACGAAGATTTGCAGACTGCATTTGCCGCACATGGCAACGTACTTTCAGCAAAAGTAGTTACTGATAAAGAGACACGCAGATCTAGAGGTTTTGGTTTTGTTGAATTCGAAACTGAAGCTGAAGCAACTGCGGCAATTCAGGCACTAAATGGTACTGAACTCAAGGGTCGTAATATCATTGTAAGTGAAGCAAAACCCAAGAAATAAGTTCTGTTTTTTTCCTTTTTAAGCGCTCTTTTTTGAGCGCTTTTTTTTGCCCCATTAAAGAAAAAATTAAAGCATCGGCATATTTAATCCAACTCTAAAATTGTTTCCATCACGATAATTTAGCTTCCACATAAATTCCAACTTAAACGGAATTAAACCCTGCCCTACCCCAAAGCCAAGTTCATAGAATGGATGTGTGAATGATTTTACCGAATTTGTTAATATAGCTGAAGTTCCGGAGGTTACATCAGACATTGCCGCATTAAAAATTAAAGACAACAAAATTTCCCAGTTTTTAACACGGGGAATGTTCAACATTCTAAAAAGCTCATCTCTAAAATCGTGTGTTAGGTTGAACATTAAAATTCTATCACCAATTATTTCGTTTAAATTTAATGTTCTAAAAGTATGTGAATTAAATACTACATTAATGTTGCCGGGTAATGAGTATAGATCCTGGTACGGAGTTGTTCCATCGTTTATCCTTGAATAAAGCTTTAGATTTAATGACGCTGATTTGAAAGTCCGTAGAAATACCTTTGTGCTAAATTCATAAGTGATAAAATTTAATCCGCTGTTAAATAATTCTTTATCGGAGTAAGTAATATCACCTGAAAATAAAATGTAAGATCGGCCGAGTGAAGTTCTTCGCCGGAAATATCCATCTTCAATATAATCCCTGAAATCAATATCGAAACCGATGCTAATTGAGTTAGTCTTTGTTTCATAAATTAAAGGATTCACTCTATATGATTTATCTTTATTGAAAATAGAAAAATCAGTTGTGTTATATGCATTGTTATCTGTTTTGTTTTTGAAACCTAATCTAATTTTTAAAATGGGCAGCACTTCACCTTTTATTCCTAATTCAAATCCATTTGAATAGTAGTAATCCCTGAATTCATCTTTTGAAATGAGTGTAACAAGGGTTGAAAACAATTCACCATAATTATCTGACTCTTCAAATAAAACTTTTACCTTGTTGAAAGCATTAAAGTTCACCTCCCACGTTCTGTATTTGCCGAAAAGATAACCTGCCCTAAAATCCTGTTTAAACTTTTTATCGGAAAATCCGTAAGATAATTTTAATGATGAGTTGAATCGTCTTTTTAAAGCGTCATCAACAAAAACTCCAAAATCCAATGCATGCCCTTCTACTCTTGAAAAATGATACATCCCAAGAGGCGCACTTATAGAAGTATTGTCTGATAGATTTATTCGTGTATTCAGAAAGGTAAAATCATCAAGAAATTTTTGGGGAACATTTTCAACACTATCAATTCTGTGGTAAGCGGTCTCTTCTTCAATTGTGTTTGGAATTGTTGGTGTAGTTAGCCAGTATGTGGAATCTTTGTCGTCAGCTTCCGGAACTACCGTTACAATTGCTTTATTAAAAGTGTTTTCCGGAATTTCCTGATTTATTTGATAATCAAATAAAATTGTGTTTAACTCAAACCCGATACGTACCAGACCCAAAATATTAGCCTTAACAAACAAACGATAATCAACAGGCAAATAAATTCCGGAGTATTCATCAAACTGTTGATAAACATTTACCGTATCAAATAAACCACCTGTATTTGCAGCACGATTAAGAAGCAAATCAACTTTAACTAAATCATAAGTGCTGTCACTAATAAATATTTTTCCCACAAAACCCGGATCTGCTGAATTATCAGGTTCCATATGGATCTGGTAAATTCTTTTTTCATTCTGAGCCAATACTTTTTCGATGTAGAAATAATAATAATTAAGTGCATCATCAGAGATTGGTCCCGGCAAATCTCTGCCTAAAAAGTTAACGTCGTTTTCATAAAAATTCTGAATCAATCTACCACCTGTAAGTGTATTAATTGTTGGCGGAAAATTTGAGCTTTGCTTGCGAGCAAGAATAATTTCTTTGAATTGATTTGGCTGCTTAAAATATCCCTTACTGTGGTTCTCAAGAATTCCGGAAATAATCAATTCTGTTGTATCACTTCCACCTAATCCTACCCCAATACTGTTGCTGTTTGCCGATATATCTTCCGTCGTTCTGATAATTCCTTTTGTATATGCTTCAACCTCATAGTTTTTAATTAGTTGATTACGGAGATTCTTTTTTTAATTGCTTTACGGATAATTTCTAATGCAGGATTCTCTCCGGGTAATATCACAACTTCCTGAAGATCAACCTTTGTTTGTATAAGTGAGAAATTAATGTCATGAAAGATTTCGATCTAAAATTATTTCAAGAGTATCAGAATAATATCCAATATAAGATGCAATTAATTTATAGGTTCCGGTGGGAATTTTTAATTCGTACTCACCAACAATATTTGCTGACGGAACCTAAGCTTTGAATTATTAACCCTTATGTTGGCAAAACTTAGTGGCTGCATGGTTTGTTTATCTATTACTTTGCCTTTAATTATGATTTGCTGTGAATAGATTTGAGATGTTGAAAAAATAAATATGAAGATTAAGTTGAGTAGTAATTTGTTATACATAATTTTAATAGAATATTAAATTTTAGATTTAGAGTTCTGAAAGATATTAATTATTACGGTATTGATTTGTGTGTTTCAAATATAAGGCTTTATTAAATGATTAACGGTTGATTATTTTGCGGATAATTAAATCTTATTCGTATTTTTATATACAAACTTTTTAATTCGAGGAAAAAATGAAAAACTTATTATCAATGCTTTTAATTATTACTTTCTTTTTTATAAGCATAAATATTTTTGCACAGGATTCAACATCAATACAAAACATTGATCCAAAAGTTGTAATTGAAAAATATCTTGATGCTATCGGAGGAAGAGATGCTCTTTCTAAAATTGAAGACCGAACTACAATTATGCGCGGTACTGCAATGGGACAAAGCCTTACAATAATTGTTAAGCAAAAAACCCCAAACAAAATGAGGCAGGAATTTAAGTTTGGCGGAATGGACCAGACGATGATCTTTGACGGTGAAAAAGGAGTTGTGAAAACTGTTGATAAAAATGAGGAGGTGACAGGGAAAGAGCTTGAACAATTAAAAATTGAAGCTACAATGGAATTGTTATTAGATCCGGATAGTTTTGGAATAACACTTTCTTATGAGGGAACTGAAAAAATTAATGAAAAAGATGCTTTTAAACTTAAAATGATCTTACCTTCAAGTATTAGATGGTTTACATTTTTTGATACCGAATCAGGGTTAAAAGTTAAAGAACAAAAGGAAATGCAAACTAAAATGGGATTGATAGAGCAGGTAGTGACTTTTGATAATTACACGGAAGTTGATGGCATCAAATATCCCTTCAAACTTACACAATCATTCGGTCCGCAATCTGTTGAAATGACAGTTAGCAGCGTAAAAGTAAACAAAGAACTAAGCGACGATATATTTGTTATTGCTGAATGATCATTAGAAAATATTCAGCCATAGTTTTTGATCTGGGACAAGTTCTAATTCCGTTTGACTATAACATTTTTATAAGTGCAATCAACAAGCACAAAAATGGGCTGGGAGAAGAGTTTGTTAAAAAATATAACGCGAACTATGGGATACACAGAGATTTTGAGCGAGGTAAAATTTCTGAATTAAATTTTATTGGGCAAATGCTTGAATGGCTTGAGCATAAGATTTCATCGGAAGAGTTTATCAAATATTGGTCCTCTATCTTTTCTGTAAATGAGGATGTTATTGCCCTATTACCCGAATTGAAGAAGAACTATAATATTTATCTTCTATCAAACACAAACTCAATCCATAAAAAGTATGGATATGGGCATTATGAATTTTTAAAACAGTTTGATAAACTTTTCCTCTCACACGAAGTCGGATTTATAAAACCGGAAGTAGAAATTTATCGCGCAGTAGAAAAAGTATCCGGCTTCTCTTCCGAGGAACACATCTTTATTGATGATGTCAAAGAATACGTTGATGCGGCAAAGAATATCGGCTGGGATGGAATTCAATTTATTGGATATGATGATTTGTTGAAAAATTTAAAGACAAGAAAAATATTATGAACGAAGTGGTAAACGATTTACAAGGTAGCCGTTTCGTAATAAATGTTGAAGGAAACGAAGTGTATGTTCTTTACACTGAGGATAAGAATACACTCGACCTTTACTCAACTTACACACCGCCGCAATTACGAGGACAGGGTTTAGCTGAAAAAGTTGTACTTGCCGCTTTTGAATATGCTAAAGAACAAAACTTAAAAGTAATCCCAAGCTGCTGGTATGTTAGAAAGTTTTTGGAGAAACACCCTGAATACGAATCAATTGTAAATCACTAATTACGGTAATTGAAGACCTTAAGAGTTTTGTGTTTTATAATTTAGGAATGAATCCGAAATACTGGAAAGTTGTGGAGTCCACCTTAAAGGTGGCCACCACTTAATTACAAGATTGAAAAATTTAGAGACTAAAAGATTTGTGAATTACCCCAACGGGGTTATATGTTTGTCGAAAATTATAATTTCCAAAAATTAATTCGAAACCCTGTATGGGTTTAATGTTGTATTCATTAAGCCAGCAGTTTGGGTAGTTATGTTCTGTCACAAGTGGTTGGTGACAGCAGAAGAAAAATAATTACTTTTGATCGTTGTCTAGTCTGAACAATGATTCATCATCTTGAAGTTGATAATGAGCTAGTATATTGAAATTCTTATCGCGAACTATAACAAAATCTGTTTTGTTAACATTAGTAACCTGAGAATTATCTACAGAAGCATTTTTAGACCCAGTATCATTGGTATATTGTGCAACTGCGCGTTCTTTGAGCGCATATATTCTCAAGAGTTTTACTTGATTTAGTTCGTCATTCATATTAATTGCCTTAAAATGTTTGTTGTATGTAATTTATATCACTGAGTGGTCCATTACAGCTAAATAAAGTATATAGATTCCTCATTTATCATGTTTCATATGTTTTAGCAAATGAATATCCGTTATTTTTCCATCAGATAATTCAATTTTGAATCTAGGGTTTTCTAATAAGACGGCATAAATAATAGATGCTGATAAACCGAATAATAAATTGCCGAGAATGATTAATGATTCCTTTCCCTCCTTGGGTTTCTCACCAGTATAAAGCAGAAATCCATTTTCTACAGCTGCGGCTTTTAGTTTGCCCAAATCGGAATATTCGCGATGTGGAACAATAAAATTTTCGACATACTTTCTAATAGTAGGGCTATTCAAAGTTAGGTTTTCAAATCCATGAGCAAAACAATTTCTGATCTTACGTAATTGTTCAATATCGTGATAAATATCTGAATCAATCCATCCAGAGCAAAAGGCAATATTTACTTTAGATGAAAAGCTGGAAAATGGTCCCCCTTCAGAGAATAGTTTTTTTCGCGCATCTTTATTTCCTTTTGAATAAAATTCCTTCAGCTTTAAATCGAATAAATGATCGATTTGTGCAACCATTATTATAACTTTAGCTCTATCTGAAGATTCCTCATTAATTGATTTTTTGAATGCTTCAATTATTTCTTCGTTTATTTTCATTAATGAATCTATAAACCCAAACCTTCTTACTAAAGTTTAATTATTTATTCTCTTAACTGATGAAAGGAATTTAGTTATTTCAGGTGTGGGATAGTCCTCTGAAAGACAACCCACGTATAGTATCATCACGGAAGTTTTACCCACGAATACTTTTGAATAAAAAGTAACTTTTTGTTTCTGTCCATTTTTATCAGTTAGTGTTTTATAAGCTCTAAGTGTTCCAACTTTGCCAAAACTATTTTCCTCATATTCAAATGAAGGATATGAAAGACCATTATATTCAGCATAGTCATTCAAAAATTTGTATGTATAGTCTCTGGTGATATTTGTCATTTCATGGTTAAAACATTCTGCTCTACAAAATGTGTTGATTTGCGGTAAGTTCAATTCGGCAATTTCCGATTTCAACATTTGCCCTGAAAATGGCGTACTCGAATTGGTAATTTTTGGTTTAGAATCAAAGTTCACTGAATATTCATTACCAGAGAATTGATATTTGTAAGAAGAATTATCAACCAAAGAGTCCCATCTATCTTCATTATTATTACTTTCAATTTTTATCTGAAAATACTCGATCTTTCTTTCAATTAGTAGAGTTGGATCATTATCCACACGAATAATTTTTTGTGTCCAATTGCCCTCAGAGTCGTATTTATATTCAAGAATACTTCGACTAATTTTACCATTATAGTCGTGTTGTGATTCAATCTCGTTTTGGTAATAATCATACTTATAAGTGGATATCCTATACTCCTTCGGATTAACAAAAATATTATAATTTTCTTTGATTTTATTTCCACTTGTATCATACTTATGAGTGGCAGTCAGTCCTTTGCTACCATCAATTTTATACCAATTTTCTTCAATTCTAATCAGTTTGCTTTCGTCATCATATTTGTAATCTTTCTTTTGCTCCATTGATTTGTAAATAGGCGAGTGTATCTGCTCTTCTATTTTATTACCTGATTCGTCATAATTATAAATTATTTTAAAAAGATGACCACTGTCTTTACTCAAGGAATTCTGCTCAATAAGCCGGTTGCGATTATCATAAATAAACGAAGTTGTAAATTCGTTGCTATCGGAATAACTATAGTTTAGTTCCAAGACTTTACGTTTACCATCAAACCTGCATATCAGTTTATTATATAAACTGCCATCAATGTTATAATCATCTTCCTCAATTTTATTACCAAATGTGTCAAACAAAATAAGCTTACCAAAGTAATTTCCTCCATAAGGCACTCTTTTCCCTTTTATAATCATTTTATCTTGTTCAACGGCTTCATAATAAATTTCAAAAATTGACTCAACATTCCCCTTTATGTTTAATTCTTCTCTATCAGTTTTTATTTTATTAATTTTTCTGTTTTCTTGTTTACATCCAATTGCTAATAAAATTATAGCAATCAATATAATATGACCGCTAAAAAAATACTTTGAATGACCACTCTCTTTATTCATTAAAGTTTCAATAGGTGTTATAACGCTAATTCTGTATGAAAACTTTTGCTTCATTTTATTTCTTCTTTTTTCTATTTGTTTATTAATTCTTAACACAAAGTTTCTACATTTTATTTCAAAGGTATTTTATATTAATTGTTAATTTTAATCTCAGTCAGTTTCAAAACAATCTTAACATCACTTTGTTTTTTAACTTTTATACGTAATCCTCTTCCCTCAACATATTTTCTAGCGTTTTTTATTTCATCGATGATACTTGGTGATAAATCACATTGTTCAATTACAGCAACAGCCTTATCACCAAAGACAAATGCTATCTGAAAATATTTTTCATAAGGAGTTAAAAAGAAAAGATTTCTTTTTTTGTAAAGCAGTTTAAGAGTCCAGCCTATTTTCTGACCGTAATATTTCCAGTCCTCATCCAGTTTACTGTAATCATTGATAAGTGAACTTTTTATTTTCTCCCAAAGTTTATACGATTTGTCCAATACCTGTGCGAGCATTTGATTATCCGGTTTAACATTCTTATCAATAAAGATACTGCTCATATAATTATTCTGATTGTAAAGTTGTAAAGTGATTTTTTTACTTAACCAAACTTAAATTTTAATCGTGATATGTTCAATTCTATCGAGCAATAATTTTATATTTGTATCAAGTATAACTAATCATAATTATCATAATGAAAAACAAAAACTTTTCTAAAGAATGGCTAACGCATTTTGAAAAATCAAACCAGCTTGAATCCCCGATTATGAAAATACCCTAAAGTATTTTCAAAAGTTTGCTGATCGAACACCTTATGTAAAAATCAATACTATTGGTGTTACTCCGCAAGGCAGGGAATTAAAAGTAATAATTGTCTCAAAAGATAAAGCGTTTACTCCTGAGCAAGCAAAGAAAACAGAAAAAGCAATCATACTTATTCAAAACGGAATTCATCCTGGTGAAGTTGAAGGAAAGGATGCCTGTATGCTTTTGCTTCGGGAAATTCTTATCACAAAAGAAAAAGAACATTTATTAGACAACGCAATCCTAATAATTATTCCTGTCCTTAACATTGACGGACATGAAAGACTAAGCCCATTTAACAGACCAAACCAAAATGGCCCAAAGAAAATGGGGTGGCGTACAAACGCATTAAATTTGAATTTGAACAGAGATTTTTTGAAAGCTGATACACCGGAAATTAGATCGGTCCTAAAACTTTTTAACAATTGGCTGCCGGACTTTATGATCGACAACCACACAACAAATGGAGCTGATTATCAGTATCACGTAACGTATGGAATTGAAACACATCAAAATATTGATCGAGGTTTATTAAACTGGATTGACAAAAAATATCTACCCCATTTGCTGCAAAAAGTTGAAGAAGATGGATTTATAATTGGTCCATATATGGAATTTAAAGCAGGAACTATCGAAAGTGGAATTGTAGATTTACCTGCGCCACCAAGATTATCACATGGATACTGTGCAACGCAAAACAGAATTTGCTTGCTTGTAGAAACACATAGCTTAAAACCATTTGCCAATCGTGTTTTCTCAACAAAATCAATGATAGAACATACTATAAGATTTTTGAATGATAATCACAAAGAATTATTATCATTAAATAAGCAAGCTGACAAAGAAACAGTTAAATATTATTTATCCACAAAAAAGAAGTTCCCGTTAGTGCTTAAAGGGAACGGTAAATATGATAAATATTTATTCAAAGGATTTGAGTGGTATGATGAGTACAGTGAATTAACGGGTTCAACTGTTAGAAAGTACACCAACAAACCAATGGAAATTGAAATCCCAATTTTCAATAAGGCGAACTCGGAAAAGAAAATTAGCGTTCCCGCTGCGTATTTAATTCCACGGCAATTTTCTGAGATTATTGATGTGCTTAATGCCCATCAAATAAAATTTAATTTAATAAAGACAAGAAAAAAAATAAAAGTGGAAAAGTACAAGTTTGAAGATGTTCAATTTGCATCAAAACCTTATGAAGGGAGACAGCTTTTATCATTTAAATGTAAACTTTTTACGGAGGCTGCCGATGTTGAAGCCGGGACTTTAGTTGTTTATACAAATCAAAGAGCGATTAGAGTAATAGTAAACTTACTCGAGCCCGAAGCTTCGGATTCCTTTGTGAATTGGGGATTCTTTAACGCCTTCTTCGAGCGAAAAGAATATGCTGAGTCTTATGTAATGGAGCCATATGCAAAACAGATGATGAAGGATGATCCAGCTTTGCGAGCAGAGTTTTATAAAAAGCTAAATGAAAATGAATCGTTTAGAAATAATGGTGGAGAAAGATTGGATTTCTTTTATAAGCGCTCACCATTTTATGATAAGGGAGAAAGTGTATACCCAATAATGAGGTTAATGAATAAATCTAATATTTGATTTTGATAAAATCAAGTTTAAACTTTCTATTGTAATAAACTAAGTGAAACTTAGTGCTCTTAGTGTCTAAGTGGTGAATTTTTTTTACCACTTAGACACTTAGATCACGCAGAACCACTAAGGAGAAAAATCATGTTAACAATTCTTTGCATTTCCAGTTATGAGAAAGGTTTTGATTTTATGCGCGAAGCTAAAGCGCAGGGTTGCCGCGTTATTCTGGTGACATCAAAAAGTTTGGAGGGCTCCGATTGGCCAAGAGAAAGTCTTGATGAAATTTTTTACATCCCGGATAAAAACAAAGATTGGAATATGCGTGATGTTATTTACGGTGTAAGTTATCTTGCACGCACAGAACAAATAGACAGAATTGTTGCGCTTGATGATTTTGATGTTGAGCGTGCTGCTGCTTTAAGAGAACATTTGCGAATCGGTGGAATGGGAGACACAACTGCGCGACATTTCCGCGATAAACTTGCAATGAGAATGGTTGCACGAGAAAACGGAATTCCTGTCCCGGAATTTTTACACATTTTAAATCATAGTCAGATCAATGATTTTACAAACAAGGTTCCTTTCCCTTATATGATTAAACCTAGATTGCTTGCCGGATCATACGGATTAAAAAAAGTTAATACCAAACACGAGATGTGGGATAGAATTAGTCATCTCGGTGATGAACAATCGTTTTTTTTAATGGAAAGATTTATTCCAGGAATCATCTACCATGCTGATACTATAATTGATGATAAAGAAGTAGTATTTGGATTGGCTAGTAAATACGGTACTCCTCCATTTGAAGTTGCACATATGGGCAGAGTTTTTACCAGCAAAACACTAGATAGCAAATCTGAAGAAGCAATAGAAGTTTTAGAATTGAACAAAAAAGTTTTAAAGGCTTTAGGTTTACTACGCGGCGTCTCACATTCAGAGTTTATTCGTGCCGAAGATGGCAAACTATATTTCTTGGAAACATCTGCTCGGGTTGGCGGGGCAAATCTTTCTTCACTAGTTGAAGCTGCAACAGGCATTAATCTTTGGAGTGAATGGGCAAAGATTGAAATTCTAAAAGGTGACAAGGGATACAAATTGCCGGAAGTTAAAAATGATTTTGCCGCAATTCTTACTTCCCTATCAAAACAAGAATGGCCAAACCTTGACACTTACAATGACCCAGAAGTAGTCTGGAGATTGAAAAAAGGATATCACGCAGGATTAATTATAAAGTCTTCCAGCAAGGAAAGGATTGATCAGTTGCATGATGAATACACAAAACGATTTTACAATGATTTCTTCACTACAGCAAAAATGAGCGAAAGACCAGGCGATTAATTGTTAATATTTTTCTGGTATTATTGTTTGATCACTAACCGGTGGTCTAACATATCCCTTATCTTTTTGTCTTTTCGGGAGTTCAATTTTCTCCGGTTCGATATTTTGATAAGGAAGACAACTAAGCAAATGATTTATACAATTTAATCTTGCTCTTTTTTTGTCATCTGAGTGAACCACATACCAGGGCGCTTGTTTAATATCTGTATGGACAAACATTTCATCTTTTGCTTTAGAGTATTCCACCCATCTACTTCGGGATTCTAAATCCATAGGACTGATTTTCCATCGTTTTACTCTATTTTCTATTCGTTCCTTAAATCTTTTTTCTTGTTCTTCATCAGAAACCGAAAACCAATATTTAATAAGTATGATTCCCGATCTAATAATCATTCTTTCAAACTCCGGACACGATCTTAGAAATTCTCTGTACTCATCTTCAGTACAAAAACCCATCACCCGTTCAACACCCGCTCTGTTGTACCAGCTTCTATCAAATAAAACCATTTCTCCTGCAACCGGAAGGTTTGAAGCATATCTTTGAAAATACCATTGAGATTTTTCTCTTTCTGTGGGAACACCTAAAGCAACCACACGGCATATACGGGGATTTAATGATTGCGTAATTCGTTTTATTACGCCACCCTTACCCGCAGCATCCCTGCCTTCAAAAAGAACAACAACCTTTAATTCTTTTTCTTTTATCCAGTGCTGGAACTTAACAAGTTCAATCTGAAGTTTTTCCAATTCCTTTTTATAGGATTTTTTATCAATTTTTTTATTCGATGAAGTTGTCTTCTCTTTGTCAGACTTTCCTGCATTGTCAATTGGGATTTCGTGGTTCATTTTTTTTCGTTTATCTGCGGATTGTTTAGACATTTTAAGTTGCTCCGAATTAATTCATACTTTAATAACTTCAAAGTTGGGAATTATTTGTTACTAGTCAATAATCGAAGCGAAATTGATATAGTTTAACGAAGATCGTTTGGGGAATATTTTGAGAAGGATTCTTTAAAGAGTTTAAATTGTAAATTGCGTTAACTTTTTATTTTATCTTTACATCTAAACCGTTCTAGAATACTTAGCCGTATCTTCTTTACGTTCAATATAACCATCAAAATTTATTGCGATGTTACGGATAAGCATTCTTCCCATATTCTTTACTTTAAATCCAGCATCAGAAATTTCAACAAGATCGTCAGCTTCCATTTCTTTAAGGTTGTTTAATCCCCAAGCAAAATATTCCTTAAAGTCAATCTTAAATTGATCTTCAATTGGTTTATAGTCTAGCTCAAAGTTACACATTAATTTCATAATCACTTCCCGGCGCAAATGATCGTCATCATTTAGTTTATAACCTTTTGCAGTTGGGATTTTTTCATTATCTAATGCTGAGTAATATTCTTTTTCAGTTTTATAATTCTGTGCATAAACATTTTTAAGCTGGGATATTGAAGTTATTCCCATTGCATAAAGATCAGCGCCGGCATTAGTGCTGTAACCCTGAAAATTGCGGTAAAGTTTTTTCTCACGCATAGCAACAGAAAGCTCATTATCGGGTTTTGCAAAGTGATCCATCCCAATAAAATCGTATCCGGCACTAACAAGTTTTTCAATTGTCATCTTTAATATTTCAAGCTTTATTTCGGCAGCAGGAATATCTTCTGGATAAATCAGCGCCATATGTTTTTTCATCCACGGAACGTGAGCATAATTAAAGACAGCAACTCTATCCGGATTAACCTCAATAATTTTATCAACTGTTTTTGCAAATCCTTCAACTGTTTGAAATGGTAAACCATAAATTAAATCAAGGTTGATGCTTTGATATCTAAGTTCTCTAATCCACTGAATTGCTTGTCTTGTGATATCCTCTGGCTGTATTCTATTAATTGCTTTCTGTACTTTTTCATCAAAATCCTGTACGCCCATACTTATTCTGTTAAAACCATTGTTTCGCAAAGCCTCAAGATGGGTTTTTGTTAATTCGCGTGGATCAATCTCACAACTTATTTCTGCATTATCTTTAAAGTTAAATGATTGATTAATGTAAGAAGCAAGTTCATTTATTTCATCAGGATTAAGATGTGTTGGTGTCCCCCCTCCCCAATGATGCTGTGCAACTTTTCTATCAGTTAACAAGTATGTTCTTGTAAGGTCTATCTCTTTTTTCAGATATTTTATATACTCTTTAATTCTATCTCTATTACGAGTAATGATCATATTACATCCGCAAAAATAACAAAGTGTATCGCAATAAGGAAGATGAAAATAAAGGGATAAATCAGGAAGATTTTTTCCATAATTTGTTTTTACTATTTCATTCAGATAATCTTCATGTGTAAAGCCTTCGTTAAATTGTGGAGCCGTTGGATAGCTTGTATATCGCGGTCCTGGCTTATCGTACTTTTTAAACTTCGTTAAATCTATTTCAAACATAAAAACTCCTTAAATTCATTTACCACTAAGACACTAAGAACACAAAGTTTCACTAAGTGTTTCTAAGTGCTCTTAGTGTCTAAGTGGTGAAAAACCTTGCTTTCTTCCTTAACAAACTGCACAAGCGCTTTTACGTTTTCAGGATCAATATCTGGCAGAATACCATGACCAAGATTAAATATATGTCCGGTTCCTTCACCAAAAGATTTTAGTACACGCTTTACGGCTTTCTTAATATATCCTTTATCTGCATATAAAGCAGTAGGATCCAGATTACCCTGAAGTGCAACACGGTCTCCAACTTTTTTTCTAACCTTTCCAAGATCCATTGTCCAGTCAAGACCAAGAACATCTGCACCAATGTTTACCATCTTATTAAGTTTGTAATGAACACCTTTAGCAAAGAATATTACTGGTTCGTCTTTTCTTTTAATTAGGGATATAATTTTCTGCACATACTGCAGAGAAAATTCTTCAAAATCTTTTTGTGAAAGTATTCCGCCCCAGGTATCGAAAATCTGAACTGCATTACAACCAGCTTCAATCTTAGCTGAAAGATACTCTGCAATTGTTTTAGCTAACTTATCAAGTATTGAATGAGCTAAATTAGGATTATTGTAAATAAGCTTTTTTACTTCAGAAAAATTCTTTGAACCTTTTCCCTCAACCATATAAGTAAGCAGTGTCCATGGTGATCCACTGAATCCAATTAATGGAACCCGATTATCCAAATTCTTTTTTGTCAATGTAACTGCATCAATAACATATTTTAATTCTTTTGTGGGATCAATTTCTTTTAACTTTTTTGCGTCATCAACTGTACGAATAGGGTTGGGGAAAACCGGACCTTTGCCTTCATTCATTTCAAGATGCATTCCCATTGCTTCTGGAATTACAAGTATATCTGAAAACAGAATTGCAGCATCAACCCCAATAATATCAACAGGCTGGATAGTAACTTCGGCTGCAAGTTCTGGGGTTTTGCACATCGTTAAAAAATCTGATTTAGCCCTCACAGCTCTATATTCGGGCAAATATCTGCCTGCCTGACGCATTATCCAGATTGGTGTACGTTCAACATCTTTTCTTTTACAAGCTCTAAGAAATAAATCGTTTTTAAGTTCGCTCAAATTATTCTCCGTTATCTATCTGATTTATCATAAAATTCAATCATTTTGTTAGCTAATCCTCTAATCGTAAACTCATCCGGCATAATGCTTACTTTAACTTTACTGTTTTCTATTGCCGATTTTGTTGTAGGACCAATCGCAGCTACATCATAATTCTTAAAGAATGAAATGGGATTATTAATGTTCATTATAAGCAAAAAATTTTCGAATGTAGACGGGCTTGTAAAAATAAAAACATCAGGTTTGCTCGAGTTAAGTTGTTCAATATTTTGCAACAGAGATTCTTTTGAAGGAAGCGAAATATTATAAACAGGAACAGTAATTATTTTTGCGCCAAGATCTTCCAATCCATTAGGTAAATCTTCCCTGCCGATTGCAGAACGAGGAATAAAGATCAGCTTATCCTTCAAATCATATTTAGATAATTCCTCAACAACACCTTCACCTGAAAATTTCCTTGGCACTATATCAACTTTTATTTTATTTTCTTCGCATACTGATTTTGTTTTACTTCCAACTGCTACAATTTTAATTTTATTTAAATCAATCTTCTTGTCTAATTCATTACAACGCTTAATAAACATTGTAACTGCATGAGCAGAAGTAAAAACTATAAAATCAATTTTTTGTGATGATAATATCACTTTGTCAAAATTATCCCAGTTGTTTGGAGGAACAATCTCCAATGTTGGAAATACAATTACATTTGCACCAAGTTCGCTAAATATTGCTGCGGATTCTTTTGATTGCTCAATAGTTCTTGTAAGAACAATTGTTTTATTTTTTAGCGGTCTTACTTTGTTGTTGCTGAAACCGGAGTATAAAGCATGCAAAACAAAATCAAAGAGCTTTTCACGCTCTTCAATCAGCTTATCACCAGAGTAGTTGCTCTCAATACCACGTTGAACAGCTCCAAAAATACTGCCAAGTACCAGCTTAACAGCAAAGCTTTCATCAACATTACGAAATTGATTTTCTCTTTTACCCTTATAAATAACGTCACTTAATATTGATTTAAGCTCATCGCTCATTCCACGAAGTTCATCACAAAATTCATTCTGGGCATTCATGTACTCCTTTTGATACATCAAAAAGAAATTTTGATATTTCATCATGAACATGTAAAGTTGAATAATGTATGAGTGCAGTGAATCAATTATACTAATCTCCGATGCAATTTTATTTTTGAGCGAAGTGTTAAGATTCTCGAGTTTCGAACTCATTATTGTAAAATATAATTCTTCTTTTGAACCGAAATAATTATACACAGTCCCTTTTGCAACATCAGTTAATCGCGCAATTTCATTCATCATTACTTCGTGATAGTTTTTCTTAGAAAAAAGCCCCGCAGCGACTTCAAGCATTCGCTCTTTTTTTTTTGCTTTTCTCTTTATTTTTTCTTCTTTAACTATCATTGTATTAATTTATTTTCCAGCTATCCCGATTAATCACAGATGCACTAGTGGGGTCTATGATTATCTGTTCGCCTTCGGCACGATAGCCAAACTCACCTTGGCGCTCTTTTATCGTGCTCAACAATTGCCAAACGTATTTATTGTACTTAACATCCCAGACAAAATTAACCTTCCAGTCATTAATTCCTTTTGGAAATCCGTTTTCAGTTGCAATTTGCCTGGCAATCTTTTCATCAACAACAAAATCACAATTCATTGGATTGGCATTACAATTTGGAATTCCAATTACTTCATATTGTGCTAAAACTTTTCCGGTACTATCAACATTAAATCTGATAATTTCATCAACAAAGGATTTTTCCGGCATGTAAAGTCGATAAACCATTAAATAGTCTGGCGCGATATGTTTTGATTGAGAAAAATCTACTGTGATATTTTTTTTGAAAAACTCATTACCAGTCTTGGAAATGATAAACTGATCAGATTTCTTTAATACATTTAACGGAATTTCTGTGCTCTCATTTTCACTACAAGGGCTGCAGGAGCATCCTGTGTAAGAAAAAGATAATAAAACCATGGAAATCACTGCTAAATCAAAAGTGAATTTGTTAATCATTTTACTTTCGCAGTCATATATACTTCCTTTAAAATTTCTTTTGCACCCGCTCTTAATAAATCTCTTGCAAGAGTTTTACCAAGTTTTTCCGGTTCATTTTTACTGCCGCGCAATTTTTCTCTATATGTTATTGAACCGTCCAGCGATCCGACCATCGCATCAAGATAAAGTCCGCTGGATTTGACTTCTGCAAATGCACCTATAGGGACTTGACACCCTCCTTCTAAAGCACGAAGAAGAGAACGTTCCGCTAGAATAGCTTTATATGTTTCTTCGTGATGAATTGATTGAAGAATTTCCTCAACAGCTTTATTATCTTCTTGACTTTCAATTCCTAGCGCACCTTGTCCAACGGCGGGAAGAATTTCTTCCATAGGAATAAATGAGGAGATATATTTTTTAAGATTTAATCTTTCAACTCCGGCACGGGCAAGAATTATAGCATCCCATTCTGATTCTAAAAACTTCTGAATTCTGGATGGAACATTTCCACGTAATTCAAAAATTTTAATGTCGGGGCGAAGATGCAGTAGCTGAGATCTTCTTCTTAAAGAGCCAGTTGCAACTTTTGCATTCTCGGGAAGTTTATTTATTGTTATTCCTTTTTTTCTTGCAATCAAAATATCTTCAACACCATGGCGTCTTGTAACCGCCACAAGTTTTAAACCATCAGGAATTTGAGTCTGTAAATCTTTCAAGCTGTGAACTGCTAGGTCAACTCGCTTTGCTAACAGTTCAACTTCCAGTTCTTTGGTAAAAAGCGATTTATCGCCAATCTTTGAAAGTGCAACATCAAGAATTTTATCACCCTTAGTTTTAATGATCTTGATTTCAACTTTAATATTTTTATTTCGCTTTTCGATTTCACGCTTAATATGATTTGCTTGCCACAATGCAAGTTCGCTTCCGCGTGAACCAATAATAATTTTTTGTTTCAAGTGATTTTCCTTTAAACCCATGTCACTTTGTGAATATTCTGACTGGTCATTTCGAAGGATTCGCCGCGGCGAATTCGACTGAGAAATCTTTTTAATATAAAGTAGCAGATTTCTCACCGGCTAAAGTCGGATTCGAAATGACGTTTAACCTTTAATCTTTTTGTTGTTCTCGTTTAACCCAAACAAATCTCTTATGATAGAAATCTTTGCGGCTGTATCTTCCGCCCTTAAATCAGATTCTGAAATTTTTCTTAGTTCAATTGTTGGATGATGAAGTATCTTATTAATTATCCGCTTAGTAATGATTTCTAATTTTTCTTTATCATCTTTAGAAAATTTGTTGATATTTTTTTCAACTTCTTCTGCCCGAACATTTTCAAAATAGTCTCGCAAAATTTTTATTGTTGGTGCGGCTTCAAGTGAATTGAACCATTCAAAAAACGAATCCAATTCTTCATGAATAATCTTTTCAACTTTAGGAATTTCTGTTTTTCTTTTGGAAAGATTTTGTTCAACAATAATATTTAACGAATCAATATCATGATAAAAAACATAATCAATCTTTTTAGATTCAGGATCAATATCACGGGGAATGGCAATATCCATCAATACCATTGATGCGTAGTTACGTTTCTTCATCGCAACTTCAATATCTTGCTTTGTGATAATAAGCCCCTCGGCACTTGTAGCACTCACAATAATATCAAACTTATGAAGATGCTCTTTAAAATTAGAGAAAGGAAAAACAGCGGTCTTTAGTTCGGCGGCAAGCTTTTCTGCTTTATCAAATGAACGATTTGTCAAGGCAAGCCTTCCGATGCCTCTATCGCGTAAATGCTTTGCAGCAATTTCTCCTGTTTCGCCAGTGCCAATTATTAATGCAGATTTTTTTTGAAGATTGGAAAAGATTTTTTCCACAAGCTGCACAGCAGCGTAACTAACTGTCACTGCGCCTTCGCTAATTGATGTTTCACTTATTGCACGCTTACCAACGCGGGTTGCAGCATCCATTACTCGTCGAATCAAAACTCCGGCAAAACTCATTTCTTCAGAAATTAAGAATGAATCTTTTACCTGCTTAAAGATTTGGTTGTCACCAATCAATAAAGAATCTATACCACAAGTAACTCTAAAAAGATGCTCGACTGATTCACGTGAAATGAAGTGCTGAAAGTTTTCATCCTTTACTTCAAAACTTGATTTGTAATTTTTAATCAAGTCTTGTAAATCCTTTAGGCTTGTTTTATCATTCTTTGGAATAACATAAATCTCGGTTCTGTTGCAAGTAGAAATTACTATACCTTCTGCAAAAGCATTTCCTTCTTTTGTTTGCTGAATGAATTTACGAATTTCAGTTTCACTTAAGTGAAGTGCTTCTCTAAGTTCAACTGGTGCAGTGCGATGATTTATTGATATTCCTAGAAGGTTCATTTTATTATCAATAAAAAGAGTGAAAACTTTTTGCTAAAAAATTTGTGAGTGTCGTAGATAAAATTGCAAGCATAAATCCAATGATTGACAGAATAATAAGTTTTTTCCCCCTCCATTTACCCAAAAATTTATTTATAAGTCCAATTCCATAAAGCAGCCAAACGGTAAAAGTTCCTATAAGCTTTGGATCCGCAAATGTGATATCTGGAAAAGCCTGTGGCAGCCATATTATTCCAATTATTATTGTGATCGTTAAAAACACAAAGCCAATAATTGCAGCAATGAAACTCATTCTTTCCAAAATTTCTAAACTTGGCAATCGATTAAAGACTAATCCAAACTTGTTAAATTTTATTTCGTTGTATAAGATTAGGTAGAGAATTCCATAAACGGCTGATATTGTAATCCCTGAATAACCAATCAATGCGCTGATAACATGAATGCCAAGCAGGTTACTTCTTAAAACTTCTTTTACCTCTGAAAGATCTTGAATAAAAAAAGTTGAAATGATTTGAAAGACAATTGAAATGATAACTATAAATGGACCAGTTCCCCTAACATCAGTTACTAACTCCAGAATGAAATAAGAAAAACTGATTGAGAATGCAAGGACAGTAAAGATCTCAAAAACATTTGTAATCGGCGGGTGATTAAACTCAATTGTTCTTAAGACCAAATAAAGAAAATGAAGAATGAGTGTTAAAAAGAGAAATAATCTTTTGGAGTTCTCAAACTTCTTTCCGCCTTGCTGAAAATCATAAAAGTAAATAGCAAACGTTGCGATGTAAAAAAACGGAAGCAATATGTTTATCGTATGTATCGAATGAAGCATATTATTCAACTTAAATATTTATTTGACTTATGAGTTCAAAAATATAAAAACTAATAACATAAACAAATGACCCGTCAGTCTATTTGTCACTTCCAAGTATTAATGGCAATCCATCCTTTCCTGATCCTATAATGACAACCTTAGTGTTTTGCGAACCCGCAAGCTTTTCAGTCGCTTCAATTCCTTTCCATTTCAGCAATTGTTCACTAATACCCTTGGAAACTATCTCCTGAAAATCAGCAATACCCTTTGCTTCAATTCTTTTCCTGTCTGCTTCTTGTTTTTCACGTGTTAAAATGAATTCCATTCGCTGACTTTCCTGCTCGGCTTGTAATTTCTCCTCGATGGATTTTGTCAAGCGTTCCGGAAGTTGGATTTGTCTAAGGGGAGCTTGCTCAACTATAATTCCCCGGGGACCAACTAAATTTTCCAATTCAGTGAGAATCTCACCTGCCAGTTTTTCACGAGAAGCTGTATACAATGCTTTTGCTTCATAACGTGCGGTTACACCTCTAACAACCGAACGAAATTGTGGTACTAATATGATTTCAGCATAATTTGGACCCACTGTTTTATAAATATCATTTGCTTTTTCAGAATCCAACTTAAACAGCAAACTTATTTCAAGATCAACACTTAGTCCTTCTTTAGATGGGACTGACATTAATTCTTTCAATTCCTGTGTTTTGATGCTCATCTTTTCAACATTAGCCATGGGATTGACCATGTTTACTCCCGGCTTTAGTGTATTGTCACTTACATATCCCAGAAAATCTATTACCCCTGTATGCCCTGCGGGTATAATTGTAAAACATTGAGCAAGTGCAATTACAAATGCAAGAACCATACCGGCTAATGCAAAAGTAGATTCAGGACGACTAAATCTTTTTTTTGCGTTTTTAAATACAAAGAATGCGACAATCGCTGCAATTAGTGCTATTATAAAAAGCATTTTTATTTTCTCCTTGTGATTAGTTAGTTAAAGATAGTATTGACAGACAAGAATTAAAAGGGAATGCTAACCTGGTCAATTGGAGACCATCTTATGATGGCCACCAATTAAGAGTGTTTTAATTAATAATAGTTTTAATCAATTTTAACCTTTGTGGTTTTTCTTTAGAAATTTTTATTGCACCAAGCACTCTTTTCTTTGCACTATCCATTCCCAACTTAGAATCAGAAAACAATTCAGTAACTACAACTCCTTTATTAATGGTGTCTCCAATTTTATAATTAAAAATTATTCCGGCTTTAGGATCAATTTTATCATCCATGGTTTTTCTGCCTGCACCAAGATCAATTGCCGCCATTCCAAGTTCATAAGTATTTACTTCAGATAAATATCCAGCAGTGTTTGATTTAATAACTTCTTTAAATTTTGGGTTATGATATTTATCAGGATTGATAATAAAATCTATGTTGCCATTTTGCGCTTTTACAATATCTAAAAATTTTTCAAAGGCTTTACCTGATTTAAGTATTTTAATTGCAGATTCAATTCCTTCATCAAGTGATTTAGATTTTTTACCAAGATAAATCATAGCCCCTGCAAGAATAAGTGATAATTCTGTTAGATCATTTTTCTTTCCATCCCTTAAAACCTGGATTGATTCATAAACTTCTAACCAGTTACCGATATAATTTCCCAGCGGTTGGTTCATATCTGTTACAAATCCGATGACATTTTTATTAAAAGATTTTGCTGTTTGGATTAGTGAATCTGCAAGAGCAACTGCATCTTTAGTCTCTCTCATAAATGCGCCGTTGCCGGTTTTCACATCAAGCACAAGTCCATCAATTCCTTCTGCCAGTTTTTTACTCATTATGCTTCCTGTAATAAGTGGAATCGATTCAACAGTAGCAGTAACATCACGCAATGCATAAATAAGTTTATCAGCAGGAGCAATTTCTTTTGTCTGCCCGATTAAAACAGTGCCAACTTTTTTAAGAACTCTTTTATATTCTGCTAATGTAAGATTAGTTCTAAAACCAGGAATAGATTCGAGCTTATCCAAAGTTCCACCGGAATGTCCCAATCCCCTTCCGGAAATCATAGGCACTTTAACTCCCGCCGCGGCAACAATTGGCGCAAGAATTAAAGAAGTTTTATCACCAACTCCGCCAGTTGAATGTTTATCTACTTTAACTCCAAGGATTGAACTTAAATTTAGAACCTTTCCACTGTAAAGCATTGCTTCAGTAAGTGCAGAGGTTTCTTCTTTGCTCATTCCATTAAAAAATACTGCCATTAAAAATGCTGAAAATTGATAATCGGGAATTCTATTATTTGTGTAGTTTTTGATTAGAAAAAAAATCTCTTCTTTTGTAAGGTTTTCTTTGTTTCTTTTTTTGCGGATAAGTTCAGTTGTGTTCATATTAATAATTCATTGTTTAGGTTTTTATAAAAAGGTAATCACCGTCATCATATAATGCTTGATATTTTCCGCTTTTTATTTCTGATATGATTCGCGATTTTATTTCACTGTTTAAATTATTTACTCTCAGAAATAATAGATTTTTTTGGCTATAATTCTTACCATTTAAAATTTTTAATATTTCAGTTTCATCCAAATAAGTAAAATTGATTTCTCTGGGGATTTTTTCTGAACAAATGCTCGGAAAATTAGTTAAAACATTTTTATTAAGCTTTGCACTGTTAATAATAGTATTAATTCTCGAATAATAATTTCTCGCATCAACTTTCAAAAATTGAGTTTGTTGATATTCTCTTATCTCTGCAGAGCTAATTAAAAAACTTGAAACAACAATTACCGACAGCACAATTGCAACGAAGTATTTGACCTTAACTTTAAAAAAGATTAAAACACTAGTGATAGCAGTAATTAAAAATAAAACTGCAATTGTTTTTTGATAATAATCTACCGGAAGAAAAAATGTGTAATCTATTAAATATGTTATTCGGTTTGAGTAAAAATAGTATTTGCTAATAGAGCTGTAAATAATGTACAAGTAATTATAAAACCAATTTGAACTAACAACAATAAAGAACAACAAGCTACTTGATATAACTATAATGTGATTCCAATTTTTTTTAGTTGAAGCTTTTACCTCGCTTGAGTCTGCGTTTTTTATTTCATTTAAATTTTTTTTATTTCTAATAATCTCTAAAATCTTAATAAAACCAGAAGCAGAAGCATAAGAGATAAAAGGAATAACAAAACTTAAGTTCCTAAAATCTGAACTATACTTAAACATCCACAAAATAATTGGCGGAATAACAAATATCATTGTTATAATTCTAACGTCTTTAACAAAAAGACTGAACAAAACCGTAATAATTAGAAATGCCAATACCGGCAGACCTATATTATAATACATCAAATGAAGCGCGTTGGAGAGAATATTATAATAGCCGGTTTGTAGCCACTCAGGTTGATGCAAGCCGCTCGTCATTGTCCCCGGTTTTAGGAAATACCAAAATAGATTCAACCCAAGAATAAGTATTACGGAAATTATTAAAATTAAAAGATCTTTTTTGCTAATAAGTTTTAAATTTTTTATTAAATAAAACAAACAAAGGATTGACATAAAGAAAAAAACATAAAAACCGGCAAGCTTTGTTCCAGCGGCAGTTGAGGCAAAAAGAAAAACTAGAATAAATTCTTTTAGAACAAACTCATCCTTATTTGTTTTTAGATAAGCATAAAAAGATAAAAATGCAAAAAAGGAAACTGGTAAATCGCCGTTACCATCGGCAATAAAAACAAGAGTGTAAACTATTGGGGCAATAAAACCATATATAATTAATGCAATTAAGTGAACCGATTTCCTTTTTTGTAATGCTAAATCAAAAAACATCAAAACATTCCCTAAAAAAAACAATGGCATAAAACTTTTGGTAAAGAAATGAATATTGGCTTCATCAATCAATAAATAACTTATGGACCAGTTGGAGGGTATCAGCTGTGGGAAATGCGACGATTGTTTGGGAAAAATATTATTTGCAAAATCTATCGCCCAGGTATTCCAGTGTATGTTGTTAACAGTATCAACAAAATAGAATATTGTCCCGATGTTAGAGATGAACAATGCGAAATAGAATAGTAAAACTACAATGGAGCCAATCAATAAAAATTTTATAGCGAAAACATTTTGAGCAATATTAGTTTTAGTGGATTGAAATAGTAGATTAAAATTTAAACTGTGTTCAAAAGTGACTCGTTTTTTTACTAGTAAATATACTAATGTTAATACTTCGATTATACTAATCGAGAACATTACAGTTACAAGATATACTTTGAATATAACAAGAATAGTTACAATAGAATAGTTGGCAAATAAACTTAATGCAAAAGTGTAAATATACTTCTGAATGGTACTTTGGGTTTTAATTCGTGCAAAGTATAGAATAAGTATGCCAGGCAAAAAAATTGTCTGAATTATGGCTATTAGCCCGAGGAAAAGCATAAAGTTATTTCTAGAAAATTTAATTTGTTTAAAATACCAAGAATTTGATTGCCCTCAATCATTTAGTTATTTTTATTTATCAAATTCAATAAGGAGTTACTTAGGGTTTATGCAATTTAAAAGAAGAACACATACTTGTGGAGAACTGCGCGAAAAAAATATTGACGAAAATGTTGTGCTTAATGGGTGGGTAGATAGAAGAAGAGATCTTGGTGGTGTAATATTTATTGAAGTTCGTGACAGATATGGTATTACACAGGTTGTTTTCGAACCAACAATTAACGAACAAGCACATCACGCTGCAAAGGATTTAAGAAGTGAATTTGTTATTTCAATTGAAGGTGTTGTAAGAAAACGTCCCGCAGATACTGATAATCCTGAACTGCCAACAGGACACATCGATGTAATGGTTAATAATTTAATTGTTTTAAATGAAGCTGAAACTCCACCATTCGAAATAAAAGATGACATTGATACTTACGAAGATTTAAGATTAAAATATAGATATCTGGATTTACGAAGACCAAAGCTTCAGAAAAGTCTGGTTCTGCGACACAAAATGGCTCAACTAACTCGCAAGTATTTTGACGAAAATGATTTTATTGAAGTTGAAACCCCTGTGTTAATGAAAAGCACTCCTGAAGGTGCCCGTGATTTTCTTGTGCCAAGCAGAATGCACAAAGGAAAGTTTTATGCTTTACCGCAGTCACCACAAACTTACAAACAGCTACTTATGATTTCGGGGATGGATAAGTATTTCCAAATAGTCAAATGTTTTAGGGATGAGGATTTAAGGGCTGATAGACAACTTGAGTTTACCCAAATTGATGTTGAAATGTCTTTTATTGATCAGGAAGATATTTTTACAATTGTTGAAGGATTGATGAAAAGATTTTTTAAGGAAGTTTGGAACCGTGAATTACAAACTCCACTCCCAAGATTATCTTTTGATGAAGCTATGGAAAAATATGGAAGTGATAAACCCGACCTGCGCTTTAATCTTGAAATGGAAACGATTAATAATGTATTCACTAATACCGGATTCAAAGTATTTAAAGATGCAGCGGATAACGGGGGAGTGATAACTGGATTATTAGCCCAAGGCTGCGGTGACTATACACGCAATCAACTTGATGTTTTAACAGATTTTGTAAAAGGACACGGAGCAAAAGGATTAATATGGATTCGTGTTAAAGATGGAGAACTTGAATCACCAACAATGAAGTTCTTTACTGATGAAGAAAAAATAAATCTAACCAAATCACTTGGTGCAAAAGCAGGAGATTTAATTTTTATTCTATCTGGATCTAGATTGAAAACTTTGAATACCATGGGTGCGCTTAGATTAGAAATGGCAAAAAGATTAAATCTTATAAAAGAAAATTCTGAACCTACTTTACTATGGGTAACAGATTTTCCTTTATTTGAATGGGATGAAGAAACCGGTAGATTTTATGCAATGCATCATCCATTTACTTCACCAAGAATAGAAGATATACCGTTTATGTCTTCTGATCCGGGAAAAGTTAAAGCTCGTGCATACGATTTAGTTTTAAATGGAAATGAAATTGCCGGTGGAAGTATTAGAATACATAATTCGGATCTTCAAGCTAAAATGTTTAATGCGTTAGGTATTTCGGAAGAAGAAGCACAATATAAGTTTGGCTTTTTAATGAATGCATTTAAATACGGTGCACCACCACATGGCGGTATTGCATTTGGTTTTGATAGAATGGCGATGATTTTTGCTGGTGAGAATTCAATACGTGATGTAATTGCTTTTCCCAAAACTGCCAGTGCAGTATCTTTGATGGATGATTCGCCATCCACAGTTGATGAAAACCAATTGAAAGAGCTACATATCAAAATTAAATAATATCAATAATAGATTTGATTTTCCAAATCAAATCTATTTTGATCAATTCAACAGGCAAATTTCGATAAAAATTACCGATATAATTTACTTTACGGTAATAATTGCCCGACAAGATTCTCACCATTTTTAGCGCTCAATAAGTAAAATCATCAGTTTGGCATAGTATTTTATACTTAACACGGAATGAGCGTAGAAAAAATTGTGTTCTTTCAATATTTGATTGAGTTATTGCTAAACAGTAAGAAATATTTACAGGTATGGTAATTCTTACGAGTATATTTTACTGCTTTATAAAGTTTCTTTGCAGGTAATCGACATAACTCATTAAAACACAAACAATTAGATACGGCATAAAATTAGATTTTAAATAAATTTTGAGGCTTTACAATGGGTCAGCAACAATTACTTTTAATAGTCCTTGGTGTTATCATAGTTGGTATTGCTGTTTTGGTAGGAATTTTACTTTTTCAGCAGAGTTCTGTTGATGAAAAAAGAGATTTAGTAATTAATGAAATCTTGCATATTTCTCAAATAGCCCAACAGTATTATCTTAAGCCGACATCCCTTGCAGGAGGAGGCAACAGTTTTACAGGCTGGCAAATACCTGTTCAATTTGCCAATGGAGCTAATGGAAGTTACGTTGCTTTAGTCTCACCATCACAAGTTGAAATTACTGGCACGGGAAATGAAATAGTCTCCGGTAGTGACTTAATTCAGGTAAAGGCAATTGTAACAAAGGATTCAGTTATAACACAAATTATTCATTGATAAGTGATAAATTAATTAACTTAAACTCAACACAATAAAAGGAGATCCAAAATGGGTCAACAACAACTTCTCTTAATCGTTCTTGGCGTTATCATAGTTGGTATCGCTGTGGTAGTAGGTATTAATTTATTTAATGCGAATGCAGAAGAATCCGCAAAAGACACTCTCGTTTCAGAAGGAACTAATTTGGGTGCGATGGCTCAGCAGTACTTTAAAAAACCAGTTGCTCTTGGTGGTGGTGGAAATACTTTTGCTGGATTTACAATTCCGACTACCTTGGTAACAACACCATCTGCTGGTTGGGCAGCAGGTACAGGAACAACAGCAAACATAGTATTTACAGGTACACCTCTAGCGGCTTCCGGTTATACTTTTACTGTAACGGTTACGGTTACCCCAACTGGAATTACTTCAGTAGTAAATATATAGTCAAAATTAGATTATAACTTTTTTTGATGGTATTTTTGATCGTAAATTTGGGCTGGTGATAAAAAATTTCACCAGCCTTACTTTAATTTTAAAAGGAATATATGGTAGAGTACAAATTCACTGCTCAAAAACTTAATGGACAAGCCATTTCCGGTACTTTAACTGCCGACTCTTCCTCCGATGGCAAGAAGAAGATTCAGCGCCTTGCAGAAAAAAACCAACTAAAACTTTTAACTGTTGAAAAAAAGCGAACTTTTCTTTATAAAGCAAAAAAGGGAAATGACAAACCAATCCGGGGCGAACAAAAAGCTTTTAATAAAAAAGAAGTTGAAGAAGCTTTAGCAAGGCTTGGTTACAAAGTAGTTTCAGTTAATAAAAAATTATTAGACTTCCAGGCTAAACCCCCGGTATCTGAAATAGTAACGTTTGTAAAAATAAGTGCTGAACTTCTTGAACAAAAATTAGCTTATGGTGAAATTTTAACTTTACTAATTAATGATACTCAAAACCTGACTTTAAAAAACACACTTAAAGAAATCAATAATGAATTAAAAAAAGGTGCAGATAGCCATGCAACTTTTTTGAAATATCAGGACATATTTGGAAAGTTTACTGCATATATGCTCGGGCTTGCTTCAAAGAGTGGTAATATGACAGAAATATATAAAGCAACAGCAAAGTTTTTGGAAAGAAACCAAGAGTTTAGAAAAAATATGCGCAGTGCGTTAATAACTCCTATGGTTACTGTGTTTGTTTTATTTTTAGCAGTTCTTTTTTACGTAGGATATATCTTTCCTGAAACTGCAAAACTATTTATTCGATTTGGGGTTGAACTACCCCCGATGACTGCTTTTACTTTAAAGATAAGTGACTTTTTAATGGCGAATCCATATTTGGTTGCGGCATTTGTTATTATTCCCCCAATAGCACTCTTTCAATACTCCAGAACTCAAAAGGGGAAATATTTAATTGATCAGTATATTCTAAAATTTCCCGTCATAGGCTCACTAATTCATAAAACTTTAATAGAAGTTTTTTGTCGCGTATTTTATACGCTTTACAGTGGCTCTGCTGAAAGTATTGAACCAATACGAATTGCAGCGGAAGCAACCGGTAACGCTTACTTTGAAGATAGAGTAAAAAATGTTGCCATACCGCTTATGATAAAAAAAGGAATTGGAGTAACAGAGTCTTTTGAAGCAGCCGGTGTATTTACAGAAACTGCGCTTTCTAGATTTCACTCCGGTGAGGAAACCGGCACAATTAAAAACACCGCACTTCAATTGGCAAACTACTATGAAACTGAAACTGTTTATAAATTGAAAAATCTTATTGAACTTATACAAGTTGCCATCGCAATGTTTATTATGGTTGTAATGATTTTGTTAACCTTGGTCTCGGCAGAAACAGCTACGGTAAGGCCTAAAACACCGGGCACAGCATCGAATACATATATAGTTCAAGATGATGTGGTGTAGGATAAGATTGATTCAGATTTATTTTTAACTCATACCCTGCCCCTTCTCTTGCAAAGAGAAGGGGAGAAATATTTTAAAAATCCATCTCTTTTTAAGAGAAGTTCGCTGAGGAGAATTGGGGTGAGTTAGTTTTTACAAATTAAGAAAAATATTGTTGTTTATTGTAATTGACTTTAGTGTGTGTTGCATAATATTTGTTTTGTCATTGCGAATCCCACTTTAGTGGGTGAAGCAATCGAATGTTTTTTTTACTTGTTTTGAGATTGCTTCACTCGAAGACTCGCTCGCAATGACAAGTCTTAAAGTTAGGCAACAGACCCGAAACTCAAATTCGAAATGACAATAGTATTATTAAAGGAATTTTTATTTAAACAATAAAATTTTTTTATTAAGTTTAGTTAACAAAAAGAATCTTATTGAATGATCGATACTAATCTTGAGATGAATGATAAAATTGGTTATCTCCTTTTTAAAAAAGGGATAATCGATGGACAAATGCTTGAGAAAGCACTAACTGCAAAGGCAAATGATAAAAGTAAGATTAGAAGAAACCTTGCCCAGATACTTGTGCAGGATTTTAAATTTGACCATGATACTATTTTTCGAGAAGTGGCTATTCTTTATGCATTCCGCGAATTAGAAACCCGACCTGAAGATATCCCGGAAGTAAGACTTGAATCAATTAAAAAAATGATTACAGGTTCTGACGATGGTCTAAAACGACAGATACTTGAACATAAAATTGTTCCATTTATGTTCGATGAGCGAAATAAAGAAAAACTGATTATCGCTGCAATTGATCCCACAGATAGAAACATTCCTAAAATTGCTTACGGTTTAAACGCAAAAAAGTATGAAGTTATTTTTATACGAAAAACGGATTTTGAAAAACTAATTGAAAAAATTCTTCCTCCGGAAAATGAATTTTTGAAAGCAATGGAGGAAAACGATCAATTTGATATTGAAGATAGGGATGAATCCTCTTTAGATGAACAGGAACTTGATGCAGAAATTAATAAGAGCGCTCTAATAAATCTTGTTGAAGCTGCTCTTATTGAAGGTGTTAGAAAGGGTGCAAGCGATATTCATTTCGTTCCACGCTCAGGCAACAAAACCCATATAATGATGCGTGTTGATGGCAACTTGCAAACATGGTATGTACAAGAAGGTACATTACCCGAAGCTGTTGTTGCGGTAGTTAAGGATCGTTCAAGAGGAATGGATAGATTTGAAAGAGAAATGGCACAAGATGGTTTTATTCAAAGAGATATAGATAATATAGTTATTAGGTTTAGAGTTTCAATACTTCCTATGGTGGGCACAGAACTTAAGAATAAATTTGAAAGTGTTGTAATAAGAATTCTTGATGATAGAAAAGTTATTCGTGATCTTGATAAACTTGGATTAGCAGGAACAGCAAGAAAATCTTTTGAAAAAGCAATTAACCAACCACAGGGTATGGTTATTTTAACAGGACCAACAGGAAGTGGTAAAAGCACGACACTTGTGGCGGCACTTTATCAGGTAATATCGCCGGAGGTTAACGTTCTTACCGTTGAAGATCCAGTTGAGTACGTAATTGAAGGTGCAAGACAGCTTAAGATTGGTTATAAAATGAATTTTGAACAAGCTATCCGATCCATACTTAGACACGATCCTGATATTGTTCTCGTTGGTGAAATGAGAGATAAAGAAACAGCGGAAATAGCCATTAAGCTTGCAAATACAGGGCATTTAACTTTTTCTACACTTCATACTAATGATGCCCCAAGTGCGGTGGCAAGATTATATAAAATGGGAATTGAACCTTTTCTCATCGCTTATGCGATAAATCTTATTGTGGCCCAAAGATTGGTAAGAAGATTGTGTCCTAAATGTAAGAAAAAGGTGATAAATTTTGATGAGCCACTGATGGAGGCTGCAGAATTGAACATAGCCGAATGGAGAAATTTTACTATTTATCAAGCAGCAGGTTGTGAAGAATGTAACGGAACCGGATATAAAGGAAGGCTTGCAATACACGAAGCCCTTTATTTTACTAAGGATATAAGGCAGTTAATAGTTAAATCAGGTGAAGATGTTGATGAAGAAAGTTTAAGAGTACAAGCACGTAAAGATGGATCACTTACATTGAGAGAAGCTGGTTTAGAAAAAGTTAAAATGGGTCTTACTTCAATTGAAGAAGTATTGGCAAGTACCAGTGAATCGTAAAATTTTTTACATAAATGTAAATTTTACATCGCATTTATTACAAAACAAGTAAAAACTTACATTTTTTGCCGAAAACCTGTTTTTCTAAGCTGGTATAGTTTTCTCTAACAGATAATGGTTATTTACATTAAAGGATTATTGTGAACGTTAGCGAAGAAAAGAAAATATTAGAAACTTTTTGTAAAACAATCCCGGAGTCTTTATTCGGTCCGGATAGAGTTCATTTCATTCTTGAAAATGTTGATAAGCTTAAAGAGAATGAAAGACTTGTATTAAGAAAATTCTATAATAAGCTTCTTACAAATATGATAGAAAAGGAAGCCTCTGATATTGAAATTGGCGGACATGGAAATGTGGGATATATTTGGATGCGGATTTATGGAAATAAAGAAAGAGTAAAAGAAATTCCGCAATTTACAAGTGATGAATCTGCCCTTATTATTATTAACCTTCTTAACGTAAGCCAAAGAGAACAATTAGCAAAGAAAAGAAATCTTGATTTCAGCTATACCTTCTTTTACGAAAGAAGAAATATAAATGTAAGATTTCGTTCAGATGCATATTTTGATCTCGACACAATCACATTAAATATGAGAGCAATAAACCAGACTATCAGACCTTTATCTGCTCTGGATTTTCATCCGAATATAGTTAGGGCGTTAAGTCATGGTTATATTAAATTTGGATTATCTTTAATAACTGGAATAACCGGTTCCGGTAAATCCACAACCTTAGATTCTATTATTGATCACCATAATAAAATGGATCCTTGCCACATTATTATTGTTTCAGCACCTGTAGAGTATGTACACACTTCTAATATCTCATTAATAAAACATAGAGAAGTAGGAAGAGATGTCCTTTCATTTAAAGAAGGGATTGTTCAAGCACTCCGGCAGGACCCGGATATTATTGTTGTGGGTGAAATGAGAGATCCGGATACTATTATGGCTGCATTAGAGGTAACAGATACGGGACATAAAGTTTTTTCTACTCTTCACACATCGTCCGCTGTCGAATCGATTGATAGAATTATTGCTGAGTGTGATCCGGTTGAGCAGGAAAGAGTTAGGAACAGACTTGCAGATGTTTTAATTTCTATTGTATCACAAAAACTTGTTCCTAGCCTTGATGGAAAACGCGTGCTTGCAAAAGAAGTTTTGCTTGTTACGCCAAGTGTTAAGGCTGCAATCAAGAATAATAATACAAGCGAAATTTATATGATGATTAACCAAGGTGGCGCACAAGGAATGCTAACTATGGAGCAAGACCTAAAACGTTTGTATATTGCAAAGAAAATTTCATTAGAAACGGCAATAACATATGCTAATAATAAAACTAGAATTCAGCAAATACTGGCGGCCTAAATTATGAAAACTATAGCCTGTATATATTGCGAGGGTAGCGACACTAAACTTGCTGTTGTAAGCCAAGATAAAAATGGCGGCAGATTAAAAATTATTAATACAGCATCCATTGATGTTGTATCAACAAAAAATAATTTGCAACCAACCGCAGGGTTTAACCTGGAAGAGGATGGACTCCAACTTGAAGGAGTTGAGTCTAGAGAAACAGAACTTAGTGGTGGCATCGACTCGCCAAGTATAAGTTCCATCGGTGCGGCACTAAAGGGAGTTAACCTCAATAAACTTGAATTTATTCCCGCTTTAACCGAACCGGCAATTTATTATCATCCTTATGATGGGAAGAAAGATTTAAAGGGTTCTAAATTACTCGATGAAATTCTTTCTGATATTCGGCAATCAAAGGGTGTTAATATTGAAAAAGAATGTGTGGATTACATTGAACTATCCGATGGTTCACTTCTGTCTGCGTTTATCGATGGACCGGTAGCCTGCATTAGTCTTACAGATAACATTGCGGGTCATTTTGGTAAAAAGTTCTTTAAAGTTCCAACCATTAAAAGTGCCGATATCGCTCTTGCGTATTACGTTGCTAAGCGAAAAAAATTCTTTCCTGACGATCAGAGTTTAATTGTCTACATTGGCAAAGAATACAGCAAGCTAATTTTCTTGCAAGGAAGAAAGCTTAAGCACATCGGAAATACTCTTGATATAGGAACAACGAATCTTCATACGTATGATGTTTACTTCTCCAAAATTCTGCTTGAAATGGAAAATGGAGGGATAACTTCTCTTGATAATATCATAGTTTGCGGTGAAGATGATTCCGAAAATTTAATTCTGTCATTTTACGGAACTTTTCCAGAAGCTAATGTAAGCAGATTAGAATTTGATGATGTTGATTTAACAGAAATTGGCGAAGAAACCAAAGCCAAATTTTCGTCCTACAGTGTTCCCTTGGCCGTTGCAACGGAATTTTTTGATGAACTTGCAAAAGAGCATAAAGGGATTAAATCTTCTTCCAAAATACGTTTCTGAAGAACAGAAGTTTTTCCAGTTTTCCTGGCATAGTTTTGCAGTTCTTCCGTTTTTATTTATAGTTGCCTTTTTATTTACTCTTAAAATACTGCAGAATAGCAAAGAATTAACCAGACTTGATCAGGATATAAATCAGAAAAATTTAATTATCAGGCAAAACCAGGAAACCTTAAGTAAAATATCCGAGCTTGACGGAAAGATTAGTAGTTTTGGACAAACTCAAGCAATACTTGATTCAGCAGCTAAAGGAACGGGAGTTTGGAAAGCTGTGCTTAAAGACGTTGCCGGTTTTTGTGGAAGTAAACAAAATATTTGGGTCTCTACTATTGTTCGCGATAACAGCAACACTATTAAGATTGAAGGATATTCGTTATCAAAGTATTCTCCAACAGATTTCGCTTACAGTCTTGAAAGCGCCAAACTTAACAGTTTGATGAATGAAGCTTTAAGGGAGAAAAACGCTTATAAATATAATTTAACTTTCGACATTACTTCATATCAGAAGAAAAATGAATAAAAAATTACGTAGCACTTTAGTTCTGCTTGCTTTTCTGCTTGTGATCCTCATTGCAGGAGGAGCATATCTTTACTTTATTCAGGGAAAGAAACTTGACGAGAAAAGAGAAAAGCTAAAAGAACTTCAGTCAAAAGCATTAGACCCGCAAGAATTGCTGGCCCAGTACCAGGGATTATTGGTAAAATCAAATCGCCTTGATTCTATTCTTGCTAACCGGGAATTTAATATACCTCAAAATCTCTCATCCATTAAGTTTTACAACTTTGTAAATAACGCTACTAATGGATTTTCTGATAAGGCACAGGTTAATATTGAATTTCTTGAACAGAAACAAGAAAAAGAGTTTTTCTATTACGAGTATAAACTTACCGGCTTCGGTTATTTTAACGAGGTTTACAACCTTATCTATGCAATAGAGCATAGCAAAGAACTTAAAAAAGTTTCTAATATAAGTCTTGGCAATCAAGTAAACACAGATGAAGAAAACTTACCTATTTATCTTGTAAATTTCACAATCAATGCTCAAACGTATTTTTCTACTGATAATCGTTTTGCACCCGCATCGTTTGTAGAAAATAATCTTGGAGCTCCGGTTTTATACGATATATTCTATCCATTGATAAGAAACGAAATTCCTCCTAATATTGATGGGCTGCTTGATGTACAAGGGGCAACATTGTTAGCATTAATACCAGAAGGTGCATTTATCTCCGATAGTAAAGGGAACACCTATCTAATATGGGAAGGTGAACAAGTTTACTTAGGATATCTAACTAAAATAGATTATCAAAACAGCAGAGTAAGCTTTATACTTAACAAGGGGGGTATAATAGAAAAAATGGATCTTGAGTTAGATCGCAGAGAATTAACAAAGGAAATAAAATGAAAAATAAAATGAAAACATTATTATTCTCACTGCTAATATTATTTTTATCTGTTGGCAGCGTGTTCCCTCAAAAATATTGGGAAAGACGCCTTAAAGATTATAACAATCCCGATGAACTTGTGACCCTTTCACAATCCTTACCATTTAACGAAGCTATAGCTTTATTAAGCAAAGTAAGCGAAAGTACAACTGGAAAACGTGTTGTATCGACAGTTAACTCAGACAACCCGATAGGTATTGAAATTGAAAGTATGCCATACGATAAAGCATTGTTTATGATAGTTCAATACACCGGTTTAGTTATGGAGGAAAAAGAAGATGTAATAATTGTTAAAAAGCTTCAGGGGGAGGAAGTAAAACCCGAGGATATTTACGCCTCTGTTGATTCAAGAGAAGTGAAAATTTCTGCTGTTTTTTTTGAAGTTAACGTTGCAGAAACAAAAAAGGTGGGTATTGACTGGAGAATCTTGCTTTCTCAAAATGGATTAAATTTGGGATCAGAACTATTAACCGAAAGTCAGCAGAGCAGTACCTCAACTACTAGTGTCACACCTGCGGGGTCAAACTTAAGCGCATCGGGTGATTTTAAACTTGGTGATTTTTACGGACAGGCAACTGCTATGTTTAGGTTTTTTGAAGAAAATAATCTTGGGGAAATTATAGCCTCACCTAATATAACCGTAAGAGATAATAAATTAGGCAGAATCCAGGTTGGTTCGGACTTCTCTGTTAAGACAAGAGATTTTGCCGGTAACACAGTAGAGAAATTCTTCCCTACCGGGACAATTATAGAGGTTACTCCCCATGTTTATAAGGAGAATGGTATTGACTATGTTTTATTAAACACACTTGTTGAAAGAAGCTCATTTGTAATTAATGACCAAGTAACAGAAATAAAGAAGACAAACGCCTCAACTCAGGTTCTTATGCTTAATGGTGAAGAAACAATTTTGGGTGGGTTATTTTTAAATGAAGAAACAAAAGTTAGAAATGGAATACCCTTCCTTAAAGATTTACCCTGGTGGGTATTTGGTATAAGATATTTAACAGGTTCAGATGCAACAACTTTGATAAAGAAAGAGCTTGTAATTCTATTAAAAACTGAATTAGTTCCAACACTTCAGGAAAGGCTTGCTAATCCGATAGCCAATCCATTAAGCAATGAACTTCAAAAGCAAAGGGGTTCTATTAAATATCATCAATTAGAATCTAAAAACTCTAACGAAACAATAACACGATAATGGAATCAATTTTAATTGTTGATGATGATCTGAATCTTTGTACAGTGCTAAAAGAAGAACTGGAAGAAGTTGGATATAATTCCAACTTTGTAAACAGCGGATTTGAGGCAGTGGATTTTCTTAAGAACAATCCTGTTGATTTGATATTACTTGATCTTAAAATGCCGGCGATGGATGGGTTTGATGTATTAAAATCAATTGAGCAAAATCAAATTAAGGCTAAAGTTATTGTATTAACTGCTTACGCCGATGTTAAGAGCGCAATTGATTCTGCTAAAATGGGAGCGACCGATTTTATTAGTAAACCGTATGACTTTGATGAGCTTTTGATAACTATTAGGAAAGTTCTGCAAAGAGAATGATAATCAATGAGAATAAACCACCGAATAATTCTTGTTAATCTGCTTATAGTAGCAATTGTGCTGGGAAGTGCTGCAATTGCTTTCTACTCAATTATGTACAATACCCTTACTTCCCAACAATCTAAAAGTATAATCAGCGCATCACGAAATTTTATATTTACTTATCGATCTTTGATTGATGATATTGATGAAGAATTTTGGACAATAAATAATAAAAACCCAGAACTTTTTTTTGAAAAATCCACTATCTACGGACACTTAAACGATTTTTTTCTAGAAGCAGAAATTTCTGATTCAGGAAAAATTATTCGCTACTCTACTAAAAACTGGATCCCGGTACCAAAGCAAAACTTTACGATAGATGAATTTGTTCAGCTCAATCCTTATTCAATTATAAACTCAAAGAGAACATCAAATAATCGTATTTGTTATTTTGGAAAGATAATCAACAACGATGTGTTGGATGATTTTGCAAAAAGAATTGGTTCTGATGTGGCCTTAATTTGGGATAATTTTACTGCAGAGGTCTCTAACTCAAACTTGAACTATCAACATATTTTCACTTTAAGTGAAGCGCATATTTATTTAAAACAAAAAAATGATTTAGAAGTTTTTGTTGGCGATAGTGAAACGTCCGATATAATTGCAACATCATATAAAATTGAAAAGCTATCAAAATACGGGAATAACCTTTCGTTTTTATTTTTCAAATCCCATAGTGAAGCTACTGATCTTAGACATACATTGAGAGATATTTTAATATTGATTGGTGTGGTGGGAATTATTTTGGCTCTTATTCTTACATACGTTTTAACTCATAAAATGCGTTTAAGGATTGCCGATTTAAATTATGCCACAGCACAAACCAGTGCAGGTAATTTTGATATGCGCATTGACGTGAAAAGCAATGATGAGATTGGTAATCTTGGCAGAGCTTTTAACACGATGCTTAACGAACTACAAAAGAACCAACGTGCCAAAAATGAGTATTCTGAGTTTATAACGCTAATAAATCAAAATGCTTCTCTAACAGAAATATCAAATGCGGCACTTAAAAAAATACTTGACACTTGTGGATTCTTAGCTGGAGCCTTATACTCAATTGATGGAGATGAGGTTAGTCTTATCTGTTCATATGGATTAAATTATAATAATCCCAACAGAGAAAAAAACGAATTTTATAAAAAGATAATCTCTTCAAAAAAATCAATCGAAATATTTTCTGAAAATACTTTGCCTACGATTCAAACCGGTACTATGGATTTGAAGATAAGTTATCTTCTATTACTTCCAGTTATTTACAATAATAAAGTTACGGCTATTTTAGAGTTCGCTTCGTTAAACAAACCAACTATAGAGGCAAAAGATTATCTTGAAAAAATACAAGAGCAGCTTGCAATAGGATTAACAAATGCAAAAGCTGTTGTACAACTAGAAAACTTTGTTAATGAACTTAAGCAACTTAATGAGGATTATCAAAAGCAAAATCTTCAGATTAAAAAGCAAAATGAAAAACTTCTTGAATTAAGTAATCAACTAAAAATTAAAGCTGAAGAACTGGCGATTCAAAAAGAACGCGCTGAAGGTTCTACCCGATTAAAATCTCAGTTTCTTGCCAGTATGTCTCACGAGCTTCGTACACCGATGAACTCTATTTTAGGGCTAACTGAATTAATCCTGGATAAAGCCCAACTGAGTGGAAAGAACAAAGAAAGATTAGAGGTTGTATTAAAGAATAGTAAAAGACTGATGAGTTTGATCAACGATATCCTTGATCTCTCAAAAATTGAAGCTGGCAAAATGGAGATCAGAGAAGAAGATGTATTTCTTGAAGAAATAATTGAAGAAGTATCAAGTACTGCAACACCGCTGGCTCTTGAAAAGGATTTAACTTTTAAAGTTAAGCGAAATTGTAATACGAAAATATTAATTAATACTGATCGGGGCAGAGTTACTCAAGTACTCATTAACTTGATTGGCAATGCAATTAAGTTTACAAAAGAAGGGAAAATAGAATTATCAATTTCTTTAAGTCCCGAAAAAATGTTGCTCTTTTCTGTCAGCGATACTGGTATTGGTATTTCTGAAGAAGACAAAAAAGTTATTTTTGAAGAGTTTCGGCAGGTTGATGGAACAACCACCAGAAAATATAGCGGAACTGGTTTGGGTCTTGCTATTTCTAAAAGGATTTTGGATGTACTTGGTGGTAAAATTTGGGTAACAAGTCTCGAGGGTGAAGGTTCCGTTTTTTCTTTTACCATTCCGACTAATTATGTTCCTGAAAGATCAAAAATTAAGGCATTCCCTGTTGATGTTGAAACATTAAGAAGAAATGCAAGAAATCCTATACTTGTTATTGACGACGATGTGGAATTCAGATATACAATTGGCCAATATCTTATTTCTAAAGGATATGAAGTTATTTTTGCAGAAAATGGTGAAACGGGAATTAAACTTGCATTGGAAAAACAACCTTTTGCAATCACACTTGACTTGCTTTTACCTGATAAAGATGGATGGAATGTACTAAGGGAACTAAAAGAAAATTCTGCCACAAAAGATATCCCTGTTATTCTTATATCAATTGTTGGCAATAAAAATCTTGGTTACGAATTGGGTGCTTTTGAGTATTTTGTGAAACCAATTTCAGCCGACACACTTCTGAATGCTTTTACAAGACTAGAGTCTCTAGCGAAAAAGCGAATTCAAAAAATTGTAATTGTTGATGATGATGAACTGGAGTTTGAAAAATTTAAAAATGAATTTAAGGATGAAAATATAACAATAGAGTATATTCAAGACAGCGAATATGCTTTTAATAAAATTGCAGAGGTTCAACCTGATTTGATAATTCTTGATCTGGTTATGCCCAAAATAGATGGTATTACTTTATCTCATAAACTTAAATCAGACAATAAAACAAAGCTAATTCCTATAATTATAAGCACCGCAAAAAATCTTACAGAAGAAGAACATAAATCCCTGAAAGAAATTGTTGAGTATATTACTGTAAAAACTAAAGGACACTCGCTAGATGCTATAAAAATAGTAAGAGATAAAATAAAGATGCAGGGAGAGGATGAAGACTACTTTGAAAATTCAGAATTAGAATTAAGTAGTGAGTCAGAAATTTCAAATCAGGATAAACATGTTGTAGATTTTATTGGTGAAGTATTAATTGTTGATGATGATCCTGACACCCTATTTACATTAAATGAAATGGTACAGGCAGCAGGATGTAAAACTCATCTGGCAAAAAGCGGGTTGGAGTGTTTAAAAATACTAGAACAAATTAAACCTGATTTAATAATGCTTGATGTAATGATGCCGGAAATGGACGGATTTCAAACATTAAAAAATATACGGACTCATAGTAATTTGGCCGAAATCCCGATTTATGCTGTTACTGCTAAAGCAATGGTTGGCGATAAAGAAATTATTTTAAAACATGGATTTAATGACTATATACCTAAACCTGCTAACGCAACTATTATTTCGGGCAAAATAGCTCAATTATTTTCAAAGATTAAATCTAATTGAATATGAAAAAAATTTTAGTAATAGATGATCTTCCGGAAAATGTATTTATGCTTCAGGATCGTTTGGAACATGAAGGATTTGAAGTACTGACGGCTTATGACGGCTACACGGGAATAGACAAAGCAAAGAATGAGTTACCAGATTTAATTTTGCTTGATGTTATGATGCCCGACATTACAGGGTTAGAGGTCTGTAAGATTCTTGTAAATGAAACTACCACAAAAGACATTCCTATAATCCTAGTAACAGCAAAATCAGGTGCAGAGGATACAAAAGAAGGATTAGAAGCAGGGGCATTTGATTACATTAAGAAACCGTTTAATAGAATTGAATTACTGGCAAGAGTTAAATCCGCACTAAAACTTTCCGAAGCACATAAATTACTTCTCTTATCCGAAAAACGTGATACTTTTATTGCAACTGTTGTAACAGCAAATCATAAAATTAAACAGCCTCTTACATTATTAAGCTTATCCTCAGCAGCTATTAGAAGAGAACTTAAGAAAGATGAAATTTCAAAAGAAGGGATTCTTAAACGAATAAAGTATATCGATATTGCTGTAAAAGAGATTACTGATGTTCTAAATCAACTTAATGCTATAAAAGATCCTGTACTATCAGAGTATACATCAAACATAAAAATGATCAAAATAGATGATAGCTCTAGAGAAGAAGAAAATAAAAAATCAGATTAATTGTTTTATTGTTTTCAACATTGTATCAAATTCGTAAGGTTTCATAATCTTGCTGTTTACTTTGTAGCGTATCAAATCCTCATCATTAAACCCTAAACTGCCTGATGATAATATTACAGGCAAATTGAAGTTAAGACTTCTAATTTTTTCAATACATTCAAGCCCATTCATAACTGGCATATTGTAATCAATAATAAGTAAATCAATTTTTATTTCCTCAGTAAGCACAGTAAGCACTTCTTCCCCCGATTTTACCTTAATAACGTAGAAGCCGCTGGATTCAAGCATTTCTGCAAGTAGCTCGCTTAACATTTCTTCATCGTCGGCAAGCATAATTATCTTATCCGATTCCTTTTGTTTAATGGAATCATGAGGCTCAAAGACTGGCAAGTAAACATCAAATGTTGTCCCAAATCCTTTCCGGCTAGTAACATCAATATGCCCCTTATGTGCTTTAATGATTCCATAAGTAACGTATAATCCTAGACCCGAACCAGTATCTTTTTGTTTAGTCGAAAAATAGGGATCAAAAATTTTAGATAAGTTTTCTTCATCAATTCCACTACCGGTATCGGTAACTGAAAACTTGACATATTTTCCTCTGTTTAACAATGGGTAATATATAATGTTAGAGTCATCAACTAAAAGATTAGAAGCGTTTAAGGTTATTTTCCCTTTCCCTTCGATAGATTCCTTTGCATTAACACATAAATTTAAAAGTATCTGATAAATTTCAGTTCCATTTCCTAAAATATTATGAAGCCCGTTATCTACATTTTCTTCCAAAGTAATTATAGATGGAAATGTTTGAGTAACGACTTTGGCAATTTCACTTAATAAAAAATTTGGCATAACAACTTCTTTGCGTTTAGCCGTGGGTTTGCCAAATGATAATAAGCCTTTTGTTAAATCTCTAGCACGGACAGAACAATTTTCAATATTGTCAATTAATTTGATTACGTTTTCTGATTCGGGAATACGGTTGCGTAATAAATGAAGGCTGCCAAATATACTTGAAAGAAGATTGTTAAAGTCATGGGCCATTCCGCTGCTAAGTTTTCCTATAGTTTCAAGCTTCTGTGCTTGCAGTAATCTTGATTCGAGTGCAGTATTTAATTCTCTTGTTTGAATATTACTAATTGCAAATGAAAGTAAAATTGAAAACTGTTCAATATCACCTATGTCTAAAGAAGAGTAGGTCGATGATTTTTTTCCGATAAGAATTTTAGCATGCAAAACATTATCAAAATAACATGGAGAAATACAAAGCGATTCACAATTAAGAACCTGAGTTAAACCGTAACCAATATTATTGTGATGATTAAGCGCTAGTAAAGGTCTTTTGTTAAGTTCAAGCCACTTGTTAATAAATGAAGAATTGTACTTTATACTTTTTTCAACGTCATCTTTATTATCTACCATCTCGGGTTCATCAGCATAAAGAAAACTTTTTACGCTCTCTCCATCATGAAAAACAATTATTCCAAAATCACTACTCGTAACATTAATACATCTAATTAGAATTTCTTCAGCAATAATATCTATCGATTTTTCCCTGACCAAAAGAAGAAGAATACTTTGCAGTTCATTCTGAAATATAAGATTTCTACGAAGTTTTTCATTTTCAGTACTTTGCTGGAAGTCTGAATCAACCAGGGGAAGCATTTCTATGAAGTAGGTTTCAACTTCTTTCTTAGCCTGATCAAAAAGTGGTGTAATTACAATGTTTTTGTTTTTATCGGGAAGTGGTACGACAAAAGATCTGGTAGAACCAGATGTAATTTTTTCGTATGGAGAATTTATATTAAATAGAGATTTAAGAGATACGCCCTTAATTTTTCCAGTTCCAATATCTTTTTTAAAACTTTTATTGAACCAAAATATTTTAAAGGATTTATCTGCAAGTGCAACAGATGTAGCTTGTAGTTCAAGAAGCTCTTTTGATGCGTATTTTCTGATTAATACATCAGACATTAATAATTAATCTTGTTTTAGTTCGTACTTCTTGATCTTAGTGTAAAGCGTTTTAGGGCTTATACCCAATTGGTTTGCAGTCTGTGTTCTGTCCCATCTATTGGCATCAAGTACTTTAGCAATATGCCATCGTTCAAGATCTTCCATACTCAATATTTCAGATGGTATGTCAATATTTCCTCTGCCAGCTACATTTTTAAATGCAGATGCATTCGGTAAGTTTAAATCTTCGGTCTGTATGTAATCGCCCTCAGCAAAGATTATTGCACGCTCGATTATATGTTCAAGCTCTCTAACATTACCTGTAAAATCGTAGTCCTCTAAAATTTGAGCAGCTTCGATCGACAATTTTTTGGGGGATCTAATTGGTGATTTTGATGTTAGGAAAAAATTAGCCAATATAATAATATCATCCTTACGTTCTCTAAGTGGTGGAATCGTTAAAGTAATTACATTCAATCTGAATAAAAGATCTTTACGGAAATTTTTAGCTTCAGCCTCATCTAGAAGATTTCTATTTGTAGCGCCTATTACTCTAACATTAGAATTTAAGTTGGTTACACCACCAATTCTTCGGTATTCACCATTTTCTAAAAATCTTAGAAGCTTTGGTTGCAGAGTTAAACTAAGTTCACCGATTTCATCAAGAAAAAGTGTTCCACCATGTGCAATTTCAACCAACCCTTGTTTTGCAGATTTTGCATCAGTAAAAGCACCTCTTTCATGACCAAACAACTCGCTTTCAATAAGCTGGTCTGGTAAAGAGGCACAATTTACTACAACAAAAGGTTTCTCTTTTCTAGCAGATTGCTTATGGATATACTCAGCAAAAAGTTCTTTACCAGTTCCGGTTTCTCCTTCAATTAAAACATTAGAGTCAGATTGAGCAGCTTTATTAGCTAAGTTAAGTACGCGGTGAAGTGATTTACTATCCCCAATAATTTTTTCTGAATGTTTTTTACTTATTTCTTTGGAAAGTAGAACGGTGGTTACCAATAAATTTCTGTGTTCAATTGCACGATTGACTGTTAATACAAGTTCCTCAAATTCATAGGGTTTATTAATATAATCATAAGCCCCATTCTTAATACATTGGATAGCTTTTTTCATATCCGATTGGGCGGATAAAATAATGACTTGAATATTATATCCAGAATCATTAACAAATTTTAAGACTTCTTCACCTTGAACTTCACGCATGTTAAGGTCCAAGAAGAAGCACATCATAATTTTTTGCCTTAATTGCTTCGATTGCATATTTACCGTCATAAACAGCATCGACAGAAAAACCCTCTTCCAATAGTTGCTCTTTTAGCAAATAGCATAGGGTTTCGTCATCATCGCAGACAAGAATTTTGGAATTTTTTGAACTTTCTATCATTTGCCACCGAGAAAAAAATCTGTTAGTTTGGATTAAAAAAACGCATTATTTATATTTGCTGTTCAAGTTTTTGGGCGCGTAGCTCAGGGGTAGAGCATCTGCCTTTTAAGCAGAGGGTCGGTGGTTCGAGCCCACCCGCGCTCACGATTGATTAAGCCACTTCTAGTGGCTTTTATCTTTTTAAACAAATTTTTAGAACTAATGATTAATAATAACACATATTAGTAAAAACAGCAAGTTTTGATGTTTTTAACTGTTTTCTGTTCTATTTTATCCAACAGTCATATAATTTATTATTGTAATATTTATTAGGATTTTTATTGGGTGAAATAGTTTATAAAACTCTTATACGATTTGCTATAACACTATTTATTCTTTGGTTCAGTAAAGATTTTTTTGACGAAAAATTTTTCTGGATAATAAGTTTACTAGCAATATATTTTTTTGTTTTTCATCCGACATTTATGTCATACAAAAAATTTATTGACTCCAATCTTAATCTAATCAAAAACACGCTTTGTTCATCCTGTAAGCACTTTAATGAATCTGCGGTTCTTTGTACAAAGTATGATAAGCACCCATCAGAAAATTTTATTCCTTGTGAAGGGACTGATTGGGAACCCAAATAATTTTTATACAATTTACACTTTATTTTTTTTCAATAAATAATATGCTCAATTATTTATATTAAGTTTTATCTAATCTATGAAAAATACAAACAAGAATTTTAATAAAACCAAGATTTCTGAATTAGCCAACCAGGGGATGCATTCAACTTTAATTGGGATCATTGCAAGTATAATTTTAGCCATAATAAAAGCTACTGCAGGTGTACTTGGAAATTCGTATGCGCTTATAGCAGATGCTATTGAATCAACTTCTGATGTTTTCACTTCAATGATTGTTCTGGCTGGATTAAAAATTGCAAAAAAACCTGCTGATCAAGATCACCCCTACGGGCATGGGAAAGCCGAACCGTTTGCGGGTTTAATAGTATCCATCGCTCTTTTTATAGCAACAATTATTATTATTTATCAAAGTATTCATGAAATTATTACTCCGCATCATGCACCAGCTTTTTTTACTTTAATAGTTCTTGTAATAGTTGTAATAACAAAAGAATTATTATTTCGATTTGTAATTAAAGTTGGAATAACAGTTAACAGTGTTGCGGTTAAGAATGACGCATGGCATCATAGAAGCGATGCTATAACTTCCGGTGCCGCTTTTATCGGAATATCCATCGCACTAATAGGAGGCACAGGTTACGAAGGAGCAGATGATTACGCAGCACTTTTTGCTTCTTTGATAATTATGTTTAATGCATACCGATTATTAATGCCGGCTCTTTATGAAATTATGGATGCAGCTCCTTCTCCGGAACTAATTTTGAAATTGATTGCAACTGCCAATCAAGTTGAAGGTGTCTATGCCATTGACAAATGTTTTGCAAGAAAAATGGGATTTGAATACTATATTGATATGCATGTGGTTGTTGATGGAAATATTACAGTTCATAAAGGGCATGAAATTTCTCATTGCGTTAAAAATAAATTGAAAGAAGAATTCCCTCAAATATCCAATGTTCTTGTTCATATAGAACCGGCAACCGAAGAAAGATTAAAAAGGAGTCATATAATTGTGCAAACCAAAGGCAAATAAAAATCTGGTTTGTATTAAGATATTTAATTTTCTTTGAACCGTATCACATATTTCCACATCTAATTATTATGTTTTTAGTTTACAAGTTTTTATTTAATTCAAATAATAGAAAGGAAATACTTATGAAAGAAAACATAGGCAGTGTTGATAGAATCATTAGAATTATTTTAGGAGTCGGATTCGTTGCTCTTGGTTTTTATTTTCAAAGTTGGTGGGGAGTGATTGGAGTTGTTCCAATAATCACAGCTTTGGTAAACTTTTGTCCAGCATATCATCTAATTGGGGTTTCTACAAAATCAAAAGTGAAAACTGAAAAACTAAAAGTTTAGCACTTTAATAAATAGAGAAGGGCAGAGATGCCCTTTTCTATTATGCTTGGATTTTTTCTTTCTTTTTAGATTTTATAATCATTCCGGATATAATTATACCAACTAAGATTCCAGCGATTAAAGTAATTAATAATAATAGAAGTTTGGAAATATTTATTGACCACATTAAAAAATGTATTGGTACTAATTCAACATTTTGAATAAAAACAATAACGAATAGTCCAATTAGAATTAGTAATGTCAAAGCTTTATAATTCATCATTCTATCTTTATGCTTGTTTAAAAATATTCCCATTAAAAATTTTGCTGATTATGTAATTCAATTTAAAAATACAAATGCCATATTATATAAAAATATAATATGGCATTAAATGTTTGCTAGTCGAATAATTATTCAGTATATGCTAACCAATAACCACTAATACTGAATATCTTGGAATCAGCCCAAGTTTTAATTTTTACTGTAAATCCATCCCGAGATACAGAAAGTACTTCAACATTATATCTGACATTAACACCTTTGTCTGCATCTAATCGTGTAACCGAAATCATAACTTTAGGCTTAACATCATATGGCTTAACAAAATTTACTTCAATTGTATTTGATCTTTCGCCAGTATTTGTATCCAGATTATATGCGGGATCACCAGTTTTTGAAAACCATTGACCACTTTGGGTCTGAGCGGAAACCATTGCTGTAAAAGCAACAAAGAATAAAACCGTAGCAAGAATTGATAAATTTTTCATTTTCCCTCCTAAATAGATTGTTTAGATAATTTTTTGAACACTTACAAATAACTCGGATATAACTTATGAAAATCTAATTGTTCTTAATTTTATTTCCTAATTTTTTTTAAATCTTCACACAAATTTTACTGTAATTATTTTTTTACGATTTTGGAAAAAACTAAATCCTTTGTTGTCTAATCAATAATTTATTCCTAACTAATTAAATAAAATAAAATCTGTAGGAGTATAGAATGCGGATTCTGATAGTATCTAAATTATAGAAATATGTTAATGTTTAGCTTACTTTGCAAACTAAGCCTTTAAGGTAAAGCCCTTCCGGGAAATTTGTTAAAACTGTGTGATCGGGAGATTGGGTTAAATGTTTAATTACGTTTACCCTTCTTCCGGAATCTAATGCTGCGTCTGAAATAATTTTATTAAACAGTTCTGTGGTGATATGCCCTGAACAGGAAAAAGTAAACAGCATCCCCCCTTTTTTTAACAACTTAATCGCCAGTAAATTTATATCTTTATAACCTCTGCTAGCCTTATCAATCTGGCTTACAGAGTCTGCAAATTTCGGAGGATCAAGTATGATAATATCAAACTGTTTATTTGCATCACGGAGTTTTCTTAAATACTTAAAAATATCATCGTTAACATTTTCGTATTTGGAGGATTCTATTTCATTATAGACAAAATTCTTCTCTGCTAGTTCAAGAGCATCAGCAGAAGAATCAACATTAATAACTTTATCAGCACCAGATTTTATAGCATACACCGAAAATCCACCCGTATAAGAAAAACAATTAAGAATTTCTTTTCCGGATGAAAAGTTCTCTAATAATTTCCGATTATCTCTTTGATCAAGATAGAAGCCGGTTTTGTGTCCGTTTTTAATATCAACAAAAAACTTATTTCCGTTTTCAATTATCTCAATTAAATCAGATGGTTCTTTACCAAACAGAATTCCCGCTACAGGATTTAATCCTTCTTTTTCTCTTACTTCAACATCAGAACGTTCATAAATTCCGGTCGGGTTTAATAGGGAAGAGAGTAGCTTAACAATTTCTTCTTTCCAAAATTCAGATCCGGCAGATAAAAATTGGCACACAAGAAAATCGTTATATTTATCTACAATTAATCCCGGCAATCCATCACTTTCGGCATTTATCAATCGGAACGCATTTGTGTTTGTTGTATCGATTATTTGAGTTCTTAGATCAATTGCTTGCTTGATTTGCCTTTCAAAAAATTCGACATCTATCTTTTCGTCTTCAACAAAAGACCAGATACGAACTGAAATTTGAGATTTTAATGAATATGCACCCCAGCCTAAAAATTTTCCATCGACAGAAACCACTTTTACAGTTTCTCCGTTACGGGCAGAATCTTTAATCGAATCAATTGCTCCCGAAAAAATCCAGGGATGTTTTCTTTCTAAGGATCTCTGGCGATTTTTTTTAAGTTTTATTATTGTCATTAAAAATTTTACTTCTAAAATTATTCATTAAAATCCAGGGCAGCTCTAATTCCAACATGAACAGTTAGCAAATCTGTTTTAGACTGGCTTGGGTGATATGTTACTTGCTGCTCAAATACTTCAACCGATCCTTCTCTCAAATATTCTGCTTCGGATCCGAACAAATATCTACCTTTAAAATCAAGATAGATTGCACCAACTTCTGTAATGGGATCTCCTGCTAGTAAAATTGAAAAACCTCCACCAACACCATAACTCCATGCCCAGTCTTCAAAGTTAGTACTGCTGGCAAATTCTTCTTGATTGTTTTCATTCTTTACTGAAGTTTCAGTGAATAGATACTGTCCACCAAACAGTCCTTGCACATAAGGTCTAATTCTGCCAGCAGGTAATCCTAATTCAAATAAAACATGAAAATTTACAAGGTTATTTGTTCTGTCAACTCTTAGAAAAACTTCCGGAATATTCCACATTGGTTCGCTTCTGCTTTCACTACCATAAATATAGTAACCTAAGTTTAAACCAAAGCCAAAAGGCGAGCGTGGTTTTGGAGATAAGATCATAAATTCACCGCTTAAACCAAAACCTATGTTATCAACTTGTTCACCAAATTCACCCTGTGGAAAAGCAAGCGAAAAATTTATTCCTGCCTGCTGAGCATTAGACGTAATAGAAAAAGCTAGAGCTAAAAATAATGCGACTATGATAGTATAAAATGTTTTTAACATAATTTTTCCATTTAAGTAATTTTAGTCTATTCAAATCTAATTAAATTAACTTTCAAAAGATTTTATTAGGATAAAAGAATTAATTTATTCTAAATAGAAAAGGGATCAAATTATTGATCCCTTTTTATAATAATGTTAAAAGATTTGTGCTTTATTTTATATCCTAAATAACTTGGAACTTTCCTGTTCTGATTGATTTTCATTCAGATCATTTATATCATCAACAGAAATTTTTCTTGATATTGAATCCTGCCTGTTCTTAAGGATTGATTGTTCTATTTTAAGTTTTTCTCTTATTTTCTGATAACGCTGAAGCACTCTCTGGCTTTTAGCAATTTCTTCCTGAAGTTTCTTTTTCATAGAGGCAAGTTTAACAATATTGCCTCGATGTTCTTCGTGCTCAACTTTAATCATACTTATAGCTGATTGAAGTTCAACCAGTTCATCCATCGATTCTGATATTTTGTGATTTAGTTCATCAGCTTTTTCTTCGTAGCCCCGAACTTCTTTTTCAACATTAGATCGTTTTTCTTTAGCTTCAACAAATTTTTGATTCATCGAACTGATTAACTCCTGCAGACTTTGTTCAACCGTAGTTCTTTTCTTCAAAATCAGTTCTACTTCAAGCCTCATATCATCAGTGGTGTTTTTCTTATCAACCATCTGTTCATCAAGTCTTAAAAGATCATTTCTAAGCTGCTCTTTTTTTTCATTAAAAGTTTTAAGAAGTTGTTCAAATGAATCTATCTCAGCCTGTCTCATATTTAATAAACGTTCACTTTCTTCAATAGCGTTTATCTTTTCAAATAATATCTGGTCTTTTTCTTCAATATCCTTTTCTTTTTTCAGAACAATCTGATCAATTACATTTCGCTTTTTGGTAATCTCATTCATTTCAGAATTGAATTTTTGAAACATCTTTGTGAATCTGTTTTCAAGATCAAGATTTCCTTTTTCAATTTCTTCACGACGCTGCTCTAACAAAGGAAGTATCTCTTTTAACCTTTCCTTATCCTTATTTAATTTATCATAAGATTCCTGCTCCAGCAAAGTACGCTTGTGCAATTCGTTTTTAACGTCTTCAAGTCTGCTAATTTCATTCAATTGTTCTTTATGGCGTTTTTCAATCTCAGTTACTTCAATGTTAAGTTTTTCCAACCTTTTTGCTTTGATACTTAAGGATTCTTCGACAGCAAAAAGTTCTTTTTGTTTACTCTCAATAGTCTCAAATATTTTTTGTTGACGTGTATTGGTTTCATTTAATTCTTTTAGCTTATCGGCCATTTGAGATTCTAAAAGATGGGCCTCATTTTCCCTTGCAGTAAAACTGTTTTCAATTTGATTAAGACGATCTACTTTTTCCTTTATCTTTCGGGCAAGTTCATCAACTTTTAAGCGAGTGCTTTTTTCTGCTTGATTAAGTTCTGTGATTGTGATGCGAATATTTTCAGCCTCAGCATTTTGCAATTCTATCTGATTTGTTAAATCTTCAACGGCAAGTCTTTTTTCCGTTTCTTTGTTTTCCAGTTCGATAATTCTATTTGCAACCCCGGCTGTCTTCTCATCAATCCGGGCATTGATTTCTTCAAGCTTTATTTTTTTTTGAATATTTTCATCAGTAAGCTTTTGAACTTCAATTTTTATTAATTCAGACTTCTCTTCTTCTTCTTTAAGTCTTAAAGTAACACGTTCTATTCTGCTTATTATTTCATTCTCTTCATTTTCAAGAGACATAATTTTTTCAAGCTTTTCATTAACCAGTTCCTGATTGAAGTTTAACTGATCGGATAATTGGTTGATCCTATTTTTCTGGTGTTCTTTTTCTGTCTCTAAATGGGCTAATTCATTTTTAATTGAATTAGATCTTTGTTCATGCTCTACAATATCATCAGTCAGTTTACTTAGCTTTTCAGTGTATAAGTTTTCCTTAGAATTTAATTCACTGATTTCTTGTCGTTTCTTTTCTAAAATTAATTCCTCATTTGCCAGTTGGTCAGAAAGTTCAATCAGTTTTTCACTCTTAAAAGATAATTCTTCCGTAAACTTGTTTAATTCTGCTTTAACAGGAATAACTTTTTGATCAAGTAAAGTTTTATTATATGCAACCTGTTCAGAAAGTTTCTGCAGCTCTAACTTTTTCTTTTCTTCTTCTTCTTCAAGATTTTTTAATGAATCTTTTATTGATTCAAGTTTATGTTCATTTTTAGAAATTTCTTTATTCAGCTCTTCTATGTGCAAAAATTTACTCTGCTCATTAGCGGCAAGACTTTTATTTTCCGAAGACCTCTTTTCAAGAATAGATTCTTCGTTCTCAATTTGATTTGTAATTTCAACAACTGCCGATTTTTTATTTTCAATTTCTTTAGTTAAAAAAACAAGTTCTTTTCTCAGATCATCCGATTTTTCTTTCTGCAGATTTATTTCATTGCTAAGCTTATCAACCTGCTCAATTCTTTCCTGCTCCATTAATTCAAGATCTCTAAATCGAAGCCGTTTTTGATCCAACTGTGATTCATCAAGCTGTATAAGTTCACTAAGCTCTGCAACCTTTTTACTTTTGATTTCCTCCTCTTCCGATAATCTTCCTATTTCAGACTTAATAACATCGAGCCTAAGTTCCTGTTCCTTTGCCTCGCGCGATATTTCTTCTATCCAGTGAATTCTCTCCTTGCCGATCTTTTCCAAATCTTCAAGGTCATGTTTCTTTTCTTCAGAAAGGTTTTCTTTTAACTTTGTTTGGCCAAAAACTTTTGAAAGCACAGATCTTTTCTTCTTTTCATCTTCCTCAAGTGAGCTGATTCTTGATTGTAACGCATCTACTTTTTGCTTCTGTTCATCTGCTTGTCTTACTAATTCGCGGAGTTGTTTTTTCCTGTTATCTTCTTCCTGATAAAGATCAGAAATTTTATTTCCCAAATAATCGGATTGTTTTTTCTTCTCATTTACTTCTTCATCCAGCTCTTTTATAACATCAATTGAGTGATTCTCTTTTTCTTTAAGATCATACAACTTCTTATTTAATTCAGTAATTTCTTTTTCTTTCTCGTGGATGTCATTTAATAAACGATGCTGTTTGCTTGTTATCTCTGCAATCTTATCTTCAACATCGTTTGCCTCTTTATAAGATTTAGCTAGTCTTTCATTATTTAATGATTCTAGTTCTTTTTTCTTTTCACTTATTCTTTCGTTTACTTCGTCTTCAAGAGCATTTAATTCATCAATCTTTTCTTCGGCAGCAAACATCTTATCTTTAAGCTCATCATATTCAAGGGTCAACGCTTCAAGATCTTTATTCTTATTTATCATTACTTCGTCATCAAAATCAATCTCAATATCTTTTAGGCTTTCGTCATTGCTAATTTGGTTTTTTATCCGGTCGATTCGGGAAGAATAATCGAGCAGAGTATTTTGTTCTTCAAGTTTGAGATTTTTTAGGTTTTGTATCTCTTTATTCAGTCCTTCAATATTTCCTTTAACTTGTCTTTTATCTTCTCGAAGGGATTCAATTTCACTAGCCAAAGAAAGTTTACGTTCATTCAAATCAGACACTTCTAGTCGCATCTTTTTTAAAACATCGTTGAGATGACGGACGTTATCTTCCTTCTCTGTAATGTTGTTAATTTTAAAGAGAAGTTCTTCGTTTTCTTTCTCTAATTCGCGTAATCGTTTATTTTCAAATAAACCCATAATGGCTCCTATTAAGTATGCCTATATTATCGAAAATATTGGATAATTATATAATAATTATAGATGAATTTAGCTATTGTAGTGGTAAATTTCAATTTAACAAAATATTACAACGTGTAATTCTTACCTATTTTCTCAGGTGCTAAAACCTTTACAAGTTCCCTTCACGGTAAAGCTTCCGAAAGTTAATTTTTTCAATTTGTCTTCTAATTATTAGGTCAGCAAGTTTTTCCGGAATTGATACTTTGTTTTGGGATGAAAAAAGTTCGTTAAGCTTTTGTTCACTTATATCAATTCTATAAAGTGTATTGATAAGAAGATTGTAATTGTGGTCCAACATATTTTTTATCTTATCTGTAAGGTATTTACGGAACTCTTCAAGTCTCTCAAAATCATTATTAGGAACAAGTGATGAGAAATCGTCCCTGGTAAAATCTTTAGAAACAGACTTTTGAAGATAAATGATTTCTTCTTGTTTTAACTCTTCGGGCATATAATCAAATCGATTTAAATTTCAGAAGTAATTTATAACAAGCATAAGTAATAAACACAGCGACAAATACATCAATAGTGTAGTGAACATGCTGGAGTAAAACTGAGATTGCAACTACTATCGTGCTGATCAGAAAGACAATCTTTATTATTTTCCTTTCAGAAACTAAAAATAGAATAAACAAAGTAGCAGTATGCCCGGAAAAGAAAAGATCTTTTGTTAATGTTTGCCCTGTCCCAAAAAATTCTACAAAAGGATCATTAAGACTTATCATTTTTGCCGGCGGCTCTAAGGGAAGCAAATACATAGCAACTATTCTTACTGTAACCATTAAAGCGTAGAGCTGAATGGCAAAAAATAATTGCTTTGGTTTTTTAATTAATGTAACAATCGCAACAACAAGAGAAATATAAATTAGAGCGAAAATGAGCCACGTTAAATCAAATGGATCGAAGAGTTTAAGAATCGGATCCGACAGAACAACACCGTGGCGTGCTTCTACAAAATTTAGAAAATTAGCCAGTGATGCTAATACAACAGCAAGTAGAAGCAAAGTAATTACCAGTTCAATTCTGTTTCTTTTTAATTCTAAGAATACTTTCCAGTTCATATTCCGTTGAAAGAAATAATATTATTCCGAACCTGCTTAGGCAGGTAATTTTTTAAAGGATCTTTTATAAAAAACTCAAGACTCTGAAACAAGTTCAGAGTGCCAGTTTATATTAAAACTTTATATGCCCCAGAAAATACGGCATCATACTTCTCCAGGTTGGCCAATCGTGATGCTGATCATAGCCCCATAGATCTAACCAGTGTTTTACACCTCGTTCATTAAGAATATTTGATAAATGTCTCGATGCATCTGGAGCCTCAAAATTTCCTTGCCCGGATGCAATTATAATTCGCCCTTTCCTCATCTGGTCAAACATAAAATTATCTTCCCATTTTGGCAAGTAATCTACGGGAGAATTGAAATAGACATTATCATCAAAATATCCTTTTGTATAAGTCTTCAAGTCATAACTGCCGCTTAGCGCAATTGTTCCTGAAAAAATATCAGGGCGTCTGAAGAAATTATTTGCTGCGTGTAATGCTCCAAGCGAGGCTCCTGTGGTTACGATTGGGACCAATCCTTTGCTATGGTTATGAATAAACGGAACAACCTCTTCAACTATATAGCGATTATACTGCTGATGTCTTCTTGCTTTATCTGCGGGGTGCATCTGATTGTTCAGCCAGCTTTCATTATTAATGCTGTTAATTGAAAAAGCTTTAAGCTTTCCATCACGCAAGTATCCGCCAATCGAATCAATAAGATTAAATCTTTCATATTCGAGATAATCTGCCGCTGCAGTGGGAAACATCAACAACGCATAACCATAATGCCCGTATACAACAATTTCCATTTCCTTATTTAAATTGGGGCTGTACCAGCGATGAATATCTCTGCTCATTAAATCTCCTTCTAGAATAAAAAGTTTATTGTGAAAGTAACTAAATGAGTGAAATTTTGAAAATGGAATAAAAGTTCATCTTTAAAAAGCCTATACATTAAAAGTATTTAATAATCTTACAGATGAATCCCTCACTAAAGTTGTAACTGAGAATGTAAGAACCGCAGGCAGATTAGCCTGGCACATTACAACATCGATAGACGAAATGGGGCATCGTACAGGATTAACATTTAAAACAGTAGGTATTAATTCGTCTGTACCTGCCACGGCAAAGGAAATTGTTGAGGCATATAAAGAAGCATCTGAAAATATGATTGCTGAAATAAAAGAAAAATGGAATGATGATACTCTAAATATTACAGATGACATGTCTGGCGAAAATTGGAAAAGAAGAATGGACAAGTTATGGAATGCCAGCACAGGAATGATTTTGAATAAAAAGGCTGCTATTAAATGCAGCCTTTTTAAATCCTTTAAATTAGGGTTATCTAATCTTCATCTTCGTTTTCATTGCTCATATCTTTTTTTTCTAGTTTTCCGTTTGAATCAAATAATAAATCTTTTTTGTCTTTGCCTTTTGTTACTTCGGCTTCAAACAAAATTTCCCCATTTGATTTAACGATTTTTGCAGCTTCGGTAATTTTATAGCCACTAAAATTATTCATCACATATTTTTCAGCACCGTCGGGAAGTTGAGCAGTTTCGATTACGCTTTCAGTTTCTAATGCTTTGCCATCTTTATCAAAAATAACTGACATATCTTTTTCGTTATGTTTAAAACTGGCTTCAAAGTCCATATTTTCTTTATCCCATTTAACCTCGGTTACGTTTGGGCAAAGTTTTGAAAATGAATCTTTAACTGCTTTTGGAACTTTTGTCTCTTGAGCAAAAGCCGTAAAAGAAACGAGTAACAATACGATTAAAAAATATTTCGCTTTCATTTTGAACTCCTTTTGTGTTGATGATAATTATTTTTACATCGTAAACATAAAAAGTGATTCTAAAGAAAATCTGTAGAAGAGAAACAATTTTATCATCAAGATTATTTTTCAATCAATCTTAAAATCGTTGGCAATACTATTAGCAATAATGGTAATGCAATTACAAATCCGCCAATTATTGCGATAGCAAGCGGTTGGTGCATTTGAGCGCCGGTTCCAATTCCTAAAGCAAGAGGAAATAAAGCGGTTATAGCTCCAAATGCCGTCATAAGATTTGGTCTTAATCTGGTGGAAACCGAATAAACAATTGCTTCTTCTTTGTTCATTTTGTTTTTTCGGGAATCATTAAATTGATGGTAAGTAAAAATTGCATTCTCACCAATGATTCCAACAATCATAACTATGCCGGTATAGCTGCCTACATTTAACGGTGTGCCGGTTATAAATAATGCTAACATACTTCCGGCAATACCCAATACAGCAATAAAAACAACTGCTAACGATACTTTAATATTTCTGAACAAAAACAAAATTACTGTAAAGACCAACATTACTGCAGAAAAAAGAATCATCAACAATTCATTAAATGCTTGCTGCTGTTCTGCATAAGCCCCGCCATAAATTATTTGATAGCCAATTGGAAGAATTAATTTCTTTTGTAATGTGGTTTGAATTTCTTTTAATGCTGTACCAAGATCAACATTATTTAATCTTGCCGTTACAGCAACCATTTCTTTAAGGTTTTCTCTATCAACTTGGGCTACACCTTTTGTTACAACAATATCAGCAAATTCATCAATTGGTTTTTGTTTTCCATCCGGTAAATAAACAAAACTGTTTTTTAAGTTATTGAATGAAACTTGTCCGGGTGCTTCGAGCATTCTAATATCAACAAGTCGATTTTTTTCTAAAATATTTCCGGCAATTGTTCCTTCAACTTTTGTTTGCATCTGAAATTGAAAATCATTTGGCGTCAATCCGTATTGAGCAAGATTGGCAACTTTTGGTTCAAGATTTATAGAAGGTCCGGCAACAATTATTCCGTTAAAAACATCTGTTATACCACTAATGTTAGAAATAATATTTGAAACAGTATCGGCTATTTCTGCAAGTTTTATTTTATCATTTCCATAAATCTTTATTTCAACCGGCTGAACAGAAGCCATCAAATCACCAAGCATATCACCAATCACTTGTCCAAAATCAATTTGGAGAGAGGGAAGAACCGCTTCTATCTTTTGTCTGATGTCATTAGAAACTTCATCTGTTGTTTTGCTTCTGTTTTTCTTTAATTGGATTAAATAATCGCCATCATTTGGTTCTGTTATAAAAAATCCCAATTGGGTTCCCGTTCTTCTTGAAAACGTTTCAACCTCCGGAATTTTTTGTAAAATATCATCAACAAGGGTTAACATTTTATCTGTTGCAGCAAGTGAAGATCCTTGGGGGCTTTTATAATCAAGCACTATTGAGCCTTCATCCATTTCGGGTAAAAATCCGGATGGCAATGTGGGTATAATAAAATATGACGATACAATTAAAAGAAAAATAAATGCTGCGGAAATCCACGGCTTTTTAATAAAAAAATAAACCCAATTTTTTTGTTTGATATTATGGGCTCAACTTTTAATAGAGTGTTCTTCTTTTGAAAATAAAATATAAATTACCGGCAACCCAATCCAAGTAACTATGAACGATGAAGCAAGAGTTATAATCATTGTATCAGTCATAACTTTGAAATATGCTCCGGCAACACCACCCATCAACACAAATGGCAAAAAAATTACAATTGTACTTAAAGATGAACCAACCATTGCGGGAAATAAATATTTAACTGCTTTGGTTACGAGTGTATAACTGTTTTCGGTTGGGTGCTCTTCGTGTGTGCGGTGAATTTGTTCAACAACTACAATCGCATCATCAATAATTAATCCTATTGCTGCGGCAATAGCGCCAATAGTCATTATGTTAAATGTGTAATTAAGTGCATATAAAATTATTAGAGTTAGACCAAGAGTAATTGGAATGGTTATCAAAATAACTGAACTTGCTTTTAGGGAGCCTAAAAACATTATTGTTATAAAAATTGCAAGTAGAAGCCCAATCCATAAAACATCCTTTAAACTATTTATTGAATCCTCGACAAAATCAGCCTGATTGTAAAATGATTTTAAAGTTACACCTTGAGGCAGAACACTTTTAATTTCTTTTAATTGATTTTGCACACCCGTTGATACTTCAATAAGATTTGCTTGTGGTTGTTTTACAATAGCGATAAGTGGAACATCTTTACCATTGGCGTTTATTTTTACAAAATCTCTTCGCTCGGCAATTTTAATTTGTGCAATATCTTTAAGTAAAATTTTACTTTTAGAAGAATTTAAAATAACGGTGTTTTCAAGCTCAGATTTATTTTCTATTGCAGCATCTGTTAAATTTAAATACAGTCTGTTATTATCAACCATAAAACCATTTGAAGAAATAAAATTAGATTTAGATAAAACATCAGACACAAACGCTGGTGTTAACCGAAGATTACTCATCTTCATAGGATCAAGTGTGATATGATATTCTTTAACTCTTCCGCCAATAACTCCAACATCAGAAACCCCATCTATGCGCGAAAGAATTGGTTTTATTGTGTATTCTGCAATCTGCCTCAATTCAATTTGATTTTGTTTTGTCCCTTCCAACGAAAATCCCATAATAGGCAAGATTGACGGATTCATTTTTTCAACAGTAATATTCACATCTGCCGGAAGATTTTGCTTGATGGCGTTTATCTGAGCTTCAATTCTTTGTTTACCAAGATCAATATCGCTTCCCCAACTTAAGAATGCAGAAATTTCGCAACTGCCTCTGCTGGTTGTGCTTCTCAATATTTTTAAATCTTCAACTCGCTTAATAGCATTTTCCATCGGCACAGTAACTGTTGCGATCATTTTATCAACGGGTTGTTCACCGCTTTCTACAATAATTTTTATTTTGGGAAAAGTAATATCCGGAAACAATCCAGTCTTTAAATTCATTAAAGAATAGAAACCACCAATTAGTGTAAATAAAAGGATTGCAGCAATTGGACTTTTAAATTTTGCATAGAAGCTGTTCATAATATCATTTTCCAATCACTACTTTTGCAGTGTCTAATAATCCATAAGATCCATCAAAAATTATTTTATCAGTTAATTCTAATGGCGGTTTTATAATCTGTACATATTCATCATTCTCGATCCCCTTTGTTACATCAATTCTAATTGCTGTTGTGTCGTCGGTTAATTTCATAATCCAAAATTGATCTAATGTTTCGTTTGTCATAACTGCGCTTTGTGGTACAACAAGTGCGTCTTTAAAAGTTCTAAGTGGAATTTTAACATTAACGTTTAAATTTTCCGGCAAATTTTCTGAATGTATTAGTGCAAGTATATAAGTCTGTGTTTGTGATGCTGGGTCTACTGTGGGAATAATTTTTTGTACAACTGCATTAACAACTTTTCCATTTGGCAAAAATATTTCACACGATTTGTTAACATTTATTTTGTTTGTGTATTGGTAGGGAACATTAAGATTTATTCTTAATGATGACGGATTGGAAATAACGGCAATCTGCTCACCATCCGAAACAAAATCGCCTGTATTATAATTCAGTTCGGTTAAAACTCCGTTTGAATTAGTTTTAATCTGCACCAACCCCTTAAAAACATTATCACCAATAGGTACTTGAAGATTGTTATCAGCCGATGATTCTTTTGTTTTTATTTCCATTAAAACATCACCAATCAAAATCTGATCTCCGATATTTTTGTAGATTTTTTCGATAAATCCTTGAAAGGTTGCTCGAACAATTTCCTTCTTGAGAAATACAGTCGTTGCATTAAGAGTAATGTATTCAGTCAAATCCATTTTTTGTGGATTATTTATTTTAACTGGTGTACCGCTTGTTTTTGCTTGATTGTTTTCACTTTTGGGGCTGCAAGAAAAAAGTAAAATTGACACCGCAAGTGCAAACAGATTAAAATATTTTTTAAAACTCTGATTCATATTAATCATTCCAATAATTATAATTACTTATTTCTAACTGTAAGTTTATTTCTGTTTCAATTTTTGTTTTTTTAAGATCAATATAATTTCTTAAGATAGTTAGATATTCAATCATAGAAATATCGCCAGCATTCAATTGTTTATTTGCAAGATTTATTAATTCTTTGTAATCGTTTAGCTGTTCATTAATGCTTTTCAAATTGTTCTGGACAAGATTAATATTTGAGACAGAGTTGCGCTTCTGATTTTCAATATTTACCGAAGCAAACTGTTTGTAATTCTTAATTGAACTAATTAAAATTTCATTTTGCTGACTTGTAATATCTTTTTCGTTCGCCGTCAAAAATTGGAAGTTGAAAATCAACACCGGCACTTAAGCCAAATTTTCTTTCTATTCCGTTTAACTCAATTGCATTTAATCCGGCATTAAAAAATAACTTTACTTGCGGCTGATATTTTGTTTCAAACAAATCTTGTTGGTTTGCTGTTAACGAACTATCCAAATTATATTTTTCTAAAAAACTAAAATTTGTTTTTGCGTCTCTCATTATTATGCTAACCGAATCAATAAAAACAGTCTGGGTATCAGTAATTCCACACAAAGAATTTAATTGAAGAAAATCATTCTTATACTTTTGTAAATTTTCTTTTTGTGCTATTTGTTGTGATTGAACTTCTATTTTTAAGAGAAGATAACTTGAGTTTTTTTCAAAACCTTTCTTGAGCAATTTACCGGTAATCTTTAATTGATATTCGGAGTTTTGTAAAACGTCTTTGCTCGTTTGATAAAGTAAAAGTGATTTGTACGTGCTTAGATATTGATCTGTTATTTGTTTCTGCAAATTTCTTTTTTCTAACTCATAGTTAAACTTGTATTGCTTTTGTTGGATCCCAATATGCTTTTCGAGAACATCGGTCAATCCGCCATTAAAAATATTTTTCTCAATATTTAACTGTGCAGAATACAATCCGCCGTTTGTAATTCCAGCATCATAACCAATGGCATTTGGATCTGGATTGGTTGAAATAATTTTTCCGTTGTTATTAAAGTATGGAGCAAAAAGATAATTGGCTGAAAGAAAAACATTAAAGGCTGAATTTTCAGCGGTGTTTAAATCGCGCTGGATATTATTAATATCCTGAAGATTACGATATTCAATCAAAGACGGCGCATTATTAATTCCCTTATTCAAAAAGTAGTCCAAGGAATGCTGTGCGGCAGCGATACCTGAAACTATAATAATTAAAATTGAAATACGATTAAACATTTTATTATTAAATTTTTATTAGTCTGTTTAAAATAGTTGCTTTACTATAAATGATGATAGCCTTTAATATTTTTATAATCAATAAAATAATAAGAGTGATTTTCTAAATTCCATTATCATACTGTAATGATTTTTCTTCTGACTTTTTGGATGTTTTACCAAAACGGTACGTCGCTCCCAAATAGATTATTCTTGCGTTACGGCTGCTAACAGAATTTTGAACCAGCCAAGCTGTATCAATATTATTTTCTCGTTTTAACGAATTAAAAATATCTGAAATGGTTAGTGTTAAAGAAAGTTTTTCTTCCAACATATCCTGTCTTAATCCAAGGTTAACAACATAATTGGGTCGTTGATTTCCTTGCGGAGTTAATCTCGCTGAACGAAAATTAGAATTTAACTGCAGCATTGTGGAAGAAGTAAAATTAAAATTACAGCTAAGGTTTCCGCTCCAGGTCATCGTTGATTTTTTATTGCTGAACCCAATATTTGACGCATCTATCTGTTCGTAATATGCATTGCTGCTAACATTAGCAGAAAAGAAATTCCCAAAATTTGAAGAAAGTACAAACTCAAACCCCGCTGATTGATCCGTTGCTAAATTCTCGTGAGTAGTAAGCAATGTTGTGTCGTTAATAGCTTTTGTTACTGAAGAGAAGCCGTTGTATTTCTTTCGATAAAAAATACTCGGTACAATATTTAAGTTATCGTTTTGCCATTGAAGACCGAATTCGATTGAATGAATATATTCCGGTTTAAGTTTCGGATTACCGGCTCTAATATTTCTTGGATCTTGATATTCCGGGAAAGGATTTAAATCATCATCTTCGGGGCGGTTTGCTCTGCGACTGTAATTTAATTGCAATTCTGAAACATCACTTAATTTATAAGCAAGGTGCAGCGTTGGATATATATTATAATATTGATTTTTGTACACGATTCCTGATGAAACAAGATTTGAATTTAGTTGAGCACTTTCCAAACGCACACCTCCTAAAATTCCAAGCAACTCCAATTCATTTGAATATGTTACATACGCGGCATTTATATTTTCATTGTAAACAAAGTGATTTGTCTTTTCAATATCTTTAACAAACTTTTGTTGAAGCGGATCGAAAAACTCGCCATAGAAATCCAAATCTTTTTTATTAAATTCTCCTTCGTAACCTGCTTCCAATGTTGAGGTTTCTGATAATGGATTTGAATATTCAATAGTTGCCTGTGTGTTATTAGAACCCTGCTTAATCAAAGTATTATCGTAAGTCGTATAGGATGACGGAATTTTATAGACATTGGAATAGTGATTGTCTTCAACCTCCGGTGATTTTGACCAATTAAAATTAAAACGAATCTTATGATCTTCTCCCGAAAAATTATGTTCGGCATAAGCTGCAATTACACTTTCTTTTTCATATTCATCATCATATCGCAAACGATTATACTCTTCTGTTATAATTTTTGAGCTGTTCAAATACTTTTTATTTGCCGTATCATTGCGTATAAATCCACGATAATAATAATTACCAGAAACACCGAAAGAATTTGATTCATCATAATTATAATCAATACCCGCCATAACACCGTGTGATAAAGGACGCGAACTAGAATTGCTGCTATCGTTATTATAATTTTGTACTCCGGTCAATGTATCGAACTGCGTTCTTTTATCGTATGAATAACCTATACGGTTATCTTTGCGAATGCTGTATCTTCCAAAAATATTTATGCTGCCTGGGTTGTAATTTAAATTAATATTACCGTTGTACCTTCCTTGATTTCCAATGTTGCCAGTAATACCGCCATTCAGTCCGCTTCCCGAATCTTTTTTGAGAACTATGTTAATTATCCCAGCAGTGCCGTCGGGTTTAAATTTTGCAGAAGGATTTGTAATTACTTCAATCTTCTCAATAGAACTTGCGGGCATTTGCTGTAAAACTTCCGCACGGGTTTTACTCATTAATGGTGAAGTCTTTCCGTTTATTAAAATCAATACGTTTTCCGAGCCTCGAAGACTTACATTGCCATCGATATCGACTTGAACCGAAGGAATATTTTGAAGTAAATCACTTGCCGAACCGGTTTTACTTAAAATATCCTGCTGAACATTATATGTTTTTCTGTCAATTGAATTACTCAGCATAATTTTATTTGCTGTAACAGTCACTTCATCAAGATTTATATTTGCCAGCGGCAATGAGATAATTCCAAGGTCTATGTTTTGATTTTGAGCATCAATCAGAAAATGTTTTGATTCTTTTTGTTCGTAGCCGATAAAACTGTATCTCAAAAAATATTCGCCTGTTAAAATGTTATTAATTTCATAGTTCCCTTTTTTATTTGTCGCAGTTCCCTTAAGGACTGAACTATCGGAAAGGGAAACAAGAGCAATATTTACAAATTCAAGAGGTTTATTATTTGGTTCATCCAACACGCTTCCAAATACTTTGCCATTGTCATCAGTTTGACCGAATAAATTTATGGTTAATAAAAACGTTATTATTAAAACAATTATCTTCATTTATAATTCTTTTTTTGGTAATTGCGAACGAATCTTCGAGCGAAGCAATCTCTTTTATTTCCGATTATTAAAAGTTAAGATTATGTTATGTAGACCATCTAAAAAATTGTTTCTGATTTTAATTTCATACAAGTCACAAATCTTCTTTACAATTGTCAACCCAAGCCCTACAGATTCTGTTGAAGCTGATTCTTTGTAAAATCTTTCGAAGAATTTTTCTGGATTACCCTTTGGGACTTGTCCGGTGTTTGAAATGATCAATTCGTTATTTTTTAATTCAATATCAATCTTACCTCTATTAACATTATGTTTTATAGCATTCGAAGTAATATTGCTGAGCAAAATATTTATTAGTTGTCGGTTAGCTTTTATTTCAATATCATTTTTCAGAGAACGGCTTAAGGCAATTTTCTTTGAAACAATAAAATCGTTGTAGGTTGCAATAACATTATCTATTTCTTCGGCAAGGTCTATCCCGGTGGTTTCAAATAAATCTTTGTGTTCAAGTTTATTTAATAGAAGAAGTGATTTATTTATTCGTTCCAATTTGCTGAGATTTTTTAAAGAGGTGTCAAGCAAAGCTAAATCGTCCTCACTTAAATCATTGCTTTGCAACAGCAGTTCCAACTTTGATTTTATTACAGAAATAGGAGTTTGTATTTCGTGATTCATTTCTTCAGAAAATTCTTTTAAGCTGCGATATTCACTTTTGGCTTTCTCAGCCAAAAATAAAAGTGATTTATTAAGCTGTTCAAATTCTTCAATCGTTGAAGTGGTTAGCTGTAATCGGACATCACTCTTAAGCGAAAATATTTCAAGTTTTTTTAGTGTGTCGTAAAAATCTTTTAGAATATTTTTAGAAATAATTTTGTTTGTGAAATACAAGATCAAAGCGAAAAGCAGAAATGCCGCCAATGCTGCTGTTAGAATAGAAAAAAGCATATCTTCTTTTTCAATTAAAGAAATTCTGGTTATTATTTTATAATTAACTCCATTAACTTTTACATAAGCGGTTAATTGTCTGAACGGCTCTTCTTCATTATCATTTTTTGAAGTTAGCAAAATATCTTCAAACTTATTCTTTTGGTCTTCAACTTTATTAACCAAACTAATCTCGACGAACGGTGCAAAACTAACCGCCCTACCATTTTTTAATTCTTGAATAGCTTTTTGAGAAATGTTCAACAATTGTTCGTCGGTTTCTTCGGTAATAGTATTTTCTATAACGAAATAAAGTCCAACCGATACAACTGTGAAAACTAATATCGAAACGAAAAGAAAGTAGCGACTTATTTTATTTATAAGTTTCATTTTAATGTTAACTTATATCCAATTCCATAAACAGATTTGATATAATCATTCGCGCCTTGTTCAATAAGTTTTTTGCGGAGATTTTTTATGTGTGTGTAAACAAAGTCAAAATTATCAAAAGCATTTGCATTATCGCTCCAAATATGTTCAACAATTGATTCTTTTGTAAGCACCCTTTCTTTATTGCTGATAAAGAATAGAAGTATATCATACTCTCTTTTTGTTAGTTCGGCAATTTTGCTATTCACTTTTACTTCACGTTTTTCAGTATCAATAACAATTTCGTTAATAGTTATTTCACTGCTTCCATCAAACAATCTTCTTCTTAAAACGGATTTAATTCTTGCATTAAGTTCTGCGAGATGAAAAGGCTTTGTAAGATAATCATCTGCGCCAAGATCAAGTCCGGTTAGTTTATCATCAATGGTGTTTTTTGCAGTGATAATGATTATTCCGCACTTTGGTTGAATTTTTTTTAACTTTTTAACTAATTCCAAACCGGATCCATCTGGCAGCATTAAATCAACCAGGGCGCAATCATATTCGTACAAACTGATTTTTTCATCAGCATCAGAATATTTGTGTGCGATATCTATTGTGTAATTTTCTTTGCCAATGAACTCAACAATAGATTTGGCAAGTTCTTTTTCGTCTTCAACAATTAAAAGTTTCATAATGTAAACTAAACAAATAATTCTGAAGAAAAATTGAAGTTGAAAAAAGGCTTTTAGACAGTTAATGAATAAGATAGAGTAATAAATAAAGAAATTAGCAGCTCCAAATTTCTTTAAGGTTCTGTTGCATAACTCGGCATGTTTCTTGTTTATCTGAGCAAATAAAAACTAAAAGAAAAATACAGATGCTTGGTAAAAAGAAATATGAGCCAAAAATAATGTATAATCTCACACTTGATGAACTAGTTCCAGAAGATAACCTATACCGACAGATAGACAAGTTCTTGAATTTGAGATTTGTTTATAAAGAATGCGAAAAATTATATGGCAAGACAGGAAAGCCATCAATAGATCCGGTAGTATTCTTTAAGCTTGAGTTGTTTGGTTACTTTGAAAACATAATATCAGATCGGGAACTAATAAGAAGAGCAAATGATTCACTGGCGGCAAGATATTTTATAGGATATGATTTAGATGAACAACTACCTTGGCATTCAACAATATCAAGGACAAGAGCACTAATCAGTAAAGAAACATTTGAAAAGATATTTAACAGGATTTTAGAATTATGTTATAAATCAGGACTAATAGAAGGTAAGCATCAATCAATAGATTCAACTCTTGTAAAAGCAAATGCATCCTTAGATAGTTTAGAGATCAAACAGCCAAAATTAACTTTAGAAGAATATATCAATAAGAGATACGAAGAAAATGAAATCGAAGAAGATCAACAGAAAGAAGATAACGGCAAAGAAGAAAGAGAAAAAAAGGCAGAATTAAGGATAGAAAAAAGTTCAGAAAAGAAAGCAAATAAAAAAACAACTAGCAACAAAGACTATCAGAGTAAAACCGATCCTGATAGTAGAGTGGCAATTAAACCTGGTAAGCCTGTTGGATTGTATTACTCAACACATTACAGTTCAGATAGTAAAAAAAGAATTATCACTGATGTATTAACAACCTACGCAGATAGAGTAGATTCATCGGTATTGATGGAGGTATATCAGAGGGCAGAAAACAGATTAGAAAAGTTAGGACTGAGGGTTCAAGAGGTATCAGCAGACAAAGGATATTGTTCAGGAAAAAACTTAAGAGAATTTGAACGACTAGAAATAAAGGCCTTTATACCCACCAAGCAATACACAAACCCAAGCGGAAAGATTAAATTATAACGAATTTATTTATAATCAAGAGAAGAATCTTTTTTATTGTCCGAATAATAAAGAACTCTCATTTTATACTTTTGAAAATGATAGACAAGCTAACCGATATAGAGCCAAGGAAGAAGATTGCTCGCAGTGCCCATTAAAGCAAGAGTGTTGTCCGAAAGCAAAAAGACGCAAAGTAAGTAGAACAATTTACTACAAAGAGTATGATAATTTAGAGCAGAGATTAAAGACACCAGAAGCAAGACGAGCTTACGTAATAAGAAAAACAGTAGCTGAAGGATTGTTTGCTGAGGGAAAGATGTATCACGGATTGCGAAAATTTATGACTAGAGGAATTGAAAAGGCACAGAAAAGATCCTATATGATAGCATCTGTTCAAAACTTGAAAAGATTATTAGGACAAATAAATGGAACGGTAAAAACAGCTCACCTAATATTGAACAATTTACTGGGAAACTTATTTTTACCGTCTAACTTTAATCTATGTGTGGTTAATATCAACAAAAAATAATAACATAGACTTACGCAACAGACCCCAAAAAGGAACTGGGTTTGTTTTCAACTATTCATCAATACAATTCTTATATTTTAGTATAGATTTTTTTTAATTTCAATAAAATTAAAAACAGGCAGCATTATGCTAGGATATGACAGTGAGCCATTAATAAGTGTTGGCATTCTTAGTGATAAAAAAATCAAGTTTGAACTTTACGGGGATTTTAGTTCATATGGGTTTAAACATTTTTTTAGTGGAAGGTTTGAAGCAGAGCTTGTTAACGATACAATAATCTGTACCGGCGATAAAGATAAAATTGAAATTACTGATGAGATTATTTTTGAGCCTCAGGAACCGGATAACGAATCTTTTCTTATTAAAGAGGTAGTAATAGGTGTTAAATTTCACTGGGAAAGAAAAGAGAAACAGCGTTTTACCCATTCCTTAAAACTTATTAAGGATAACGGAAAAATTATCGCTATAAATATAGTTCCAATTGAAAAATATTTAATTAGCGTTATCTCTTCCGAAATGAGTGCAAAATGTTCGATGCAGTTATTAAAGGCCACCGCTGTTGTTTCAAGAAGCTGGCTGCTTGCACAAATTGAAAAATCAAAAACTATAAAAACAGAACACACAAATTATGAGTCAGGCTATCAATCTGAAGATGAACTGATAAAATGGTACGATAGAGAAGATCACAAACTTTTTGATGTGTGTGCTGATGATCATTGTCAGCGCTACCAAGGTATAACAAAAATGACCTCAGAGACTGCCAGAAAGGCTGTTGAACAAACAAAAGGGGTCGTTTTGCTCGAGGATGACAAAATTCTAGATGCACGGTTCTCCAAATCCTGCGGCGGAATATCCGAATCATTTGAAAACGTTTGGGAGCTGGTAAAACATCCATCATTAAGCGCTGTGTATGATTATAAATTTATTTCAGATGATTTTGATGATGACTTTACCAAAGAAGAAAATGCTGTTAAATGGATAAAAGGAAATCCTCCTGCATTCTGTAATACAACCGATCCTAAAATTTTAAATCAGATACTTTTGGATTACGACCAGGAGACCAAGGATTTTTACAGATGGAAAGTTAATTTTACACAAGCACAAATATCCGATCTCATCAAACGAAAAAGTGGAATAGATTTTGGACAAATAAAAGATATCATTCCAATTGAAAGAGGTTTTTCATCGCGAATAGTAAAGCTAAAAATTGTTGGAACAAAAAAGACATTATCAATTGGAAAAGAACTTGAGATTAGACGAACTTTTTCTGAAACCCATCTTTACAGTTCTGCCTTTTTTGTAGAAAAATTTGGAGAGCTTGATGGTGTTCCTGAAAAATTTATTTTGCACGGTGCCGGATGGGGACACGGCGTTGGACTCTGTCAAATAGGCGCCGCCGTTATGGCTGAACAAGGTTATCAGTTTGATGAGATTGTGATTCATTACTTTAAAAATGTAACTTTAAAAAAGATTTATTAATTAGGCGTAAAAGTGTACACTAATAATCCTGAAATCTTAAACCTCATTAGTGAGAATAATTACAGTGACGCCGCCAGACAATTGTTTGGGATTCAAAAAAAACAAAGGCCTATACTCGCTGACGGATTTAGATCTCTTGATACAGTAGAATCTAAATCATTTCAATTTGATGGATTTAAAATTAAAGCGCAGTTTAATGCAGGAAGAATGATTTCAACTTCCGCCAAAGTTGATCCAAAATCTATAAGTGAGCGAAAATGTTTTTTGTGTACTGAAAATCTTCCCGCAGAACAAAAAGGAATTCTCTACAACAACAAGTACATTATACTTTGCAATCCTTTTCCAATTTTTCCAACTCATTTTACTTTAACGCACAAAGAACATCAGCCGCAAAGAATTATTGATACCTTTACCGATATGCTGGATTTGAGTAAAGATATATCTAAATATTATTCAGTTATTTATAACGGACCAAGATGCGGAGCTTCCGCACCGGATCATTTACATTTTCAAGCGGGCAATAAATTTTTTATGCCGATTGATGATGAGTTTCATCAAATAAAAAACGAATATGGTAAAGTAATTAATGAAAATGATGAGCTATCTTTTTATGCGATTGATGACGGAATAAGAAAATTTATTTCGATTGAAAGTTTAGATAAAGAATTGGTTGTAAATACTTTTAATCAGTTCTACAAAACATATTCTGAAGTGATGAATGAAAACCAGGAGCCAATGATAAATATTATTTCTTTTTATGAAGAAGAATACGGCTGGAGAGTGATAATATTTTTAAGAGCAAAACATCGTCCGGCAGTTTTCTTTGCAGAAGGTGATGAAAAAATGTTAGTTAGTCCTGCGGCTATTGATCTTGGTGGTGTTTGTGTTTTTCCTCGTGAAGTAGATTTTAATAGGATTACAAAAGAAATGATTGCGGATATATTTAAAGAGGTTTTTGTGGATAAGAAAAAGGTTCAAGTTGTTTTGCAAAAATTAAACCTTACTTTTTAATTGTAGGCAATACAAGATTTAAGTCCACTATAAATTTATTTATCCAATTATCAAAAATTATTAAAGTCCCCCTTCGGGGGATTTAGGGGGCTTCCTTTTTATTCTTTCTCCTGACTCATCAAGTGTTCAAAGAATTCCATATTGGGTGAAGTAGAATTTGAAATGATAATTTTTATTATCGCAGTAAGTGGAACGGATAAAAGCATGCCAACAATTCCCCAAATGTAACCCCACATCAAAACTGAAAGAAGAATTAGTAAAGGATTTAGGTTTAATCGTTTACCAAGAATCATAGGTTCTGCAACATTGAATGCAAGAGTTTGTATCCCTGCCATTAAAGCAAGTACAAGAATCATTGTCCCAACAGAATCAAACTGAACGAGAGTAAACAAAACAGGAAACACAAGTGCAACCGCAGAACCAATCGTTGGAATGAAGTTGAAAAGAAAAACAAACAAACCCCATACAATCGGGTAATCAACTCCAACAAAAGATAAAACAATTGTTGTTATAATTCCTGCAAAAAGATTAACCCCAACTTTTGCAATAATGTAACGCTGTATTTGTTCCGTTATTTTTTTGAAGGTTGATTCAAGCTGCTGCTCACGTGTTTGTCTTTCTTGTTGAAATTTGTCCAACAGTTTTTGTTCATCCTCAGTAGCTGTTGAGTGCTGGATGTTTTTTTTAATCTCTTTTAATTCTGGACTAACTTTTTTAAAAACATATCTACGCTTAATTGCTTTGTAAATTGTTTCATTGCCGGACAAAACAAACAGGAAAAAGAATAGGACAAATAAAATATTTCCCAGCAGTGAAACAGTTGAAGAAAATATTCCGCCAGCAAGATTCTGGATATCTAACTTTGCGAGCAATTGATCAAATGAAAACTGAGTGAAGAAAGGATCTGTTAGTCCCAACGATATTGAAGTAGCTCTAACCATATTACTTAACTTTTCACCATAAATTGGAAGGCCTTCGCTAAACTGAAGAAATGAATCAACAACAATTCTACCAACTCCATATAGCAAGCCAAAGATAATAGCCAGATCAAGCAAAGTAACAACAAGCATGGGAATTTTTTTATTATCCAGCCAATTGTTTAGCGGAGAAAAAACAAAGAAAAGAAAAATTGCAATTACTAATGGAATAAAAATGTGACTTAGTTCCCGAAGTACTATTCCGATTACAACCAATCCAATTATCGTAATAAAGAATTTTACTGCGCCATCGGTTTGTATTTTTTGTGTCATTTTAATTTTTATTTAGTCATTCTGAACTTGTTTCAGAATCTGAATAATTAATTAGAGAACCTGAAACAAGTTCAGGTTGAAAACATTACTTAACTAAGCCACTTGGTGTTTGCGGAGTTGAAATTAAATGTTCAAACAATTCCCATCGTTTAGCAGTATTGTTTTCTGTTCCGCCGTTTTGTTCTATATAATCTTTAACTATATCCATGCCCAGATTATAGTTAATAACATAACTTCTATACTTTTCTATAAACGAAACATATTTATCTGCACTTTCCTTTGTCCGCAAAGCATTTTTTTGAAGCCAGCTTACTGTTTGTTCACGATTCCATTTTCCATCAAGATAATTTCTTGCTGCCTCATTACCAGTATAGCTAAAATTCTTTTGCAAATCTAAAATCTTGTAATAAATATCTGCATCATCAGGATTTAATCCTGCTAGCGGAAATAAAATATCTTTTTCAAATTTAATTCTTTCATCACCCGGGAAAGCCATTGCGATACCATAATTAGCCGTTCCTTCTGCAATTAAAGATTGAGGCGAAAACAAGGCGTAAACTTTAAACTCAACCCAGTTTCTTTTGCTTGCAAGATTTGATTCGAGAAGAACATTATAAACGTGATGACCGGGATAACCTTCGTGAGCAGCAAGATCGACTGCACGATCTATAAAAACAGGTAAATCTGTGTTCACTTCGATAACGCTAAAATAATTTCCTTTGTACCAATTGTATGCACCCCAGGGTTTGTCTTTTACATATTCAACTTGAAAAGATTCTTGTTCAGGAAGTTTTATATGATTTAGAGTTCTTGTTCGGCATTCTTTTATTGCAGCATCAAATACATCTTTAAGTTTATCAGTTGGAATAACAAACTTCATTTTAAATTCATTTAATCTTTTTGCAACATCACCTTTACCAGGAAGTATTTTATCCAATTCTTTTATCGCTGTTTGGAAAAATTCATCATTATGAGTTGGAACTGAAGCATCATACAAGGCTTTTGTTTCTTTATCAAATGGAAGCAGCACTCCATTTAACATAAAGATTGTTGTTTTGCAGGCAAGCAGTTGTTTATACAAGTAGCGGAAGCGAAGCGTTTCTAATTCATCAGCTTTGTATTCACCAAGAGATTCAAGTTCATTAAGAAGTTCATCTGTTTTGGTTGATAAACTTTTATACGCTGTTGAATCAAATGGTAATTCTGATTTTAGTTTTGCGCGCCATTCTTTGGGACCATAATAAGCATCAACAAAATCGGCATCATACTGCCCGATATTTAAAACAAGCTTTACGTAATCTTCGGCAATGCTATCCATTTTTAACTCAAGATCACTTTTAATGACTATTTCATTTCTTTCACTGCACGAAAATAACAACAATGTAGATATAATTATAAATTTAATTCTCATAATGTTCTAGTATTATTTTATTAACTGATTACAAAAAGGAGTAGTGGGATGTTGAAGTAATGGAGTTGTTTGAATTTAATTCCCATCACTCCACTATTCCAATACTCCATCATTCCGCTTTTCTATTCTTTCTTGCATCAATAAATGATTTAACTGCAAAGATTAAAAACACTAAACACTAAACACATCACAGCCATAATTGCCTGTACTGTAACAGCGGCAGGTCTTGCTGTTTCTGTACCTCCAAGCATTTTGAAAAATTTAATAAGTCCGCTAACAGTTCCGGCAAATCCAAGTAAAGTTAGAACAGCAGCGCCATGCATTGCATGCTTTAAATATTTTTCATTTAGTCCCAACCATCCAAAAATTAACATCGGAATTCCAAAGAAAGTTGGAATTAGTGCGGTAATACTTTCGCTGCTTATTCCAAAATAGCCATAAAGTCCCATCAAAATAAAAATTACACCGTAAGCAATTGATAGTTTAGCCATTGTATCTCCTGTTAATTTTCTAATATTAATATTTCATATTTAGTTCCATCAACATCCAGCACAATTTTATTGTCCTTCACCTCAACCTCTTTACCACTTACAAGATCTTTAGCTATTTTAATCTTATACATATTGGGCAACGTTAACTCCAATTTTTGTTGATCAGGATTTTTATTTATAAGCGTTAAAATTCTTTCATTCATATCCGATCTCAAATAAGCATAAACCTTTTCATCGGCTTGAAGAGTTAAAAAATCGCCGTAACGTAAAGCGGAATGTTCTTTTCTGATATGAATAAGTTTGCTCACATCTTCAAAAGTTTGTTTTTCATATTCATTCAGGTCATCACCAAATCTCATCATTCTTCTGTTATCAGGATCAGAAGCGCCTGTCATTCCAATTTCATCGCCGTAATAAATAATGGGAATTCCTGGAATCGTTAAAATGTACGCAAGATGAAGTTTCAATTTATCGTAACTTTTCGGATCATCAACCTTCGGAGGATTATTCCACGCAAAATCACTTGCCCGTCCATCATTAATTGCAAGATCACCATCGGCGTAAGCCATATAACGAATTTTATCATGACTATCCATTATATTGCCCATAAGATTGTTATATCCAAAAACCTGGAAACTTTTTTGCATCTGGTAATCAAGCAGTTTGAATGAAGCTTTTTCATCCAAAAAAGTTGGAATGGCAACATCATATAGATTAAAATTAAACTGGGCGCTTAACTGTCCGTTGTTAACGTAAGAGGCAATCATATCAATGCCGCCGAATGATTCACCAATCTGATAAATTTCTTTATTTTGCGGTATAGAAATTTCTTTCTTCAATTTTTTAGTTAACAATCTCCAGAATTCATTCGGAACATGTTTAACAGCATCATGCCGAAAACCATCTGCGCCAGTAACCTTTATCCACCAAACTGCATTGTCTGTCATAAACTCAAGTGCTTCGTAAGAACTAACAAAATCAAACGAAGGCATATAAGGTTCAAACCATGTGGTTAATCTGTATTCATCCCATAATCTTAAATTCAATCTTCCGTTTGGTAGATTATAAGTCCCAAACCAGTCACGATGATCTTTCCACATCCAATGTTCGTGGTGAACATGGTGGGCTATATAATCCAAAAACACTTTTGATTTTTTTTGATGAGCAATATCAATGAACTTTTTAACGAGATTCATATCACCAAAGTGTTCTTCAACTTTTGTGGAAGATACTGGCCAATATCCATGATAACCGGTGTACCAGCGGTGCGGCACAGGAAATTCACGGTAAGCATTATTAGTGTTATCAACGATCGGAGAAATCCAGAAAGCATTAACACCAAGTTTATCAAAATATTCTTCTTCCAATTTATTAATGATGCCTTGTAAATCTCCACCCTGATAATTTGCCTGAACAAAAAGTGAATCGCGTTTTATTGGGTTATCATTTGATTTATTACCATTGGCAAAACGATCAATCATCATGCAATAGATAATATTATCGTTAAGAGTATGAACACCTAAATTTCCTGCAACGATTCCATCGTGCAATTGAACTGTTTGAATATTTGTGTTCTTACCCATTCTGTTAACCGCGATTCTTATGGAATGATTTCCACTTAACATTTTATCTTTTACTGTAAATGTAATTTCTTTTTCATTACTCCGGATTAATTCTACCGGATATCTTTTGTTATCGAAAAGAGCGATTAGATTTTCATTATCAACCCTATTGCTTTTATCTATATTCTCAAAATAGAATTTCAGGAGAAGTCCATCATCTGTTTTTTCTGATCCAAGAATGTGGAGAAACATTTTATCTTTTGCAGATTCCTCAATTATACGAAGCGAGTTATAATCTCCCATTCCGTTTGAAACTTTGTCTGGATTACCTGGATCAACAACTTCTCTTCCATCAATATAAAATTTGTATTCATATCTGCCCGGATCAAGCGGAATCTCAACTTCAAGCACGCCATCAACATTAGCATCCTTCATCGGAAGATTTTGCCTGTCCCAGCTATTAAACTGTCCAAATAAATTTATCTGTTCTTCACCCTTTTGCGGCTTATAAGTAAAAAGATATTTTTGACTTCTTGTAAGCTTAACAGGAATCTGATAAACTTCTCCGCCGAGCTTAAATGGGATTAATTCCATTCCGGAAAAATTATTTTTGGGAGTTAATGAGATTTCCATTGTAAGCTTATCATAGCTTACATCAATGTTATTACTGGATGTGAACTCAACGTCATAATTAGCAGAATAAAAAATATCACTTATTAAAACTTTTGTAGACTGATCCTGTGATAAATTTATTGGCTGAATTAGATCCTGAATTGTTTGTGCATTACTTAATGAGTATATGGTGATAGCAAAGAAAAAAATCTTTCTTAACATTTTATTAGCCTATACGTGTTGCTTTATTGATTGATGACTTACTTATCTAATTGTTAAAAGAATTTCGGAGTTATATACCGCTTCTCGTCTTACGTTTTTCGTGTATCAAAGTTAATAAAAGAGGTTGAAAGATGAAGCTGGGAAGAATAATAATTATTTTAAATCTTTAATATCATCTAAAAAATAGCACTGATTGTGCTTGGTCATTCCGATTTGGGGATAATAATCAGCTGCACCGGGAGCTGAAAGTAGAATCAATTTTGCTTGCGGAGTTATCTTTTTGGTTTCCTCAATCAATCTTTTACCAATCCCTTTTTTCTGAAACTCAATATCTACTGCAAGATCTGAAAGATAAGTACAATACACAAAATCAGTAATTGAACGGGCCACGCCAATTAATTTCCCATTTATTCTTGCCGTAACAATTAAGTTGGCATTATTGCACATTGAGGAAATTCTTTGTTCATCGTCTATTGGTCTCCGTTCAGCTAGGGTGCTGTTCTTTAGTACTTCTATAAATTCCGAAACATCAAGGGTTTTTTCAACATTGTAGACTATTGCATTCATATTATCTCCTTAAACAAAAAAGCGAAGAACATTTCCATTCTTCGCCTTAATAATACAATCTTAACTCAGATTATAAAGCGTTATCTTTTGCAGCTTTAGCTATTCTGAATTTTAATACTCTCTTTGCAGGGATAACCATTGAAACGCCTGTGGCTGGGTTTCTTCCCATTCTTTTCTTGCGATTAACAACGACTAATTTACCTAAACCAGGGAGTGTGAATGACTTCTTAGCTTCTTTGTATGCTAAAGCTACGAGTTCTTCTAAATACTGACCAGCTAATTTTTTTGTAACGCCGGTCTTCTTTGCCATATGATCAAGAATCTGACCTTTGGTCATTGGTTTTACTGCCATAAATAACCCTCTCTTTTAATTAATGAATGCGGTTTAATTACAAAGCGAAAATAAATATATTTTACCTCAAATAAAAAGATGTGGCAATAAAATTTTTTTTGACCTGCATCTTGTTCCCATATATTAAGCTTAGAAACTATGTCACAACTGACAAAGTGTTTCCTTAATTACTTTGATGCAGATTTGTTTATTCTTTATTTTAAATACTAATAATTTTTAGTTAATTAATTTTGCAATGAACAGAACACTAGTAATACTTTTATTTGCTTCCATTACTTCCTTGTTTGCACAAAGTATTGATTCTGTCACAACCAGAATTAAAATTTTTCCGGATACTACATTGGCCCACACCGATTCAATCTTAACCAAGGATTCTTTATTAATAAGCATAAAACGTGATTCTATTGCTCCGATTTACTCTTCAGCATTAACAGGAAAAAGCTTTGTTATAAAAAACAATGAGCTGTTAAAACTTGATTATAAGTATACTGGAGAATATCTAAAATTATTTTCGCTCAACTTTATTAAGGATTTGGGATTTACCGGACAGCCAAACGAAACTTTTTTATATGGGATTGGAAATAATGCGATAAGCTATCTTGTGGATGGGTTATCAATTAATGATCGTTTTTCAAATTCATTCAATCTTAACCTTATCCAAAGTGAAGATATTGATTCAATAGAAATTGTGCCTTTACCACGCGGATTTCTTTACGGTGCGTACAATAATCTTGTTAGCATAAATTTTATTACTAAAGATTTTATTACAAGCCAGCCATATTCACGAATTAAATTTTATCAAAGTGCAAACCGGGATATGATGCTCGACGCAAGTTTCAATGCCATCGCAATGAAAAAACTTATTGCCTCATTTAGTATTACAAATAGAATTACTGATGCTTTGTATGACAATACAGATTACGCGTTGTGGCAAGGAAAGGTTAAACTTAAGTACCTGCTTTCAAATGACATTAACATAATAGCCACTTACAACTACAATGATTACAAAGCCGGCTACAGCGGCGGCGTTGATGTTGATAGTATTCTTAGGCTTGGAAAAAATGTTAATGATGTTTTATATGATTTCAGAGCCGCACCAATGATTTATCCAAATGGCGAATTAAAAACTTTAACACACTTACCAAGATTAAGATTTTTGATTAAACCTTTAGAAAATGTTAAAACTGATTTATGCGTCTACTATCTTTATAATGATTATCAGAGAACTTCTCAATCAAAACAGTATTCCGAAAATAAGATTTTTGGAGTGAATTTTAGAAATGATTTTAATAATAACTTATTAAATGTGCAGTTAATAACTGATTATGAAAAGAGCAGAATAAACTTGTGGGAAGAAGTAATTATTGACAGCACGACCATTTTATCAAACCTTCCTTACTTAGAAAGAAATCTCTTTTCCGTATCAAGTAATATTTCTTTGAAACTTCTTAACGGCACATTGATTCCGTCAGTTTTCGGAAAGCTTTCTTCTTATTCTAACAAATCGATATTCCAGGATTCATCAAGCGAATTTTCTGCTAATCCATTTAGTATTGGTTTTGATTTGAAGTACAGACCTGCAGATTTTGTCGAGCTCTATTTCGGTTATTCAATTCCTAAATCATATTTAAATTCTGATTTAAATGATAATCTTATAGAGGTCGGTGGACGAATTAATTATGGGATTATAAGCGCAAACTTTAGATATTTTAGAAATGATTATACAGCGAATAATTCTGATTTCTCAGGGATTTATAGCACAAAGCCTTATGGTGATATATCCGGCGTTGGATTAAACTTTGATATTAAATATTCTTTCCTACTTCTTCAATCAATATCATCTTTCTATTCTTCATTAAATGATGAATATTTATTCGGCGTTCCAAATTTTCAGACACAAACAGGGCTATATTACACTGGTAAAGCATTTAATGACAATCTCGATTTGAGGACAGGGTTTGTTTTTTATTACATAGGCAAAAACAATGTTTATACTTATGAGCATGGAGTCGTAGAAGTTCCTGCATCAAATAAGTTAGATTTTACACTTGCCGGCGAAATTCAAAAAACGGCAATTATATATTTTGCTTGGCAAAACCTTTTTAATAACAATTATTATATCACGCCTTATTATCCAATGCCAACCCGCACTATAAGATTTGGCGTAGCATGGGAAATGTTTAATTAGTTTTTTTCTCTTTGCGAGAAAAATTCTTAAAACGCATTTCACGCAAAGATCACAAAGCTAACCCGCAAAGTAAAGACAAAGAAGAATCACAAACTCAACATTTCTTTAAACTTGACTGCTTGTCTTCTTGAGACTTCAATTTTATGTCCGCCTTTTAACTTTGCAAGCAATCCGCCGTTAAGCCAGGGCTCAATATTTTCTACCCATTTAAGATTAATGATGTGTTTTCTGTTTGCCCTGAAAAAAGATTTGTTATCCAATCTTTCATCAAGATAGTTTAATGTTCGTAAGATAAGCGGTTTGTTTTCCTCAAAATATAATCGCACATAATTCCCTTCCGATTCAAACAAGCGAACTTTTTCCAATTTAACAAACCAGCATTTCTCCCCATCTTTAACAAAAACCTGATCTTCTGCAGTTAAAGTTTCTTGTGATAAAGCATGGCTTCTTTCTTTACGTTTTCCTTCGATTAATTTCTTAATTGATTCCTCTAATCGAATTGGTTCAATTGGCTTTAAAAGATAATCAAGGGCATTATACTCGAATGCTTTTAAAGCATACTCATCATAAGCGGTTGTAAATATAACTTTAGGAACACTGTCTAATTCTTCCAGCAATTCAAACCCGGTTTTGCCCGGCATTTGAATATCAAGAAAAATCACATCCGGGTTTAACTCAGAAATTTTGTTGTGTGCATCTTCTGCATTTACTGCTTCGCCAACAATTTCAATTTCTTTAAATGGCTCTAATAATCTTATTAACTCGGTACGTGCGAGTCTTTCATCATCTATAACTAATGCTTTCATTATTTTGAACCTCCTAATGGTATTTTAAGCTTTGCAAGAACAGTGTTATTGTTTTCGTTTGTCAAAATCAGAGAAGCATTTTCCCCGTACAGTAATGCTAACCTGTGTTTTGTGTTACCGATACCAAATCCACGGGAATTCTTTAATTCTTCTTCATCAAATTTACCACTATTTCTAATTTCAATCATAAGAAATGAATCAACAATTTTTGTATTAATCTCTACAAATCCGCCTTTTGTAATTTTGGATATACCATGCTTAATCCCATTTTCCACCAATGTTTGTACCATCATTGGAGGGATCTCAACTCTATCTGAATCAGGTGTTGATTGAATTTTATAATTAAGTCTTTCTTCAAATCTAATTTTTTCAAGATCTAGATAATCCTGTATTGTCTTTAATTCATCGGCAAGCGGAACAGTTTCAGTTCTTTCAATTCTAAGCGTATATCTCATAAGATTTGAGAGTTTTGTAATTGCATCTTTTGCATTTTGTGGATCTTCTTCAATCAAAGCCCGGATACTGTTCATTGCATTAAACATAAAATGCGGATTGATCTGGGCCTTTAATGTTTTCAACTCAAAATCTTTTACAGCAGCTTCAAAAATCAAAGTTTCAATTTCCGCAATCTTTGAATTTTCAAAATAATGGATCGCAAAGTATATTAAGGACCAGACAAGCACAACGATGCTGATATTTAAAATACCTGCAATTATTGAAGCAGTTAAATGCTGTGGTTCTCGTTCAACTCCGAGTAAATATCCGGAAATAAAAACCGGGATGTAAATTATCAATCCAACAACAAAACTTGCTATTAAAACTTTCGGGATAATTTTTTTTAACGAAAGATTAGCCCAATTATATTTTTTAATATAGATACGGTAAAGATGAGAAAAGACTATTCCATAAATTCCTAAAAGTATCCAAAGAGCAATTCTGTTTAGTGGGATAGTTTCAAAAGAGGAAATGATTAGCAAATTTACAATTACAAACAAACTCCAGCCCGAAGTCTGAGATATCCAATATAGATTTTTTCTGTTCAAAGTTCTGATAATCTCATTTTTAGTTTCAGGTTTATCTTTATCAAAATTTAACTTTGTATTAAGTGTCGCTGTATTCATATCAAATATAATCTTAAGCTTTTTAAAAGAGAATCTATTTTTAATTTTACAGAGGAAACATATCGGAAAGAAATTACAATTTGCGAAACTATTTTACTGTTGGCAAAGAAAAGTGATGGGTGGGAATTGTTATAGAAAAGATGACATCTTTTAATAAGATGTCATCTTTTCTTAATAAATTTATTAAAGTGAAATTATATCATTGTAAATAATAAATGCCATTAGCAAGAGCAGTAGCACAAGTCCGGTGTTTTGTATAGCCATTTTAATTTTAATCGGAATTTCTCTTTTAATTGCTGACTCGACTAGTATCATAACTAAGTGTCCGCCATCAAGTACCGGGAATGGCATAATATTTATTATCGCTAAACTTAAACTTAAAAGAGCAAGAAAGTAAAGAAAACTTGCAATACCTGAATCTGCAGATTTAGCTGCAATTTGAGCGATCTTGATCGGACCTCCAAAAGCTTTTTTAAACTCAACATTTCCTGTAAACACTTTCCCAATCATTGAAAAAGTCAGATTGGTCATTTTCTCTATATCTTTCCAGCCATAGAAAACGGACTCAAAAGCCCCATAGGTTCGCATTTTTGTTTCACCCATAAACACAGTAGCAATTGCCACTCCAATTTTTGCATCTTTTCCAGGAGTGACCGCAATATCAAGCTTCTCTTTATTTCTTTGAACCGTAATCTTTAATTCTTTACCCGCATTCGATGAAATAATTTCAGTCGCCTGTGCAGAACTGTAAAGTGAAGCATTATTTATTGAAAGTAGGATATCACCGGTTTTTATTCCGGATTTTTCGGCAGGCGAATTTTTAACGACTTCACCTATAGCAGGTTTAACTCCATCAGGTATTAAGAATAGTGATTTTGTTTCGTCATCAGGGATTAGATCTCTTTTTACATATAGATTTTGTTCTTTACCATCACGTAAAACTTTAACATTGATATCTTCACCAAGAGTGTTGATAAAAATCTCGGCACGTAAATCTTCCCAGTTTGTAACTGTTTTATTATTTACGCTTAAAATTTTATCGCCGCTAATAAATCCTGATTTATCAGCAGCACTTCCATCTTCAACATAAGCAAGTGTTGTAGTTGATGTAATCGGCTTTCCCTGAAAGAAGTTTGCACCCCAGAAGATTACCCAGGCAAGCATAAGATTCATAAAAACACCCGCAGTAATCACAAACACTTTTGCCCACAATGGTTTTGCGCGGAATTCATAAGGCTGCGGTTCTTTCTCCGCAAAACTTATATCCATGCTTTCATCAACCATTCCGGCGATCTTAACATAGCCGCCGAGTGGTAATAAACTTAACCTGTAATCCGTATGCCCTTCGCCATCAAAATCTTTTGGAAGTTCTCCAAATGAAAAACCTGATTTTCTATTCCATCCAAATAATCTTTTACCAAACCCTATTGCAAAAACATCCACGCGCATTCCACTAAGTTTAGCGGCAGCAAAATGCCCAAACTCGTGTACAAAAACTAAAATGCCAATTGTAATTGCGAAATAAATTATATAATCCATAGAATGCGGAACTCCTTTTATTTTTTCTAACTTAAAGTCTTAACAAACTCTCTTGTTTTTTTATCGCACTCAAATATTGTCTCAATATCAGGATCCGAATGATTTTCAATTTTATCCAAAGCCTTGCTAATCAATTCTGAAATTTGAGAGAATTTAATTTTTTTATTTATAAACTTATCAACAGCAATTTCATTTGCAGCGTTCAAAATGCAAGGGGCAGTACCGCCGGCTTTAAGAACACCAAAAGCTAATTTTAGACATTCAAATTTATCAAAATCGGGTTTTAAAAAAGTCAAATTTTTTATTACCGGCAAATCAGTTCGCTTAAAATCATTCTTAAATCTTTCCGGAAAAGTAAGTGCATACTGAATAGGTAGTTTCATATCCGGTAAACCAAGTTGTGCTTTAATTGAACCATCCACAAACTGAACCATTGAATGGATTATTGATTGCGGATGTACAACCACATCAATTTTTTCAACTGGTAATCCAAATAACCAATATGCCTCAATAACTTCAAGTCCTTTATTCATCATAGTAGCAGAATCTATGGTGATTTTGCTGCCCATTTTCCAGTTAGGATGGTTCAAGGCTTCATCGACAGTTGCATTTTCAAAAAATGACTTATCCTTATTCAAAAATGGTCCGCCGGATGCTGTAATAATTAACTTTTCAACTTCATTAAGATTTTCACCCACCAAACATTGATAAATTGCTGAATGTTCAGAATCAACCGGGATTATTTCTGCGCTGTTTTCCAACACAAGCTTAGTAACTAGTTCACCGGCAACAACAAGAGTTTCTTTGTTTGCAAGGGCAATTCTTTTTCCGCGTTTAATTGCTTCAAGAGTCGGTGATAATCCGGCAAAGCCAACGATAGCACCAAGTAGAATATCGTAATCTCTTTGAGATGCAGCTTTTAATAGCTCATCTTTACCTGAAAGAATTTCACATAAATTACCAATGTTAGATAGAAGTTCTTTGGCTTTGGATTCATCAGTTACAACAACAAATTCAGGATTAAATTCTTTTATTTGCTGCTCCAAAACATCAATTCTTGAATTTACAGTTAAACCTGCGACACAAAATTTATCCGGGAAATTTCTAATAACATTAAGCGTATTAACACCAATAGAACCGGAAGAACCTAGAATTAAAATTTTCTTCATTTTCTTATAAATTAACGGTTAAAATTATCAAAGTGTTAGAATATTAGCAATGTAAAACCTGTATATATGTGATTTGCTTTCTTAAATACTAAATAAAAAAGCCAATCACTTTTAGGTGATTGGCTTATAATTTTAATTATAAACTACTCTAATATGTTACATTAAATGTTTTAACTCCATCAGCTGTAGATGTGTAAATTGTAATTTTAACTACATGTGCAATGCCTGTTTTTGCAGTTACATACTCAACTAAATAACTGTTTGCAAGTGCACCCGCTACTGGAAGATCCTTTAGAGTTAAACCAATTGCATTGCCGGAAATAAATTTAATTGTCCCGCCTGTACAAGTCGAAATATCCCAAGGTCTTTCGTTTTGATTATCCCAATAATAATAAGTTGAATCTTCACTAAATACTGTGTGAACAGTGGCTTTTCCACTTAATAAACCGCAACCAAATGCATTGGTCCATGTAATGCCATCGGATTGTGTAGGTTCATCCGTAAAGTTTATAAATACTCTCTGAGCGCCCGATCTCCAGCCATAAACACTATCAGCAAAAATGGCAGCAACAATTCCATTTTCTGCTGTTGCAGTTCCAAAACTATATGCTCTGGCTTCGATTGCAGCACTATCTGGTCCAGAAAAACCTTCTGTTCTATATGTGCCAGTATAGGAATATCTATTTAAATAACTATTGATTGCAGTAGAACTAGTAAAATTTATTCCACCATTAACATAACCATAGCTATAACCAACAACTGCAAACTTAACATCCAGACCGCTTGCCTGCAAGAAGCTTGCAAATTCAACTATACTTGCGGCAACAGAATCAGCCTCTTCGCTCATACTACCAGAGTTATCTACACAAAAAACTATATCTGCTGTAAGCACGTTACCAGTACTAACTTTTGTAACTTTTAATCCTTGTACAACACCATCTTCTTCTACAAAAATATTAGAATTTTGCGGGTTGGTTGCATCATAGCTTAAAGCTAAAGGCAAATTTGTAGTTGGATCAATCAATCCAAGCAAGTTTAATTTAACTCTTGTTCCTAGGGTTGTAAAGGTAGCTGATGGAAGAATATTATTTATTGTCGGGGTCGGAACTGTTACGCTGGTAGGATCTGTTGGAATATCAGTGTTCAGGTCCTCTGGGTTTTCTGCTGTATCGCAAGAAAAATAAATAAGTGATGTTAATATTAACATTATAACAAGTAATAATTTACGCATTTTGTTAGTCCTTATATTGTTTTAAAATAATTAATTAAATGAAAATCCCGCTTAGTTTCAATAGTAAATATATCTTTAAATTAGATTAGAGTAAAATTTACCTGTAAAAAAATATTTTTACACAACCGAAAATAATGATATGTTTTTATTAAAATAACAATAATATGTTAAATAACAATCCCTAAGCTGAATTATTAATTACAATTTGCGTCTTAATGTCAAAGATTATTCCAAAAATAATTTTAATCTCTGGAAACATTTGTTCTGTTTTTTCATCTTTTAGATAAGTAAAAAAAATCGATTTGCAGGAAAAAGAGAATCAAATAATTGAGTTTACAATCCTCTTCAATAAATACAAGAAGCGGATTTACAATTATGCATTAAAAATGCTATGCGATAAAATGCGCGCAGATGATATTGTGCAGGACGTTTTCATTAAGCTTTTTGAAAATCTGGATAAAATTCATAACAAGGAAAGTGTACAATTCTGGTTATTTAAAACGGCAAGAAATGAAGTAATGACTTTCTTTAGAAGTACAAAAAACAAAAAGCTGTTTTCTAATGCTGTTGATCTGGATGATGTTGATATAGAATCAACAACTTCACTTGCTGACGATATTGAAAACAAAGAAATGAACAAATTGATTTTGAATGAACTTGATAATATGAATGTAGATTTTAGAGAAGTGTTTGTATTAAAAGAATATTCAGGATTATGTTATAAAGAAATAGCATCTCTGTTAAATATTGATGAAGATCTTGTTAAAAGCAGGTTGTATAAAGCGCGGCAGAAATTAATAAATAAAATATCAAAGGTTTTACAATAGTCATTGCGAACCTCGATTCATTGGGGTGAAGCAATCTGCCAATTTGTTAGATTCTATTGCCACGACCTTCAGGTCGTGGAGGACTTTCGATAATATAGAAATTGGCTTTAGCCAAAATAATTACTTGTTGGGCTAAAGCCCGTAATGATTTGATTCTTTTACCACGAGCTAAAGGTCGTGGCAATTAAATAAAATTAAACAGGAACTTTATGAGTGAAATTAAATTATTAGAAATGATTAACCTCTACTTTGATGGTGAGCTAGAAAAAAGTAAAGAAGCAAACCTATTTTCTTTGCTGGCAAGCGACCAGACAGCGAGAGATTACTTTAAACAGCTTAGTGTTATAAGAAATGCTGTTGATAATTCTGTTGAAGATCTTCCCACCGAACTGGAAGAAAGAATTTTAAGATCTGTTGGATCAAAAGCCTTAACAAAAACTGGGCTGTTCTCAAACTTCAAAATCTTCTCAGCAATCTCTTATGCTGCTGCATTGATTTTACTTTTCTTAAGCAGTTATCTTTTCTTTAAAGTTTCAAACTACCAGGAAAGAGTTGATAATCTTTCCCAACAAATGATCATTCAATCCAAAACAATACAATTGCTTTACAACAGTTTACCAGTAATCGAAGTGAGAGCGACTTCTAACAGAGATGAGATAAATAAACCGAATATATGATACTAAAGTCTTAATGTGATTTTTTTAATACTATAAAATATGAGGTAACAAATGAAAACTTTTTTTTATTCATCATTATTTTTATGTTTTTTCTTCTCTGCAATTCAATTTGCTCAGGATAAAAAACAGACGGCTACAAATGACACTATTTATTTTGTTGCACTTGAGGAAATGCCAGAACCAATCGGAGGAATAGCAGAAATTCAAAACAAGATTATTTATCCGAAAGAAGCAAAAGATAATGGTATTCAGGGGAAGGTTTATGTTTTGGCGTACATTAACGAAAATGGAATTGTCGACAGTACAAAAATTATCAAGGGAATTGGTAGTGGTTGTGATGAAGCTGCTATGGATGCTATCAAACAAACAAAATTTAAACCAGGAAAACAAAAAGGAAAGCCTATGAAAGTTCAAGTTGCCATCCCAATAATGTTTAAACTTGAATAAATATAAATAAAAAAAAGGAGGCGCTATGAAAAACTCAATCTATTCGTTTTTATTATTAGTTCTCTTCTTGGAAGTAAGCGGATTTGCTCAAGAAGAAAAACTTGATAAATTCCCAGAACCAATCGGGGGAATCGAGATAATAAAAAACGTCACGGAACTTGTTGTCCGTGACGTCTCAAATCAACTAAACATTAATGCTAAATATTAGCCTTTTATTCCTGCAACTTCTTCAAGCATTGCAGTTGTAACAGATTTTGGTCTTTCAAGCGGGTAGCCAAGACCGCGGTCCCAGATAATATTTGCAACAACGCCAAGCGCTCTTCCAACAGCAAATAAAACTGTGTAGAAATCATATTCTTTCAATCCATAATACCACTGTATAACACCGGATTGTGCATCAACATTTGGCCATGGATTTTTTGCTTTACCTTGTTCAAGAAGAACCGGAGGAACAACTTTAAAGAGAAGATCAACATATTGGAATAATGGATCTTTTGGTAAGTGCTTTAAGCAAAATTCTCTTTGTGCCTGATAACGCGGGTCTGTTTTTCTTAGAACTGCATGTCCGAATCCAGGAATTACTTGTCCGCCTTTTAAAGTATCCCAAACAAACTGTCTCATTTCTGCTTCGGTTGGAATTTTACCGCCCATCTTATCATAAACACCCTGTAGCCAGGCAAGTACTTCCTGGTTAGCAAGTCCGTGTAATGGTCCTGCAAGTCCATTTGTCATTGCAGAAATTGAATAATAAAGATCAGAAAGTGCGCTTGAAACAAGATGACCTGCATGAGCACTAACGTTTCCGCTTTCGTGATCGCTGTGAAGAATAAAATACATTCTTGCAACATCATCGTAAGGTTTTGGAATACCCATCATATGTGCAAAGTCTCCGCCAAGATCTAATTTAGAATTAGATTCTATGATATTGCCATTTTTATATTTCAATCTGTAAATGAATGCTGCTATGCCGGGTAGTTTTGCGAGAAGATTTAATCCATCTTCATAAGTTGGTGACCAGTAATCATTTTTCTTAAGCTTACCTGTATTATATTCTTTAACAAATTCAGATTCACGCTGCATAGCAAGAATAGCGGTTGAGAACATTACCATTGGATGAGAATCCAGCGGCATTGCTTTCAGAATATCAAAAACATACTTAGGAACAACGTGTCTTTTGCGAAACTCTTCAGCAACTTCCTGCACATCTTCCATTGATGGAATATCACCTGTAAGCAAGAAGAAGAAGAAGCCTTCTACAAAAGGCATTTCTCCACCGGGAACTTTAGGAAGTTTTTCTAAAACTTCAGGAATTGTAAATCCGCGAAAGCGAATTCCTTCGAATGGATCGAGATAAGAAATATCTGTGATAAGACTTTTAATATCTCTGGCACCACCGATGACTTGATCGATAGTAACTTCATCAACTTTTACGTTGCCGAATTCCTTAAGAAGGCGTGTTGTGCGGGGTCGCCAGGCTTCGATCTTATCCTGGACTTGTTTTTTCAAACGAGACATTTTCTCCTCCTGATATAATTTATTATATGTTTATGTAAGTTCTATTTCCTTATCAAAAAAGGAAAACGAATTTTGTTTGTTATTAATATACAAAGAAAAATTAATTGTTTGAGTAGGTCAACTAAACAATTTCTATTTCTTTTCCCTCAATTGCAGTGTGAATTTTTATGTTTTTATATTTTTTCAAGATTGATGCACCCACCCAATTAGCCGCTTCAGCTTCACCATGAATTAGAATAACATTTTTGGGCTTTAGTTTGGCAACTATTTCTAACAAATCATCTCTTCTTGCATGAGCTGAAAATTTAAAGTTTTTTATTGTGCAATTAACTTCTGTTGGTTCATCAGAATCTGTAAGTTGAATTTTATCTCCCTGTTCAGAATTAGCAATTACATATCCAGGCGTTTTATTATTCATATATCCAACTGTAAAGATTGCAGAATACTTTTGTTTAAGCCATCGTTTTGCAAAAGTAAAAGATGTTGTCCCTTTTATCATCATTCCACTTGATGCAAGCACGATGCAGGGATGTTTAAAAAAATCTTCGGGATTGGAAACTCCATAATAATCTTTTTGCGGAATTATATTAAGCTCAAACTCTTCATCAACCCTGTTAACAACAAAACGGTTGTAATCGTAAGCAAGATTTATTTTTGTTCCAAGTCCGCCAGTGTAAATGTCTACAGTTGTAAGCCTTCTCTTTTGCATCAATTGCCAAATTGTACCAAGCATTTCTTGCATTTTACCGAGCGAGAAGACAGGGATTAAAATTGAACCGCCACTGTTTAAAATATTATTTGCTTCTTTTGCAAATCGTTGTGATTCCGAATTCCAATCTAAGAGCATATCAGAATCAGTTGCTCCGTAAGTTGTTTCAAGAATCAGAGTATCAACTTTTGTTTCGGGCAGATATGCCCCGGGAAGAAGCGTTTGTGCTGTAAGATTTATATCACCAGTGTAAAATATTTTGTAACCGTTGTTTTCTAGAAGAATTCCTGTGGAACCAAGAATATGCCCCGCATTATAAAAAGTGCAATTTACTCTTGCGTCTTTTTGTTGATGATATGAGTTTAATTCAAATTGATTTTTATATTCTTTGTATTCGATCATCTTAATTAACAAATCTACTTCATCGTGGGAGTAGAGTTCAAAATCATTTTCTTCAATTTCTTTCTTAAGGATTGAAACCGAATTGTGAAGCGTTAACTCTGCAAGTGCCCTGGTTTGAGGGGTTGTTATAATCTTTATATAGGGAAAATTTTTTACTAGAAAGGGAATTGAGCCGATATGATCCTGATGTGCGTGGGATATTAAACAATGATCAACGGGTTTATTTTTAATTAAATCAAAATTCGGCAGAGAATTTAATCCTATTTTCTGCGGATGAATACCGCAATCAAGGATAATTCCGTTACCGTTAAAATTTAAGTAATAGCTGTTTGCACCAATTTCATTTCCGCCTCCGATAGGAAGAAATGAAATCATTTATTCTCCTCTCTCATCTCGTTTTCAATGTTATCAACATCAACTTCATTTAAAACCACATTTTCAGGGAGTTTAAATTTCTCAGATGGAACCGAACCATCTTCATTAATTCGGGTTGCTGTAAGGTTAATGCTTAAGCCTCCTGATTTAGTTTCTGATTTAAGAGTTACCCATTCCCAAATCCATAATTTTGTACCGGTACTTTTCATTTCATAAACATCACAATCTTTACCAAGAAACTCTTCATTTCCGATTTTGTTAGCACCCATACTTAATAACATCTGCTCGCCGAACTCATTAAATCCTTTTTGATCTTTTAGTTGTTCAATAGATTTTAAAATTGGATTTCTGGTTTTGGTTCCGCTTCTCTGATCCATATTAATCATATACTGAAACTCACCATCAATAATATTAACAATATTCATAGCCTTGGTAAATCCACCAAAACTTAACACCGAGCGTGTGTACTCAGCTTGCCGCATTCCCCAATTATCAAAGTACAGGGTTTTTGTGCCTTCCTGCGAACCTGTGATTAAATACTCGACAACCCCGGATTTTATACCGTACCTTTTTTTCAAATTTGTAGTAGTTCCATTCCCAGAATTATCAGTATCGTCTTTACTACTATCACCGCAATTCGATAGAAAAACAACAGACAGGATTAAAAGTGAGAATAAAAATAGTTTCTTCATTGTCTTAAAACTCTTTATGATTTTAGTTGATTGAAAATAAGTAAAGTGAACCCTTACTTCAATAAAAATTTAAATTTAATAAAAATATCTTTTGACAAAATTGTCGGGGAAAATACTTGGTGGGTTTAAAATCTTTAATTTATAAGATGATTTTGAAGAGTCTTCTTTAGTAACGATAATTCATTAATTACTATATGCCAAATAATAGTACGGTCGATATCAAAATAATCATGCACAATTCTGTTTCTTATCCCCCTTAATTTTTGCCATGGAATATCTGTAAACGATTGTTGTATTTCGGTTGGAATATTCTTAGAAGCTTCTCCGATAATTTCAATGTTTCTTACAACAGCATCTATAACCAAACTATTCTCTTCAAAATCATCAAAAGTTAAATCAAATGTATATTCTTCAATCTTATTAATAGATTCTATAATGTCTTCGAATAAAAGTTTCCACTCTCTCTTAGACATAAAGTAAATCTCTTTTAATATATTCAAACATTTTGGGTTTGATAGCATTGGGCGTTACCAGATCAACCTTAACGCCAAGTATTTCCTCTAACTCATCTGCCAGAAGTACAAAATCTAATCCAATAGGTTTATCGAATTCAACGAGAATATCTATATCACTTTTTTCAGTAGCTTCATCTCTTACAAACGATCCAAACAAAGCAACACTTTTAAGATTGTACTTTCTAATAAGATCTTGTTTATTTGATTGCAGAAGTAATTTTATTTCAGAAATATTTTTCATTTTATGTTTCGTTTTGCTGTTTAAAGATAACAATTTTTAATCATATTCATTAACCTTGATTATTGGCGTATCGCCCAAATTACATCTGCAAGAGTTGGTTTTCCTTCTTCAAGATTAAACTTCAATAAATAATTTGGATTAAAACCGATCATATATTTTTCAATTCTTTCTTTTAGCCACATTATTTCAGATTTCAGTTTCCAATGTTCACCATTTTGTGCATATAGAACTATGAATAGTCTATTCTTCAAATGTTTTCTTTGCTGCTGTGATTGATGTTTATATAACCATTTAATCAGATCATCTGTTTTTTTAATTGCTTCATCAATTTTGTATGGAAAGTTTTTAGGAAAGTTAGATGTTTTATGATCAAATGAAACACCCTGAATCGTAAAATCTACCAATCTGTCTTTACTATCCAATGCCGGTTTTACATTTGGTAGGGAACAAAAAATATTTTCAACGGCTTGCGCTGACCAGAAATTATACCATCTGTTTATTGTGTAATTAAAGTAAAGTTCATAATCTTTTTCTAATTTAAATTTCTTGTCAATTTCTTTTAAGAGTTCTTCGAAAGAAAAAGTGTGGTAAATAAAATTTGTTTGCTTATCAAAAATGTCGTTTTGTTTTTGTCCCCATTTGTATGGATACACAAGTCGTTTTTTTAATTCAGATTCGATTTCAGCTAACGTGTGTTTCATTTCTTCTGAAAAACAAAAATGTATTCGTGTTTAAAAACATAAAATCCACCTGCCAACGCACGATAACGCCACAATTCTTTTTGATTACGCTTTGCAGTCGTCTCTTCAAAGTTTTTTACAATCGTGGATTTTAAAATCATTCCTCGTTTTAATACTTCTTGCATAACATAAAACCCTAACGGAATCCATTCGCCACCGGAATATTTATCACTTATCACAACAGCAGCATACCGATTTTTATCAAGATAGGGGAGACAATTATCTAACACCTTTCCAAATCCCCTTAAAAATTCTTCTATAGATTTTGCATTTGATAAGTCAGACTTGCTATCACTAAATTTTATTATATCCCAGTAAGGCGGATGAAATATTTGAAACTGAAAAGATTTTATTTGTAATGATGACAAAACACTTTTCAAATCAACTGAGCTACTATCACCATTTACAAATTCTAATTTTACTTTATGTGGGTTTGTTTCTTTTACAATATTATTTTCCGTTTGATCTAAAACTTTTTTAGAAAGCTCAATTCCAACAGCATTTCTTCCAAGTCTCTGTGCTTCTATCAGAGTTGTTCCGCTTCCGAGAAATGGGTCTAAAACCCACTCGCCTTTTTTTGTATATCGTCTTAAAAGCTGATTCGGTATTTGCGGAATAAAATTGCCCCAATATCCCGCGTGATGCACTCCCGAATTATCCCGTTTGTTTAATATCCATAAACTATCTGTAATAATATCATCATATTCTTTCCAACGATTCAAATTCAAATCATTGATTTTACTTTGTTTGGTCTCAGTTAAACTTTTTTTCAGTCTTTTAATATAGTATTTAGTTCGCTCGATTGTGTGAGTTTCTAAAATTTGAATTATCTCACCAACCAAAAATTCTTTTGGAACCGAGGCAAACCCATTTCCCAAAACAATGTTCTTGCCTTTATTCATTTTAACAGAATTTAATAGAGCAGAAAAATCTTTTCTGATTTCATTCAAATCAGATTTATCTGTTGAATTCGAAATAACATTTAACAAATTTATTTTCATTTAAACTATTTCACTTCCTCGCTGAATCTTTTTATAACTATTTCTGAAATCGTTTTGCCAATGCTTAACGAAGCTGTTGCCGCGGGTGATGGTGCATTTAAAACATGAACCATTCTCTTAGCTTCCACAATTCTAAAATCATCGACAAGTTTTCCATCTCGCTCCAATGCCTGTGCTCTAACACCTGCACTGCCAACCACTATATCATCTTTCTGAATATCCGGAAGAAGTTTTTGCAATGATTGCACAAACAATTCTTTACTAAAAGATCTTCTGTATTCCTGGAAACCCATCTTATAATATTTGGCAGCCATCTTCCAGAACCCGGGATACATTTTCATTTCAAAAATATCGCGAAAAGACAAATCAGTTTTCCTGTAACCTTCTCTCTTAAAAGCAAGAACAGCATTTGGTCCGGCTTCAACTCCGCCATTAATCATTCTTGTAAAATGAACTCCGAGAAATGGAAATTGCGGATCGGGGACAGGGTAAATTAAATTCTTTACTAAATATTCTTTTTTCTTTTTCAGTTGATAGTACTCACCACGGAAAGGAATGATTTGTAATTTTGGATCAACACCAAACAATTTTGCTATTCTATCTGATTGTAAACCACCGCAATTAACAACAAACTTTGTTCGGTATTCATCGTGATCAGTAAAGAGGATTAAATCTGTCCCATCATTTTTTGTGGAAGATAATTTGGAACTTGTTTTTATCTCTCCGCCTTTTTCACGAATCAATTCTGCATATTTATTTGTAACAGCAACATAATCAACAATTCCAGTTTGCGGCACAAACAAGCCATCTATTCCCGATGAGTATGGTTCATGTTCTTTAATCTCTGATGGTGAAATTCTTTTTATTCCTGTTAAGCCATTTGCCTTACCGCGCTCTTCAAGCATATTAAGAGCAGGAATTTCATCTTTATTTGTTGCAACTACAATCTTTCCACATTTATCAAATGGTAGGCTATGTTCCAGGCAGAAAGCGTACATCAGTTCTCTGCCGGTAGTACAATTTAAGGCTTTTAGGGAACCGGGCTTGTAATAAAGCCCTGAATGAATAACCCCGCTATTGTTTCCTGTTTGATGAACCGCAAGTGAAGATTCAGCTTCTAATAAGAGCAGGTTTACGGATTTTTCTTTTAGGATGGATAGTGCTGTTGCTGTTCCAACAATTCCACCGCCAATTATTGTAATATCGTAAGTCTGAGTCATTTGTGATTTATCCAACAGAATTAATTGTTAACCAGGAAATAACTTGTTTATTAAATATACGTGTTATAACATACAGTCGTTATTTGGGAAAATTAAGTTTTCAATAAAAGTCCCTTTTCGGATTTAAATTTAACTAATAAGTACCGTTCTAAAAATAGTTGAAACGCTGTTATCCGGAACCTGCCTGTCCGGAAGGCAGGTTTATTTCAAGATCTATTTGGAGATCCTGAAACAAATTGTGCGACAAACTGAATGATAAACAGATTGAACAATTATTCTGCATTAAAAAATTAGTGGGTTTAAAATGAATAAAAATCAAAAATTAGTCTTAATAATTGGAATTATTCTTATCGCTGCGGTGTTAATCTATTGGTTTACACAAGGTGCAGAGATATTTACCAAAACGCAGATCCTTATAGATAAAACCACCGATCTTGACAGAATGCTTGGTGTTGAAAATAAACAATACGTTGATAAATTCGTCCTCGGTTTGGATTATGCAGGTGGATTTTCAGCTGCTGTTGCTGCTTTATCTGGAATTTTAATTTATTTATTTAGAAATAAAAGAAAGAAAACAAAATGAAAAAAACATTCTCATTCTTTGCAGTAATTATTTTATTTACTGCAATCACATTTGCGCAAGGCTTTAAAGTTAAAGCAAGCGGCGAACAAAATTTTAAGTTTGAAGATAAGGGCGGAAGAAACCAGGTTACTTTTTTTAGTACAACTCCGCTTGAAGACATTAATGGTCTGGGCAATGATGTAAAAGGAAGCGTTACTTTTAATGTCAAGGATTTAAGATCTCTTAAAGGAAAAGTATCCGTAACCGTTGCATCAATTAAAACGGGAATTGACTTACGTGATGAACATATGCGCAGCGCAGGCTGGTTAAATGCAGAATCATTTCCGGAAATTTCATTCGAAATTAAGAAAGTAAGCGAAGTTAAATCGGCAGCGGATAATAAACTTTCTGCAAAAATTGTAGGCAGCTTCACTTTACACGGAGTTACAAAAGAAGTTATTGCAGAAGCAACATTAACTTATCTTGATGAAAGCGAAACAACAAAACAAAGAACGCCTGGAGATTTACTTGGTGTGCAAGCTAAGTTTAGTATAAAGCTTTTTGATTATGGAATTAACAATAAAGTTGTTGGTCAAAAAGTATCTGAAGATATTGAAATAGGTGTAAATATGATAGGTTCGAATGCTAAGTAAGTGAAATAGATGAGCAAGAAAAACCCGATTCAGAAATGAGTCGGGTTTTATTTTGTCCTACAGTTACAAACCCAGTTCCCCCGCAAAGCGGGATCTCCGACTTTTGGGAACTGGGTTTGTTTAAATCACTACTTTAGCAGCATTAATTTTTTAGTTGCTGTAAAACTTTGTCCTGAGCTTGACGAAGGATCACCAGCCTGTATTTTGTAAATATAAACACCGCTTGCAAGTGATGATGCGTTAAAGTTTACTTCATAAACTCCGGCAATTTTTTCTTCGTTAACTAATGTTGTTACTTCACTTCCAAGTATATCATAAATCTTTAAGGTTACAATTCCGCCCTTCGGAATTTGGTAACGGATTGTTGTACTTGGATTGAATGGATTTGGATAGTTTTGTGCTAAATTATAAGCAGTTGGAATTTCACTACCGGTAAAGTTTACTTTGTTAAAGCTTTTCTTTGCAAGGGTTGTGTTATCATTTACAATGTTTGCAAGTGTGTAATATGCATTTCCATTTGCTGAAGTTATTAATCTTAAAAAATATTCGCCAGGCGTTATTCCCGAACAGTCAACCGAATAATCTATGTTTGCATACTTTTCAAGATTGTTCTTAGTGTAAGTTATGTTATCAAATGTTCCAACAACCTGGTTTGTGGTTGCGTTTACAAGTTCTGCTTTAAAGTTAACTGCATCCGTGGTTATTAAAGCAGAATCAGGATTTGATTTTTGAACAACAAAATAAATATTTGAAAAGTAGAAATTTGTTTCCGGTGTTAAAGTAAAATTATTTGTTCTTGTGTGCTGGTTAAGTTCGTTTGTCGATGGGTAAGCAAGAGTATCCGGTATATCAATAAATTTAATTATACTGTCCCCAATAAGTATATCTCCTATCTCAAAAACAAACTCTATATCATTAATTGAAGCTACACCGCTTCTGCCAAAGGAAACAACTGTATCGTTTTCAGTTATCTTGTTTAACAAAGGGTCATCCGTTTGGTAACAATAAGCACTAAAATCTGTTGTGCTTTTTTCAATAAGATAAGGTGCAGCGTCTGTGCCCTTAAATACAAGGGCTTTAATTTGGGAAAGTGAGTTGCCTCCGCTTAAACTTAAATCCGTACCATTGGGGCTTAATGTGCTGCCTGTACAAGAATACTGTGCGTCAACACGTTTTACATATTTAGATCTGCTGCCGTTGTTTTCACACCAGGCTATTACACTGTTATTTAAATCAGTAACTGATTGATTAACCGTATTATTAACATCTGTGCCTGTTATAAAAAATGAGCCCCAAACTGATGAAGCTTTTGGTCTTACTACAGTGCGGTTTACAGTACTATCCACATCCTTGCCAGTCCAGCTTACAATTGGGTAAATCGTTGAGTATAAGCTTATTGATGGATTTAGATTATAGGAATATCCGCTGTTGCTCGATATTGTAGATAATGTTGTTGACGAGTAACTGCGAACTGTTCCTGAAAGGTAACTGTAAATATACATTAAACTGTTACCTTCCAGGCGACGAATTTTTTCCTGCCAAACAAGATGAAGATCATTACTGATACTTATATCCGCAATTGTCACGTTAGATGAATTTGCTGTTGTGTAAGGAATGTTGCCTACCGCCGTAACCCAATTACCAATACCATCCTGGTATTTACGCCAGAATTTTAGGGTGCTTGACGCAGACTCTTTATAAGCCACGTAAATTTCACCGTTTGTGTAAGCAATAACAGGTTTTGCGTAGCCGAAGAAGGTTGAGGGAAAAGGAGTTCTATCATAATTATCACTTATTACTCCACCGGTTGTCATATTAATCATAACAAGTTGAAGAAATGTGCCTATTGGTTCTGTGGTCTGGTTAAACTCATATACTACAATTAAGTTGTTACCATAAAAATCTATGGCCGGATTTTTTGCGGTGCCATCATAATCATAAGGCAAAATATTTTCTTCTTTTGTCCACTCACCACCAAAATCTGTGGTAACGCTTTTTGTGTACCAGGGCGCACCCATTGAAATGTAAACAGTGTGATAATATCCGTTATCATCTCTTACTGTTTTCTGCTGGCTGTTGGAACTGTAGGCATCTGTTTGCCCTGAGACCAGGTTACCTTTTAGCTGTGCGCTTACAACTGCATTTGCATCCTTAAAAACTACGACGGTTTGATATGCCAATGAATCCCGGAACGCTACTTTATCAGGTTCTCCTTTCCATTGAAGAAAATAAAATTTACGGTCTTGCCCGTTAACCGGTATTATTTGCTCTGCATCTACTTTTACGGAATAAAAGGGTGGTAACCAATCTGTTCCTTGGTTTAAGAAAACACCTTTGTAAGTATAACCATTTTCATAAGCTGTGTAATAATCTGGTTTAAATGGATTGCTGGTAGTTGGATATCGCTTCCACCACAAAGCACTATCCATTCCTCTGTTCATAAGATTGTTACCGTGCTGTGCATCAACAGAATCTATAAACCAGGGATCTTTAAAATATAATTCGCCGGCAGAAACACCTGTTCCATCAAGATTGTTTTGGATTGAGATAGATTGAACTGTTGGAAAAAATTTTGAAGTAAACTTATTTAAACCTGTTTCAATATTAAAATAATGGTGATTAGAATTATTATCCTCTGGAATTGATTCCTTAAACCAGATATTATATTTTTCTCCATTGATTATGTTTTGACTGCCTCTGGCGGTTATGCTTGACAAGCTATAAAATAGTTTAGGCACATTATACTCTTTGAATTGTGAATTTTCCCATATTGCAATTTGACCTGTACTTGTGTTTGAAAAGTTTGATTTCTGGTCTACTAAAATATTTGGCGGTGATGAAATATATAAATTATAATTAGTCCCAACCAATTGTGTCCAAGTTGCGAACACAGTCGAATTGTACGAAGCAATTTCAAAATAGTCACCCATATATCCGTCTGAAGAATAGGAAATTGGTAAAAAGCTATTATCGCTGATCAAAGAATTAATAAATGAATTTCCCCCGTCGGTAGAAACTGCTAAATATCTTGACGTTAAAAATCCAACATCATCCATATTGTAGTAAGATATGTAAATATTACCAGAGATAGGGTCTACCGAGATGGATGGAAACCATTGCTGGCTACCATCGTTTGAGTTTGAATTTACTCTAATACCTGTAGTCCAGGTATCCCCTCCATTAGTTGATCTTCTTAAATAAATATCCGAATCCCCCGTAGATTGGTCAGCATAAACAATATATATGAATCCTCGTCTTGCGTTATTTGATAAGTCAACCGCCATAGATGGCCAACTGTTTACCCTTGTATTGTTAAAAAGCGGATTAGGACCTTCTACCCGAATACCCTGTATATTAAATGCAATTGATTCTGAAATAAATGTTTCACCTCCGTCAGCTGACTTTGTAAAAATCATTGCCTTCTCTTGAAAATCATCAGGATTTGAATCCGAGTATTTGGCACAAACAATATAAATTTCTCCATTAGGACCGGTCTGTATATTAGCCCCCAACTTTTTAGCACTATTGAATTGTGTAAACAGTGTTTTTCTACTTCCGAATGATTCCCCTTGATTTGTTGATTTAGTTAGAATTACTCTATTTATTGAAAGATCAGTCCAGGCTACGTAAACATTATCGGGATATATACCAGATAAATCTGCTTTTGCGTGTGGTTTATCATCCAGAATCTCAATTTGTGGATCAGCATTTACAGGTGGTTCCCAACTAAAACCATTATCATAACTTTTCATTAAAATAATTCCGCCTCCATATGCCATAGATATATAAAATGCGACTCCTTCACTATTGTAAAAAACAACTGGATCACCCCTAGTACCCGCATCATTTGGTGAATGTTCATCGGGTTGAGATGAATACCAGGTATTACCCGCATCTGTTGTGTAAAATAAAGGTTGGTGTATTTTACCCCAAGGTCCTTGGGGATCGTCTCCTTCAACTGGTATTAACTCTCCGTTAGTCGATATAATAATATTTGCTGGATTTGTAGGATTTATTGCAATTGATGATTCAGTTTGGTTTTTTGTTGAAATATATACCTGCTTACTTAATGTTTGTGATCTGGAGGTGCATATTCCAAAAACAATTGAAATTATAAGTACAAGTACGCTATAAGTAGTTTTCATAAAATTCTCCCTTTTAATTATGATACTAAAAATGATTACCGATAATTATTATTGCCTTAGAGTTATAAAAGCCTGTAGTAGCTATAAGATTATTCTTGATAGAAATTGAACCCAATACGTCTGCAGCGGGGATACCATTCAATACTTGCCAACTTATTCCATTATAATGTGCTGCAAAACCAAAAGCACCAACTGTAATAGCATCATTATAATCAGTTCCCCTGATCTTATCAGTATAGTAAAGAGGTAACTCGGTTTGTTCAATCCATTTATCTTTTTCACTCTGAAAAAAAACTCCACCACCGGAGGTATAAATAATATGTTTTCCTTTAAACCATATTGATTGAATTCTTCTGTTCATACTCCATTTTAATGTATCAATTGTGTTATCACTATTTATCTGTATTATCTTTTGTTCACCACCACCTGAAATATTTGAAACTGCACAAAGTATTTTTCTTTCACCTGTAACCTGATCTACTTCTCCCCATATATCATTTATATTGCTTGTTGTTCCGCTTTCTATTTTTGTCCAGGTATTTACAAACTGGGTGCTTGTGAAGTGTGCGATATTTCCATCATTACCCACAACGTATAAATCATTACTGCTGCTTCCCCAGATTTTGTTGATAGCTCCTGTGAGCAGTGGTCTAATACTACAATCTGGTCTATTTGTAATGCCATTATACCAACCAATACTACCACCACTAGTTACAACTAAACTGGTGTCTGAAAATGCCCAAATGGCTTTTAAAGGTGCATAGTCAACTGCATTGCAGGTACTAAATGTATATATTCTCTTTAGACTCCACTCATTTCCATCCCAATGCACTGCGTTATAAGCATTTGGGTCAGGATTTCCAAGCGAATCATTCATATAAATTGCACCAACTGCCCAAATGTTGTTTTCATCTATTATGGCAACATCATAAAGTACGCTGCTGCTATGCTGTCCAAACTCCCACGTTTGCCAGGTAAAGTTGTGGCTGGTTGGTTCTAAGGTTTGTGCTGTTACCTTTTCACTTTTTATTGTTGTATCTGTGTTAAGTACTGCCTGGTAATTGTATGCCTGGTTTGGTAAGAGTGAGTCTATGTAAAGAATCGTGTCTAAAGAACTCAGGTTAAAAACCTGAGCTACGGAATCACCTGTTGGGTTGTATTGTTTAAGTGTTAACTCTGCAGGTAACTCTAAATCTTTGGTTGTTAATTGCAACCACGCTTCGGTGCAGCTAACGTCATCAAGTTCAAGTGTTAGTGTTGGTTTTGTTTCATCCGGTGGAGGTGGTGGAGGTTCTGTTGTACCACAGCTTGTTGCAAAGAGTAAGAAAACTAGTATGAGTGAGAAAGAGTTTAAACCAAATATAGGTCTCGGTTTAAACTTTAATTGATTAAGAAATAATAACTTTGATTTTAAGTTTGTTTGTTTTTTATAACTACCCGACAAACTTTTAGTAAGAAACAGATAAAATAGTTTTAACATCCCGGCACCTCCCGATAGTATTTATTAACAAATATTGTTCCTATATAATAGAAAAAAAAAAATGTAAAAACAAATCGAAATGCAAACTTTTTACCAAAGTAACATTTTCTGGTGGTAACAATGTAATAAACAGTTAGAATAAAAATTACTATGTGTAAAATTTAGTTATGTAAAATATGGCGGGGAAATCATTTTAATTAAAAATGTTTTTTCAGAAATGTGCCGAGTTTGTTGTTTAATAAACGCATTGAAATTATTCATATTTGCCTTCACCTATAGTTGGCCAACCAGCACTGCCTAAATCTCTCACATAATCAAAGCCTAAAAAGTAGTCAAATGGTGGGTGGTCAGAGGGGAATGCTAAACTGTCTGACAATACACTATCATATGCATCTCCTTCAATCATCATAAAATCCACACCAAATATTGGTTCGTTTAGATTAATACGAGTTGCGACTATTTTATAATTACTTGAGAAATCATCATCAATAAAGAATCTTAATTCACCAAAATAACCAAAAACACAGTTTACATTGATTACAAAGAGTATTACCAATTTATTTACAACTTTCATTTTAATCCTCCTGTTGATTAGTTAGTTGTTTTTCCAATAATTATTTTTGCCTTGTTGTCATTTCTTCCAACACAAAATATCGTTGTACTGATTAAGAATATCCCCGCATATGTGGTTTCATCGTTTGAAATGTTGCCGCGAAAGTTTTCCCATCTTAAACCATTGTAGATATATACTCCGTCAAATGCACCGGAGGCAACAACTTCACCCGTAAGTTTGTTGTATTCTATGTCCCAAATATAATATCCCGAACTAAACACTTGTATTTGATTTTCTCTTGTCGTTCTAAAAATTCCTTCTCCAGCCCAATAAATTTCATAAGGATTTACTATTGTTACTGCGTTTAAGGAATAGCCATTATCAATATTGGGATAATCAGACCAGGATAATCCATCAAAATATAATGTTGAGGCAGGAGGTGTAAAGTCGGTTCCTACAGCAATAATAAAATCAGACGAATATCCTTCCATATCATTTAGTGGTTCGCTATAGTTTTCCGAAACTAAGTCAGCTTTACTTCCATCCCAGTGGATTATTTTACCCCAGGCATTTCCTAAATACAAATTACTGCTGCTTGTCCCCCAGATGCTGGTGTAGGGGGTGTTATTAAATAGCACCAAATCCAAAGGGATCGCATTACCATTAACAATTTTTTTATCCTTTTGTATCCACTCACCACCATCATAGTGGAATACTCCTCCTCCAACAACCCAGATATCAGATGCACCAAAACCATAAATAGCATAACCTCCAACTGTACTGTCAGGTATCCATTCAATACCATTCCAGTGTAATGCACCATAAAATTTACCACCAATGGTTAATGACCCAACAGCCCAAACATTATTCTCATCAGTACCCCAAACATCGTAAAGAGCACTTTGCCAGTCACCTATTGTGTACTCTGTCCAGGTATAATTATGGCTTGTTGGTGCAAGTGTTTTTTGTGTTACTATGTTGCTTGTGTCTTTTAGCTGTCCAAGGCTGTCAACTCTTACTGCAAAGTATGTGTAGGTTGTATCAAGCAGTAAGCCTGCACCGTTGTCATCATCTGTTATTGTGGTGTCTTTTACAAGAATAGAATACTCTGCAATAACAGTTTGTATGTTATTAAAACTTCTAAAAAGTTTTATTGTTGACTGAAGACTGTTGACTGTTGACTGAACGATTAGTGTAACGCTTCTGTGTGTAAAGCTCTCTACAGAAACAGTTATGGTGTCTTTAACAACTGGCGGTGGTGGTGTTATTATTGGCGGTTCTGTTGTGTTGCAGCTTACTGCAAAGAATAAGAGTAAGATTATGAATGAGAGTGAGAAAAAGTTTAAAACCGTGTTTTGTGGCGGTTTAGACTTTAATAAATTAAGAAATAATAACCTTGGTTTTAAGATTGTTTGTTTTTTATAACTACCCAACAAACTTTTAATAAGAAACAGATAAAATAGTTTTAACATCCCAATACCTCCGATAGTGTATATTAACAATTATTGTACCTATATAATAGAAAAAAAAAAATGTAAATACAAATCAAAAAACAAATAAATTAATTAAACAACATTTTCTGGCGGTAAAAAAGTAATAAACAATTAAGAAAAATTTTACTTTGTGTAAAATTTTGTTATGCAAAAAGTGGCGGGAAAATCATTTTAATTAAAAATGTTTTTTCAGAAATGTGCCGGGTTTGTTATTTAATAAACGCATTGAAATTATTTATTTTTGTCTAAACAAATTTTTGGTATATGAATAAAACAATTACAGTTTTTGGAAGTGCATTTCCTAAAGAGGATGATGCACAATATAAGTTTGCTTATCAGCTTGGCGCATTGCTGGCACAACACGGATTTAATATTTGCACCGGCGGCTACAGGGGAATTATGGAAGCCGCATCTAAGGGCGCATTTGATAACGGCGGTTTAGTTTACGGAGTTACGGTTGATCTGTGGAACTCCGAACCTAATCCTTATATAACAATCGAAATAAGAGAAAAAAAACTTTTTGATAGAATTACAAAGCTTCTTGAGCTTGGAGATGCTTACATTATCCTGCAAGGCGGAACAGGAACACTGCTTGAATTTGCAGCGGTTTGGGAATATGCAAATAAAAATCTTCAGCGGCCAAAACCAATTATTTGCCATGCCAATATGTGGAAAGAAATTGTTGAAGTAATGAACAATCAAATGCAGATTGAAAACAGAAGAAGTGATTTAATTAAATGTTTTAAAAGTGCTGAGGAGATTATAGAATATCTAAAAACCGCGTTTGTTTAGGCTGTTTTTTGAATTAGTAAACTTACTTTTCATTATAAAGGTATAGTGGAATTTGGGAGTAATGGAATGGATTTTTATGTAGATCTTCAATTATTGCAATATTCCATTTTTCCAAAACTCTGGCTATTGGTCTTGTACATTACAAAAATAACTTTTTACAAATTTTTATACTCGTCTTATTTATTCCTAATTTTGAGCATCTAAATTAATAATACTTACAAACCAGGTAAGGAATATGTTATGAAATTATTCGTCTCGTTTCTCGCTTTTCTGATTTTTGCTTCATCGCTTGCATTTATATCCGCACAAGAAAAGAACAAGGGAGTATTTGTTGAACCAAAAGATGGATTCTACGAAGAAATCCTAAAGAGTATTGATGAATTTCAAAATCCTCCAGAAGAAAAAAAGAAATCTTTTAAATTGGATTTTACAGGGATGAATTATCCTCAATCAAAAGAAGAATTTAAATACTTTTGGCACAACGATCCGATTTCACAAGGCAATACTGGAACTTGCTGGACATTTTCTACCACTTCATTTTTTGAATCTGAAGTTTATCGATTATCCGGCAAGCAAGTACACCTTTCGCCCATTTATACGGCTTACTGGGAGTATGTAGAAAAAGTAAAAGGGTTCATTCGTACTCGCGGTAAATCAATTGTTGATGAAGGCTCTGAAGCAAATGCAGTTACAAAAATTTACAAACAATATGGAGTTGTTCCTACCGAGGCTTACACGGGTCTATTACCCGATCAGCATTTTCATGATCACAGTAAAATGATAAAAGAGATAGATACGTATCTTCAAAATGTAAAAGCAACGAATGCATGGGATGAAGATGAGGCTGTTAGAGTTACTAAATCTATAATGAACTTTTACTTGGGTGATCCGCCGACTGAGTTTATTGTTGCCGGGAAACAATATACCCCGAAACAATATCTTACAGATTACCTGAAACTAAATACAGATGATTATGTCGATGTTATTTCTTATATGCAGCAGCCTTACTGGCAACAAGTTGAGTATGAAGTTCCCGACAACTGGTGGCACAACAAAGATTACTACAACATTCCGCTTGATGATTTTATGAAGATACTAAAGAATGCAATTAAGAATGGCTACACATTGGCAATTGGTGGAACGTTAGCGAACCTGGTTATGATAGCTGGTCAAAGTGTGCAATTGTTCCCACATTTGATATTCCTTCTGAATATATCGATGAAAATTCAAGGCAGTTTCGTTTCAGTAATCAAACCACAACGGATGATCACGGAATTCATTTAGTTGGATATGAAGAATTAGATGGTAAAACATGGTTTTTAATTAAAGACTCTGGCGCAGGCTCACGAAATACCGGAGATAAGGGATATTATTTCTATAATGAAGATTACGTTAAACTAAAGATAATGGATTTTATGGTTCATAAAGATATGTTTAAGGATTATCTGACAAAGTTTAATAAATAGGAATAGAACGCGGATAGACACGGATTAAAACGGTGAAAATCCACGCAATCTGTGTTATCCGTGTTCTATTGATTTTTTTTCCTGCTACACAAAACTTTCCGTATTTTTCTAACCAACATTTATAAAATTATTGCGGCTAACTTATGTACGATTTTGTCTTCAAACCTTTCAACGAAATGACCGAAGAGGATTATAAAACTGTCGGATTCAAATCAGGAATAGAAATACATCAACAGCTTTACACAGAGAAAAAACTTTTCTGCCGTTGTCCAGCAGGGAAATACACCAGAGAG
>CAVQQN010000035.1:0-10262 GCA_963714775.1 uncultured Ignavibacteriaceae bacterium
CTGTTTTTAGCACTTCTGAGGCTTTAGCTGGATTTTTGTTAAGTGAGGCCACCACTGCTGGAAAATTAACTGCCGGAAAATGAGAGGCATCTTCGCCCATTAATTCGGCAACTTTAGCGATCACATCGGCCTTTTGATCTTTAACTAGGTGGTCTAGGCGGTAACGCTTGTTGTTCTTTTTGTTGTCGATCATCGGGTCGCTAAACGTAGCTTCGTGCCCACTGTGACGCAAAACCATCCGGTGCATGATGATGCTGGCGTCTAGGCCCTCCATATCGTCGCGCTCATAAACGTTGGTACGCCACCAAGCCGCCTTGATGTTGTTTTTAAGTTCTACGCCAAGTGGGCCGTAATCGTAAAAACCTTGTAGGCCGCCATAAATCTCAGAGCCTTGAAAAATAAAGCCACGGCGCTTGCATAAGCTGACCAGTTCTTCCATAGATGATGCGCGGGCATAAATAACTCCTTTTTGGCAAATAGCTTAAGGCGGCTAGCTGATGGCTAAAAATTGATACAACGTTTTAAGCCTTCTGCCTTTGCTATCAGCCTTTTACTATTGGCCTTGCGCTAAAACAAGTCCCAGACAAGCTTTTAGCTCATCTGGGGACGCAAGGGACATGCGCGGGTCCACCTCACATTCCAGCTACAGAAATTCACTTACAGAAATTTACCGTACTGCTGGCACTTTTTTAATATTTGTTGCTCCCCGCCGCCCTTCATAGCCCGCCACCTGCCTGACTTTCACCGTCTCAAGCTCGCTCTTAGGTACGTGCGCCACTACTTCTGCGGATCAACGCTTGGGCTAGTGTAGCGCCATATTGGGTACAGTGATAGACCTGAGTACAGTGATAGACTTAAGTGTAATTAGACCTGAGCATAGGCCATAGCTACGAAAAAGATAAAAAATTAGCGACCTGTAATCACATGGGGTTTGAGTATCTAAATGGGGAGCAAAATCCCTGTAAGTAAACAGAATATAGTTTTAAAATATATAAAAATAGACAAAGAAAAACTCCCACACAAAGCAGAAGTAAGAATTTAATTAAAATTGTCTTTCTATTATTTACTTAGCTGATTGATAATGCTGAACATTGGCAAGAACATACCAGCCACAATAGTACCTACTATACCACCCAGAAATACAATCATAATTGGTTCAATCGCGGCAGTCATGGCTTCAACGGCCTCATCTACTTCGCGGTCATAAAAGTCGCCAACTTTACTGCGTAGTATCTAAAGAACCCGTTTCTTCACCAATAGAAATCATACTAACAACCATTGGCGGAAAGATGCTACTACTCGCCAAGCTAGAACTCATTTGCTCGCCAATCATAACGACATCCCTAGCATTTTCAATAGTATCTTCAATAATGGCATTATTGGCAGAGCCTCTTGTAATATCAAGGCTTTGGAATTATATTTACACCACTACTAATAAGCAATCCAAATGTTCTGGCAAATGAGCTAATAGCACTCTTTTTAAGCAAACTGCCAAACACAGGAATTTTAAGTTTAATAGCGTCTACTTGATAACGTCCTCTTGGGGTTTTATAATACCAACGATAAGCTGCAACCAGAACACTGATGATCAAGAATAAGAAAATAGTGGAATGTTTTAAAAAATCAGAAATAGCCATAAGCGCCCGTGTTAGTGGTGGTAATGGGGCATCAAGCTGTGTCAAGATTCCGGCAAATTGAGGAACAATTGTGGTGAGCAAAAAATAAGTAATAAAAAGAGCAAAAACAAGAACCAATACAGGGTAGGTTAAGGCACTTTTAATTTTACCTCTAAGTGCCAACTCTTTTTCTGAAAGCCGGAAATACGGTTAAGTACCAAGTCTAAGGTTCCGCTTGTTTCACCAGCTCTAACAAGATTGATATAAAGGCGGTTAAAAACTTTAGGGTATTTAGCAATAGCTTCACTTAAAGGCGTACCAGATTCAACGTCTGAACGGATATTCTTGACAATGCTTTGAAACCCTTTATGTTCTATTTGGCGCTGCAAGATAGAAAGGGATTGAACAAGAGGCACACCAGCATTAATGAGTGTAGAAAACTGTTTACTAAAGATAGAAACTTGCTTAAGACCGGGGGGCTGGTCCTGAAGAAAAGGGATTTTAAGATCGCTAACATCCGCGCCTAAACCGGTTTTTTGGGTTTTAATTTCCAAAATAGTGAGGTCTTTAGCACGAAGCACATCCCGCACTTGGTTTATTGTTTCGGCCTCCATCGTGGATTTCAGCTCTTTTTGGGCGCGGTTACGAACTCTGTACTCAAAAACTGGCATGGCTTTAAACTATAGAAAATTGTCTTGCTACGCCCTTACATTTTCTACATCTCTTGCTCTTGGGGCCATAAACAGGCAAGCTAAACCTCTGATGGAGCGCCTTTTGTCTAAGATTCAGCCAGACACTCAAGAAACAGACACTCAAGAAACAGTTAAGGTTGCGGCCCAGATTTTGCAGGCTGGTGGTGTGGTGGCGTACCCCACAGAAACCGTCTGGGGCTTGGCGGCGCACCCCGACCACCCGCTGGCTATTGCCCGACTATTTGAGCTAAAAGGCCGCGACCCCAGTAAGCCTTTACAAGTATCCTGCCCTTAGGTCGGCCCAAGCGCAGGCCCTGTTGTTGCCTTCGATAGCCGTTTTTAAGCCGTTTTTACCAGGCCCGCTTACTATTGTGGCCCCTGCCAGCCAGCATTGCCCGTCCAAGCTGGTTTATAACGGCTTGGTAGGAGTGCGCTTGCCTAATCACCCTGTGGCGTTTTCTCTTTTGGCAAGTTGTGGCGGGGTTCTAGTAACAACCAGTTGCAACCGTAGTGGCGAGCCTGAAGCCTTAAACGAGCAAGAGGCCACGGCTTTACAATTGGCAGATATGGTCTTGCCAGACGCCGGAACCTTGGCAGGTGGGCAGGGCAGCACGGTTATTTTATGGCCCCAAGGCGAAATACTGCGGGAAGGTTTAATTTCGGCTACAACCTTAAAACAACACCTAAGAATGAACTTGCTAGAGTTTAGTAGACAGAGAGAAAAGTCCGAATTACCTTGATTAAGGAGACCCTTATGTCTAGAACTGTACCCGTTTACACCCCTGAGTTTAAGCAGCAAGCGATAGATCTCATGACTACCTCTGGCTCCAGTGGGGCCAAAATAGCCCGTGATCTTGGCATTGCTATTCACCTCATCCCACGTTGGAAAAAAGAACTCGCAGACAGCAAAATAGCTGGAAGACCAGCCTTCACTGGACGGGGCCATATCGCTCTTTCCGAGCAAGAAGCTAAAATTCGTGAACTAGAAAGAGAATTATTCATCACCAGACAAGAACGTGACATTTTAAAAAAAGCCATGGTCGTCTTTGCCAAAACCTAGAAGTTTTTGATCTTATTGATGAACTTCAAAATGAATTTCCAGTTATGGCATTATGTAAAGCCCTTGATGCTAATCCAAGTAGTTATTATGCATGGCAGGGACGACCAGAAAGCAAACACACTCTTTGAACTTGCTAGAGTTTAGTAGACAGAGAGAAAAGTCCGAATCATCTTGATTAAGGAGACCCTTATGTCTAGAACTGTACCCGTTTACACCCCTGAGTTTAAGCAGCAAGCGATAGATCTCATGACTACCTCTGGCTCCAGTGGGGCCAAAATAGCCCGTGATCTTGGCATTGCTATTCACCTCATCCCACGTTGGAAAAAAGAACTCGCAGACAGCAAAATAGCTGGAAGACCAGCCTTCACTGGACGGGGCCATATCGCTCTTTCCGAGCAAGAAGCTAAAATTCGTGAACTAGAAAGAGAATTATTCATCACCAGACAAGAACGTGACATTTTAAAAAAAGCCATGGTCGTCTTTGCCAAAACCTAGAAGTTTTTGATCTTATTGATGAACTTCAAAATGAATTTCCAGTTATGGCATTATGTAAAGCCCTTGATGCTAATCCAAGTAGTTATTATGCATGGCAGGGACGACCAGAAAGCAAACACACTCTTGAAAATGCCGAATTGATTGAAAAGATTAAAATCATCCATGAAAAAAGCAGGCAAACCTATGGTACTCCACGCATAAAGGTTGAACTTCAAGAATTAGGTGATCAAGTTAGTCGCCATCGTATTGGCTACCTCATGAAGAAAAATGATTTATACGTGCTCTATAAAAGGAAATTCCGACAAACAACGCAGTCAAAACACAAACGACCCGTTTGTGAAAATGTCCTCAATCGTCAATTTGAAGCCGAAAAGCCAAATCAAAAATGGTCTACAGATATTACTTATCTTCCTACAAAAGAGGGGTGGCTCTATTTAGCAGTGATCATGGATTTATTTTCTAGAAAAGTAGTTGGTTGGGCTTTTGACACCAGTTTACATACGAATTTAGTGATGGCGGCTCTTCAAATGGCTGAGAAGACACGAAGCCCAGAAACAGGACTTCTACATCATTCTGATCGTGGTTCTCAATATGCGAGTGAAATCTACCAACAGGCTTTAGATCGTCTAGCAGCGGTTAAAAGTATGAGTCGTAAAGGAAACTGCTGGGATAATGCTGTACTGGAGAGTTTTTTCTCTACCTTAAAAACGGAGCTGGATCTTGGAGAAGCGAGATTAGATCGTCAACAAACCAAAAATGAGGTGTTTGAATGGATTGAAGTATTTTATAACCGGCAACGTCGTCATTCTTCGCTAGGCTATCTTTCCCCCGCTCAGTTTGAGAATATCCATTCCGACTGAACTGACTGTCCACTAAACCCTTGCAATTTCAGTCACATCAGCAGGGTTTGGTTGCTCACGGAATTTGAAAGAACCTTGTCCTGCTTTGCGTCCTGCTTTTTGGGGATCAGCTTTTCGCTGATCCCGACTGTGTGGAGCAACATATTTGCGCTGTTGACGTTCTAGGCCTTCAATCTGTTTACGGAGCTGGGCAATTTCTTCGCGCAATTCTTTAATCACTTGAGCCTGACTGTGAACCAATACCAACAGTTCTTCCCGAGTCAGATCAGCAACCATGCGTGCATTATACCCCAAAATACCTAAGCGCTAATCAGATACATATGGACACCTTGGCATTCTGGACATGTCAGCATGCCCCATTATCCATCCCACGTTGATTTGACCACTACCTGAATTTTAACTGGATGATAATGGCATTTGCGGAAAGACAAAGACAATATGTTTTAGATACCTACACATTTTGATACTCGATTAGGTACTTCAATGAGGTCTTTTGTGGTAAATAAGTCTATTGTTAGTCGACTGCTGAATGGCAAAGAACTAATCTTGTAAGGAAAATCATATTCGTTCACGAGATAACCATAGCATTTTAATTCTTTGATAGTTGGAAGCCAAATGGAGTTTTTTATACTTCCACCATGATCTATTTTATATTTAACTAATATCCATGCGTCTTCGTATAAATCTTGACTGACACCTATAGAACTATTAAAGTTGGATTCATCTCTTAGAAAATTTTCGATACGGCTGATTCCATTAAGTTCATTCCCTATGGATACCAATTGATCGCTATTTGATCTTGCATTCCAATGAAAACCTAAGTATCCACCTTTTTTGACTATCTTTTCTTTGGCTCCTGAAAAAGCTATAGAGCAGGCTGATATACACGGCCCAGAAATAACAACTCGGACATTGTACTTTTGTATAGCAATAGCTAATTTGTAGGCTGCTTCTATTTCTCCCCCAGAGGACGACATTACGATGTTCCTCTTTCCTTCGTCAAAAAATTTTATGATTTGGCTTACGCTTTTTTCTACTATCATGCCATCATAAGTGATAGTATCTTTATCATATACAACCGGAGATGAGTTCATAAAATAAGCGAAAGGATTAGAACAGCTATACAATGATATCGTAATAAGAAGTAGGATCAGCTTACGCATTGACTCAATCCAGAAGGTTTTAGCTTCATATCTGTGGTAGAAAAAATATAAATGCCTTTAGATAGATAAATAGACTTTTTATAATCATTTAGATCATTTATACCATTTAGGTTTTTGACACCATAACACATTAACTCTACATTTGATGGAACCCAAAAGATTCGATTGATCCCTTTAATATTTGGCACCTTCTCTTGGCTTTCAAAGGCTAATACTAGTTTTCGGGCATCATCAAATATGCCTCTTTTTACCCCTGCTCTTTCCAGCAAACTTAACTCTTCTATTGAGTTTTGCCTAAAAAGATTTAGGCTGAATTCTTTTTGCTGTTTTGTATATGATTGTTTTTCCATATCCGCAATAAGAGTCTCTTCTGAAGGAGTTGAGAATCCATAAGTAAAGCCAATGACTCCATCTTTATTTATTTTTTTGCTTTCACTAAGGAGAAATAAGTAATTTGCACATCCTTGGGTGCACAGTTCTGATACATTTGTTGAAATTTTATTATCTAGAAAGTATTTTCCTATTTTTATATACTCATTATTTACTCCTCCTAGATTTCCTCTTATATCAGCATCTCGAAAGGCTTTGTTCTTAACTAAAGCCAAAAATCTTTGATTTGCTCCCTGATAGAGATAACCTGTCGCCTTTATCATTTCGCCGTCATACGTAAACTCATCTTGTAGTACATTTGTATACTGGGGTGCACAAGAAGTAAAAGCAATGGCTAAAAACAAGATCCCTACTCTTTTGGTCATTTTAAATACTCCCATATATTGCCCTAAATGCGACACTACTTGTGAAGACTCTCAATATGTCAGTGGTTGTAATACCTAATCCATATAAGCATTTCTTATGATATGTTTTTTCTGGGCTTATGTCATGAGGGTAAGGTACTCTCATCAAAGCAGAGTTTTTCCAGCTTCCATCTGCTAATTGACTATGATTTAGGTATTTTACACCTTCCTCTATGCTAATTCTCATGGCTTCACTTTTGTTTGAGTTTTCTGACGCGAGAATATTTTTTAATCCTATAATATACAAACTTGTTGCAAATATGTCAGGGTTTTGACTGTCTTTTTCAAACCAGCATCCATCTTTATCTTGCATATTAATAACTTTATTTATGGAATCAATAAGAATGGATTCTGGCTTTAGTACAGCTAGAAGATGAAAATTGTAAGCATCAGATTCCCACCAATAGCTCGGTTTTTTGGGAAAAATGAATTTTGAAACTGATTTAGAACCGTATGTCTTTTTAAATAATTCAACGGATAAAGTCACGCAAGAATGTGCTTGCGTCCACCCTCTGAAATCGTCTGATTTTAGACCCATTTGCTCTGAGATGAAATTAGCTTCAGACTCATTATATGTACTATATCCATCTTTTTGATAGTGATCGGAAAGATATTTTTCTGCTTTAGCTAGTATATTAGAATTTCCTTGCATATTAGTTTTTGCTAAGAAAGTTGCAATCCATGCTGTAGAATCTGAATCGCTACACACTAGTCTATTATATCCCCATCCTCCATCGGGGTTTTGTAATTCGGATAGAGTTTTTTCGCATTTTTTCAAAATGTCTATTATCTCAATATGATCTATATAACTTAAATTGTGACATATGAACCCACTTACCCATAAATCCGAATATCCAGCGGAAGTAGTAAAGTCGACAAATAAAAAATTATCATTAGTAGATTGCTTGAAAAAGGCAATAGCCTTATCGAAATTTGAAAGATGATGTAGGTTTTCGATGGTGGACAATTTTCTGTGATATTCTGTGATTACCGCGATTCTTTTCTTCGCCAAAAGAGAATTTTCTGAGGCTGATTTATACAAGTAAGTGTTTTCAAGTGCTTTGCTTTCTTTGAAACCTAAATTTATAGCATTACCCAACGTTAGACCTATAGAAGCTAATATTCTTATTCCTATTTCTATATTTAACCCATCCCCAAGCATAATTAACTCAGATACTCTTCCACGACTAATATCTTCTTTAAGATCTTGTATGTCATCGAGATATTGTGTGCTATAAATCATGTAATGACCCATTTTCTGATATTCTTGTAAAATGGATATTTCATAAGGATCTTCTGTTTTCTTTATCAATATATTGAATAATAAATTAAAAAATATAGCTTTTTCTATGGAGCGGCTTTTGTAAATTTCTACGCATTCTTCAATTTTTTTACCTATGTATGGGTTAGCCTTTTCGGAATTTCGACTTATACGAGTAGCTTCTAGATATCTATCAATTTGATCATAAGAAAGCATGTTTCCATGATAACTGTTTTTTTTGTAAAACATATTTTGTATAGCGCAACTTAGATGAAGAATATCGGGATCTATTGTATTTTCATCAATTATGAAGTCATGAATCAACAAAAGGTTGACAAGATACCTGCCTGTAAATGACAGATCTATCAAAAACTCCTTGTTTATTCCTTTGATTAAGCTTCCCATGTCAAAAGCGATGGCATCATATATCGATATACTGCTATCTAAGCATGATAAAACTTCTTTTTTTAATCTCTCTTTTATTTCCGTATTGGAGATTTTGAAAATTTCTCTAAAGATGAATTCATTTCTTTCAACTCTTATGCTTTCTGCTATGTTAGTTAATGTTGTCATTTTTTATTTCTCCACGTTTGAAATAGTATCTGTATTGAATAAGCTATTACGAAGATAATGAAGAAATAATTAGACTGAAGTATATTATGGATTATTAAAACTGTAGTTAACATAATTGATAGTATGTTAAGAAAAAATTTTGCTTTTGGTATTTCCAAGTCATATATTATCCAATACCCATCATTTTTAAAAGAAGGCATAAGATTTATTAACATAGAGTATAAAAGAATAGTCGACAAATAGAGATATTTATTTCCAGTCAAATAATTAAAAAATATCGTAATAGAAAAAATTATGGCATTAAAATATATACCTCCCGCATTTATTAAGATTCTTTTCTTGTTTGGAACGTGATATATTTCATTAATTCTGACGAAGAATGCTGGAATAAAAAATATATATAGAGCTATGCCTAATTCTGAGCATCTTATGCCTAATTTTCTGCTAGCTGAAATATGTCCAATTTCATGTACAAAGCCAGAGAATAATATAAAAACTATCAAAAAAGGATAATTCATCGGAATTTGATTGGTGCTTTTACTTATTTCTAATAAAAAAATTGCAACTGCAATAGTAAAAGAAATTCCTGTTAGCCAAAAGATTTCTTTTGTATGTAGAATAGAAAAAGTACTACCTAAAGTATCAATAATTCTAGTACTTGTTGTGCTAAAAATTGGTAACACGGGAAAAAAAGTTCTCTTTGGTGATGATTGATATAGCAAATTTGCTTCAGCATATCCAATTTGATCAAATTTTTTTATGTATTGTAATGACAAATTATCAGTCATGCCAAAACTTTTTGGACGACCTTCCTCTATGTTGATTAATAGTTGTAGCAGTATTTTTTCTGCTCCATGCTTAACTTTTATTGGTTTATCGCCTTTCAAAGTTAGAATGATATTCTTACCGTGTATGGACTTCTTTATTCCAAAATCTTCTAAGTTCTTCATAAGTAAATATTTAAGTAGCATTAATGCTACTTAAATATAATATCTAATAAATTACTTATATGGAGACCAAGTAATGCCGCCACAAAGACTAGCTCCGCCATTACAGGTTCCAATCCAAGGAGTTAGTTCGTCCATCTCAAGACGCTCACTAAGTTCTTCTATCAGGATTTCTTCCGTAAGGGAAATCTCTGGCTGAGTAGTAATTTTTTGCTTTTCAGGCATATTTACAGCTCCTTTGACGGGTTGGTTGAATTTTGTTGACCAAGATCTTTGATATCAACAATAAAGTGAGAGTGCGTCGCGACGCCATTAATAACGGAAAGGTAATCCAATACCTATACCACCGCCTGGGGTTCCTCCGATAATTGGATCACCAATAACGATATCCATCTCTAGGCGTTCACCAAGCTCTTGTATTAGATGCTCATCCAAAAGAGTGGTAATCTCTTTTTCTGCTTCTTTTTCTGCCTTTTTCATTTTTCACCTCCCTTATTACTGACAAATTTAACTGCATTCAATTGACTGTGTCAATAAACAAAAGCTATACAACTTCATTAAATTTTAATATTAATTAACAGATTTATGCGGCAGTATTTATTAAATACTGCTCTCGCATCCTAGCAATACGCAAATTTTTTATAAAGATTAATTAAATTGCTATCAGCTTTAATTCAAATAGTGGTATTACTTATATAAAGAGATAAGAGAGTAGATACTAAGGCCACAATATTGACCACCTAGCAGGCTCATTTCGCCCATCTCTAGGCCTTCACTGAGCTCTTCTATTAAGATTTCGTA
>CAVQQN010000036.1:0-12769 GCA_963714775.1 uncultured Ignavibacteriaceae bacterium
CGGAAATAAATTTGAAATGTTTCCTGGAGGCAAAGGAGCTAACCAGGCTGTTTGTGCCTCAAGGCTAGGATGCAAGACTACTTTTATCGGTAAAATGGGAAACGATGAATTCCGCGATAGACTCTCACAAGTAATGGTTGAAAGTGAAGTTGATATAAATAACCTATTTATTGATGAGCATGAACATACCGGAACAGCCTTTATTACCGTTGATGGAAATGGTCAAAATCAAATTATAGTAATATCCGGAAGCAATATGAAACTTACTCCGGATGAAATAGAATCAAAATCATCTTTATTTGCTGAAGCTTCTGTTGTCTTAACTCAGCTTGAGATTCCTCTCGCGGCAGTTATTAGAGCAGCAGAATTGGCAAAAGAAAATGATGCAGTTTTCATTTTGAATCCAGCACCTGCATTAAATATTCCGGATCAGTTATTCTCCTTAATAGATTTTATAACACCTAATGAGAATGAACTCGAATTATTATCAGGGATAAAGATCCAAGACGATTCCACAGTCGAAAAGGCAGCAAGATCATTAATTACTAAAGGTGTGAAAAATGTTATTGTCACTCTCGGGGATAGAGGTTCGATACTGGTGAATTGTGCAGGAGTAAAACACTTTCCTGTTAATAAAGTAAAAGTAGTCGATAGTACGGCTGCAGGAGATGCTTTCAATGGTGCATTCGCATCCCGGTTAGCCGAAGGCGCTTCGGTGGAAGATTCGATTGAATTTGCAAATTTAATTGCTTCAATAACTGTTACACGTATGGGTGCTCAGAGCTCAATGCCGTTTTTAAGAGAAATAAAAGATTTACAAATTGTATAAAAATAATAATTCAGGAGAGTTCAAATGAAACGAAGCGGTGTATTAAATTCCGGATTATCCCTAATAATCGCCTCGATGGGGCACACAGATAAGCTTGTTATATGCGATAGCGGGCTTCCGATTCCAAAAAATTCAGAAGTGATTGATCTTGCTTTAACTAAAAACATCCCAAGGTTCGTCGATACGTTAAAAGTAATTCTGGAAGAATTAAAAGTTGAAGAGGCGATAGTTACTAATGAACTAGCAAAAGGTAACTCGAAATATTTTAAGGAAATATCATCACTTCTTAATGGAATAAAAATCAAAAAAGTAAATCACGAAAAATTTAAAGAAATAACTCGCAATGGCGGAAATGTTGCGTTCGTACGCACAGGTGAAGCAACACCATATGCGAATATTATACTTGTTTCCGGCGTAACTTTTTAAAAGGAGAATAATTTGAAGTATAGAAAATTCGGAAAACTGGACTGGCAATTATCTGAAATAGGTTTTGGTGCCTGGGCAATCGGAGGCGATATGTGGGGTCCTCAGAATGATGATGAATCAGTCAAAGCATTACACAAAGCACTGGATCTTGGTGTGAACTTTATAGATACAGCTCAAGGTTACGGCAGCGGACATAGTGAAGAGATTATTGGCAGGGTACTGAAGGAAAGAAAAGAAAATATTTTTGTGGCAACTAAGGTACCTCCCAAAGGATATGCTCCTTGGCCGCCTCCTGATAATTATGATTCAAGAAACTCGTTTCCCGCTGAATACATAATTGAAGAATGTGAAAAATCACTGAAACGATTACAGAGAGATTATGTTGACATTTATCAATTTCACACTTGGGCATCTGCGTTCAACATTCGCGATGAATGGTTTGAAGCAATGAGTAAACTAAAACAGCAAGGGAAAATCAGAGCAATCGGTGTTTCTGTGCATGATACTACTCCGGATTCTGTTTTAGCTTCACTAGTAAATGGCACTGTAGATTCTGTTCAGGTAATCTATAATATTTTTGAACAATATCCGGAATTCAATCTTTTACCTATAGCAGAAAAAACAGGAACGGGTATTATTGTTCGAGTACCATTTGATGAAGGTTCACTAACTGGAAAGTTCACAACCGAAACTACATTTCCCGAAGGCGATGTAAGAAAACATTATTTCCGAGGAAATAATCTTCCCTCCGTCATTAAAAAAGTTAAAGAAATTGAAGACTTTAAAAACAGTAAAGGACATTCTGCCTGGTCAATGCCGGATTATGCTTTACGATTTTGTTTGAGTCATTCTGCTGTCAGTAGTGTTATCCCAGGAATTAGAAATGTTAAACAGGCTGAGATGAATACAGCAGTCAGTGATGGTATTAGACTCGATGTAAAAGAATTAGAAGAACTTAAACAATTTTATTGGCGTAAAGATTTCTGGCACGAAGAAGTTTTAATAGAAGAAAATAAATCCAAATAATTCTTAATACAGTAAGGAGTTTTTATGAAGAAAAATATTTTATCAACACTGATTATAGTTTTAATAGTTTCATGTCTCAGCTACTCTCAGGCTGACAAATTAATGTACGATAAACTCCAGAGACCCTCAGACGTTACCTTTTATAATATGCCCGTAGGTCTTTGCGAGGATTATCCTGAAGAAACCACTACTATGGAAATAATTAAAAATGATTTTGAATTTTTAAAGAAGCACGATGTAAAATTTATGCGAATTTCATTCGGCTGGGATGCCATCGAATCTGAAGAAGGAAAATTTGATTGGCTTTTTTGGGATGAATATGTAAGGATGGCAGTGGATGATTACGGAATAACTTTGCTTCCGTACATCTGCTATGTTCCTATGTGGGCATCAACAGGTGCAAAAGACACGTTATATTTCTGGAATTATCCGCCAAAAGATAATGAACCATGGCGAGACTTTGTAAAAACTCTTGTTAATAGATATAAGGACAGAATTAAAACCTGGGAACTTTGGAATGAACCCGATATTTGGATTTACTGGCAGGGAATAGAGAACAGTTTGTTGATTTTATGCGAGTAGGTGCTGAAGCAGTCAGAGAAGCTGATCCAAGTGCAAAAATCGTGTTTCCTGGAATCGCATACGACCCTGAATTCGTAAAAGATCTTTTTAAAAACTGGGGTATGAGTAAATACTTTGACATAATAAATATGCATAACTACTATGAAACATGGCATCGTCATCCGATTGAACAAATAACAAACTACGTTAATGAAGTTTCAGATGTAGTCTGGAGATATGGTAATAATCAACCGCTCTGGATGGCTGAAGTCGGTTACAGTACTTTTCGTAAGGGTGCGAGAGTATCCGATTCTTATAGCGCGTACTATGATTATGAACATTCACCTGAATATCAGGCTGTTCATTTATTCAAGACTCTTATCGTTGGTTGCTGCTACTGAAAAAGTTTCAGCAGTTGCCTGGTATGAATTGAAAGATCTTCCACCTAGTGAGAATGTTATAGGTGATAATGATAATAATCGTTATCTCGGTGTTGCATACCCTGATTATAAAGAAAAACCATCTGCAAGAGCACTACAGTTTTTCAATGAATTATTTTCTAAAAAATATCGTAATGGGAATGATAAATTAAAAGTAGACAGAACTGTGGGGTCTGAAACGATAGTTAATGCATTCGAAAATGAGGATGGAAGTTTTATAGTAACTGCCTGGATTCAAACATCTGTTCCCGGAAAGAATACAGAAGACAAAAGTGGTATGGTTAAAGATACAAGAAAGGAATCTATAAATATTCAATTACTTTCATCTCTAAAAGGTGATGTTTCAGTATATGATGAACTAGGTAATAAAAAGGTATTCAAAAACTTTGATAAATCGGACAATGCATTAATTTTAAAAGATGTAGAACTAGAGGGTGGAAAAATTGCAGTTTTTGAAATAAAATAGTAAGAATTTATAAGTATGAAAATTAAAGCTAAAATAATTACAGCAGAAAATATTGTATCATTTGGTAAAGTTGTTGTCGGTGCCTCCGGTGCACCGACCTCACAAGCTTCGGATTACAAATTCTGGTCTGATATTATGAGTTACAAAATTGATGGTGAAACAGAAGTTGGAATTTGTACTGTTTATAAACAGGGCAAGAGTACAATCACAGGAATGGAAAGACATCTTACCACTCCTGAAATTCTGATTCCGATTGATGGGCCATTTATGCTTCCATTATTGAAAGATAAAAATAAACCTGAGGAAACTGAAACCTTTATTTTAGAGGTTGGGCAGGCGGTTGTAATCAATGAAAAAGTGTGGCATGGGGCTTGCCTTCCCTCTGGGTAGAGATGAGAGTTCGTACTTTGTAATTTTCAAAAAAGGAACACCTTTTAATGACGTCGAGAAAACAGAAATAAGTGAAATAACAATTTTTTCCTGAAGAAATAATAATAAAAAGAATATAGATGAGCCAACAGAGAATCAAATCTGAAAAAAGTTTATTAAAGCTAAAAGAAAATCCTCTTGATGTTGAGGGCTTTTTTTATTTACCAAATAGCACAAACGTTTGTCCAGATGGAAAGCAAAGTTTACTTTTAAGAACCCCTGATTCAGTAAGCGAACCAGTACTTCTTACTGAGGTAAAAAATATTAATAGAATGGAAAATGCCATTTCATTTGATGTAGAAGATATTACATCAAAATTTATTGCTCACTTCATAATAAATTCGGATAATGATGGAATAAAGTTTAACTGCAAAGTTGAGGCTCCTAAACCTATATGGCTGCTAGAATGGAAACTCTCCGGTCTAAGGTTGGAGGAAGTTCTTGTTCCCGCTTTAGGTGGACAGTCGATTAAGAAAAATACTCCTGACGGAACTTTATTGTCATACAAATATCCATTCTGGTGGAATGCTCAATTTGTTCTTGGTTCAAATAATGATGGCGGAATTATTATCAGATCTAAAGATGAAAAACCTGAACTTAAATTATTAAGAGTTCTAAAAGAAAAGGACTCGTTTGAAATCACTTATGGTTTTGAAGTTCCTGCACCTCTCGACAAAAAAACATTTGAAGCCGAATGGTATTTAGATTTTTACGAAGGGAATTGGAAAAATGGAGTTGATATCCATAGAGATTGGCTGGAAAATGCTTTTCATCTAAAACCATTTAATCAGCATTCTAATTTTCCTGAATGGGCAAACAAAGTAAATTTTGTATTAGAAGTCTGGGGCGCCAGAAGGGACAGGATAAATCCCGCTCATTCTTTTGATGAAATAAAAGATAGAATAAAAGAATTTGCAAATCTCTATGATCCCACAAAAACTATATTGTATCTAGCGGGTTTTGCTGAACATGGAATTGATTCAAATGCACCGGATTATAATCCTAGTCAACAATGTGGAGGTGAGGATAAATTTAAATCACTTGTTGATGAAGCACATAATCTTGGTTATAAAGTGATGATCCACACTAATGTTCTAGCGATGACATTCCATCATCGTCTTTATTCTGAATTCAAAAAATTTCAGGTTGTAGATTGTTTTGGTAGAGCGCAAACATGGGGATTGGACATGGATGGTGATTGGCTTGCAGAACCTTATTTTGCTTATATAAATCCTGCAAATAAAGAATGGGGAGAATTAATGGAGAAAACTCTTGGAGATTTAATTAACAAATTTAATCTCGACGCTGTTTTTCTTGATCAGACTTTGCTCGCATTTAATGTAAGCAATGGAAATAATTTTTTAAAGGGAATGCGTGAACACATTCAGAATTTACAAGAAGCTTTTCCTAATATTCTTTTTTCCGGTGAAGGATTAAATGAACAGGTTCTTCCTGCACTGCCGATGGCTCAGGTTCATGGAATTGACAGCATTACGGAAGTTCACGGAATGGAAGGACAGGTAGCGTGGCGTGAAGTTCACCCGATCTCTTCATATTTATTTGGAAAATATACAAGGCTTACTGCACATCTCTTAACAAAACATCCATCCCATCCAATGTTTGCTTTTCAGGAAAGATCGTACAACCGATTGGGTGTACTGCCAGCATTAGTTCTTTATACATCCGATCAAGCATTAGATTTAGCGGAAACAAAAGCTATGATCAAGCGCGCACTGGAATTGAAAATTTATAAGGATTTGACATGAAAAAAATTAAAACTGCAATAATAGGAAGCGGTTTTATGGGAGGGGCTCATCTAGAAGCGCTTCAGCGTATTGGTGGAGTTGACGTAATAATGTTATCTTCTGATGATACAAAGAATGGTAAGTTATTGGCCGATAAATTTTCTGTTGAATCATTTACCTCTAATTGGAAGGATGTTATAAATAATCCGGATGTCGAAGTAATTCATAATTGCACGCCAAATCATCTTCACTTCGAAATAAACAAAGCAGCTATCTTAAAAAACAAGCATATAATTTCAGAAAAACCTTTAACAATTAATTCTGTTCAATCCACTGAACTAATAAAACTTTTAAAAAAACATAATGTAGTAAATGCAATTAATTTTAATTATAGATTTTATCCAATAATCCAGCATGCTAAATCAATGATAGCGAACAATGATGTTGGAGATATCTATTTGATTCACGGAAATTATTTACAGGACTGGCTCTATTATAAAACAGATTATAATTGGAGATTAGAAAGTGAATTGGGAGGCGACTCAAGAGCGATTGCTGATATTGGATCCCACTGGTGCGATATGGTTCAGTTTCTATCAGGATCAAAGATAAAAAGTGTATTTGCTGATCTTGTAACAATTCATAAAACAAGATTAAAACCATCAGAATCCGTTGAAACTTTTAAGGGAAAAGAAAAAAATTCTTCAATAGGAACAGACGTTCAGATAAAAACAGAAGATGCAGGTACTGTTTTAATTCATTTTGAAAATGGGACAAGAGGTGTTTTTACAGTATCTCAGGTTAGTGCGGGAAGAAAGAATCACTTCTGGTTAGAGGTGGATGGCAGTAAAAAATCGTTTGCCTGGAATCAGGAAAATCCAAATGAATTATGGATTGGGTACAGAGAGAAACCAAACGAAATATTAATAAAGGATCCTTCATTGCTTAATAAAGAAGCAAGAAAATATGCAGCATATCCCGGTGGACACCCGGAGGGTTATCCGGATGGTCCTAAAAATCTGTTTGCATCAGTTTATAATTTTATAAGGGAAGGAAAAAATCCCAAAAGTGATAAACCTGATTTTCCAACTTTTTTGGATGGGCATATTGAAAATGTAATAGTAGATGCAATTTTAAAAAGTAATAAACTAAAAAAATGGATTAATATTTAATAATCGGAAGCAATAATATGTGTTAAGTGGCAGGATATCAGAAAAGCTCTCCTTTTATACTTCCTGTATATATTTATTGCTTCCTTTTTATAATTCGGAGTTAATATGAAAATAGGATTTCTTACTGCTTGTTTACCAAATCTTGAATTAGAAGACTTGGTGTTATGGGCTTCTAAGCAAGGATTTAAAACTCTTGAACTTGCGGCCTGGCCTTTTGAATCTGATCGCGACTATCAAGCCCGGCAAATCGACGCCGCCAATTTTACAATCGATGAAGCAAAAAAGGTTAAGAGTCTATTTGCCCAGAACAATATGGAAATATCTGCTATGGCATATTACGACAACAATCTTCATCCTGATCTGACAAACCGAAAATATTATCTTAATCATTTGAAGAAAGTAATTGACACAGCATCATTACTGGATGTGAAATTAGTCGGTACATTTGTTGGGAGTATACCTGATCTCTCTCCTAACGAAAACATAAAAGAGATAAAAAAAGTTTTTAATGATATTCTGAAATATGCTGCCGATAAAAATGTTAGCATCATGATAGAGAACTGCCCGATGGAAAATTGGATGAAATTCGGTCTTCCCGGAAATTATGCCTACTCACCAGAACTATGGGATGCTCTGTTTAATGAATTGCCTCACGAAAATTTCGGATTAAACCTGGATCCATCTCATCTTTATTGGCTTGGAATTGATTATATCCAAGCTGCTAAGGATTATTCATCAAAAATATTTCATGCTCATGCGAAAGACACTGAAATTCTCGCAGAGGGTGAGTATCAATATGGAATTTTTGGAAGGCAGATTGATCCAATACCGTGGAAGTCAGGATGGTGGAGATACCGGATGCCGGGATTAGGCGAAATTGATTGGTCAAAATTTATATCAACACTTCAGGAAAACGGATATAATAGTGTACTCTCAATTGAACATGAAGATCCTATTTGGGAAGGAAGTGAAGAGAAAATAAAAACAGGGTTACAACTTGGTCTAAAACATCTTTCACAATTTGTAGTATAACTCCAATAGAAATAATATGCGAAACTTAATTAAAGAAACATACATACCATTTGGGTCACAATACTATCGCGCTCCGTCTCCACTCAGAGAAGATTGGGAAAAGGATCTCAGTAAGATGTCTGAACTTGGTTTTAACACAGTTAAATTCTGGGTTCAATGGAGGTGGAACAATCCTGAAGAGGGAGTTTACTATTGGGATGATATCGATGAACTTATGAGGCTTTCTGAAAAGTATAATCTTAAAGTTATGCTTAATACCATTTTTGATGTTGCTCCTTCCTGGATATACAAAAAATTTAATGATGCTTCAATGATAACATTGAGCGGGATGAAAGTTGGTCCTCAAACTCAACCGCACAGACAGATTGGTGGATTAGGTTACTGCTTTAATCATGATGGTATTGCAGAATATTTCTTTGCTTTTTTACAAGAGACTATTAATCGCTATAAGGATCATCCGGCTTTAGAAATATGGAATGTTGGAAGTGAACCAGAACTGACCAGCAGTATGGCAGAGATGCGTGCATATTCAGATGATGCTTCAAAAATTGGCGATATGCTCTGTTATTGTCCAAACTGTGAAAAGAAATTTAAACATTGGCTTGAAGAGAAATATAAATCAATAGCAAAACTAAATATCAGCTGGAACAGAAATTATAGATCATTTGATGATGTTGAGTTACCCAAAACACGCAACACTTTTAACGATGTTATCGATTGGCGAATGTTCTTTGTTTATACAATCGGTGAGAATGTAAAAAGAAGATTTGAAGTAGCACGCACCGAGGATAAAGGTAAGCATCCTTTGATGTGTCATCACGTTTTCATTCAGGGATTTCCCGTTACATCTACAGCAAGCGATCCATGGAATGTAGGAAGATTTGGTGACCTTCACGGATTTACGCAAATGGATGATATGGCTATGATTGATATTCTTCGATCATGTGCAAAAGACAAACCTGTAATTTCTGCTGAAATGCTTATGCTACCTGGCTATACATTAGATCTTCCCAAAGCAATCGATGCCGATGATGTAAAGAAATTTATTTTCTCAGGTGTTGCCGGAAATCAAAAAGGATTTATTTTCTGGCAGTACCGCCCAGAAATTCTTGGACGCGAAACACCGACTTGGGGATTATCTTTTCTTGATGGCGAGGAAACTACTTGGTTAAAAGCATTTTCGGAATCCGGATTAGTACTGCAAAAGAATGCAGAATTTATTCTTGATGCTAAACCAAAAAAAGCTGAAGTAGCAATCCTATACAATCCGGAAAATCAAATTTTTGCGTGGGCTTCTACTGGAAATGAAAAAACAGCCACTGATTCATTACTGGGCTATCACCGTGCCTTGTATGAAAGGAATTATATAGTTGATTTTATTCATCCAATCGAATTTGAAAAGGATATCTTAAATAACTATAAAGTTTTGGTTATTCCATTCCCATATGTTATCAATAAAACAATTGCTGATAAAATAAAACATTGGGTTGAAAACGGTGGTGTACTGATTACTGAAAGTTATACTGCCGGTTGGAATATAGAAAATGGTCATCACGAGAAAGTAGTACCAGGCTATGGTTTGGATAAAGTATTTAAAATCAAACAATCATTGGTTGAACCTGCTGATGAAGGTGTTGTTAATATAAAAATGGATAAAGATTTACCATTCATTAAAAAGAATGAAAATGTAACAGGTGCATTGGTTAAAGAAACCTTTTTTAATCATGGAGCTCAGGTTCTAGCTTCATTTGAATGTGATAAAGCAGCAATTACTCTTTCAAAGTTTGGAAAGGGAAAAGCAATTCAGATCGGTTCATATATAGCTTTAGAATATCACAGAAAGAAAGAAGTAAATAATGGAAACCTACTTGCAGGATTAGTAGAGTTCACATCAAATATTTCCAAGCCATCTATTCCTGAAAACAAAAAAATAAGAGTTGATGTTTTATCTAAGAACGACGAAAAGATGGTGATAGTGCAAAATCTTGAAAAGATGGATGCAAATGTGACTATAAAAATCCCGGGTGAAAAATTTCTATCTCTCATCGAACAGTTTTCTGGTGATAAAGTTAAATGTAAAAACATTGGTGCAGGCGTCGAATTTAAGCTTAAGCTCTATCCTAAAGAGGTAAGGGTTTACCGTGCATAAAAATTTTCAGTCAAAACATTTCAAGGATGCGGATGTAAAAAGAAATTTTTTTCTAAATGTTTTTGATGGAGCTGTATTCTCATTCGCAATGAGTTTCGTTTCATTACAGACAGTATTTCCTGTTCTTGTAAAAAAAGTTTCTGGAAGTGATTTTGCAATCGGACTGGTTCCTGTTATTTGGGCAGCAGGTTTTAATTTTCCTCAAATATTTATTGCCAACTATGTAAGGAAAATTGGATTTAAAAAACCATTGATGATTAAAACTGCTCTTGGACAAAGATTACCCTGGCTTCTTATTTCCATACTTGTATTTTTCTTTATTGAAGATATGCATCCAAATGTTGCATTAATTTTTCTTTTAGCTTCTCTTGGTCTTGCTGCAATCGGAGGCAGCTTAAATCTTCCTGGCTGGTTTGATCTTATTTCAAAACTTACTCCTGTCCAATTAAGAGGAAGATTATTCGCTTATCGCTCGGTAGTTGGTGCTGTATTGGGCATTTTGGGTGGAGTGATTGTCATCATTGTACTTGATTCGTTTTCGTATCCTGAAAATTATGGTTTACTTTTTTTAACCACATTCATAGTGATGATGATTTCTTATGTGTTTTTATTTTTTATAAAGGAAGAAAAACCGAATCCGCCACAGCAGCTATTCAGTCAGATGGAATTTTACAAGAGATTGTTTTCAATTCTGAAAAGGGAGAAAAATTTTCGAAACTTTCTTGTCTTTGACTCGCTGATGATGCTTGCAAATATGTCACATGCTTTTTTTGCTGTTTATGCAATAGAAAAATTTTCTTTACCAGAAAGTTATGCAGGCACATTTACAATAGTTATGATGACAAGCATGATAATCGGAAGTTTATATTTTGGATATGTTGCAGATAGATATGGACACAGAATTAACCTGATTTGGGCTTCCGCATTTACCGGCTTTGCCAGTCTGGTTGCTCTGTTTTCCCCTTATGTGCAATTATACTATTTCGTTTTTGTTGGTGCATCTTTAAATCTTACAGTTCTAATGGTTTCAAGATTGACAATTATTGCTGAAATATGCTCTGAAGACGACAGGCCAACTTATGTTGCGTTAACAAATATGGTTACAGCGCCTTTTATACTATCAGGAATGTTCGGTGGAATCATTGTTAATGTTTTAGGATTCAATACTTTGTTCTTAATAGCTGCGATAATATCAGTTGTATCTCTCTTGTGGTTAATATTAAAAGTGATTGAACCAAGAAGTATTCCACAAACCGTTCAATCTAATTTATAGAAAGGGATTTAAAGTGAGTGGATTGTCAAGAAGAAAATTTATTAAGAGCAGTGCAATAGCTGGGGCTGGTACATTTTTGGCATCGAATACTATGCTGGCTGCACCCGAACTCTTGCTGAAAAGCAAAGTAAATAAGAACACATCGCTGGGCGAAATCGTTTTTGTTCCTCACTATGTACAAAAAGGAAGGGGTCCTCACCTTTATGAACTTGCTTGGGCTACGGATAAGGAGTGGGAGCCTTTTCTTTCCAACATCAAAATGGATGCTAAAGGTGTGAGCATTTCTGATTCAAAAAATATCGATAAATTCGGAATAAATGTGCGATGGAATGTTGAAGGATTTGGATGGACAAACATAACAGCAGATAATGGCGGTGAGTTTTATTCACTTCCTTCCTCCGGAAAATCTCAAAGTCTAAATCTTAATTATGAATTATGTAAAAGTCGTGTCGTTCGTAACAGACACAGGTTATCTGATTTAAAAAAGAGTGGTTGGATTCCTTCTGCTGAAGTTATGATGTACGTAAATCTTTCTGAACAATTTTATGAAGATGCTAGACAAAAAATAAACGATGATTTTAACTCTGCCAACTTTGCCCAAAGTGGTCTTATGTACGCTTTATGGGCAAGCGAAAAAATGGAAGTTGAAAAAGCAAAATTCGATATAGTACTAAGAGGAAAACGTGATGACTTCTTCTTCGGTTGCGATGCGCGAAGTTTTTATCAGATGTACCAGGACACATTTCTTGATCTTTTTAGTGAAGTATTTAATTATGCCAACATTACTTTTGTCGCTAAAGGTGATGGTATTATGTCAGATTATCAAACTGCCCCCGGGGTAATCCAACCAGAAACACGCGAGCTATTAATAAAAAAACTTAATGAACGTGGAATTAAATCTCAGGAACGATTGCTCTTCTGGTTTCATGATTGCTGTATTCCAGATTGGCTTCGGGATATGAAGTATGACGATCTTCTTAAGTATGCTGAAAAACTTACTAAAGATACCATGAAACATTTTGGCGATATGCTTTATGCTATGGAAGTTGTAAACGAACTGCATGATTGGGCGAATGAGCTTCAATTAAGTCCTGAACAGATAACTGAACTTACTAGGTTAATAAATGATGTAGCAAAATCTGTAGCTCCAAATGTAAAAAGAACAATCAATAATTGTTGCCCATATGCTGAATACGTTCAAATGAATTCGTACTCAAAAAA
>CAVQQN010000037.1:0-78455 GCA_963714775.1 uncultured Ignavibacteriaceae bacterium
TGTTTGTTTGATGCTTGTTAGCAGCTGATAATGAATTGATTTATTTCTGATTCCCAAAAAAGAAATTAAGTTCATCAGATCTATCTGCTCAGGATTTAATTTGTCTTTACCGATCTTGACCTCAACGAATATCAAATATTTTTCGGATATGATTAAATGATCTACAAAATTTTTTAGTCCAGTGGCGAGACTCCTGTTCAGATTAAAGTTGTAGACAGTAAATCCGAATTTTCTGAGGCGCGCAATTTCTTTACTGATTAATGTTTTCATAAATTATTTTCTTTCTGACGGAGCTAGAGTTATCCACATTTTTATCCACATTTGATTGAAGATCCTATTTCTTTCTTTCTTTCTTTCTTTCTTTCTTTGTTAAAAATTCCACGTAACTTTTAAGAAGTTACGTGTAACTGAAACAATTATTTAAAAATTCTAAGGTTCTGTGTTTTATTATCAGACTGAGGCTTATGGTGTTTTTTATTAAGACGAGCTCTCTCACGCTCCTTCATAACTTCTCTGAGGTTGTCTCTTACAATTTCTGTCGTGATAATTCCGTCCAGATTTAGTATCAGTTCGCATTCATCTGAAAGAATTTTTATAAACTCATCAAATTCTTCCACAGGCAAGCCCAAGATCAAACATAACAGAAGCCTTGAGGTTTTTCCTGTTAAGATCGATAGTACAGCCGTCAGAGGCTGCAATCATATTATTCAGTGCCCAGAATCTTCCTTCACCAGACCAGCCGAGTTTTGACCTTAGAAGCTTAAATTTCCAGTGATTATGCGAGTCAGCAAAATGTTGATAATAGTTAATATTCTTTTTCATTAAAATTTAGATGATTTCAGGGGCTTTCATAAATTCTTTAAGTGCTCTGATTGCCAGCGTCTGCATAGATTGGTTATTGCTTATGCAGAAGTGTTTGAATTTAAGATGCGTTGCAGGATCCACGTGAATCAGTTTAGTCGGTTTAGGAGATTAGGAGATTTAGGCGGATTTTTTTTCATTAGTTAGGTCCTTTCTATTGTAAGTATGGTTATTTATGAAGTTTTCCAGGGAATTATGAGGAATACGGATATGCTTTCTGAACGGCGGCAGAAAGAAGTCGAGTTTTCCGGTATCAATCAGCATTCTGATATAAGACTGACGGACTTTTAAGATTTTAGCCGCTTGAATTATAGAGTATGTTTCAGTTGACAAATGCAAATAAAATAAATATTTTAAATTGTGAAAAAGTTAAAATGTCTGTTTTAATATTAATAATATTGTCAATAAATATCAAGAAAGAGTGAAATAAATGTTAATAGATGTTGAAGATTTAAGAGCAGCGATCTTGGAGAAGTTTGGAACGCAGCACAATTTTTCTAAAAAGACCGGCTATGCAGAGACGCAGTTATCCCGTGCAATGCAGACGCAGTCACCGCGATTTATGCTTGTTTGTAAAAGAGCCGGAATTGATGTCGCCGGATTGATGAAGAAGCAGAAAGAAAAAAATGAAATGATGAAGCTGAAAGTAAATGATCCCCAGAGGCGGATTATGGAATTAGAGCAGCTTGTAAAAGATCAGAAAGAAATTATTGATTTAATGAAGAAGGTATTAGAGAGAGTTGGCATCGATAAGAAAAATAAATAATCATTATCATATTGATTATTATGATGAAGCAGGCAAGCGGCACCGTGTTGCTTTAGGGATTAAAGCGAGCAAAGAGAACTACAAGCTTGCCGTGCTTGAGTTAAAGAAAATAGAGTATGAGCTTAGTGCGGGGATTTACCTGGAGAAGCAGAAGCGGGATAAAGCGAATAAAAATCTTAAAGACGCATTTGATGAATTCATTAAAACAAGAAAAGTTAAGCGAGCGAAACGATAAAAGATTATGAATTTGGGTTTAATAAAGTTACTGGATTACTGCGGCGATATTAGCATTAAAAAAATTACTCGCTGATGATAGTTGAAAATGGGAAGACCAATTATTGCAAAGGGTTTTCCAAAAATTCGATTGCATCTTATTTTAAGAAGCTGAGAGTAATATTCAAATATTTAAATCCTGAAGGATGGATTCAAGAAAATCCTGTTCCTGAAATACAGATGATAATCAAGGAACCTAAAATAATTCCGAGGAAAGATCTGGAAGATATATTAAAACATTATGAAGCCGAAGAAAAACAGAACGCATTATAAGGTTTTAGTCTTTGCTGCTGTTAACCGGAATGAGAATTACCGAGCTGTTAAGATTAAGCTTTTGATGATATAGATTTTAGAGAGAACATTTTGATAATCAGGAACACCAAAGGACGAAGAGACGATAAGTTTCCTCTGTACTATGAATTAAGAAATTTTATCTTGAAGAATTTCCGAAAGGGACAGGAAGATTGTTCGATTATAAAAGTAAAGAGAGTATGAAGTTCTTTAAAATATTTTTAATTAAGGAAGGGTACGGTAATTATAATTTTCACATCTTCAGAAAAACATTTATCAGCAAACTGATAAATTCCGGTATGAGTGTGTATGATGTTATGACTTTAGCCAGACATAAATCACTGCAGACAACATTAAGACACTACACTTCAGCTGAACTTTCCAGAATGGGTAAAGAGATAAGTGACCGTGCAAATTTGGGCACGATTTTGGGCACGATTGAAAAAAGTGAACTAAAAAAGGTTGTTTTTTAGTACACCCGACAGGATTCGAACCTGTAACCTTCTGATTCGTAGTCAGATGCTCTATCCAGTTGGGCGACGGGTGCATTGAAAAATTGTGTGGCAAATTTAATATATTTAAATTCCTTTAGCAATCTTGAAAACTACACTTGGGATACATTTTTATAAATTAAATCTAAACCTTATTTCATCAACCATCTATAAGCGCCTTTGTTTTGTAATACGATCAAATTCTTGCAGGAGGTACAATTATTTTTGAACAAATAGTTATTTTAACAAACCAATATTAGGATAATAAAGATGAATCTATTTCAAGTTATGATATCTGTTTTTTTAATTGCCTGTTCAACAGAACACAACAATAACAGTTCATTAATTGTTGATGCATTTCCAAATCTTAATTTTGAACAGCCTGTTGATATTCAATCACCTAAAGACGGAACTAATAGAATATTTGTTTTATCACAACCGGGTATTGTCTTCGTGTTTGATAATGATGCTAAAACCAAAACAAAAAAAGTATTTCTGGATATCACGGACAAAGTTCTTTACGGCGGAGAACAGGGATTATTAGGCTTGGCATTTCATCCAAACTTTAAAAGTAATGGTTTCTTTTATCTTGATTATACGATTGATAACCCAAGAAGAACAGTGGTATCAAGATTCAGGGTATCTGCAAAAGATCCATACAAAGCTGATCCGGGAAGTGAAGTAATATTATTTGAGGTAGAGCAGCCTTATTCAAATCATAACGGTGGTCAGATATCATTTGGGCCTGATGGTTACCTGTATGTTTCACTTGGAGATGGAGGATCGGGCGGGGATCCTAAAAACAATGGGCAAAACCTAAAATCATTGTTAGGAAAAATCTTAAGGATTGATGTAGATAAAAAATCAAACGGAAAAAATTATTCTATACCTGATGATAATCCATTTAAGGGAAATAAGAACGGAAATAAAGAAGAAATATTTGCATTCGGTTTAAGAAATGTTTGGCGTTTTAGTTTTGATAAAAAAGGAAATCTTTGGGCAGCTGATGTAGGACAAAATGAATGGGAGGAATTAAATATTATTGAAAAAGGGAAGAACTATGGCTGGAGAATTATGGAAGGTAAACATTGTTATAATCCTGAGGATGATTGTGATACTAAAGGATTAGTTCTGCCGATATGGGAGTATGGTCATAATGAGATGGGTGGGTATTCAATAACTGGTGGATTTGTTTATAATGGTAAATCTGCTCCAGGATTATCTAACAAATATGTTTACGCTGATTATGTTAATGGAAAAATATGGACTTTAGAACTTTTGAATGGTAAAGTAAATAATAAGTTGCTAGCGGATACAGATTATCTGATTTCAACATTTGGTACTGATGAAAATGATGAGCTTTACTTTGCTGATCATAATAAGGGGAAGTTGTACAAATTTGTGGTTAAATAGTTTTAATAAATTATGCTATAAAAAATCTTTTACGGTTGAATGAAAATGACATACTATATTCTGAAATATTATTTAGCTGATGACTATCTTGAACGCAGATCAAGTTATCGTGAAGAACATTTAAAACTTGCAGGTGAATTACATCAGAAAGGTGAACTAATTCTTGGAGGTGCATTAACTGATCCAACTGATGAAGCACTGTTAGTGTTTTATGTGAATGACAAATCTGTGATAGAAGATTTTATAAACAAAGATCCTTATATAAAAAATGGACTTATTTTGAAATGGGAAATAAGGGAATGGAATGTAGCGATTGGTAAAAAATGATCTGCTGACAGTTGAAGATGAAATTAAGATGGGGCTTCGGTTTACTTTTTCGCAGCAGTAGCAACAGCATTAACTGCAAGTGATGCCAATCTGTTTAGAATGGCCCTTAAAATTTGTAAAGAACTTAAACCGTTGAACACAGAAGAGTTTGATTTTAGTTTTGTACGCTTCGATTTATATAATCGATAATCTGTTTACCTGCTGGGTTAGAAGGAAACTTATTTTCTAATTCATTAGCGTATTTTTTTGCTTCTTCAAGTCTATTTCGTTTAACATAAAAATCTGCAAGTGCATAAAGAATATCAAAATCATTTTGGGAATTTGAATTTGCTTTCAACAAAGATGATTCAGCTTTTTTATCATCTTTCAAATATTGATACAGCAAACCGAGGTTATAATAAATTCTGTTACTAGCGCCGGGTTGTGAAGCAGCTTTTTCTAAATACTCAGTAGATTCTTTGTAGCGTTTTTGTTCCGCATAAAGTAATCCTAATTGATAAAACCCTTCAGTGTATTCACGATGCTTTTTTATAAGATCTAAATATAGTTTTTCTGCTTCATTCAATCTGCCTTGGTTATAATAGAGTAAAGCCAAATTTGATTTTGCGGGATAGAAGAGGCTATCACCTTTAATAGATGCGTTGTACAACTTTTCAGCTTTCACAAAATCCTGCCTACCGGAATAGTAATTAGCAAGATTATATTTACCGGAAGGAAAATCAGCCGTATATTGTATTGAGCTCAGATATTCTTCAAAGGCGTTATTCAAACTTTTGTATTGCTTATCCGTAAAATTTTCTTTTTCAAGGTATGCTAATTTATTTGCCGCAGTTATTCTAACACTTTTGATGGGATCATCAAGCAATGGCGCAATCACTGAAACTAATTCTTTAACATCATTTGTGTTAAATGCTTCGATAGATCTTTCCCTGATAATCGGTTCAGGATTGTTCAGCATTTCTTTAATTATCTTTTTTGATTCATCGCTTACATAAGTTGAAAGATAGCTGATTGCTGTTGCTCTTACTATTTCAGGATAAAGATCACTCTTAATTAATTTTATCAGATCTTTATCAGCACCGTCTTTTTGCAAGTATCCATCAGATAGAATTATTCCGTAGGTAGGTTTCTTCTTTTCACCATAATATTTTTTGATAAAATCTTCAGACCACTGAAAACTTTTATCTGCGTGGCAATCGTTACAAGCATTCGGTGTATTATACTTTATTGAAATATCAGGTCTCGGAATTCTAATGCTATGATCTCTTCTCCAATCTACACCCATATAATATTTGCCCGGCATATGGCAGTTTACACACAGTGCTCCATCGCCAACAGGACTATTTTCTCCAAATTTATTTTTTACCGGAGCTCCATTTTCATTTTTGTATTTATGAAAATGATGTTGATATGTATCAAATTCTTCCGCACGATGGCATTGTGTGCAAAGTGCATTTCCTTCAAACTTAAATTTTAGGCTGTGCGAATCGTGGCAATCGCTGCACTTAACATCATTCATATACATTTTACTTTGTGTGAATGATCCAAATTCATAATCCTCATCAAGTATCTGTCCATCAGAATAATAAAGTGGTGGAGAAATATTTTGTGGACGGTGATTATTATAGTACTCACCTTCATTATGATTGTTTGGACCGAAAGAAGTTCTGCGTGAATGACAGGGTGCACAAGCTTCTATAAATTGCTTTGATGTTGTTCCACTTGTTTTCAATATCAAACCTAAGTTGCCATCGTAATCACGTGCACCTTCAGGCAGCTTTGCCCAATCTAAATGCTCGGAACCGGGACCGTGACACGCTTCGCAATTAACATCTATATCAGACCATGTTGTATTGAAAGAATCTTTTTCTAAATCATAATTCTTTTGCAGATTAGTTGAATGGCATTCTGCACACATTCCATTCCAGTTTTGCGATTGGTTTGTCCAGTAGAACCAGCTTTCTGGAGTTAAATCTTCGGGCTGATAAACCATTCCAGCCATATCAAACCATCTTTTTTTATTAGTGTCCCAGGCGATAGGGAGACATTGATATTTTCCTTTTTCAAATGGGATTAAATATTGCTGAAGCGGACGAACACCAAAGGTATGTGTAATCTGAAACTCAGTCATCTTTCCGCCAATACCGTTTGTATAAACAAAGAATTTTCCATCACGTTTGTAGAACTTATGTTTTCTACCATTCAGTTCTACTTCAACATTATTAAAATCTCCAAGAACAGTGCTATCCGTTGCAACATCCATTGCGTTATCATGATTAGAGTGTTTCCACAAATCATATTCACGCTGATGGCAGCTAATACATTCTTTGCCGCCAACAAATTCAGCCTTTTGTGTTTGTAAAGTAGAAGATGATTTATGCAATAGCAGAGATAGGGGAATCATCAATACAATTACGCCTGTTGATATTATGCCGACTTTTTTCCAGATGCTAATCATAAATCAAACGTAGGTAATTTGTGATTTATCAAAACGAGTTCGTGTTAGTTTTGTTCCGATATCAACCTTTACAATTCCATTTTCAATAAGGACAGGAAAATAATCAAGAGCAGATGGAGCAGGCGGATTTTGTACTTCTCCATTTATATAAAATGCTGATGAATGACAGGGACAGATAAATCTATTTTTATCTTCTTCCCAATTAATCGAGCAGCCAAGATGTGTGCATCGTAATGATAGAGCAATAAATCCGCCATCAAGTAATCTTGCCAAATAAAATCTTCCGCCTCTGAATACAGTTACGGAATTCTTTTGAAATGATTCAACATTTCCTGCTTCAATTAATTGTTTTGGTTTTAATGCTGGATCATCTTTTTTACCCGAGAATAAAAATCCAAAGAATACTGCAACAACTTCAACTGAAGCAACAACTCCAAGTCCTTTCCATAGCTTTTGTAAAAACACCCGTCTGCTTTCAACATCAGAAATTGTTGATTGAGGTTTTAACTCACTCTGTTTAGTTACAACTTCTTTCTTTTTGATGCTTTGCTTTTTCATTTATAAAACATTCCAGGGAAAAGTTAAAGCCATATCAGCACCACGGAAAAAGACTCCAATTAATGTTAGAATTACAAAACCTGCTGTTACAAAAACAAACATTGCTTGAATTACTTCAATAAAATCTAATTTAAATTTCTTGGTAACGTATTTGTAATAATACCACAGCAAAGCTAAAATTATTAGTAATGGAAGAATTCCATTACTTATAAAAGAATTTAGCCACGGTAACAGTGTTTCAAAATCAGGGACAAATTCATTTATAATAACAAGCAGAGTTGTAATTATTGAAGCAGTGATAGCTGAAAACTTAGCTGACTCTTTTCCTTTTTCAGAATGAAACCATATTCCGCTTGGTTCATCTTTTAATTTTAAATATGGTAAATATGCAAGCGCAAAAACAATTGCGAATGGAATTAAAAATGCAGCAACGAAAGGATGAAAGTGCATAAGCAACTCTTGTATTCCGGCAAAGTACCACGGGGCTTTTGTTGGATTGATACTAACATCGGGATTTGCTTTTGCAAGCAGGGGAGCATTAAAGAAAACTGAAAATAAAAGTATCACAGCAATTAAAGCTAAGGCAACAATAAACTCTCTGTAAACCAGATTAGGGTAAACTTCAATCATTTTCTTTTCATCATCATTTTTTGGAAGCATTATTCCGCCGGCTTTTCTTACTCTCCAAAAGTGATATGCCATTAAAAGTAAGATTGAGATTGGAAAGACTGCTGTATGAAAATTGAAGAATATTAATAATGTATTTGCATTAACTTCATCACCTGCAAGTATAAAACTTTCTTATTGAATCACCAATAAATGGAATGTAATGTAGTAAGCTTGTGCCAACTGTAACAGCCCAATAAGCAAGCTGATCCCACGGTAACAAATATCCGGTAAAGTTAGAGGCTATTACAAATACAAAAAGTGCTAAACCAATTAGCCAGTTTATTTTTCTTGATGACTGAAATCCGCCAGTAAAAAAAACTCTTAGCAAGATGAAGGAATGAAATGATAACAAGAAATACTCCGCACCAATGATGAATGTTTCTAATAAGCTGTCCGAATAAAACATTGTTTTGCAAAATTAAAATTGAGTTGTAGGCTTTTTGCGGAAATGGTTCGTAGTAAAACCTTAATAATATTCCGGTGATAAAAAGAAGAACGATAAGAAGAGCAGCCATTCCTCCTAAACCATATGTACGTGTAAACGAGAGTGCTTCTTCATTTATAAACTTTGGGTGAAGATGGAGTATTATCCCTGAAAATTTCCGCGGTTTATTGTTGTTCTCTTGCTGCACTAAATCTCTTGTTAATTTATTGAATTAGGAATATGGGTTTGTGACAAATTAATTTCTTCTGGTAAACTCAACATAATAAGTAACACTCTCGACTGCTTGAAAATAATCTCCGACCAGCATATCTCTTTCAGGAATATAAGTTAAGTTATAGTTTGATCCGGGATAATTTTCATCTCTTAATTCCACATAGACTTTTAAAAATCCTTCAGAATTCATCCATTCTGATTTGCTTACATTTATTGGTCTTGGATTAAAATACTGAGCTTTAATAATTCCGTTATCCTGCACATCAGATAATTTGATTTGATACTCAGCATCAGTTCTTACCCAATTGCCTTGAAGTAATTGTTTATCAACTTTAACTGTTGGTTTATTGTTTTCTTTCTTAATAGTTTCATTTTCTTTACAACCAATAAATCCAAAAACTAATAGCAAAGAAAACACAACTGTGTAAAACGAAATGATGCTTTTTATGTTTGTCAAAATATTTCTCAAATAGTTTATACAAAGATTGCGTTAGATAATTTTAGAAACAATAGAACTTTGTTTTTCAAAATGTATCGTTACTTTCATCAGTTTTAAGAGTGCTATATAGATTTGCAGTTTTGATAATTTTAGATTTATATTCATTTGAAAGCATTAATATTTTATTTAACCCCTAAGCAAAAAAGCAAAAAGGAAGCATTTCTATGAAAAAAACTCTTTTAGTTTTATTCATTCTTTCATTTGTGTCTCTAATGGCACAAGACAAAAAACCAAACATCCTAGTCATTTGGGGTGATGATATTGGTCAATTCAACATAAGCACATACAATATGGGTATGATGGGCTATAAAACTCCTAACATTGATCGCATCGGACGCGATGGGGCTGTCTTCACAGATTGGTATGGTCAGCAAAGTTGTACTGCCGGTCGAGCAGCATTTATCACTGGTCAATCACCAATAAGAACCGGTCTTACTAAAGTTGGTTTACCTGGTGCACCAGAAGGTATGAAGAAAGAAGATCCAACAATTGCTACATTATTAAAACAACTTGGATATACCACCGGTCAGTTTGGTAAAAATCATCTTGGTGATCGTGATGAAATGCTTCCAACCAATCATGGGTTTGATGAATTTTTTGGAAACCTTTATCATCTTAATGCTGAAGAGGAGCCGGAACACGTAGATTATCCAAAGAATCCTGACTTCAAGAAAAAGTTCGGACCACGAGGTGTAATCCATAGTTATGCTGATGGTAGAATTGAAGATACAGGTCCATTAACAAAGAAGACGTATGGAAACTATCGATGATGAGGTGACTAAGGCAACGCTAGGATTTATGGAAAAAGCAAAGCAGGATGGAAAGCCATTTTTTATATGGTGGAATTCTACAAGAATGCACATCTTTACTCATTTGAAAGCTGAATCAGAAGGAAAGACTGGCTTAGGTATTTATGCTGATGGTATGGTTGAACATGATGGGCATGTTGGTTTGCTGCTTGAGAAAACTAAAAGAACTGGGTCTTGAAGAAAACACTATCGTTATGTATGCAACTGACAATGGATCTGAATCATTCTCCTGGCCTGATGGCGGAACGACTATGTTCCGTGGAGAGAAGAATACACAGTGGGAAGGCGGTTATCGCGTACCTTGCTTAATTCGTTGGCCTGGAGTAATAAAACCAGGAACTGTCATCAATGAAATTGGTGCACACGAAGATATGTTAACTACTCTTCTTGCTGCTGCAGGAAATCCAAATGTAAAAGAGGAATTGCTTAACCGGTAAGACTGTAAATGGCACAACTTACAAAGTTCATTTAGATGGTTATAACTTAATACCTGCTCTTAAAGGTGAAGCAGAATGGCCAAGAAAAGAATTTATTTATTGGACTGACGATGGCAGCGTTGCCGCATTGCGTTATGGTAATTGGAAGGCGACATTTCTTAAACAAAATGCTCATGGGTATGCATGTCTGGTTAGAACCATTTGAAGAACTTCGTGCTCCATTGCTCACAAACCTAAGGATGGATCCTTTTGAATTAGCTCACGATATTGGTATGGACTATGATCGCTGGTTTATAGAGCATATGTATATGATAGCACCAGCGGGTGGATTATGTTGGTCAATGGCTTCAAAGTTTCAAGGAATTTCCACCAAGACAAAAACCGGGAAGTTTTAACCTTGACCGTGTTATGGAAGCAGTTATGAGCAGTACAAAACAATAGCTATTAAAAATGCGTTGATTAAAAACGGTTACTCAATTGAGTAGCCGTTTTTTTTATTCACGAACTAGTTCATTTAATTTTTTTATGCCCGCCAAAAATAATTCTTAAAATGTTTTTACAAAGTTTGTGTTACGTGATTACAGTCTATTTTAGCTCTAAAGAAGTGCACTATAGTTTAGTATTTAAAATGTACATTGCAGATGGCAGTTTTTAATTTATTTACTACTTAAGCAATCGTTAATAAAGAAGGAAAAAGATAAATGAAAAAAACTCTTTTAGTTTTATTTCTATTTTCAATTGTGTCTTTAATCGCACAGGATAAGAAACCAAACATACTTGTATTATGGGGTGATGATATTGGTACCTGGAATATCAGCCACAATAATCGTGGTATGATGGGATATCAAACACCAAACATTGATAAAATTGCAGATGATGGTATTGGTTTTACAGATTACTATGCACAGCAAAGCTGTACTGCAGGTAGAGCAGCTTTTATAAGCGGTTCGGTTCCTGTACGCTCAGGTATGACAAAAGTTGGACTTCCTGGTGCAAAAGAAGGTTGGCAGCTTACAGATGTTACAATGGCTACTGTACTTAAGTCATTAGGATATGCAACAGGACAGTTTGGTAAAAACCATCAGGGTGATCGAGATGAACACTTACCTACGATGCATGGCTTTGATGAATTTGTAGGAAGTTTATATCACCTGAATGCTGAGGAAGAACCAGAAAACATGAGACTATCCCGGTGATATGGTATTAGCAAACGGTAAAACATTCAGAGAACAATTTGGACCACGCGGTGTTCTAAAAACAAAATCAGATGGCAAAGGCGGACAAACAATTGAAAATACTGGTCCATTAACAAAAAAACGTATGGAAACTATTGATGATGAAACAGTTGCAGCAGCCATAGATTTTATTAAGCGTAAAGTAAAAGCCGGCGAAACATTTTTCTGCTGGTGGAATGGTACGCGTATGCATTTCAGAACTCACGTTAAAGGAAGAGCATATAGGCATTTCAGGTCAGGACGAATATAGTGACGGTATGGTTGAACACGACATGCACATTGGCCAATTTTTAAAATTGCTTGATGAACTTGGCATTGCTGAAAATACTCTTGTAATGTATTCAACGGACAATGGACCGCATTACAACACCTGGCCAGATGCTGGTACAACACCATTCAGATCTGAGAAAAATTCAAATTGGGAAGGTGCTTACAGAGTTCCAACATTTGTTCGCTGGCCAGGTCATTTTCCAGCTGGTGTAACACTCAATGGAATTGTATCTCACGAAGATTGGCTGCCAACTTTTGCAGCGATAGCTGGTGATCCGGATATTAAAGCTAAACTGCTTAAAGGTGTTACACTTAATGGCAGAAGCTATAAGAATTATATAGATGGATACAATATTTTAGATTATCTAACGGGTAAAGTTAAAGAATCTCCTCGCAAAGAATTTTGGTATGTTAATGATGATGCACAAGTTGTTGCTGCAAGATATAATGATTGGAAAGTTGTCTTTTTAGAAAACCGTGGTGAAGGGTTTGGAGTTTGGAGAGAGCCATTTACAGAATTAAGAGTACCACTACTTTTTAACTTACGCCGTGATCCTTTTGAAAAAGCACAACATAATTCAAACACTTACAACGATTGGTTTCTTGATCGACCGTTTGTGGTAGTACCTATTCAGGCGTTAGCAACTAAATTTTTAATGACGATGAAGGAATTTCCGCCAAGCCAAACTGCTGGCTCATTCAATCTTACCAAGGTTGAAGAGATGTTAAAAAATTCTGCTGGTAGTAAATAAAACGAAGCTAATATTTTAATAATAGACGATCACTCAATTGAGTGATCGTTATTTTATTTTAAACAAGAAATGTAATAGGGACAATTGCTTTCACTATTCAATTTTATTCTTAAGGTAACTATATGAAAAAGTATTCTTATTTATTTATTCCGATTCTGTTTACAATTCTTTTCTTTTCCTGTACTCAAACGCAAAACAAGATCAACGGATCCGCTGCCATCCTGGAATGAAGGTAAAAGTAAACAAGCTATAATTGATTTTGTAACTAAGACCACAACTGAAGGAAGCAAAGATTTTATTCCTGTTGCTGACCGTATAGCTGTCTTTGATAATGATGGTACATTATGGTCTGAAAAGCCTTTGCCATTTCAATTGTATTTTGTACTGGATCGCATTAAAGCATTAGCTCCTCAGCATCCCGAATGGAAAAACACACAGCCATACAAAGCCTTGCTTGAAGGAGATTTAAAAACTGCATTAGCAGGTGGTGAACAAGCATTGTTAGAAATATTAATGGCAACCCACACAGGGATAACAACGGATGAATTTGAAAAAATTGTTAAAGATTGGATGGTCAGCGCAGTACATCCGGTAACGGGCAAACATTTTAATGAAATGATTTACCAGCCTATGTTGGAACTACTGGATTATCTGCGGGCAAACGAATACAAACCATTTATTGTTTCAGGCGGTGGAATTGACTTTATGCGAGTATGGGCTGAGCAGGCTTATGGAATTCCCGCCTTATCAAATTATTGGCAGTTCCGTAAAAGTTAAGTACGAAGTCGGTGAAAATGGAAACCCATTTCTGGTTAAACTTCCTGAACTTAATTTCAATGATGATAAGGAAGGCAAACCTGTTGGCATTCATCAGCACATTGGTAAGCGTCCTGTATTTGCCGGCGGTAATTCCGATGGCGATTATGCGATGCTGCAGTATACCAGTACGGGTAACGGACCGCACTTCGGATTGTTTGTTCATCATACTGATGCACAGCGGGAGTTTGCCTATGACAGAGAACCCGGTCTTGCAAGATTAAACAGGGGGTTAGATGATGCTGCAAAGTATGGTTGGATAATTGTAGATATGAAGAATGATTGGAAGAAAGTTTACCCTGAATGATGCAAAAGTAAAATCGGAAGTTATAGCTATTGATGTGCTTCTTGATCCTGATAACACAATGTTGGATTCAGCTAAAGTCTATAACAATCTTATGCGTAATAATTATTCCGGCTCTGGCAGTTTTGAACTGGATGCCACTCACACTCCTCACATTACTGTGCTGCAATGCTTTGTTAAAACTTCTGATCTTGAAGCTGTGTATGCTGCTGTAGCAAAAGTTATTAAAAGTGAAAACCCCACTATTGAAAAATTAACAGCAAGCGGATTTTATTATATACCACTTAAGGGGTTAGGATTAGCTGGTATTACGGCTGATACAACATCAGCATTACTAAGATTTCAGGCAAAACTAATTGAAGCAGTTAAACCTTATATGCAAGTTGGCACTAACGCTGCATTTGTTCAGAATACTGATGGAACTCCAATTGCAGCTGGAACTGCGGATTATGTAAATGGATTTGTACCTGATCATAGCGGTATCTAAGTACAATCCGCATGTTACAATCGGATTAGCCAAAGAACCATTTTTGAAAGAATTGTTGGCTAAACCATTTAATCAGTTTACATTTAAAAGTAGATCTGTAAGTGTTTATCATCTCGGAGATTTTGGTACAGCTCAAAAGAAATTATGGACTTCTACTAAATAATAGAATTTGAAAACATATCTTTAAAGTATTTAAAACGGTCACTCAAATGAGTGGCCGTTTTTTTTGTCAAACAAACAAATTTATTAAACATTTTTATTTCATCTTTTTACTCACTAAGTTTGAAGTGATAATCTAGAATATTAAGGATATAAAAATGGAAATGCCTTTTACTACTGAACATTTTCTAAGTGTTTTTTAATCTTATAATCTTACAGTTTGGCCTGCACAATTTATTTTATTAATACTTGCTATTCTTTCAATCTATTTGGCTGTCTATAAAACCAAACATTCAAACAAAATTATTTTGGCAGTGCTTATGTTCTATTGGTTTTGGATGGGAATAGTTTATCACTTTATATTTTTCACAGCTATCAATCCGCTTGCATATTTTTTTGCAGGATTATTTGTTCTGCAGGGAGTTCTGTTTTACTTTTTTGGATTTGTGCGTGATGAACTACACTTTAAATATGTTAATAATGCAAGCGGAGTAACCGCAATAATCCTCTTTTTATATGCATTGATATTTTATCCTTTGCTCGGTTATGCGCTTGGCCATCACTATCCAGGCACTCCAACATTCGGGCTGCCTTGCCCAACTACTATTTTTACTTTTGGATTGTTGCTCTTATTAGAAGGTAAGGTAAATAATTTTTTATTTATAGTCCCTGTGCTTTGGTCTTTAATTGGATTTACGGCAGCTCTTAAGTTTGGCGTTTTAATGGATATCGGTTTACTGGTTTCATCTATTTTAAGTATTGCTTTGTTGGTGTTTAAAAACACGACTAGACAAGTTTCATAAATTTGTTTGAGTAACACGAGAAATACACCAAGCCATTACTTGTAGAAAAGAAAATAAAGAAGAAAAAATAATTGAAGAACATTTTCTACTCTAATACAAACAATTAATAAATAATTAATGTAAATTTGATTTAAGGATTGCATTCAATAAAATTTATATTTATAAATATTTGCTTAAACTTATTCGGAGGATCTATGCTTAATAATAAACCTTTCAATCAAACTCAGAAAAATTCAATATGCTATTTATATTGATTACATTTCTCTTAACAGGAATGGTATTTCTGCAATCCTGTACAACATCTGAAGAAGGACAAAATACTTCTGATGAAGGAATTGATAGAACAGTTCTTCCAATAAAAGAACCCATTCCCCCGACTAGTTCGGAATTGGATGTGCGGAATGTAAAAGTACCTCCGCAATTTAAAGTAGAAGCTCCGAAGGATGCACCTAATGTTATACTTGTTTTAGTTGATGACCTTGGTTTTGCCGGAACCAGTACTTTTGGCGGACCTGTACCAACACCAACTTTTGATAAAATATCCAGCGAAGGTATCCATTATAATAATTTTCATACTACTGCAGTTTGTTCTCCAACTCGTGCTGCATTAAAAAGTGGGCGTAACCACCACGTAAATAATATGGGAAGTATTATCGAAACTGGTACCGGGATTCCGGGCAATACAGGCAAGATTCCGCAAAATGTGACTCCACTTGCGGAGATCTTGCGATTAAATGGATACTCTACTGGAGCGTTTGGGAAATGGCATGAAACTGCAGCATGGGAATCCAACACTATAGGACCGCTTGATCGTTGGCCTATTCACCAGGGATTTGACAAATTTTACGGTTTTCTGGGAGGCGAAACAAATCAATGGGCACCATTTGTTTATGATGGTGTTACTCCTGTTGAACTTCCTGAAGATCCAAACTATCATTTTATGACTGATATGACAAATCAGTCAATTGCATGGATGAAGTACCAAAAAGCATTAGATCCGGAAAAACCATTTTTTATGTACTTTGCTCCAGGTGCCACGCACGCACCACATCATGTACCTCAAAGTTACATCGACAAATACAAAGGTAAATTTGATAAAGGTTGGGATGCAATTCGTCAGGAAATATTGGATCGTCAAATCAAGATGGGTATAGTACCTGAAGGAACTAAACTTGCGCCAAAACCTGAAGCGATACCTGAATGGGAAAGCTCTTTCCGCTGATCAAAAGCGACTCTATACAAAACAGGTAGAAGTGTTTGCTGCATACATCGATATGATGGATTACGAAATTGGGCGGTTAATAGATGCGGTTGATGAAATTGGACAGACAGAAAACACAATGGTAATTTTTGTTTACGGTGATAATGGCACCAGTGCCGAAGGCGGAGCTAACGGTATGTTCAGCGAAATGACATATTTCAATGGAGTGCAGGAAACTGTTCCTGATATGTTAAAGAAAATTGACAAATGGGGTGGACCGGAAACTTATCCGCATATGGCTGCAGGTTGGGCTGTAATGTTTGATACACCTTACAAATGGACAAAACAAATGGGGTCAGATCATGGAGGAACCAAAGTTGGAATGACTATTCGCTGGCCGAAAGGTATCAAGTCAAAAGGTGAATTGAGAACTCAATTTTCTCACGTAATAGATGTGGCGCCAACTATACTGGAAGCAGCCGGTCTACCTGAACCTAAGATAGTAAACGGTATTGAACAGCGACCTATGGATGGAATTAGCATGGCTTATACTTTTGATGATGCAAATGCCAAAGAAAGACATACAACCCAGTACTTTGAAATGTTTGGTAACCGGGCCATCTATCATGAAGGCTGGTATGCAAGAACTATTCACAGAGCGCCATGGGAAAGTACTCCGAGAAGACCACTTAAAGATGATATCTGGGAATTGTACGAAGTTGCCAACGACTTTAGTCTTGGTAAACGATCTATCAGCAAAGTACCCGGAAAAATTAAAAGAATTGCAGGAACTTTTTATGAAGGAAGCAGAGAAAAATTATGCCCTGCCTATTGATGACCGTTTATTTGATAGGTTAATTGCTTCAAATGTAGGACGTCCTGATTTGATGGAAGGTCGCAGTACGTTAATCCTGGCTGAGGGTATGATGGGTATGAGCGAAAATACTTTTCTCAATATCAAAAACAGATCCAAGGTTATTACTGCAGATTTGGAAATTCCGCAAGATAAAACCGCTAACGGAATTATCATTGCACAGGGTGGCCGCTTTGGCGGATGGGCATTATATGTAAAAGACGGAACACTTGCTTACGATTATAATTTCCTTGGTATGGAACGTTACACTGTATCTTCCTCAGAGAAATTAAAACCTGGTAAACATTCGGTTAAATTTGATTTTGCGTACGATGGCGGAGGTATTGGTAAAGGTGGGATGGGAACTTTATACATTGATGGAAAGCAGGTAGGACAGAGTCGGATAAATCGAACTCAATCAGGTATTTTCTCCGCTGATGAAACGGCTGATGTTGGAATCGATCTGGCGACCCCTGTTGTTGAAAGAATAGGTGCTGAACATAAATCAAAATTTAACGGCAGCATTCCGAAAGTAATTGTTGAGATTAAATAAAATATCTAAACAATAAATTATTAAGAAATAAAAATTAGTTCACGGTCATCAAATTGATGACCGTTTTTTTTCAATTATTTTAAAACTATCTGTTTAATTTTCTATGAAAACTGTTTTCCCGAAATCTAATTGTACAAATAGGACTAAGTACCTATTTACTTAAATAATTATATAATCTTATTATTAGATGAGAATATTTCTTTATATTTATTCATAAACAAATAATTTTATTTAGTGTTTTGTAAAAATAATAATTGGAAAAATATATGAGATTCACTTTACGATCTCTCGTAACTGTAATACTTATGTTTTATGCGGCATTAACTTCATACGCTCAGCAATTAGGAGCAAATGAAAACACTTTCTACTTTCCGCATACTTACCACTACCATCAGATGATCAGTTCGCTTGGTCTATCAACAGCCAAGCTGCCTGAAGATGTGGTTGAAACAGATGACATAATCAGAGCACCTTTATTTTCGTACAGAGTTAAGTATGGTCTGCCTGAAAACTTTGTGGCAGAAGGCGGTGTAGAAACTAATATTGTAACCTGGCAGTTTTCATTAGGACCTAAATGGAATTACCAACTTGACAGAATGGGTTTTTCAGTCGGAACAGACATTACTTACTATACCGGGCAATTAAAGCAATTTGGTTTTGATACTCAGGTTAATGGCTGGATACTTTATCCGAATATTAGTGCTGGCTATCAGTTCGATAAATTTGCAATCTCGTTAAAATCTGAAGTAGTTCTAAATCTGGCAGATAAATCAACTCAAGGTGATTTAGAGATTTCAAATGATTTAGATTTTTATAATGGGTGGACAATAGGTGTATATCTGGAACAACCATTATGGAAAGATAACTTTGTAGTCATCGGTATCAGGTCTACATTCCTTAAATTTTATTATCCGGTATGGGCAGCGTTCTCAACATTTGACAGAACTTATTATATACCAGAAGCAACAATCACATTTATATTATGAAAAAAATATCAATTCTATTCGTAAGTCTGCTTTTATTTTATTCTTGTAATAATGAAGTGGACATAACAAATCCTGTAGTTGATCCGAGTAATTTTTTGTCACAAACAACTCCACTGAGCAATAGTTCCAAACCAGTTATGGAAGGCATTTATGAGGTACTTGAAGGAAAGGAATTGCTTGGTGATCAGGTAGTTGTAAAATGGAACAGAGACAGACTTTCTATATTCACAGGCAAAAACGGGGGATATTTAGTTTTGGAAGCGGGATATCTGGATTCAGTTATATTCTGTATCGGGTACTGGAGGTATTCGACAAATACAGAAACAGGTGTTGCAAGTTTCTATATTCCATCAGATGGAGGGGGAAGTAATATTATTGCCGGTGATACTAGCGCAGCTGCAATTAAATTTATAGGAGAATACGGAGTTGGTGATGGGATGGCTGATAAAAAACTCGTATTACAATTCAAAAGAGATTTTAGTCAGGAAGTAAAACAGGATAAATTTTATATTCTAGCGCACAGAGGTGGAGGTAGAAACTCTGATTATTTAGGTGTTTCCGAGAACTCAATTGAAATGATAAACATAGCCGAGAGATTTGGTTCAAACGGTATCGAAATAGATGCCCGACTTTCAAAAGATGGCGTACCATTCTTATATCACGATGGTGATATTAATCTTAGGCTTACACAAAAAGGCTTGATCTGGGGAAACATTGAAGATTTTACCTGGGCGCAGTTAAGAACCCTGGTAACATTGCGAAATGGAGAAAGGATTCCATCATTACGCGAAGCATTAGAATTTGTACTCGAAGAAACAAATATCAGAGCTGTTTGGCTGGATACTAAAGACGTAGATGTAGTTCCAGCATCAATCGAAATATTGACAGAAATTAACGAACGAGCAGTTTTGATGGGAAGGGATCTGAAGATAAATATCGGAATACCGGCTGATGATGTATTTGAAGAATTCATTACACAACCTGATTATCAGAATGTTCCATCGCTTTGTGAGCTTTCTTTAGATCAGGTAAGACAAGCTAACTCACAAGTCTGGGCACCGAGGTGGACAATGGGATTACAAACGGATGCTGTAAGGCAAATGCACGCCGAAGGCAGAAAAGTTTTTACCTGGACATTAGATGATGCGAGTTATATTGAAGAGTTTATCAATCAGGGTGAGTTTGACGGCATCCTAACAAACTATCCTACAATAGTATCGTACTATCATTATATAAAATAGAAGTAAAATTATTATGCAATTTAAAAAATTATTAATCGCCGTTTTTCTATTAACCAGTGCAGCCTATGCACAAATTGAGGATACTACTTACTCTTTGTCTACTGAACTGGGTATTGGTTATTCGCGATACATTACAACAATGGATTACAGTGATCTAAACAAGAACGGATTTTCAGGAACAGTAAGAGTGATGTGGAATCCTGAGCATCTTCTCAGTGTCGGTTTGGAAACAGGCTATCAATACCTCTATTCAATTGATGTTAGTGATTACAGTACTGATTATGGAACCACACAATTTTCTGCATCTATGTACACCGTTCCTATTTTTATGGTTTTTTCTATGAAGATAGCCCCCAATGTAAAACTGACAGCGGGTTCAGGAATGTATCTGTTGTATAATTCAGGCGAATTATTTGGTGAGAATTTAATCAGCAATCAAATTAGTATTGGAGCACGAGCAGGAATTGCTTACACGTATCCAATTAATAATTCGATCTCTATTGGTGGTGAACTTCTGTATTCTTACTTTTCAAAAATTCAGGATCAAACAGTCGCTATACAATTTTTATTCATTTATGATTTTTTAAAGTATTAAACTGAAACAATAAGAATTTTATAATAAGACTGATGATCTTTGAAAAAAGAAAAGCGAGTTAAATAGACTCGCTTTTTTTATTAATTCAATCTATTTTCTTTTGAAATAAAATTCGAGTTTAATAAATAGTATGTGGATCAATTATATTTTTGTAAAAAATTGATGTAAGAGAGAAGAACTATGAAATCGTTACTAATTACAATTTTAGTTTTTGTAATGCTGTCATCAATTTATTCACAAGACAGCCACTACTGGAATTTACAATACGGTACAAAATCAACATTGCTCGGCGGTGCAGTAATAGGAAGTGTTAGGGAATTAAGCGCAACATATTATAATCCAGGGGCAGTTGCTTTGTTCAATGATCCAAAACTTATTTTATCAGCAAAGGTATATCAATACGAATCTATAACGGTAGTCAATGGTGCCGGTGAAAATAAAGATTTGGACTATTCAAGTATTTCTCCTTCGCCAACATTTGTTGCATTTGATATTATTATTGATACCACGGGCAGAAACAAACTTGCTTTTTCTCTTTTAACAAGACAATCAATGAACTTTGAATTTGAAACCAGACAAATTGGAATTGAGAATGAAAATGCAGCCAATAATTTTGTTGCAGGCGGGTTATCCATGCAGCAGAAGTTTGATGAAATTTGGGGTGGACTTACTTTCTCACATAAATTATCTGAAATAGTTGGATTAGGTGCTACAGCCTATGTTGCTTATCGTAACCAGACACTATAACTTGCAAACTGTTATTGAAGATTTAGATTCTATAAATCAGATCTCATCGATCACTGCGTTTAGAAATTTAAAGTTTAAAAATTACCGTGTGTTATTAAAAACCGGATTGGGTGTAAATCTTAATCCCATAACTTTCGGATTAACATTAACCACTCCAAGCTTAAGTTTATTAGGCAACGGTTCCTATGGATATAATAACTTTGTTAATAATCCATATGATCCTGCTCAGAATGTGTACGAAAGTAATTATCAGGATGAACTTAAATCAACATATCAAACATCCTGGGCTGTTGGATTTGGTGCTGCATACTGGGGTAAGTCTTTAAGTGTGCACTTTAGTGCTGAGTGGTATGATGCAGTTAAAAAATATGAACCAATAACACTTAATCCGCTTTATTCTCAAAGCAAAGGTGAATATTTTACCAGAGAAATTTCCCAACAATTGAAAAGCATTATAAATGCAGGAATAGGTATTGATTATAAACTTAATGATAAGTTTAGCATTGCCGGTAGTTTTATCACAGATTTTTCTGCTAACGATACAAACGCTGAAACAAATATTGCATTATCAAGATGGGATATATACCATATTAGCGCGGGATCATATTTTAACATTGGCAGCTCTGAAATAACACTTGGATTATCTTATTCATTTGGCAATGATGTTATCAGACAAATAGCTGATATAGGAAATCCTGATTCCGGAACAGGAAGCAAATTAAATACAACTTCAGATGTTAAGTTTACGCGCATTAAAGTTTTATTTGGGTTTATTTTTTAAGTAATCCTTGTTTCTCTAAAACAAAAATAAAGAACATAATTATTTGCTGCTTTATAACTGCTTGCTGATTTAATTGCGATTACTTATTTACTGCAAAATAGTGTGTTAATTAAGACATCAATAAAATCAACCACCATTTTTAAGAAAATGATTGAGAAAAGAATTAATATTTTGGAACTATAGAATTGATAAAAACTTTTTATTGCGGTAAATTAAAACAAGTAAATAAAACAATTCCTAATAAATAAATTAAAAATAATATAATTATGAAAACCAAGAATGCTCTCGCCGCTTTATTATGTTTGATGTCATTACTATTTGCCTGTGATTCAAAAAAAACAGAAACTACTTCAGTTGTAATTGACAAAGAACAAATCAAAAAAGAAATTCAAGCCAGGGAAAATGAATTTGCTGAAACGTACAATTCCGGAATACCAAAATCTATAGGGTATTATTCTGATGATGCGATTAGCTTTACTCAAAACAGAGCACCATTAGTAGGAAAAGAAGCAATTGTAGAATATTTATTCGGCGGCTTAAATCAAACAACTCAATCCAATAAAATTTTGTTTACAACAAACGAAGTTTTTGTGTCTAATGATGGGAACCAGGTTGTTGAAATCGGTTATTACAAAGTAGTTGACTCTGCTAATACCGCTGTTAATACCGGCAATTATATGGTACTGTTTGAAAAAAGAAACGGCAGATATGTTTGTGTTAGGGATATGAGTGCTTCTGACATGCCGCTGGAATAAAAGACAAAGAATTACAAAATTGTCATTTCCACTGCCATAGACATCCCCTTGGGAGAAAGTGGGAATCCACTCTTTATATGATATTTTGGATTCCCGTTTTCACGGGAATGACACAGAATACTTGACTTTTGAGACAGCCACTTTTGAAATATTAAGTATAACACAAATATAGCTGATTATCTTCTTCTGCCCCCACCACCACCTCTGGAACCGCCACTGCCAGAATTTCCACCGCTTCTTGAACGAGATGACCCCATTGATTGATTGGTTGTTGGCTTCTTGGTAGTCGTTGAGGTTCCTTTTGACTTGTTATTTGAAACATTACTTTTATTATTTGAGACGTTGCTCTTGTTATTTGAAACATTACTTTTATTATTTGAGACGTTGCTCTTGTTATTTGAAACATTACTTTTATTGTTTGAGACGTTGTTCTTGTTGTTTGAAACATTGCTCTTATTATTTGAGACGTTATTTCTGCTATTTGAATTATTATTCCTATTATAATTTCCATTAGCATTATTGTGGTTCACAGTATTCGATCTATTCCTGGAGTTATTATAATTATTAAAATTGTTTGTATTATGTACAACGACTGTACCTCCATGTCCACCATGATAACCACCATGATAATAATAATTGTTATGACGATAAACGCCGATTGCCACCACTGCAAATGCTCTGAAATATGGCGGAGGATATGCATAAGTATAAGGAGGGTAATAAGGCACATAAACAGGCGAATACACATATTGCACGATTGGAGTTGATTCAACTACTACAACAGTTGTCGGTGCTTCAACTTTCACAGTATCAGTTTTGTTACCCGTGTACCCGGGATTAACAGTAACTGGGGGCTTAGGTTCTATAACATAATCTTTACCATACAAATCCACATCGCCTACAATCTGCATAGTAACTTTTTCATTTTTATCCTTCGATAATAATATGACCGCTACGTCCTGTGTCTCTTTTTCGGTTACGTCAACCTGCAGAACAAATGTAAAATCATTGTCCTCTTGTTTTGTAACAACCTTGATGAAATCAACTTTTTTATCCAGATTTAGATCGAGATTATTGATTCCGGTTTTTTCTTCATTCAATGATTTTTCAAAATCCTCAATTGTCTTTGATTTTTGAAAAAGATCAAGTACAGCATAAAGATCCAGGTTATCGCCCGGCAATCCTAATGATGTTGTATCATTCTCTGTTTGAGAAAAAGTAGGAAAACTTAACGATCCCATTACTAATATTAAAGCCGCTAATAAATTATTTTTCATGGTGCTATTGTTTATAAATTTGTTATTAAAGTTTACAAAAATAATTATCATCAATCAACAAAATATTTTGTTCACCACTTTGGACAATCATTAAAAACTCAAAACTTTTCAGGAATTATATTTAGTCTTCACATAAAGACAACAAATAAATTTACACCTGGTGAACGAACGAAAAGAAAAATTTCTTTTTATACCGGCAGGGAGACACATAATAGTTTATTTATCACATTTGAAAAGAAAAGAGAGTCTGCAAGTCCACTAAATTTTAATTTAGGGTTGGACATGTAAGTGGTTAATGAATCTTCTAAAATTATTTTCTTATCATCTATTTATTTTACTACTTAAAAATAATTAAAGACTATTGTCGAAAGAATTAGATATATTTACTAATGTAAGTAAGAAATAATTATTTAATATAAATCTTATTAACTTTAATTATCTATAAATTCAGGAAGTATCAAATGAAATTCAGAAAAAAAATAAACTATATTTTTTTTAGAATTTTGCTCGCAGTAATTATTATCAGCCCAACATCATTTGCGCAGATGAGTGGCGAAATTTCATTACTTTATGGGTATCAAATGCTCGGAACTGTTGAAGTATATTCAGGACTTAATACCGGTGATTTTGACATCAACGATGCTGCTTATTATGGAGGTGTTTTGGGTTTTAGAGTTGAAAGGGAAGTGATACTTGAATTTCAATATGTTTATCAGCCTACAAAGGCAAGCTTTGATGATTATGGATCTGGTCCAGAGATTGAATTATCAAATATTGATGTTCATTATATTATGTTTGGAGCAATGTATGAAAAACCATTTAGCAGAACTGCTTTTGGATACGGCGGTTTGTTAATTGGTACTGCAGGATTGGTCCCGGATAATGATTATGAATCTGAATGGAGACTTGCGTTCGGTTTAGCACTTGGTGCCAAATTTATGATAAGTGAAAAAATCGGACTTAAGATTCAAGCACAGGGTTTATTTCCTGTTCAATGGTCAGGAGGCAATTTTTATGTTGGAACAGGTGGCACCGGTTACAGCATAACTGCAGGTACATCAATAACACAGATAAATGTTGGCGGCGGATTATTTTACGCATTTTAAAAAAATAATTGAAAGAAAAAATGAAAGATTTAAAATATATTTATTTATCAATTCTGGCTCTTATATTTCTATCCTGCAGCTCGTCTCAAAAAGTACTTAGTTCCTGGGTTAATAAAGAAGAATTAAAAGGTAAGAAGTATTCAAAAGTTTTTGTAATGGTACTTACACAAAATCAATCTTCAAGAACGATTGTTGAATTTGATTTAGCTGCTACATTAAAAGAGCAGGGATATGAAGTTGTAAAAAGTATAGATGCATTAGCAGGCTCATTTAGAAATAATCCTAATCTTACTAATGATGATGTTCTGGCAAAAGTAAGAGAAACAAATTGTGATGCTATATTAACAGTTACACTTTTAGACTCGAAAACCGAAACGAGATACGTCCCCGGTACAAGTGTGTATGCATCTTATTCGCCGTATCCAGCCTATGGATATTATGGTGGTTTTGGAACCTATTATGGATACTATGCTCCGGCAATGTATTCATCAGGTTATTATACCACAGATAAAACATATTTTCTTGAAAGTAATTTATTTGATGCAGATACTGAAAAAATACTTTGGTCAGTGCAATCAGCAACTTACAACCCAGAAAATTTAAAAGATTTTAGTTCTCGTTATTGCAAACTCTTAGTGTCTCAAGCCAAGGATGATGAACTATTAAAATAGGTTGCTTTGATAGCGGGAGGGCTTGCTGTTTTTGGCTCAGGAAAAAATCATCATTAAATACCTGCAGGAACTCTCGTTGATCTACTGTTAAAAGCGCCATTGAAAAACAAATAACTAGATGCAGGTATTTTAATGAAATATTATTATAGAACGGAATCTAATGAGCTGGAAAAATGCTTTGTCATTTATTAAATTTGAATACTCGGTTCTTATTAAATATTATTATTTAAAAATATCAAATTAAAAAAGGAATGTTTTATGAAAGTGTTAGCATTATTCTTAACCGTATTACTGATTTCTTCAACATCCGTTTTAGGTCAGCAGCAGGGAATAAGCATCGGCGGTAATGTTCATTTTCCTGTTGGCGAATGGTCAGATGCTGCAAACATAGGTTTTGGTGGTTCGGCAACCTATGAACATCCCATAGGGAGGAACCTATCAGGAGTTATCTATACCGGCTACACGTACTTTCCTGGTGTAGCAGAGAGTACGAATTGGACTATGGTACCCTTAGTTGCAGGTGTAAAAGCTTATATCAATAATAAACAGGATTGGTATTTTGCCGGACTGATAGGAGTGAATTTTATTACACTAAACACCTCATATGGTGATGCATCATCCACGGAGTTTGCAGGCAACGGCAATTTTGGCTATGAGTTAAAAACAAGCGAAAAAGGTGCATTAGATATTTCTGCAGGGTTCGTCTTCATTAGTAATCAAAGTTATATTGGGTTAAGAGTAGCTTATATATTTAAGCTTTAGCAATGCACTGAAGCAAGCCGCTTTTTAGATAAGTGAAAGTGAATTAGTGGATTGTACATAGTGTGAACTTAAAATATTATCTATTATTAATTTCACAATTAAGCTAATTTTAAATCCTAAAACATATTATTAAACTGCAGCTAAGAATAGTTTCTCTTTTTTATTTGCTGGTGCACAAAATAAATACAGACTAATAACTATTCACTTATTCTAATCAATTTGTTTACTTAATTGTCATTATAATATTATTTTTACGTAAAATATATTTAAAATTTTTAATAACCATTTTAGTTACATTCAAGATGAGAAAGTTCTCTAATAAATTTCTACCGGAAATTATTATGGACAGTATGCCAGGATTGTGTTTTATCTATGCCAGTGATGGTAGAATGATTGCCTGGAATAAAAGAGCTGAAGAAGTCCTTGAATATTCACCAGATGAAATGAGTAAAGCATACGCCGGTGATTTTTCGGATGAAACAACCAGGAAGCAAGTTAGGGAAGCGTTTAAAGATTCATTCCTTACGGGTTATGCAAATGTTGAACATTTGATTGTAACCAAATCCGGCCGAAAAATACCCTCATTTACCCACGGAAAGACGATTACCATTGACGGTGAGCGATATCTGATTGGCCTATCATCAGATATTTCTGTACTGGATACAGCACGTAAGGAAATATCAAGATTAAATGAACTACTGCAGGCAGAAAATATATATTTAAAGGATCAACTTGATTTAACATTAGAGCACAATGAAATTATAGGTGTAAGTGAAGCAACAAAATATATACTTTATAAGATAAAACAGGTTGCCCCGACCGATGTATCGGTTTTAATTGAAGGAGAAACTGGTACAGGAAAAGAGCTAATAGCAAGAGCTATTCATAATGAGAGCAGACGAAAAGAAAAACAATTCATAAAAGTTAATTGTGCATCTATTCCTGAAAACCTAATTGAAAGCGAATTGTTCGGACACGAAAAAGGAGCATTTACAGGTGCAATTGAAAAGAGACTTGGAAGATTTGAAATAGCAAATGGCGGTACTATTTTTTTAGATGAGATAGGTGAATTACCAATGCATCTACAGCCAAAACTTCTTCACGTTTTGCAACAGGGTGAATTCGAAAGAATCGGCAGTTCCAAAACAATTAAAACTGATGTTAGAGTTATTGCCGCTACAAATAAGATTCTTACAGATGAAATTAAGAAAGGAAATTTTCGAAATGATCTTTACTACAGACTAAACGTATTTCCAATTACAGTTACTCCTCTTAGAGAGAGGAAAGAAGATATAACACCACTGGTAGAACATTATGTTAAATTGTATTCTAAAAAACTTAACAAACGAATTGAAGCAATATCAAAATCATCTTTAAAACAATTGACAGAGTATCTCTGGCCCGGTAATGTTCGTGAACTTGAAAATGTAATTGAGAGAGCTATAATTAATTCGAACAGCAAAACACTTAAAGTTGAATCACTTCAAAAGAGTGAGAGTAAATCAAGTAAGAATCTAACACTTGAAGAGTATGAAAGAAATTCATATTATTGAATCACTTGAAAAAACCGGTTGGAAAATCAGTGGTTCAAACAGTACTGCAGAGTTACTAAATATCAATCCTCAAACACTCCGTTCAAGAATGCTTAAGCTAAAAATTAAGCGAAACAAGACAAGTTGACTTCAATAATCATGTTGTAAAATCTTATTTTTAGCAACTTTCCGATAGTCTAAATTGTTTTTATTTGGTACAGGAATTAATCAAAAAAATTTTTTTATTCTTAAAAATTTAGGGATAAATTTATATTTATAAACTTTTCTTAAAAATGCATAAGTTAGAATCACATATGAAAGAAAAAACAAAATTTACCAATATAAATCTTAACCAAATTATCCTGGAAAGCATGCCGGGTATGGCATACATCTTTAACAAAGAAGGTTATTATGGTTGCCTGGAATAAAAAGGTTGAAGAAACTATGGGGTATATAGCAGAAGAGATAAAGAATTTGTTTATACGCGAATATCCCATAGAATCAGAGTGGAAAAATGTTGTTGCTGCAGTTAATGATGTTTATACAAAAGGATATGGACAGCTCGAGACCACTGTAAGAACGAAGCCATGTAAGCAAATCCCGAATTCTCATCGGATCAAGTTTATAATCAAGACACAAGCGATGGAATTCATAGCGTTATGACAGGAGAGAAAGGGAGAGCCGCTGGCCAGGAAGAACAATTGCAATTCGAAATGTTTATAGCCCGCATATCCACCAGTTTTATCAACATACCTGCCGACCAGATTGACAGCGAAATCGAATACGCTCAACGCCAGATCTGCGAATACCTTGATCTAGATTTGTGTGCTGTCTGGCAGCAGGTGACGGATGATCAGGACAAGGTGATAATGACCCATCTTTATCCGCACATGCCTAATATGCCGGACCCTGAGACTTTTAATGCCGCTATCCATTATCCCTGGATCTGGAGTCAGATTCGGGAGGGCAAGAATGTAAAACTGTCGACTATGTTAGAGTTGCCGTTAGAAGCTACCATCGATCGGAAAAACTGTGAACTTTTTGCTGTCAAATCGACTCTTGCGCTACCGCTCTCGGTAGGTGGAGGAGCGCCCTTTGGAGTACTGGCTATTAATATGACGCGTGAGGAACGTAATTGGACGGATGAGATCGTCATGGAGTTTCAAATAGTAGCGCAGGTGTTTGCCAATGCCATCCAGCGCAAGCGAAACGAGAATCAACTGCGCAAGCATATTCATGAGATAGAGATACTTAAAGAACAGCTTGAAAGTGAAAATATTTACTTAAAAGATCAACTTGATTTAACATTAGAGCACAATGAAATTATAGGTGTAAGTGAAGCGACAAAATATATACATTATAAGATAAAACAGGTTGCCCCGACCGATGTATCGGTTTTAATAGAAGGAGAAACTGGTACAGGAAAAGAGCTAATTGCAAGAGCTATTCATAATGAGAGCAGACGAAAAGATAAACAATTCATAAAAGTTAATTGTGCATCTATTCCTGAAAACCTGATTGAAAGTGAATTGTTCGGACACGAAAAAGGATCTTTTACTGGTGCAATTGAAAAGAGACTCGGAAGATTTGAAATAGCAAATGGCGGAACAATTTTCTTGGATGAGATAGGTGAATTACCAATGCATCTGCAGCCAAAACTTCTTCACGTTTTGCAACAGGGTGAATTCGAAAGAATCGGCAGTTCCAAAACAATTAAAACTGATGTTAGAGTTATTGCAGCTACAAATAAGATTCTTACAGATGAAATTAAGAAAGGAAATTTTCGAAATGATCTTTACTACAGACTAAACGTATTTCCAATTACAGTAACTCCGCTTAGAGAGAGGAAAGAAGATATAACACCACTGATAGAACATTATGTTAAATTGTATTCTAAAAAACTTAACAAACCAATCAAGATTATTTCCAAAGCAATTCTTCAGGGATTGATAGAATATCCCTGGCCAGGTAATGTTCGTGAACTTGAAAATGTAATTGAGAGAGCTATAATTAGCTCAAATGACAAAAGGTTAAATATCGACTTCCTTCCAAAACCTGAAAACCATTCAAATAAATCTCTATCCTTTGAGGAAAATGAAAGAGCACATATCATTAAAATTCTTGAACAATCCAAATGGAAAATAAATGGTCCGAATGGTGCTGCCGAAATTCTGAAACTCAATCCTCAAACTTTGCGTTCTAAGATGCATAAGCTAAAGATCAAGCATAAGTAATAAACAAAATTAACTCTCTGTATTTAGAGACTATCGCTATATTTAGCGAAAAATTAATTCTTTCCTTTCCCTAAAACAGTCAAATTCTTTCCATTATCAAATATTTGAAGTCTGGCTAATAACTTGCACAATCCAGCAATAGCTTAAACTAATACTTAATAACAATATATTTTTAAGTCAAATATCTATGGAAAAAGTATCAATTTGTGCTGCCATAAACGAAAAGAAAAAAGCAGAATTTTTTCAAACCACAGAATCTCTTCAACCACTCATAAATAACTACTGCAAAGATCTTAAGATTAACATCGACTCAAAAAACAATGTATCTATCTTCATCATTTTTGAAGATAAAAAGCAGCTGGAGAATTATTACCAGAGAACTGAGTTTAACATTCTTAAAGGTTCTGTGAAAAGTCTGTGTCATAATATCAATATCGAAATAAATGATTTAGCTGTGAATTAACGTTTGAGCTATGTAACGAAATTTTCAGATTCATTGAAAATAAGAGAATAATAAATTTTACTAATAATAAAGAAGTGCTAGAATTTCAGTTATGGAAAAGAAAACTAATACAAAGAAGATCGATATTCATTGTGCGTGTGCAAGGGGTGTTCTCTTAGAATTTTCTGATGTAAAACCTGTAAAGAAAACAGAGACAAAAGTCGAAAAGAAAATTCTTAAAACAGATGATCTCTAAAAAAGCTGATTTAAATAATTCACAAAAATAATTAAACAAAACAAGGAGTCAGTTATGGCAAACGAAACAGTTAAAGTTACAACTTTTGAAAACACAAAGTTGAATGTGGTTAAGTTGAATTGGAAAGAAGTGTATTACACCAATTGTCCGCTGGTGTCTGCCAGTAACGTGGATGAAGGCCTGGGCCTGACCAAGAAAGAGTTTAAGAAGATCGGGGTGAAGTTTGCCTACATGCGTTCGACCCCTGAAACCGATTGGTATCCCCACTACATTCACAATCAGGAAAATCTTATCCGCTTCGGTGGTTTGTTTCCACCTATCGAAGTCCACGCAGATATCCGTCGGACCAAACTTCTGGGGGTAACACAGATGCCGGCCGAAGGCGGCGTTATGATGGTACGCGCCAAGGACGATATCTACCGGATGGCTGATTTAAAAGGCAAAAAGATCGGCATTTCCAAGAGTATGAACCAGATCAAAAACGATTGGTGGCGCATTCAGGAACACCAGGGGATCGAGTTGATGCTTCGGATGAACGGCATGACTATGGACGATATTGAATTGGTTGAGTTTCCCTACGCAGATGACTGGTATAATCTACCGGAAATGATGAAAGCAACCATGGAACAATCGATTGATCTGTGGCTGGCGCGTGACCACAAGCGCGACCTGGCTTTCCGTCCGCTGGAAACCGCTCTGGAAAAAGGAATCATCGATGCGATGTACATGCAAACCAAGCCGCTTCAGCAGGTCAGCGAGGCGACGGGTAAGTTTGCAGCAATCGAGGACCTCTCCCGCTATCCTGACTGGCGCCTTCAGGTGGCTAACATTCCTGCAGCTATCACGTGTACCGATGTCATGGCCAAGGAACACCCTGAACTCGCTGTCACATTTATGAAAGGTATGATTCGGGCCGGTCGCTGGGCCAATCAGAACAAGTATGCTGCAGCTGAAATTCTCGACCAGCAGACCTTCTACCGTGACATCGAGGCTACTTACCAAGGCATCAGAGATGTTGACCTGGTGCCCAACCTTTCACCTTTGAATCTCGCCGCTGTTAAGATCGGTAAGGATTTTATGTTAAGCCATGGTTACATCAAGAATGATTTTGATGTAAACGAATGGGCTGCACCTGAATTTCTGGAACAAGCAGCAAGAGAATTGTCTGGAAGAAGAATGGAAGAAAAGAACTACTGCAAAACTTCCTCAGACAGCAGATCCGCTTGCTTCTGCTGGTCGTATAGGATGAAGTATAAGTAAAATGCATTGTTAGAGATTTTATACATTAAAATTTAATTAAAAGGAAAACGTAAAATGGCAAAACAAAATGAAAAAATTAACAACAGCAAAGGTCACAGCCGACAAAGCACGGATTGACCGGCTAAAAGAAAGGCAGAGAAGTACACCTCAGGAGCTCGATTTCGAGCGGATCAGGATCATGAAAGATGTATATGAAGAGACGCAAGGCGACGTACAGATCCTCCGTCGGGCCAAGTTCCTGGCAGCTATGCTGGATCGCAAGAAGATTTTCATCGACGACAACCTCTTTGTAGGTACCATGGCAGGCAAGCTATATGGCTATCTATCCCAATCCCGAATGGAACGTACTATGGATGAAGGAAGAAAAAACCGTTGAGAATTCGAAAACCCAGGAAGACAAGGAAGCCAATTCATGGGCCCTAAATTATTGGGACAAGCGTGGGCTGAAGAGCCGGACAGAATCGATATTCCAACAGCGCTATGGTTTTAATCCAAGCCCGGCCTACCAATCAGGCCTTGTTGTTCCTTTCCATGACTGGCCGGGTGGCGGTGGAAATCTCAACTACCCGTTGGTTTACCAGCAAGGCCTCGCCAGTGTGATCAAGGACGTTGAAGAGCGGATGATGTCCCTGGAAATGCGTTTGGAGAATACGGACAAACTATACTTTTACCAGTCCAGTCTCATTGTGATGAAAGCGATTGTCCGCTGGGCTAACCGTTATGCTGCGCTGGCTCGTGAGATGGCTGAAAAAGAGAAAGACGCAACCCGCAAGGCGGAACTGATTGCTATTGCCGAAACCTGTGAATGGGTTCCCGAACATCCTGCACGCAACTTGCGCGAAGCCATTCAGTGTCATTTCATGTGTCACCTGGTGGCAGAACTTGAACAGGTTGGCTGCGGTTACTCACAGGCTTACCTGGGTCAGAACCTGGAGCCATACTACCAGGCAGACAAGGCTGCCGGACTGATTACCTATGACGACGCCGTGTTTATGTTCGAGAACCTGGTCATCAGGCTGAATGAGATCAACTACTATTATGGCGAGAAGGTAGCTCTTCAGAACTCCGCCGACCTGGGACAGAGCATTACTCTTGCGGGCTATACCGAAGATGGCGATGATGCCACTGCGGAGATGGACTATGTGGTCCTCGATGCATGTATATACTTGTCTTATCCCCAGCCTCCTTTGTCTTGTGCGCTTACCCCAAAAACACCGGGCAAGTTCATCGAAAAAGTACTCGATTGTATCGACACCGGAGTCGGCATGCCGCAGTTCGTCAATGCCGACGTGATGATGAAGCGGGCTTTGTATCTCTGGGGCCGCAATGACAGGGTAGGCGATCTCCCATTAGGGAAAGCACGGCGCACTTGTGTTGGAGCCTGTGTTGGAAGTTACATTCCATACGAAACCGGGCACCCGGTTGAGGGACAGCCCAACCTGGGAAAAGTGCTCGAGTTGACCCTGAACAACGGATTCGATCCGCGCACCAAGATGCAGGTAGGGCCTAAGTCGGGAGATCCCGAAAAGTTCAAAAACTTCGAAGAACTATATACAGCTTTCGAGCAGCAGCTTCAATTTTGTGAGGACACACTCCGCAGGGGAGCATGGATTTCGAACATGCTGAATGCAGATTTCCTGCCTTGTACCTGGCGCTCTATCCTTACGAAAGGATGCATTGAAACAGGTACCGAAACATGGAAAGGTGGAGCCAACTACTACACAGTTGCACAGATTTCTGTAGGTGGCGTTGATGCTGCTAATGGACTCATGGCCGTTAAGCATCTTGTATATGACAAGAAAAAGTTGACCATGGCTGAATTGAAGAAAGCACTGGCAGCCAATTTTGAAGGGGAATACGAAAGGGTTTATAAGATGTGCTACATAGATGCTCCCAAATACGGCAACGACATTGATGAAGTTGACTTAATGCTGCGCAGAGTGAACAACAGTATTTTGCATGCTTTCGAAAGTGTCGATGGCGGAGGTAATTACATTAGCAAGAACATGAAGACCTCACTGGACCAGTACACCAAGAGTATCCACAACCTGATGGGTATGGTAACCGGCGCATTGCCAACCGGAAAGAAGGCCGGGGTAGCACTCACCGATGGAAGTTTGTCAGCCATGCCAGGTACTGATATCAACGGAGCTACCGCGCTGATAAATTCTGCAGCTAAAGGTAATGATGCTGTTAAGTGGGCCGCCACACACATGAATTTGAAGCTCCCACCAGAACAGTTGAAGACGCGCAAGGGCAGGGAAAGTATGATGAATCTGGTCAGGACTTTGTTTCAAAACGATGGCTATCACATTCAGTTCAATGTACTGGATACAGAGATGCTGAGAGATGCGCAGAAGCATCCGGAAAAATACAGAGATCTTGTTGTTCGTGTTGCTGGTTTCAGTGCATTCTTTACCAAGCTGCATGTAGGTGTTCAGAACGAAGTTATTGAACGTACTTTGCAGAGATGCGAATAAGGCTGAATTAGAGTAAAATTAAGTAAGGCATGGCGATTGTCATGCCTTACTTTCTTTTTTGAATAAAAAATAAAATAAAAAGAGAAATAATTATGAGTAAAGATACAGGACACAAACGTGTTGCCATAATGGTAGGCGCCGGTTATATTCCCGGAATAAATGCTGTTGTTGCAGGCGCTTCGCTTGCTGCCGGCAAATTGGGATGGGAGTTGGTGGGCATCCTGGATGGATTTGAAGGATTGCTTCATCCCGAAAAATACCCCGAAGGAGGATTAATTCCAGATCGATCCCCGGTACTTGAACATGGATCCAAATACAAGCAGTGTTCTGGGCCAGTCGGCCCGGATGGATCCGTTTAATGTCCGCACCATCAATGAACTGGAAATGGTTGAGGAAGTGGACATGTCGGATGAATTGCTTAAAAAGAATAAAAGCAGAAAAAATTGATGCTGTTATTTCAATAGTCGGCGGAAAGGGTTTGAGTATTCTTTACCAGCTTCACAAAAAAGGATTGAATGCAGTGTGTGTTCCGCGTTCCATCGAAAACGAAATTGCTTCCACTTCGGTATCATTCGGATTTAACACTGCGCTTACATTTACAATCGATATGCTCGACCGTGCCCGCCTGGCAGCAAAGGCTGCCCACAAAATTGCAGTGGTAGAGGTACAGGGAGAGGAAGCCGGATGGATTGCCTTACAGGCTGGTATTGCTGTTGCTGCTGATGCAGTGCTTATTCCTGAGATTCCGGTGGATCTGCAGCAAGTGGCAACACATTTGAAAAACAAAATGTCAGGTAAAAAATCCTGGGGTTTGGTAGTTGTGGCACAAGGTGCAAAAATTATCAATCAGAAGAAAAAAGAAGAAAAAGTATCCTCACTTAAAGCTTCGTTATCGCCATTGGCAACCAGCGATTCCAACAGTGAATTCGTGATTCATAAGTCAGGGCAGGCAGCACAGGCTGTGGCTGAAGGCTTGCAACTGCGGATAGCCGAAGAAACTTTTCCAATGGTAATTGGCCCCTGGGTCAGAGGTGGCGCACCATCGGCAGTCGATCGTCAATTGGGTGTGGCTTACGGTGCAGGAGCTATTCAGGCGCTCGAAGCCGGAAGTAACGGGGTAATGGTGTCGTTTGTTCCACCCGATGTTAAGTTCGTTCCACTTGCTGAGGCCATCAACAAAGTAAGAACGATACCTGCTGAAAGCATGTTTTTTCAGGTGGCGGATTCACTGGGTATTTACGTTGGAAATAAGGAGGCATAATCATGACAAATCAAACAAAAAATATATTGGAAATAACAGGCAGGGTATTGAATATCCAGCGGTATTGCAGCCACGATGGTCCGGGAATGCGCACAAATGTTTTCATTAAAGGTTGTTCCCTGCGTTGTAAATGGTGCGGCAATCCCGAAAGTATCAGGATGAAGCCGGAAGTTTCGTACGATCCAAAAAAATGTAAAGGAAAGGAGTGCAGTATTTGCCTGAAAGCGCCCTTCCCCGAAGGTGGTTTTTATTTTGTGGAAGGAGACGAATCAAAGGTAAAAGTGAACTGGCAGTTGGCTGCAAGGCATTACCGAGGAAATTGCATCGCTTTGCCCCACCGGCGCGCTCGAAATGTTTGGCAAAACAATGACAGTTGGCGAAGTAATGGACGAAGTGGAAAAAGATGCATCTATCTACCGAAATACCGGTGGAGGTATGACAATCAGTGGTGGCGAAGTAATGTTGCAACCCGATTTTGCTGCAGCTTTATTGCAGGAAGCCCACAACAGAGGTATCAATACAGCAATCGAAACTGCGTGTAATGCACCCTGGGCGTTTCTGAAAAAGTACTGCCCCATGTGGATACCATGCTGCACGACCTGAAGCTGATGAATTCCGAACGTCACAAAAAGTGGACAGGCGTTGGCAACGAACGGATTTTGGCTAACTTCAAAAAAGCTTATGAAACTTTTCCTGATGTTGATTTTATTGCCCGCACACCGCTTATCCCGGTGTAAATGCGATGATGAACATATCCTGGGTGTATTGGAATTCATTAAACCACACAAAAATGTGATTGATTATGAATTGCTGCCTTATCACCGTTTTGGTCTGGGTAAGTATGAATCGCTTGGTGTGGTTTACGAACTTGATGATTACAAAACGCCTTCGGATGAAGTGGTTAAACGCTTTCAGGCAATGATTGATGAGGCTTTTGGTCGGGAGACTCCAGGAGAAATAAAAGAAATTAGAATTTTAAAAAAAGCGAACTATGAGCAATGAGAAAAAATCAAAAGTGAAAGAGACTAATCACAGAAAACAGCAAATGGGACTGAATTACCTGGCGGTAGTAGGTGAAAATAAATGTTCAGGTAAAGGTGAATGCATTAAGGTCTGCGAAGTGAACGCTATAACAGAGGGGCCAAAGCGGATACCCAATATTTGTGCTTGTATTGGCAGTGTATCTCGAAATTGGATCCAGGTTATGCGATATTGATGCTGAAAAGTGTACTGGATGTGGCGATTGTGTACCAGTATGCCCGAGTAGTGCAATCGAAATGATTCTTGCAGGTGAGTCTTAGGTGCAAATATTGATTGAGGAGAAACAAAATTAAATCTAAAATAAAATTCTTATAAGAGGAAAGTAAAATGAAAACAATAATTGTAGGCGGTGTAGCTGGTGGAGCATCGTGTGCAGCCCGTCTTCGCAGGTTAGATGAAAAAGCTGAAATACTTTTAGTCGAACGAGGACCATATGTTTCTTATGCAAACTGCGGGTCTGCCTTATCACGTTGGGGGTTCAATTGAAAATGAAGTCAAGTCTTCTTGTTGCTACTGAACAGATGTTTCGGGCAGTATTTGCAATTGATTGCAGAACAAACTGTGAAGTTGTTGGCATCAATGCATCGAAGAAAACTGTTGATCTAAAGAACCATCTTACCGGAGAAGTGACAACTGAAAAATATGACAAATTAGTTCTTTCTCCCGGTGCTGCACCCATTCGCCCTCCGCTTCCGGGAATTGATCTTACCGGGAATATTTTCTGTTAGAACAGTACCTGATGCAAAACATATACGTGAATGGCTCGACCGAGATTTAGTGAATACCGGGATGAATGAATACAGCGGTGCTAAACACAATAGCAAAACCCAAAAACGCTGTTGTAGTTGGTGGTGGTTTTATCGGTCTTGAAATGGTTGAAAACTTAATCGAACGGGGACTGAATGTAACATTAATTGAAAAGTTAAATCAGGTTATGCCTCCGCTCGATCCTGAAATGGCTCTTATTGTAAAACGTTATATGGAAAAACACGGAGTTAAAGTTGAGCTTAATGATGGGGTTGCAGGATTTCGTAAATCAGCAGATGGAATGATTGAAGTACTTACAGAATCAGGTAAAATGTATCCTGCAGATATTGTTATTCTTGCAATCGGAGTTAAACCTGAAACTGAATTAGCGAAGATGGCAGGACTAGAATTAGGTAAAAGGGGCGGATTCAGAGTTGATGATCAAATGCGGACTTCTAATCCTGATATCTTTGCTGTTGGTGATGCCGTTGAAGTAAAAGACTTTGTTACCGGTGAGTGGACTTTAATTCCACTTGCAGGACCAGCAAACAGACAGGGAAGAATTGTGGCTGATGTTCTATGTGGACGTGATTCACGATATCGTGGTACTCAGGGTACTTCAATCTGTAAAATATTTGATGCGGACAATTTCACAAACAGGTGTAAGTGAAAAAACACTTAAAAGACTTGGTGAAACAGATTATGAAAAGATTTATACTTACCCGAATTCACACGCAGGATATTATCCGGGCGCAAAAATGCTTAGTCATAAAAACCATATTCCGAAAATCTGATGGAAAGCTTTTGGGTGCGCAGGTACTTGGTGAAGATGGTGTTCCCAAAAGAATTGATTCTTTTGCAATGGCAATACAGATGGGATGCACAATTTATGATCTTGAAGAATCAGAATTATGTTATGCACCGCCATATGGAAGTGCAAAAGATCCTGTAAACTTTGCAGGTATGGTGGCTGCAGATGTACTTCGAGGGGATATGCCTCTTGTTCACTGGGAAGAAGTTAAGAACCAATTTATTCTTGATGTTCGTAATCCGCAGGAGGTTGAGGTAGAAACAGTACCGGGAGCTGTAAATATTCCTTTACCTCAGTTACGTTCCCGATTAAATGAAATTCCAAAAGATCGTGAGATATGTGTGTATTGCCGTTCTGCACAAAGATCATATTATGGAACAAGAATTCTTTTACAAAATGGATTTAAAGCAAAAAATATTTCCGGTGGAATGCTGGCGCGTTCACACAAGGTAGATTAAAATAAAGGAATTAGATTATGAATGAAATTATGCAGTTACTTCAGACCACATTTGGCCCATTGGTGTTAATTTTCACTGTCTCTAATTTGTTTGCTATGGGTTTGCAAGTAAGGATGCCTGATGTAATGGGTGCGCTAAAAAATACAAAAGCCATTGCATTAATTTTTATTTGGGGCTGGATTGCAGGACCGATCGTTGGCTATTTGATCGTGTGGGTTCTTCCCCTTGCGGAACCATATGTGGTTGTGATATACCTTTGCAGTTTGGCTCCGACTGCTCCTTTCCTGCAGCAGATGGTAGGAAAAGCCAAGGGCGATATGCCTTTTGCGGGAACATTAGTACCGCTTGTTGCCTTAGGTACCGTAATCTTTATGCCATTGCTGGCTCCGATGATGATTGAAGGAGTTGCAATCAGCACCTGGTCTCTCGCAAAACCACTTCTTCTAACTATACTTTTACCTTTGATAATCGGAGCCGCAATCAGGCATTACTATGATACTGTATCGACTAAATTTTTTCCTGCAGTTAAGTTGATTGCACAATTATCTACATTGCTTACAATTGTATGGTGTCTCGTTTTATATGGCTCAGTTCAATGATCAACACAGCGGGAAGTTTTGCACTACTATCGATGACGATCTTTATGGTTGGGATGGCAGTGATAACTTATTACTTTGGCTTTGGACTGAAGCAGGCACAGAGAAGCGTAATGGCTTTGAGTATGGGCACTCGTAACATCGCAGCAGTCTTAGCGGCTGCACTTGCTATTCCTGATGCTGATCCCCGTATTGTGACGATGGTGATTATGTGGACTTTATGGTCAGTTGTACTTGCAGCTATCGGTGCCAAAATATTTGCCAAAGATGCCCAAAAGACCGGTGAGGTAGTTAAAGCATGACCATGATTATTTAAATCAGTAAAGATTATGAAAAGCTTATTAATTATTTTTTATAGAGGTTAGAGTATATGAGTGCACAGGATATTTTTGGGATTGTCGCAATACTCTACTGTGTGGCAAATCTTGGATCAATGGGTCTCGAACTCAACTTGCACGAAACCATGAAAGCCTTAAGCAGCCCACGTCTGGTAACACTTAACCCTTGTGTGGAGCTGGATTATCGGGCCATTACTGGCCATTTTAATCATTAGAATTTTGCCTTTGTCCGAAGCTCACGGAGCCGGTTTGCTTCTTTTTAGTCTGGCGCCAACGGCGCCCATGTTACCCATACTCATCAGAAAAGCGAAGGCAGATATGGACATCTCTGCTGCTATGATGCCCTTAGCCGTGGTGGGAACTGTCATACTGATGCCACTATTGGCTCCGGTGTTAATTCCCGGTGTATCAGTGAGTAGTCTTGCATTGGCCAAACAGCTGGTACTAACCGTACTCTTACCTTTGGTAGCAGGCGTGCTGATGATGGTATATGCAGAAAAAGCCAGCAAAGCTATTTATCCTTATGTAAAAAAACTGGCAGGCCTTACCACCTTGCTCTTACTGGGTTTTACAGTAGTCGTGTATTGGCGCGAATTCTTTCATGCGCTGGGCACTTTTGCTGTGGCCGCACAAGTTTTGTTTGTTGTGACCATTGGGTTTGGAGCTTACGTATTAGGCTTTGGTATGAACCAGGCACAGCGCAGTGCTGTGTCGCTTGGTATTTGCTCGCGCAATGGGGGCGCTATGTTTGTAGCCTTCACTACTTTTCCTGTGCAAGACCCCAACGTGTTGGTAATGCTCTTATTGGCAGTTCCGGTTCCGGTAATTGTGTGGTTAATTTTAGCCCGTTATTTTGCTTCTAGAGCCGACAAATTAGTTGCAGCGTAATATTTATAAAGGATAATACTAATGATGAAACAAATAAGAATTACAAGCATACTGTTGATGAGTATTTTATTAACAGTTTCTTCATTATGCGCAACAGGAAGAAAAGCCTGCAGCAGAATGATGCAGGAGAACTTGCAAAAACATTAGCAAATCCTATTGGAGCACTAATCAGTGTGCCCTTTCAGAATAATATGGATATAGGTATTGGAGAATCCAATGGTTCACGAAATACAATGAACATTCAACCGATAGTTCCGTTTAGCTTGAGTAAAAAATTTAGTCTGATTACAAGATATATTGTGCCTGTAATAGCACAATATAACATTACAGGTGTAGGCACTAAGCAAGCTGGACTGGCTGATGCATTAGTGAGTGGATGGATTTCCAATGCTGTAGTAGAAAATGGATTTGTATGGGGATTGGGCTCTGCATTTTTGCTTCCCATTGCAACCAATGATGTGTTAGGAACAAAAAAGTTTGCTCTTGGACCAACAGCAATTGCATTAAAACAAGCAAATGGCTGGACATATGGTGCTTTGATAAATCAAATCTGGTCAGTTGCCGGCGATGAAAACAGAACGGATGTTAACCAGATGTACTTGCAGCCTTTTGTGACTTATAACTGGAAAAGTGGAACCGGATTAACCGTGAACACAGAGTTAACTCAAAACTGGCAGGCTAACAGCACAAATGCTTTCGTAAATATAATGGCAGGTGGATTATTAAAATTCGGTGAACAATTAGTTCAATTTCAAATTGGACCTCGGATACAGGTGGCTGCGCCTGAAGGAGGCAAAGCTGATTTTGGTGTAAGAAGTGCTATAATATTTGTTTTTCCGAAGTGAAGGGTTTTAGGACGCGAATATATATCAAAGAAAATTTTGTAAGACTAAGTGCATAATTAAAAAAGAATAGTAAAACGATATTATTAAAAAATGGAAGAAGTTAAATGAGTACGTCGCAAAAAGAGGATAGCAATAAATCAAAAAATAAAATGATAGACTTGATTAAAAGCTATTTACCAATACTTGAATGGGGATCAAAATACAACAGCAAGACCTTTTCGAACGACTTAATCGTTGCGCTGATTGTAACCATGATGCTGATACCGCAATCTTTGGCGTATGCCTTACTTGCAGGACTTCCTCCGGAGATAGGACTTTATGCCTCAATGGCGCCGCTGGTACTATATGCGATTTTTGGTACCTCGCGGGCACTTGCTGTTGGCCCTGTTGCAGTAGCGAGCTTAATGACCGCGGCTGCTGCAGGACAACTCGCATCCCAGGGAACACCAGAGTACCTTGGAGCCGCCATTGCATTAGCCATGGTTTCCGGTTTGTTGATGATCGCCATGGGTTTTCTCAAGCTCGGGTTTCTGGCAAATTTTCTCAGTCACCCTGTCATCTCAGGGTTCATTACTGCTTCAGGTATTATGATTGCTGTAAGTCAACTTGGACCCGTTCTCGGTATTCATCTTGAGGGTGAAACGTTGCTTGATAATGTTATCTCTTTTTCGCAGATGATCAGTCATGTTCACTTTATTACTGCTGCAGTTGGTATTGGATCGCTCATCTTTCTCTTCTGGGTCCGCAGCGGCCTAAAACCAGTTTTACTTCGCATCGGACTTAGTAAAAAGATTGCAGATATACTTGTTAAAGTCGGTCCCGTTATTGCCATAATTGCAACAATTATTATCGTAGCAGGTATGGGCCTGGCAGATAAAGGAGTAGCAATTGTTGGAAAGGTACCAAAAGGTTTACCAAAAATTACGATGCCGCCTTTGGATATGGCCTTGTGGATAAAGATACTAGTTCCGGCATTGCTTATCTCAATTGTGGGTTATGTTGAGTCGATCTCAGTAGCTCTTACACTTGCAGCCAAAAAGCGTCAGCGTGTTGATCCCGACCAGGAACTAATTGCATTGGGCGCTTCTAACATTGGTTCGGCAATATCAGGCGGATTTCCTGTAACTGGCGGTTTTGCACGTTCAGTAGTAAATTTTGATGCAGGAGCTGAAACTCCTGCAGCAGGTGCTTTTACTGCCGTAGGTATTGCTCTTGCTACAATGTTTCTTACTCCATTCCTGTTTTTTCTCCCTAACGCAACGCTTAGCTGCAACCATCATTGTAGCGGTACTTTCACTTGTAGACGTCAAAGCAATGAAACATATTTGGTCTTATTCAAAATCGGATTTTGCGGCGATGGCTGCCACAATTATCGTAACTTGGACGGCAGGCATTGAAGCAGGAATTATAGCCGGTGTAGCACTCTCTATATTCCTCCACTTATTCAGGACATCAAGACCACACATCGCAGAAGTCGGCCAGATAGCAGGAACAACACACTTCCGCAATGTTAAACGACATACTGTGGTAACCGACCCCAAAATTCTCTCTCTTCGTGTGGACGCCAGTCTCTATTTCCCCAACGCCCGTTTTATCGAAGACTTCATAAACAAAGCGGTTGCATCCAATCCTGAGGTCCGCCATGTAATCCTTGAATGCCCAGCAGTGAACGCGATAGATATTTCTGCTCTCGAAAGCCTTGAAGCCATCAACCTACGGCTTAAGGATGGTGGGATATCGTTGCATATGTCTGAGGTAAAAGGACCAATTATGGATAGTCTGAAACGGTCGCATTTTCTCGAAGAGCTGACAGGCAAGGTGCATCTTACACAATATGATGCTGTGGCAAGTATTAATCCTGAATTAGCTGAACAAACTTTAAAAAATAAAATAAAAGCATAAGATGATTCTTAATAAAAAATTAAGCAAAGTGGACAAGGTCTTAGTTATGAATAAATCAAATCAAATAATGGTCTTGATGATCACAATTTTATCATTAATTTCTTTAAACAATACTATAGCTCAATCAGAGTGGGAATTTAAATCATCACTTTATGGCTGGTTTGCCGGGATTGATGGTACGGTAGGGCTAATTGATAAAGAAAAACAAATCGATGCCACTCCGGGAGATCTATTTAAAAATCTTGAATTTACGGTGGGCGGCAGTTTTGAGGCTAGAACTTCTAAAGTAAATTTAATTGCCGATGTCTTCTATATGGGACTTGGAAAAGAAGTAAATGTTGAAAAGACAATAGGTGAAAACACAATTAAAAAATCAGGTACATTAGATCTTGATGAATGGGTAGTAGAAGGTACGATAGGATATAGAATAACAGAAGAGCTTGATCTTTTATTTGCTAACCGTTTATATGTAATAAGTGCAAGTGTAATTATCGATGATACAACCAGTTCTAAAAGTATTAACTGGTTTGATGGATTTCTTGGCGCACGTTATACTAAATATTTTGGTGAAAACTTTTATACGACATTAAGAGTCGATGCTGGCGGGGGCGGCTCTACCTTCTCCTGGTTTGCTAATGCTGTCCTTGGCTATCGTATTACTGAACTCTTCTCACTATCCTTAAATTATAGGATACTAAGTGTAGATTATGAAAAAGGTCTCAACAGTAATTATTTTAAATATGATACCTTTAATCATGGTTTTGGTTTTGCAGCAGTATTTAGTTTTTAATTTTGATTAGATTAGTATTAGTGTTTCAAATTAAATGTTCAATTATTAAGAGTAAAATAGTTATGAAGAAATTTATACAGGTTGTATTAATAAGTTGTTTTCTATTTACAAATCTATTTAGTCAGAGTTACTCTGAACAAGGTCTCGAACAAAGTGATTCATTAAAAAATCTTGAGTATCCATATATACTTCCAATTTACGGTGAGGCAGCATACAAACTTGGATACAAGCTGCCATATTCTGCAGGTATCGGAATTAATTATATATGGCAGGAATCAGATTTAATTATTGATAATCTGCAGGTTGGTTTTAATAACGGACCAATGACTAACCTTGATGAAATTATAAGATTTAATGGTGCTATTGCAGGAGCATCAGGAGTTAATGTGCGACCTGATATTTGGCTTATTTCCGTTTCTGAATGTTTATGCGTTTATTTGCTCAGTCAAAAACTTCAACAGAAATAATTCGCCGGGATTTATCTTCCTGATACATCAAATAATTATAATGAAGTGACAGCATTTTCAACAAAGGCAAATTTTGATGCTACATCATTCGGATTTGGATTAACTCCAACCTTTGCAGTAAAAGGCTGGTGGATTGCCCTTGATATGAATATGTTATGGACGGATGTTAGTGCATTAGATAAACCGGTTTTTACATTTGTTTTTGGACCAAGGTTTGGGAAGACTTATATAATCGATGAAGATATGAATATTGCATTCTGGTTTGGCGGATTCAGACTTAAATTTTCATCGGAGACCTCCGGTTCATTAAATGTTAATGAATTATTTAACACAGATGATTTACAGGCAAAAGTTGATCAAGGATATATAAAAGTTGAAGAAGCGCAGGCTAATACTGATTGCATGGTGGGAAAGTCTATCGCCAATTGAACAGCAGAATCCTCTTAACCAGGCAAAGTATGAAACAGCTAACAGAACAATTCAGAAAACCGGTGACTTCCTTACTAAGGTTGATGGAGCACTAAGCACTGCAGAAACATCTACTGTACAGTACTCACTTGATAAGAGAAATGAAAATATGTGGAACTTAGTAGTTGGAACTCAATTTCAGTTAAATAAACACTGGATGATACGAGCAGAGTATGGATTCCTCGGCAGCAGAAGTCAATTTGTCGGCGGTCTTCAATATCGTTTTGGATTATAAAATACAGAAAATCAAATGAAAGTATTTTTAATTGCTATGTCGTTTTTATTTTGCACTACTGCTTCAAATGCACAGGTGCTTATTTCATTAATCTTTGGTGATGAATTAAACACTGGCAATATTGAATTTGGACTTGATGGTGGTCTTAATTGGTCAAATATAAATGGCATAGATCAGGCAGACTATTTAATGGGATGGAATCTTGGATTTTATTTTGATATAAAATTAAGCGATCTTTGGATGCTAAATACAGGTGTTGTTGTAAAAGGGAATATGGGTGCTGAAAATATTACTGTTTATTCACTTAACGATCCTGAGCTGGATAATTTATTTTCTGATGGTGGTAGTGTTACCAGAAAACTTAATTATTTCAGTGTCCCTATTATGATCAAATATAAATTTGAAAATAATATTTACGTTAAAGCAGGGGTACAGCTCGGCTTAATGTACAATGGTTATGATACTTTTATTAAATCAGTTAATGAAGAAGACGATTTGCAGCACGAAGTAAATATCAAAGATCAATATCATCCACTGGATGCAGGATTAGCATTTGGACTTGGTTACCGTTTAATGGGTGGTGATGGAATGAATATAGGTTTTAATTACTATTATGGATTGATTGATGTGAGAATAGATGATTCATCACCCTCAGAATTAAACCAGGCTGTTTATCTGAACGTCGGAATTCCAATCGGGAAATAGAAAAGTGATATACTTTAAAGATAATTATGATATGTATATAGAAATAAGTTAACTAATCAAATAACAAAAAAACAAAAGGAGTGGCCATGAAAAAAACTAGATTATACCTTTCTTTAGTTGGTTTAATCATACTGACAGGAATATTCTTTGCAGGATGTGGAAGTTCAATCTCTGTAAATCAGGATTATGATCCAGCTTACGATTTTTCAAAATTAAAAACATTCGGATTCATACCCATTACATCTGAAGCAGGCATAGACCAGCTTAACGCCGATAGATTGGGCGAGGCAATAAAAACTAATCTGATCGCTAAAGGTTTTATACTTGATGAAAAAGCTGATTTTGGTGTAGCTTTATTTTTTACCAAGAGCACAAAGACAGATATTACAACCACCGGAGGTTATGGATACGGCTATGGCTATGGTTACAGAGGTTATGGTGGAATGGGATACACTGATATATATCAGTACGATGAAGGAACTTTAGTCGTTGACTTTATTGACATGGCAGAAAATAAACTGATTTGGCGCGGGATTGGTTCGGAGTTATGAAAGACAACCCAAGCGTTGAAGAAAGAACTGCAAATATTAATTATGCGATTAGTGAAATTCTGGCGCAGTTTCCACCCGCGAAGAAAACTGAATAGGTTGTAGTTAGTTACTAATACCAAATAAAATTTATAATCATTTCCACGATACAAATTTGTTTTACAGACGTGGAAATGATTATTGTTAAAAGGCATATGATCTAATTGTAAATCTGAGATAGTCCATATAGGACTAAAGACCTATTTATATCAAACTCAGATACGTTTATTTTTTACTCACTGACTTATTTTAGTGTGTGTTATCAATCAATTGAGGTAAAAATTATTACATATTTGCATAGGCTAAATACAACACTAATTATTAGTATTTTCACGCGTTAATTTTTAACAATTATGAAAGTCAAAAATATGAAATCTGTTTTTTTCAAATCATTAAATACCTTGATAATAACTCTATTATTAAGTGCTTTAGTTTTTCAAACGCACGCTCAGAAGAATATAGAAATATTCGGATTAGCGGGTTACCAATTAAATGGTGATGTAACTGTTGCACGTGGTGAACTTAATTTTGACGATGGAGTAACCTATGGATTAGGATTAGATATTCCGGTTGATAGATATATGCAGGCAGAAATAAGCTGGAGTATGGCTTCGTCTAATGTAAGTCTGGATGAATACTTGGGAACCAACGTTCCAATTTCAGATCTTTATATCCACACTTTTCAGGCAGGGGCTCTTGTAGAACCCAATAAGGGCAAAAAAGTAAGTCCGTTTGGTTTGTTTTCATTAGGTGCTTCCTTGTTTACGCCTACGGATGGTAAATATGAAGATGAGTGGAGATTTTCTATCGCTTTAGGCGGTGGTGTTAAAGTTGATTTATCGGATAAAGTGGGACTAAGATTCCAGGGAAGATTAATAATTCCAATGGTGTTTGAAGGAACTAGCGTGTACGTTGGAACTGGCGGTGCCGGAGTTGCCGTGGGTGCATATACAGCTTTTGTTGAAGGAGATTTTTCAGGCGGAATATTTTTTAGATTATAATTTAGATACACAATAAATAATTTCTTAACCAAAAAGTTAAATAGTTACAAAAATAATTAAGGAGTACTAAAACAATGAAAAAAATAAAGCAAATAAAATTATTGCTTATTCTCGTGTTATTAGCAGTTACGTCAGTACTGCTCACATCTTGTTATCCAGACTATGGATTAACAACATCAGATTTTGATATGGTAGCAACATTTAAAGAAGATGCTAACGATTTTCAATCATATAAAACTAATGATGCAACTTTTTTTATGTCAGGTTCAATAAAAAGACTAACTGATAATGCTGGTGGAATTTCAGATGAAGCTGGTCCATATGATGATCAAATTCTTGCTGAGATCGAAAGACAAATGGTAGCAAACGGATATACAAAAGTAGATAGCATACAATTGCCGGATGTTTATATATCTGTAGGTGCCACATCATCTACAAACGTTGTTTATTATCCAGGATATTGGTGGGGATATTACGGGTGGTACTACCCCTATGGTGGTTATGGTGGATATGCATATTCCTACACAACAGGCAGTTTATTTGTAACGATGGTTGATATGAACAAACATGATTATGATAATAAAATAGCTGGGGTAGTATGGTTAGGCGCTATAAATGGTTTACTTGAGGACACGAATGCAAACACATTGACTAGAGTAATAAGCAGTATAGATAAAATGTTTGAACAGTCCCCATACTTAAAAATCATCGAATAACTTATAATCATTAAAATTTTGGAGATAATAAACAATTATGAAAATAAAATATATAACAGCACTGCTTGTATTTATATCTTTTACAAGTTTTGCACAAGAGTTACTAACTAATGTTACCTGGAGTATTGGTTTACCAGTCTCAAGGATGAACCAGTACACAACTGATGTAACTTATCAGGGATTTACAATATCAGGTAGACGATTTTTAGATAAATATAATTCTGTTGGTTTTATGACAGGATGGAATTTATTTAATGAAAAAAGTTATGAACCTATAGATTTAGCTGGTGGAGAAAATTCTTCCGGTACATTATCTGGTACACAAGTTCGTTCGGTTAATTCATTCCCGTTACTCGTTGGTTTACACCATCATTTCGGAAAAAGAGATGATATGCGGGCATTCGTTGGATTAAATACAGGTATGTATTACATTCTTCAGCGACTTGATGTTGGTGTATATAGATTTGATAACGATAACTGGCATTTCGGTTTGGCTCCCGAAGCCGGCTTAATCATTCCATTTGATGGAGATAGAACTTCATTTTATGTTGGTGCAAGATATAATTATGCATTCGATTCAGGTACAACATTAGGCGGCAACGAGAACAATTTTTATTCCTTTTATGAAATAAATCTTGGTTTTGCTTTCTCCAGCAAATGGTTCTAGAAATGTTTTTTTTATGTCATTCCCGCGAAAGCGGGAATCTATTTTCTATTATTAAATACTTAAAAAAAGAAACAAAATGAAAAAACTACTATTAAGTGCTATCTTCTTACTTAGCACATTTGCAATAAATGCTCAAACAACAGATGATATGATTGAACTTTTGAAATCAGATGTTAAGACAAACAGAAAAGCAATCATAACAGAATCAATGGCTTTTACGGAAGCTGAATCAAAAGCATTCTGGCCAATATATACTGAATTCGAAGATTGAGCTTGAAAAATTAGCAACCAAACGTATTCAGAATATTAAAGATTATGCTGATAGTTATGAAACAATGACAGATGAGAAGGCGGATCAATTAATGAAAGCAGCATTTGATTTTAGATCTTCACGTGTAAAATTAAATGAAAGTTATTATAAAAAGTTTGCTAAAGTGTTAACTCCAAGCAGAGCTGCAAAGTATATGCAAATTGAAGATCAGATTCAGTTACTTGTCGATTTATCGATCGCTTCCGAATTGCCATTAGTTAAAAAACCAAAGAGTGATGCGATCAAGTAAGAAATTAAAATGCCGATTGATAATTCCTTGATATCGTCGGCATTTTAATTTAAAAGACAATAACGATAGAAATTTTGTTGGTTATTATTTAGTTAAAACTATTAGCATAATTAGCTCTTCCTGTTTCATTACTCAATTAATTATAGACTTAAAGTAATAGCAGAAAATGATTATAAAACTTTATACGATTTTAAGGGCACCATCATGAAATCTAAAATAATCATTGGCTTATTCTCTTAGTGATGATTCCTCTAAATGCTCAGGACAGACATTACTGGGATCAGGCAGTTGGCGGTGAAAGACAGCATTGTTAGGTGGAATTGCAGTTGGTGGAGTAAGTGATTATAGTGCTACATTTTATAATCCTGGTGCATTAAGTTTTTTAGGTAAAAAAAGTATGAGTTTTAATTTTAATATGTACGGTATTAAAGATTTCTCATTTATTAATGGCGGGGGACCAGGCATTGATTCCAGATATACAAGAGTTTCTTTATATCCTGCATCATTGGCAGGCCCTTTACCATTTTTGGGTGATTCACCAATCGTTTTAGTTATATGATATTCATACGGGATATTCTTATGTAAGAATTTCCGAAAGATATGAGGGTTATTCAGATGTGATTCCCACAAGAACTGAAACAAATCTTTTTGAAGGTGATGAATATCTAATTAACCAGGGTAAAATTGATGCATTACTTTCTGAAGTAACTGTAGGATTTGGTTATTCCAAAAAGATTTCCGACAATGTTGGAATTGGGTTACTTTATTAGGTGCATACCGAGATCAAACCAAAATACGATATGAATCTTACGCAGCTTATGATACGCTAACCAGCGTGCTGCAACATCAGATGTTTATGTTGATATAGATTATTGGGCAGTTAGATTTTCCGGAAAGTTTGGAATATCAGCAATTTGGGATGATTTAAAATTAGGTGCAACAATCACAACACCTAGTTTTGCATAAAAAATGCGAGCGGCGGAACTGACCAAGCAAGTCTGACTTCCAATAACGTTTTAATTGATACTGACCGGAGCCCAAATTGATATAATTGCATCTGACAGGCAGGAAGGATTACCAGTACATTATAAATCACCATTCTCTATTGCAGCGGGTATTGAATACAAATTTTCTGAAGAAACTTTGGTTCACTTTGCTGCTGAGTGGTTTGCCCCATTATCAACTTATGTTGTTATGCAGCCAGAAAGTGGTAATTTTATTCTAAATAATCCTGCTAACTATCAGACCAATGGATAGTGCAGAACTATTAAAAGTATATGATTCAATGAAAAGTGTTTTTAATGCAGGCATAGCTGTTGAACATAAATTGAATGATAAATTATACCGGATATGCAGCTATCAGAACAGATTTTAGTAATGCAAATTATGAAGATATTGATGGACTGTACTGTTGGTTTTACAGACTTTAATATTTATCATTTTACTCTGGGAGCTTCAATGAATGTGGATAATACATTTATTGGAGTGGGATTGGAGTACAGTCACGGGGAAAGATCAGATTTCCCACAGTTATTTAATTTTCCCTACTGGAGCAGTTGAACCAGGTGATATTGTATTATTGAGTCAACGCGGTACTTGCAATGCTATTTACAATAACTTTAATTTATTTTTTGGTGTAACCCAACAATTATAAAGTTTTTAATTTATAGTAAGTATTAAATATTTATAAGTTTCAAAATTAAAATTTAAAATATATTATCAAATTTATAAGGATAGTACGAAAAATGAACAATGGTCAATTAAATCATCGCGACTTATACAGATTACCCTGGACACTGCCGGACAATGCAATATCCTGGTTAGAACCTACTGCAATGTGCAATTTAGCGTGCGATGGTTGTTACAGAGAAAATCTGAAAGATTCACATTTATCAGTCGGAGAGGTGAAACATCATCTTGATGTTTTTCAAAAATTAAGAAACACAGATTGTATATCTATAGCAGGAGGTGATCCGCTTCTTTATCCAGATATTTTAGAAATAGTTGCAGATGTCAAAAAGAGGGGATTGAAACCCATAATTAATACAAACGGTAAAGCTCTTACAATGGAACTGCTGAAAGATTTAAAGAAAGCAGGAGTTTATGGTTTTACTTTTCACGTAGATAGTAAACAGGGAAGAGGAAATGAATGGAAAGGTAAAAATGAAATTGAACTTCTTGATCTAAGACTTCAATATGCGCAAATGCTTGCAGAGGTAGGTGGAATTTCCTGCTCGTTCAATTCAACAGTTTATGAAGATACATTACAATATGTTCCTGAAATGGTTAACTGGGCACATAAGCATATTGATATTGTACACACAATGGTATTTATAGTTTTCAGACACGTCATTCCAAATATGCCGTTTGATTGGTATGCGGGCGGAACCAAAGTTGAATGGGATAAAATAATGTACCATTCAGATAAGAAAAGAGATGTTGAAATTTTATCCACAGATGTTTTAGCAAAAGTAAGAGAGAGATTTCCTGAGTTTACTCCGGCAGCTTATTTGAACGGTACTGTTAAAGCAGATTCATTTAAATGGTTATTAACTGAACGAGTTGGTACAAAGGATAAAATATACGGTTATCTTGGTCCTAAATTTATGGAGCTTATGATGACTGTTCATCATTTCTTCAAAGGCACATATTTATCATATGCATCACCTTCGCTTACTAAGAAGGGAAGATCAACAATGCTTCTGCTTTGGATGTTTGATAAGCAATTGAAAAAAGCAATGTTTAATTTTCTGAAGAATCCACTTAATCTTTTTAAGAAAACACATTTGCAAACGATTATGTTTATTCAGCCTGTTGACTTTACAGAAAAAGGTGAGCAGAATATGTGCGATGGATGTCCGGACATTACAGTTCATAAAGATGAGTTGATCTGGTCCTGCAGAATGGAAGAGCAGAAACAATACAATACCTGGTTAAGAACTGTACCGAAAAACTAATATTTTGGAAAATGAATCTCTAAGTTGGATTAAATTTACAGTAATGTAAAAGAGAATAATGATTTTGAATTTTTAAGATAAAAAATATTCTCAAATCATTAGAATTGATTATTCATCTTATATTTAAAATAATGATTTCTATTAGATTCTAATTAACAAATTTATGTACTATAAAGTACAAGCTCTGCTTTTAATTATTCTTCTTTTTTTCGTCGCTTTAAACCTGTCAGCTCAGGATCTTGATCCAAGAGCTTATATTAGAGTACCTATTGATATGACAGTTTTAGTTACTGGTTTCGGCTATACATACGGCGGCGTTGTTCTTGATCCAACAGCACCCATACAGGATTTGGAAGCTAAAGTTGAGACACCGATGATTGGTATAGGCCGTACTTTCAGTCTCTTCGGTTTAACTTCTCAAGCATTTGTTGCATTGCCATATTCGTGGGCACAAATATCAGGCAAAGTGCTTGGTGAGGATTCGAGCGTTACCCGATCGGGTCTGGGTGATATGCGATTTCGAATTTCAACACTTTTATTTGGCGCTCCGGCTGTTACCCGCGAAGAGTTTGCGAAATCTTCACCTCAAACAGTTTTTGGTGCAAGTATTACTATGATTGTACCTACAGGGCAATACATGACCGACAAGCTCATAAATCTTGGTACTAACCGATGGTCGTTCAAACCAGAACTGGGATTATCATACGTGGTTAGCGAGCGATGGTTTTTAGATTTGTACGCAGGAGTTTGGTTCTTCACTAACAATAGCTCATATTATCCGGGCACTTCAGTCCGCAGCCAGGAGCCTTTATTAGCATTTCAGACACACTTAAGTTACAATATAAATCCTTTAATGTGGGCGGCAATCAATTTTACTTACTACACAGGAGGTCAAACTTCTGTGAATGATTTTTATAAAGATGACCGGCAGAACAACTCACGTTTAGGTGCATCTTTCAATTTTCCATTAAGTAAAGTGAGCGCAATAAAAATTGCATACAGTACAGGAGCAATCATTCGATTCGGTGGTAACTTCTCATCAATCTCAATAGCATGGCAGATGGTGTTTTTCTAAATAAAATTGTTTGAATGACTCAGTTTATTTCATGAAGCAATTATTAATTAATTTTCCTGAAGCAATCAGAATGATGAAAAAAATAATACTGATCAAAAAAATATGGAGATAAATTTTCTACTTGAAAAAACATCACTGTTGGCTTTGTATATCATAACCGCAACTGGAGTCTTTCTTTCAATAATGATCGGTTTTGGTGTAGGAAGTTATATTAGCATAAAGAAAAAGTATAAATGATGTTAAATTAGGATCCATCATTGGTGCTATGCTTGGTTTGCTGGCGTTCATTCTGGCCTTCACTTTTGGAGCAGCAACCTCCCACTATGATACTAAAAAACAATTATTATTAGACGAAGTCAATGCTATCGGAACAACAGTCCTTCGAACTGATTTCCTTCCTGAAACAAAACGTTCTGAGGCTAAAGATCTTCTAAAAAAATATGTTGATATGAGAGTAGATGTACTTAAAAATCCGAAAATGCTGCCGCAATTACTTATTGAATCAGAAAAAATACAATCTCAGCTATGGTTGCAGGTTTCATTGGGTACAAATAAGGAAACTGATCCTATTCGGCTTGGACTTTACATTCAATCTTTGAATGAGGTTATTGATTTACATACAAAACGAGTAACGGTCGGTCTTCAGTATCGCATACCTGGAGTCATTTGGGTTACACTTTATTTCATAACAATACTTACAATGTTAGCAGTAGGTTATGAATTTGGTCTCAGCGGAGTAAGTAATATTATTATAAGTTTGATACTTGCGCTCGCTTTTTCAGCCGTCATAGTACTGATAGCAGATCTGGATAGAGGTGCCGGGGGTACACTTCACGAGTTGATCAAAGACCGATCATTGAGCTTCAGCAAAAATTAAATACAACTATTAAATAATTTTAGTTTCTGTAAATCGTATAGCTTAGCAGTCATCAGATTTTGACAATCGTTTTAACGTTTAAATATTTTTATTTGACTGAATGCATCTAATAAATTAACAAATTTAATTTGACAACTGTCTGAATTAAAAGGTTCATTCAAAAACTTATACCATTTCATTTATGAAAACAAAAACATCAACTTCGCAAACTGCAATTTCTACTGCAGAATCAAATAGACTGAAAGAAGACAACGAGAAACTTACTTGAACTTGGAAAAAGTGGGGACCCTATCTGAGTGAACGTCAGTGGGGAACTGTTAGGGAAGATTACAGTCATAATGGTGACGCATGGAATTATTTTACTCATGATCAGGCACGGTCCCGTGCTTACCGATGGGGAGAGGATGGACTTGCAGGCATCTCTGATGACAAGCAGCAACTCTGTTTTGCACTGGCTCTGTGGAATGGAAAGGATCCTATTATCAAGGAAAGGTTATTTGGACTGACAAACAGCGAGAGTAACCATGGCGAGGATGTGAAGGAATACTATTTTTATCTCGACAGCACTCCTACCCACTCCTATATGAAGTACCTTTACAAGTATCCGCAGGCAGCTTTTCCATACGGAGAACTTGTGTGAATACCAACCGATCAGAAGCCGTAACGAGTTCGAATATGAACTGCTGGATACCGGTGTGTTTGATGAAGACAGGTACTTTGATGTTTTTGTTGAATATGCAAAAGAAGCACCCGATGATATCCTGATAAAAATAACTGCATTCAACCGTGGACCTGAGCCGGCTCAATTAAATGTACTCCCTACAATCTGGTTCAGGAACGTATGGTCAGCTGGATAGCTGATTGGAAAGAGCGATCTGAAACAACCAGACCTGCAGAATTCAAATGCGGTAAGTAAAGTCATCGATCCTGAAACTCACTCGATTACGGCATTTTTTCCTGCGAAGGTGATGTGCCCTACTCTTTACCGAAAATGAAACAAATCATGAAAGGCTTTTTCCGGAACACCAAAACGAAAGTCCACATGTCAAGGACGGCATAAATAGTTATGTGGTTCAGGGAAACAGCTGCAGTAAATCCGGAGAAACAGGGCACAAAAGCTTCGAGCTCATTATCTGTCGCCATAAGTCCGGAAAATCTGTTATCCGGTTAAGACTAAAAAAACCAGTAAGACAAGAAAATCCTTTTGGAAAAGGTTTTGACAAAATATTTGATTCCAGAATAAAAGAAGCCGATGATTTTTACAAAGCGGTAACTCCACCTTCTGTTAGTCCAGATGAGGCTAATGTTATGCGTCAGGCTCTTGCAGGAATGTTATGGAGCAAGCAATTCTTCTTCTTTGATGGCGATAACTGGCTCGATGAACATGATTCTAATCCATTGCATTCAGGTAAAGCAACGCGGAATTCGGAATGGTATCATATGTTCAACATGGATATTATTTCTATGCCCGATAAATGGGAATATCCCTGGTATGCTGCATGGGACCTGGCATTTCACACACTTCCACTTTCATTGTCGATCCTGATTTTGCAAAACAGCAAATGGATTTGATGCTTCGTGGTTTGTATCTGCATCCCAACGGACAAATGCCGGCTTATGAATGGAATTTTAGTGATGTAAATCCTCCGGTTCATGCATGGGCAAGTTTATTTTTGCATAAAGTTGATATGGCAATTAATGGCAAAGCGGATATAGATTTTTTACGCTCAACATTCAATAAGTTATTAATAAATTTTACGTGGTGGGTAAATCGTAAAGATCGATCTGGCAAAAATGTTTTTGAAGGTGGTTTTCTTGGTCTTGATAACATCGGTATTTTTGATCGCAGTGCACCTTTGCCTACCGGAGGCAGTCTTGAACAGGCAGATGGAACGGCATGGATGGCTCTATTCAGTCAGAATATGCTTGACCTTGCTTCAGAATTAGTTGTACATGACAGTTCATATGAAGAGATGATTGTTAAATTTACACAGCACTTTCTGTTCATTGCTGCTGCAATGAACAAGCAGGGACCTGATGGAATGTGGGATGAGGAAGATGGTTTTTACTATGATCTGCTTAGGTTACCCGATGGAAGTGCTACCAGACTTAAAGTTCGTTCGCTGGTCGGATTACTGCCTTTGTGCGCTACCAGTATAGTCGAAAAAGAACAGCGTGAACGAATTCCTAATGCAATGAAAACATAATAGAAAACCAGCGTAGGATGCCGGAATTGATGCAATCTATTCATCCTACGGGAGAAGGTAATTTTGGCGTTAATGAAAGAGGCATACTCGCTCTTGTAAATTCTGATAAGTTGAAAAGAATTCTTTCAAAAATGCTTGATGAGAATGAGTTCTTAGGACCTCACGGCATTCGTTCAATTTCAAAATTCCACGAAAAGCATCCATATGTACTTTATGTAAATGGTCAGGAATTTCGCGTTGACTATCTTCCTGCCGAATCAAATACAGGAATGTTTGGTGGTAACTCTAATTGGCGGGGACCAGTTTGGATGCCAATGAATATCATGCTTATTCGTGCGCTGCAGCAATTCTACTTATACTATGGTGATAATTTTAAGATCGAATGTCCTACCGGTTCTGGAAAATTGATGAACCTTTTTGAAGTTAGTAAGGAAATCAGTGATAGACTCATCAGTACCTTTACACTCGATGGAGATGGAAAACGTCCGGTATTTGGCGGGTCGCAAAAATTCCAGAATGATCCGCACTGGCGAGAGTATATACTTTTTTACGAATACTTCCATGGAGATAACGGTGCAGGATTAGGTGCCAGTCACCAAACAGGCTGGACTGGAGCGGTTGCTAAATTAATTCAGTTATACGGTAACATTAATTCCAAAGAATTACTTGAGCTTGGTAAGCAAGCTGCGTTTAAGAATAAATGAGATATTAAAGAAATGACGAAGCTGATTTGTATGAAATAATTATTAAAATGCTAAGATAAAATGCGAGTAGTATTATGAAACAATTAAATTATCCATCATTATATCAAATTAACACGCGGGTATGGCTTACTGAGTTATCCTCTATATTGGGTCGACCCGCAACGTTGGATGATGTTCCTGATTCCGAACTTGATCATATTCTTTGGAAAGGATTTGATTGGGTTTGGTTACTAAGTGTTTGGCAGACAGGTTTAGCAGGACAAAATATTTCGCGCACTAATCCGGAGTGGAGAAAAGAATTTGAAGATACACTTCCTGATTTAAAGGAAGAAGATATTGAAGGATCTGGATTTGCTATTACCGGTTATGAGGTAAATAAAAAGCTCGGTGGGGATTCAGCATTAAAACGATTTCGTGAAAGACTTAAAACCCGAGGAATAAAATTGATGCTGGATTTCGTGCCAAATCACACAGCAATTGATCATCACTGGGTTGATGAACATCCTAAGTATTACGTTCAAGGTACAGAAGATAATCTTGCTCAATCACCGATGAATTATATTCGCGTAAGGTCCAAACAAGGTGATTTGATTCTTGCATATGGTCGTGATCCGTACTTTCGCAGGCTGGCCTGATACATTACAACTAAACTATGCCAATCCTGAAACACAAAATGCGATGATTGCAGAGCTGAAAAAAATTTCCGGACAATGTGATGGAGTAAGATGTGATATGGCAATTCTTGTTTTACCTGATGTATTTGAAAGAACGTGGGGAATAAAATCAGAACCATTTTGGGCAAAAGCTATTGAACAAATACATAAGAGCTATCCTGAATTTTGTTTTATGGCTGAAGTGTATTGGGATCTTGAATGGACAATGCAGCAGCAGGGATTTGATTATACTTATGACAAAAGACTTTACGATCGACTGCGTGAAGGCATTCAAAATCAGTCCGTGAACATTTGTACGCAGATCTGAATTACCAGAACAGAATGGCGCGCTTCTTAGAAAATCATGATGAACCTAGAGCAGCATCAGCATTTCCAATAGAAATTCATCGTGCTGCTGCGGTTATAACATACCTCTCACCGGGCTTGCGTTTTTTTCATCAGGGACAATTAGAAGGAAAGACAAAACGAATTTCTCCTCATTTGGTACGTGGACCCAAGGAGCCTGTAAATAATATGTTAAAAGATTTTTATGATAAACTGATAAATATTTTACCCCGAGCAATTGTACGGAATGGAAACTGGAAACTTATTGAATGTTTCCAAGCCTGGGATGGTAATTTCACTTTTGATTCTTTTATTATCTTTAGTTGGAATAATACCGGTGGCGAACTTTTGCTCGTCTGTGTTAATTATTCTGACCAGCAAAGTCAGTGTTATGTAAGGATTAATCAGTTACGTAGCGGACAGTGGCAGTTGAATGATCTTATGAGTGATGTCAGTTATGATCGTGATGGTGATGAAATACAGTCAAAAGGACTCTATCTGGATATGAAACCATGGCAGTATCATGTTTTTGAAACAAAAAAAGTAGCTGCAATTATTTCGCAATAAATATTTAAACATTAAAGAAAGCTAAATTATGAAAGCAATAATAGTTGAACCTAAGAAACCGGGAACAGCACGGCTAGAAAATATTCCGGAACCAGATGAACGGGAAGGTTCTGTATTGGTTGAAGCTGTTGCGGTTGGAGTCTGTGGTACTGATGTTGAAATCGCTGAAGGAAAATATGGTTGGGCGCCTTCCGGTCAAAAACATCTTGTATTAGGTCACGAATCACTGGGAAGAGTAATTGATCCGGGTCCCACAAGCGGATTGAAGAAAGGTGATCTGGTAGTTGGAATAGTTCGGAGACCTGATCCTGTACCTTGTCCTAATTGTGCGGTGGGAGAATGGGATATGTGTCGTAATGGACTATATACAGAACGTGGTATCAAAGAAATTCATGGATTTATGTCAGAGTATTGGAGAATTGAACCAGAGTATGCTATTAAAGTTGATCCTTCGTTAGGAATGCTTGGTGTATTACTTGAGCCATCTTCAGTGGTAGCCAAAGCGTTGGAACAAGTCGGCTTGATTGGCAGGCGCTCATTTTGGGAACCTAAAACTGCTTTGATTACAGGGGCCGGACCTGTAGGTCTGCTAGCAGCGCTCTTTGCAAAATTGTTTGGGTTAGAAGTGCATGTGCTCGATCGTGTTGTAGGTGGTCCCAAAGCAGAACTTGTTCGTGAACTAGGAGGGACATATCACTCCGGTAGTGTTAAGGATCTTGGTTTTGAGCCAGATACAATTATCGAATGCACTGGTGTTGGTCAGGTAATTGGAGAATCAATACAGAAAATTGGAGCTAACGGAATTGTGTGTCTCGCAGGTATAGGTCACGGTGGTGCTGCCACTTCAGCAACTATAGCTGATGTCGCCTCATCTGCAGTCCTTCGAAATAATGTAATTGTCGGAAGTGTTAATGCAAATAAGAAACATTGGTACAGAGCTAGTCAGTATCTCGCCCGAGCTGATCGTAAATGGCTGGCAAAACTGATAACACGAGTTGAAAAGCCTGAGAATTTTATGAATGCACTTCAAAGAAAACCGGATGATATAAAGGTAGTAATTCAATTTTCAGAAGTTTAATTATAAAACAATTAATTAGTAATCGTATGCTTAAGAGAATTATTAATAAATATCTTTGCTTTGGGACGATTTTATTTCTCGTATCTTCGGCAACTTTTATATCCTGTAGCTCACATAATTATATGCAATTAGTTTTTATTGGTACATATACCGGCAATGGAAGTGAAGGAATTTATTCTTGTCAATTTGATCCGGAGGATGGTAGGACTACTCAACCAATACTTGTTGCCAAATCGGATAATCCTTCGTTCATTGTAATTGATAAGGAAGGAAAATTTCTCTATGCAGTAAATGAGGTTGACAATTACGATGAGAATTCTTCCGGAGCAATAAGCGTATATGAATTAGTTAAAGGCTCAGGAAAATTAAATTTAATTCAGCAGGTTTCATCACTTGGTGCTCATCCCGCACATGTATCTATTGATAAATCAGGTAAATATCTTCTGGCTGCTAATTACACTAGCGGAAACATTTCAGTTTTTCCTATTGATAAAGATGGCAGACTTGGTGAGCATACTGCACTTATTCAGAATTATGGATCGAGTGTAAATCCAGAGCGACAAACATCTCCGCACGCTCATTTCATTCAGGTAAGTAATGATAACAGATTTGTAATGGTGGCAGATCTCGGAATAGATAAAATATTAATTTTTCAATTTGATTCCGCAACTGGCTCACTGACAACCAAACGAACCTGCATACATAAATCTAAGTCCCGGTTCGGGACCAAGACATTTTGCTTTTACTCCATCCGGAAAATTTTTATATGTATTGAATGAATTGACATCAACTGTTACAATTTTTGACTTTGATCAAGCAACTGCATCATCACAAAGCAAGCAAACAATTTCTACTCTTCCTGAAAATTATAATGGAGCTAATACTGCGGCAGAAATAATTGTTGATTCAAGAGGAAAGTTTTTATACGCCTCTAATCGTGGAGATAATAGCATCGTTCAATTCAGAATTGACCCTGTTAGCGGTATGTTAACTCCGATTGCATGGACATCAAGCGGAGGTAAAGCACCACGCAATTTTGAAATTGACGCAACAGGCAAATGGTTGTTTTCTGCAAATCAGAATTCAGATAATATTCTTCTGTTTAAGATCGATCAGGAAAACGGACAACTTTTGAATATAAATCAAAGTATAAATATAAAATCACCGGTTTGTATAAAATTCACATCACTGAAATGATAGTAATCCTGATATTGGTTTTACAGAATAGAATTATTATGAAATGGAAATGATATGAATGACGTGAATAATGCAAAATATCTAAAATATAGATCAAAGTTTTTTATCGCTGAATTCCTTGGTACAGCTCTTTTATTGCTGTGTGGTCTGTCGATTGTGATTTTCATGTTTGGAGCCGGCAGCCCAATGACACAAATCATTCCATCTATTAAAGTACGCCAGATAATTACCGGTTTCCTTTTTGGATCTATTGGTGCTTCTATAGCACTCTCACCCATAGGAAAAGTGAGCGGTGCACATATCAATCCAGCTGTAACAATGGTATTCTGGTTGTTTCGCAAAATTGAAGGACGTCTTACAATTACTTACATATTGGCGCAACTAATTGGTGCTGTTGTTGGATGTTTACCACTTCTTCTTTGGGGTCAAATGGGTAAGAGTATTGAATTCGGTGTTACTGTACCAGGCACAGGATACTCTAATTCTTCGGTATTACTAGGTGAAGTTATCACCACATTTACAATGGTCTCTCTGCTTGCAATCTTTATTGGGTTCAGGCAGATACGTAGATTTACACCGTTTATGTTTCCATTTCTGTATGCAATCATGGTTCCTTTGGAAGCGGCCATTTCAGGAACAAGTACAAACCCTGCAAGAAGCTTTGGTCCTGCAGTCATTTCAGGGCAGTGGGAAGGATGGTGGATCTATTTGATCGGTCCTATGACGGGTGCCTTACTCGCAAGTATAGCTTGTAGTTTCCTTGCAAAGAAAATCACAATAGCTAAGCTATATCATTTCGACAGTGAAAGTGCTGGTGATGCATTATTACGCAGGGCGAATTTGTCAGTTAGGGAATGATAATTTCACGGAGGATTATTAAAGAAAGTTAATATTGATCTTGAAATTATGAATGTACCTACAATCATTAAACAAAATAATAAGGGTCAAAACTCCATAATGGAATCTGTAAAATAATTTGTGTAAATAACTTCATCAGGGATGTCTAATTATATTTATTACAATAACTTATTTGTTTTACAGAATAAATATTAGAATGGTAATGTTCGTGAGTTTTAGATATTAAAAACAGGCTGTCTTAAAAGTCCGTTGTAAAGGTCATTCCCGTGAAAACGGGAATCCAAAATCCATAAAACAAGATAGATTCCCACTTTCGTGGGAATGACAAACGAATAATTTTTACTTTTGAGACAGCCTCTTTTAATGAAAGTTTATTTACTATTCTTCCTTCTTGAGTAGGGGTATTCTGCTGACTTTTTCTGCATCAATTAGTAAAGATAATCTCCTATCAATTTGATAAAATTTACCAACAACTTTTGCAGGCAGAACTTTTTTCATTTTTCTTATATATTCACTTTTTAGTGATTGTTTATCTCTTTCTAAGTTTAAAACCTCATCTAATAGATTGCTTGCAGTTTTTTCTTCCATCAGATAAAAGTTGAGCATGTACTCTTCCGTCAACTTAACTTCTTTATCGCCTAGTAATGCTAATTCAGCCATATATTCATCATATAAAGGCCAGAAAATTTTTGCCTGCTCCGTAGTTAATTCCAAATTTTCAGCGACGATCTCTTTTGCAACTTCTCTGATATCTGTTCTGATACCCCGTATATCCGTTTCAAAATATTCTGTCTGAGCATTAAGAGAAACAAATAAGTCCCAACAATAAAATGATAGTTAAATTTTTCATTGTACTTCCTTTATTAAATTAAGTTGAAAATTATTAATTGTTATTTTTTGTTAATCATATATAAAAAAACTTTAGGAGAACTTAAACATCTAAAATTCGATTTATTATTTTAGGTATATTGAAATCAAATTGAATTTTGAAGTATATTGTACTTAGCTTTACAAACAAATAATCTTATGACTATATATTTAAAGGAATTCTAAAAAATGAAAAATATTTTGTTCGTGGCAATTACTCTATTACTGTTTGCAAACAATTCTTTTAGCCAGAAAAGTTATGGAAGTGACTTATCTGCAACAGTTGCAATTCCAACTGGTCCAAGTTCAGAATATTCAAATATAGGTTATGGTGTTATTGGAGGATTTTACTATGAGTACGCTTCCAACTGGCGTATTGGTTTAACTTTGGGATTTATTAGATTTGGTGTAAATAGCACCGAAGTAAACAACTATTTTCAAACAAGATTACCCGATGGAACGGAGGGAAATCTTGATCTATCTGGTTCAGTCTCTACGATTCCTATTTTATTAAGCTGTAAATATGTGATACCTTCTTCATCTCCAACAAAATTTTATGGAATTATTGAAGGCGGACTTTATGTATATTGGGCAAAATCAAACGGAAATATAAATTACACGGCTCCGACTCCTGGTCAAGTACCTTTCGATGAATCTGAGTTTAGCAGTGAGATTGGATTGAATTTTGGTTTTGGTGCATTATTCTCCGTTAGTGAGGATATTTCAATTGATGCAAATGTTCGATATCATTTCGTAAGAAATTCAGGGACAATAAAAATTAAGTACGAAAATAACCCTTATGATACTTATGAGGGTGAGGAAGCAGTTGGGACCAGCAATTTTCTAAGCATTGGTGTTGGGGCTAACTGGAATTTTGAGCTATAAATAATTATATAAATTCACATAAATATTTTTATATCTTAAGAGAGTTAAAAGGTATTTAATTTTTAGAGATTGATCGTAAATCAAATTGTTAATCATCTAATGGCTTCTCTCACAAATATTTAAATAAGAAAGATTACAATAGAAAGGTGTTTATGAAATTAGTTAAAAATAATTCGTTAAAAATATTCCCTCTGATTCTTGCGGCGTTATTTGTTTTTGGCTGCAGTCAATCCAATAAAATTACGGACAGCTGGGTAAACCCGGATGCAACAAAAGAATCAATTAAATTTAATAAAGTTGCTGTGTTTGGTTTGGTTATGAAAACTGCTAACCGAAAATTAGTTGAAGAAGAACTTGCTCGCCGACTTGTAAATACAATAGCTGTTCCATCATATAAAGTTGTAAGTGATGATGATATTTCTAAACCTGATGTTATCAAAGCAAAGCTTTCAGAACAAGGTTTTGACGGCGCACTTATTTTAAGACTTGTGGATATCGAAAATAGAGAATCTTATAGCCCGGGTGTATATCCCAGTTATTATTATTCATTTGGCGGATATTATGGACACTCTTACGGCTATATGTATAATTATACTCAGGACTATGGCGGTACCTATATGTCAGATCAAATTGTAACTGCTGAGATTGCTATTTATTCGATAAAGACTGATCAATTGATTTGGACAGGGGAAACAATGTCTATGAATCCGAATAATGTGGAAAAAACAATTGGTGAACTTAGTGAAAATGTTAAAGAACAATTAATTGATGATGGTTTGCTTACTAAAGAAAATTTTTAATTGTTAAAAAATATTTATTCATAAAAAAAAGCGATCGTTCGATCGCTTTTTTAATAAGTGGAGATGAATATTTTTTATCAAATTAGAAATAATATTTTACATCCATATAGACATTAGTAAAATTAATTGTCTGATCTATAGATGCATCTTCGTACCATTGGTAATTAAAAACTAAACCAAGATCAAGATCACTCTTGCCCGTATAATTTATTTGAAATAAAATATTGTGAGGATTTCCAAAAAGAGTTGATGTATTCTTTCCTCTTCTGCTGCCAAAATATGAGAGTCCAAATCCAAGCGGCACTGAATAATCAGGATTCAAATCTGCATCAGCCAAAACTCCATAACCAAAGGCCCATTCATCTTCAGAAAATCTTTCTGCAGATTCTCCATAATTTATTGTTGCCTCTGCAGTAATTCCAAACATCTTGTTTATAGCATAAGCATAAGATAATCCAGCACCAGTACTTGCAGCCGGAGTACTTTTTACAATTTTGTTTTCAGGTGTTATCTTGCCGCTATCAATAATACCTTGAACAAAACTACTAATATCTATAAATGTAAATGAATTACTAGAAATTCTTAGAATACTCGAGAGCATCATATCATCATTCTTATACAATTTAAGAAGCCAGCCAAGCTGATAGCCTATATCCAAATTAACACCCTGATATAATATCGCTCCGGCATCTGTTCCAAGTCTTCCAATAACATTTAACTTTAAAGAAAAAGCTATCCAGTCTTTAACTGCATGCTGGTACTCAAAACCAAGATAAGTAAAAGCTAAATCGCCTGTTAAAGTAACATATTCTTCTCCATCAATCTCAATTATGGGGATATCCAAACGACTTGTAGTTCCTGCTCCCAGGCTGGTTTGAAGATAAGTATTAATAAATGGTGATTTAATTTTGGAACTTGAAATGAATCTGTGTCCATTAAGAGAATTTTCATAATTGTTGATAACATAAGTCCCTGTATTATCGTTTATCAAACTGTCTGTTGTTTGAGCCTTACAATAAAAAAATAGACTAAATGTAATATACAGAATGGTAAATATTTTGATCTTCATATTATTTAAATTCACAATTTTCATAACGAATAATTAATTAAATCGGGAAGAGTATGCTTGTAAGAAATTGAAAACCTGATGCTCTGAATCTATATGGAAAAGTAGTTCCAGATTCGTCTGATGAGATATCACTAAGATTCAAAAGGCTCTGCATATATCTTAATTCAAGTGAAATAATTGGTGCACCGATTGGAATATTTACTCCGAAGCCTAATGTTGCTGAAATATCAAACGTTTTAAATAAATTACTTACATCTTGTGTTGAGCCGTCAACAATATTTTCTACTGATGAATTCATCAGATATCCAAAATCAAGTCCGCTTGAAAAAAATATTCTTTTGTTCAAAGAATTAATTTTTGAGCATGATAGGTAAGCTTATATAATCCAGAGTTGCAGTAAGACTATCTCTTAATTCATACTCCCCAACATCATAAGCAACGGAAGTCCCTTTTTGCAAATATCTTGGCTGAATACTTAAAATAATATCTTCTGTCAAAGTAAAGTCTGCAATCAGTCCTCCGGAAAACCCAATTTTTCCGGAATAGCTTGCATCTTCAGGTGCATCTCCACTGATGCTTGAGGACATCAGTCCGCCTGTGGCACCAATATACGTTTGTGAAAATAGTGAAATGCTCAGTAGGATGAATAAAATTAGAATGGTGTAAGCGTTTCGATTCATAGTATTACATTAAACTCTTTATTTAATAAAAGAACTATAGTAATATTAAATGAGGATTTTCATTAAATCAAATAAATTGTATTAGATTTTTTTTTACTACCATTAATTGTCAAAAAGAAGGGAACGTAAGTTTTTAAATTTAATCCCTCATTTATCCGACCTCACCCTTTATCCCTCTCCTTCTCAAGGAGAGGGAATTTAGGCCACTATCCTTTAAAAAAAGAAGGGTTGGGTTACCTGCCGGTATGGCTTAGTTTACAGTTTTAAAATTTTAATTTCATCTTCAATCTTCTTGAAAACCATATTTGCATTACCCATTAATTCATCATTTGTGATTCTGCAAAAAGATATTCCAAACTTTTCTAAATACTCTTGTCTGTAAGCATCGTATTTTTTTTGATCGGGATTATCGTGTATGCTGCCATCTAACTCTACTGCCAGTTTAAGTTCCGGACAATAAAAATCGATAACGTAGTGGTCTACTGAGTATTGTCTTCTAAATTTATAACCAACTGTTTTTCTATCTCTTAAATAAATCCAAACAATTTTCTCGCAAAAAGTTTGATCTCTTCTTAGTTTTCTTCTCTTTTCTTTTTCAGATACTTTGTTAAAATTCTGTGTCATATTTAATCCCTACCTCATCCCAACCCTTCTCCTTGCAAAGGAGAAGGACTTTTAATTCCCTCTCCTTTAAAAGGAGAGGGATACAGGGTGAGGTTGTATGTTAAAATTTTTTAGTATTAATGTTTTGTTATAAATAACTAATAATTCAAACTCCTCCATTGTCCTTCGTCAGAAAATAATACGGGACAAACTTTTTATTAGAGTTAAGGAAACAAAATAGATCATCCGTTTTCAAGAAATTGTAGAGCTTCATTTTTATCTGTTGTAACTTTAATGTTAAGTCCTCGATTCTTGGCTACTAATTCACCGAACCTTTCAGGATCAATTATGGGTTCTTTCCCATAGAAGGTAACAGATAATTTTGTTAATCCTTTTAACAGAAAATTAATGGCTTCTATAGCAGCATACTCACCTAAATCATACCTATCCATCGTTGTTATTCTTCCTTTAACTTGATAAACGTTAAACATCAGTTTAAAGAGCTTTTTTTTAACAAGCATTTCAAGCGCTTCAGTAAACATTTTCTTTGCATCATAGAGATTAAAATGTCCAGACACATTAACGCTTAAATACTTGTCTATTTCTTTAAAAGAATACTTTAATGGGACTTTTTGGTGTTTCAATAATTTTCCTTTTGAATACTTAAATAATAAAAAGAAATAACCTACTTCGATTATAAAAATATATACAAATTGTTTCAATAGTATTTGAGACTTCTGAAAAACAGATTTCTAACCGTTTGTTATTCTCGCGAAAGCGGGAATCTGACTTATAATAAATGGATTCCTGTTTGCATAGGAATGACGAATTGAATTTTTCAGAAGTTTCATTTTAAATAAAATTAGTGCATATGTTTATAGGTGTAATAAGTTCTGATTAAGTTCAAATCACAGGGAAAAAATAAAATGTTACCTTAACTCATTATTTTGACGCTGATGTATTAACCATTAATTTACATTCAGTAATCGTAAAAATTTATCACAAGAATATTTATCTATGCTGCACCGTAAATTGATTAATATATTAATTGTAATTCTATTATTTAGTTTTATAGCTTACTCTCAACAGGATACAACTGCAAATAAGATTATTTTAGAAGAAACTATTAAAGATTCTGTTATAGTTAATGAAAGAACTTTCGAAGATTCTATAATCGTTGATGTTGATCAGCAAGACGATTCATCATTTATTAACATGCCTTCAGAAGAAAATATTAAGGATTCTGTTTCAACTGAAAGTTATTTTGATGAGGACTCGTCGGGTACACAGACATCATTAACAGAAGCTATTATAGATTCAACTGAAAAAGATACGCTTTTAATGCAGGACTCTTTACTTACCACAATACCATCAGATTCAGCTATTGTTGATACAACTTATTTAGTAGATGTGCACCCACAGGATATTTCCGATGCCTCCGGCTATATTGTGGAAAATTTAGGCAAATGGGGCAAATTAAGAATTTATGGTTCGCTTAGACTTAACGGCGCTTACGATCTTAACGGATTAACCAATACGAATAGTTTTTCTACGTATGATATCCCTGTCGGGGATCAAGCAATTGATCAGGGAAGATTTTTTATGACGCCTTACCAATCCAGACTCGGTATTGAGGTTACAAGATCTGGTTTAATAAAAAATTTTAGAATAAAAATTGAAACCGATTTTCTCGGGGCTAACAATAGCCTGAGAATAAGACACGCATTTATAGAAACCGGAAATTTTATAATCGGACAAACGTGGTCGACTTTTACAGATGTAAATTCTGTTCCTCAAACCGTTGATGTAGACGGACCCAATAGTTCAGTCCAGTTAAGAACTGTTAGAATCAGATATGCAGATAGGCTTTTAGAAAGTAATTTGAGATATATTGTTTCATTGGAATCTCCAGACCCGGAGGTTGCTAACGAAGATTCTTTAAGCGATAGAATACCAGCACAATTTTTACCCGATATTGCAGGACAATTAATTCGCAATTTTGATTTTGGTTATTTAAGTCTTGCTTCCATAATAAGAGGAATAACAGTTAATGATACTTCAGGATCATCTGAACAAATTTTAGGTTATGGATTTTTGTTTTCTGGTGTTTACAATATTGATTCAAATAATAAATTGCTTTTCCAGAGTGTTTATGGTGCTGCTATATCAAGATATATTAACTGCTCTTAAGGGTAAGGGAATGGATTTAGTGTACAATCCTTCCACTGAATTATTTGAAGCTGCAATAGCTTTTGGATTGCTTGGTTCCGTAATGCATAAATGGAGAGATGATATTTCATCAGCGTTTACATTCGGAATGGTTGGAATCAACAATAAAGATTATGAACCTGCGGATGCTTTTAGTCAAAGCTGGTATTATTCAGCAAATGTTTTCTGGAATGCACTTATGGGTGTTAGATTTGGATTAGAACTTTCTAGCGGAAGAAGAATCAACAAAGATAGCAGTTATGGAAGAGCTACAAGGATTGGCTTCATCTTCTATGCAGATTTTTAATTGACAATATTAAATGTGTATCGACCTGTTTGCTATTGACTGATTGTTTCAGATTCTGATTTTATTTCAATAAGAAAATTCAAATTCCGAAATAAACATGTCTGAGGTCAGACAAGATTCGGAATGACGATTATGTGACAGCATCTTATGTTTAAATTTAATCTAAGGTTTATACAATATTTTAATTCTGGTTTTAAGTGACGATACGATCTTCGGATCTGCACCCTGCAAATCATAACTCTCTCCAGTTTCCTCCCTGATTGCCACACCGGGAACAGTCCTTGAAAGTGCATCGTTGAGATCACCTTTAACAAAAACATTATAATCTTCGAATAAATTCCAGCCATCTGATTTATTTAAGTTTTCTGCATAAAACTTTTTTACAGTTTCTTCATCATCGGTTGAGACAAGAAAAACTGTTGCGAGTGATGTTAGCAAGTGAGTACTGCCTCACCTGATTCGTTTGTTGAACTTGCAGGATAATATGAAGCTAAATACGACTCCGGGATATATTGGCACCCCAATTTGAGAAGAAGTAATAACTGCGCATTTTTTCTTCCCGGAATGTTATCCGGCGCATCTTTGCTTAGCGGTATCCAGGGAATAGTTTCTGTTTGAGATAAAAGTAATGGTGCAAATAAGGACATAAGAATTAGAACACTTGTAATATTTTATTTAAATAATTATTTTTCATTTTAACCTCTCTTTAAAATAAATCTCTTAATAATGTTTGCCTGTAAATTATTAAATTCTTTGATAATAAATTCGTTTAAATAATTTTTAAATATGATTGAACCAAAATTGGTGAATCATTTTAATTAGTCGTACACCTAATATTACTTTTAACATAGTGTGAATTAAACCTGAGTTTTACTTGAAAAATCCTTATTTTGCTTTTGTGTCTAATTGGTCTCTCTAAAATGTAATTAATATAAAAAATGCTAAAATCAAGGTTAGTAATATTTATAATTTTGCTCGGTTTAAATGCTGCCACAGTCGGGTTTTCTCAGCAGGATAAAGAAACTAAAAACATACTCATTCTTTTTGGACTGGTGCCAGATCAACCAGCTTATCGCCCTATACTTGAAGGTATAAGGCAGAATCTTATTGCAGAATTTGGTGATTCTTACAATCTCCATACGGAGTATCTTGAAACAGATAATTATTCAATTGAAAATTATCCCAAGAGTATATTTGATACCTATAATGATAAGTACAGAAAAATAAAACTGGATTTATTAATAGTAGTTGGCAGAAACGCTGTAGATGTTATAAAAAATAACGCTGAAGATTTTCTTCTTAACTTACCGACAATATCAATAGATTTTGATTTTTCAAATTATGATTATTTCAAAGATTTAAGATTGAATGAAAAAACTTCTGTTGTGGGTCTAAAATTAGATGTTACTAAAATGATATCAACAGCCTTATCATTATTTCCAGCCACAAGCACAATATATTTTGTTGGTGGCACTACATCGTTTGATAAATTTATGATGTCAATTGCATTAAAAGATTCACAAAGTATTAATAAGAAAACAAAAATCATTACCATTACAGACATTTCAATGGATATGATTTTGAAGCAATTAATGAAATTACCTTATAACAGTATAGTCTTTGTTCCATCTTTTAACACTGACAGTAAATTAGTGCCATACCGCAACACTGAAGCGATTAGATTAATTAGTTCATTTGCAAATGCTCCAGTCTTTAGTTATAGCGATATGGGACTTGGTGAGGGTTCTATTGGAGGGTATTTATTAAGTTTTAAAAATGTTGGTCTGATTTCCGGAGTTAATGCCATTAAGATTTTAAATGGAGCAGATCCAAATTCATTTAAGATTACAGAACAGAGATTATTATGAATATGTTTTTGATTGGAAACAGCTAAAAAGGTGGAATCTTATAAATTCAGATTTGATTCCTGCCGGAAGCACAATCATGTATGAAGACATTTCTTTCGTTAATAAATATAAATGGGTTGGTGGTCTTGTTCTTCTTTTTATTGTAATGCAGACACTTTTAATTGCTAATTTTATTCGTCTTAACAGAAATCAAAAAATTATGACAAAAAGAATTATAGACACTGAAAACAGGTATAGAGATTTCTTACATCAGGACAGGAGTTTGAGACTTGGTCAGCTGACAGCATCCTTGTCACACGAAATAAATCAACCATTAACTGCTATACTAAGCAATGCACAAGCTGGCATCAGGTTTATTGATTCTGGCGAAGGCGATTTGAAATTGTTAAAACAAATATTTCAAAAGATAGTTGAAAGCGATAAAAGAGGAGCGTCAATAATCAGAAGTATCCGTGGGATGATGAAACTTGATGTTAGAGAAAAAAGAAAAGTAGAGCTTAATAATTTAATAGATGAAGTTATCGCTGTTTACCAAAATGAAGCTTCTCGAAAAAAAATAATCCTGGAAACAAATTTATGTAAAGAACCGATTTTTGTTTTAGCTGACCGAATTCAAATTCAACAGGTTTTATTGAATTTAATTTTTAATGCTTCACAGTCATTGAAGAAAGTAACTCATTCAAATAAAGTTATAATGATTTCCAGTTCAGTTGATGGATAATGAAGTCATTGTTAAAGTTCGAGATAATGGTGAAGGTATTGATGCATCAATTAAGGAAAAACTTTTTGAACCATTTATTACTTCTAAAAATACTGGAATGGGAATTGGACTGACAATCAGTCAGTCAATAGTTGAAGATCATCAAGGAAAAATTTGGGCTGAAAATTTACCTGAGGGTGGGGCAGAATTTTCATTTAGTCTAAAAACTATTAAAATGGATAAAAAATAATTCTAAAGTATTTATAATTGATGATGATGAGAAATCAGACAGAGTTTATCATTGCTTCTAAAATCTGATCGATATCAAGCGGTAATGTTTATCCGGAGTATTAAGGAGTTTTTAGAGAATGGAAAATTATCAGTAGTGCCGGATGTATTTTTCTTGATGTTTTTCTTGGGTGGTAAAACCGGACTAGAATCTACAGGAAGATATTGAAACTAAATTTGAATTTCTTCCAATCATTTATATAACCGGTCACGGAAATATTCCGATGAGTGTTGAAGCAATGAAAAAAGGTGCAGTTAATTTTCTTCAAAAACCGATTGAGGATGAGAAATTATTTTCTGCCATTGATGAAGCGATTAATAGAAGCATTGAAATAATTCAAAAGTACAGTGCAGTTAGAAAAATTTAAATACTTAGTTAATTCACTTACAGCCAGAGAATATGAAATTTTTCGTTATGTTATTACCGGGATGATAAACAAACAAATTGCTATGGAACTTAGGAATTGCAGAACACACTGTAAAAAATCATCGTTTGAAGATAACTGAAAAACTCGGCGTTAAATCTGTTGCAGAGTTGGTTTATATAGCTGAGAAATTAAACATAATAGAGGTTGTCATTTAGTTAACCACTCTTCTTAATATTTGCCGAATACCAGTAGAAAATTTTTCAGTCTTAATACTTTCTCAATCCATTATTTGAATAGGACTAAGTACCTATTTCCATCATCTAACCATTTTACTAATTTTAATTAGTAGATAAAACTAAAATAGAATCGTAACCTCATGATAAATATTGTTGATAACGATAAAAGTATTCGGGAAGGATATCGAATTCTACTCAAATCAGCAGGCTTTGATTGTCGCAGTTTTGAAACAGCGGAGGAGTTTTTACAGAACTTACAGACAGGGGAAACTGATTTACTATTACTCGATATTCATCTAAACGGATTAAATGGATTTACTATATTAGAATATCTAAAAAATAAAGGTTTGCATTTGCCTGTTATAATTATTTCATCATTTGATAATCAAGAAAGTCGTAAGCTTGCAAAAAGTTATGGCGCTCTGGCTTATTTAAGAAAACCGATTGACAGTGAAGCTTTGATAGATATTATTAAATACAATATAGATATTCAAAAAACAAATTAACGATCTACATATCTTCAAACCAAAAAAGGAGTACTTTATGAAAATTCTTTTATCAACAATCCTTGTTTTATTCTTGGGCGGTTTAATGTTCGGAACCCAGGATGCAGATAAAAACTGGTTTCAGATTTACGGTTTTGCTATGACCGATATGGGTTATAATGCAAATCAAATTCACCCGGACTGGTATGATGTTGTAAGACCAACTAAACTTCCAACAATGAAAAATGAATATGGTACTGATGGAAATGTATTTTTCAGTGTTCGTCAAACACGCTTTGGAGTAAAGAGCAGCACACAAACTGCTATGGGAGAACTTTTTACACAGTTTGAATGGGAAATGTTTGGAACTGGTGTGGATGCCGGGCAAACAACATTTCGTCTTCGCCACGCTTACGGCGAATTAGGTTCAGTGGGTGTGGTCTGGAGTCCTTTTATGGATATTGATGTATTTCCAAATTCATTTGAGTATTGGGGACCAAACGGAATGGTCTTTTTCCGAAATATTCAAGTTCGATGGATGCCGATAAAAGGTGATACTCGTTTGAACTTTAGCTCTTGAGAGACCGGGTGCAAGTGGTGATCAGGGTGTATATAGTGAATATAGTCAGCTTTCCGGTATAAGATCTAAATTTCCTGTACCCGACTTTTCTGCTGAGTATCGTTCTGCACACGATTGGGGTTATGTTGAATTAGCTGGTATAGTGCGTTATATAAAATGGGAAGATCAGCTAGAAGATCAATATGATCTAAGCGGTGACGCACTAGGATTTGGATTAAATCTTAGCTCCAATATCAAATTCTCTAAGAATGATGTTTTAAGACTTTCATTCGTTTATGGGGAAGGCATTCAAAACTATATGAATGATGCGCCGGTTGACGTTGCTATTCAAAACAACCCTGATAATACAACGAAGCCAATAGAAGGTGTTGCACTTCCTATGTATTCTGCTGTCGTATTTCTTGATCATAACTGGAATGAAAAATTCTCAACGGCAATTGGTTATTCTATGCTTAATATTGATAATTCTAATGGTCAAGATTACAATGCATTTCATCAAGGACAATATGCTCTTGCAAACTTAGCTTATTATCCAGTACCAAATGTAATGATGGGTGCTGAAGTTCAGTGGGCAATGAGAGATAACTTTAATAATCGTGACGAAGAATGGAGAATCCATATCCAGAAGATTATTTGAAGACTGCTGACATTATAAAAGTTCAGTTCTCTTTCAAGTACAATTTTTCAACTAAAATATTATACTAAATTTTATAATTCATAACTAAATAGGAATCAAAAAAAATGAAACAATATATTTTTAATCTAAAGTTGATAATAATACTGCTTGTGGCATTATTGTTATCAAGTCCTGTGTTTGTTAATGCACAGGATCTTTCCAAAGCAAACATAGAAAAAGTTCTTAAAGAAGCTTACGAGAAGTTCAAAGATGTAAAAGAAGGTGCAAATGCTGATTACATCAAAGAACTTGCTACCGTTGATCCAAATATTTTTGGTATTGCTTTAGTAACAACTGATGGTCAGGTATACACCGCAGGTGATATTAAATCGATGGTTTCAATCCAGAGTGTTTCCAAAGTGTTTACTATGGCAAAAGTAATTGAAGAACAAGGACATCAGGCAGTTCAGGATAAAATAGGTGTTGATGCAACCGGTGAAGTTTTCAATTCAATTACTGCTGTTGAAAGAATGAGAGGAAAAGAAATTAATCCTCTTGTTAATCCGGGCGCAATTGCTTCAACAAGTTTAATTGCCGGTGCTGATTCAGCTGCAAAATGGAAAAATGTATTACAAGTGCACAGTGATTTTGCTGGAAGACAATTAGAATTAAATATGCCGGTGTACATTAGCGAAGCCGGAGATAATTTACGTAATCAGGCAATTGCTCATCTTACTTTTTGCATACGGCAGAATGTATTTTGATCCTGTTCAGGCAACAGACATTTACACAAAACAATGTGCAATAAATGTAAGTGCAAAAGATGCCGGAATTATGGCAGCAACTTTAGCAAATGGCGGTGTAAATCCTGTTACAAAAAAGAAAGTTGTTTCACCGGAAACAGTTATGTACACACTTCCTGTAATGTCCACTGCAGGACTTTATGACGATTCAGGTATCTGGTTTTACAATGCAGGTGTTCCAGCAAAAAGCGGTGTTGGCGGATGTTTAATTGCAGTAGTTCCGGGAAAATTTGGAATTGCAGTTGTTTCACCACCACTTGATAAAGCAGGCAACAGTGTAAAAGGACAATATGGCAATTAAATATATTATTGAGCAGCTTAAAGTTGATCCGTATTTGATTCAGCCAAAGAAGTAATATTTGTTTTTATAAATATAAATTGAGGTCGTCTTAAATTTATTTTTTCCAATTGCCCTGAATCTATAATCTTGTGTTTGAACAGATAGGATTCAATTATTATGACGAAAGTCTTTTCTTCTATCCCAAAAGACTTGTTGACGGCGATTAGATTTGAATTGTGATAGTTAAGACCAAATAAGACGGCCTCTTTTTATTTAAATTTAATATAGGAATATGTATTATGAATAATTTGTTTTCTGCATTTAAGCCAAATTTAATTACTGTTTTTATTCTCACCTTAAGCTTTATCCTTTTATTCTCTGAAAAAATTTCAGCTCAGGATTTGGATTCAAAGGTAGATACCGTCACTGCTACTGATATTGTTCTTGAGAATACTACTGCGGGAGAATTTACACCCGGGAAAGGGTTTACAATTGTTAAAACACGCTTAGGCAGTCTTAATATCAGCGCTTATGGATTAGCAAGATATGTTAATCAGGTAGATAATGATCCAAAATATCTGGATCACCTTGGTCGTGAAAGAACAGTTGATCCGAGACAGGATATAACATGGCACCGAAGCATGATATGGTTTTCCGGATTCTTCTTAACTCCTAAATTTAATTATTGTCTAACAGTATGGTCGCTTGCATCCACTAATCAGACATTGTTATTTGGATACATGCGCTACTCAATCCAGAAAGAAATCAATCTCGGAATAGGTATTGTTCCGAATCTTGGTTCACGCTCAATGCAGGGAGCCTGGCCGTATTTCTTATCGAGTGATCGCGTATTAGCGGAAGAATTTTTCAGACCCGGGTTTACCATGGGTGCGTTTGTAACAGGAGAAGTACTGCCGAAATTTTATTACAATTTTACAGTAGGTAACAACCTTAGTATACTTGGGACTACAGTAAGCCAGCTAACAAGAGATCTCTCAACAAGTGCAAGCATCTGGTGGATGCCTACAACAGGTGAATTTGGTCCACGTGGCGGATATGGTGATTTTGAAATGCATCAGGATGTTGCTACAAGATTTGGTGCATCATATACTCATATGCGCGACGACCGCCAAACTCCGGTTAGTACATCCGCACCGAATAATACTCAAACAAAGATATCCGATGGGGTTTACCTTTTCGAAACCGGTGCTCTTGCTGATGACGTGACACTTGTAAAAGCAAACTTCGATCTTTTATCAGTTGATGCGGGAATTAAACATAAACGGTTGGCATTTACAGGTTGAATATTATTTCAGAAATATTTCTAAATTCGATTTATACTATCAGTCCGAATCTGCAGAGGCTCCATCTTATAATTCAATTTATGATCATGGCTTTTACGCTACCCTTTCTTATGAATTAATTCCTAAAGCACTTCAGATTTATGCTTCTACCAGTCAGATTTTTGATCAATACAAAATGAAACCTTCGGAAGTAGTAGGCGGAATGAATTATTACCCGGCCGGAACGCGTAGTTTGCGTTTAAACCTTAATGTTATTTATGTCAATAAATCTGCGGCATCATCATCGTTTGGATTTTATTTAGGAGGGCTTAATGGTATGTCATTATCAACAGGCATAGACATACTAATATGATCATCAATTTGAAAGAAAAATATTTATACAAGAGACATTAAAATGAAAATTAAATATATGTTACACCTTTTTAGAACCAGCTACTTATTATTGATTCCCATATTAGTGTTGGGCACAATAACTATAAATAATGCTCAATCCAACGATAAGTATTTATTTCACGATTCTCATTTCCACATAACAAATTACATCCAGGAAGGTATTGAGATGGAGTTTTATGTGGATTCAATTATGGGTGATAAAATCGGAAGGTCAACTGTGTTCGGACTTCCATTGCAGCAGCAGTGGTCTTACCGTGTAACAGGAGAAAATGCTCCGACATATTATCTGGATACGGATGCACCGCTTTACTACTACTCATTCTGCGATGCGTGGATTGCAATGCAGTACAAAAATCTTCCGAAAGAAAAGCAGGAACGACTTGATCCGATGATTATTGGTTTTAATGTTACAGATATGTACGCTGCAGATCATATTAAAAGAGTTC
>CAVQQN010000038.1:0-70031 GCA_963714775.1 uncultured Ignavibacteriaceae bacterium
CGAAAGCCTATGGGGAAACGGATGTTACCGTCAGTCCAAATAACAAATACAACGTTGATGCCATAGAGATATTGTCTGTCACTTGGTGAGAATATCCAGGACAATAAATCAAGTTCTTTGCTGAATGGTTTTGCAATAACCGTCGTGTTGCGCCATAATAAAAGGTAACCGAAGTATTAGTAATAAAATATGTTAGTAAGTTTGTTCATATTAGTTTTAAAATAATAGTAATAATAATTGTTTCTTTCTTTTTTGCCTACTTTTTTCTTTCTTTGTTAATAAGTGGATAACTCAGCCAGACACTTCGGGTTAGTAAAGTTTAAGAATGTTTTTGATTTTATTTTTCAGCCTTCTCTCAAGTAAAAAGGGATCAAGAGAATTAAACATTTTAGTTAGTTCTTTTTTAACCGATGTTTTGATATACTCAGAAGTTAAAAGTCTCTGATACGGAGTAAGTGGATTAGAAAACTTTTTAATGATCTTAGAACCATCTCTTTTCTTTTCAATAAGCTTAAAGGCAGGAATAAAAAAGTTCAAATAAAGTCTCCACTTAAACAGATATAAATCGTTAAGCATATTCACAGTTTCAATCTTGTCAAATCTCTCGTATCCGATAAACTGTCTTACATGAGTCCAGTTCTTTTCTTCAATATGAGCATTATCATTTTTCTTGTACTCTCTTGATCGGGTGTATTGAACAGGCTGCTTTTTGTTAGTAAAATATTCAAGCAGCATATAGTTAAGCAGTTCGCCACCATTATCACAGTCAAAACCAAGAATCTTAAAAGGAAGCAGCTTCCTGATGTTCTTAAGAGCTTCAAAGACGCCCCTTTTGCCCTTGCCCCAAACGGCTCTCTGCTCTGTCCAGCCAGTAGCAATGTCAACACAATATTTAGTGTATAAACAAACTGTCCTGATACAGAATTGCCACAGTGAGCAACGGTATCGGCTTCAATAAAACCTGGTTTTCTCTCATCCCACTGATTGAGCTTAATAGGAACTTGTTTCTTTAACAGAGAGCCTGGTTTGGTCGTAGAAAGTCCAAACTTCTTATACTTTGATTTAAGTCTCTTAAGCAAACGGTCAATAGTTCTTGGAGAGATTTCTATTAAGAGTTTTTTCTCTTTTTCACTTAAAGAATTTTTATAATGAAGTGTATAAAATGGCAGCCAAAGTGGAATTGCTGCTTTTAATCTTTTTGAACAGGAAAGGTTAGTAACAATCCAAATAACTTTTAAGAAATCTAAAATAGCATTACTGAAATATTTTTTAGGTCTTCCTTTTCTTTTTGTATGGACAGCTTCTTTTTTGTTGATCAGTCTGATTGCATATTTTCTATTGAAACTACAGACCGTACAAAACTCATCAAGAATAATTGATCTTTCTTGTTTTGTTGCTAAGAAATATCTTTTTTTAATCTCTTCTAATTATTCCTTTTTGCTCGAATTGCTCATAGATAACCTCAAAACTTCTGGTTACCTATATTATGGCGCAACGACCTTAACCCAAACTGCTTTGGGTTACTTTATTTATGGCGCAATGCGCCGTATCATCTATTATCAGGTACGTTCTCTTTTTTGATGAAGATTTTCTAAGTTCTAGCAAGCAACTATAATGCTTTTGTATATACTTGTTCCATTTACCTTCAAAGACCAATAATCTTTGAAGTTTGTCGTGTGAGACATATGGGTTCTCGGAATCATAAATTATGTTCCGGTTATATTGTTCAGAAATCTTAGTGTAAGTTGGTCTAAAATTTCTAAAACATATCGCATTTACATAAGCGATTAAGGCTGTTTGAAAAATTAGTTTTTTCATCATACACTAATTTAACACCTTATTTCGCTTATGGTTTTTTATTTTGCGTAACTTCAGTAATTAAATAAAACATTATCTGTATTTTAGAATATGATTTATTAATAAAATCTGTGCAGGCGTTATAAGTTATTTTAGTAGTTCTGAAATTTAATCAAGGGAGAATTGGTAATTGAAAACAGAAATGAATCGAATAATAATTTCCATAATTGTAACGATTCTGGGAATTAGTAGTTCCAGTTTTGGGCAGCAGGATTTTTTAACCGTGAACGGGAAGAAAATTGAAATTTTTACAGCAGGATTAGAAAACAATCAAAAAGGCAAACCTGTTATCGTATTTGAAAATGGAATGGCAACTAAATATGATTATTGGAAAAACATAATTAATGAAGTTTCCAACACCTCCGTTGTTTTTTCCTATAACCGACCAAGAATTGGAGAATCTGAAAATGACAGCCTGCCTCCAACGGTAGAACATATTAATAGTAACTTAAAATCAATGCTTTTAGAGAAGGGTCTTAACCCGCCATATTTGTTAGTTGGCCACTCATTCGGCGGTGCCTATATCAGAAGTTTTGCATCAAAACACCCGGAAGAAATTGCCGGACTAATTTTTGTGGATCCAATTGACTTCACTAAAAAGGGAGATGACGGTGATCTTCCATATTTAGAAATTGGATTAACAAAGCACCAAATCGATTCAATGTTTGCAAAACCGTATACTAAATTCAAAGAAAAGCTTTATGATGAAATGCCGAATTTTTATGTTGAGGAAGTGAAAATATCCAGTCAATTAACCCAAAATGATTTTAAAGATTGCGACAGCATACCCCTGCCTGATGTTCCGGTTCATTTTATTAAAGCAGGTGAATATCCTAAAGGACCCGATGACCGGGGAGAAACTAGTTTTGATAAAGAGAAATTGTTTAGAATTAATAATAATATTCAAATGAAGCGCTGGATTGAATTATTAAACCCACTTAAATATGGAAAGTTAATTTATTTGTCAAATTCGGGGCATTATATCCCCAAAGACGATCCTGAAACAATTATCACAAGCATTAGGCTGGCTCTGAATGATTATGACAGAATTCAAAAAGAAAAAGCAGCAAACCATCAATAATAAATATCGGGTTTAACCGGTGTCAGCCGGGGGAATTGTTTTGACATTGATCGCTGTGATGCGGTTAGTAATTTACTTTATCCTAACTACATTAGTTAGCTCATTAACATCATCGGGTAGAATGGGGAAGTGGGCACTCAGGATACTTCCTGCTTGCTCTATTCCGTTTATAATGCCTTTACAGAAGTTTTTATTCTTAAAGTGAAGAGTCATATTATTTGAAATTTCGTCCCATACTGACTGTTCTACTTTTTCATTAATGCTTTTATCAGCAAGAATGCAAAACTCTCTGGAATTAAAAAGCATGAAAATTAAAATTCCTGTAGCGCCTTTTGTCGTGCCAATTTTAGCAGAAACAAATTCCTTTTCAGCAAGAGTTCTTACAGATTTAGTTTTTTCAAACCAGCCACGTTTTTCTTTAATGGTAATTACAAGCTCACCGGAAGTTGTTTTTTCAATCTCGCCAATCTTTTCAGAGATTGATTTAAGTTCATCTTTAGTAAGGTATTTGTATATAAATTTCTTAGACATTTATTATAATTCAAAATCACAAATTCAAAATTCAAAAGAGTTGGGTTAATGTCAAACATTTTGTTCAGTCCTGTTGAACTTGTTTCAGCATCTCTGGAAATAACACAAGATCCCGAAACAAGTTTGGGATGACAAATAATAAAAAAGCGCACCTTGCGATGCGCTTAGGGGAGATGAGATGAAACGAAAATCTATTTTTTATAAACCGAAACATCTCCACCCGAAGTACTTGCAGTTAAAGGTTTGCCTCCTTTATTTATATTTGCAATAATCTCTGTTTCGCTAAGTTTTTTAACGTCATTTAACGTTAAGTTACAATCCACATCACCGCCGGAAGTTTCTAAATTTGCTTTTGCATCAAAATCTGCAGGAACTTTTATCTCAATATCTCCACCGCTTGTTGAAAGTTCAATTCCCTGGTTTACTCCGGTGTATTCAACTGTTATATCACCACCGGAAGTGCTGGCTTCAATCTTTGCATTGCTGCAGAATAAATTTATATCTCCACCCGAAGTGCTTGCGTAAAAGTTTCCTTCAAATCTATCACCCCAGATATCACCGCCTGATGTTTCTAAATAAATTCCACCGTGTACACCGCCAACTTTTATATCTCCACCAGAAGTATTTGTGTAAATATTAAATCTTGCAGGGACCTTCACTTCAATTTTAATACTGATATTAGAAAACCAGTTCCAGCCGCCTTTTCGTTCAACTTTAACTGATATTTCATCAGAATTTGATTCAAAAATGTAATCATATTTTTCTGCTGCGTTATCATTTCCGATTATCTTAACATACACTTCAGAATTATCCCAGGGAGTGAACATAACATCACCGCCATCACACGTAACATTTATTTTTTTATCTTCAGCAATTTGAAATGTTTTTTCTTTGATTACTTTTTTATCATCGCCTTTTGATGAGGCGAAGGAGTGATTTATAGGAAGAGCAAAGATTAATGATAAGATGATCAGATACTTGGTAACTAATTTCATTTTGTACTCCTTAAGATTTTAATCAATTAGACACCTAAAACTAATCTTTGGTTACGATTGATAAAAAAGGTTCTTCGTGATCGGCAAATACTGATGATGAAGGGAAGATAAATGTTTAATTGTCTTCTTTACATTCACTGCAAATACTTTTAATTTATATCAAACAATTCGAGAAAATTATGGCAGAGATTAAACTTGTTCCTTTGCCCTTTTACCAGGAATACTCACCTGGGGAAATGTTAAACCGCTCACAATTATTCCATGAGGATTTTTTAAGACGGCGAAGCGTAAGAAATTTTTCTGATAAAAAAGTTTCCAGACAAATAATTGATAATTGTCTTGCCGTCGCTAATTCTGCCCCGAGCGGTGCAAATAAACAGCCCTGGCATTTTGTTGTTGTATGTAATCCACTAATAAAAAAGAAACTGAGAATAGCTGCAGAAGAAGAAGAAAGTGAATTTTATTCATCGCGAGCACCGCAGGAATGGCTTGATGCGCTTGCACCATTTGGAACTGATGCTAACAAACCATTTTTAGAAACTGCACCATACTTAATAGCTATTTTTTCAAAGTCTTTGGATATTCTTCCTGATGGTACAAAAGTAAAAACTTATTATGCTACGGAATCAACAGGTATTGCAACAGGATTTTTAATAAGCGCAATACATAATGCGGGATTAGTGTGTCTAACCCACACACCAAGTCCGATGAAATTTATGAATGATATTCTTGGAAGACCGCAAAATGAAAAACCATTTCTACTATTGGTTGTTGGTTATCCAGCAGAGAATGCAATGGTTCCGGATATTGTTAAGAAAGAATTGAAAGAGGTTACAACATATTTATAATAAATTATTTTTCCACTTCATCATTCAGAACATCAATGGCTTTATCAACAGAAAGATGAGTACCGTAAATTACAAGTGTATCTGTAGGCTTTATGGTTTCTTTTGCAGATGGATTTGAAATTGTTTTCCCGTCTCTAACAATTGCAATAATTGTAGCCTCAGTTTTTGACCGCAGATTAATTTCACTTAGACTTTTATTGATGTGAATGTTATCATCATTAACATAGTACGTTTCTGTCAATCCCTGTGCAAGTATTTCATCAAGATGGACAAATGAACTAATACCCATCCCTTCTTTTCTTAACAAGCTGTATGATTCCTCGCGAAGAATAGTGGTTTGTTTCATAATTACATTAAGAGGAATATGATATCTTTCTAAAACTTTTCTAAAAATCTGTAACGCAGTCTCAAACTCTTCAGGGATAACATCATCAGCGCCAAGTTTTCTTAGTTCATCAATTTCATTTACATATCTTGTTCTAACTAAAGCATAAATGTGCGGATTTAATTTTTTAGCAAGTTTTAATGACATTTTTGTTACAGCAGGATCAGATATTGCATAAACAATAATGCTTGCTTTTTCAATCTTTACAGCTTGTAAAACCTCTACTTTGCTGATATCACCATAAATTATTTTTTCACCTTTTGCTTTTTCCCTTTTAACAGTTTCAGGATTAAGTTCTGTCACAATATATTTGATTCCGGTTTCCTTTAATACTCTCGCAAGATTACTTCCGTTAATTCCAAATCCAGCTATGATTACATGAGCATGCAAATTTTCAAGTTCGCTCTGGTTAAGTTTTGTGTTTTTTTCAAGAGCAGAGGTTTTACCTGCAATGAATGGAGATAATTTTATTAGCAGTGGTGTAAGAATCATAGAAAAAATTGTTGATGCAAGAAAACCGTTGTAATAATCATCTCCAATTAATTTGAAGTTCAATCCTGCCTGAGCAAGAACGAAAGAAAACTCACCAATCTGTGCTAAACCTATTCCTGCAATCACAGCAACGCGTACCGGATATTTCATAAATAGGATGATTACAACTATTACAATTGTTTTTACTAAAATTATTCCAAGCGTAAGCCCGCTTATCAATAATAAATTATTTACAACATATTGAATGTTAAGAAGCAACCCGATAGACACGAAAAAGATGCTGTTAAATGAATCACGTAACGGGATTATATCTGAAACTACCTGGTGATTATAATCTGACTCGGATAAAATTAATCCGGCGATAAAAGCGCCAAGTGCAAATGATAATCCAAATGAGTGTGTGATGTAAGCTGTTCCGAGAAGTAAAAGAATCACTCCAATTGTAAATGCTTCGCGCGATCTGATGTTGGCAAGCTGGTAAACGATAAGCGGCATTAAAAATCTTGCAAGTAAAAGTAAACCAGCAATCACTCCAAAAGCTATTAGGATTTTTATTGTAATATCACTACCGCTAAGTTCACCAAATCCGCTTAACAGCGGAAGCAAAAGAAACATGGGAACTATAGCAAGATCCTGGAAAATTAATATTCCTATTGAGATTTTTCCGTGCGGTGCTTCAAGTTCATCTTTATCAGAAAGGATTTTTAATACAATTGCTGTGCTTGATAAACTGACTAACAATGAAAAGAAAATTGCCTGATTGAATCCAATACCTAAAGCAGAAAATATGATTGTGCAAATAACGATTGTTATCAGCAGTTGGAATCCACCGGCAATGAGAAGAAACTTTTTTATTCTTATCAATTGCGATAAGGAAAATTCCAAACCGATTGTAAACATTAAAAGCATAACACCAATTTCTGCCATTACGCTAATCTGGTTTACAGATCTAATTAGATTAAATCCATAAGGTCCGATTATCATTCCTGCAATTAAAAATCCAACTATGCTTGGCAGATTGATTTTTTTAAAAAGAAAAATGATTGGAAGAGAAACCAGGAGAATTAATACAATATCCTGAATTATTAAAAATTCATTCATAGATAATAAAATGATTTTGAAGTTTGAGTGCTATGCTAATTTTTTTGTGTAGCAGCGTCTTCGTTTATGTTGCCGTGCATTGTAAAGTTTCCATTGAGCCTGAACTTTTTCATTACTTTCAAGCTCACGATTTGTCTCAACGTACTTTATACCATTTTTAATGCAAACTTTATTTATCTGATCTATCAATAAGGCATTAACACCTTTGTTTTGCAGGTCAGTTCGCACAGCGGTAAGATATAAATCCAATGTGCGACTTTTTTTCATCTCTCTTAAAATATGTACAAACCCGAATGGAAAAAGTTTACCATTAATTTTTTTAAGAGCATTATTAAGAGATGGCATTGTAATGCCAAATGCAGCAAGCTTGTTATGTTCATCAAGAACTATTGGAACATATTCCGGACGAATAAATGAAAAATATTGTTTTACGTAAAAATCTATTTGTCTATCAGTTAATTCGACAAATCCATAAAGATCTTTATAAGTTTCATTTATCAGATAAAAAATATCTCTAGCATAAGGAAGCATATCTTTTGCTTTTTTAAACTCCGGCACGTGAAGTTTGTTTCTTTGCAGAGCTATCTGTGCAATACGTTCAATCTTTTCCGGGGTGGTAGTAACTATATTAACCCGAAATTCTATCCAGTCCGTATCTTTTGTATAACCAAGTTTTTCAATATGAGTCTGATAGTATGGATAATTGTAAATGCTACCCAGCGTACTTACTTCGTCATAACCTTCAATCAGCATTCCTTCACCGTCAAAGTCTGTAAATCCAAGTGGACCGTTAATGCTTGTCATTCCTTTTTCGACAGCCCATTTTTCAACTGTGCTCAATAACAAGGAAGAAACTTCCATGTCATCTTCAAAATCTATCCAGCCAAATCTTGCTTCTTTTTTATTAAACTTATCATTGTACTTCGAATTAATGATTCCGGCAACTCTACCTACAAGTTTAGTATCTTTATAAACCAACCAGTATTTTGATTCACAAAAATCAAAAGCAGGATTTACACTTTGATTTAATGTTTTCATTTCGTCAAATCGTAACGGCGGTATCCAGTATTTATTTCCCTTATATAATGAGTAAGGAAATGAAATGAAATTCTTTAAATCTTTTTTAGATAATACTTCTTTAAGTAATAAACTCATTTGGAATCACTTCTTTTGGGTTTTTATTATTGTTAATATAACATTTTTAACACTTTTAGTGTATAATAAAAAATTCATCAAGCTAAATTTGTAGACTAAATTAATTTGTTTTCTCTAATATTCCCAGATTGATAAAGCCGACCACACCATGTGTTAACAGAAAAAAAGGGATTATGGTTATTAACAATACATCCATTGGGGGTAATTTCGCATTCCATATCGGAATAAATTGAACAATTATGAAAACAGAGATGATCATCAGAAAAATTATTATTAAACTATTTGATAGAATTTTATACGAAAATTGAAGATACAATTTTTCATTTTCAATCTTTTCACGTTCAAGAACAAACGGACGCAGCGCTAAAATTGCCAACGCAATTAATCCTTTGTGACCGATTAGGCTTATTGAAAGAATAGTCCCAAATCCGATCAATATTTCAATCAGGAAAGCGATATTTAAATTTTTGTATTTCAAATTATATTGTTAAAAAGAGATGACATATTTTAAAAGATGTCATCTGTAACATTAATTAACTAAACCCAACCTCGAAGTTTGCATGCTTCAGCAACACGAGCAACACCCACTAGCATTGCTGCCAACCTTGGATGAATTTTCTTTTCCTTAATAGCTTCTCCAACTCTTTGGTATGCAAGAGTCATTTTTCTATCAAGCCGTTTATGAACTTCATCTTCTTCCCAAAAATAAAGAGATTTATCCTGAACCATTTCGAAATAAGAAACAACAACTCCACCAGCACTGCCAAGAATATCCGGAATTACATGAACGCCTTTTTTGAAAAGAATCAGATCGGCTTCCGGTGTTGTCGGACCATTTGCAAGTTCACAAACAATTCTTGCTTTTATCTTGTCTGCATTTTTGCTATGGATTGCATTTTCCAATGCTGCTGGATATAATACTTCTACATCAAGTTCAAGAAGGTCTTCCTGTGGAATCTGTTTTGCTCCGGGATAATTGAGTACAGTGCCCGTTTTTAATTTATGCTGCACAAGTTCAACAGGATCGAACCCATTTTTATTATAAATCGCTCCACGAGAATCACTAACAGCGATGAGTTTTCCTCCGCCAAGAATTTCTGGATGTAATAGTGCAGCACGCTGTCCCGCATTACCAAATCCCTGTATAGCAAAGTCTTTTGTTGGATCAAAACCTAGGGAATTACAAGCTTCACGAACCAAAATTACTCCTCCACGAGAAGTAGCATCTCTTCGTCCTTCAGTTCCTCCAACTTGCTGTGGCTTATCTGTAAATGTTCCGGGGCTGTGACGGAATTTTATAGTTTCATATTCGTCCATCATCCACGTCATTGTTTGTGGATTTGTATAAACATCCGGGGCAGGAATATCTATATCTACTCCAAGCAATGGAGAGATTGCACGTACATATTCCCTCGATAGTCTTTCAAGTTCTCTTTCACTCATTTTTTTCGGATCACAGCATACACCGCCCTTACCACCACCAAGTGGAAGATCAACAACGGCTGTTTTCCACGTCATCCAGCAAGCAAGCGCTCTTATTGTATCAACAGTTTCTTCCGGATGAAATCTTATTCCACCTTTTGCCGGACCGCGGGCATAATTGTATTGTATTCTGTACGCCTGAAAAATTTTCACATCACCACTATCCATCCTTACTGGAAGCGTAAAACTTGTTTCAAGTTGCGGTGTACTTAGCAATTCTGTTGTGGCTTGATCAAGATTTAAAAGTTTTGCTGCTTCAATAATTTGCTGCTTAGCCACATGGAATGAGTTATATGAATCCATTATTTTGCCTCATTCTTTGAGTTATTGTTTTCAATTTGTTTGTTATTTTTTTCTTCCGGCAGGATATCTAAAAGAATTCTGTACCAACAGTTTTTGCAAACAATGGCACGATCTACCTTTAAAAGCACCTGCTGCCAGGAACTTAATTTATTTCCACAGTGTGGGCAGGAATCAGGAACTTTTATATTTGAAGTTTCATTAACAGCCAAGTTACACCTCCGGTTTCATAATTATTCCTTTATTCAGATGTCCATTCATTTTAATAATAATCGGTTTATCAAATCTAATTAATCTTGTAAATTCTTTTACATCAACAGGTGTTTGGGCTAACAGCCAATCCCAATCAACAAAACCTTTATCTGCAAAATTATTGACTGTAAAATAACCAATCATAAATGATGTAATGTTCTGAAAAAAATGGGATCCTTGTGACGGCTCTACCGACATATCTTTAAAACTAGTTTCAACAATCGCACGCGCACCTGCTATCTGTTCCCACCCAACAGGAATTCCAAGCCATGGATCGAGTGATCCCCATCTGCCGACACCTATTAAAAGGTAAGGACGTTTCTGCTCAATTAGCAGGCTATTGAAGGACGCAACCTCAGCAGCAACTTCACGACTTTTTGCGCGATTGAATATGTGGTAATCAACAAGTACAACATCAAATATATCCTGAAGTACTCCATTACCTAATACTTGATGACTTTCACAAATCAGTTTTTCTGAATTATTACTTTCTATTTCAAGATTGTCACTTTCGTGTGATACAACCAGAGGTCTCATCTGTAGTACACCAAATTCTTTATTGCCAGCTTTATCCGGCAAGAGATTTACTGCAAATTCTATTTCAACCGGGGTCCCCATTCCCCATGTTCCCATATCGAGAAGTAATTCCAGGATTGGTGAAAGTGGGAATATTTTGTTTTTGAGTATGGGGCCGAATGTAACTAATCTTGCGCCCTGCCTGGAAAGTCCATCGTATATCATATCATTATCGTGGGAGTATGTTGCGCCAACATAATTAAGAGTGTTATCTTTTTCAGCAACAGAAAGATTAAATGTTTCAACTAAGGTATCGTGGGTTGTTTCTATAAATCTGTTCACTTCATCTAAACGTAATGCATAAAACTCACCCTGACTGTTTTCAAGCGCATCTTTAGCGGAATAGAACTGCATTAAATCAGTTGGATATTTTGGACAAAACCTTACAGTTAATCCACCATCTACAACCCACTTACCTAAGCCAAGCGCTGTTGATACGATTCCATCCGTAGATTTTTGAGGAGGCAGAGGATAATAATTATATGATTTTGCAACTCCTGAAAAATGAGGATAAAATCTGTTTTCGTGTTTGCTTCCAACCATCTTCTGAACTATCACTGCCATCTTTTCTTCTTCCAGTCGGTAAGAAGTAATTTTAATATAATTTTTTGCTGCTTGATAAAATGTTGAAGCGTAGACTCTTTTTATTGTGTTGAGTAAATCATTTAATCTCACCAAATGATTTGCTTGATTATTTGGCAGCATATAAGTTTCATAAACACCAGCAAAAGGATGGTATTGAGAATCTTCCAGTAAACTTGAAGAACGAACAGCAAGCGGTGTATGAATGATTTGCAGAAAAGCTGCAAGTTCCCCAAGAATATCTTCGGGAAATCTTTCTGCTTCCAAAAATCTTTTTGTTATTTCAGAATCATTATCACAATTAAGTGCAAAACTTCTAAGATTATTTGTATCTAAAAATTGATCAAAAATTTCCGTTCCGATTACAACAGCAGCAGGAACGGATATAGTTACCTTCTCATGAGTATCCCGAACGTTATAATCATTAATTAATGTATTTACAAAACCAAGTCCTCTTGCTTTACCACCAAGCGATCCGCCTCCAATTCTTGCAAAACTGCTTTCCGGATCAAAAGTTTCTTTATTAAAATCTGTTATTATCCCTCGCTGGCGCATTGCTCTGTAACTCTGAAGCGATACAATAAGATCTTTCCTTAGAGCTTCATAATCAGGATAATCAGAAACTTTTCTTGGTCTGAGCTGATGGGCTAAACCAAATTCCGTTCTGGCTTTTAACCAATTTGAAAAATGGTTCCTTTCCGCATGATATGTGATACTTTCTATCGGCACTACTTTTAGGGAATCTTCAAGTGATTTAAGATTATTTACACGGGCAACTTCCACTCCATCTTTAGTTTTGAAAACAAAATCTCCAAAACTAAAATGCTGATTCATAAATTGTCTTAACTCATTAAGTAATGTCGGAGAATCTTTAAGAATAAAAGATGCCTCAACGCTTTGCGCTTCACTTTGGTTTTTAGGATTTGTTGATGCAAGAAGAATTGGAATATCGGGATGCTCTTTTTTTACGGCTATTGCAAATCGTAAACCAGCTTTAGGATCCTGCTTACCATTACGGGGAAAATCTATATCGGATATGATGCCAAGACAAAGGTCTTTGTATTTGTTAAAATAATCTGTTGCTTCTTCATAGTTAGAACATAAAAGTATTTTTGGTCTTGCCCGCATCCTTAAAAATTTGTGAGTGAGATTTATTCCTTCAGAAATAAGTCGTTGAGATTGTGAAAGCATCTCTGTGTATATAATGGGAAGGAAAGAGGAGTAGTACCTTATATTATCTTCAATAAAAATAACGTTTTGCACACCAACAATTTTACTGTCATGCTCAACATTTAGTTTATCTTCAAGATATTTAATCATAGCTATTATAATTCTAAAATCGCCCTGCCATATAAACACCTTATCAAAAACATTTATTTCAGGATTAAGAAGCAGGTATTTTAGTTCTTTGTTATCGTGCGCAAGAAGTACGATTGGAACATTAAGTCCGGATTTTTTTGCCAGCTTAGCAAAACTTAATGGGTGCATGTCTTCTATATGCAACGTGGTTATGATAAGATCGAACCGGCTTTCTTCCATTGCAAGGGAAATTGCATCTTTACCGCTGGATACACGTGTAAGTTCCGGTGAGTGAGAAAGATTTAATCCCTGATACTCATTGCGAATAAGTTCGTACAATCTGCCGTCTTCTTCAAATAAATAAAGGTCGTAAAGGCTGGACACAAGAAGTATATCTCTTACGCGAAGGCGCATAAGATTTTGAAAGCCCTGGAAACGATTACCGTAACCATGCTCTACAAAAAGCGAGTCTGGAGAATTTTTTAGTTCGTCGTCCCTGTCCATTTTCTTTCTCTGTTACAGGTTGAAGAATTAATCCTTATCCAAATTATTAAAAATTATGCTAAACGTCTATCGGATAATGAACTAAATATTTTAAGATAATATAAAAAGGCGATCCGAAGACCGCCATTGTAATTTTGAATGTTCAATGCTAAATGTTCAATGAGTATATTTTAATTGTTCATTGTACATTCTACATTGCTTACACAACTCCCTGATCCATCATAGCATCAGCAACTTTTAAGAATCCACCGATATTTGCACCGTTGACATAATTACCCGGGGTGCCAAATCTTTCAGCGATATCAACACAGGTTTTATGAATGCTGTTCATAATCATCTTTAAACGATTATCAACTTCTTCTCTTGTCCAGCGTAACGCATGCTGTTTTGTGCCATTTCTAATCCGGATACGGCAACACCACCGGCGTTTGCAGCTTTACCAGGCCCGTAAAGAATTCTTTATCCAAAAAGATGTTTACTCCATCAAGAGTTGTAGGCATATTTGCACCTTCGCTCACAACAAAAACTCCGTTGTTAATTAAGTTCTGTGCGTCTTTACCATTTATTTCATTCTGTGTTGCAGATGGGAAAGCACAATCAGCTTTATGATTCCACAAAGGATTAAAATGACCATTAGGATCAATTGGAGTGTAAACGGCTTTCTTATATTTATCAGTATACTCTTTAATTCTTCCGCGACGAACATTTTTCATTTCCATTACAAAAGCGAGCTTTTCTTTATTGATACCTTCTTCATCATAAATGTATCCGTTAGAATCTGATAGTGTTACAACTTTTCCACCAAGCTGAATAATTTTTTCAACCGTATACTGAGCAACATTGCCGCTGCCGGATACAAGACATTTTTTACCTTCCAAAGTTTTCTTTTGTGTTGCAAGCATTTCTGCAGCAAAGTAAACTGCACCATAACCCGTTGCTTCAGGACGAATGAGTGAACCGCCCCAGTTTAATCCTTTACCGGTTAATACACCGGTAAATTCATTTCTCAATTTCTTATACTGTCCAAACAGATAACCGATTTCTCTTCCGCCGACACCAATATCACCTGCCGGTACATCTGTATCTGGTCCGATATGTCGGAAAAGTTCACTCATAAATGCCTGACAGAATCTCATAATTTTTAAATCACTTTTACCTTTTGGATCAAAGTCAGAACCGCCTTTGCCGCCGCCCATAGGAAGCGTTGTTAAACTGTTTTTAAATACTTGTTCAAATGCAAGAAATTTTAGAATGCCAAGATTTACGGAAGGATGGAATCGTAAGCCGCCTTTATACGGACCAATAGCACTATTCATTTCAATTCGGTAACCGCTGTTAATATGAATTTCACCCTGATCATCTACCCAGGGAACACGAAAGATCATTATTCTTTCCGGTTCAATGATTCGTTCTAGAATTTTTGCCGAACGATATTCCGGATGACGCTCAAAACAGACCTCAAGTGATTCAGCAACTTCCATTACCGCCTGATGAAATTCCGGTTCAGCTGGATTTTTTGCTTTTACCATCGACATTAGATCTTTTACATAATCGGACATATAAACCTCCGGGGAATTTTTAGTGAAAATTTTTTAATTATTACAAAAGGGACTAATCTTTGTAATGAAACTAAAGGTTGGTGGTATGATTATATAGAATTGAAATTGTGAAAGAGTTGTAACAGAAATTGCTACATTAATTGTTTATTAATTCAAGTTGACCTGTAATGATTTTAAAAATCATATCTCTATCAGTTTATTTTGAATTGCATATTGAGTTAGCTCAACATTAGATTTCATAGACATTTTCTCAAGTATTCTATTTCGGTAAGTATAAATTGTATTAATGCTTAGAGCAAGCTCATCTGCAATTTCTTCGGCACTTTTTCCTAAGGCAATGTTGCACATTATCTGATATTCGCGGTCAGATAGTTTTTCGTGCAAGTAGTTATTCTTATCGCCCCCTATATTTTCCGCGAGTTTTTCTGCTAAGGCAGGATTGATATATTTTCTTCCGGAAACAATTTTTCTAATCGCTGCAACAAGTTCGGTTGTTGCACTAACTTTTTTAAGATAACCTGATGCTCCGGCTTTAATTGCTCTTAACCCGTATTGGTCTTCGCTGAACATACTTAGAATAAGAACGGGAAGATCCGGATAAAGCTGCTTAATATCTTTTAATGCTTCAAGTCCGCTTTTACCCGGCATATTTATATCCAGAACAACAACATTCCATTTTTCATTTTTAAGCAGTTCCATTAAACTAGCAGCGTCTTCAGCTTCACCACAAACAAGCATATCTTTTTCTTCCGCAACAATTTGCTTCAAACCTTCGCGAACAATGGCATGATCATCTGCTATGACGATTTTTATTTTTTCACTATTCATCTTTTACCTGGTCGATAGGAATTTTAACTTTTACTTTAGTTCCCTTTCCTGAAAAACCATCAAATAAAACTTGTCCTCCAAATACCATTGCTCTCTCTTCCATTCCGTGAATACCTAAAGACTTATAATCTTTAATTTGCTCCGTTGATATACCTTTGCCATTATCTAATATTTCAAGATAAAGATTTGATTGATTGGTAAACAATGAAATGCTTACTTTATTAGCGTCGGAGTGCCGTGCAATATTTGTAAGTGCCTCCTGAAAAATTCTGAATATTGCAGTTGATTTGTCTGAATTAAGTTTTAAATCGTCTTTAGGAATTACAAGTGAACATTTAATGTTTGTTAGTTTTTCAAACTCTTCTGTCTGCCATTCAATTGCTGCATTAAGCCCCAGCTCATCTAATATTGTTGGTCTAAGCTTAGCGGAAATTTTTTGAACCGACTCAACTGATTGATCAATAAGATTTGTAAGTGAGTTTACTTTTTCTTTAAGAGATATTTGTTCGGGATTAAGTTTGTTGCCAAGAAGCGAAAGCTGAATTTTAAGTACTGTCAATACCTGACCAAGTTCATCATGAATTTCTCTGGCAAGCATTGTTCGTTCTTCTTCTCTAACAGTTTGAAGATGTGTTGATAGATCACGAAGAAGCTTACTGGACTTTTTAAGTTTTTCTTCAGCTTGTTTTCGTTCTGTTATATCCCTGGCAATCGAAAGCACCGTCAGTTTATCATTAAATAGAAAAAGGTGGGAATTAACTTCTACGGGAAAAAGTTTTTTATCTTTTGCACGATACATAGTATCATAAATTACATGTCCTTCCAGCATTAAACGATCCATAATTATATTAAAATCATTAATAGATTTTTGTGAAATGATTCCGGAAGGACTTAATAATAAAAATTCTTCCTTACTGTATCCCAATCTTTTGCAAGCAACATCATTTACTTCGATGATATCACCATAAGATTTATCAGGTGAAAGTTGTGTAACAAAAACAGCATCGTTGGCATTATTAAAAAGCATTTTAAATTTGTATTCGCTTTCGCGTAATTCAATCTCAGCTTTTTTTCTCCTCGATATTTCTTTAATAACACTAAGCGTTATTTTTTGCCCGTCACTTAGTGTTAAAAAAGAATTTGAAAATTCAAACCATGCTTTTCTTCCATCCCAAAGTGTGTTTTCTCTCTCAAAAAATGTTTTGATTTCATTTTCACGAATGTCTCTCCGGTAAGATTTTAATGCGGATTCTCGTTCGGGATATGAATAAACAACTGAAAACGGCTTACCGACTAATTGTTCTTTTTGCATATTAAAAATTTTGCAAAAAGACTCATTGATTAATAAAATATTTCCATCTTCATCAATTAAACGCATTCCATCGACAGAAATTTCCCAAAGCTGTCCAAATAGCAGATTAGCATTAAGAACATCTTCTTTTAGAAAAAGTTCATTCATCATGATTGTAAGTGTATTAAAAATTTTTCTGTGCTAAAACAGCATGTAAATTTATTATCAAGTTTCTGTAACAATTATTCCAGGCTTTAAAATAACGCCTCGATTTTCGTGACCATTTATTTTTACAATTATTGGTTTATCAAATTTTAGATGTTTTGTATATACAAGCTCCTCTTCTGCTGTCTGATTATTAAGCCAGTCCCAATCAATAAACCCGATATGATCAATCGAATTTACTGTAAAATATCCAACTCTAAATGAAGTAAGATTCTGGAAAAAATGTGAACCTTGTGACGGTGTTACCTGGAAATCTTTAAATCCTGCTTCAACAATAACTGCTGCACCTGAGATTTGATCCCATGTAACCGGAATGCCAAGCCATGGATCAAGGGAACCCCATCTGCCAACGCCAAAGAGTACATATGGTTTTCTTTCAGCAACAAGTTTTGAATTAATTTTACTTACTTCTATTGCCGCATCTTTACTTTTGCCGCGTTCAAATTTATTAATATCTACCACAATAACATCATAAATCTCATTTATTGCGCCATTACCCAGTACCTGCGAACTTTGACAAATCATATCTGATTCTTCAACATCTCCAATCATCAACTCTTCAATTTCTCTGCTTAAAACCATCGGGCGCATTTGAAGCATTGCAAATTCTTTCCTTTCACCAGGTGGCAAACTAAGATTAACCGCAAATTCAATTTCTACAGGAGTTCCCATACCCCATGCACCCATATCTAACAACACATCTAAAATTTCAGGTAATGGAAATATCTTATGTTTTAATATGGGGGCAAAAGTAACAACACGAATTCCATCTCGCGAAATTCCATCATACACTGCTTCATTTTCTTGTGAGTAGGTTGAGCCGACAGAATAAAGTGTCCCGTCTTTTTCAGAATCTGAAAGGTCATAACTTTTTACTAATGGATCTTCAATACTATCGGGATGGTGGTTAAGTTTGCCGTTTAAATCCAATGCATAAAAATCCTGTTGAGCATTTTTTAATGTTTCTTTTGTTGAAAAAAATTGCAAAAGATGTTTTGGATATCTGGGGCAAAATCTTATAGTGTTTCCTCCTTCAACAACAGTTTTACCCAAACCTAATGCTACAAGGGCAATCCCATCGGTAGATTTTTGCGGCGGAACTGGATAAAAGTTATAAGATTTTGCCACACCTGCAAAATCAGGATAAAATCTTTGTTCCTTTTTTGAGCCAACTAATCTTTGAACCACAACAGCCATTTTCTCTTCTTCCAATCCATAAGCAGTTGCTTTAATATAATCTTTGGCTCTTTTATGGAAAGTTGAAGCGTATACACTTTTTATAGACTGTAAGAGTTCATCTAATCTAATTTCAATATCTTCGTTACTGTTGGGTATCATATAAGTTTCATATACGCCGGCAAAAGGAAGGAACTGAGAATCCTCTAGAAGACTGGATGATCTTACAGCCAATGGGCAATGGGTTATTTCCAAATACTCGCGTAGTTTTTCAGAAATATCCGAAGGAAAATTAATTGCATCCACAAATTTTTGCGTTATTTCTAAATCATCAACTTCATTGAAAGCGTATTGTTCTAAATTATTGCTAGAAATAAATTGGTCAAAAACCTCAGTACCTAAAACAATAGCAGAAGGAACACTTATTTCAACATCATCAAACTTATGACTGATATTATAATTAGTAATTAAAGCATTAATAAAACCTAAGCCACGGGCTTTTCCGCCTAATGAACCGCCACCAATTCTTGCGTAGCTGTTTTTAGTATCAAACATATCCTTTTTGAAATCAAGGATTACGCCGCTCTGCTGAAGTTTTCTATATTCTTGCAGTGAGGTTGACAATCTATCTCTCAATCCCTGTACGGAATCAAAATCAGTTACTTTATGCGGTCTTAATTTATGGGCGAGATAAAATTCAGTACGAGCTTTAAGCCATTTAGAAAAATGATTCCTTGAAGCATGATAAAGTAAAGTTTCATCAGAAATAGTTTTTAAAGCATCTTCTAACTGAGATAAATTTGCAGCCCTAAAAACCTCTTTACCTTCATTATTTACAAAGACAAAATCACCAAAACCAAAATTCTGCAGCATAAATTCTCTTAACTCCTGCAGCAATCTTGGAGAATTCTTATGCATAAACGAAGCGCCAATTTGATAAGCCTTTTCTCTAAATCCGGCATCACTCGATTGCAGAAGAATTGAAATATCATCGTGCTGTGAACGCACTGTGCGTGCAAGCTTTATTCCTGCTTCAGGATCTTTAACACCGTGGTGTTTAAAATTTATATCAAGTATTAACCCTAAAACGTATTCCTGGTATTTTTCATAATAAGACCATGCTTCTTCATAAGTTGTACAAAGCAGAATTTTAGGACGTGCACGCATTCTTAAAAACTTATGTGTAAGATTAACACCTTCCCGCACCAATCTTTGTGATTGCTTGAAAACTTCTGTATAAATTATTGGCAGGTAAGATGAGTAAAATTTTATGTTATCTTCAACAACAATAATTGATTGAACTCCAATAGTTTTTGTATCATTTTCAACATTAATTCTATCTTCAATATATTTTACTATTGCAATTAGAAGACGATAATCCCCACTCCAAATAAATATTCTTTCAAAGATTGAAGTATCATAATTTGCTGTAAGCTCCTTTCTTTCACGATTATCATAAGCCAGTAAAATTATGGGCAGATTGATTCCTGCTCGTCTTGCCATCTGTGCAAACTTTATAACGTGCATATCTTCAATATGAAGTGTAGTAATTATAAGATCAAAAGTGTTATCAGTGGTAAGCATTTCCAGGGCTTCTTCACCGGTGGCACAATGAATAAGCTCTGGAGCAAAACTTAAGTTAAGTGATTGATATTCTTCACGGATTAATTCATAAAGTCTTCCATCTTCTTCAAAAAGATAATTATCATAGATACTTGACACGAGCAAAATCTCACGGATTTTATATCGCATCAGTTTCTGGAATTTTTTTATACGCGAGCTAAATATGTCTTCTAAACTGTGCTGTTTAGCTTTTGATGATCGGTTTTCCATATTTTTAGATGAGATTGATTTATTGATGCCTAAAATATAACAAAATTGAAGTCGGAAGTCAGAATATAAAAAACCAAAACTCCGAGGAAATTCCTAAAATGTTAAATATTAAAGATGAAAGTAAGATTGTGATTTAAAGTTGATAATTAACTGAAGTTACGCAAAATAAAAAACCATAAGCGAAATAAGGTGTTAAATTAGTGTATGATGAAAAAACTAATTTTTCAAACAGCCTTAATCGCTTATGTAAATGCGATATGTTTTAGAAATTTTAGACCAACTTGCACTAAGATTTCTGAACAATATAACCGGAACATAATTTATGATTCCGAGAACCCATATGTCTCACACGACAAACTTCAAAGATTATTGGTCTTTGAAGGTAAATGGAACAAGTATATACAAAAGCATTATAGTTGCTTGCTAGAACTTAGAAAATCTTCATCAAAAAAGAAAACGTACCTGATAATAGATGATACGGTTATTGCAAAACCATTCAGCAAAGAACTTGATTTATTGTCCTGGATATTCTCACCAAGTGACAGACAATATCTCTATGGCATCAACGTTGTATTTGTTATTTGGACTGACGGTAACATCCGTTTCCCCATAGGCTTTCACATATGGAATAAAAATGACAAAAAAACAAAGATTGATTTAGCTATGGAACTATTGATGGACGCTAAAAAGATATACAACATAAAACCAGGCTTTTTTCTTATGGATTCGTTTTATCCGGCAGCAAAACTCTTAAAGTTGATTAGTAAATGCCGTTGGCAATGGATTGCTAAAATAAAATCCAATCGCCGTGTTGATAACATCCAAGTGCAAGAGTTTTTTAGCTACCGATATGGAAATCATATCGGCAAATTATCAGAGAACATAAAAGCCCTTGTAGTAAAGGATAATGATAACTACTGGGCTACAAGTGATTTATCTTTACAATCTTCTGAAGTAAAGCGCTGTTATAGAAAGCGTCAAGTAATTGAAGAGTTCTTTAAGATTCTAAAATCAGAATTAAGATTAGAAGGATGTTCTTCCAGAGAATCTCTTGCACAGATAAATCATATTTATTTTGTCTTATTGGCTTTCTGTCAGTTAGAATTATTTAGAATTATGAAAAATATTGGAACAATCTATAAAGTTCGTGCTGTATTATTTGATTGTGTGGTTCCTAAAAACCTTAATTGGAAATTAAATGTTATGCCTTTTGCGTAACTTTAATAATTAATTAAACCCTTAGCGTTTCACCTTCGGATTTAGCAATTGTTACGGCACCGCAGGTATCGCTCCAAACATTAACAGTGGTTCTGCACATATCAAGAATTCTATCAACAGCAAGAATTAATCCTACACCTTCCAGCGGTAAACCAACCGCGGTAAGCACAACAGACATCATTACTAAACCGGCCATAGGAATTCCTGCAGCACCAATTGACGCAAGCAAAGCAGTTACAACAACTATTATCTGCTGAACAAATCCAAGTTCTATACCATAAGCCTGCGCTATAAACATAGCGGCAACACATTCGTACAAAGCTGTTCCATCCATATTGACTGTTGCGCCAAGCGGTAAAACAAAACTTGATATTTTATTTGATACTCCTGCGTTATGCTCAACCGCTTCGATTGTTAACGGCAGAGTTGCTGAAGACGAAGAAGTTGAAAATGCTGTTATCAATGGAAGTGACATTGCTTTAAAGTGAAGAAATGGATTTGCTTTGCCAATAAATTTAAGTATCAGGGGAAGTGTGATAAATAAGTGGATTGCCAATCCTGCAAGAACAGTTAGCATATAAACTCCAAGATGCTGAACCATACTTAATAAATTAGCTTTATCGGCAGCTTGATCAGCAACAATACCGGTAACAATTCCAAGAATACCGAGTGGAGCAAATTTTATTATGAAAGATGTTAGCTTCATCATTACTTCAAAGATAGAATTAAAAAGATTAATCATAAAATCGGAGTACTCTTTTGGAACACGCGTGATGAAAAAGCCAAATAAAATTGCGAAAAAAATTATTGCCAGCATATCAGAGGAAGCGAGAGCATCAAAAATATTTGTGGGAACCATTCTTAAAATAATATCACCAAGTGACCCTGTTGAAGAAGTTAATTCAGGAACATCCACTCTGAAACCTAGATCAGCACCAACACCTGGCTTTATTATATTGACCAAGATTAATCCTGTTAAGATTGCAAGAATGCTTGTAGTGATGTAATAAGTAATTGTTTTTAATCCAAGCCTGCCCAGGCTGCTGGTACTGCCAAGATTTGCAACGCCTGAAACAATTGATGAAAAGACTAAAGGTACAATAATCATTTTAAGTGCACGGAGGAAAAGATCGCCCATCCATCTTACGTAATTTGAATGCTGTGGAATTAGGAATCCTATCAGTATGGCGATAACAAATGCAATAAGTATTTGCCAGTGAAGTTTTATTTTAAGCATAACTTCTATAAATGTTCAGTGTTTAATGTTCAATTGTAAATGGGTTATAATATATTTTTTAAAATTTCATCACAGACAGCATAGCCTTTGGGTGTAAGTTTTATCCAATTGTCTCCAATTGTTAAATGCTGTTCATTCTTTAACAATTCAAAATATGAATTATTTTTTTTAATCCAATTATCAGAAAATCTTTTCTTGTAATCAGCTAAATCCAGCCCGGAACTCCGTAATGCAAGCATAACAAACTCATCGTGCATTTGTTTATTAGAAACAGTTTCAGAGTTCATGATGGCATGGTTATTCAAATTAACTTCAGATATATATTTCTTAAGACTTGTGTAGTTCCACCATCGCTTTCCATTAATAAAAGAATGTGCCGATGTTCCTAACCCTAGATAATCTCTGTAGCGCCAATAAGCGTTGTTGTGTGTGCATTCAAATCCGGGTTTAGTAAAGTTAGAAACTTCATATTGATAAAATCCATTTGATAAAAGGAAATTAATTGTTGTTTCATAAAGATCAGCATCATAGTCATCATCCTGCATTATAACTTTTCCATCCAGAACCATTTTGTTAAGAATTGTTCCGCGTTCAAGAATTAAACTGTAAGTGGATATGTGTTTAATTGGAAGCGTAATTGCTGTTTCAAGATTCTTAATCCATTTCTCTTTTGTTTGATCTGGCAGATTAAATATTAAATCAACACTTATGTTTTCAAATCCAACCTCTGCTGCATTATAAACTGTTTGTATTGCTGTTTGTTTATCGTGAATGCGTGTTAGGAATTTAAGTTCTTCTTTATCAAATGATTGAATGCCAATACTGATACGATTGATTCGGGCTTCCTTGAATTTTGTTAATTTTTCTTTATTAACAGTACCGGGATTTGTCTCCATTGTGATCTCGGCTTTGTCATCAATCCTAAAATTGTCCTTTAGGTGATAAATAATCTCTTCAAGATAGTTGGGTTCCATTAAAGAAGGCGTTCCGCCTCCAAAGAATATTGAAGTGAAATTTCTTTCTTCAGAAAAGAGACGCGAGAAATATTCAATCTCTTTTTTAAGAGAATTAAGAAATGTTGAAATGTTATCTGAAGTAATGATAGAATAGAAATCACAATATATACACTTATGATCGCAGAACGGAATATGAATATATAGTGCGCTTTCTTTCAATAAAAAATCTTTGCTTAAAATGAAAGATGACATCTTTAAGAAAAAATGTCATCTTTAAATATTTTATTAAATACTATTCTAAGACTTTATTTTTAGCTCTGTAAGAAACTCTATCTTCCCGTATAGTTGAAAAGGTGCTCCGTCATTATCAGTTGCATTGTTGACTTTAAGAACAGCTCTAAAACATTTATCAACTTTAGGGTTAAGCAAATATTCGTTAATATTATTAATTTGTTCTTGACTAAGATCGATTAAGAGCGGATTAAGTATAGAACTATCAGCCTTAAAGGATGGAACTGTATAGTCAAACAACAATATATTGGTATCTGTCCGGTACAATTTTAAATTAAAATCTCCTTGTAATCCATTTGATGATTCCATAGTAATATAGGCAGCTGAAATGTATTTGATTTCTTCAATATTTTCACTGTTATCATTGTAGTCATCAAATTTCGACAAACAAAAATCCGCGGGAAGAGTTACATCTGATACGGGAGCTCCCGTATTAAACTCGGTATTCATTGCAAGCGTTAGATAAAAATCATCAAATGGGTCGCATCCGTTAAATGCAAGTATAGTTAAAATTGTTAATGATGTTAAAATTAATTTATTAAGATTTTTCATATTTATATTCCTTTAAAAATCAAATGATAGTCCGGTAGTGAATGTTGTGAACTTAGTAAGGTTTACATCAGCATTCACAACAAAGAAACCAAGCTTAACAGCACCGCCGAGAGTAAATCTAATACTATTATCTCCATCAATACTTAGATTTTGTACTTGGTCTCTTAGTTCAGGATAATAATTGTTTTCATCTTCAAAGAAGTAACCAAAATCCATAGTCGAAGATTCATACTGCAAACCGCTGTAAACAATAAACATTCCGTCAAAAGTTTTACTTGCGTGTACATTAAAAGCAAAATTACTTGAATTGATCTTAACGTAGTTTTTCGGATCGTCGCCAACATATTCAAGATCAAACTTGTTATACAAAATTTGAACGGCTATATGAACAGGCAATAAAGGGATGTGGCTGCTGATTTCATGTTTTATTCCGAATCCAAAGATGCCTGTTTTAACATCACCAAACTTTGTTTTAGGAAATATTCTTAGCATTAGTTCGGTATTATAAAAACTGGCTGCAAACTGATAAATACCCATAGGTACGGCATTTAATGATAAACCTGTTGGATAAGTATAAAATCCGTTACTGCCTAAATAATAGCTGGCTTTGTTTCCAAAAATTGTTGCCGTTGAGCCAACTTGTGGATTGGGTTCAAAAGTTTTTTGATCGTCGGGAATTAAAGTCCACAATCCAACAAGACTAAATTTGAAACCGAATAATTCAGAAACGTCAGCATCGTAATATGTCCCTGAGTTAAAATAGGTTCCAAACCAGGTAGATAATGGTCTTAGGTATTCGGATGCTTCATTAGGGGGAAGCTTGTTTGGATTCATTCCAGTTTGTGCAAACGAAAGTGAAGAAGATAAAATAACCGATACAAGAAATGCTGATAAATTTTTTTTCATATCAATCTCCTTTCATCAGAATTACTAATACAAACATCTAAATATTTTTTAGTAGATGCAAAAACAATCAATTTTTATTTAATATTAACTGTTTTGCACTTTCTATGCTTGCCATGCTTAGCTCTTCGCCGCTAATAAGTTTTGCAACCTCATTAATCCTTTCATCATCAGAAAGCCTGATAATTAAACTTATTGCACGATTATCAATTTGTTTTTTCTCAACGGCATAATGATAATCTGCCATTCCTGCAATTTGCGGCAGATGTGTAATTGCTATGATCTGATGGAGCGAGGCAAGTTCTTTTAACGCAGCCCCGACTTTTTGAGCAATTCTACCGCTTACACCAGTATCAATTTCATCAAATATCAGCAAAGGAAGTTTATCCGATTTGGCAAGAATAGTTTTTAATGAAAGCATAATGCGTGAGACTTCTCCACCCGAAGCAACTTTAACCAGCGGCTTTGCGTCTTCTCCAGTATTGGTGCTGATGTAGAACTCAACCTCATCAACTCCATTTTCATTAAACCCAAACCGTTTATTATTAATCAATAAAAAGCTTTCATCTTTTATGCCCGATTCAAACTGAATAATATTTACTTTAAAGACCGCATCAGGAATTCCAAGTTGAGCTAAAACATTTTTTACTTCTGCTTCAACTTTACCTGCTTGCTTCCTTCTTGCAACGGAAAGCCTATCAGCTGCGTCACCTGCTGTCTTTCTAAGTGCATTAATTTCTTTTTCAAGATTGTTTATTGTGCCTGTAAAATTATCGGCAAGCTCAAACTCTTTTCCAATCTTTTCTCTGTGCTCGATAATTTTTTGAATTGAGCCGCCGTATTTTTTTTTCAGAAGATTTAAAGATCCAAGTCTATTGCGCTTTTCTTCTATTTCAGTTGAATCAACATCAATCCTGGATTTGTAATTACGGAGTGAGTCGGCAAGTTCTTTAACAATAGCTAATGCAGAATCGCATTCGCCCTCTGATTCTAAAAATGATTTATCAATATCTGCGAGTTGATTCAATTTATGTTTTGTCTCTCCAAGCAAATCAATTACAGAAGGTTCGCCGTCATATAATCTGTTATAAACTTCATCGGTTACTTCTAAAAGTTTTTCAGAGTTTTCCAGTATGTTCAGTTCATTGCTTATTAGTTCATCCTCTTCTGGCAATGGGTTAATGTAATCAATCTCTTTTATCTGAAAACTGTAGACCTCTTTTTTTTCTTTTAACGATTCTTCTTTAGATGTTAATTGATTTAATTCATTTTGCTTTAAGTTCAGCTCTCTGTAGAGAAGTCTGTAATTCTCAAGCAACTTATTATTATCTCCAAATTCATCTAGAAAATCGATGTGGGTTTCCGTGCGAAGTAATGATTGATGTTCGTGTTGTCCGTGCAAATCAACAAGTAAATCACCAAGCTTTTTAATTGTGTTTAAAGGAACCGGTGAATCATTAATAAAACATCTGTTAGATCCTTTAAGTGAAATTTCTCTGCGGATAATCAACTCAGGTTGGAATTCAATCTCATTTTCTTCAAGAACCAATTTTACTTTTTTATTATGTTCAACTTTAAAGATTCCCTCAACAAAAGATTTCTGTGCGCCTTTCCGCACAATTTCAGTTGATGCGCGCTCCCCAAGCAATAAGCTCATTGCATCAATCAAAATAGATTTACCCGCGCCGGTTTCTCCGGTAATAATATTAAGTCCTTTTCCAAACTCAATATTTATATGATCTATAAGTGCGTAATCTTTTACTTCTAATGATATGAGCATTGTGCTGATGAAATTGTTGCAGGAAAAATAAATAAGAGTAAGATGAAGAGAAAGAGTAATATTAGAATAAACAAAAATTTGTTGAATTATTTCAGCTCTTTATATAGGACTTATTTAAATATTGCATAAACCATAGTGTATTAAGTTTAAAGTACCATAAGGAAAAGCAAATAAGTAATAACCATCTTTATCATAAGCACACTCCTGATAATAATAAATAAGTACATTTTATTAAAGATAAAATTATGTTGTAACGTCAAGCTTAGTAATTTCTTGATTCAGAGAATATCTTTTTTGAACTTGGTATTGCTAAACAAATGTGAAATAATTTTAATCAGCAAAATCAATCATATCATCTACATTAGCGGCTTTTACTGCTGGAACATTATTTGAATCTAAATAATAGATAAATAGGAATCTAAGTTGAAAAAAGCATCTGATTCAAGTCGGCTACATATAGCTATTGTTGGTAGAAGAAATGTAGGCAAATCTTTGCTTGTTAATACTTTACTGGGGCAGGATGTTTCCGTTGTTTCTGAAATTGCCGGAACAACAATTAAGTCTATAATGAACAAATTCGAACTTTCACCTTACGGTCCTGTTGTAATTGTAGATACTGCCGGAATAGATGATGAAGGTGAACTGGGGAGAAAACGTTTAACAGAAACTGTTAAGGTTTTATCTTCATCAGATTTTGCTTTAGTGGTGATTGATGCACGCGAAATTTTGCAGAGCAAAGAACTTGAACTATTTGCTTATCTCGATAAACTGCAAATCAATTATATAGTTGCTGTAAATAAAATTGAATTCGGTGTTAATCCGGAATTGCTTGACGAACTTAGAGAACTTCGCATAACATATTTTGAAATTTCGTGTAAAGAGAAAGCGGGTATTGAAGATCTAAAACGTAAAATGATTCGGTTGCTTCCTGCATATTATAATTTACCCTTGGTTAGCGACATTGTTTCTCAGGGCGATGTAATTGTTATGGTGGTTCCGGTTGAACATGGCGCGCAAAAAAGAAGTTTGATATTACCACAAGTTCAGACAATTCGTGAAGCACTCGATAAAGATACAATTGTGATTGTATGCAAGGATAAGGAATTTCGTTCAACTTTGGATAACCTTAAAAACTATCCTGATCTTGTTATAACTGACAGCCGAGCATTTATACAAATGGCTGCTGATGTTCCGGAAAAAGTAAAGCTGACAACTTTCTCTATTTTGATGGCAAGGCATAAAGGAAATCTCCCGGTATTTGTAAATGGATTACGCAGGATTGAAGAACTGCAAAACCATGATAAAGTTTTAATTGCGGAAGCTTGCTCTCATCATGCACCGGAAGATGATCTTGGTCCGGTTAAAATTCCTCGTTGGTTGAGGAATCACACCGCAAAAGATTTACACATAGAGATAATTCACGGTAACGATTTTCCTGAAAACCTTTCTGACTACAAACTTATTGTTCACTGCGGGGGATGTATGTTAACACCAAGAACGATGCGGAGGAGAATTAATGAGGCAAAACTCATGGATGTTCCAATAGTTAATTACGGAGTTTTGACTTCTTATATGCACGGCGCAGTTCCCCGTGCATTGTTTCCGTTTGGAGAAGCCTTTTCTACGTGGGAGAAGATTAATGTGAATTAAGCAATTATTAATAATTTTTCCTAAACCGTATCCGGCAAATATTCTTTATCATATATAAATTGAAATACTGCAACAATCTGTTATTAAAAACATACCGCAAAACCTCTAGTTTGTTGACCTGAATAAATAGCCTTAGCTCTATCTCACAAATCATTTCCATCTTTTAATAAGTACTTCTCAAAAGCAAGAAAAGTTAATTGTCAATTATTATCTATTGACGTGAAATTTTCATTTAGAATGACTTTTTAAATTATACAATGTGGCATTTTACATGCACAAATGAAACAGATAAATAGAATTACTTGAGAAAAAAATGCATAAAAAAATATTTGAATCTTACGAACCGAATGACAGAAGCAACTTAATTCCCCTTCTTCAGGATGTACAAAGCATTTATGGTTTTCTACCGGAGAATGCATTAAGAGATATTTCTAATTTTGTAAAAGTACCGCTTAGCCGCGTTTACGGAGTAGCAACTTTTTATAATCAATTTCGTTTAATGCCGCTTGGTGAAAATATAATTCGTGTTTGCCGCGGAACAGCTTGCCACGTTAAAAATTCTGCTAACATACTTTTTGCCCTGGAATCTGAATTAGGAGTAAAGGCCGGACAAACAACACGCGATAAAAAGTTTACTCTTGAAGTTGTTAACTGTATCGGAGCTTGTTCAATTGCTCCAGTTATTTTAGTTAACGATGATTATCACGGAAGAATAACTGTAAAAGATATTCCCAAAATTTTAAAGAAATATCAGACAGTAAAAAAAACTAATACTGCTGAGGCAACTAAATGAAAGATTTTAATCAGCTCTGCTGCGAAAAATGCTGGCATACTAAAAACACCCCATGTGAACAATTTATTCAATGCTGTACAGAAGGTCCGCTTTGCCATAATGATGATAAATGTGAACATGAAATTTCTTCACTTCGCAAGCGTTTAAAATATGAAGAGCATGATCTTCCAATAATAATTATTGGAATGGGAACTTGCGGACTTGCATCAGGCGCAGCAAAAGTTAAAGAAGCTATCGAAGCTGAATTAAAAAAATTAAACATCGAAGCAACAATTGAAGGAACCGGTTGTATCGGTTATTGTGCTGTTGAACCAATAGTTGATATTAAACTTCCCGGCGAAGACAGAATATCCTACCAGGAGATTACAGTTAAAGATGTTCCAAGATTTATTAAAACCACGTTGATTTGTAAAGAAGTTTATAAAGAAAAAATTCTTGGCAGTCATGGAAAATCAAATGGAGTAATAAGTTTAAAACAAATTCCGTTCTTTGAGCATCAGCAAAAAATTGTTCTTGCAAATTGCGGCGTTGTTAATCCGGATTCTATCGATGCATATCTTGCTAATGGCGGCTTTAAAGCTTTTGATAAAGTTTTAAGATTGATGAAGCAGGAAGAAGTAATAAAAGAAGTTTTAGATGCGGGATTAAGAGGTCGCGGCGGGGGAGGATTCCCGACAGGAAAGAAATGGGAGCTTGCACTTAAACAAAACGCAGAACAAAAATATTTAATATGTAATGCTGATGAAGGTGATCCCGGTGCATTTATGGATAGATCACTTTTAGAAAGTGATCCTTACAGAGTTGTTGAAGGAATGGCAATTGCATCTTACGCTATCGGCGCAAGTATAGCATACATTTACTGCCGGGCAGAATATCCATTAGCAATTGCAAGATTACAAAATACAATTGCAAAATGCGAAGAGTACGGAATTCTTGGTGATAACATTCTTAACGGCGGATTTTCACTTCATATAAAAATTAAAAAAGGTGCAGGCGCATTTGTATGTGGTGAAGAAACCGCACTCATCGGTTCGATTGAAGGTAAACGCGGAATGCCGAAACCTCGTCCACCATATCCGGCAATTGCAGGATTATTTGGCAAACCAACTGTAATTAATAATGTTGAAACTTTTGGAAATGTTCCACCATTAATAATGATGGGCTCACAAAAATTTTCATCTGTCGGAACTGCAAAATCCAAAGGCACAAAAGTATTTGCACTAAGCGGTAATGTTAAGAACACCGGGTTGGTTGAAGTTCCTATGGGAACAACTTTACGTGATATCGTTTTTAAAATCGGCGGCGGTATTCCTGATAAAAAAGAATTTAAAGCAGTTCAAATCGGCGGACCATCAGGAGGGTGTTTGCCGGAAAGTGTGATTGATACTCCGGTTGATTATGAATCGCTAAAAGAAGTTGGTGCAATGATGGGATCAGGCGGATTTGTTGTGATGGATGAAGAGACCTGTATGGTTGATGTTGCAAAATATTTCTTAACATTTATCCAGGAAGAAAGCTGTGGTAAATGCGTTCCTTGTCGTGAAGGGACAAAACGAATGTTGGAAATAATTGAACGAATTCCAAAACGTTACGGCAAGGATGGAAACAAGCTTGATCAATTGCAAAGATTTAAAGGAATGATTTACTTACAAAGATTAGCCGATGTAATTAAGGATACTTCGCTTATGCGGATTAGGACAATCAGCACCAAATCCAGTTTTATCTGGATTAAGATATTTCCGTCACGAATATGAAGAACATTTATATGATAGAAAATGTTCATCAGGTGTTTGCAAAGAATTATTAACGTTTACAATTGATAATGAAATTTGTACAGGTTGCGGATTGTGCGTTAAGAAATGTGCTGTTGATGCAATCGTTGGTGAAAAAGGACAGGCACATTACATATTGGATAACAAATGTGTTAAGTGCGGAATGTGTTTTGAAGTCTGTCGCTTTGAAGCTATCAATATTAATTAAGTAGATGTCACCCTGAACTTGTTTCAGGGTCTTTTGTGAGAAAATTTATAGAGATTCCGATCCCGATGCATCGGGACGGAATGACAAAAAGATAAAAGGAATTTCGGAGTTATTAATGGTTCAGTTAACAATAAATGGAATAAAAGTAAACGCAGAAGCCGGAATGACAATTCTTGATGCTGCTAAATCAGTAGGCATCTCAATACCAACACTTTGTCATTTAAAGAATTTAGATCCAACCGGCGCTTGCAGAATTTGCGCTGTTGAAGTTGAAGGTTTTAGAGGATTAACACCTTCGTGTGCTTATCCTGTTGCTGAAGGGTTGGTTGTTACAACAGATTCACCAAGAGTACGTAAGGCAAGAAAAACAATTGTAGAACTGCTTGTAGAAAATCATCCACAGGATTGTTTGATTTGTGTGCGTAATAAAAATTGCGAACTTCAGGATTTGTCTGAGCAATATGGAATTCGTGAGCATCGTTATGTTGGTGAAACAAAATCTCACGCAATTGATATTTCAAGTGCATCAATGGAACGCGATCCTGCAAAATGTATTCTTTGCGGAAGATGCGTTCGTGTTTGCCACGAAGTTCAAAAAGTGGGCGCAATAGATTTTACAAAACGCGGATTCACCACAATTGTAACTACACCTTATAATAAAGGTTTAAATGTAAGCGATTGTATTTTATGCGGGCAATGTATTCTTGTTTGTCCAACTGCAGCTTTACGTGAAAAAAGTTCAGTTAAAGAAGTTGCAAATGCAATCTACAACAGAAAAAAATATTGTATTGTTCAGGTAGCTCCTGCAGTTCGAGCATCACTGGGCGAAGAATACAATATGCCTCTCGGAACAGATGTAACGGGATTATTAGTTACAGGTTTACGAAGATTAGGATTCAAAAAAGTCTTTGACACAAACTTTGCTGCTGATCTTACAATTATGGAAGAAGCAACAGAGTTGATTAACAGAGTTCAAAACGGCGGAAGCTTACCAATGTTTACAAGCTGCTGTCCGGGCTGGGTTAAATATGTTGAGATGAACAGACCTGAAGTTTTGGAACACGTTTCAAGTTGTAAATCTCCGCACGAAATGGAAGGAGCAGTTCTTAAAACTTATTACGCTAAGAAAATGGGAATTGATCCAGGCAATATTTACGTTGTTTCGATTATGCCTTGCACAGTAAAAAAATATGAATCAAATCGTGCAGAACTTTCTGAACATGCAATGGCGGATGTTGATGCAGTATTAACAACCAGAGAACTTGTAAGATTTTTTAAAATTGCAGGAATTGATTTTAATGATTTACCCGAAAGTGATTTTGATAATCCACTTGGCGAATCGACAGGTGCGGCAGCAATATTTGGAACAAGCGGCGGAGTAATGGAAGCTGCATTACGTACAGCATACTTTAAAATGACAGGAACAGAACTTGAGAATGTTGAGTTCGATGAAATTCGTGGAATGGCTGGAGTTAAGGAAGCAACAATAAAAATCGGTGATCTTGATGTTAACATTGCAGTTGTAAATGGAATTGGAAATGTTGATCCAATACTTGATCAGGTGCAGAATGGAACTTCCAAACATCATTTTATAGAAGTAATGGCTTGTCCTGGTGGATGTATAAACGGTGGCGGTCAGCCAATTCATCAGAAACCTGAAAAAGTTGCAAAGCGTATTAAAGTGCTTTACAAGATTGATGAAAACGCAAAGCATAGAAGATCACATGAGAATCAGGCTGTAATAACTTTGTACAATGAATTTTTTGGTGAACCAAATTCACATAAAGCACACGAGATCCTTCATACAGAGTATTTTGATAAGAAAAAGATGTTTAAAAACTAATAAGCGGATGTCATTCTGAGTCTCGATTTATCGGGACGAAGAATCTGTTATATATTGCAGATTCCTCACTTCGTTCGGAATGACTATTCTGAAAGCAAAATGAATCACGCAATAGTTACAACCATAACCGACAGATGTAAAAGATGTTACTCTTGTATTAGAGAATGTCCTGCTGCAGCCATACGCGTTATTGATGGGCAAGCAAAAGTGATTGAGGAAAGATGTATTGCATGCGGACATTGTGTTAAAGTTTGTTCGCAATATGCAAAACAAATATTTTCTGAGATTGATTTGACTTATAATCTTTTGCATACAGGTAATGCTATTGCAATCGTTGCACCATCTTTTGCCGCATCGTTTCCGGATGAGTATAGAAAAATCCCCTCAGCATTAAAGAAACTTGGATTTATAAAAGTTATTGAAACAGCATTTGGCGCTGATCTTATTGCGAATGATTATATGGATTTAATCAAGTCTGCTGACGATAAAACAGTTATAAGTTCTGCTTGTCCTGCTGTTGTAAGTTTTATTCAAAAATATTATGTGGATTTGGTACCTAATCTTGCGCAGGTCGTATCTCCAATGATAGCGCTTGGAAGATATTTAAAAGAAACTGATGGCGATGATGTAAAAATAGTATTTATTGGTCCCTGCGTTGCAAAAAAACACGAAGCAGAAGATGATGATGTCGCTGGAGTAATTGATTCTGTTTTAACTTTTACCGAGCTGAAACAAATGTTTGATGAACAGAATATAAATATCAATGAACTTGAAAATAGCGATTTTGATGAGCCACAGGCAATGATGGGAAAAGCTTATCCGCTTGCAGGTGGGCTGATTAAAACTATTGAAGTGAGTGGTGATATTCTTGAAAAAGATATAATTGTTGTAGAGGGAAAGAAAAAAGTATTAGAAATCATTGAGGAGATTGCGAACAATCATATCAATGCAAAGTTTACAGATATTCTTTTTTGTGAAGGATGTATTAGTGGACCAGCCATTGACACAACATTAAATTATTATGCACGCCGTGAGAAAGTTATCAACTACATTGATGAAAAAATTAATAATGTTGATAAACGTGTTTGGAAGAGTAATCTTTATAATGCAAGAAAATTAAATCTGAAAAGAACATTTAAAATTGACAACCAACGAAGACCTTATCCAACTGAAGAAAAGATTAAAGAAATTCTTGCACAGACTAATAAGTTTGAAACAAAAGATGAACTGAATTGCGGTGCTTGCGGCTATCCAACTTGCAGAGAGTACGCTGTTGCAATTGCAAAAGATCTTGCTGAAAAAGAGATGTGCTTACCGTATCTTCTGGAAGAATTAAAAACGGCATACGATAATCTTAGCAGTACCGAAGAACAGTTAAGGGTTGCAGAAAAGCTTGCATCAATCGGTCAGCTTGCCGCTGGAGTTGCGCACGAAATCAATAATCCGCTTGGAACAATACTCATCTATGCATCATTATTAAAAAAAGATCTTGAAAAAATTTATAACGATGATCAACGTACTGAAGATTTAGAATTAATTGTTGAAGAAGCGAACCGATGCAAAAACATTGTTGCTAATCTTTTAAACTTTGCGCGCCAGGGGAAATTAAATCTTAAAGAAATTGATCTGGTTGAAACATTGTGTGAAGTTTTAAAACCATTTACGGTAAATCCTGCCTATAAGCTGATTGATTTTAAGTTTGATGTCATCGAAAATAATTATAAGATAACCGGTGATGTGGATCAGCTAAAACAAGTTTTTATTAACATAATTAAAAATGCTTGCGATGCTATGAATGAAAGCTCACAGAAAGAATTAACTGTTCATCTTTCATCAGAATCCGGCAATGTTAAAATCGAAGTTTCAGATACAGGAAATGGAATTGCAAAAGAAAATCAGAGTAAAGTGTTTACTCCTTTTTTCACTACAAAAAGTATTGGCAAAGGCACAGGACTTGGCCTTGCAATTTCTTACGGAATAATAAAAATGCATAAAGGAAACATTACATTTACAACTGAAGTTGGAAAGGGCACAACCTTTAAGGTCTTACTGCCCCAAAACCAAATTCATCAAACAATAGAAGTTAATTAAGGAGCGAAAGCTTAATGGACACAAAAAAGAAAATACTTTTAGTAGATGATGATTTAGATCTACTTGAACAAAATAAAATATTAATTGAGTCAAAAGGATACGAAGTAATTACGGCAAACAACGGCAAAGAAGGATTTGAAACTTTCAAGAAAGTTAAGCCCGATGCCTGTGTTGTTGATTTAATAATGGAAGAACACGATTCAGGTTTTATACTTTGTTACAGAATTAAAAAAGATGAACACGGAAAAAATATTCCGGTTTTCATTCTTACTTCTGCAACTTATGATACCGGTTTTAAATTCGGTGCATCAACATCAGAAGAAAAAGAATGGATAAAGGCAGATGCAATTCTGAATAAACCGATTATTATTGAAGAGTTTGTGCAGAAGCTTGAAGCATTTTTTGAATTGAAGAAATAATTATTGTACGTCATTGCGAATCCCACTTTAGCGGGTGAAGCAATCTGTCAAATATTACAGATTGCTTAGTCATTTCATTCCTCACAATGACAGGTAATATGTAATAATTTATTTCGTCATTCCCGCGAAGGCGGGAATCTACAACTGTACATCATAGATTCCGGGTCAAGCCCGTAATGATGAAAATAGAAATAATGAACACATACAAACCAAAAGTTCTGATTGTTGACGACGAGAAAGGTTTACGCATTGGTGCGCAAAGATTGCTTACCGGAGAAGGTTATGAAGTTACCGTAGCTGAAAACGGAACGGAAGGAATTAAATTTGGAACGGAATCTGAATTCGATCTTGCAATTATAGATTTAAAGATGCCGGATGTTGATGGCTTAGAAGTTCTTCAAAGAATAATTGAAAAGTTTCCCAGCACAGTTTGTTTTATTGCTACAGCATTTGCCAGTTATGAGACTGCAATTGAAGCCACAAGGTTAGGTGCTCAAAGTTACATCCCTAAACCATTTTCTCCGGAAGAACTCTTATCAAATCTCAAAGACGGTTATCAAAGAAGACTTGTAAACCTCGAAGCTGAAAAATGGCATAAAGAGCGCGAGGAAAGATTACTTGAAGTAGCATTCGAAAAAACCCGAATGAACACTATTGTAAACTCGATTACAGATGGTGTGCTTGTCGTTAATAAAGATGGACTTGCAGTCCTCTATAATCCAGCGGTTTTAAGATTTCTTGATCTGCCAAAGATTTCCGTTGAAGAATATATTCTTGATAAGCTTTATCCGGATGTTGCTAAACTTTTTCACAAGTTTTTTAATGAAGAAAATCAAGAACAAAAATCTTATTCGATTCAATTGGAGATTAAACCAAACAGGGAATTTTTTATTGAAGCAACGGCTTCTGCAGTCCGTCATCCGGGAAACAATGTAGCAGGGGTTGTAATTGTATTTAAAGATATAACAGAACTTAAAAAGATTGAGTTTGTAAAATCTCAATTTGTTTCTATGGTATCACACGAACTTAAAGCCCCGATTGCAGCAGTTTATGGATTTTTAAAATTGTTTAATGATGATTCGATTAAAATTACTCCTGATCAAAGAAAAGAATACGAAAACCGTTCAATGGTTAGACTTGATGGTTTATTGAAGATGGTAAATGATCTTCTTGATATTTCCCGAATGGAACTTAAATCTGTACAGAGGGAAATAAAACGTGTTTGTGTTCACGAAGTAATCGCTTCAATTCTTGAACTCTTCCAAATCGACATTAGCAAAAAAGGAATTCACGTAATTTTTGACAAAGGTGAATCCAAGAAATGTATAAAGGCTGATGCTGATGAGATCACAAGATTGTTTACAAATCTTATAAGCAATGCAATTAAGTACAATCGTGAGCAAGGGAAAATCATTATTAGATTATCTGTTGTTGATGATTATCTCCTAACTGCCATTAAAGACACCGGTATTGGTTTGAAACCGGAAGAAAAGAAAAAGTTGTTTACAGAGTTCTTCCGCGCAAAGAATGAAAATACAAAAAATATTAGCGGCACAGGTTTAGGGTTATCAATTGTCAAACGCATTGTTGATTCATACTCGGGTAAAATAGAAATTGAATCAGACTATGGCGAAGGAACAATATTTAAAGTATTTTTACCTGCTATTATTTCAGATTAACTATTGCTAACTCAGCGGTATTTGAAGTTAAACTCAGTACCGCAGTTTATTGCAACTAGTAAAAAGAAAGAAAAGCTTTTCTTAAAACTCCGCACTTATTCCTATGGATGGTAGAATACCGATTGAAGAAGATTCAGCAACCCGCATTTCACGTCTATTCCATCGTATTCCACTTTGATTTTTATGATTATAAATATTCTGGATATCTATATATGTTATTAATGTCCAATCGGTAAAATACCAGCGTTTATCAACCCTAAGATCTAAACTATGTGTGGACTTCAATCTGCTTGTATTATATTCGGCAACGTATTGTGTCCCATCAGAATTGAATGGCGTGACCGGTCTACCGCTTGCAAATCTGAATTTTGAACTTATTTCCCAAAGCTCATCAATCTTATAACCGCCGCTTAAATTAATAATCCAGTTTTGATCATAACTCCCTGCTCGTTCGATACCATCTAATGATGTATAATCTGATTGACTGTAAGTAAAACTAAAAATTCCATAATAAGGGATATTAGATAATTTTTTCTGTAATGATAATTCAATGCCGTATGTGTTACCAAATCCTGCATCAACTAAAGGTTCCAATCCAAATGAAGAAAAATTATCATCGCTTCCAGTAAAACCGGCACCGGTATTTGCCAATACAAGATAGGGTCTTATTGTGCTTGTAGGATAATTATCGTAATCTTTATAAAAAGTTTCAAGTTTTAATAAAGCATCTACCGCAACCCTATGATCCAGACCCAGCACAAATTGATTAACCTTAATCATTCTTAAATCTCGGTTGCTTTCAAAAGCTTCCAGCCAAATGTAAGATGGAGATTGATGATAAATTCCGGTACTAAAATTAATGTTAATTAAATCAGTTAAAGCATACGAAAAAGAGAGGCGGGGACTGAAGTAAACTTTTTTATTGAGAGCGGTAAAAATATCTGAGCGCACACCAAGATTTGCTGTTAATCTGTTAAACAACAAAGTATTGTAGTTTGTATAAATACCATACTTACTATAAGTGTTTATTGTTTTTAAGGAAGTTACCGGTAGTGAATCGCCAAAAGTTGTTATAAAAGTTGGGAACAGAATATCATAATCAGCTTCAATTAGTTTTGCTGTACCGCCAATGTTTATCTCGGAAGTTTTGGATAATTTGAATACCAAATCCGCCCGAATTGAGTTTTCTTCTTCTTTCGATTTATTTGTAAAAATTGGATTTAAAAGTGAATCACTTTGTCTGCTGTCGTAATCAACATAATTTCTGCTAAGCGCAAGATTAAAAAATCCATTTCTAAATAGATGCCTGTAGGTAACTCCTGCGACATACTGAACCTGATCAGTTCCAAGAATTCTTGAGTTATCAAATCGCTGATCCTCTGTATCATTAAAGAATTTAACATTATCAAAAGCACTTATAAATAAAAAACCAAAAGCATCCTGCGCGTTAGTATTAAAATCAGCTTTTAATAAAACATCGTAATACTCAGGTACAAACGCAAAATTTGCAGCTTTAAAAATAAAATCGAGATAACTTCTTCTTGCAGAAAAAATAAAATTGGAGTTTTCGCTGATCGGTCCCTCAAAATTTAAACCAAACTGCGATGCTGAAATCGTTCCTTTACCTCCAAATCTATCGTTTCTTCCTTCCCTAAGATTTATGCTAAGAACGGAAGAAAGTTTATCGCCATATAGAGACGAGAACCCACCCGTTGAGAATGAAGTTTCACGGACAAAATCTAAATTAATGTAACTTAACGGTCCGCCAGTTGCTCCTTGGGTACCAAAGTGATTTATGTTTGGCACTTCAATTCCGTTTACAAGATATAAATTTTCTGATGGTGCACCACCTCGAACTATAAGATCATTTCTTCCAGCATCTGCCTGAGCAACTCCGGGTAAAATTGAAAGCGCCCTTATAACATCTTCAAATCCGCCTGGACTCCTTCTTATTTCTTCATAATTAAAACTTCTTGTGCTACTAACCTCAAGCGGATCATTACGGAAATAGTCACTTGTTACCGTAACTCCTTCAAGCTCAATAGCTTGAGGAGTAAGTTCAAAGTTTATTTCAGCAGGTCGCCCTGTCTGGATTACAATGTCTGTCTTAATTTGCTGGTTATACCCAACGACGGAAGCTCTGATTTGATAAGTGTTAACAGGAAGCATTTCTATTTTAAAGAAACCCTTATCGTTTGCAGCGGCACCAAAGTTAGTTCCAATTACTAGTATATTTGCAAAAGGGATTGGCTGTTTTGTGGTAAAATCACTAACTCTACCATAAAGATCGCCAGTAGGATTTTGTGCAAATAATAAATTAGATATAATTATTAACGGTATAAAGATTTTTTTTTTCATTTTATTATAATACATAATTCACAAATATTTTGTAAGAATAAATTAAAACAATAAATGTTCGTTAAAGTTCATTTAATCGTAACTCAAGATAGTTTTATTCCAAAATCTAAATTGGTATATTTTTAATGTACAGATTTAATTAATGATTCAATGCTTAGAAAAAAAGACAATAACATATCAAAAGTTAAAAATAAGAAAACTAAGAATACTTTTCTTTCCGGCATTATCGAAAAAAAACTTATAACCAAACCCCAGAATTCTGTTCTCTGTGAAATTGCAAATGTTTTTAATGATCAGTTTCACTATTTAATAACTATAAAAGGGGATAAATTAGAAATATTTTATTCGCCCGGAATTAAAAAAATTACAGGTTATACAGCCGAGGAACTAATTAAACTGAAATCCTTAGGCAGAGAAATGGTTTATGAAGAGGATTTGCCCGAGGTTAAGAAAAAGCTTTATAAAATAGAAAATGGTAAGATCTCAAATCTTGAATTGTTGTATAGGTTTATTCGCAAAGACGGCAAAATGATTTGGCTAAAGGAACAAATTCATTCGGAAGAAATTAACAATAACAAAATTTTAAAAGGAATGGTTCTTAATGTAACTGAATTTAAAAAATCCGAAAGTGACTACGGGGAAATTATAAATAATCTTTCCTCTGAAATTACCGCGCGGGATAATTTCCTTTCTATTCTGTCACACGATTTACGAGCTCCTTTTTCAAGTATTCTTGGGTTTACAGAAATACTGCTTAGCGAAGCATCATTAACAGAAGCTGAACGAGCAGAATACCTTAATTATATTCATGATTCCTCCAGCAACCAGCTTCAATTAGTAAATTATCTTCTTGATTGGTCAAATCTGCAAACCGGTAGAATGAACTTAGAACCAAACCGTGTACAAGCCCAAAGCTTAGTGTTTAATTGTATTTCTGCACTTACCGGAATTGCTATGAGGAAGAATATTGATATTAAGGTAAACATACCCGAGTCGATTTTTATAGAAGCTGATGAAAGGTTAATGACACAGGTTATTTCTAATCTTGTAAGCAATGCAATAAAATTTTCTGATGATGGAAAAACAATTCGAATTTCTGCCGATAGATTTAATAAAGAATTAGTAGAGTTCATTATTAAAGACGAGGGTGTCGGAATTCCCGAGAATTACCAATCAAGAATCTTTAAGTTTGAAAAAATGTTTTCTACAAGAGGTACACGTGGAGAAAAAGGTACCGGGCTTGGGCTGTCATTAGTAAAAGAGATTGTAGAACGACACAAAGGACAAATCTGGTTTTATTCTAAAGAAAGAGTCGGAAGTGAGTTCCATTTTACAGTACCAAGTTCTGAAAATACAATTTTGTTGGTTGAGAATAATCAAAATGATTATAAATCGATGGAAAAAATAATTATTGAAAACTTCCCCGAGTTTAAGTTTGTTGGAACCAATAATGGTTTTGAAGCCATAAACATAGTGTTAAGGCAACATCCGTCTTTAATTATTTTTTCACATAATTTACCTTTGATGAACGGTGTACAGTTTGTTAAATCCATTTTGCGAGGCGATAAGAAATTTTATGCACCAATAATTGCTCTTGTCGATTCACCGCAAGATTCTTTACTTAAAGCATATCTGGAAATTGGTGTTAAATCTATAATATCCAAACCGGTAGATATTAAGTCGTTTAACAAAGAAATAACTTTAGCACTTAATTAATTTTTGCTTTTTGCAATTATTTATGAAAAACACTTTCTTTATTTTTAATTTATAAAACAAGTATAATCGGAGGCTTTGTGAACTTAGCTGTAGTTGGAACCGGATATGTTGGTCTTGTATCAGGTACTTGTTTGGCCGAAACAGGAAACAATGTTATCTGTGTTGATGTTGATGATAAAAAAGTCGAAACCATGAAAGATGGACATATACCAATTTATGAACCGGGACTTGAAGTTTTATTTTTAAGAAACATCGTTAAGAAAAGATTATCATTTACAACAGATTTACGGGAAGCCGTTCGTAAATCGGATGTAATATTTCTTTGCCTGCCAACACCGCAAGGCGGAGATGGTGCTGCCGATCTTAAATATGTATTAAAAGTTGCGGATGATCTTGGGTTTATCTTCAGAGATGAACCAGGATTGGGATTTAAAGTAATTGTTGATAAAAGCACCGTTCCTGTTGGTACAAGCGATAGAGTTCGTGCAGCAATCAAAAAAAATTCACTAAATTTTGATTTTGATGTTTGCTCTAATCCTGAATTTTTACGTGAAGGCATTGCAGTTGAAGATTTTATGAAACCCGAAAGAGTTATAGTTGGAACAAGCAATGAAAAAACAAAGAAGGTAATTGAGCAGCTTTATGAACCTTTTGTGCGAACCGGAAATCCTGTTTATTTTATGGATGAAAAATCCGCTGAAATGACAAAATATGCTGCTAATTCATTTATTGCTATGAAAATTTCTTTTATGAATGAGATAGCAAAATTATGTGAACTTACTGGCGCTCAGGTTGATGCAGTTAGATTGGGAATCGGTTCTGACTCAAGAATTGGTAAAAGATATTTGTTTCCCGGAATTGGTTATGGCGGTTCATGTTTTCCCAAAGATGTGCACGCTTTAGTTAATACTGCAAACGAAAATAAATATGATTTTAAAATATTGAAATCTGTAATCGATGTTAACAAAGAACAGGTAAATCATTTCTTCAATAAAATTTCCAAACATTATAATGGAAACCTTAAAAACAAACATTTTGCTTTGTGGGGGTTAGCATTCAAGCCAAACACCGATGATGTTCGCGAAGCACCAGCACATTATCTTATTAAATTACTACTTGATGCCGGTGCAACAATTAAAGCTTATGATCCTGAAGCGAACCAAACAACAAAAGCTGTTCTCGGTGACATTATCGGGTATGCAGAAACATCAGATGAAACATTAAAAGATGCTGACGCACTTATTGTTGTTACCGAGTGGAAAGAATTCCGTAACCCGGATTTTGATATAATAAAAAAGACATTAAAATCCCCGGTTATTTTTGACGGAAGAAATCTTTATGATCTTGATAAACTAAATGATTTAAAGTTTACGTATTACTCTATAGGAAGAACTGATATTATTAATTAAAATGATTTTCTGAGTGGATCATTCTGTGATTCACTCTTTTTTGTTTAAACTCAAAAAATAGATTATAATATAAAATGTTAAATCAATCCGAATTATCTTCACTTGCAAAGGGTGATCTTATTGATCATTTTCTGCTGGTAAAAAAATGTGAATTAAGACTGACAAAAGCAGGTAGAGAATTTCTTTCTTTAGAACTTGGAGACAAGTCACTTTCATCTGCTGCAAATCTTTGGGATGATTTCTCAGGTTTTAAATCTATTAAAAATGCATTGAATGCAGGAGATATTGTTAAGATTGCCGGCTCGATGGATGAGTATCAGGGGAATCCTCAAATTAAAATAGAATCAATCCGTTTAACAAAGCAAAGCGATGATGTAACTCCTAAAGATTTTCTTCCTAAATCTTTACGTGATCTTAACATAATGAAAAAAGAATTTACAGCCAGAATGGAAAAGATAACTGATACTGATCTAAAATTTATTATGAACAATATTTTTTCTGAAGATAGATTTGAAAAATACACCTCAGTTCCTGCCGGAAAAATGTGGCATCATGGGTACATAAGCGGATTAATAGAACATACTTTAGAAATAGTTAGAATATGTGATCTTATGTGTGATATACATCCACAAATCAATCGTGATCTTTTGGTTTGCGGTGCAATGCTTCATGATTTTGGAAAAATTGAAGAACTAACTTTTGAGCCGGTTTTTGAATATACTGACAAAGGCAAATTGCTTGGTCATATAGTGATAGCAGCGATGATAGTTAATGATGAGATTAATAAAATGCCGGATTTTCCTGAAACTTTGAAAAACAATCTGCTTCATTTAATTCTTAGCCATCAAGGTAAACTTGAGTATGCCTCTCCGGTTGTTCCCAAAACACTAGAAGCAATTACTCTTTATCAAGCCGATGAATTGAGTGCAAAAGTTAATGCGTATAAAAATGTTATCGCAAATGAAATTAAGCCTGGCGCAAGCTGGACAAAATTCATTTCACTTGCCGGAACCGATATACATTCTCATGGTTTGACAAATAAATCAGATGATGATAAAAAAACATTGTTCGATTAATCTAAATAAATAAAAGGAGCTGAAATGAAAAAAATTCTAAAACTCACATCAATCTTGTTGCTTGCAATTTTCGGGTTCAGTATTTCATTTGCTCAATCTCTTGATGAATTATTAAAACAAGGGGATCAGTACGTTGCGGAATTCAATCATCAAAAAGCACTTGATAATTATAATCAAGCTGATAAGCTTTCTCCAAACAACTGGGATGTTTTGTGGCGTATAAGTCGGGCGTATGTTGATCTTGGCGAAAAGATGCCTGTTAAAACGGATGAGCAAAAAGACGAACAAGAAAAAACGTATAAGAAAGCTCTTGAATATGCGGATAAATCCGTTAAACTTGGTCCAGATCAGGCAATTACTTATGTACGTCGAGCAATTGCAAATGGAAGAATAGCATTATTCGAAGGAGTATTTTCTGCAATCGGAACAGTGAAAGATGTTAAAGCAGATTGTGAAAAAGCGATTCAACTTGGAAACGGAGGCAATTATGTTCAAGCTCTTGCACACTATGTATTAGGCAGAACACATTTAAAGGTTTGTGAAAAAGCTTATCTCATTCGATTACCTTTAGGATTAGGTTGGGGAGATACTGAAGAAGCTGTGAGATTCTTGGAAACAGCAGTAAAACTAAAACCTAACTTTAGAATGTTTTTGTTTGAACTTTCGAAAGCCTACATAGAAGAAGATGAATATGACAAAGCAAAAGAAACTTTGAAGAAGATTGAAAAGGCGCCATTTGTTGACGAAGATGATGATAAAGTTTTAGCTGATGCAAAAAAACTTTACGAAGAAATTAAAAACGAGTAATCAACCTCACCCTAACCCTCTCCCTTGCAAGGAGAGGGAATTAAAGGGAGAAGTTTTCGGATGACATTAATATGAACTTTAAGCAAACATTTCTGAATAAATTATCCCAGTCAAAAAAAATAGTTTTCTTTACTGGTGCTGGGATATCTGCTGAATCCGGTATTCCAACATTTCGCGGTAAAGATGGAATCTGGAATAAACTAAAACCAGAAGAGCTTGCAAACTTTAATGCGTTTATGCGAAATCCTCAAATGGTATGGGAATGGTATAATCATCGCAAAAAAATTATTCACGAATCAAAACCAAACGCTGGACATTTTGCAATTTCGGCAATGCAGGGTTTGTTTGATGATGTAACAATTGTAACTCAAAATATTGACAATCTCCATCGAAGGGCTGGCAGCAAGAATATTTTTGAACTGCATGGAAATATTGAAAGAAATTTTTGCATCAATTGCAGAACATTTTATAATGAGGAATTAAACTTTTCAGACGGAGTTCCCAAATGCAAATGTGGTGGATTGATTCGACCTGATGTAGTTTGGTTTGGTGAATATCTACCGGAAGACCAATTTGAAGGTGGTGAAAAGGCTGCAGTTAATAGCGATATGTTTTTTGTTGTTGGAACTTCTGCTGTTGTTTATCCGGCAGCAGGATTGGTTCACGCAGCAAAACATTCTGGTTCATTTATAGTTGAAGTGAATATTGAGGAAACAGAAATTTCTTCTATTTGCGATGAATCATTTTTTGGTGAAGCGGGAAAAATTTTACCCGAAGTTGTTGAAGAAATAAAAAGAATAAGAACAATTAAATTGTAGAGAATTAAAATGACATCTTTCGAAAGGATGTCATCTTTTTGAATAAATAAATAATTATTGATTTTTCTTTGGCACAATCAAGCTTAAAATTGCAGTAAATACAGCTGCTCCTACAATAGACCATATTATAGGATAATTTATTCCGCGAATCTCAAACGACCAGAAATCAGGAAAATTAAACTCACGTGCAAGTATAGTACCGATGTAAGCACCAATAAATCCAACAACTATAGAAATTATACAACCACCCCGTTTAAATCCCACAAGTGAGCGCCCAATACCGCCCGTTATTCCGGCAATAAAGAGTAAAATCATAATTTCAAACATTTTATCCTCGTTTTTTTTATCTAATTAAAAATAGGTTTTATTCTGCTTAATTTCTTGCCATATTTAAATTAAAACATTATTAGAAATATTTGAATAGTCAATACAATAAAGCAAAGGACCGGAATTGAATAGAAGAAGATTTATAAGAAATATTTCAGTAGCTTTTGCAGGATTATTATTTATAAGTGAAAAGATACAAGCTAAACAACCTCCGATTTTTCCTAACTTCAAACCAGATCCCTCTAAATGGAAAAATGATGAAATTAATATTGCCTGGATTGGGCACTCGACAATTTTAATAAATTTTTATGGAACAACAATTCTAACCGATCCTGTTTTGTTTGAAAGAATTGGAGTTAGCATATTCGGAATGACTTTTGGACCAGGCAGATTTACTCATCCGGCATTAACAGTAGATGAAATTCCAAGACCGGATATAATTCTTCTTTCTCATGGTCATATGGATCATATGGATTATGAAACACTTTCAACAATCGTTGATAATTATCCAAATAAAATAGATTGTATTACTGCCTATAACACAGCCGATATTATTGCTGAACTTGAATGGAAATCTTTACAGGAAATAGATTGGAATGAAGAAATAGAATTACTTGGTTTAAAATTTAAAGCACTTGAAGTTAAACACTTTGGTTGGCGTTATCCATGGGAATGGGATCGCTCTAAAGGGTATATGAAAGAGGGGCGCAGCTATAACGCTGTTATTATCGAAAAGAATGGAAAAAAAATTCTTTTTGGAGGCGATACTGCATATCAAGAATTCTTCAAATCATTGAAGAATGAAAATATAGAGATTGCAATTATACCGATTGGGGCATATCAGCCATGGAGAAGAAATCACTGCAATCCAGAAGAAGCCCTGATGATGGCTGCTGATCACATAGGTGCAAAATATTTTATTCCTATTCACACGAAAACTTTTAAGCAGGGCAGTGAACCAATTGATGAACCGTTAACTTGGTTGAACAATTCAATTGTAAACTATAACATTAAGCTTGGATTAGATGATATAGGAAAAACCCTTACTCTCAATTCTATTTAGTATTTTTAACGTAGCAAAAAATTAATTTTTATAAATTAATTAAAAAGCTCCATCATACATTTATTATAGAATTAATATGAATAAATTAAAAAAAGGATTTACCCAAGTTTATACCGGCAATGGTAAGGGTAAGTCAACAGCAGCAATTGGGCAAGCTGTGCGTGCTGCTGGATACGGCCTTAAAACTTACATTGCACAGTTTATGAAAGAATACCCTTATAGCGAATTGAAAAGTTTAGAGCACTTAAAAGAGTGGATTACTATCGAACAATTTGCCGGTGATGATTTTGTCATTAGAAAAGAGCTTCCTAATAAAATTGAAATGGATAAGGCAAGACGCGGATTAGAAACTGCGAAAGCAATGATGTTAAAGGGAAAGTATGACCTGATAATTCTTGATGAAATTTTAGTTTCAATTCACTTTGGTTTATTTAATGATGAAGAAGTTATGACTTTTATGAAAATGAAACCTGAAAATGTCGAATTGATTTTAACAGGCAGATATTGCCCAGATAAAATTATTGAAGCCGCTGATCTTGTTACCGAAATGAAAGTTATAAAACATTATTATCAAGAAGGTGTTTTAGCGAGAAAAGGAATTGAGTCTTAGGTCATTTGTCATTCCCGCGATGGCGGGAATCTCATTAAATAAAAAAGATTCCGGCCCGAAATCGGAATGATTAACTAATTAACCTGTACTTCTTTTAATACTTCACCATTAATTCAAATTACAACAACTTAAAGGGGAATGTTTTTGTCTGATTCCTGAACAGTGCATTAAACTAATCGAGAGAATCCAACACAAGAATTAGTGTGATCTAATTTACAGGCAAAGTTTTACGCTTTGCCTTTTGTTTTATCATTGCATAAATTTAAGCGTACTTAAAAATATACTTAGAATTACTTAAATGGATAATATTTCACAAGAAGATTACTTAACAGCCATTTACCGTAATCTTGATGATACAGGAGAAATAAGACCAAATCTTCTTGCATCAAAACTTGAGATTTCAAATGCTGCTGTTACCGATATGTTACGCAAACTTTCCCGCGATGGTTTTGTGGATTATAAAAAATACAAAAGCATTAAACTTACAAATGAAGGTGAATCGTATGCTAAAAATATGTTGCGCCGACATAGAATTTGGGAAGTGTTTCTTAATCAGACACTTGGGATGTCTTGGGATATAGTTCACGATGAAGCAGAAAAATTAGAGCACTCCTCTTCTGATGAACTTATTAATCTATTAGAAGAATTTTTAGATTTTCCAGAAGTAGATCCACATGGATATCCAATTCCTGATAAAAAAGGGAAGATAAAAAAGAGTAAGACTGTTGTAGCTGTAACCGAACTTAAAGAAAATGATTCAGCAAAAGTGATTCGTGTAAATGATGATGTAAAAAACCTTCTGTCATACATAACAAAGATTGGGATTTCACTTGGGAAAGAAATTTTAATAAAAGATAGACTTGAGTATGACGGATCAGTTCTAATTAAGATAGACAACAAAGAAATAAATATTAGTAATAAAATTGCTTCAAACATTTTTGTTGAAAAGATAAAGTGATAGTGAAATGAATGAACCATTGGTGTTTTTAATAATCGGTATTATGGTAATACTGACTCTTATTCTATTTTTCTATCCGAACAAAGGGATAATATCTGTTTGGAAGAAATCCAGATACGCAAACAAAAAAGTTTTGATAGAAGATGCTTTAAAGTATCTCTACAACTGTGAGTATAACGGAATTAATTGTACACTTAACGGGATAGCAGGCAATCTTTCTATTTCGGCTGATGATGCTACCGCTATTATTACTGGGCTCGAATCGATGGGACTTGTTTCTGCAAAAAAAGATGAACTGAGCCTGACCTCTGACGGAAGATCTTATGCGCTTCGTGTTATTCGTGTTCATCGCTTATGGGAAAAATATCTGGCGGACGAAACAAGCGTTAAGGAAAATGAATGGCATCAGAAAGCAGAAGAATTAGAACATATTTTGACTCCTGAACAAGCTAATCAGCTTGCGGCTCAAATCGGAAATCCTGTCTTTGACCCTCACGGCGATCCGATTCCATCGGCTTCCGGTGAACTTCCATTAAAAAAGGGGAAGTTGTTGACCGAAATGAAAGTTGGTGAGTTCGCTAACATTATCCACATTGAGGATGAACCTCATGCAATTTACAGCCAGTTGCTTGCAGAAGGATTATACCCGGGAATGCAAATTAGGATGATAGAGATTTCTGATAAGCGAGTTAATTTTGTTGCAAATGGTGAAGAGTGTATCCTATCTCCTTTGATTGCAAAAAATGTTACCGTTGGAATCTTTCGGTTGGAAAAGCATTTTGAGGAAAAATTTAAAGCTCTTTCATCTTTAAAAGTCGGAGAACAAGGGACTATACTTGGGATAGCAAAAGCATTACGAGGTCAGCAGCGAAGAAGACTAATGGATTTGGGAATTGTTCCGGGAACAAAAATAGAAGCTGAGCTTGAAAGTTTAACTGGGGACCCTGTTGCTTACAAAGTACGTGGAACTACAGTTGCGTTGCGTAAGCAGCAAACAGATAAAATTTATTTAGTGAATGAAGAAAGTAATTAAAGATGGCTAAGGTGGATTTAAATAATTGTGCAAATTGCCCAGTACATAATATGGGAAATTTAAAAAAGCTTGGCATTGATATGAGTAGTTTTGATTTTGTAGTTGCTCTTGCAGGTAACCCAAATACAGGTAAGAGTACTGTGTTTAATTATCTGACAGGATTAAGACAGCACACAGGTAATTGGCCCGGCAAAACTGTTATACGTGCAGAGGGTGGATTTGAGTATGGAGAAAAAAAGTTTAAACTTGTCGATTTACCGGGGACATATTCGTTATTATCAACAAGCACAGATGAAGAAGTTGCGCGTGATTTTATTTTATTTGGGCAGCCGGACGTAACTGTGATTGTTGTTGATGCAACTCGTGTCGAAAGAAACCTTAATCTAGTGTTACAAATTTTGGAAATCACAGATCGGGCTGTAATGTGTCTAAATCTTACGGATGAAGCAGAAAGAAACGGAATCAAGATTGATGATAGGGCTTTGTCAAAAGAATTAGGTATACCTGTTATTCCAACATCGGCAAGACAGGGCGAAGGTATGAATGAGTTGTTAAATATTATTCACGAAGTAGCTTCTGGAAAATACATTTGCAAACCATACAGAATAAAAAGTAATTCATCAGAATTAAATTCAGCAATTGATAAACTAGGCAGGGAAATAGAATTAGAATTTCCCGGTTTGCCAAACTTACGCTGGGTTGCTTTACGATTGCTTGAGGGTGACCAGACTATTATTGATGCAATTCGTAATGGTGATTTAGGAAATCTAAAAAAAGAAGAATTAATAGAACTTTCTCATCCAGAATAAAAATAAGAAAACAATAGCCACAAAGGCACGAAGACACAAAGGGAGAGAAATATGATTCCTTTATCAGATGAAGAAGAAAGAATTGGAAAGATAATTGTTAATGCTGCATTTAAAGTTCATAAAGAATTAGGACCTGGCTTACTAGAAAAAATTTATGAAATTGCATTAGCACATGAGATTAAAAAAGCAGGTTTAAATGTAAAAAGGCAAGTAGATATTCAGATTGTGTATGATGGAATTCAGTTTGATGAAGGGTTAAGATTGGATTTATTAGTGCAAGATTTGGTAATTGTAGAAACAAAAGCAATTGAACAAGTAAATCCAGTATGGACAGCTCAAGTTCTTAGTCATTTAAAACTTACAAAAAAACGACTTGGTTACTTAATAAACTTTAATGTTGTACTTATTAAAGATGGCATAAAAAGATTAGTGTTATAGACCTTTGTGTCTTCGTGCCTTTGTGGCAAAATATTTTCTTTATCGTTAAGACACAAAAGTCAAATGAATAAAAAAGAGTTATATGAATAACAATAACATAAAACGAGAATCTATTTTAGCAGCGGCAAATAATTTACGCTGGGAATTTGGCGAAAATCTTCACGATACACTGATGGAATCCATCTATGAAAATGCAACAATTATTTCCGGTAAAGTTGTTATCTATCCCGATAAAAAACCTGCATTTAGTTTAGACAGAACCTTAGATAAAATACTTACCAGTAAGTATCTCGGTTTTCCAATAATGTTTTTAATACTTGCAGTAATATTCTGGGTAACGATTGAGGGTGCAAATGTTCCGTCTGGTTTTATAGCAAATTTACTTGTAGATACATTACATCCTGCCTTAAAGAATCTCGCAACTTCAATCGGGTTACCGTGGTGGTTGAGCGGAGTGGTAATTGATGGAGCTTATCTTTCTATGGCCTGGGTTGTAAGTGTTATGCTTCCACCGATGGCAATATTTTTTCCAATTTATACTTTGCTTGAAGATTTTGGTTATCTACCGCGTGTAGCTTTTAATATGGATCCACTTTACAAAAAAGTTGGGGCACATGGTAAACAAGCACTAACAATGGCAATGGGATTTGGTTGTAATGCCGCAGGGGTTGTTGCAACAAGAGTAATCGATTCTCCTCGTGAAAGATTAATTGCAATTATTACAAATAATTTTTCCTTGTGCAATGGAAGATGGCCTACACAAATTCTTATCGCAACAATTTTTATTGGTGGTGCAGCACCAGCATACCTTGCAGGTATTGCTTCTGCCGGAGCAGTTGTATTTATTGCATTACTTGGTATATCATTTAGCCTGATTGTATCGTGGGTATTATCAAAAAGTTTATTGAAGGGCGAAGCTTCTGCATTTAGCTTAGAGTTACCACCATATCGACCACCAAGAATAATGGCAACACTATATACTTCATTAATTGATAGAACTGTTTTTGTATTGTGGCGCGCAATTGTTTTTGCCCTTCCCGCGGGGATGATTATCTGGCTTGTTGCAAATATTACAATTGATGGAGTTTCAGTTGCAAACTACTTTATCAATTGGTCAAATCCTATTGCGTTTATTTTTGGTTTAAACGGAATAATTTTTTTGGCATACATTATAGCAATTCCAGCAAATGAAATTGTAATTCCAACCATACTTATGCTAACAGTTGCAAACTTAGGTATCATTAGTGTTGGTTCTGGAAGCGGAGTTATGTTTGAATTAGATTCTCTTACAGGAACAGCCTCAATCCTTCATGCAGGAGGGTGGACTTTACTTACAGGAATTAATTTAATGTTGTTTAGTTTACTTCATAATCCGTGTTCAACAACTATTTACACAATTTACAAAGAAACAAAAAGTGTAAAGTGGACTGTAATCTCAACACTCCTCCCTGTCGCTATGGGTTTTACAATTACATTTTTTGTGACACAGATTTGGAGATTGATCTTTAGCTAAATTGTTTTATCACATCTATTTGATTGGCAATCATTTTGTATATTTTTACAATAATATTATTCAACATAACCATCGATGCATATTCATACTCATACAAATATCTGGGAAATTATTTTAGGTTCTTTTTCCGATACTTATTTAATGATTCCCATTCTCTTTGCTCTTTACTTTTTGTTAGAGTATTTCTCACACACCAAGCAGCTTGATTTAATTTCATTTCTAAAAATTTCCGGTCCAATGGGTCCTTTAGCCGGGACATTACTTGGTTTAATCCCGGAATGTGGTATGTCTGTTTTTGTAACATCACTTTTTTTAACGCGAAGAGTCTCAATCGGAACACTGATTGCCACTTATCTAGCAACTTCAGATGAAGCTTTACCTGTATTGATTGCGAATCGAGAACAGGCGGTTTACATTTTTTATATTCTTGGATTAAAATTAATTATTGGGGTTACTTCCGGATATCTGATTGATCTACTGATTTCAAAAAAATTTTATATAGGTAACTCGCAGGAAGTAAAATCATCTCACGCTGTGGAGATTGATGTCGAACTTCACAGAACTCGCTATATGGAAATTATTGTTCATAGTTTAAAACGCACACTTAGAATTTATTTTTGGGTTTTTGTAATTACCATTGCGATTGCTTCATTGTTTACATTCTTTCACTCAGAAGAATTAATGGAATCACTAAACGTCAATCCTATTATTCAAATTATTGTCGCAGCATTTTTTGGATTGATACCTAATTGCGCAGCTTCAATTGCAATTGCAGAGGCATTTCTTCACACGGGATTATCTCTTGGCGCAACAATGGCAGGACTTAGTTCTGGTGCTGGATTTGGACCAATTGTATTATTTAAAGATGGAGAAATTAAAACATCTGTAAAAATTCTTTTCTTAACTTTAGTTAGTGCTATCAGCTGGGGATTTATAATTCATTTTATTTTTTAATAGAAATTGAGGCAAAATTTTTATGGGAAAAATGAGAATACTTTCCTGGAATGTTAATGGTATCCGTGCTATAAAAAAAAAGGGTTTTGTTGATTGGTTGTTAACAGAAGATCCTGATATTCTTTGTTTGCAGGAAACTAAAGCAGCTCCAGAACAATTGTCTGATGAATTATTAAATATTAACGGATACAAATCTTATTTCTCCTCTTCAATTGTTAAAAAAGGTTACAGCGGTGTTGCAATCTATACAAAGCAAGAACCGATTAAGGTTGAGCACGGTTTTGGAATACCAAAGTTTGATGACGAAGGAAGAATTATTATAGCGGAATATAAGAGTTTTGTTTTGATAAACATTTACTATCCCAACGGTAAAGCAAGTGAAGAGCGATTGAAATATAAAATGGATTTTTATGATGCCTTTCTTGATTATGCCGATGACTTAAAGTCCAAAGGAAAAAAACTTGTTATCTGTGGAGATGTAAATACTGCTCACAAAGAAATCGATTTAGCTCGACCAAAAGAAAATGAAAAAGTTTCCGGTTTTCTGCCAATCGAAAGAGAATGGATGGATAAGTTTTTCTCTCACGGATATCTTGATACTTTTAGAATGTTTAATAATGAACCGGAACAGTATACCTGGTGGGATCAAGTGACACATGCCCGTGATAGAAATGTTGGCTGGAGAATAGATTATTTTTTTGTATCTGATAATTTTAAGAAAAATGTTCAAGATGCTTTCATCTTACAGGATGTGATGGGCTCGGATCACTGTCCTATTGGTATTGAAATAGAAGTTTGATGTGATGATCGATAAAAAAATACTATTACCACAAAAAGGCATTAAAACAAGCGATACAATAGTTTATTGGGTGCGCCGTGATTAGAGTGCGCATGTAGTCCTCGGTCTGAGATAAGTTTATGGAAAGATTAGATATATAAATCGTAATGGGGCAGAGAAAAAATTTGAGATAATATCTTATATAGATAGGTTTTCTTAATTGACCTTTTTTTAACATTTTTCGGTAAATGGTCAAAAATTTCCTTATTTTTATCATTATAATACTTAGATATGTAAGTTTTTCTTAAAAAAATCAAATCATTATCCCAAATTAAATACGGCACTTAAATTGCTAAATTATTGAGTCTTCAACCATTAAAGATAGAATGTTAAACAATAATAAAAGAGATAGAACACGGTCGCAAAGACTTCAACTGAAATTAACAATCCAGTTTTCCATGTTCTTTATACTTATTTCAGGATTTATCTACTTTTATTTTACCAATAAAATTGAAGAACAGATAAATGAGAAATACACTTACAAAGCAGATGTATTTGTAAACTTCTTCACCCAAAATCCACAGATATTCATTGAAAAAAAATTCACCGATACAGAAATAATTAATAAATTATTAGTCTTAAATGAGGCTGTTTATCTGGTTGTAGAAAATTCTTCTGGTGAACTTCTTGATGCACTGAACTTAGAAATTGCAGAAAGAAACTTATATATACTAACAAAAATTGATGGAGAAGGAATTTCTAAAGATGAAACCGTTTATCGTGTAAGATTACCCATAAGCACAAAAGATATTTCCGGCAAAATATATGTCGGATTTCAATCCCGTGATGATGCCGAAAAACTTTTTAAAAACAGATTACTAACCGCATTATTTAGTCTTACCTTACTTATGTTAGGAATTGTATTCACATTTTTCTTAAGTTCAATATCTTTCCGTCCGTTATCAAAAATTATTAAAGCTCTTGATTCTGCACACCTACCGCAAGATATAAACAACACAAATTTTCGCAGAAAAGATGAACTTGGAATAATTGAAGATCGTGTTAATATTGTTTTAGCCGAGTTAGATAGATCAAGCAATGAAGTTGAATCTTTAAACAAAAAACTTGCATGATGTTTTTAAGGATAAAATTGCCGAATTGAATTTCGAAATCAACCAAAGAAAAAAAGCAGAAGTATCTTTACAAAAAAGCGAAGAGCAGTTTAGACTTGTATTTCAAAATGCACCAATTGGAATAGTAATTATCTCAATTGACGGCAAAATTATTAGTGTAAATAAATCCTTTTGTGATACAATAGGCTTTTTAAGGGAAGAGATAATCGGACTTCCGATTAAATATTTATTTGAGCGCAATGATATTGAAGGTTTTAGTAAAGAGTCAGTGGAATATGACGGCAGTCCAATTGCTGATATAAATACAGAAAAAATGCTGCTTAAAAAAGAAGGAAAAGAAATTCACGTAATTGTAAAATCTGTTTCTGTTCTTGATGATAAAGGCAAAGTAAAACATTATGTAATGCAGATTCTAGATATTTCAGAAATCAAACGAGTACAAAGAGAATTAGTTGAAGCACTCAATAAGGCAGAAGAGTCTGATAGACTCAAATCAGCTTTTCTTGCACAAATGTCCCACGAAATTAGAACTCCGCTTAACGTGATCTTAACTTCCATACCTTTACTGGCTGATGAAATTCCAGACAGCGATGAGGACCTTAAGATAATTCTTGATTCAGTAAAAAGTGCCGGCAAAAGACTTCAAAGAACAATAGATATGATTTTAAATATGTCCTCTGTTCAAAGCGGTAATTATAAAGCAACTTTTGAACAATTCGATCTTATACCCGATCTTAAAAAGATGGTTAATGAATTTAGATCTTTAAGCGATGATAAGGGATTGACTCTTAAGTTAACACATTCTGAAGAAAAGGCTGTTATTACAGCTGACAGGTACACGGTGGATCAGGTGTTTCAAAATCTTATTAACAATGCAGTTAAGTACACGTTAAAGGGTTATATAGAAGTGTATGTTAAAAATCTTGAAGATAATAAAATAAAAGTTGAGGTAAGGGACAGCGGTATTGGAATGAGTGATGAGTATCTGCAAAAAATATTTTTGCCCTTTTCACAGGAAGATGTTGGGTATAAGAGAGAGTTTGAAGGTAATGGTTTGGGATTAGCTTTGGTTAAGAAATATATCGAACTAAATCGTGCAGAAATACATGTTGAAAGCGAAAAAAATATCGGCTCTGTCTTTTCTATTACATTTGATAATAGCATTGATTTTTTTATGAAAAAATCTATCGGCAAGCAGTTTAAAGAATATCATTAAACTCGAAGTTAGTTTTTATTCTCATTTCTAAATAACTTCTCCTGAAGTATTTCAGATATTATCCAGCAATTTGGCCAAAGTTTATATTTGTCCTGCTGATTTTAAAAAACAAAAAATGATCCGAAACAGTAAAAAAAATAAATTATTTACTCAAGTTGACCGCTTGTTATTGTAAACCGTTAAAACGGTTTGAATTCTATAGCTCTTTCTTATTAACCCACGACTTAAGTCGTGGGTTAATAAAATGAAAAACAATTTTTCGTAACCGTTTCAACGGTTTTATGTTCAATGAATAATTTGACGGTCAACTTGAGTTATTAAATTAGGATATAATTTAAATGAGCTCATTTCATATAATATGAATTGCCCCAATTTAAATCGTGAGAAACTGTTGCTTCAGGACTGGGGCGTAGTGTCTTAAAATCCTTCGCAAACCAAATAGCACCTAAAATAAGTATGCTGAAAAAAAAACAATACAGTTTTTTTTCATAAACATCCTTGCATTTTATTTGTTTATAAAAGATTGAACGACGGGATTGGATTAGTTAATTTGGATATAAGGTTAAACATCAATTTTTATTTTAGCAATTTTATGGATGAAGAATTAAAAAAAGATATTGAACAGAGTTTAAAAAAATCCAAGCCACATAGTAATTGGAATGAAATAAAAAAATGGATTCCGTCTATTATAATTTTACCAATTGCTCTTTATTGGGTGTTAAATCGTGGAGAATATGGTTTGATTGATAATGCTGATTTGGTTATCCACGAAGCAGGACACTTGTTCTTTATATTCTTTGGAAAATATATTTATACTTTTGGCGGAACCTTAATGCAGATTATTCTTCCATCAATTATTTTATTTTACTTCTTCAGAAGTGAATATAGAACCGGCATGCAGTTTTCACTATTATGGCTTGGGCAAAATTTTATTAACATCTCTGTTTATGCGGCGGATGCACAAGCAAGAAGATTACCATTGCTTGGGGGTAATAAAGTTTATCACGACTGGCATTATTTGTTAAGTGAAATCGGTCTTCTACAATTTGATGCTGAAATTGGATATTTCTTTTTCGGAATTGCAATAATCATTTTTATAATCACTCTAATTATGCCTCTAATTACTCAGAATTAAATATTATCTTTTGCCACAAAAATTTACCGGGTTTATTTCGATGAAGTTTATTCTTTTTATAACACTAATATTATTTTCTGTTCAGATATCTGCACAAAAAGATACTTTAAAAACTTATTATCCAAATGGTAAAATAGAAACTATTGTTGTTTACGAAAAAAACATCCGTCAGGGTGAAGCTGTATTTTATTGGGAAAATGGAAATGTAAAAGAAAAAAGAAATTACATTAATGATAAAGTTGAAGGCGGAGTTACTAATTTTTATCCAAGTGGAAAAACAAAAGAAAGATATTTTATTGAAAATGGAAAAAGATTAGGTCCTTATGTTCATTACGATTCTCTTGGGGCTTTTATTGATCAAGCTTATTTTGAAGAGGGAAAGAGAGAAGGGCAAGAATATGTTTTAATTGGAAAGTTTAGGAAAGAAGATTATGATAAATTGGTAGCTAAATGGAAAGAGCAGCAAGAAAAGAAAAAAAATAGTAATAACGAAGAAGAATTTATATTACCACCTGTTGAACAGCCATTAGTTAAACTTGAGGCAGATAGTATATATTTTGCTGATGTTGAAGTTATGCCTGAGCCAATAGGCGGGATGAATACAATTTATAAAAAACTAACTTATCCTGTGGAAGCAAAAGAAAAGAAGATTGAAGGCACAGTAAAAATTCTTGCTTTTATAGAAAAGAACGGTGAGGTTTCAAGCGCTGTTGTACAAGAAGGAATTGGTTATGGTTGTGATGAGAATGCAAGGCTTTCTGTTTATTACACAAGGTTTAAACCGGGATTACAAAAAGGGAAAAGAATGAAGGTTCAAATGGTAATACCAATTGAGTTTAAACTTGATCGAATTTCTAAGTAGCTATTGTAAATCGTAGTTTTTCTAAAATGTTTTTTACTTCTTCAGATAAATTTTTCGACTGGATCGAATAATTATTAAATTCTCTTCTAATCGGATTGTTCTTCCTCAAAGAGTCAAAATATTCTTTTCTTTTTTCCTTATCCATCTCTAACATTTTTCTCATTCGTTTATCATCATCTTGAATTGAATAAATATTTGATACCAGTTTCTCCAAACCAGTTTCTAATTTATCTTTCACTTCAAATTGTTTCAAAGAATTTTGTGGGGGTTCTTGCGCAAAGGGAAAATCTTTTTTAACGCCTAAAAAATCGCAAAGTGAATTATAGACCATTTGTGTGCCGTTAACTTTACCTTCTAAAGAATATCCGGCAATGTGCGGAGTCGCAATTTCAACTTCACTTAATAGATCAAGATTTGGTGCGGGTTCGTTTTCCCAAACATCCAACACAACTTTTAGCTTTTTCCTTGAAATGATATCAAGCAAATCTTGATTGTTAACAACTGCTCCACGGGAAGTATTAATAAGAATAGACCCATCGCCAACTGTACCCAGTTTTTCTTTTTCAAACAGATGGTAGGTTTTATCAACCCCTTCTATATTTAATGGAACGTGAAGTGTAATTATATCGGATGAAAGAATCGTTTCTATATCAACAAAGTTCCTTTTATCTTTATTTCTTTGCAATGGAGGGTCGTTCAATAAAACCTTCATTCCAAGTGCTTCTGCAAAGCTTGCAACTTTACTTCCAACATTACCAGCACCAACAATTCCGATGGATTTATCTTTAAGTGAAAAATTAAATTTTACAGCAAGATGCAGTAAAGAAGAAATAAAGTACTCCGCAACAGAATAAGCATTACAACCTTTAGCATCAGCAAAAGCAATGTTATGGGATTTCAGATAATCGAGATTGATGTGATCTGTGCCAATCGTTGCTGTTCCAACAAATTTAATAGGAGTATTTTTAAGAAGTTCCTCATTTACATTTGTAATAGAACGAACGATAAGAATATCTGTACTTAATGTAAAACTCATTACTAATATTTCTTCCAGGCAATAATGTCACTTCCCCAAACTTGTTAAAAGCGGTACCAGCAAAGGCAATATTTTTATCAACAATTAATTTGACCATAATTTTTATTCTGGGCTGTAATTCCTAAATTTCCGATTGAGTTTTGAACATAATAAAATTATTTTTTGCAAGTCAAAAAAACAATACAAATCTATAAAATGTAAAAACAAATTGTTTTCGCTAAAATAAGGATTTTCAGATGCTAAGCAGATTATTACAACCAGAAATCCAGTCTCTTATAGAAGAGAGACAGCTTGGTATCTTAAAAGAAATTCTTACAGATTGGACTCCAGCCGATATTGCCGAACTTCTAGTTGATTTATCAGAAAAAGAACGGGTTGTTATTTTTCGTCTTCTATCAAATGAATTAGCTGCCGATACTTTTGAGTACATGGATTTTGATACTCAAATGGAGTTATTAAAATCAATGGGCAGAGAAGAAGGAGCAGTAATACTTAATGAGATGGATCCTGATGATCGAACGGCATTGTTCGAGGAACTACCTTCTACCGCAGCTAAACAGTTAATCCAGTTGCTTTCTCCCGAAGAAAGAAAGATTGCAGTTACTTTGTTGGGATATCCGGAAAATTCTGTTGGTAGATTAATGACGCCGGATTATATCGCAATAAAACCCACATACACAATTCAGGAAACACTTAATTACATTCGTGAATTCGGAAAAAATAAAGAAACATTAAACATCATCTATGTTATTGATGATAAAGGAAAATTGATTGACGATGTTAAAATAAAAGAATTTCTTCTTGCCCCGCTAAATGAAACAGTTGCTGATTTGATGGATGAAAATTTTATTGCTTTGCATGTGTTTGATGATCAGGAAACAGCAGTTGAAGCTTTTAAGAAATACGATAGAGTTGCCTTGCCTGTTGTTGATCGTGCGGGAATTTTAATTGGAATTGTAACTGTTGATGACGTTTTTGACGTTGCAGAAGAAGAAGCAACGGAAGATATTCATAAACTTGCAGCTATTCAGGTTTTGGAAGATTCATACTCTGCCGTTCCATTGCATGAAATGATTAGGAAAAGAGGAAGTTGGTTGGCGATTCTTTTTATTGGAGAAATGTTCACAGCTTCAGCAATGGCTTTTTTTGAAGATGAAATCAGTCGGGCGATAGTATTAACATTATTTATACCCTTAATTATATCAAGCGGCGGCAACTCGGGATCCCAGGCAGCTACTTTGGTAATCCGTGCTTTATCACTTGGAGAAGTTACCTTAAAAGACTGGTTTATTGTTTTTAAAAGAGAATTGTATACCGGATTAGCTCTTGGTGTCGGTCTTGCAACTATTGGATTTTTGAGAATAACCATCTGGGAAGCAGCATCCAATGTTTATGGTGAGCATTGGTTCTTAATCGGTGCAACGGTTAGTCTTTCACTTATAGGAGTAGTTTTGTGGGGTACAATTTCCGGATCAATGCTGCCATTTATTCTTAAAAAATTTGGATTAGATCCCGCAACTTCATCCGCACCTTTGGTAGCTACAATGGTAGATGTAATCGGAGTGGTAATTTACTTCACGCTTGCACTTTTCATTTTAAGAGGAACTTTACTGTAATTTTATCTTCTTTTTCAATCACATAATTACTTCTCCTTTTTAATATCGGGATTAGTTTAAGGAATATTTTTATATTTACATCATCATTTAATAATCAAAAGTTTAATCAGTGAATACAAAGAAAAACGTAAAAGGAATCATTTTAGCAGGTGGTTCAGGCTCAAGGCTTTACCCAATTACAAAGGTTTATAGCAAACAATTAGCTCTTATTTATGATAAGCCATTAATATATTATCCACTATCCATTTTAATGCTTGGCGGGATAAAAGATGTTTTGATTATTTCCAACGAAGAAACAATTCCGATGTACAAGCAATTGTTTAACGACGGCAGCACAATTGGAATGAATATAAACTATGCTGTTCAACCAGCGCCAAACGGAATTGCTGAAGCTTTTATAATCGGCGAAAATTTTATTGGTAATGATGATGTATGCCTGGTTTTAGGCGATAACATTTTTTATGGCAATCTGTCTTTCTTTTATGAAGGGATTGAAAAAAATGTTGGTGCAACAATTTTTGGTTATCAGGTTAATGATCCCGAACGTTACGGAATAGTTGAGTTTGATAAAGACGGAAATGCTTTATCCATTGAAGAGAAACCGAAAAATCCCAAATCACAATTTGCAGTGCCGGGACTTTACATCTATAATAATGATGTTATAAACATCTCAAAAAATCTTAAACCATCTGCCCGCGGTGAATTAGAAATTACTGATGTTAATAAAGTGTATCTGCAAAAAGCTGAATTACATGTTGAAAAAATTGGAAGAGGAATTGCCTGGTTGGATACAGGAACTCCCGAAGCATTACTTCAAGCTTCAAACTTTTTTGGAGTAATTGAGGATAGACAGGGATTGAAAGTAGCTTGCATCGAAGAGATTGCTTATCATAAAGGATTTATAACAAAGAATCAATTTACAGAGTTGATTAACTCAATTCCTAAATCATTATATCGTAGTTATCTGGAAAAAATCTTGAAGGAAGGATAATAGTTTTGGAGGTAATTAAAACAGAAATAGATGGATTACTTGTTATCAAACCAAAAGTTTTTAATGATGAACGCGGCTATTTTTTTGAAAGTTATAACGAAGATAATTATCAAAAAGCCGGTATAGATTTTTGTTTTGTTCAGGATAATATTTCAAAATCTAAAAAATCCACAATTCGTGGATTACACTATCAGGTTGGTGAAAAAGCACAGGGTAAATTGTGCAAAGTTATTTATGGTAAAGTTTTGGATGTTGCTGTTGATATACGGTTTGGTTCCCCAACCTTTGGTAAACATTTTTCTTTCGAGTTATCGGAAGAGAATCATGCTCAATTATGGATTCCACCAGGATTTGCACACGGGTTTTCCGTTTTATCTGATGAAGTAATTTTTTCATACAAATGCACAGCGTTTTACAGTAAAGAGCATGAACGAGCAATAATTTTTAATGATCCTGAACTGAAGATCAATTGGAAAGTTGAAAATCCAATCGTATCTGAAAAAGATTTTAAAGCTCCGCTCTTTAAGAGTATTCCAAAAGATTTTATTTATTAAATTTTTATAAAAAAGGAAATATCATGCGAGTACCACTATTAGATCTTAAACCACAATATCAATCTTTAAAAAAAGAACTTGATGAAGCCATAATTAAAGTTGCAGAATCACAATATTTTATTTTAGGACCAGAAGTTTCCGGAATGGAAAAGGAATTTTGCAATTATCTTGGATGTAAACACGCAATAGGAGTTTCATCCGGTACAGATGCTTTACTTTTAGCTTTAATGGCAATTGATATAAAACCAGGTGATGAGGTTATTGTTCCAACTTATTCTTTTTTCGCAACTGCTGGAGTTGTTTCTAGATTAAATGCTACTCCTGTTTTAGTGGAAAACGATCCTGTTACGTTTAATATGGATCCAAAGGATTTTGAAAAGAAGATATCATCAAAAACAAAAGCTGTTATTCCAGTCCATCTTTATGGTCAAAGTGCCGATATGGATGAAATTGTCAGGAGTTGCCAAGAGCAAATAAAATAATTGTTATTGAAGATGCGGCTCAAGCAATTGGAACGCAATACAAAGATGGAAGATTCGTTGGAACAATAGGAGATATTGGATGTTTTTCATTTTTCCCGAGTAAAAATTTAGGTTGCTATGGCGATGGTGGACTGGTTACAACAAACAATGATGATCTTGCAAAAATTCTTACGATAAAAAGAGTACACGGCGGTGAACCAAAATATTACCACAAAGTTATTGGTGGTAATTTTAGAATCGATGCTCTACAAGCAGCTGTTTTACGAGTTAAACTTCCGCATCTTGATAAATGGTCTGAGAAAAGAAGACATAATGCAAACAGATACTCGCAACTTTTTGTTGAGGCTGGATTAGCAGAAGGAACAGGTAAGACAAATTTTGATTCAAAGAATCAAGTTCTCCTTCCTGCAGCTATTTATCAGAAACCGGGTGTAAAGAATTATCATATCTACAATCAATACATTGTTCGTATTGATAAAAGAGATGAAATGAGAGAATTCCTGACAAAGAATGAAATAGCAACAGAAATTTATTATCCGGTACCTTTCCATTTACAGGAATGCTTTAAAGATCTTGGAAATAAAAAAGGTGATTTTCCGGTTTCCGAATTTTCAGCGGACAAATCTATTGCGCTTCCAATCTATCCTGAATTGAGTGATGAACAATTAGTTTATGTTGTAGAAACTTTTAAGAAGTTTTTTAAGCATTAAGAGAAAGTTGATGTTTAACAAGATATTTCTGTTTTTGGCTCTAAGTTCTGCTGCAATTGCACAAGTGGTTTATGAACCATTACACAGAGATGTTTATTCCTTTCTTTCCCGGCTTAAGTCAAAAATCAATAATTATTTTTGATGACATGGTAAGACCGGTTAGCAGAAAGTATATTGCACAAAAACTTATTGAAGCATCAGAAAAATCAACACAACTTACTACTTTAGAAAAAGAGGAATTAGAATTTTTTAATAAAGATTTTAAGTGCGAGTTTGATATTATCAATGAAGTTGAACCTGACTCATCACAAATATCATTACTTGCATACGATGAGGGAAACAGGTTAAGACTTTTCAGTTTTAGAAATAAACTCTTTACTATGAATTTAAGTCCTATACTCGGGTTTAATATTGGTTCACGTGATAATGAAAAGCTTACGCATATTTGGAATGGTATTTATACTTACGGATACATTGATAATTATCTCGGTTTTAGTTTTAATTTTAGAGATAATACTGAAAAAGGCAACTCAATAGATAAGAGAAAAGATTTTACTTCCGTTACAGGCGTTGAGGCAAAGTCAAGTGTAACAGTTCCAATTTATGCTTCTGATAAAATGGAATATAGTGAGGTTAATGCCGTTCTTGCCACGGATTGGAGTTGGGGTTCGCTTGCAGTTGGTAAAGATCATCTGGAATGGGGTTATGGAGAAAGTGGATTACTTGTGTTATCACAAAAACCACCTTCCTATGGTTTTATTAGATTAGATATCAAGCCTGTTGATTGGCTTAGGTTTAATTATGTACACGGCTGGCTTTCTTCAGGAGTTCCTGATTCTAATTCTTTTTTTTATAATGATGCGGGGACACTCAGTTTTTCATATGTAAATAAATTTATTGCAACTCATTCTATTATAGTTACACCTGTTTCTGGTTTGGATTTGTCTGTTGGTGAATCAATTATTTATGATAATAAAATTGAATATTTATACCTGGTACCTATTATGTTTTTTAGAGTTGCCGATTATGAATTAAGTAATCAAGTAAATGCTGCAGGTGGTAATGCTCAATTCTTTTTTAGTGTTAGTTCCAAAGGACAGATTAAGAACACACATCTTTATGGAACCATGTTCATCGATGAATTAACTCTAAGCGGGTTATTCGATTCTTATAAACAAAGAAATCAGCTTGGGTTTACACTTGGCAGTTCAATTACAGATTTGCCGGTTGAAAATCTTACTTTAAAAATTGAGTATACAAAAATATATCCATTTGTTTACAGGCATTATATTCAAACAAAGGATTATGAAAGCGATGGTTATTCGCTTGGTCATTGGATGGGACACAATGCGGATTTGATATATGCTTCGTTAAACTATAGGATCATTCGTGGATTACAAGCAACTGTATGGGGTCAATATATTCGTAAAGGTGAAGATGGGAGTGTGCAACAGCAATATAATATTAAGCCTCAGCCGCCATTTTTGTTTGGACTAAGAAAAAACTATGAATATTTTGGGGCAGAAATAAAGTATGAGTACACGCATGAACTTTTTGCCAAATTAAGTTTTCAAACAACTAATTCATCAATACAACAAGAAGATTTTAATTTTGTTGATAATAGATTGAATGAGTTTTATTTCTCTGTTTATTATGGGTTATAATTTTTTATGAACGATTTACTATACAAAAAAATATATCTTGCAGGTCATACGGGAATGGTTGGTTCCGCGATTTTAAGGGAACTGCAAAATAACGGTTATAAAAACCTTATCTACAAAGATCTTTCTGAACTTGATTTGAGAAATCAATCTACAGTTGAAAGATACTTTAATGAGTCAAAACCGGAAATTGTAATTGTTGCTGCGGCAAAAGTTGGTGGAATATTAGCGAATAATACCTATCGTGCTGAGTTTCTGTATGATAACTTGATGATTGAAGCGAATCTTATTCACGCTTCATATTTAAATAATGTTGAGAAGTTAGTTTTTCTTGGCAGCTCTTGTATTTATCCAAAGCTTGCACCGCAGCCGTTAAAGGAGGAATATCTACTTTCTGATTATCTTGAATATACCAATGAACCCTATGCAATCGCCAAGATTGCCGGGATAAAATTGTGCGAGAATTATTACAGACAGTATGGTTGCAATTATATATCGGCAATGCCAACAAATCTTTATGGACCGAATGATAATTTTAATTTAGAAACATCGCACGTTCTTCCTGCACTAATCAGAAAATTTCATGAAGCAAAAGTTGAAGGAAAAGATTCGGTTACAATCTGGGGAACAGGAAAACCATTGCGCGAGTTTATGTATGTTGAAGATCTTGCCAGCGCAATTGTATTTATGATGAAAAATATCGATGCAAAAGATCTTTATGAAAATGGAATTACTCATTTGAATGTTGGATCAGGTAGAGATATTACAATTGCTGACCTGGCAAAGTTAATTTCTGAAATAATTGGTTTTAATGGTAAGATTGAATACGATTTATCTAAACCAGATGGAACTCCTAGAAAACTTATGGATGTTACAAGACTAAACTCTCTTGGTTGGAAATATAAAACTGAACTTAAGGATGGTATTGGAAAAACTTATAATTTCTTTTACGAAAAATATTTATAGGAAGTTTAATGAAACGAGCATTAATCACCGGTATAACCGGACAGGATGGAAGTTACTTAACAGAAATTCTTCTTGAAAAAGGATATGAAGTTCACGGAATAATTAGAAGAAGCAGTTCTTTTAATACGGGAAGAATTGATCATCTTTATGAAAATCCAGAAATATTAAATAAAAAATTATTCCTTCATTATGGTGATCTTGTTGATACGAGCAACTTAAATCGTTTACTTGAAAAAATTCAACCGGATGAAATTTACAATCTTGCTGCACAAAGCCACGTAAAGGTTTCATTTGAAGTTCCTGATTATACTGCCCAGGTCGATGGACTTGGTACACTAAGATTTCTTGATGCAATTCGTGAAGTTGGATTAAGAAAAGTAAAATTCTATCAAGCTTCAACATCAGAACTTTTTGGAAAAGTACAGGAAGTTCCGCAAAGTGAAAAAACTCCTTTTTATCCCCGTTCACCGTACGGTGTTGCAAAACTTTATGGTTACTGGATAATAGTAAACTATCGCGAGGCGTATGATCTGTTTGCTTGTAACGGAATCTTGTTTAATCACGAATCTTCCAAAAGAGGCGAAACATTTGTAACCAGGAAAATTACTCGTGCTGCATCCAGAATTGCTGCTGGTTTGCAATCAAATATTTCACTTGGAAATCTTAGTGCCAAAAGAGATTGGGGATATGCACCGGAGTATTGCGAAGGGATGCATCGAATACTTCAGTACAAAAAAGCCGAAGATTTTGTTCTTGCAACTGGTGAGACACATACGGTTAAAGAATTTGTTGAATTGACATTTAAGAATTTGGGAATTGATCTTGTTTGGAAGGGTAAGGGAATAAATGAAAAAGGTGTAATCTCAAGCGTAGATTTTGAAAAAGCAAAATCACTTATAAACTTTAGTAAAAACTCTAAGTTTTATAAATATGATTTTACAACTAAGTTGAAAAAAGGAAATATATTAGTTACTGTTGATCCGAATTATTATCGCCCGACAGAAGTTGATTTATTAATTGGCGATCCTGCTAAGGCAAAAAAACTTTTAGGCTGGAAAGCTAAAACCAAATTTGAAGATCTTGTTCAGATTATGATAAAATCTGATATGGATAAAGTTTTGAGAAGAGGATATTAAATAAATAAAATAGGTTTTTAATTCATTAAACGTTTGAGGTTAACATGTTCGATCCAAAATATAAATTTACTTGCGTTGATAGATTTTTAAATTATGTAAAATACGATACGCAATCCGATGAAGAATCTACTTCATTTCCCAGTTCTGAAAAACAAAAAATTCTTTCTAAAGATCTTGCCGAAGAATTAAAATCGATAGGATTAAAAGATGCTCATATGGATGATTGGGGTTATGTAATGGCAACACTTCCATCAAACACAAATAAAAAAGTTGATCCGATTGCATTCATTGCACATGTTGATACTTCTCCTGCTGTAAGCGGAAAAGATGTTAAACCAATGATCAGAAAAAATTATCAGGGCGGGGATATTAAACTTGAAAACGGCGGATGTGTAATTACCGTAAATGATAACCCGGATTTAAAGAATATGATTGGATTATGATATCATCACAACAGATGGTTCTACGTTACTTGGTGCTGATAATAAAGCAGGAGTTTCCGAAATTATGGATGCAGTAAATTATTTACTCACTCATCCTGAAATAAAACACGGTGATATAAAAGTTTGTTTTACTCCTGATGAAGAAGTTGGAAGAGGAACAGAAAAAATCGATCTGAAAAAACTTGGTGCTAAGTATGCTTACACTATTGATGGATCCAAGTAAAGGCGAACTTGAAACTGAAACATTTTCTGCTGATGCTGTTGTGATAAAATTCTTTGGAAAGAATATTCATCCCGGCTATGCAAAAAATATTATGATCAATTCCGTGAAGATAGCTTCACATTTTATAGATAGTTTACCTAAGGATGGTTTGTCACCAGAAACTACTGATGGAAGAGAAGGTTATGTTCATTGCGGTTCATTTAACGGAAATGAAGAACTTACAACATTAAAATTTATTATACGTGATTTTGATTCACGTAAACTAAAAGACTATGAAGATTTTCTGAAAAAGCTTGCTGAAGAAACAACTGCAAAATTTCCCGGGTCACGAATGGAATTTCAGGTAAACGAACAGTATAGAAACATGAAAGAAATTTTAGATAAACATCCACACGTTACTGAATACGCTGTTTTAGCAATGGAAAGATTGGGAATAAAACCTATCATGCATCCAATACGCGGCGGCACGGATGGATCACGTTTATCTTTTATGGGATTACCAACTCCAAATATTTTTGCAGGTGAACATAGTTTTCATTCGCAGCTTGAATGGATTGCAATTCAAGATATGGAAATGGCGGTAAAAACAATTGTTGAGGTTGCAAAAGTTTGGGAAGAGAAAGCTTAAGTAGGTTGTTGGAGATAGCGTGTTGGAAATTGTAATCATTATAAAAAAATTATTTCTCTCAAATTGTATTATTGAAGATGTATGAACAATCTAAAATATGAAGATTTAGAAATATACCAACTTGCTGAAAAGTTAAGTGATAGAATTTGGGAGATAGTTTTGAAATGGAATTACGTTGCGCAAAAAACTTATGGCATTCAGATAATTGATTCAAGTTCAAGTATTGGTTCGAATCTTGCCGAAGGTTATGGAAAAGGCAGTAATCCCGATAGGGCTAGATTTGCCAAAATATCAAGAGGGTCTTTATATGAGTCTATTCATTGGATAAACAAGACCTTCAGATTAAAAATTTTATCGGAATTGGAGTTTAAAGAACTTTCCGGGATTTGTGATATCTTATCTCCTAAACTAAGTGCATACATAAACTATCTAAATAAAAAATAAGTTTTGTCAGACAGTAAAAAAATATATTTAAAGAGGTTCCGGAGTTAAATCCAACCCACAATATCCAACCTCCTACTTCCAAGCTCCCCGAGCTAATGGCTCCAGCAGGGGATTGGACAATGCTGCGCGCTGCTATTAGCAATGGTGCCGATGCAGTTTATTTTGGTTTGGATAAACTTAATATGCGTGCAAAGGCCGCAAACTTTTCTGTAGATGAACTTCCAGAAATTATCTCATTATGTAAAAGCCATAATGTTAAAACTTATCTAACTCTAAACACAATTGTATTTGAAGAAGAACTTGCTGAGTTGGAAGAAATAATAATTGCGGCTAAGAAACATGAAGTTGATAGAATCATCTGCTCAGATTTAGCAGTAGCTGATC
>CAVQQN010000039.1:0-10070 GCA_963714775.1 uncultured Ignavibacteriaceae bacterium
GTCATAAAAAAAGTATAATTGCTGCTTATTTCTTTATATGCCAATAATTTTTAAAAATCAAAATAAAATTGAACCATTAAACAGCATCATACGAAATATCCCCTATAAGCCTTGCAAACATTAGAATATTTCATTTCTTATTTTTTATAATACGTTTAATCAGAACCACATTGTGGTTTTGATAATTAGAATTTAAAGCTGAAATTTTATATTTTTTTAAAATAAACATTTATTTTAATTAGTTACCTGCTTCGTTGCATTTTTCAAAACAGAAGGAGTCATATTTGAAATCAAAAAAAATCCTTTTCTGGTTAATTTTATTAGTTTTTTCCTTTATATTCGCCCATGCCTCCCAAGCTGAATCCGGGGTAAAAGTTGTGTCGGTTGCAGACGGTGACACAATTACCATAAGCGAAAATGGTAAGGAGCAAAAAATAAGGTTCTATGGAATTGACTGCCCGGAAGGGGATCAGCAATTCGGCCAGCAAGCTAAACATTTCACATCGGCCATGGTCAGCGGAAGAAACATCCAGATTAAACCGATGGACACAGATCGCTATGGTCGCACTGTTGCTCTCGTGTACACTGATGGAATAAATCTCAATGAACAAATAGTAGCACAGGGAATCGGGTGGATGTACCGCCAGTACTGCAAGGAAAGTTTCTGCTCCAACTGGTTGCAACTGGAATCGGCTGCGAGGGCTTCACGCAAAGGTTTATGGTCCAACGCGGATCCAACTCCACCTTGGGAGTACCGACAACAACAACGGGCATCTGGTGGCTTTAATGGCCACGACTTAACTGTTTCGCCAACAAATGTTCAAGCTCAACCGGGAACTTACCACGGAAACACGCGAAGCAAAGTCTTCCATGGTTCTGCCTGTAAAGATTTTAACTGTCCCAACTGCACGGTGAATTCAAAACAACACAGGAGGCTATAGGAACCGGTTATATACCCCATAAAGAATGTGTGAGATGATATCCGGAGACCATGCCCCTTTATCTTGATCTTTGTCCCTTTCCTGTCCCCTTATTTAATTACATAAATACAACTATATAGATCAAAAAAGGGACAAGGGGACGCGGGGACAACATGTTTTACTCTCCAGAATATTTCCTCATGAAAGGGGTCTTGCTTTTCAAGATTATATAAATGTTTAATACTACAATAACCTTGTCCCCTTGTCCCTTTTTCTATAAATAATATATAACTATATAATATAACTATATATTTCAAGGGGACACAAATGGTGACATACAAAAAAAGGGGACATGCAATACGTCCCCCTTTTCAAGATCATGCACTATCAGCATGATTATTGTTATATAACCATCAGTTCTTTAGAAAAGATCAGAAAAACTAGCACCATCTTCTTTAACATCATCATTTCCATGATCTGTACTATTCGGATGCAACGATGATGTGGTAAAGCCCTAGTGTTCTTCAATATGTTTTCTTATAAAATTATTATCCATATCTGCATCTTTCATTGAGAAAGTTTTTACTCTGTGCGATTCACCTTTATATTTTAATTTTTCCAATGTTTAGTATAGATTGCAAATAGTGCTTGTATTGTTTGTTTTCAGAATGAAAATCTGAATTACATTTACCAACAATCTTATCAAACAACTTGTCAATTAATGAAACTTTCCAATATTTACAAGGATGATTTTTTAAATATTTGAAAAATTGTTCTGTTTCATTAAGTTCCGATTCCATCATTATTTCTTTTGTGGAAGTCATTGGCGCATCACCCTTCATGTCAACCGTAATGGTTTTATTAAGTAGATACTGGTACAAGCCCCACAAATGAAGCGGTTCTTCATAGAATGATGCAAGTTTAGCAAAATAGCCGTTTTTTTTGTACCCATCAGCGATTTCCTTCGACCAATCACACCTTGTAACGAAAAACCGTCTATCTCCCTTATCTAAACGAAACGGAGATATCGAGTTCGAAAAGAATATGATTCCTGCATAAACCCTACCAAAAACAACTCCTTTGTGCCTTTTATATTCATAGTTTTGTTAACGGTTGTAATAGCATCTTTAATAGTATTTCCGACAGTGTATCTATCAGATGAAGCTCCCACATTCAGATACTGTTATCAACTTTGTCTGGTAAAAAATATCTCCCCAACCAGACTCATTCGAAAGCTCACCTATTGACGCTTTCTTTGCATACTTATGTCCCATCAAATTACAAAAAATGTCTGTCATCATATCCTTTCCAACACCACGAATTTCCGATGAAATCAATGGCGCAAACATTGGTCTTTCGTTTGGACGCTGGACAAGATATGCAAACCACTGGATCAAAATTTCCGCTTCTCCTTCATCATGGATCATCGTTTTGATGTGAGAAATCCATGGCGACGCATATTCTTCACATTTTTCTGGACTCAGATCATCAAACCCATAGTGTAAGATTTCCGGTACATAATCATTTATCACTAGTTTTCCATATTTTTCATAAAGAATGGGTTTTCCCGGAGCGAATCCATCACCCCGGATACATTTCTTATGAATATTACCTAACCACCACTTCGTCATTTCCATTACGTGATGATTTGTACCATCACTCACTTCCACTTTGTAACCAGCAAATGTATGCTTGAAACTTGAATAAGATCTGTCTATTACGTTGCCGTTTATATGATATATTTCATCTTTCTTTTCATAATTCACCAGATAGAAGTGCTCTAGCACATACTCTTTTGAGTTGTAATCCGGCTTGTCGCTCTGGCTACTATCTATTGTAAGCCGATAGTTAATCCCACCATGGGCATGTGAACGGATTATCGGTTCTTTTTGATCCACATAGATTTTTGCAATCTTCGAATCACCATAATCGGGTTCATGCGGGTCCCTGCAACACTGTTCGTGATATTTTTTAGGGTCACGCAGTATTTCGCCTACCGTGAGTCTTTCGCCCGAATCAAGTTCTATCACATGATCTTGCGCCAAAATGGCTTCATTACTAGCTACCTATTCTTTTTCAACAATTTGATTTTCGTTCAGCATATCATACTCCTTTTTATTTTTATAATGTCCACTTCGGACTTTTGCCCTAACATGTTCTTTGAAAATACCTTTACTTTCAATCATATAAGGATCGTTTTCATTTTCTTTTTTTGCATCAACAACTAGCTTGCGATATTCATGATCTTCTTCGCTGGTTACAGGCGGTATCTTTGCTAAATCCAGATAATCACTATCGCCTTCCATCAAGTACGCATCGCTGTTTTTCTTAACCAACCCGTCACTAAGTATGGGAGACGCTTCAAAAATTATTCTTTCGGGTGAAAAAATAACGTTGTCATAAATTGTGCGTTCCATCTGCCGCACAGCCGTTACTTCTCGATATTTTGGTTTTGAATTTTTTATATATCCATAACCAATGACCCATAATTTCTTATGTAACCAAGATGAGTTGCCGCTAAATATTTCAGCGATCCTCTCCGGGTGGTTTACCATAAAATATACATGATACCCGTTGGTATTTGAAAGTAACTTACCGTCTTCATAGTAAATATTAGCCGATGACGAATACTTAATCGCCTTGGTTATCTTGGCAAATCCCGGAATAATACCGTCGATGATCTGGATAAATTCATCGGGCGTTAAATCCCCATTTTTCGAACCATCGTAATCAAAACAGCATAGCTGTAGTTCATCGTTCTACGTAAAATTATCCTTTGTTCTGCAAGTCGTTGTGGAGTCGCAATTATACAATTTTTTACTACTGACTATTTTTCCGCTGTCAAATTTTTTGGGTTTACCAAGGATCAAGCACTCGTTTCTTTTCATGGAAGATAGGTAAGATACGAATCCGGTAAAACTAAATTCTTCACTGGTAAAATAGCCATCACTTACAGAAGCATTAGATTTTTTCTGTAACCTATCGTCTTTCTATGTAATTTCTTTTGAAATAGAGTCGTAATTATCAAAAAGTTTTGTAATTTTGATGATTTTATCCATTTTTCATTCTCCTATTGAGTTAAATTTATGATTTTTCTGTAAGATTAATTGATTCAATATTTATTATCATTTTTCTCTTTGTTGCAACCTCCTATTTATACCTGACTGTTATATGTTTAATCCGTCTGCCATACATATTGCAACGAGTATGCCAATTTAAACTGGCAATCATATATATTGTTATTCATGTTTAACTGTCTATTATATTGTATATTTTGAATACACTTAAAACTAAAATAGTTTTTATATAATTATAATTTTTGTAAATTCAATTACTCGTTACTATAACGTTATTAAGTTACATAAATGATGAATATGGTAATGGCATTATATTTTTTATAATATCATTTAATTTTGTTAAACAAACAATTCATTGAAATTAACTAAAATTAAATAGCTGCGTAGTTATTCAAGGTGTAGCTAATCTTCAGACCGTTGAAATGCCCAGTAACACGTAAGCATATTTTTATCATTGCAATCCAATTGATGACGGAAGCGTTAGTTACGTTTATGTAATAAGTTTCCAGTTGCCCACGATGAGCCCCTCCCGGTGCTATTGCCAATTTGTCGCTTGATACGTTTCTTTTTATATATATCATAAAAATGTTATTTTTATTAACTACCGGAAGAAACAGTCAATGGCGCATTCAATTCGCCAATTATGACCGGCTATATTTCTAACCTGATCAAAAAACATAAAGGGGAAGGATTTGCGTCGATCCCCTTTCTTGCACAGTTATTAAATATATTATTCATAATTTCACTAAAAAGTATTCTCTGTCATCTCTAATGTTATTGAATAATAATTTGATTATATTATTTTATATTCGTCAGTCTCCACCTAGCATTTCATCAATATCTTTTTTCTCTTTTCCAAGTATCCAATGAAGAGCGGTGATCTGTCCAAATTGCATTCCATAGTTAAAAGCAATTTTTCCAAATTCATTAATATTAAAAGTGTTATTTACATTATTTTCACTAGACATTATTTCTTTAGGAATAATTAAATTATCACATCCATTAAGTGTTTTAGAAAAATCATTCAATATTAATTCATATTCACTAAAACAAACTTCTGATTCAGTAAGTAATTCTATTATTTCATTGAATGTTCGTGCATTTTTAATTAGAAAACGTCCTTTGTCACAAATTACACGTACTTTTTTCATATTTTTATTCATACTTAATCCTTTTTGTGGTTTTATTTTATTTGTTCGACGTGTCGCGTTAATTACTAACATTGATCAAGACCAGTATCTATATAGTTGAATGCTTTTCCTCCTTGTAAATAATTTATAATTTTAAGTTTGTTCATGACGATTTCAAGCAAGCACTTTGTGCCGTAAGCAAGATCGATCTTGTAACTGATTCAACTCATTTTTAGGGATTGAATTAATATCTATCGATTCAATCGATATTAACGATGCATTACTCATGCCAGTTACAAATTTTTTCATATGATGATATTGTAACCCTACAACTGTTTATTTTTATTTATTAAAATTTATAATAATTAGAATTATTATAAATGCATTTAACAAGTAAATATAAAATCTTCTCAATTATTAAAACGATTTTATCCTATTAACGAATTACATTTTGGTACTAATTCTAAGTTAAAATATAATTATATAATAAATTTTATAATTAAATTTCATACTGTGGTGAAAATGCAATTTATAATAATTATTTTAAGTGACCGAGTAACCTATCATTGCGAATAATGTAGCTAATTTTTAGACAGTTGAAATAACAGTAAGCACATCACCCATTATAAAAATTGAATTCCAATTAACGATCGAGGATACAACCACGTTTATGTAACTAGGCTCCAGTTCTCCGCCAGCTTCATTCCCGCTCAACCTCCGGAACCCCAAAAATATGGCAACGCTGCACTACCGGCAAGCTATCCAATTAATCACATATTTTTTATAATAATGTGTTCAAATGTCGATCTGTACTTGACTTAAATGTAATACGGTATTAAAATAGAGTCAAGAAAAAAGTGATATGTATCAACTTTAAAATGGTAATGGCTATGGATGAAAAAGAATTAAAACGAGTTATTTCGGGATTTTCGGGAAATATTCAAGCGGTATATAACTTAACACGGGAACTTTACGACAAGTTGGGTTTCGATTTGGATTTCAATTTTGATTCAACTACCGCATCGCAGCGATTCACCAATTTGGTTCGCAACATGGTTGGTAAAGGTCTTGTACAAAAACCCGCAAAATTAGGCAGGACACTCATATTTGACGAACGATCATTTTTACAACTGATCGTTGCTCGGAAATATCTTGGGGCAGGTTGTTCGATGTTAGCGCTGGCCGGTTATTTAGTGGATATGCCAACCGATGAAATTTATGAAAGGTTATTCGCCAAACAACTACCCGATATAGATAAGGTTGCCAGAAGAAGCGCTTCGGCTCTTGAACGAGAAAGTGTCGAATAAGTCTCTATTGTCCAATTCAGAAGATCAGTCCGAAAAAAAATATCCTTTATATCATCATATTAAAATCAAACCGGGCTTAATCCTCCATGCTCAAGTTGGGAAATTCAACCTCGGTGAATTAGAAAAAATGGCTTCTGCTTTGGAAAAGTATGTGAATTATCTCCAACAAACGGAAGCAGATAGTGGCTCTGATGATTCGGAAATTTAACCAATAAACTCAACCGGAGAATAATGAACAAAACTCAAAAAATAAAATTTGGAAATGTCGATTTATCTCAGCCTCATTTTCTGATCAGCCATAGCCCAGAATACGGTTGTGAAGGGTGGATTCCCATCGGTGTATTATCAGCGGCTTCGACCGTGGTAGACATGCGACTAGCGTTGTTAGTGCACGATATAGCTGATAGACCGGCTATAGATATGATGTTGGCGAGTTATCTTTCTATCTGTTCGAATTAAAGGAAGATGATCCTATTGGATATCTTATTTATCATTGCTCCACAATGAGCAACGTATACTCAAACATTCATTTTTCGTATATAGAATCTATAAATAAAAATAACATTATATACTATATTTTAACTGAATCTAAACTACAGTGTATATACAACAATAAATCGTTCAGTGATATTAATCAGCGATACTTAGATATAACAGTTAACAAATTGTTTGCAGATGCATTAAACAAGAATAGTTATAACGATAGTTACAATGATACGTTATATTATTTACATGATCTGATTTTTAACAAAGTGCCAAGTGTAAACAATTTTGAAGTCCATGATCAACCGACCGTAGTGGAATTTGCAAAGCTATTGTCAGGTATGGAGATAGATAAATTCTGTAATATCTTAAACTATTTGAAAAAGATTAAACTGGTAAAAATTAACGAAATTGATAGTTTATTGAATTTCTTCAATGTGAATCGTAGGTTGTAAAATATAAATGGATATTGATGGAAAATAAGAATAAATCGATTTTTTGGTAATTTTTATAAAAAAATCCAGTTAGATGTATTGACAAACATAAATAGATTATATAATGAGCTTGCTTTCGCGGAAAGCGTCAACTTTCTGTGATATTTTTTATTATTATCAAATTTTCTAAACGGGGGAATAAAAATGGGTAAAACTTTAGTGGAAATGACGGCAGAGATTATTCAAAGCCAGATAGGCTCAAAACAAATGACAACCGAAGAGATCAAGTCTGCTTTGAATGAAACCTTTCAAGCACTTAAATCTCTTCAAGATGCAGAGGCTTGCGGTGTTGTTGAGGTTGAAGCGGAAACAGCCAATACGGTTACTGATCCTAAAAAATCGATCCAGAAAAACAAGATTATATGCCTTGAATGTTCTCAGGAATTCAAGATGTTGTCTCCGAAGCATCTGCGGTCCCATAATCTCGATTCAAAAGAATATCGTAAGAAGTATGGTTTTAGCGCACGTCAACCGTTATGCGCGAAAGCATTATCGGAACGACGCTCGGCCAGCGGTAAAGAGCGTGGATTGCCAGATAATCTTCGTGCAGCAATCGTGGCCCGTACAAAGAAAAAATCGGTAAAGTGAAAAGAAAATACCCTCTTCTGGTGATTGAACTGGAAGAGGGTAATATAATCCACCGTTACTCTTCCTCCTTCTCGTAATACCTAAATCCCTCTCAAGGCCCAAAGCTTTGGGGCGTAAAGCCGCACCCGCAGACCATCCCTTCAAATTTACAATTCAATACACTTTCTAGGCTGCCATAAAAAAAATGCACAAACTGTTGTACCACAATGTGTCAGTAAAAATTCGATTATATAGTTATATAGGATCATTGTAAACAATATAGCCATGAATTTTCAAACAGTTGACTGTATCAGTTGCTACAAAACCCCTAATTGTCCAAAAATTTTTATAAATAGATTCGGGTTGTTGGAGCTCATAGGCGGCATTTTCTTACTTGACTTGTTGATTATAATCTCATAATGTCTGCAATACCGGTATATGAAGAATATTCTCTTGCAAGAAGAAATTTTTTATAAAAGACATAACCACCATTTTTGAAGTTAGCGTGGTTATCCACAAACAAAAATATGCGAAAGGTGATAACAAGTACTAACGAGTAATTACAGATAAATTGATTAAACGTTGCATTCCAAATCACTTAGAAACCTGAGCGCATTATAGCAGTCGCCAAATGTTGGCGATGTAAGGATAGCATAATGCAAACCATTAACGAAAATAAGATACTCACAGTATCAGAAGTAGCAGATTTATTAAGAATTCATAGAAGTACAGTCTCCAGATACGCAATGTCTGGGGAACTTAAGAGCCACGTGCTTGGTTCAAGACGTCTATTCAAAATGGAAGACGTTTTAACGTTCTTTGACAACAAGGAAGCTCCAGAATACGTTTCACGGAGGAATTATGGCAACAGTTAATATTGTGAAGCGTAGTAGAGAAAAAGGAATCCGTTATCAGGTCTATTATAAGGAGCCTTATAGTGGCAAAAAAAAGTACTACAAAACTTTTACAAAGCAGAGAGATGCCCAACAAGCATCGAACGAACTGCGAGCCTTACTTGAAACTGGTAAGTTGCCTGATAGTAAAAAGAAGGTTCGAATGATGACCTTTGGTGACGTGGAGAAGAGCTTGTAAATGAGTGGAACTCGAAACGGCAAACTGGCGAGCTAAGGAATAAGACTGTTGATGAGTATATTTATACATTAAAAGTCGTAATGAAAGAGTTTGGCCATATGCCGATGCGGTGAGATTAGCGCGGATCACAGTCAAAATCCTACCAGAGCGTAAGGTCGCCGGTGAACTGAGCAGCAGTTTCCTCGAACAAGAGGCTGGCGGCCATCCAAAAAAGTCTTTGCGAAGGGCGTTAAGCCATCAACGCGGTATCTAGACGATCCCATCCCAAAGGTATTAAAGAAACTCAGCGAAAAGGAGCACGAACGGAATCGTTTTCTTCTTCCGCTAGCAAATTACACGCCTTGGTGGAAGCAGCTGAAGCAGACTAAGGCCAAAGCACTATCTTACCTGTGTTGATTTTCCTTGGGTGTGAACACGGTGCTTCCAAGCAGGAGGCGTTGTCGTTAAAGTGGGGTCGGATATCGATTTCGATTTCGAACATGGTGGAACGATACGGTTCTACCGGACCAAAACCAGGCAAGGAAAGAACTGCAGATCTTGATGCCCAAATACAAAGGCTGCTCTTTTGCATTGGAAAACGGCATCAGGAGTGGATGAGAAAGCGTAAAATGGATTGATGCAGGTAACTCTTCTTGTTTCAAACAGTCATCTCGATGGTTCTACAAAGAATCAAATGCTTTAACAAACACGTGGGTTTATAGGTCGCTGGCATTAAATATTTTCATTACCACGTCACTTCGTCACACTTTTCGGTCCAACTGGCGCCTCCCGGTGGCAGTCTTAAAGATGCTAATAACTTATTGGGCATAGTGATATATCGATGACTCATCATTAGGACACTGAACCGTAACAGGGCAACATTCTGAAACAAAAAGATCTATCTAACTACTATGCTGCACAATCTTCTTCTGATATTAGCTAGTTAGTGGGGAAGACATAGGGTAGATAAATGGATAAAACGGAAAAATCAATAAAAAAAGCACGTTAAGCTTAGCCTAAC
>CAVQQN010000040.1:0-255796 GCA_963714775.1 uncultured Ignavibacteriaceae bacterium
AGCGAACTGGCATGATTGGAGGAATCATGGGCCGGCTTGAAGGTCGTGTGGCCCTGGTGACAGGGGCCGGCAAAGGTCTGGGCAAAGCCTTCTGCCGGAAACTGGCTGAAGAGGGCGCGAATATTGTGGCTGTGACGAGAGCGGACATGGAAGGACTCGATCAAACCGGAAAGGAGGTGAAAGCCCTCGGCAGAGAGGTGCTGTTAGCAAAGGTCGACGTCTCAAGTGAAAGGGACACAATCAGGATGGCTGAAGAAGCTTCAAGGAAGTTCGGGAGGATAGACATCCTTGTGAACAATGCCGCCTATTATTATGGAGTTCAGAGAAAGTCCTTCACTGAGATCGAGGTCGAAGAATGGGACAAGATGATGGCAGTAAATGTGAGAGGACCATGGCTCTGCGCCAAGGCGGTTTTCCCTGCGATGAAAGAGCAGGGCAAAGGGAAAATCATCAATCTGTCGTCTGAGGTCTTCTTCACAGGCTCACGCGGCTTTGTTCATTATGTTGCGTCAAAAGGGGGGGTGATAGGTCTTACACGAGCACTGGCAGTCGAGTTGGGGCCGTACAATATTTGTGTCAACGCAGTGGCTCCGGGTTACACCGATACAGAAGCAAGCGGAACAATTGCCGATATCGACAAATACGACACGAGCAAGACCCCGCTGAGAAGACTCGAGAAGCCGATGATATCGTGGGTGCCGTGGCTTTCCTGTCGTCAGACGAAAGCGACTTCGTTACAGGGCAGACAATATTGGTCGACGGAGGAAGAGCCATGCACTGAGACGCATAACAAACCACGCCGGAACCGGTCACTTCTTCGTTTCTGGGACTTTCCGCGAGCCGCTTGCCGTGCGACCTGGCAAGATCCGAACACCTCGACCGCGGTTCTCTCCCGAATGTTCATCTCTTCCTCACCTCCGGTCCTGCGTGCTCGCCGATATACCTTGGGCTGGTTTCAGGGACTCAGTTCAAAACGCTTTCTAACCATTCAGCGAGGAAGAGGAGCAAGAAATGAAGGTTTATGACGTTACCCGGATTGGAATTCGATGCTGAGCGGGACTTGGCTCAGTCTCCAGTGTGGTTTTATTCGCACGCGACCCACTCAGTCCCACCTTGGACTCCTATGTTCGGCTGGGTTTTGGATAAATTTTCTGCCGTCACGGCTCCGCCGGTGCACTCCCCCTTGGGTTCGGGTGCCTTGCTGCCGTCGCGGTACTGGGCGATGAAATCACCGAGTTGGGGATCGGAGGCCGAGGTGAGCTTCATCTGGACGCCCCACGCGGACGCGACCACCGGGGCCGGCAGGTCGGGGTAGGGGCTCAGCAGGGCGTAAGGCTGATTCCTCAGCAGGTCCTGCAGTGCCTTCACCTGGTCGGCGGCGAGGTCCGGACGGTAGGTGATCCACATGGCGCCGTGCTCGAGGGAATGGACCGCGTTCTCGTCCACGACCGGCTCGGTGTAGATCCCGCAGTTCTGCCACACCGCGGCATGGTTTCCGCCCACCGGTGGTTTCGTGTCGTAGGTCGCCGTGCCCGGAGATGTGTCCACGCGCTTCGTTCGGGTAGGACACTGCGCCCGCCGCTGTGGCGGCCGGGCTGGCCGGGCGGGTCGCCCACAAGGCGACCGCGACGACGAGGCCACAACGGTCAAGGCGGAGCTACCCCAGATGATGAGCCGGCGTCGGCGCTGCCGCAGTTCCTCGCGACGCGAGGCTTCCCGCAGGGCCGCTCGGCGCGAGTTCGGATCCGGCTTCTGAGGCATGGTCATCCTGTGGGGCTCAGCGGAGTGGTGGGTACCTTTCATTCTCGTGTGGGCGGCAACCCGACCGGCTCCAGGGTGGATGAAGTTCTGGTCAAGGTTTCAACGCCGCGGAGCGGAACGTGGCGACGGCGGCCTGGATCCGGATCGCCCGTTCCGGGTGGATCGTCCTCAGCCGATCCTGGCTGCGGCGGACTTCCTGACCAGGCGCTCGTAGCCGTCCTTGATGCCCGCGACCATGACAAGGAGCTTCCGGTTCCGGTCCTCCGGCCGCACCTTGTAGGTCTGGCGGTTCGCACCCTTGATGGGTGTGGAGCCGCGGTACCACTGGTACTCGGTAGGTGACCGGGCCGGGGCCCCAGTCCCCATGACTGGCCGTCAGGGTCTTCCCCACTCGTCTGGTGCCGGTGATCGTGGGCTTGGGTGTTGAAACGAACCTGGCCTTGGCCACGGTCGCGGTGGCTGCCGATACCTTCGTTACGGGCGTGTAGCCGGCCTTCGATCCAGTGATCGCCACCGTCAGTTTCGCGCCGACGTCGGCGGGGCCCACCGTGTAGCGAACCGATGTCGCGCCCTTGATGGCGTTGCCTCCGCGGAACCATTGGACAGCGAACGAGACTGGGCCCGGTGCCCACGTGCCAGCGGTTGCGCCGAGGGTCTCAGCAACACGAGGCGAGCCGGTGATGATCGGGGTGGGGGTGGACTTCAGGTTGGCGGTTCGCACGACCTCGGTCGCGGCCGAGGCGCGGGTGGTGAGGGTGTAGCCCTTCCTGGATCCGGTCACGACCACTGTGAGCGCGGCGCCTGCATCGGGAGGCTGCACGTCGTACTGCGCCGCGGTTGCGCCGGCGATGACGCTGGCGCCCCGGTACCACTGGTAGGACATGCTCACCGTGCCGGGCCCCCAGGTGCCCGCTTGCGCCTCCATGGTCTGACCGACCTCGGCGAGACCGCTGACCGTGGGCTTCGCGGCATCGAGCGTCATGAACAGGGCCGCCCACGTCTGCTTGTCGATCGAGCCGGTGACGGCCCGTCCGGCCGTGGTCTGGAATGCCTTGACAGCTGCCAGCGTCTCGTTGCTGAACGTGCCGGTCGCGGGAACGCTGTGGCCGAGTGCGCCCAGAAGTGTGTTCGCGGCGGATACCCGAGGGCCGCTGCTCTTCGTGTCGAGTTTCACGAAGACGGCGCTCAGGGTGAGCTCTCCTGCCTCCCCGTCGACCTTCAGCTTCCTGGCCGCCTGGAACTTCGACACCGCCGACTCGGTTGCGCGGTCGAAGCGTCCGGTGATCGGGGTGGTGTTGCCGGCGGCCTTGAGGAGGTACTGAAGAGCAGTCACCTTGGCCCCAGCGCTGCCGGACTTGAGGACCAGGCCGATCGGGACGACGTCGTAGTCGGTGAGGGAGTAGCTGCTGATCAGCGAGGACAGTGACCGGGCGTAGCTCTCGGGGTCCTTCGGGCTCACCACCTTGGCGAGTGCCCGCAGGAACTGGGGCCGGTTTGCCATCACCGTATTCGCGTTCTTGTATGCGGCGTCGCTGGTGATCGCTGCAGCGTTGGCGTAGAACGAGTTCGTCACGGACCTGCTAACACTATTTATGATGAAAATGGAAACGAGTATAGTTTTGAAACCACATATACAAAAACCGCAGCCGATACTTATGATATGACATATCAATTATTGGACTCATCTGGTGCTGTTGTTACTGGCCCAACAACATCCGTTGTTACTTTTGATCCTTTGACAGGTGATATGCTTACCCTTGGTGGCGCAGCCCCAGCTTCAATTGGAATTACTAGTGCTACATTAGGAATCAATTTTAATTTTGATCCTACAGCAGTTACACAAACTGCCAACTCAAATTCATTAGCTTCTAATGTTGATGATAATCGTGATCCTACTATTGTAACGGGTTCTGTAACAATATTCGATTCATTAGGTTCTGCACATACTTTAACATTAAAGTTTACAAAAACTTCTAACAATAACTGGAACTGGAGTACAAGCGTTCCTTCGGCAGATGGTACTTTATCAAGCAATGCAGGATCAATATCATTTAATACTGATGGTTCTATCAATGCAATTTCTCCAAATCCACCTGTAGTAACTTTTACTCCAACAGGTGGGGCAAGTTCACAGAATATCGTTCTTAGTTTAGGTGATAATTTTACAGGTATAACTCAAACTTCATCAAGTTCAGTTGTATCCGCATTAACACAAAACGGATCTTCAGCAGCTTCATTGTCAAATATCAATATTGATCAATACGGATATATAGTTGGTGTGTTCTCAAATGGTCAATCAAGACAACTTGCGCAGATTCTGGTTGCAACATTTCCGAATTTAAATGGAATGATTAGTGTCGGTGACAATATGTTTACTGTTTCTGCAAACACAGGTGATCCATTGATTGGTGCACCAGGTGAATCTACAGGAACAACAATTCAATCAGGCGCTCTTGAACAATCTAATGTGGACTTATCAGAAGAGTTTACGAGAATGATTGTAGCACAACGTGGATTCCAGTCAAGCGCAAGAATAGTTACGGTTTCAGACACACTATTGCAAGAAATAACAAACCTCGTTCGATAACATTTCTAATAGATCCAGTTAAACCAGGGAGCCAAACACGGCTCCCTTTTTTATGCAGGTGCATAATATTAACCAGTAAATCTTTGTTTTTTAGATCCTTTTCTTAGTTTCTTAAAATATCTTTAATGGCATATCGGTTGCAACTACATAACCATTATGACAGAAGAAAAAACAGATATGTCCCCGGAAATTATTAAAGCAGTAAAGACACCGTCCGCATTCAAACCTAAAATTTTAATAATTGGTTTACCAATTTTTATTGTTCAATTGGTGTTAGTCTATTTTATAACTGCAAACATATTTAATACCAAGTAACTCATTCCAGACACATCAAAGGAAGAAAACAGAACCGAAGATAAAACCGAAAAAACAATCGATGAACATTCAAGCGGATCGAAGGAAGGCACAACTTCTGAAAATGGAGCTGGCGGAGTAATTTTTGCTGTTGATGATATGATTGTTAATCCCGCACAAACAAACGGTAAGATGCTTCTACTAGCAAGTCTCGGTCTTTCGATTGAAGGTGAAGAAGCCAAAAAAGCTTTAGAAGAAAAACAAGTAATTGTTAAGGATGCAATCATAAGTGTGCTTATCAAGTAAAAATGTTACTCAGCTTAGCAGTTCGGCTTACAGAGACACACTAAAAACTGAAATCCTGAAAAATCTTGCAGTTCAAATGCCTGGCTCAAAGGTTAACAATATTTATTTCAGCAAATTTATTATTCAGTAAACAATTATTCATTATAAATTATGTCAGAAGTATTATCACAAACGGAAATAGATGCGCTGTTAAAAAGCGGCGGTGAAAGTTTACCGCAGATACAGGTTGAGGATGAAGTAATCCCTTATGATTTTAGATTACCGAACAGAATCTCAAAAACTCAATTAAGAACTATCAGAAACATCCACGAAAATTTTGCAGAAAGTCTTAGTTCTTTTCTTGTTACAAAACTTCAGACAGTTGTAAATATAAAAGTAAACAGCATCGATCAGATTTATTATTCTGAGTATGTTCTTTCTGTTCCAAATCCTGCTTGCTTATATACTTTCCAGATTAAAAATACAGACATAAAAGGAATATTAGAACTTAATGCTGATTTAGCTCTAACGCTTGTTGATAGAATACTTGGTGGAAATGGTTCAAGCAAAAAGCAAAGTAACAACATCACGCTTATCGAACAAAAAGTTTTAAGCGTTATAGTTGAAAAAGTTATGCTCGATCTTAAAAAGACCTGGCAGATTATTGATAATATGGAGTTTTTAGTTAGATCATTTTGAGCCCGATATTGATTTTGTTCAGTTAACGTCTCCTAATGAATCGGTACTTCTTATATCTTTTGAGTTTTCATTTGGTGAAGAATCTTACCTGATGAATTTATGTTTTGCAACATTTGCTTTCGATTCAATTCTTGCAAAAATGTCTTCACAAAAATTTTCGTCATCTAGACCATCAAAAGGTCAGGGAAAAACCACAAAAGATTTAATAAGTAGACATTTAAATCAAACTTATGTACCAGTTACTGTTGAGCTTGGTAAATCTTCAATTTCTATAAAAGAAATTTCTGACCTAAAAGTAGGTGACGTAATAGTTTTAGAGAATAAAATCCATGATGAACATGTTGTAAAAGTTTATAATAAAGTTTTGTTTTATGGTCACCCGGGAAATTCGAACAACCACAAAGCAATTAAAATCACAAAAAGTTTATTAAGTAATAATTCACTCTAAGGAAAGTCAGTAATGGAAGAAGAATTAAAACAAGGGGAAGAATCGTTAAGAGAATCTGATAATTCTAACAAAGATAGTCGGAACGGAAATAGTAAAGTTAAATCGATAAGTGAGGCTGAGCTCCCTGAGTTTGAAGAATCAAGATTTAGCGGAAATGATTCAATCGAAAAGTTAAACTTTCTTAAGGATCTTCAGTTAAGCATATATATCGAACTTGGCAGAACACAAATGCAGATTAAGGAAATACTTGAACTTGAACGTGGCTACGTAATTGAGCTTGATAAACTTGCAAGTGAACCGGTTGATATTTTTGTTAACAACAAGAAAATTGCCGAAGGCGAAGTTGTTGTAATTGATAAACACTTCGGAATTAGAATAGTTAATCTTGTCGATGTATCAAGCCGGTTAAAGGGTTCTATAAATGTCTTTTTTTGAAATTCTAAAATTAATTTTTCCTCTTTTATTATTAGCTTAATGCTTTATGGGTTGCTTGTCTTCGTAAAAAAATACTCATTTAAGCGCAGCGGAAAAGCTTTGCTTGATATAAAAGTAATCAGCAACCAGATGATCATGCCAAAAAAATTCTTATCAGTTGTAAAAGTAAAAGACAAATTACTAATACTTGGTATCAGTGAAACCGGTATAACTTTACTTAAAGAAATTGATGCTGATGAAAATGATTTAATGAATGAGGCATATACAAACCCGAATCAAGGGTTTGCAGAGATATTTAAAAAATTTCTTCCAAAATGAAAAACAAAAACCTTTATATAATTTTTATACTCTTCTTTTTATTTGCGGCAAATTCATTTGCACAGCAAACACAGCAAACGCAAAGTCTTTCTTTTCCATTACCAAAGTTTGATGTGCAGATTGGAAGTTCCGACAACCCGCAAGATGTTTCCGTAACATTACAGATTTTGTTGTTGATGACCATTCTTGCGCTGGCGCCATCTATAATGATTATGACTACAGCTTATTTAAGAATAATCATTGTGTTCCATTTTTTAAAAAGTGCACTCGGCACCCAGCAAATGCCGCCAGGACAGCTATTAGCCGGTGTTGCACTTTTTGTTACTTTTTTTGTGATGGCGCCAACCTGGAATAAAGTTAACGAGGAAGCTCTAAAACCTTTAATGGATGAAAAGATAACTACTGAAGAAGCTTATAATAAAGGAATTGAACCGATAAGAGAATTTATGTTTAAGAACGTAAGAGATGAAGATCTTGGACTATTTATGTCTCTTGCAAATATGACACGACCAAACAACCGCGCCGATTTGCCAACTTACATTGTTGTTCCAGCTTTTGTAATAAGTGAATTGCGAACCGGGTTTATAATAGGATTCTTTTTATTCATACCTTTTTTAATGGTGGATATGATTATATCAAGTATTCTAATGTCTATGGGTATGATGATGCTTCCGCCAATGTTAGTTTCACTTCCGTTTAAAATACTTCTGTTTATCCTTGTTGATGGATGGAATTTAATAATTGGTTCTGTAGTAAGGAGTTTTGCTTAAATGACTGAAGAATTGCTTGTAGAAATTTTGAAAGATGCATTTATGACTGCATTTATTGTTCTGCTTCCAATACTTGCTGTTGCAATGATTGTCGGAATTATAGTTTCTATATTTCAAGCAGCAACATCAATACAGGAAATGACACTTAACATTTGTTCCCAAAATATTTTTTACTGTTCTAACAATAGTTGTTCTTTTGCCCTGGATAATTGATACACTTGTAACGTTTACTGAAAAATACTTTACGATGTTCATCACGCTGGTAAGATGACGATGTTTGGCATAATTGATTTTATCATAGTTATTCTAATTTTTATCAGGATATCCACTGCATTAATATCATCTCCGGTTTTTGGCAGTAAGATAATCCCAACGCTTCCCAAAATATTTCTCTCAATAGTAATCGCATATATAGTTTATTTAACAATTGATCGCTCAGTTATAAGCACAGTTCCAACTGGATATATGATGGTTGTCCTTTCAATTAAGGAAGCAATAACAGGGCTTGTAATCGGGTTTATGCTTCAATTTGTTTTCTGGGGCGTTTCATACGCAGGTACACTAATCGGGTTTGATATGGGATTAACAATGGCGGAAGTTTTTAATCCAAGTTCTGATGAAAGCAATAACATTATCGGAGAATTTCTTTACTACGGTGCATTAATGATGTTCTTTATTATAAACGGACATCACTATATCATAAGTTCATTAAAATATTCTTTCTCGGTAATTCCATTAGGAAAATTTACTCTTACAAAACCTGTTTATGATTTAATTGTAATTTATTCAGCTTCGATATTTGTAATTGCTGTTAAGATTGCTTCACCAATAATGGTTTCATTTTTCCTTGTTCACATTGCAGAAGGAATTATTGCTCGTATTATTCCGCAAATGCAAGTGTTCTTTGTTACACAGCCATTAAAAATTGGTATCGGTATTTTACTTTTAGCTTCTGTAACACCTTTATACCTGTATTTAATAAAAAATCTTTTGCAAGATTATGAAAGCAAACTGTACAATTTGATTGAGGCAATGGGAATTTAAATATGGCAGAGATAGACGGCAAAGAAAAAACCGAACAACCGACCGGGAAAAAGTTAGATGATGCACGCAACAAGGGACAGGTTGCCAGAAGCCGCGAAGTAAACTCGCTTGCAGTATTTGGTACAGGCTTTACAATGCTCTATTTATTCCAAAGTTTTATTGGTTCAAGAATAAAAGAATTTACTGTATCTATTTTTAATTCGCTGGATACTTTTCCCAATCGTATTTCACTGATAAGCAATTTTATGATGGAGTGGTCTATCTTTTTTGCGGTTACTCTCGCTCCGATTATGGTTGGGCTTCTTATAGTAATATTTGCTTCAAACATTGCACAGGTTGGAATTAAGTTAAGTCCGCAAGCGCTTTCGCTAAAGTTTGATAAACTTAATGTTTTCAAAGGGATAAAAAATCTAATTTCTCCAAAGTCGTTTGCGGAACTTTTCAAATCACTATTCAAGTTGTTTCTGGTTGGATTGTTTACATACTATATTCTTGATGACCTCATCACTTCAGCAACCGCATTAGAATCATTTAGCGTAAATGAGATTTTAGTTTTTATGCTTGATTCCGCATTTGCTCTCATCTGGAAAATTGGTTTAGTCTATCTTGCAATTGCTGCCGCAGATTTTGCATGGGAAAAGTACAAGTTCAAAAAAGATATGATGATGACGAAAGAAGAAGTAAAAGAAGAGTGGAAGCAAACTGAAGGTGACCCGCATACAAAATCGAGAATTAAGAAATTAATGTATGAAGCTTCTAAGCGAAGAATGATGAAAGAACTTCCTAAAGCCGATGTTGTAATTACAAACCCAACTCACTACGCAGTTGCAATAAAGTATGATATGCAAAAAGATTCTGCTCCCACAATTATTGCAAAAGGTGTTGATGAGCTTGCACTAAAAATTAAAGAAGTTGCTAAAGAACATGGTATTCCTATTCAGGAAAACAGGGAGCTTGCAAGAGCTTTATACAAGATGTGCGATATTGGAGATAAAATTCCATCATCGTTATTTAAGGCTGTTGCACAGGTGTTAGCTTACGTTTACAATCTTAAAAAATCTAAGAAGAAAAGTATAGTGTAGCCTGTGATGAAAATGTTTGGTAAAAATAGTGACATAATCTTAGCCTTTGCATTGATTTTTATGCTGGGGTTAATGCTAATTCCATTGCCGGCGGGATTCCTTGATTTTTTTCTTGCTCTTAGTATAACAATCGCGGTGCTTATTTTTGTTGTTTCATTATTCATACAATCACCATTGGATATATCAGTATTTCCCGGATTACTTTTAATCTCTACACTTTTCAGATTATCATTAAATATCAGTTCGACAAGATTAATTCTTATTGATGGTTATGCAGGAAAAGTAATTGAAACATTCGGACAGTTTGTAGTAAGTGGAAATTATGTTGTTGGATTTATTGTATTCATCATTCTGCTTATTGTTCAGTTTATGGTTATTGTTAAAGGCTCCGGACGTATATCAGAAGTTGCCGCAAGATTTACACTTGATGCAATGCCCGGTAAACAAATGGCAATTGATGCTGATTTAAATACAGGATTAATAAACGAAGCCGATGCGAGAAAACGTCGCGATAACATTTCCCGTGAAGCAGAATTTTACGGTGCAATGGACGGTGCAGGAAAGTTTGTTAAAGGAGATGCGATTGCCGGATTGATAATCAGCGTTATAAATATTGTTGGCGGATTTATCATTGGTGTCGGGCAGCGTGATTTATCGATTGTGGAAGCGTTGCAGCAATATACAATTCTTACTATTGGTGATGGATTAGTTTCTCAGATTCCGGCATTGCTTATTTCAACCGCTGCCGGTATGGTTGTAACAAGAAGCGCCGCAGGAACCCCGCTTGATAGCCAGATTAAAACCCAGTTGCTGGCAAACCCACGTGTACTTGGAATTGTTGGAGCCACTGTTATTATGTTTTCTTTTCTTCCGGGAATGCCGGCAATACCATTTGTAATTATTGGTGTAACATTAGGGGTTACATCATTTATTAAGAATAAAAATAAAGATAATGAAGCAACAATTGTTGAAGAAGAAATTACAAGCGGTGAAAAAACCGAAGAACTTGTTGAACAATATCTTCAGGTTGATCCAATTGAAATTGAAATTGGTTATGGATTAATAAGTTTAGTTGATGAATCGCAGGGTGGAAATTTATTTAATAAGATTTCGACAACAAGAAAATTTATTGCTCTTGGAGTTTGGTGTGCTTATTCCACCGGTTAGAGTTAGAGACAATCTGCAGCTTTCACCAAATGAATACATAATAAAAATAAAAGGAAACATTGCTTCATCATTTGAAATTCATCCGGATAGATTTCTGGCAATGAATCCGGGCGGTATCGAAGAACAGATAGATGGAATTCCTAACAAAAGATCCTGCATTTGGTTTGCAAAGTTTTTGGGTAACACGTGAAGAAAAAGACAGGGCAGAACTTTTAGGATTTACTGTTGTTGATGCAATCTCTGTTTTATCAACTCATTTGCAGGAAACTTTAAAAAGTAACTTTGATAAGATTTTATCAAGGCAAGCTGTTAAACAATTACTTGAAAATCTTAAGAAAGATTATCCTGCTGTTATTGATGACATTTCGGTTGATGTACTGCCGCTCGGAACAATACAAAAAGTTTTGCAGAATCTGCTTAGAGAATTAATTCCGATAAAAGATCTTGTACAGATTATTGAAGCATTAATTGATTATTCAAAAGTAACAAAAAATATTGATGTGCTTACCGAATATGTACGACATTCATTAAATAACACAATTGCAAATCTTTATAAAGATGGGAATGGAATTATTCACGCAGCAGCCATAAGCGAAAAACTTGAAGCATATATAACAGCATCATTCCAGAACCAAAAAGATGCTGTGCAAACATTAGGATTAAATCCTGTTATGTTATCAGATCTAAAAAATAAAATGCAAATTATAATTAATAAGTTTGACACACTTGGTTACAAACCAATATTTATAACATCGGCAACCATAAGACCATATTTTTATAGATTAATCAATTCGTCATTCCAAAGTGTAACTGTTCTTTCATACACCGAACTACCATCGCAAATAGAAATTGAATTTATTGATAACCTGGAGTTAACAAATGCATATTAAAAAGTACAGAGCAGCATCCTTAAAAGAAGCAACTCGAATTATGAAAAATGAATTAGGTTCAGAGGCCCTGATTTTAGGGACTAAAGTGGTCGCTGATGAAAATGATAAGAGATTAAAACTATACGAGATTACTGCCGGTCTAGATAATTTTGAAATTAATTCTCAAATCAAAGACAAAAGTAGTTAAGCAAAATCATTTCGAAAGATATTTCATTTGCAGAAGAAATGAAAAATATGACTGCAAAAATTTATCAGCAAAATCAAAATCAAAATCAGAAACAAAGAAGTAACTGAAGCCTATGGATTGCATACTAAAGTTGAAAAAGAAGCTGTCTATTCCGAAAGCAAAACCCGTTGCTGACGAGAGAATAAAAGAAATTATAAAAAATCTTACAGAAAAAGAAGTTCAGAAATCTGTTGTACTTTCTATAATGGAACAACTAAAAAAGTATAGGAACTTTTTATCAAAAGATAATCTGGAAAATTATGTCCAAACTTGTCTCGGATCTTTAATCTTAACAAAAAGTTTGGATTTGAATATTAAAAAACAAAATAAAGTTATTGCACTTGTTGGTCCAACAGGGGTTGGCAAAACAACAACAATTGCGAAACTTGCTTTAATAGCAAAAATAATTCACAAACTTGATGTTGGGTTGATTTCTATAGACACTTACAGACTTGGTGCAATTGACCAGCTTAAGAGTTTTGCTGATGTTAGCCATACAGATTTTCTTGTGGCCTACGAGCCAAATGAAATGCCTGCGTTGATGAAGAAGTTTAGCAAGAAAGATATCGTATTTATTGATACAGTTGGAAGAAATCATAAAAATGAAACGCAGCTTAAATCAAATTTGGATTTTCTTTCTTCAGTAAAAGTCGATGAAACTTTTCTTGTATTAAGTTCAACAAGTTCAACAAGAAATCTTTTAGATATAGCTAATAAGTTTAAGATGTTTAATTATAGTGCTTTTATTTTAAGCAAAATTGATGAAGCTGTGGTGCACGGTAACATTATTAATCTTTCTACAAAAACAGGAAACCCGATTGTCTTTTTAACAAACGGGCAAACAATTCCGGATGATATAATATCTGCAGATAAAGATTACATCGCAAATTTGATATATACAGGTCAAGCTAAGATCATGACCGGGCAACTTGACAGGATACGTGAACTAGAGAAGCTACAAAGTGCTGAAAAAAATGACATATCACAAAAAATTCTTGCTGTAGCTTCAGGAAAAGGTGGAACAGGAAAAACTTTTTTTGCTGCAAACTTTGCACTTCAGTATGCGAAATCTCATAAAGTTTTATTAATTGATATGGACATTAACTTATCTAATCTACATTTGCTTTTTAATGTTTATCCGCAAAAAACATTAAACAATTTTTTTGAATCAAAAGAGGTATTTGTTGAAATCATTTCAAAATATAATTCAAATTTGAATATAATCTTTGGTGATGCAGGGATGTTAAACCAGAGCCGACCATCTTTTAATCAATTTGGTAAAATGTTTAGCGAGATTAATAATCTTGCAGAAAAATATGATTTAATAGTCTTTGATTTGGGTGCAGGAGTAAGTGAAGAAAATCTTTACATACTTTCTAAGGCCAAGATTAAACTTATTTTAACTAATCCTGAACCCACCGCTTTAATGGATGCCTATGTTCTTATCAAACATTTAAAGAACAATGAAAAGCACAGATGGAATTTATGTCGTGGTTAACAGATGTTTAGAGGAGTCTGAAGGAGGGCAAGCCTTACAATAATCTTAAATCCGCAGTTGATCATTTCTTAAAAACAGATATAAAATTTCTTTTAGAAATTCCGGAATCGGCAGAGGTAAGAAAATCGATTATAGATCAAAATCTTCTGGTAGAGCAGAACAAATCAAGCCAGGTAATCAATTCAATAAAGAGCGCTGTCAGCAAGATTAGCAAAATTCATCAAGTGTTGAATATTAACCAAACTGTACTTCATCACTCATCTGCAAGCTTGCAAAACAGCTTTTAATCAAAATAATTGAAGTTTTTTTATTCTCCAATACTGGTACAGGGTTTGCCTAACTCTATCAGAGGTAAAAAAAATGAATAAAATTTTAATACAATTTGGACTGTTGATTTTCTGTTTTGCGCTGATATTTTTTAGCCAGCGAGGTATGCCATTGCAGGATGTTCTGCTAAAATCTTTCATCGTTTTTATATCGCTGACAATAGTACTAAGTGTAGTGGTATTGTTTGTTGCTAAAATGATAAATAAAAATGAAACATTAACTCCAGTTGATTCAAAAAAAAGTGAGTAAAAAAAAATGTATAAGAATAACACAGAACTTTGGACGCAATTTAAGCAAAGCCAATCGCCAATTATTAAGAAGCAAATCATTCTTAATTATGTAAACCTTGTACATTATGTAATTCATCACTCAAAATTTGCTATAAATAGTATTCTTGATGAAAGAGATTATTTTCAATATGGAATTGAAGGATTGAACGAAGCGATTGACAGGTTTGATCCTGATTATGGGACCAAATTTGAAACTTACGCAATACAGAGAATACGTGGAAAAATAATAGATGAACTTAGAAAGCTTCAAAACAAATTTAAAAATGATGCAAACGAATCGTCAATCGAATCATTCTACACTAATGTTTCACTAAGCAAATCAGTTGATGATGAAGATGGGTATACACTGGGTGAAGTCATTCCAAACGATGATGAAGCAATTTCGACTACGGTTGAAAAAACGGAGATGAAAGAATTTTTAATGACAGCAATTAAGGAATTAAATGAGAGGGATAGATTACTGTTAAGCTTGTACTACTTTGAAAATTTAAACTATAAAGAGATTGCAGAATTATTAAAAATTACCGTTTCAAGAGTCTCACAAATCCACACACGAATTACAAAAGATCTAAAGTCAAAATTGTTGGTTTTAAATGAATAATAATCTAGATAACATTAAAGTCATTCGCGAAAAGAATAAAAGACTACTTACCGGAATCCGAAACCTTCCGTCGGTTCCATTTATAATGGTTGAGGTTTCCAAGATGTTAGATAATCCCAGAACAGGTGCGTCTGATTTGGGTAAACTTATTAGTAAAGATCAGGCAATGGTTGCCAAGATTTTAAGTGTAGCAAACTCACCATTGTACGGTTTACCACGTAGAGTTTCGACTATTGAATTTGCAATTGTAATCCTGGGTTTTGACCATATTAAAAATATTGTTATTGCACTTTCGATGATGGAAGCCTTTAAAAGTAAAGAAGATAAAAATTGGAATCGCAGAGGTTTTTGGCTTCACTCGCTTATAACCGCAAGTGCAGCAAAAAGAATTGCTGATGATCTTGGATACAGAAAATCAGGGGAAGCATTTACATGTGGTTTGCTTCATGATCTCGGAATTTCCGTTATACAGAGATACTTCTTTGAAGGATTTAAAGAGATTTGCACTTTGGTAAATGATCAACAGATGAGATATGGAAATGCTGAACAACAAGTTTTAGGAATTTCTCACCAGGAAATCGGGCAATTCTTAATTGAGAAATGGAATTTACCAGCGGCACTTGGCGATGCAATTCTTAATCACCATAATCCTTCAGAAGCAGAGCATGAAAAAGAAATGGCCGCAATAATTCATCTTGCAGATTATATGACCCAACGTTTTGAGATGGGAGATTTAAACTGGGACGATAATTATGTTCTAGATCTTGGCATCATCGATATTCTTAATTTAGGTGATGAAAGTTATTTAGAGAGTTTTATTCAAAGCTATGAACAATTATTTCGTGTTCAGATAGATTCAATTAAATTTTAATGAGGAGATAATGATAACAGATACTCAAGACATTTTGCAAAAAAAAGAAAGAACAGAAAAGGTTCTTGCAAGCGTTGTTAACTTACCTGTAATTCCTAAAGTAATGTTTGAAACAATTAAACTTTTAGATAACAAGTACACTACAGCTGGTGAGCTGAATAAAGTTATTTCTAAAGACCAGGCATTACTTACCAAAGTACTAACCATTGCAAACTCACCTTTGTACGGTTTACAGAGAAAAGTTACTACAATTGAATATGCAATTTTGGTTCTTGGTTATCGTGAGTTAAAAAATATTATCTCTGCTCTTTCAGTTGCCGAAGCATTTAGGAATAAAACTGATAAATATCTCAACTCAAAAGAATTTATGCTTCACTCATATCTGACAGGAACAGCCTGCAAAAGACTTTCTGCAGACATCGGATTTAACAATTCTGGTGAGGCATTTATTGCAGGGTTTTTGCACGATATAGGAATCTCAGTTCTTCACAGATATTTGCATTCAAGTTTTATAAATATAATCGAGTTTGTTGAAATTAAAGGAATGACATACAAAGAGGCGGAAATGGATGTACTTGGAATGACCCACGAACAAGTTGGATACTTTTTACTTGATAAATGGAATTTTCCTAAAGAAATTTCTGAACCAATCTTGACTCATCACGCACCAGTTGAATCCAATTCTAGTCCGGTTTTAGGTGCTGTAGTTAATCTTGCAGATTACATTACAAACAGGCTTAAACTTTCAAACGCTCCTTGGGATAAAGATGTAGTTCTTGAACCCTACACTGCTCTTAAATTTAATCTTGAACGCGAACTTGATGTTGAAAGATTTATCGATGACTATAAAGATATTTTCTGGAATCAAATTGAATTTGTAAGGTTTCTGAATTGAGATTGTTAAAAGAAAATAGAAGGGAGTATCAACCGTTTTTAAGTTCTGTTGAGCAACTTGAAAAATCAAGTAACGGTAAATACAAATTGAAAATCAGAACAAATCTCCCCCCATCCGTGGAACAAGTTAGTGTAATCTCTGGTGGTAATGTTAACATAGATCTACTAACTTTCTCAGAAAAGTTAAATTCACTTAATCAACCTAAGCAGATTATTGATGTTTTCAGATTGGAACTAAAGCACATTTCATTTTTTTTAGAATCGGAAATTTTCTCTCTTGATGATAAAACAAGTGAATGCAGACCCATAAATGAAAAATGTAATCCAAAACTTTATTATTTTGTAAAAAACTATTTAAAGAACGGTATTCTTGATTGGGTAGCCGAGTCAAAGAATCCAAAAATTTTGCCATGGGATGTTGATAGAGCTGCATCGATATCGGGGCTGAGCTGTTTGGTTGTTCCTATATTCAGTAACAACAAATTTTCGGGGATTTTAGCGGCTCTGACAAATTCTAAATATTTAAGTGAAGATTCATTTGAATACAGGTCATTAAAAACAATTCTTAACCTTACCTTTTCCAAATTAGAGTTTGTTCGATTAAAAGAAGAATTAAATAAAACATATTCTGATTATCAAATTCTTCAATCAAAACTTTTTAATGATTTTAAATTTGCTGCAATTGGCGAACTAACAAGTAAAAGTATTGAAGAAATTGGATCACCGCTTCAGGTAATTATGAGTTATTCTGATTTGCTTCAAAAAGAAAATCCTGATTTGGACATGGAAGCAACAGAATTTATAAGAAACCAGGTTCATACCATAAAAGAGATACTCGATCATCTTGGTAACTTTATTAACAACAGTGATAGCAAACCAAAATTATATTCCTGCTCAATTAATTCAGCTATAAATGATTTTTATAAAGTTATCGAGCATAGTCTTAATGCCGATTCCTATGAATGTGTTCTGGACCTTGAAGAAAATATTCCATCACTCTTAAGCGACTATAACAGCTTAAAACAAATTTTAATTAATTCATTCAGTTTAATAAATCCTTTACGCGGCACAGGCGGCGGAATAATAATTCAAAGCCGTTACAGCAACGAAACAATAATTTTAAAAATGCTTTTTACTGATACAATAGATTCTTTATCAAAAGAAGATAGAGAATTTGGGCTGAACATTCTTAAACATCTTATAAATAAGCACGAAGGTGAGATGAGATTCAGCAGTGATCCAGGCACCGGAACAAATTTAATATTTTCTTTTCCATTAAAAAGAAAGATGAGAGACTAAAAATGTTGACAGAGTTATTTATAGTTAAAGCATCCCTAATTCTTTTAGCACTATTTACCCTTAGCTTTTTACTTTATAAAAGACATGGATCAGACAATAAAATACATGCTCAGTTAAGACATAATATCTCTTTATTACGTCAAGAAAAATTATTAATACATACTGATAAAAAACTTCAAAAAAAAAGATAACAAACTTTTAAAGAAAACGAAATTCTCTGATGTAAATCAAGAACAGTTACTTAATAAATCTAAAAAACTTGGCATCCCTGCTGGCGAGATTTTGTTAGCCGCCAAAATTCAAATGAGTTGTAAATAGTTTGTAATTACTTAGTGAGAGTAAAATGATCAAAGGAATTTTTCAATCTGCAAGAAGCCTGTTGGCGGCAACTAAAAATATGGAAAAAATATCTGGCAATCTTGCAAATATTAACACGGTCGGATTTAAGAGAGAAGGAATGTTCTCAGAGATTCTAAAATCTACCGGAAATTCTGAAATTAGAAGCTCTGTTGATACTTCGCAGGGAGAGATTTATGAGACACTAAATCCTCTTGATCTTGCAATTGTCGGCGAAGGAATGTTTACAATTCAAACACAAAATGGATATGAATTTACACGCAAAGGAAATTTTAAAATATCTGATGAAGGATTTCTTGTAAACGAGCAAGGCAAAAAAGTATTGGGTAAAAGCGGAGAGATAAATCTTTCGGAATATCTTAATGGTGAACAAACGGATATAAATATTTCACGGAATGGTGAAGTAAAAATAAATGAAACTCATATTGCGGATCTGCTTGTAGTAAATATTGATAACTATGAAAAAAGAAAAATGGGATTGAATTTTAATTCAATACAAGATATTTCAGACATCGCACAAGAATCAGAATTTGAAGTCAGACAAGGTTACTTAGAAGAATCAAATGTAAATCCGATGATTGAATTGGAAAATATGATCAACATTTCTAAAGATTATGAGACTGCATATAAAATGGTTAATTATTTAGATAGTTCGTTAGAAAAAACGAATGATCTTGGAAGAATATAAAAAGCGATAAGAGGTTAATATGGGCAGCAGGGCATTAAGAACAGCAGCATCTGGAATGTATGCACAGCAGATCAACATTGAAGTGATCTCGAATAACATGGCAAATATGAACACTACAGCTTTTAAGAAAAACAAAGCTGAGTTTCAGGATCTGATGTACCAGGAGGTTGTTGTTAATACAGTTAATTCAACTACAACGGGCAATTCAAATTCCGGAACAGGTACAGTTCAAGTTGGTAATGGAGTGAAACCATCAACTACGCAAAAATCTTTTTTGCAAGGCGACATAACCTGCGACCAGTAATCCGCTTGATGTTGCAATTCAAGGTGAAGGATTTTTTCAGGTAAGAAAAGTTGATGGTACACTTGTTTACACACGTGATGGTTCATTCAAATTAAACTCTGATGGAAATCTTGTTACAACCGGTGGATATCTTCTTGATCCAGATGTTTCTCTCGATGAAAATTCAGTTGGGGTGATAATCGGAAGAGATGGAACGGTTGAATTGCAGCAAGGAGATGGAAGTAGAACTCCTGCCGGGAATATTCAGCTCGTAAGATTTTTAAATCCTGGCGGCTTACTTGCTCTTGGTGATAATCTTTATGGTGAGACACCGGAAAGCGGAAGACCGATTCTTGGTAATCCAGGTTATGATGATTTTGGTGAGCTTCATCAAGGATATTTGGAAGCTTCTAATGTTGATGTTGTTGAAGAAATGATATCTATGATAACTGCTCAACGGGCATATGAGCTAAACAGTAAAACTGTAAAGACTGTTGAGGAAATGATGACCATGGCTAACAATCTTAAAAGATAAAAATTGAGATGAAGTATTTATTACTATTATTATTTAATGCATGCAAGTACTTGCACAATCATTTGAAGAGCAGGTACTTCAATATCTTCAGAAAGAATATCCTGAATATGAAAAGATTGAGATACAAACTCAGAATAATTTTTCAGCCGATAAAAAAATAACAATTGATTTTTCAAAAAATATAAATCTTAGTAAAGGGGTCGCATTCATTCCGGTAATTGCAATAAAGGGAAATAAAACTTCATCTTCTGTTGTTTCAGTTAAAGTGAAATTATTCAAAAAACTTTTAGTAGCTAAAAGGAATTTTGATAGAAAAGAAGTTTTGCTTAAGTCAGAGTTTGAAGAAAAAGTTATGAATGTAACACAATTAAATGGTCATCCTATTGAATCTGATTTTGTTGTTTCCGAACTACCATGCAAAATCATTCATTAGAAAAGGTGAAATTCTTTTTGAAGAAACGATAAAAAAAATACCTTTGATAAATTCAGGTGACAAAGTATTTGCAGAAGTTAGAAACGGAAATGTTCTGGTAATTACAGAAGCTTTTGCACGGCAGCAAGGAAGCTCCGGTGATTTGATTGAAGTTGTTTCAAATAATAATAAAATATTTAAAGCAAGAATTATGAACGCAAACAAAGTAATAGTCGAGTGAAACAATGAAAAAACTAGTTATTCTTTTTGTACTTTTTGTTGCAATTGCATATCCGCAGAATATGAGAAAAAATTCATACTACTCATTATTCTCGGACCAAAAAGCATCATACATTGGTGATGCAATTACAATTATTGTAGTTGAATCATCACTTGCAACAAACAAAGCTAAAACTAATAGCTCAAGAGAAAGTGATTTGGGATTTAATCTTGCAGGCAAAGTAAGCACAACGGATGTACCCGAAGTTAATGTGGGAATGGGTTCAAATAATGATTTTAAAGGATCCGGTTCAACAGAATCATCCGGGATGATACAAACAAAAATCAGTGCTACAATAGATTCAGTTCTTAATAACGGCAATTTGGTGATTAGAGGGAGCAAAAAAATTACTATCAATGGTGAAGAACAATTAGTAAAAATAAAAGGAATTGTAAGAACATCGGATGTTAGAGCAGATAATTCAGTTTTATCGTACAACATTTCTGATGCTGAAATAAGTTTTGAAGGAAACGGACTTATTGATGATGCACAATCACCCGGTTGGTTAACAAAGTTCTTCCATTGGATTTTTTAAGGTAAATTATGAAAAACTTTAACCGAATAATTATTGCTCTTTTCCTTTTTTCATCTTTTATCTATTCCCAAAGGATAAAAGATATTGCAACTATTTCTGGCGATAATGCAGAGCAGGTTATTGGTTATGGATTAGTTGTTGGATTAGCCGGAACAGGTGATAGTTATCGCACACAATTTACTATGCAATCTATAACAAGTATGTTAAAAAGATTTGGAATTACTGTTCCGCAAACAGATGTAAAAACAAGAAACGTTGCTGCTGTTATGGTTACGGCAAATTTAAATTCAAATTATAAACCGGGTGCTAAGTTTGATGTTACTGTTTCATCTATGGGTGATGCCACAAGTTTGCTTGGCGGTACATTGTTATTAACTCCGCTTTCCGGAATTGCGGGTGATGTTTTTGCTTTTGCACAGGGGTCAGTTTCAATTGGCGGATATGATTTTAATACTTCAACCGGAAATAGAGTTGCAAAAAATCACTCACTTGCAGGAAGAGTTCCTCAAGGCGGAGTGATGAAAGAAACACTTGAAAATGAATTTGTAACAGATCAACAAATTAGTGTTTATTTAAGGATGCCTGATTTAACCACGTCAAATAATGTTGCGAATTCTATAAATGCAAAGTTTGGTGACAGCGCTGCAATATCAATTGATGCATCTGAAATTAGTGTTAATATTCCAACTGATAGACAAACCAACATTGTAAATTTTCTTGCTGAGCTTAGAAGTTCTTACATGTAGAAACAGATTATGTTGCTAAAGTTGTACTTAACGAAAGAACCGGAACTGTTGTTGCAGGAACAAATGTTCAGATTAAACCGGTTTCAATTACACATGGAAGTCTAAATATTACTATAGAAAATTATCCAATCGTTTCTCAGCCTGGTGCTTTTTCAAATGGTACAACAGCAGTAGTTAATAATTTAATTCCGTATGCAAGACAGGATTCAACAAATACAATTGCAATTTCAGGGGCATCAAATGTTCAGGAAGTTGCAAGCGCACTTAATTCATTAAAAGTATCTCCAAAAGAAATAATAGCAATCTTCCAGGCACTTAAAGAAGCCGGAGCTTTAATAGCAGAATTAGTTATCATCTAAAATGAACGAACTAAGTTTAAAAATAACTAACGAACAGAAACACATTCCATTTACACCGGAGGCAAAGAATCTTTCTGTTTCACGAAAAACAAAAAATGGCGCAGGTTTCTAAAGCAGTTTGAAAGTTTGCTTACTTCGATGATGCTAAAAAGTATGAATCAAACAACAGGCTGGAATGTTTGGTGAAAATAGTTTTGGCGGAGATTTTTTTGATTCTATTTTCCAATTTGAAATTGCTGATCAGATTTCTAAAGGAACCGGACTTGGTGTTGCTGAACAAATTTATAAGACGATTAACGGGTGAAAATTTTTCGACTGAAGTTCTTAATCCAAAATTAGAACCAATAAAAAAACAACCAAAGATAGAGGTAACAACAAATACTTCAGAAATTCCTAGTTGTAAAACCATCAAATCAATCTTTAAACAGATTGAGTAATTACGATGATATAATTCAGCAAGCATCAGAAACTTATGGTGTTGATAAAAACATCATTAAATCTGTAATTCTGGCAGAATCATCTGCAAAGGAAAACGCTGTTTCTACTGCTAATGCAAAGGGTTTAATGCAAATAATTGATTCAACTGCAAAATACCTGGGAATTAACAATGTTTGGGACCCAAAAGAAAATATTATGGGTGGGGCTAAATATTTGTCCGAACTTCTTCGAAAATATAATGGGAACTTAAAGTTTGCTTTGGCTGGATATAATGCCGGACCTGGAAATGTGGATAAATACAATGGAATTCCACCTTTTACAGAAACGCAAACTTATGTTAAACGTGTTATTGGTTATCTAAAGAATTTTGAGGAGCCTAAAAATGTATTATGACGAGATTTTAAAACTTACTTATGAACAGATTACTAATTTAAGTGATTTTATTAACACGCTTAAGTATTTGCAAAGCATCAATTGTTCAGAATGATCTTGATGAGATAGAAATTTCAGTTGAACAGGAAGAAAAAGTTCTTCATCGAATAAAAATTTGTGAAGATAAAAGAGCAGAAGCAGTAAAAAAGCTTTGCATCATTATAAAATTGAAGTTGATGCAGTTGAATGCTTTAGATAAGTTAGCAAATGTTTTAATTGGCCATTGACCCTGAAGTTTATGACGAGTTTAATCAGGTAAGGACAATCCTTATTGGAAAAAGTAAAAGAAGTTTTACTTATTAAATTCGCAGAATGAAATAATAATTAGTAACTCAAGAAATTTTATACGTGATTTAATCAAAAATATTCTTGGCTCAAAAAAAGAAAATTTTTTTGATAGAAAAGTTTAGAGCAAAAAAATGGCACTAACAAAAATATTTGACATATCTTCAAGGAGCTTGGCTGTTTACAGAAGAGCACTTGAAGTAACATCGCACAATATTGTTAATTCGGCAAATCCCAATTACTCAAGACAGCGAATTATGTTTGCAACAGAAACATCAAATTATACTGCAGGATTAGTTTGGGGTAACGGTGTTAAGATTACTGATGTAATCGCGTGTAAGAGATAGCCTAGTTGATGCACACATTATCGGCACAAATCAAAAGTTTTCTGATAGTAATAGACAAAGTCAATTAGTTGGCGACATTGAAAACTTATTTTCAGAGCCCTCAGATCTTGGAATCTCTAATCTGATGACAACTTTCTTTAACAGCTTTAATGAACTTGCAGTTTCACCTAACTCTGTTCCTCTAAGAACCAATATTTTAAATGCTGCAAATAATCTTTCAGCAAAAGTAAGCTCGGTAAATCAATCGCTTACAAGTCTTAAAACAGATGTTCGTCAAGAATTTCAACAGAATGTGAATTCTGTTAATTCAATTTTAAAACAGATGCATCAAATTAATTATGAACAATTCTCAAATTCTTATAACGGTGCTCCTGTAAATGACCTTCTTGATAAGAGAGATGCTTTGATTGATGAACTTAGTAATTTGGTAAATATTAACGTTGTTTACGATAGCTCAAATTCTGCCGTAATTTCTATTGGCGGTGCGCTTGCTGTTGATAGAATGCATGCTGCTGAATTTGTTGCCGAAGAAGTAAACGGGAAATTAAATCTTAAAGTTAAAGATGGAAGTTATCCTATTGTATTAACCGGCGGTCAGCTAAATGCACTTTCACAAGTATATTCTAAAAAGATTCCTTCCTACCAGGCTAAACTTGATGGAGTAATAAATAAACTTATCGAAGCGGTGAATGGTGAACATGTTAATGGTTATACAATATCTGATCCGCAGGAAACCGGACTTAACTTTTTTGAGGGTTATGCAAACGGTGAGTTAATTATTAATCCCGAGATTAATGAAGATCCAAATAAAATTGCAATTTCGTTGGATGGCACTGAAGGTAATGGAGAAATTGCTTTGCGCATTGCACAACTTACAGATATAAAATTATTAGACGGCTATACTTTGCAAGAAAGTTATTCATCAATGATAAATGGGCTAGGTAATGATGGAATGCTTCAGAATAATTATACACAAGCAAATCAATTGGTTTTAGATGAACTTGTGCAATTAAGAGCATCACAATCGGGCGTATCTGTTGATGAAGAAATGACTAACGTATTGAAGTTTCAAAGATCTTATGAAGCATCGGCAAAGCTTATAAAAGTTGCTGATGATATGTTACAAACAATATTAAATATGGTGTAAAATGCGTATAAGCGATTTAATGATCTCCAATAATTATCTTGGAAATACAAATAAGATTAAAGATAGAATGGCTGTATTAAACAGACAAATTCTTACTGGAAATAAAATTGAAAAACCTTCTGATTCGCCGGTTGGAACTTCAAGGCTTTTCAGAATTTCAGATCAGATGGGACAAGTAGAAACTTATCAGAAAAATATTCAGAACAGTCTTTCTTTTTTGGACGAAACAATTTTTGCAATGGAATCAATACAAGCCGAAGTAATGAATGTTGTAGTAAAGCTAACAGATATTCAAAATCCGATTAACCAAAATAATTTGGATTTGTATGCAGATATGATTGATAATTCATTAAAGATTATGCTGGAAACTGCTAATGCAAAAAGTGATGGTAAGTATATATTTGGTGGTACTGATTATTCAAGTGAACCCTATGGAATTTCATCCGATAATCAATCTTATCAAGTTAACACTGATACAAGCGGAGAAATAAAGGTTAAGTTTTCTCAAAGTGTTGTCCAAAGTATAAATTTACCGGGTCTTGAATTATTTGGAACTATCGTTTCCGCACAGGGCTTTTTTAACACCGCTGATGCAGTTGGAACTGTAACAAATAGTTCAGCAACAATTTATGATAATCTTGGAAATGAATATCAACTTCAAACAAATTATCAAAAAACCGCTGATAATACTTATCAAATTACTTATGATATTATTGATAGCGGCGGAAGTACTGTATTTGCTGTTCCACCCGCAGCAAAAACATCTTGCATTTAATGCATTAAACGGTAACTTAGTTTCAGTTGATGGCTCAACAATAAATTTGGATTTTGAAGTTAATGTTCCCGCAAACAGAATTCAATTTACTATGAATCTGAAAACACTATCAGAAAGCGGCTCTACAACCTCTATAAGCACAACAGCAAATCAGCCAACAGATATTTTTAACACACTTAAGCAAATTAGTAATGATTTAAGAAACGGGATTATTCCCAATGATACACAAATAGCCACAGTAGGAGATTTTAATTCGCGCCTGACTTCAAAACAATCAGAAGTGGGAAACACTATTAACCAGATATCGGCACTTGAAAATATGTTAATGCAACAAAGTTTTAATTTGCAGGAATTAGCTCAGAAAGAAAATGGAGTAGACATGGCCAAAGCAATTGTTGATTTACAGAACCAGGATTATTTACTCCAGGTTTCACAAAAACTGGGATCAATACTCTTACCCCAGTCGTTACTTGACTACTTATGATAAAAAAATACAGCGCATTTAATGGATTGATCTTAGGAATATTTTCAATCTTCGGAGCGTTTGTGCTCGAAGGTGGATCTGTTAATGCTTTGTTTTTAATTCCACCAATAATAATTGTGTTTGGCGGAACTTTTGCTGCGGTAATTATTGGTTTTGGATACGACAATTTTAAGAATATGTTCAAGTTGATGAAAATTGCATATTTCCCAAACCAGTTTGAACCGAAAGGAATAATAAATTCCATAGTTCAGTTTTCTTACAAAGCAAGAAAAGAAGGGCTGCTGGCGCTTGATAGAGATGTAAATAAAATAGATTACTTTTTTTGCAGAAAATTATTACGCAGTGCTGTTGATGGAACTGACCCGGATTCGTTACAAGATCTTGCAGAACTAGAAATAAAATCGGTTCAAGAAAGACATTATTCTAACATTTTTATTTTTACTAAGATGGGTGGATATGCACCCACGATGGGAATTCTAGGAACTGTTATGGGATTGATTATGGCTCTTTCTCATGCTGGTGCAGATCCCAATTCATTAATTAAAAGTATTGCCACTGCATTTATTGCAACGCTTTGGGGTGTTTTTAGTGCAAACTTAATTTGGTTACCAATTGCAGATAAATTAAAAAAATGTCATCAAGAAGAGAAAAAAATGATGGAACTCTCATTACAGGGAGTCTTAGCTTTACAGAGTGGGGAAATACCAGCTTTGGTGAAGTCAAGATTGGTAAGCATGCTGCCACAAAAAGATCAAGAGAGTATGCTGCCTCTAAGAGAGTTCGAAAAAAGTCGAAGGTAGATGAGTTTGAAGAATCACCTTTTTCTGAAGGTGGAGAAAAAGACCGTTACCTTATTACGTATGCAGATCTGATAACTCTGTTATTAGGGTTGTTCATTCTGCTTTATACAGTGTCTAATCTTGATGCACAAAAATATGAAAAAATGGTAAATGCTATTGGTAATGTTTTTGGCGGCACAACTCAAACAATTAAGGTTATTCCAGATACAGAGTTGCCTATTACACCGCCTTTAGGAAACTTAAAATCCGATATCAACACTTTAATTGAGAAGAATAATTATACAAGTTCAATAAAACTTGAAGAAAATTCTAGGGGAGTAACTATACACATTCTTGAAGATATAGTTTTCCCTTCAGGTAGTTCAGAATTGAAGAAAAGTTCTAAAATTGTATTACAACAACTTTCAGCGATTATTAAAAATCTGCCAAATGATATTAGGATTGAAGGACATACAGACAATGTTCCGATAAGTACTTTACAGTTTCCTTCAAATTGGCATTTATCAATAGCCCGTGCTTTAAATACGGCTTATTATTTGATGACAGAACAAGGGTTAGATCCGGAAAAGCTTTCTATAGTTGGTTATGCGGAATATAAACCTCTTGATTCAAATGAATCTGTTTCAGGCCGTGCTACAAACAGAAGAGTAGATATTATAATCATAAAATAAGATTAGGAATATGAAAATAAACACATATCAATTTGGCGAAATTGAATACACCGAAGATTTAGTTATCAACTTTGCAGAAGGTTTTTTCGGATTTGAAAATCTTCACAAATATCTTTTCATCAAGACAGATGAAGAACTTTTCTACTGGCTTAACTCAATTGAACAACCGGATATTGCGTTTCCGTTAATCGGGTTAAGGATAATTGATGAAAATTTTCCGGTGCTGGAGAATAATGAAGCTTTTGGAATTGTAACACTCAACAAAAATCCTGTTGAAGTAAAAGTTAATCTTAAAGCACCTGTTTATATTAACCAGAATTCTAAAAGTGGATTTCAAAAAATTATAGATAGTGATAAGTATCCTATCGAATACAATCTTTTTGTTGAAGAAAAACAAAGTTAAAAAAATGCTAATACTAACCAGAAAACTGAACGAAGAAATAAAAATTGGAAGTGGAATTACTGTAAAGATAATTTCTATTTCCGATAATACAGTTAAGATAGGAATTGATGCACCTCAAAATATTCAAATTGTTAGAACTGAACTTTACGAAAAAGTAAAAGAAAGTTCTGTTAAGGCTACAAAATCGATTAAAGAAAAACCTGAAGACTTAACTAAACTAAAAATTAAAAAGATTGATAGTATATGATCAGACCCCAAAAAATACCGCTAATTCTAATTGTAGATGATTCTGATTTAACAAGAGCATCTTTAACAAGATTATTTGATGAATACAATTGCAAAACCGAAAGCTGTGAAGATGGAGTTTATGGAATCCAAAAAGCTATTTCTCATAAACCTGATATTATAATTCTTGATATTCTTATGCCTAATCTTGATGGGATAAAAACACTTCAGATTAAAAAAGTAATTGATGAGCTAAAAAATATTCCTGTAATTATACTAAGCGGTAATGTAAACAAAAGCAATATGCTTGCTGCAATGGAAAATGGTGCAGATAAAGTTATTATCAAACCGTTTAATATTGATGATCTTATTAATGCAGTTAATGAATTGCTTGGGTATGAATTGGAACGTAAAATAAGTGCGGATGTTCAATCAATTGATTTTCAGGATGAAGTAGTAAATGACCTTCAGAAGATTTTTATAGAATCATTTCCATCACAAAAAAAGATTATTGTTGATTCAGTAAGTATGAGAGATAGAAATAAATTAAGAGTAATTTTTCATCAAATAAAAGGTGTGGGAAAAACAGTGGGGTTGCCGCAAGTAAGTGATATTTGCAGAAACCTGGAATTCAACCTGTCTTCTGATAAAGTTGATTGGAATTTTATAATAAGTCAATGCGAAAAATTGTTTTCACTTGTACCCAAAACTCAGTTTGAGTTAAACGTGGAGAAATAAAATGTTTGTAATTATTGGAATAGCTGTAGTTGTAGTTGCTGTAATTGGCGGATTTATGTTTGCCGGCGGCGATGTTATTCTGTTAATTCAACCAGCAGAATTTGTAGTTATTGTAGGCGCTGCTGTAGGAAGCTTATTGATTTCTGCTCCTATTGGCTGTGTTAAAAAAAATTATAAAAACAATTACCGACGGTGTTCAAATCTCATGCTTATTCTAAAGAAGATTACCTAGAATTATTAAAAGCTTTTAATGATCTTTTTCTTTTAGCGCAGCGAGACGGATTACTTGCAATTGAAAAACATGTTGAAAAACCAGAAGAAAGCGATATACTTTCCAAAAATCAAAAATTTCTTAACAATGAGTTAGCTAAAACATTTTTCTGCGATACAATGAAAGTAATGTTATCCGGTGGTGTACCGCCGCACGAACTGGAAAATCTTATTGATGCAGAAATTCAGACTCTTGAAGCTGAAACAAAACCAGTGATAAATGCCATTACAAAAATGGGTGATGCTTTTCCGGGTCTGGGAATTGTAGCTGCTGTATTAGGAATTATTATAACAATGGGTTCAATTGATCAGGGCGCAGCTGTGGTTGGTGAACATGTTGCTGCCGCACTTGGTTGGAACATTTCTTGGGTGTTTTACTTGCCTATGGATTTGTTGATCCAATGGCTACAAATCTTGAAAGTAGGCCTAGAAGAAAAAATGAGATACCTTGAAACAATTAAAGCTTGCGTTCTAGCATATGCAAAGGGCAACCCTCCAATCATTGCTGTAGAAATGGCTCGCCGAACAATATTTTCAGAAGAACGCCCCACTTTCAGTGAACTTGAAAACTATATGCGAGGAAAGACTGAATAAATGAAGGGCGGGGAAGAAAATTTAATAGTTGTTAAGAAAATTCATAAGCATGGCGGACATCATGGCGGTGCCTGGAAAGTTGCTTATGCTGATTTTGTTACTGCAATGATGGCTCTATTTATTGTTCTTTGGATTTTAGGACAGGATGAAAAAGTTGTACAAAATGTTGCAGGTTATTTTAAAGACCCGGTTGGATTTACTGAAAAGATGAAAGCAATTTCTGTTATTGGATGGTAGTGTTATTCAATTACCTACTGATAATGAATATATCCGTGATTGATAAAATTAAAGAGAGAGAAAAAGAAATTGAAAGATTGAATGCAATGAAGGATTCAATAGTTAATGATCTTTCTAAAAATGGTGAATTTGAGTATGCTGCTCGATCAGGTAAAGATGGAGATTGTTAATGAAGGATTAAGAATTGAAATGAGGGAGTCAAATAATGCAGCATTTTTTGAAATTGGTACTTCAGAATTAAAACCTGAAGCATAAGAATACTAAAAGAAATTGGAAAGAACCTTAAAGTTATTCCAAATAAAATAATAGTTGAAGGACACACAGATTCACGTCCATATTCAAACGATGGAGAAGGTTATACTAATTTTGAACTAAGCACAGACAGAGCAAATACTGCAAGAAGAGTTGTTGTTTCAGGCGGGCTTGATGAAAACAGAATTGATGAAGTACGCGGATATGCAGATACAAGATTGTTAGATAAAAAAGATCCGTTTAATCTTGTAAACAGAAGAATTAGTATTAATAATAAAATTTGCTACAGAGGCTCCTAAATGAAAAAACTAATTGTTGTTGAAGATGATAGAATTACACAGCAATTTTATAAAATGTTTTTTAATAAAAATGGTTATGAAACTATTAATTACTGATAATGGGGATAAAGTTTTAGAAACTTTGATCAATGAAGATATTGGTCTTATCCTTATGGATATAAATCTTAATAATACTTATCTTAACAACTGAAAAAATTGATGGTATCCAATTATCTCAGGCAATTAAATCTGATGAACGATTGAAAAATATTCCATTGGTTTTGGTTACTGCTTCTTCACTTTCAAGCCAGTTAAAATATTTTCTAAATGAAACTAAGGCTGAAGAAATAATAACAAAACCAATTTTAGATTATAATCGTTTTTTAAATAAAATTAATAACTATATAACAAGTTGACAGAAAAAGATAAAATACTAGTTGTTGAAGATGAACGTGATACACGTTTTATTCTTGAAAAACTTTTAACCAAAAATAATTTTGAAGTGATGACTGCAAATAATGGGCAGGAGGCACTTCCAATGCTTGAGAAATTTGATCCAAAAGTTATTCTGGCGGATTGGACAATGCCTATAATGGATGGGTTGGAATTATGTAATCAAATAAAGAGCAATGAAAAGCATAAGATTATATATTTCATAATTCTTACAGCAAGAACTTCATTAAGAGATCGTGTTACAGGGTTGGATATTGGTGCAGACGATTTTTTAATGAAACCGATTGAAAATCAGGAACTGGTTGCAAGAATAAATTCCGGAATAAGAATTTTTAATCTTCAAAAAGAACTTAAAGCGATAGAACACTCAAAAGCTGTTGTAGAACTTGCCTGCACTATCGGACATAAAATTAATAATCCATTAAGCAGTCTTAAAATTGCCATGAATAATTTAAAGGAAGCAGCTCAAACTAAATCTTCAGAACATACAGAAGAAGATTTTCAAATTATGCAGCAGGCAATTGAAAGAATCCAAAATTTTGTTCATCAGTTAACTCACTTAGAAAATCCTGAAATAATCGATTACGCTGACGAAAGCAAAATGATCAAATTCGATTGATTTTTTAAGCTAAATATTTTCCCTATTATCCTCGATAATAAGGTGGAGAACTGGGAAAATGCTAAAAAAAATCGAAAATATTGCGTCTACTGCTGAATTTAAAAATAACACTCGTTTTACAGCAGGAGTACATTCTTTACCTGTTATAACTGGCGGTAAATCCAGTGTTTCAGATTCCTTAAGTTTTTCATCCGCTTTCCAATATTTATCCCAATTAAAGTGGCAGCTTAAATCACTTGAACATACAGAAAATGATGAGTTTGTTATTGAATTTGTTGTTGATAATTTAACTTTTAAAACAAAGGTAAGTACCCATGATTGTAATTCATCAGACATCAAGTACAATATTTCTAATGAAAATGTTCTAAACCCGCCACAACACAAATATCAGATTTTAATTTCTTTTGATTTTGATCCCAAAGTTTATACCGAAGACATTACTTGCATCATCAGCAGAATATCTTAACTGGTTGTTTGAAAAGTTTGCTTCTTATGATAGCATATTGCTTAAAAGTTCAATTAATCCGGAAGTAAACTCTTTTATTATTGATGGTGCAGAAAATAATTTGAAATATGAACTGTCACTTATTCATAAAAATTTAATTTTCTTTGTAGAAAAAGTAACGGACCAAGTACTTTCAAGCAATCTAAGAATGGTGCCTTTTAATACTGGTGCAGAAAAATCAATTAAAATTCTTCACATAAATGTTAAGTTATAATGAAATCCTACCGCAGGATTTAACTATTGACTATGAGAATAATATTCCCATCAATGCTGCTGTTGAATGTAAACCCACGCTTGTTGTTAACCGAAACAATTCTATAGTCTATTCTAATCAAGCAGCACAGATAGCATTTGGATTGAATAACGTTTTATCTATTTCTGCAGTACAAACAGATGCTAATCTTGTAAGACTTTTATCTGATTTTGCGGAAAGCAGTTATTCCAACATAAGTATTAATCTTCGTATTAAAAACTCGTCAGAATCTACTTTTGGTGAATATAATGCAGAGATTGAAAAAATTGAACTGGATAATACTCAATATCTTTTCATAACTTTTCATCTTACTGAAAAAGAACTGATACTTGAAAACAGAATTAATTCTATTCACGCAGCAATTGAATTTGCTAACATTCCTGTAATGACAATTGATGCCAGCGGAAAAATTTCTTTTCTTTCAAGATCTATGGAAAATATTCTTGGGTTTACAATTGATGAGTTGTACGAAAATTTTTTCTGTAAGCCTCTGGAAAATTTTTTATCCAAAGCAGATCTTCTAACTGCAGAACGAGCTTTTTTCTTAAAACAGAGCTGGGTTAAAATCATATCTTTAAAAGATAAAGGGAAAATTCTTTTTAAGGAATTACAACTTACTCCATTTTATAATACAGGCGCAACTGAAAATGCTTTTATGCTTATTGCACATGATATTACTGATTATGTTCAGAAAAATATTATCATTAAAGAATCTGAAAATAAATTAAAATCCATTATAAATAATATTCGCGATCCGCTTTTTATACTTAAAAAAAGTAAAGATAAACTACTGTTTGAAACCGGCAATAATAGTTTCTTTAGAGTATTTGATCTTGACAAAGCTAAACTAGTTAACAACGATTTAAAGATTGTGTTTACCAGTGAATTATTAAAACTTGTTTTAAAAAATTCCGAGCATCTTATTAAATAATTCACTGCCATTTATAGAGTTTAAAACAAAACATAATCAGGTTCACTACACTTGCAAATTATCCTTAATGGATATAAGCACCAGATGAAGAACTCTTTTGTTATGATAAATTTTAATAACACAACTGATAAGGAAAATTATCAGACTAAAATGACCGCGGCTTATGAAAAGGAAGTTCAGTTAAATAAACTTAAGACTTCTTTTATACGAAAACATGTCTCACGAAATAAGAACACCATTTAATGCAATTTCAGGCTATGCTGATATTTTAGAAGAAAGTATTAAGATCAAGATGACTATGAAACAATTTCTGAACTTATTGTACTTGTTAAAGAAGTTCTTATCAAGAGTATCTCATTTATTTGATCATATAATTGATATGTCTGAAATAGAATCAAGTGAAATTGTTTTTGATTATGTTTACCTTAACTGCAACCAGGTTCTTAAATCAGTTCATAACAAACTTATACAAAGAGCAAAACAAAAGGAATATTGAAATTGAGCTTGAACTTAGCTGATCTGGAAGTTGTAATAAAAACAGATTGGATGAAAGCTTGAAAAAATTGTTTATGCAATTACTGAAAATGCAATCAAATACACTACACAGGGCAAAGTTGTTTTAAGGTCTTTTATCTTTAGTCAGTTTGCGTATATAACAATTACGGATACAGGGCGAAGGAATGAATCAGGAAGACATTAAATATTTGCTGGAGCCATTTTCGCAAGAAGAGCAGGGCTATACTAGAAAATATCAAGGGGCAGGTTTAGGATTAGCAATTGCAAGCAAACTTACAAAAATGATGGGTGGACTATTCGAAATTGTTAGTCGTAAGACAAACAGGTACAAAAGTAACTTTGATATTTCCGGTTGTAAAAATTCATTCCTAAAGAATTTAAGCAAAGTACAGCATCGTTTATCAACAAATCAATGCTGTATAATATTAGCCTATTGGCTGTTATTTACACAGTAATTTTTATCAGTTAGAAAATTATATTTATTTTTTTGACCCATTTAAGGTTTTTTAGCGACATATTTTGTTATAAATGAACAATCATTTTTAGAATAATTATAGTACTAACTGGCACTTAAGTTGTATTTCGATTATAGGAATCATTTATAATTCTTGATGATTTTAGTTATTGATGTCATTGAGAAGAAGAGCATGCTTTTTTGTAAAAAATTTGAATATTTAAATTGATGCAGTTAACAGAAAAATTATTAAGGGAAGAAGAACATTTCATCAAGCTTTCATGCAAGCCCGCATTTTGCATTTTATAGGATTTCATTTACTGGTGTTCCTACTTATGCCAATCAAACATTTCTGCGTATGCTTGGTTTCAATTCATATGAGGAAATGATCACCACATTTGAAAAAGATGAATTATTCCGTGAAAATTTTTCTGTGAAAAAATACCAGGAACATTTATTCAAGATAAATAATACTGAAGGTGTTGAATCCCGCTGGCGTAATAAATCCGGAAGACTCATCTACATTAACGAATACGTTCAAAAATGTTATGATACTGTTGATAATTCGGTTTATTATGATTGTATTGCCGAAGATATAACAGAAAAGAAAATTGTTGATGAACTGATAAGCGATGTTATTGGTCGTGATTATGCAATAATAAAAGCGCTGCCGGATATTTTATTTATCCTCTCTGAAGATGGAAAGTTTACAGACTTTAAGGCGGGTAGCAATTCGGAATTTCCTATGTATCTATCTTCCATAATAGGAAAAAACATTTGGGATATATTTCCACATTCAATTGCTGAGCAGCTTTATGAATCAATTAAAGATACTCATTCATCAGGGTTGTTAAAAACTTATAACTTTGAGATGCATAATCACGATGCTGAAAAACATTATGAAGCTCGAATAGTTAAAAGTCATAAAAATGAAGTTCTTATGCTCTTGAGAGATGTAACCAACCAAAAGCAAAACGAATTTCAGATTCTAAAAATTGCTGAAGATTTAAAACAGATAAATGAAACCAAAGACAAATTTGTTTCCATTATTGCTCATGATGTAAGAACACCAATTATTGCTCTAATTGGATATGCAGAAATTCTTGCTGATGATATCGAGGAATTGCAGAAATCGGAAATAAAAGAATTTGCTTCAAGCATTGTTGAAATATCTAAACAAACAATAGGGTTACTGACTAATCTTTTGGAATGGAGTCGTTTACAAACCGGAAGAATTGAATTTCATCCTGCACCATTAAACGCATATTCAATTTCTGAGGATACTGTGGCACTTCTCACATCCAATGCAGAGCAGAAAAACATAACAATTATAAATAATCTTAATAAAGAAACTTATGTTTATGCAGATGAAAATATGATGCAATCAATTTTTAATAATCTGGTTACCAACGCAATTAAATTTACCAATCGAAATGGACAAATATTTATTACATCAAAACGACAGGATGGTATGATTTGTTTTTCGGTAAAAGATAACGGTATTGGAATGAATGAAGATCAAAAATCTATGCTTTTTGAAATGAATAAAAGTTTTACAACTCCCGGAACTACTAATGAAAAGGGTACAGGGTTGGGGATGATTCTTTGTAAAGATTTTATTGAAAAACATGGAGGAAAAATTTGGGTAGAAAGCAAATCAAGTAAAGGATCAGAATTTTTCTTTACAATTCCTGCTTCAATTAAGGGAAAACCTTATTGACAAGTGAATTGTAAAATAATTATCAAAACGGAAAATATTTCCTAAAAGAGAAGTTAATTACTTAACAGCCTAAATGATTTTTCAGATTTAGTTTTATAAAATTTTTAAGCAGAAAAATTTTGTACCTCAAACTTTATAAAATTACTTATTTGTTCAACCGCACAAATAAATCAGTTCGAATTTTATTTTAGAAAAACTAATGACATTTAGTCAGCTCTGGCATAAAAGAGGTAATTGATTATTGATTAATAGTAAATCTTGTTTTCTGGAAGACATTAAAAAGACTAATGAAGCTCTCAAAAAATATTTTGAATAGCAAAGAAAATCTAAAATCGATTTTCCGTTCGAACCAAAACACAATTCTTATTGTTGAAGATGATGAGATTGTAGCCTCTCAACTTCAGCGAATTCTTAATAAAAGTGGGTATGCATCCATTGGTCCAGTTGCTACTGGTGATGAGGCAATTAAACTCGCACTTGTAGAATACCCTGATGTTATCTTAATGGATATTAAACTAAAAGGAGAATTAACAGGAATTGAAACTGCAAACATCATACATAAAGAAGCAGAAATACCTGTTATATATTTAACCTCATTTGCTGATCACAAAACTATTGAGCAAAGTAAAGACAGCTTTACTTATGGTTTTTTGGCAAAGCCGGTTCGCGATAAAGAATTAGGCGCGATGATTGAAACTGCACTTTACAAATCATCAACGGATAGGTCAGTAAAGCACCTAAACCAATTACTTAAGGCCATCAGAAGTATAGATAAACTTATCACAAAAGAAAGTGTACCCGAAAAACTTTTATCGGAAGCTTGTAAAATTCTTGTTAGTTCTAAAGATTATGTCGTAGCCTGGATAAGTAACGAAAATGATCCAGCTTCAAACCCTGTTATGTTTTCTGAAAAATTTAATAAGTCTTTCAGTGGTGGTATCACTAATCATTTTCTTAAGAAAAAAGTTCAGAGCGTATTAAACATTAATTTACCGACTGATAGAGCAACCGTACTTAGAAATAGTAACGGCTTGAATTTTTTTAATAAAATTTTTCAAAATCATGACCTAAAAAATCCATCTGCTCTAATATCTCCTATTCAGTATCGCAAAAAATTCTATGGTTATCTTGTTGTTTTTTCTGATAGTTTATATGCTTTTGATTTTGAGGAAACTGAACTTCTCCAGACACTTGCAGAAGATTTAGCATTTGCACTAAACAGTATTGAGGTTGAAAAAGAAAGAATATTAGCAGGACAAACTTTAATTGAAAGCGAAACCTACTTCAGAACATTGTTACATAGTATGCACGAAGACATAATGGTAATTGATAGAAATTATAACATATTGGATGTAAACAATTCTGCACTTAAATCCACTGGTCATCCGACAACTGAAGTTATAGGTAAGAAATGTTATAAAATTTCACACAACATAGATCTTCCGTGCTGTGAAAATGGGGAGGAATGTGAGCTAAAGAATGTTTTTGATCAAGGAATTCCAAAGCTGGTTAGACATGTTCATATAAAAAATGATGGCTTACCTGTACATGTAGATGTTTTATTCTCTCCATTAAAAGATGAAACGGGACGAGTAACTAAAGTTATTGAATCAATTCATGATGTAACCGATCTTTTGTCTACAAAACGGGCTCTTTCAGAAAGTGAAGAGCGAATTAAACAGATAGCTGATAATATTGAAATAGTTTTGTTTACTCTAAAGAGCGATGAGTCAGGAGAAAAACTGACTTACTTAAGTCCTGCATTTGATAGAGTATGGGGTATAGATCACAAAGCCGCAGTTAATAATACATTGTTATGGTTAGATTCCATTTATCCCAAAGACAGAAATAGACTGTTAGAAGCAATACAAATGGCAAAATCCTCTAAAGATTTTACGGGTGAGATTGAATACCGTATAGTTAGACCGGATGGAAGTACACGTTGGATAAGTTCGAGACTTAAAAATGTGAATTGTATTGGAAACAAGCAGGATGATATAATCGGAATAGCTGAAGATATTACAGAAAGAATTCTGACTGAAAACAAACTTAAAAATTCTGAACAAGCATATAAAAATCTATTTGATAATGCTCACGATCCAATTTTTATTTTTGAACCTGAAAGAGGCATTATACTAAACACAAATCTTAAAGCTTGTAATCTATATGGTTATGATAAATCAGAACTTATAGGCAAATCATTTTATGAGCTGTGTGTGGATGGACGTTCTGTACATGAAAAAATATGTGATGCTGCAGATGACAAAGAAGTTCCGACATTTGAATTAGAGTCAATAAAAAAAGATAGATCATCCATCTTTTTTGAAATGAATCTTTCATCCACAGATTATCTTGGTCAGAAAGCAATTATATCAATTAATAGAAATATTACATTTAGAAAGCATGCGGAAAAAGAACTTAAAATTTTATCAGAAATAGTTAAACAAAGCCCTGCCTCGGTTTTGCTAACAGATACAAAAAATATAATAGAATATGCAAATCCTAAGTACATCGAATTAAGAGGCGGTAAAATTGAAGATTTAATTGGGAAAGAAGCTACTTCAATCAAACCCTTAAATGAACGGGATATAAATGAGATTTGGAACAAGGTGAAGAATGGTGATGTCTGGAGTGGCGAAGTTATTAATTTGAAAAAAGATAACATCCCTTATTGGGCTTCATTATCAATATCACCAATTAAAAACGAAAATGGAGAGATAGTTCATTATCTTTCGATTGAACAGGACATAACTCAACAAAAAGAACTTGAGATAGAACTTAAGCTGGCATTAAATAAATCGAATGAAATAAACAATTTTAAAACCCATATGCTAGGTAATCTCAATCACGAAATAAGAACTCCGATGAATTCTATAATTGGTTTTTCTCAAATGATGGTTGAAGAAACAGAAGATGATAATGTTGTAGAGATCTCAAATAAAATTATCAAATCTAGTTACAGACTTCTTAACACCTTAAATTCTATTATTGAACTTTCTGATCTGGAATCTGAAAGAGTTAAAGTTAACAAAACGGATATCAATGTTTCTCACTTTGTAAGATATCTTGATTACAGTTACAAAAGCATTGCAAGCGAAAAAAATCTCGAATTAGAAGTTGAAATTCTAAAAGAAGATATTATTGTTAATTCCGATGAAAAACTGTTAGAACAAATTTTTAGAAACCTTATTGATAATGCAATAAAATACACAGAAAAAGGTGGTATTAAAATTACAGCCAGTGAATTTATTGATGATGAGCTTGATAAGTATTGCGCAATCAGGATAAAAGATTCAGGAATTGGAATCCCTGAAAAAAATAGAAAAATGATTTTTGATGCTTTCAGACAATTGAGCGAAGGTGTTACCAGAAGATATCAAGGGACCGGTCTTGGTTTAACCATTGCTCAAAAGATGATTAGACTTTTAAATGGAAAACTTGAAGTAGAAAGTAAAGAGGCGGAAGGTTCCACTTTTTCAATTCTTCTTCCATTATCGGTTAATGTGTTGGTTCAGGAAGTTGAAGAGGGCGTTGTACATAATGCTAAGACTAAATCAATTACACTTTCGGGATCAGTGCCTTATGTGCTAATTGTAGAAGATTATTTAATGAATGTTGATATAATGAAGTACTTTCTTAATGATATAGCAAAGATGGATAATACTACCAATTATCAAGAAACGCTTGTAGCGGTTCAGAAAGCAACTTACGATATAATTCTTATGGATATTAATTTAAAAGACAGTATTGGTGGTATTGAGTTAATGAAAGAAATTAGAAGGATGAACCAATACAAAGAAACCCCAATATTTGCTATAACCGGTTATACTTCTTCAATAGATCAGGATACATTTATGAGAGAAGGCTTTAGCGGATTTCTGGCAAAACCATTTACTCAAACGCAACTAAGAGATATAATAACCAGCAATCTAGGTTAATTTAATTAAAATGTAGTGTTATTTAGTTAAAGTTTTTGAATCATTTTACGATAATTAGTTGTAGAATTTAATTTTTGAAATTGAGGAATCAGACAAAGATTAATTAAAAAAGGTTTAGTGATGCAGACCTGCAAAAATTTGGATATCATCTCCCTTTCATTTAAGGAATTATCAATATAGATATTTGATAAATTCTTTTGAATTTACATTCTAAATAAAATATTTAATTTAAATACAGATTTGATTTAATAATGATTCTGATATAAAATATGTTCCATAAAATAGAAAACAGACTTGTACTTCTGATTATTTTTATTCTTTTGTCTTTTACAGCAGTAGTTCTTTATTTGAAAGCAAAAGAAGCGGATATTCTGAAGTCAATTTCTGATGAAAATAATATAACCTTACAATCTTCGATATTAAATTATTTAACTGTAGAACTAATTAATCCAGCATCTAAGCAAAAATCTAACAAGTGGTTAAGGGATAGAAATTATAATCTTCCTAGAGAAAACAAGATAATCTTGCCCGAGAGTTTAATCGAAAACTTCGATGATAGTCTTACCAAAATAATTTCTGATGCAACAGGATCTAATGTTAAAATAATTAATAAAGAAGAGCAGAAAAGATATATTCAATATCTTAAGGACAAACCATTTATCAGCAATGTGTTTATAAGTTTATCAAACACGAATAATGAAATCTCCAAAATACTATATGCTCAAAAAGAATCTGTTGTTTTAAAAAACAAGTATAACTCACTGAACAAAGAGAATCTTAAAATTATTCTACTATTGCTAATGATTTCATTACTAATAACAACAGGTTTGTATATACAAGTTGTAAGACCAATCTCAACCATAATTTCAAGTTTTATATTAAAGAAACCCGAGCAACTAAAAAAACTTCAAAATACAAAGAGTGAATTTGGTGTTGTTGCTAATTTGATTAAAGAATTTTTTGATCAAAGAAAAGTACTTGAAGAAGAAGTAAAAGTTAGAAAAATTACTCAAGAAGAGCTTGAAACTTTAAATGATGAGCTGGAAAAAAGAGTTACAGATCGAACTGAGGAATTAGCGATTACGAATATTGAATTACAGAAAGAGCGTGATCAAACAAAAAAATATCTTGATATTGCCGGGACAATTATAGCGTTACTTGATCAAGACGGATACATTGAGATTATTAATAAAAAGGGAGATGAAGTACTAGGTTACCAGGCTGGTGAATTGAATGGGAAAAACTGGTATGAAACCTGTTTCCATGAAAAAGATAGAGTTAAGTTAAAAAAGATGGATAGCGATATCATGCTTGGCAAAATGCAACCGAATGAATTTATAATTAGTGATGTTATAACTAAAGGGAGAGAAACTCGAACATTAATTTTCCATAAAACATTTCTTAGAAATAATGATAATGACTATTCCGGTTTATTATTTTCCGCTGAAGATATTACAGATTTGAAATTAAAGGAAAAGGAATTAATTGAAGCTAAAGAGAAAGCTGATGAATCAAACAGATTAAAATCTACTTTCTTAGCAAATATGAGTCACGAGTTAAGAACACCGATGATAGGGATTTTGGGATATTCAGATTTACTGATAGCTGAAATACAAAATGAAAATCATAAAAAAATGGCTGTTGCAATACACGATAGCGGCCAACGATTAATTGATACTCTTAACCTGATTTTGGATTTATCACGTCTGGAAGCAAATAAACATAACATCCAAATTCAGGTTGTAAACTTAAATGCCCTTGTGAAAAATGTTACATTCCACTTTGAAGCTGCAGCAGGAAGAAAAAAACTTTTTATTAAAACATCTGTACCTACTTACGATATATTGGCTAAGACTGATCCAAGGATGATAAGAGATGTAATGAATAATCTTATTAATAACGCAATTAAGTTCACGAATACAGGTGGCGTATTCATTACGCTTGTAGCATTACATAGGGAATTCATTATCACTATTAAAGATACCGGCATTGGTATTCCCAAAGAAAGTATTGAGCTTATTTTTGAAGAATTCAGACAGGTTTCTGAGGGATTGGGAAGAGGATTCCAGGGAACGGGTCTTGGTCTGACAATTTGTAAAAAATATGTTGAGCTTTTAGGTGGTCAAATATTTGTTAAGAGTAAGCCTAACGAAGGATCAGAATTTATAATTCAGATACCTTTAATTTCAGAAGTATCATTAGATCAAGAACCAACTAACGGAGAAGACAAAAAAAAACTTAGTGAATTAAGTAACCCGATTAAAACTTTATCAGAACAAAAAAAAACAGATTATAAAATTCTTGTCGTAGAAGATGACGCAACTTCAAGAGAAGTTATTAATCAGTTTTTATATGATCAGTACAAAGTTTCTTTTGCCGAAAATGGTGAAAAAGCTTTAGCTTATATTAATGAAAATAAGTACGATTTGATTCTATTGGATATAAACTTAGGCAGGGGAATGACAGGAATTGAAGTTAAAGAAAAAATAAGAACGATAAATGGATATGATAAAACACCCATTATAGCTGCAACTGCTTACGCTATGGCGGGTGACAAAGAGAAATTTCTTAGAGGCGGATTTGATCAATACATTTCTAAACCATACTTAAAACAAGATTTGCTAAAATTGTTTGCCGATTTACTCAAATAGTAAAACAAAAATTATTTGAGATAAAAGTCTTTCCTTTAGAATATTACACCTAATTGTTTCGTTTAAAAAAATAATTATATAGTTTGAACTATAAAAAAAAGTATTACTTGAAAACAATTCCAAAATATTATTCTATATCAAAATTATTTCTGATTGTTTTAATCTTTTTGCTGACTGAAAGATCGTTTGCTCAAAATATAAATATCCGGAACAATTCTTTTTATTATCCACATTCACTTGAGTTTAACGAAGTCATTCAAACATTGGGTCTGTCTTCTGCAAAACTTCCAGAAGACGTAGTTGAAACTGATGATATTTTTAGAGCACCTTTACTCTTTTATAGAATTAAGTATGGGCTTCCGTATAATTTTATATCCGAAGCAGGATTTGAGAGTAATTTTTTAACTTTTCACTTATCTCTGGGAACCCAGTGGAACCACGAATTTGGCAAATTAAGTATGTCACTGGGTACTGATGCTGCATATTGGTACGGTAGGCTTTATCAATTTGGTTTTGATACTAACATTAATGGTTGGCACTTATATCCTAATTTAAGTGTAGGATATTCCTTTACAAATTTTAGTGTTACGGTAAAATCGGAAGCATTATTTATTCTTGCTCAATCAACAAAAACTGGCGATATAAAAGTTTCAAGTAACTTTGATACTTTTTCCGGATATGCAATTGGAGTTTATATTGAGCAGCCTCTCTGGAAGGATAATTTTGTTGTAATAGGATTCAAATCAAACTTTACAAAATTTTATTATCCAATGTGGGCTACTTTTTCAACATTTGATAGATTTTTTTATATCTCTGAATTTGTTTTTAGTTTCAACTTATGAGAAAAATAATTCTAATAGTCGTTGTATTTTTATATGCATTAACATCGTGTGATAATATTGTGGATGTAGATTTTCCAATTATCGACCCTAACGGATTTCTTGCTCAAACAACACCGTTGCCCGATTATTCAAAAAAAATTATGGAAGGAATTTATTCTGTAGTATCCGGAAAAGAAAAATTTGGCGAACAAGTTGTACTAAAATGGAGTGGGAATAATCTTTCCATATTTTGTTCTAAAAATGTTAGTTATTTAGTTATGCAGGGGGGCAGCATCGACTCTGTGATTTACTTTTTAGGATATTGGCGTTATGCTACAAGCACTGATTTAGGATTATCGAAACTAAGTATTTCTGCTGAGGAAGGAGGCGCTCAGATACTTAAAGGTGATTCCCTGAATTTTCAAGTTTCTTTAAAAGGCACTTTCACTTTGACAGATGGATCAGACAGCAAAATGTTTGAACTTAAATATCTGAGACCCTTCAGTAATTTTGTTAAGCAAAGTGATTTTTATATCCTTGCTCACCGTGGCGGCGGAAGAAATTCAGAATATCTTCAAGCTTCAGAAAACTCTGTAGAATTAATTAATCTTGCTGAAGGTTTTGGAGCCACAGGAATTGAAATAGATGTGCATGTTACTAATGATGGTGTTCCATTTCTATATCACGATTCAGATATCAATCTGCGGTTAACACAAAAAAGTGTAATCTGGGGAAATATTGAAAATTTTTCCTGGTACCAGCTCAGATCATTTGTAAAACTTAAGAATGGGGAACTGATCCCATCCTTAAAGGAAGCGTTAGAATTTGTACTTGATTCTACGACACTAAGATTTGTTTGGCTGGATTTAAAATCAGAAAAAAATGAAATTCCTATTGTTATAGAATTGCAGCAAGATATTCTTAAGCGTGCCGCTTTGATGAATAGAGATTTAAAAATTGTTCTTGGTCTTCCCGGTGATGACAAAGTAAATAATCTTCTTGCTTATCCTGATTTCCAGAATATTCCCTCTTTATGTGAATTAGATGTTGACATAGTTCGTAAAGTTAATTCAGAAGTGTGGGCGCCACGGTGGACACTGGGAACGCAGACAGATGTTGTAAGACAAATGCATAGTGAAGGAAGAAAAGCTTTTGTCTGGACACTTGATGAGCCGGCTTTTGTTGAAAGTTTTATGAGAGATGGAGAGTTTGATGGTGTACTTTCAAATTATCCTTCATTAATTGCTTATTACCATTACACCAGATAATGATTTATGATCTATAAAACTATTATATCAATTATTTTATTATCTGCTTTAGTATTTCCACAAACTAAAGATACTCTTTATTACTTAACTATTGATGTTGGTGCAGGATACTCGCGTTATATAACCACTTTAGATATAGAAAATTTAGATATAAATGGATATGCGGGAACTGCGCGAATAATGTGGCATCCTGAGCATCTACTAAGTTTGGGTATAGAAACGGGGTATCAGTATCTCTATCGACTTGGTGGGCAGTTAAAATTAACTGAAGCCGGTATCTCAGATATAAGAGCGTCAATGATATCAATTCCAATAATGGCAATTTTTTCGATGAAAATTTTTCCTGAACATTTATCTAATTTAGAATTAAATAGCGGTATAGGAGTATTTCTACTTTATAATCGTGGTTACGCATTTGGTGCAAGCATAAAAAATTCTCAGATAAGCATAGGCTACTCTGCTGCCGCTACATATCTACATCCGCTTAGTGATGTTATTTTAGTAGGTGCTGAAATTAAATATTCCAACATATCAAAAATCCAGGATTCCGCTATTTTATTTCAGTTAGTTTTTTCGTATAGATTTTTAGATTGGTAGGCGGAAATTTTGTAGTCTAATTTAGATAACAGCAATAGATCACTTAAAAATTCTTTTCATTGTAACAGCAGCAGCCATTATCAGTTTCAGACAAAGTTGCAATCATCACAAATATTTCAAGTTATTATTGAAACCAACTTTAAAGTTGTAATTCAAAAAAAAACTAAACAGTAACATCTGTTGTTTTAATTATTTCATTCCAAATTAATGCTGCTGCACCAAGCACAGCGCTGTTACCTTCTGGCAAACCTGATGGAATTATTTTCACTTTATTTTGAAATACATGGAATAAGTTTTCTTCCATAGATTTTTTTGTGGGATCAATTATCATATTACCGGCAAGTGCTAATCCCCCAAATAAAATAATTGCTTCCGGACTTGTAACTGCAACGGCATCAGCAAGCTTTAATCCAAGAATTTTTCCGGTATACTCAAAAGCTTCCTTAGCAATATTATCACCTTCAAGTGCTAATGTATAGATCATTTTTGATTCGAGATCTTTATAACTGATATTTCTAAGAGCACTGTCTTCGTTAGATTTAGCAAGCAGTTCCATAACCGTGCGTTTAATTCCGGTTGCAGAAGCATAAGTTTCAAGACATCCTTTTCTACCACAGCCGCATTGCCTTCCATTTGAATCATATACAGTATGTCCGATTTCTCCGGCAAAGCCATCTGAGCCATAAACTAATTTACCATCAACAACAACGCCGCTACCTAAACCTGTGCCGAGTGTAATTACAATAAAATCCTTCATCCCTTTTGCGGCACCAAAAAGCATTTCACCAATTGCAGATGCATTCGCATCATTTGTTATTGCTGCAGGTACATCGTAGTATTGTTTAAGAATCTCAATTACATTAACAACACCCCATTTAAGATTTGGTGGATTTTCAACAGTTCCGCGATAATAATTTCCATTTGGCGCACCAACACCAATTCCTTTTAAAACATATTTATCAGAAACAGTTTTATATAATTTTTCTATTTCAGGATGTAATCTTGCAAAAAGATCAGCAGCACTATAATATGCTTCAGTAGGTATGGATGATTCGGCAGCACATTTACCGTTATATCAACAAAACCAAAAGCAGTATTTGTTCCGCCAACATCAATTCCTAATGTAACTTCTATTTTCATTTAATTATGCCTTAACAGTTTTTACAAATGTTGGAATGTGACCTTTGATTCCATAATAAGCTATAAATACATAACAAAGAACCGGAAGAATAAAAGCATGATGAATTCCAATATTGTCTGCTAGAAATCCTTGAGCTAATGGAATTAAAGCACCGCCAACGATAGCCGTACAAAGTATTCCCGAACCTTGCCCTGTATGTTTTCCTAACCCATCTATTGCAAGTGTAAAAATTGTTGGAAACATAATTGAATTGAACAATCCTACAGCAAGGATACTCCACATTGCAAATTGTCCGAAAGTGAACATTGAGATAATAACTAATGATGCTGCAAAGATTGCAAGGATGGAAAGTGTTCTGCCGGGTTTTTGTTTGCCAATATTAAATGCAATAAAATTTATTGCAACAAGTACCAGGAATGTTAAAGTTTTTCCAAATCCAGAAAGAGAGAAAGCCGTTAAGTTTTGGTATTCTTTGGTAACATACATTGCAATAACAAATGCAAGAACAAAAACCAGGGCTGCATAAATATTTTTCTTCCTTGTATCGGTCATTCCGGAAAGTGTAATTGAGCCAAAAAATCTTCCAATCATAGCGCCGCCCCAATAAAGAGCAACATAAGTTCCTGCTTCAGACTCGTGCATGCCCAAAAGTTCTTTGAAGTAATTTACAAGGAAACTACCTATTGCAACTTCACCCCCAACATAAACAAAAATTGCAACAGCACCCAAAACCAAATGCCTGTAACCCCAGGCGCTTTTATGATGGTGATCAAAACTACCGCCCTCACTTCCGCTTGATGATTGTGAAGCTGCTTCAATTTTAGGCAGTTTAAAGAGAGCAAATATAATTGCTATTACTATTAGCATACCGGTTAGAATTAAATAGGGGGTTTGTACTGAACTTGCTTCCATCAATTTGTAAGCATCTTGATCGGTCATACTAAGTTTTGCAAGTTCATCAGCACCTTTAACGGCAATTGAAAGAATAAGGATAGAACCAAAAATTGGGGCAATGGTTGTTCCAAGCGAATTAAATGCCTGTGAAAGATTTAATCTGCTTGAAGCTGTTTCTGGTTTTCCAAGAATTGCTACGTACGGATTTGCAGCAACCTGCAGCAGTGTAATACCGGAAGCCAAAATAAATAGGGCTAAAAGAAATATTTCATAAGAGCGGTAACCGGCGGCGGGATAAAATAATACAGTTCCAATGGCGGCAGTTAATAATCCGATTATTATTCCGGCTTTATAACCAATCTTTTCAACTAATATTCCTGAAGGAAGAGATACAATTGCATAGGCTGTAAAGAAAGTAAATTGAACAAGCATTACCTGAGTGTAGTTCAAATCAAATATTGCTTTTAAGTGTGGAATGAGAATATCATTTAAACATGTGATAAAGCCCCACATAAAGAAAAGTGATGTTAAAACAATTAAAGCTGGTGTGTAATTTGTATTACCATTATTGGTTGCGGTGCCAGTTGTGGTTAAAGGAGATGAAACAGCCATCAGTTACTCCGGATATTATTAAATGGATTAAAAAAAATAATAGCTTAAGTAAATTACAATAAGGAAATTAAATATATCAGTTGTTAAGCCCAATAAGTCATTAATAAATTTTGCTCTTGGAATGATTATAAGTCGATTGAAAGATTAAATACCCTGATAGTATCGGGATGGCGTTGCCAATTGAATTGAATGATTTGCGAATTGATTCGGGATATCAAGAAGAAATTTTGAAGTTGATTCTATTTTCAGCTGTTCTACTAACTTTTCTTTGAAGAAAAGTACCAACCTGCCTGCGGTAGGCAGGAAGAACTTCTACTCTAAAATAATCACTAAAATAATTTTCATTTATTCTTTTCTTATAGTAAGAAAAGAATCCCTGATAAATCGGTACAGGCAAAAGAAGCCCGCACTAATAAATAAATCCTAAAATTACTCTTCATTACGGGGTGATAAAATAACTCCCCCGATAAACCCGTCTCCCGACAGGTAAGATCGGGGTCAAACAGATTTTCTTACATTTCCCTACATTTCGAGTAATTCCTATACGAATTTCTTTATATATGCAAATCAAGAGCGGATTGGCTGGGAGACCGACCCCTACAAATACAGGTTTTTTGAGATATCTGTTATATCACTCAATATCTATATCTGCTGAAATAATTATTTTTTTACAAATTTATATGGAATGGTTTCAATAAAATCATCAACAGAAAGCATAAAAGATTTCACTAAGCCATTTTCAATTTCGAACGGAAAAACTTTAATTCCATATGTTGGATCTGAATAAGTACATAAAAATCTTTTATTACCGATATATTCAAGTTTTGCAGTCAATTTAGGATGATGTTCAAAATAAAGTTCAAGACAGTTTCCGATTTGCTTTATCTCTGCAAATCCATATAGATCATTCTTATATTTTCCAACAAAATCTGGAAGATAAATTTCAGTTTTTATACTCATAATAACAGAATCCTTCAAGATTTGAATATCTATAATCTCTTTTTCCTTTTTCTTATTGAATACTTTCAAGTAATGATCTGAATAATTTCTGTAAGGTAATTCTAGAAATGCATCAGTAACTTCTGCCCGCATCGCCCAAGAGAAATAATTTTGATCGGTATTTGTAAAAACGGCAATTCCTAAATTTTCTTCAGGAATTAACGTTATTGAACTCAAAAATCCATTGACACCACCCGTATGATAAACTATTTCGTTCCCTTCATAATCATCTAACCACCATCCCATACCATAAAGAGAAAAATTATTTTCATTGAACGGATAATAATCCTGACTAGCCGCATCGATAGTCAAGGGTTGCCTAATTCTATTAATTACCTCAATTGGTATAGCACGCTCACTTTCAAATCTACCACTGTCAAGTTGAGCTATAATCCAGTGGCTAATATCAATGATTGACGAGGCAATACCTCCAGCTGGAGCAAGATTATCTAGATTGGGGAAAGATATTTTTGAAATCTTAGAATTAATTATGGTATGTGGTTTTGAAATATTTTTAGCCATTAAATATTTATTATATAAAGAAATTGTATTTTTCATTTTAAGTGGTTCAAATATTTTTTCTTTAAGATAATTAGCCCAAGTTAAGCCAGAAATTTTTTCTATAATTTTTCCTGCAATTGTGTAGCCAGCATTTGTGTAGCCATACTTTGTTCTGAAATCATATTTTGGGGTTATCTTTCCAAACTTTTCAATCACTTCATCTGCGGTCAAATCGGAAGTCCAGTACATAAAATCACCTTGGTAAGTTTCAAGTCCAATCCGATGAGAAACAATATCAATAAGATTTAGTTCTTTGGTTACCCAAGCATCTTTCATTTTAAAATCTGGAAGATATTGGACTACCTTATCTTCGAGTTTTAATTTTCCTTCGGATTCAAGTATGGCAAATGCGGTTCCGGTAAATGCCTTTGTGTTTGATCCAATCATAAATAAAGTGTTTTCATCAACTTTATCATCTTTGCCTAATTCCTTTACGCCATAACCTTTCTCTATTACAACTTTTCCATCTTTTACAATTAGCACTGCAGCGCCTGGTATTTACCATTGTTCGAGTGCACGTTTAACATAATTGTCAAGGCTATCAGTTATAAATGATGGTGTTCCCTGTGCACAGACATTGAAGAATGAAACAAGAAGTAAAAAAGTAATTGCGTAAAACTTTTTCATAATATTTCCTTTTACATTGCAGACAAAATTAAGAAAAATATATAAGTAGTTCATTTATTTATTTTGAATAGAAGATTTTAGAGATATTCTCCCAAATGTAGCGGGGAGTTGAAAAATACAAGAAAATCTGTGTAAATCCGTTTAATCAGCTTTATCAGTGTACCATTGTCTTTTCAAAATTCCTTATATTTCCACCTCAAATTCCGTAAAACATTAATTCGGTTAGAATATTGGTTAAAGAAAAAGTTTTAGTTACCTCGGCTCTGCCTTATGCAAATGGACCAATTCATCTTGGTCATCTTAGCGGTGCATATTTACCAGCAGATATTTATGTTCGCTACAAAAGATTAAATGGTGATGATGTTATTTACATTTGTGGTTCCGATGAACACGGTGTTCCTATTACAATAAGTGCAGATAAAGAAAAAGTTTCTCCACAAGTAATTATTGATCGTTATCACGAAGCAAATAAAAAAGCTTTTGCAAGATTTGGAATGAGCTTCGATAATTACTCTCGAACAAGTTTACCAATCCACCACGAAACTGCTAAAGAATTTTTCTTAGAATTTTATAACCGTGGATTATTTGTTGAAAGAAAGTCTCTTCAGTTTTATGATGATAAAGCTAATATGTTTTTGCCTGATAGATATGTTGAAGGAACTTGTCCTAAATGCGGGAACGAAGAAGCACGCAGTGATGAATGTGAAAATTGTGGTTCACTTTATGACCCATCAGAATTAAAAAATCCAAAAAGTAAAATTTCTGGCGGAACGCCAAAGTTAAAAGAAACATCGCATTATTATTTCCCGCTCGGTAAATATCAGCCAGCTTTAGAAAAGTATGTTGATGAAATGAATGAAAAGTACGGTTGGAAAGAAAATGTTCTTCAATATTGCCGTGGTTGGTTTAAAGATGGATTAAAAGAACGAGCAATAACTCGCGATCTTGATTGGGGAATAAAAGTTCCAGTTGATTCTGCAGCAGGTAAAGTTATTTACGTTTGGTTTGAAGCTGTGCTTGGTTACATTTCATCTACAAAAGAATTATCTCTGCAAAAAAATGATCCTGATTTATGGAAAAAGTATTGGCAGGATCCAAAAACAAAGTACATTGCTTTTATTGGTAAGGATAACGTTGTGTTTCATACAATAATCTTTCCTGCAATCTTAATGGCGTGGAATGAGGGAGCCAAAGGACAATACTGTTTACCACAAAATGTTCCGGCAAATGAGTTTTTAAATTTTGAAGGAAAGAAATTTTCCAAAAGTAGAAATTGGGGAATTGATGTGGATGAATTTTTAGATTTGTTTGATCCAGATTTGCTTCGTTATACACTTGCAGCAAACTTACCTGAAACTCGTGACACAGATTTTTATTGGAAAGAATTTCAGTTAAGAAATAATAGTGAGCTTGCAGATATTCTAGGTAATTTCATTAATAGAACTTTTACATTTGTATTCAAACATTTCGATGGAAAAGTTCCAACTCTTGGAAAACTTGAGAAGATCGATGAAGATATGCTTAAAGAAATTTCAGAATATCCAAAACGAGTTGCAGATCTTTTTGAAAAGTATAAAATTCGTGATGGCGTAAATGAAATTATGAATCTTGCTCGTGATGGCAATAAATATTTTAACGATACTGAACCATGGAAAACTGTTAAATCTGATAAGGAAAGATGCGGAACTACTTTAAATGTTTGCTTGCAAACAATTTATACTTTAGCTGAGTTGTTTCATCCTGTTCTTCCTTTCTCAATGGAAAAACTTTTTGGAATGTTAAATGCAAAACCAGTTGATTGGAAAGATTGCGGTAAACCTCAATTAAAAGAAGGACATCAATTGAATCAGAGTGAAATCCTTTTTCCCAAAATTGAAGATGAAAAAATAGAAGCTCAGGTAAATAAACTTCCAAAACCTGAAGTTGAAAAAGAAAAAGTTGATTTGATTACTTACGATGACTTTATGAAAATTCAACTTCGCACTGCTGAAGTAGTCGAAGCAGAAAAAGTTGTAAAGAGTGAAAAACTTTTAAAGTTAAAAGTTAGATTGGATAGTGAAGAAAGACAGGTTATTGCTGGTATTGCTAAAAGTTACCAACCAGAAGATTTGATTGGTAAAAAAGTAGTTATTGTAGCTAATTTGCAACCGACAAAATTGATGGGATTGGAATCAAAAGGTATGATTTTAGCCGTAGAAAATAAAGATGGAACTTTAGAAGTTCTCGATGTGTCTCAATCAGTTAATAATGGAACCAGAGTTAAATAAAAATTACCGAAGTATGAAAAAGATATTATTTATTTTATTGGCATTTTCTTTTACACAAATTTTTGCTCAATCTCCAATTAATAAAATCACTCCAAAATTAAATCTAAAATTAAAATCTGAGCAGCAGGCAGTAAAACAATTAGTTTGGATTTTCTTTACTGATAAAGGAAATGATTTACAAAAACGTTACCCGGATCCTGAACTTGTTGTTTCAAAAAAGTCAATAGAAAGAAGAAGAAAAGTTATTAGCAATAAATCAGTAATTGATTTTAATGATTATCCTGTAAGTGATTCTTATATCAACCAAATCATTTCAAAGGGATTTGTAATCAAACAAAAATCAAAATGGTTTAATGCCGTTAGCGGGTTTGCCAGCCAAACTGAAATCAACCAAATTGCATCCAATTCCTTCGTAAAAAAAATAGATGTTGTCGAATCTTTAGCAAAGAGAAAAGATGATGTAGAATTTACTTTGAATCAAACAACTTTAAATAAAGTTTTACAACCCGAAGGAATTCATACTCTTAATTATGGAAACTCGTATACTCAATTAAATCAAATCAGCGTTCCGCAAGTACACGATTTGGGATATAACGGAAGTGGAGTTACAATTTGTCTGATGGATGCCGGTTTCGATAATCTTCCCCACGAAGTTTTTAGTAATATGAACATTATTGCGGCTTGGGACTTTGTAAATGGCGATTCAGATGTATCAGATGAGGGCGACTTAGGTGAAGGTTCACACGGTACGGCAACACTTTCAATTATTGGCGGATTTAAAGAAGGAGAATTAATTGGCCCGGCGTATGGCGCTAATTTTATTCTTGCTAAAACAGAAAACACATACAGTGAAACTCCCATTGAAGAAGACAACTGGATAGCAGCGCTTGAGTGGGCAGATAGTATTGGCGTTGATGTTACATCAACTTCGCTTGGTTATCTTGGTTATGATTCTCCTTATGTGGATTACACCTGGGAAGATATGGATGGAAAGACGGCACGTATAACAATAGCTGCTGATCTTGCTGTTTCAAAAGGAATTGTGGTTGTAAATTCTGCTGGTAATGAGGGATATAATTCCACACATAATACATTGGGTGCACCAGCAGATGGTGACAGCGTTTTTACAATTGGTGCAGTTACATCAGATGGGACTCGTAGTTATTTTAGTTCCGTTGGTCCAACGGTAGATGGAAGAATAAAACCTGATTTAATGGCAATGGGTTCAAGTGTTTATCACGCAACATCAGTTGCAAACTATTATGCTACTGGCAGCGGAACTTCTTTTAGCTGTCCATTAGTTGCGGGGGTGTGTGCACTTTTATTAGATGTAAATCCAAACCTTATGCCTATGGAAGTTTTGCAGATTTTAAGAGCAACCGCTTCACAAAGTACAACACCAGATAATTTATATGGCTGGGGAATTATTGATGCTCTTGATGCAATTAATTTTATTCCTGTTCCAGTCGAATTAATTAATTTCAATGCCGTTTATTCAATTGGGAAAGTAAATCTTGAATGGATAACAGCAACTGAAACAAACAACTATGGATTTGAAATAGAAAGAAGAGATGATAGTTCTTCTTTTGAAACAATTGGTTTTGTTAGCGGAGCGGGAACAAGTACAAATAGAATTACTTATAATTTTATTGATGAAAATTTATTTGCAAGCAGATATTACTATAGATTAAAACAAATTGATTTTTATGGAATATATAAATATTCTCAGGAAGTTTTGGTTGATATACCAAACTTAAATGATTTCAAACTTTTTCAGAACTATCCAAATCCGTTTAATCCTTCTACAACTATCAGGTATTATGTCCCGTCTTCCGGATATTTAAAGATAGGATTATTTGATGTTTTAGGAAACGAGATTAATACTTTGTTGGATAAAGAAGTTCAATCCGGTACTTATGAAATTGAAGTGGATGGTTCTAACTTAGCAAGTGGAATGTATTTTGTTAAAATGATAGCTCAGGGAAATCAACAATTAATTAAGATTTCTTTGATTAAGTGATTTTTAAGGCTGATTCTTCAGAAAAGTTGAGGAATCAACCTAAAATTACCTTGATTTTCAAGCCCTCTATTGATAAAATTTACGGTTAAATTTATAATAATTATTTAGGAGATAATAATGTTTATTAGGATTTCTATTCTCTTTGTTGCCGCTCTAACATTTTTAATCGCTTCCTGCTCTCCAGAGCATTCAAAAATTGTAATTGCGGAATATAATAATGATAAAATTACGATGGACGAATTTGAAAAAGCTTATGCAAAAAATGTTGGTGGATTAGAAGCCGCTGCTAATGATAGTTTTGATAATTATAAAAACTTTGCGGATCTCTACACGAACTTTAAAATGAAACTGGAAGATGCTAAGAATCGTGGTTACCAAAATGATTCCACATTAACTCAGGAGTTGCTGGATTATAAAAAGAAAGTTGGAGCATCATATATAATTGAAAAATATCTTATAGAACCGAACATCGAAGATTGGTACGAAAAGAGGAAAATTGAAATTCGAGCAAGCCACTTAATGATTAGACCTGATTCAAGCGGTGAGGCTGCTGCTAGAAAATTTACACAAGCAATCCTTGATAGCATTAAAGCTGGTAAAAGCTTTGAAGAAATGGTTACAAAATACTCTCAAGATAATTATTCAAAACCAAAGGGTGGTGATATATTCTATTTTACTGCAGGGCAGCTTCCTTTTGAATTTGAAGATGCTTGTTATAAAACAGAAAAAGATAGTGTTTATCCGCAGGTTGTACAAACAAAATTCGGTTTTCACATCATAAAAGTGACTGATAAAAAAGACCGAGTTCCTAAAATTAAAGCAAGCCACATATTAGTAAGTTATATGAATCCAGCCGGCGCAGTTGATTCTGCTACCGCAAAACTTACTATGGATAGTGTCCTGACAGCGTTAAAATCAGGTGGAGATTTTGGTGAGGTAGCAAAAAGGTTTTCTGATGATACCGGTACCAAAGATAAAGGTGGTGATCTTGGGTTTTTTGAACGAAGGATGATGGTTCCTGAATTTGATGAAGCTGCTTTTAATCTTGAGGTGGGGCAAGTTTCTGACGTTGTTCAAACAAAATTTGGTCTGCATATTATAAAACTGACTGAAAAACAAGCATACCCAACTTTTGAAGCTGATAGAGATAATCTTAAAAATCTATTAAAACGCTCCAGATACAATGACTTGTATGCTGAAATGATAAATAATTATAAAAAAGAATATAATTATTCATTAAATGAAACAGTACTTCAGCAGATGGTTGGTTATAATGATTCTACAATTATTGGATCTGAAATGAAAGGGGCACAAGAGATTGGTGGTAAAACATTATTCTCTTTTGCTAATCAAAACGAAACAGCGAATGATTTTTATTCTAAACTTAAATCAGATACTGAATTTAGCGGTAAAAAATTTACAGCCGATTACCTGAACAAAGGAATCAAAAAGTACAGCGAACAGATGCTTCTTGAAGAAAAAGCAATGTCATTAGATAAAACTGATACTCAGTTTGCAGATTTAATGAAAGATTATCAAAACGGAATTTTTATTTTTAAACTTCAAGAAGATGAAGTTTGGAATAAAGTAAATGTAGACAGTGTTAAGCTTCTAAATTATTACGATCAAAATATGCAAAAGTATAAATGGGATGATAGAGTAGGCTACACAGAAATTTTTGTTAAAAAGGATTCCGTTATTAAATATTATTACAGTTTGCTGCAATCAGGTGAAAACTTTGATTCTTTGGCTGCTAAAACTGAGCGCGCACAGCTTAAACAAAAAAATGGGAAATATGATTTACAGGCGGTGGGTTCAACTGAATTTTCTAAAATTGTTAACGGGTTAAATAAAGTTGGTGATTATACAGAACCTATTCCAAATCCGGGCGGTTTTTCAATCTTAAGATTAGATGCTAAAGAACCAGCCAGATTAAAAACATTTGAGGAAGCAAGAGCAGAAGTTTCCGGTGCTTTTCAGGAATATGAAAGCAAACGACTTGAAAACGAATATATTGATTCGTTAAAGAAAAAGTATTCACCTGTAATTTATTATGATGAATTGCGAAAAGCATTTAATCAAAACAATAACTAAAACAATTTTGTTTTGCGGGCTGTTTATCTTTACAAGTTGTTCGAAAGAAACCAGAAAAGATGATTATTTAGCTCGCGTTAATGAATCATATTTGACCAGGGAAGATCTTGTTTCCCTGGTTGATACTTCAAACCTTAGTCTGGAACAGAGAGATCAGATAATAAAAAACTGGGTGTATCACGAAATGTTATTTCAAAAGGCTGAAGAGGAAGGTATAACTGCGGGAGATGATTACAAAAGAATTCTGAAAAACTCCAGCAGGCAATTAGCCGCAGCCATGCTTCTTGAAAATCAAGTTGAGATGGAAGATATTGATTATTCCGATGAAGATTTGTACGACTATTATTTGATGAATAAAAATTATTTTAAGTTTAATGTAAATTCATATTTTTTAAACAGAGTTTACTTTACTGATGAAAATAAAGCAATAAAATTTCGCTCACTCGCTTTACAAAAAGACTGGTCAAATGCCGTTAAAGTATTTTCTGAAGATTCATCCATTCACAATAGTTCTACTTCGCAGTTGGTTGATGAAAACAGTATTTATCCGTTACAGCTATCAAGAATTATCAAAGATCTTTACCCTCAGGAAATTAGCATTGTAATTACGGAAAAACCTGGATATTATTCCTTAGTTAAAATGCTTAATAGTTTTTCAAAAGATTCTATACCACCTTTTAATGTAATCAGAACGATTATCCAAAAACGATTTGTTGCAGAAAAGAAAAACAAAATTATCGAAGATTACTTAATAGCACTATACTCCCAAAATGAAATTGAGATAAAAAAATGAAAATTAAATTTGCTTTTGTTCTTATATTAATTGCTACTTCACTATCTGCTCAACAAACACTTGATAAGATAGTTGCTGTTGTTGATAATGAAATTATTCTTCAAAGTGAGCTTGAATTTCAGGTAGGTATTTTTGCTTCACAACGACAGTTGGATCCAAACACACCTGGATTGAAAAAACAAATCCTGAATTCAATGATTGAAGAAAAATTGATTTATGCGCAGGCAGATCTTGATTCCGTTACAGTTACTGAGGATGATATAAATCAGAGAATAGACTACCAGATTAATTCTTTCACTCAGCAATATGGTTCTATTGCCAATATAGAAAAAATTTACGGAATGAGCATCGATAGAATTAAAAGAGAATTGCGGGATGAAGTGAGAAAAAGTCTAATGTCTCAGCGTTTGCAGGAAAAGAATTTTGGAAAAGTCCAGGCTACGCGAAGAGAAGTGGAGGATTTTTTTAATACTTATAAAGACAGCATTGGTACGATTCCGGAAAAAGTTGTGATCTATCATATATTCCAGAATCCTAAAGCAAGTGAAAAACTTAAAAAGAAATTTTATGATAAAGCTGTTGAACTGCTTGATTCCATAAAAGCCGGTAAAGATTTTTCTGAGCTGGCAAAAAAATATTCTGATGATCCCGGAAGTGCTGCACAGGGAGGAGATCTTGGCTTTGTTAAGAAAGGTGTTTTCTATCCTGAATTTGAAGAGGCAGCATTTAAATTAAATGTTGGTGAATTATCGGACATTGTTGAGTCTCCGATTGGTTTTCATATCATTCAAATGATTGAAAGAAGAGGAGAGTCTATTAATACAAAACATATTCTAATTAAAATCAAAGCTGATGAAAATGCTGATTTACAAACAATTGATTTCTTAAGCGAGATTAGAGATAGTATTCAAAAAGGGTTTGGTACATTTCAGGAGTATGCAAAAAAATACAGCGAGGATAAGGAAAGTGCACCATTTGGCGGCGAGCTTGGCACTTATTATATCAACCAGCTAGATAAAGCTTTGCTTGATGCAGTTGGAAAATTAAAACAAGGTGAAATTGGTTATCCCAGAAGATTAGAATATGCACCCGGAACTTATGGGTACCATATTGTTTGGCTGAAATCAAGAGTACCACAGCATAAAGCAGATCTTGAAGGCGATTATACAGAAGTAAAAAAACTTGCCGACGATTATAAGAAGCAAAAAGAATATACAAAGTGGATAGTGAGTATTAAAAGTAAAATATTTTGGGAAGTTAGAATTTAATATCTGAACAAGGACTTATGTGAATAATTCAAATTCTAAGGATAAAGATGTTCAACTTGTTGAACAATTAAATAATAAAGTAACTGAAGTAAAATCTGAAATTGCTAAAGTAATTGTTGGGCAGGATGATATAATAAACCAACTTATTATTTCATTATTATCAAGGGGACATTGTCTCCTTGTGGGTGTTCCGGGTTTAGCAAAAACACTTCTTATCAAAACACTTGCTGAAGTTTTAGACCTGAAATTCAGCCGCATACAGTTTACACCGGATCTTATGCCGAGTGATATTACAGGAACAGATATTCTTGAAGAAGATCAAACTACAAAAAAAAGAAATTTCAGATTTATTTCCGGGCCAATATTTGCAAACATTATTCTTGCTGATGAGATAAACAGAACACCACCTAAAACACAGGCAGCATTACTTGAAGCAATGCAAGAGCATAAAGTTACCGCTGCAGGACAAACATATCAGTTACCCGAACCATTTTTTGTTCTGGCAACTCAAAATCCTATTGAACAAGAAGGAACGTATCCATTACCCGAAGCACAATTAGATAGATTTATGTTCAATCTTTGGTTGGATTATCCATCACAAGAAGAAGAAATTAAAATTGTTCAAACAACAACAAGTGAATATAATCCGCAATTAAAAAAGATTTTATCTTCTGATGAAATAATCTCATTTCAAAATCTTGTAAGAAAAGTTCCTGTTGCACCAAATGTAATAGAATTTGCTGTTAAAGTTTCTAATATGACTCGCCCGGTTAATGGAAATTCTCCTAAATATGTTAAAGACTGGGTTACATGGGGTTCCGGTCCAAGAGCTTCGCAATATTTAGTTATGGCTGCAAAAACTAAATCAATTATTCAAGGAAGATTTACACCAAATATTGATGACATTAAAAGCTCAATGCTGCCCGTTCTTCGTCATCGTATAATTACTAACTTTAGTGCTGAAGCTGAAGGAATTTCTTCCGTTGATGTGATTAAGAAAATTGCAGATGAAGCGTAAAGTTTTATTGTTTAGCAATCGAATAATTTTTAAAAGCAAAATAAATTTCTTTAGCAGATGTTTTTATCACTGTTGCTGTAGGAACTGCCAATAAAATTCCAATCAAACCAAAAAGTTCGCTTCCTGCAATTATTAAAAGTATTATAACTATTGGATGCATATCCACGCTTTTTGAAAATACATAAGGCTGGACGAAGCCATTATCCAACGTATATGTTAATGCAACAACAAACATTATCATCGGAACTTGTGATAGATCACCTATTTGCATAATTGATAATATAATAGCTGGAATACCACCAACTATTGGTCCAAAATATGGTATTAAATGTCCGAGTCCGGCAATTACACCAAGCGGAAGTGCATTTGGTAAGCCGATAAAATAAAATCCAAAACCAATCACAACTCCAACAAACGTTGCATCAAAAATCCATCCTCGCACAAATCTTCCTAATTGAAGACTGACTCGCTTAAGGATCCAATAAGACATCTCAAAATATTTGTTTGGCACAATATGTATTAAACCTTTTTGAATTGCACCGCTGTCTTTTAATAAGAAGAATGAAATAAAAGGAACGATGACTAAAAATGCAGCCACTGAAACTATGCCGCTAACATAGCTTGTGATATGGTTCATTGCATCATTGAAAGAAGTCGATATAATAGTTTCTACTTTTTTTGCCAGTTCACCCTGGTGAAATAATGGGAAGACATTTAAAATCTTTTTTTCAAGAACCGTTAGTTGTTCATTTAATGAAAAACTCTTTAGCTCTAAAATCACCTGATCCATTTGATAATAAAATTTTGGAATTACGAACGAAAGGCCGAGATAAACCAAAAATCCAAATGCGATAAACACGAGTAATGTGGAGAGTGTTCTGGAAAATCCTTTACCCTCAAGTAATCTAACAAGAGGTGCGAAGATAAAACCAAGCAGAACGGATAATGCGACTAAAACAAAAATATTACTAAGTAGATAGAAGAAATATATAAATGCAGCAAGAGCAATTAATGCAATAAAAAACCGAACTGTTTTTTTATTTAATATTTCAACCATCTTTTATTTTTATATTAACTAACTGCTTCTATTCTTTTAACAGCCGGTACTTCATTCATTATTGCCCTTTCAATTCCGGCTCTTAGTGTCATAATAGATAAAGGGCAAATCTCACACGAACCGGTAAGTCTAACTTTAACAATTCCATCTTCAGAAACGTCAACTAATTCAACATCGCCATTATCCGCCTGCAAATAAGGTCTTATGTTGTTGAGCGCTTTTTGTACTTTGTTTTTCATTTTATGTATAATAAAGTATAAGACCGATGAAAAATCAAACTTTATTTATTTGTTAATATCGTTTGAAAAAATATTTAAAACAAAATTAATCTTCATCTCCGAGAAGAATTTCTATTTTATCATTTGGTTTTGAGTTCCCAATATTTACTTGTTCTGTCAATCGTCTGGAAATTTCAACAAACACTTTTGATTCATTAGCATCGGGAATTCCAACAACTACCGGAACACCATTATCCCCGCTTTCTCTAATTCTTGGATCAATCGGAATTCCGCCTAGAAAAGTTGTGTTAAGTTCATTACAAATTTTTTCACCCCCGCCAAATCCAAATATATCGTACTTTTTGCCCGTATCAGGAGCTATGAAATAGCTCATATTTTCTACAACACCTAGTATTGGAACATTGACTCGTTCGAACATTTTTAGGGCTTTGCGTGCATCAATTAATGAAACTTCTTGCGGTGTTGTAACTATAACTGCACCGGTTAATGGAATTGTTTGAACTAATGTTAATTGTATATCACCAGTTCCTGGAGGAAGATCAAAAATTAGATAATCAAGTTCTCCCCAATCTACATCTGTCATAAATTGTTTGATGGCACCGCTTGCCATTGGTCCGCGCCAGATTATTGGTGCTTTATCATCAACCAAAAGCCCGATAGACATAAATTTTATTCCATGGTTTTCCAGAGGAACCATCTTAACAGAATTTTCTGCCTGATAAACTTTAGGCTTATCATTTGATCCCATCATTAATGGAATACTTGGTCCATAAATATCGGCATCAATCAAACCAACACTTGCTCCATCTTTTGCTAAAGCTACTGCAAGGTTGACTGCCACAGTGCTTTTTCCGACTCCGCCTTTACCACTGGCAACAGCAATTGTATTTTTTACACCGGGCAAAACAGCATCTTTACGTGCATCTTTATGTGTAGAAATGCTTGATGATGCTTTAGTCTGAATGCTGATGTTTATGTTCTTCAAATCTATGAAATCTTTTTTTAGTTGATCAATAATCAATTCCTTAATTTCATCGGGATTATTTGTATTTAATGATAGCTCCAATGACAAAGTAGTATTGTTAAGCTCAACTTTATTTATTGAGTTTAGAGTAAGTAAGTTTGTGTTAAATGATTTGTTTTGAATATTTTTAAGTGAATTTACAATTGTACTCTTTGTTATCTCGGACATTTTACTTTCCTGTTTCTTTTTGAATAAATTTAATGACATAGAATAGTGATAAACCATTAAGAAGATGAATAAGCTAAATTATTTTGGATAAAGTTTTTGTGTTCTTACTCCCATTGCTTTTAATGCATGATTCATCAGCCATTCCTGGCTATTAAATTTTTTAACAGATTCCTTAACATCTAAAAATCTATACGAACCATCAGGCTGAAGAATTCTTGCTTTAACATTATCTTTTAACGAAACTTTTAATAATGTCTTTATTAACTCGTCTTTAAGTCTTGGATTTTCAATTGGAAAGGCAATCTCTACTCTCCTATCCAGATTTCTTTGCATCATATCCGCACTGCTTAAATAAATTTCTTCATTACCGTTGTTGTAAAAATAAAACACTCTGCTGTGTTCAAGAAATCTTCCAACGATACTGCGTACCTCAATATTTTCGCTAAGATCTTTTATGCCCGGAATAAGACTGCAAACACCACGCACTATAAGTTTTATTTCAACTCCAGAATTTGAAGCTTCGTATAAAGCACAAATTATAGCCGGGTCAACTAAAGAATTTAGTTTCATAATTATCTTTGCTTCTTTACCTAAGATAGCATTTTCCGTTTCTTTATTAATCAACTCAAGAAATTTTTCTCTCATATTTACAGGGGAAACAAATAGCTTGTTATATTCTTTTTGTTTTGAGTAACCTGTTAAGAAATTAAAAATATCTGATACATCGCTGCAAATAGCTTCATCAGAAGTAAAAAAGCCTAAATCAGTATAAAGTTTTGCAGTTGTTGCATTGTAATTTCCGGTTGCAAGATGTACATATCTTTTAACTCCGTCATATTCTTTACGAACAACGAGAGTCATCTTAGCGTGCGTTTTTAATCCCACCAAACCATAAACAACGTGTACACCAACTTTCTCAAGTTCACGTGCCCAATAAATATTATTTTGTTCATCAAATCTTGCCTTAAGCTCTACAAGCACTGCAACCTGTTTACCCATTTCTGCTGCTTCAATCAAACATCTTACGATTGGTGAATCAGGCCCAACTCTGTATAAAGTTTGTTTGATTGCAAGCACATCAGGGTCAATTGCTGCTTGTTTAATGAAATCAATTATTGGAGTAAAAGAATGGTATGGATGATGAAGCAAAATATCTTTTTGCCTGATTATTGAAAAGAAATCTTCTTCCTCTTCAAAAACCTTTGGTGTTACAGGATAAAATGGTTTTTCTTTTAATTGATGTAAAGGAAGTTTAAATAATCCCATTACATCGCTAAGACCTAACGGTCCATCAGACATATGAACATCTTCGTTTGTGATCTGGAGATTTTCAATTAAAGTATCCAGCATAAAATCCGGAACTGGGTGGCCGACCTCTAATCTTACAACACTTCCAAATCTTCTTTGCTTAATATTTTCTTCTATTACGCTTAACAAATCATCGGCTTCGTCTTCCTGCAGCTCTATATCGGTATCGCGCGTAATACGAAATCTATGTGCTTCAACAATCTCCATACCCGGGAACAATAAATTAAGGTTAGCTTTTATTAAATCACCGAGCCAAATATATTTTGCCTTAAAATTACCATTAGTTCCCAACGATTTTTTAGGTTCTATAATATTATCAATCTGTAATAAGCGAGGTAAGATGTTAGGCACTTTTACTCTTGCAAAATGATTTTCGCCATTAGGCTTCTGAATAAGAATAGCTAAACTTAAACTTAAGTTTGAGATATATGGAAACGGTCTTCCTGGATCAAAGGCAAGCGGAGTTAGTACCGGAAAAATTTCTTTTTTAAAGTATTCGGTTAATTTTTCCTTATCTGATTCGCTTAAATCGTTATCAGTAAGCAAATATATATTGTTTTCTTTTAATGAAGGGATGATTTCATTCATCCAGAAATTATCAAGAGTTTTTAATAACGGTTTTAATAACTTTTCAACTTTTTTCAACTGTTCAATGGGTGTTAATCCATCAATTGATGGTTCTTCAACATTAGCTTCAATTTGTTCTTTTAAACCCGCTATTCTAATCATATAAAATTCATCTAAATTAGAGCAAAATATTGAAACGAATTTTACTTTCTCAAGAAGAGGTAGTTCAGGATTTAATGCTTCGTCCAAAACTCTTTTATTAAACTCAACCCAGCTAAGATCTCTATTAATAAAATTTTCGGGCTTGCTGTATTTTTTTAATAATTCTTTTGCGTTCATGTAATTATACTCCAATCGGGCACAAATATACTATAAATTGAATCTATATGCTGTGGTCAAATATTGGTATTTTATTAAATAATCGGACAAAATATTCAGGCATTTTGCACTAATAACACAAATTACAGATTTGATTTTATTGCAGTAATTATTCAATGAAAGGGAAGCAGGTATTTTAAGATTAAATTCATAAAATTGTTTTTCAACAAACAAGAGTCTGCCGATAGGTAATCTATCTAAGAGACAGAATTCTAAAGGGAATCCAAGATTGGGTTCCCTTTTACTTTTAATATTTAAATATGCGGTCCATAAATTTTCTCTAACAAATCTGATAAGGCTTGTTTTTCATTATCATTTAACGTTGATGAGATAAAAGAACCAAGTGAATCAATTTCAGGTTTTACTTTTGTAAGTAGTTTTATTCCTTTACCAGTTATGCGGGTCATTGAAAGCCTTTTATCTTCTGAAGAATTAAATCTTTCAACTAACTTATCCTTCATCAATCTATCGATAATTCTGGTTACATCCGGTGCTGGTTCAATCATTCTTGTAATTATATCACAACGGGGATGACCATCTGGATAAACTCCCTTAAGAATGCGCAGCACATTATATTGCGGCATAGTTAATCCGTACTTATTCATAACCTCATCATGCTTTGAACGCAAAAAGTAAGATGTAACAAAAATATTTAATGCTACTTCCACCTCTAAGTTTTCAAACTTTGTTTGTTTAAGCCATTGTTTAAGTTTATCGCCCATAGTATCTAAAATAAAATTATTGTGTTATGACACCAAATTTAATTTAATGCTTTTCCAATTCAAAGATAAATTTTATAACAGCCTAATATTGAATTTCATTAGGAGTAGTGGAGTTTTGGAGTAATGGATGAAGAGATTTTATCAAAAGAAATTGTAAATCCCACTTCACCACATTCCAAAATTCCATTTCTCCACCACTCCAGCCTAATAATTTGCATAGTATTCTCAAATCATTATTGCTATTTTTTAATAGTATAAAAGGACAATTACAAAGAGTTTATGATATTTCTTAATCCTGCAATTTTATTCGGTTTGCTTGCTGCATCAATTCCGGTAATAATTCATTTATTCAATCTAAGAAAGCTTAAAAAGATTGAATTCAGTACACTTGCTTTCTTAAAAGAACTGCAGAAAAATAAAATCCGAAAAATAAAATTAAAGCAGTGGATACTGCTTGCACTTCGTGTGTTAATAATTCTATTTGTTGTAATGGCATTTGCGCGTCCGACTTTGCAATCAGTTCAAATTGGTGGAACAACATCTGCAGCAAAAACCACCGCCATTTTTATTTTGGATGACACTTTCAGTATGTCTGTTGTTGATCAAAAAGGATCTTACTTCAATCAATCAAAAGAAATAATTAGCCAGGTTATCTCGCAATTGCAGGAAGGTGATGAAGTTGGATTGATTTTGGTATCCAACCCAAAAGTAGAAAATAGATTAACTTCTAATTTTTCGGAGTTTATAAAGAATGTTGATCAATTAGATTTATCTTATTCATCCGGCGATCTTAATTCTGCAATTGTAAAAGCTTCTCAATTAATTTCTGAAAGCAAAAACTTTAACAAAGAGATTTATGTGCTCTCGGATTTCCAGAAAAATAAAATCACAAAAGAAAATCTTAATAATGATTTAAGCGAATTGCTAAATGTAAATGTCAGACTTTATACTTTTGATTTATCAGATAAAGATGTTTTTAATCTTTCTGTTGATGAGTTGAAAATTAATAATCAGATTTTTGAAAAAGATAAACCGGTTAGTTTTTCCGTTACGATTACAAACAATTCAAATCAAGATGTGAATAGTGCGGTTGTATCAATATTTATGAATGATGAAAGAGCCGCGCAAAAAAGTTTTGATGTTTCCCTGGGACAATCAACAATTGTGGAGATTGAAGCTGTTCCGAAAATAACAGGATTTATTGATGTAGTTACCGAGATTGAAACGGATGAGATTGAACAGGATAATAAACGATTTGCAAGTCTGTATATCCCGGAAAAAATATCTATCGGGATGTTCTCTGAAAATCCAGCAGACTTAAACTTTGTTGATCTTGCATTGCAAACAATAGGAGAAGGGAAGTACACAATTGAAAAGAAAGGTTTAAGTCAAACAACCTCACAGCAATTGAACAAGTATCAAATGATAATTGTATCGACAAACTCAATTTCTTCGGGAATTGAACAAATAAAAAATTATGTTAGAGACGGCGGCGGATTGATATTGTTTCCGGCCTCTGCTCCTGATGCTGTAAAAATCAATCAATTATATTCTCAAGTTGGGTTAGGAATAAATTCTTCTTTTGTTGGAAAAGTAAATAGTAGTGATTTGAAAATTAAGTTTGACAAAACTGATTTCGCACATCCTGTATTCCAAAATATTTTTCAGAATGAGCAAAAGAAAAAATATGAATCGCCTGAACTTAATGCGTACTACAGATTTTCGTCAACGGGAAATCAATTAATTCCTTTGGTTGATGGTTCTGCCTTTTTAAGTGAGTATAAAATCGGTAAAGGAAAAATATTTGTGTTCAATTCTGCACCGATTTTAAGCTGGAGTGATTTTCCTATAAAAAATATTTTTGCACCGTTGATAAATAAATCTGTCGCATATCTTTCATCAAAAGATAGGGAAGAGAATGTTTTTCTTGCTGGTGAAGAAGTAAATGTAAGTTTAAAAAACACAAATCGTTCTCAGTTAAGAATTATCAAACCTAATAAATCGGAAGATTTCCTAAATATTTCCGAAAATACAGGAAGAGATTATTTATCTTACTCAAACACAAATATTGCCGGTTTATATAAGTTTTATTCAGGCGATAATCAGATTGAAGATATTTCAATCAACACTAACCCGACAGAATCAAAAACAGAATATGCAAGTAAATCGGATTTTGAGGATTACCTTGAGCAAATAAAATTTGCAGGCAAATATGTTTCAATCGATAAAGAAAGTAATATCACAGAAAAAATTCTGCAAGCAAGATTTGGTGCAGAGTTGTGGAGATATTTTTTGCTTGTCGCAATAATTTTAGCTCTGATTGAAATGACAATTGCGAGAAACGCAAAGAAAGATTTGGAAGGATTAAAATCTGTTGAATGATTGAATGGCTGCATTGATGCATGCAATCATACAGAAAAGTATTAAAAAACTTTGCATGAATGATTATTTAACTTACTCAAGTTGACCGTCAAATTATTCATTGAACATAAAACCGTTGAAACGGTTACGAAAAATTGTTTTTCATTTTATTAACCCACGACTTAAGTCGTGGGTTAATAAGAAAGAGCTATAGAATTCAAACCGTTTTAACGGTTTACAATAACAAGCGGTCAACTTGAGTAAATTAATTATGAAGAAATGATAGAAATAACAAAAAAAATAACAGAACGGGCGATGCTTGTTGCCCTTGATACAAAAGCGTACAGTAAAGAAGTCGTTGAAGAACATCTAGCAGAGCTTGAAGAACTTGCAAATACTGCAGGAGCAGAAACAATCTTTAAAATAATTCAAAGTAAGGCAAGAATGGATTCCGCTTACTATATCGGAAAAGGTAAAGCAGAAGAACTTGCACAACTTGTTGAGCTGAACGACATTAACATAATTATTTTTGATGATGATCTGACACCGGTGCAAGTAAGAAATCTATCCGATCTATTTAAACGAAAAGTAATTGACAGAAGCGGGTTAATACTTGATATTTTTGCATCCCGGGCAAAAAGCAAAGAAGCAAAAACTCAGGTTGAACTTGCACAATTACAATATCTTTTACCTCGTTTAACTCGTGCCTGGACTCACTTATCAAAGCAATATGGCGGCATTGGGACAAAAGGTCCCGGAGAAACACAAATTGAAACTGACAGAAGAGTTATCCGTACACGCATCAGTCATTTAAAAGAAAAACTTATACAAATTGAATCTCATAGAACAACACAAAGTGCTGGAAGGAAAAATGCAACAAGAATTGCAATTGCAGGTTATACAAACGCCGGCAAATCTACTTTGTTTAATTTGTTAACAAGTGCCGAAGTTTTCGCTGAAGATAAATTGTTTGCAACTTTGGATTCAACGACACGAACTCTTGATGTTCACGACACAGAAAAAATACTAATAAGCGATACAGTAGGGTTTATCCGAAAACTTCCGCCGCAGCTTGTTGCATCTTTTAAAAGCACATTGAGTGAAGTTAGAGAAGCGGATATAATATTTCACGTTATTGATGTTTCGCATCCATTTTATGAAGACCATCTTAAAGTTGTGGAAGACACATTAAAAGAATTTGGTAGCGGTGATAAAAAAGTTGTTAGAATCTTTAACAAAGTTGATCTGGTAAAGGATAAAGCAAAGATTGATTTTATTAGAAACACACATAAAGACAGTGTAATGATTTCTGCAACTCGAGGAATAAATATTTCTTCTTTAAAATCTATGCTAAATGAAATTGTAGAAGATCAGTATGTGGAGAAGAAAATAGTATTGAAGGTGACTGAGTCAAAAAAAGTATCGCAAATTCATTCATTGGCAGAAGTTTTAAAGATTGAGTATGACGAAGACAAAATCAAAATTCATTACAAAACAAGTAAACAAAACTCAGATAAAATAAAGAAGATAATTTATAGTTCGTAATTATTAGCCGGAGCAAATAATGAATAAAACATTTTTATTAACATTTGTACAGGGCCCAAATTATCAGGTTGAAAAAGGTTTTCACGATCAGCCTTATTGGGAAAATCACTCGCGCTTTTCTGATAAACTTTTTTTGCAGGGTCGAATAACAATGAGCGGACCGCTTACTGATGCTTCGAAAACTTTGGTTGTCGCTTTAGGAAAAAGTGAAAGTGCAATGCGCAATTTGTTTAAAGATGATCCTTTCATTAAAAATGGTATACTTACTCTTACTCACGTTGATGAATGGGAATTGCACTTAAATCCAGAACACATTGATGAGTAAAAATCATTTTAACATTGATGTTAAAATAATTGGAGTAATGTCAGGTACTTCACTGGATGGATTAGATATTTGTTATTCTTGGTTCACACAGGATGATGACAGTTGGCAATACAAAATATTACAAGCGGAAGCAGAATCTTATCCGGAAGAAATCAAAAAGAAACTTGCCACAGCACAATTGATGGATGCTTTATCATATGCTCGATTTAATTCTGATTATGGAATCTACGTAGGAAAACGGATTAAAGTTTTTATTGACAAACACTCGCTTAAACCTGATTTGATAGCCTCTCACGGTCATACCAGCTTTCACCAGCCTTCAGTTCAGTTTACGGCCCAGATAGGAAGCGGAGCCTGTATTGCTACTGAAACAGGAATAGATACTGTTTGTGATTTCCGTACTACGGACGTAGCTCTTTATGGACAAGGGGCACCATTGGTACCAATTGGGGACCGTCATCTTTTTGCTGATTATAATTATTGTTTAAACTTAGGTGGATTTTCAAATATCTCCTTTGAAGAAGGTAAGGAGAGGATAGCATACGATATTTCTCCTGTAAATTACGTACTGAATCATTATATGCGAAGCATAGGAAAAGATTATGATAAAGATGGAGAAACTGCACGCTCAGGAAAAGTCTATACAGCATTACTTGATAAGTTAAACAGTTTATCTTTTTATAGGCATTCCGGTCCCAAATCATTAAGCAGAGAAAATGTTGAAGATTTGTTTATTCCTTTAATCGATTCATATTTGCTATCATTACAAGATAAATTGGCAACATTTTGTGAGCATATTTCGATTCAGATTTGTAAAAATATAAAAAGTGGTAAAGTGTTACTAACTGGTGGCGGTGCATTTAACAAATTTCTGATTGAGCGAATGCAATTTAACTCACCTCAGTGCGTTTTTCATATCCCTGATGAGCAAACTATTAACTTTAAAGAAGCACTGATTTTTGCTTTTCTTGGTGCACTGCACTTTTATAATATTCCCAATTGTTTGGCTTCCGTTACTGGTGCGCGCCGTGATAGTATTGGTGGTGCACTTTATAAAGCAACAGGAAAAACTTAGCATAATAATTTCATTCTCAAACTTGAACTTATGCTTAGTACTCCTCTTTTTCCAATCTTATAGCTAAATTTGAATATTAAATATTTTGTTAAATGGAGAAATTATGTCAATTATTCTAGATGGTTCAAATCTTACAGTAGAAAAAATAGTTCGCATTGCCCGCCACAAAGAAAAAATTGAAATCAGTAATGAAGCACTTCAGCGCATCAAAATCTGCCGCGCAATGCTTGAAGAAAAAATTCAAGCTCGCGAAATTATGTATGGGGTTAATACCGGCATTGGTGAATTTTCTGAAGTTGTTTTAAATGATGATCAAGTAAAAGATTTTCAGAAGTATCTTATATATAATCACTCAGCTGGAATAGGTGATCCTATGCCTATTGAATATGTTCGCGGGGCAATTGCAGGAAGAATAAATGTTCACGCTCATGGTAATTCCGGCTGTAGACCTGAAATTACTTTAACGTTAGTTGAAATGTTGAATAAGGATTGTATTCCAGTCGTGTGTGAAAAAGGATCAGTTGGTGCTTGCGGTGATTTAGCACCGATGTCGCAAATAGCTTTGCTGTTAATGGGCGAAGGAGAAGCATACTATAATGGAGAAAGACTTCCTGGAAATGTTGCTTTTGAAAAAGCTGGAATAAAAGTTCCGGGTCTTCAAGCAAGAGACGGCCTAGCAACAATTAATGGATCAAATTTTATAACTGCAATAAGTGCAATTCAATTGTATGATATTAATCGCTGGCTAAAGCAAGCTGAAATTGCCGCGGCGATGTCCCTCGAAGCATTACAGGCAAATATGAAACCTTATGATGTTCGCCTCCATCAATTGCGTGGTTTTTCCGGTGCTGTTCGTAGTTCACAAGCAATAAAAAAATGTGTTGAGGGAAGTGATTTGCTTACTGGAAAAATAAAACAGAAAGTACAGGATGCATATTCAATGCGCTCAACTCCGCAAGTAATCGGTGCGGCACACGATGCCGTTGCTTATGCAAAGTTGCAAATTGAAATTGAGTTGAATGGTGTTGGTGATAATCCAATTTTTATTCCCGAAGATAAAATAACTTTAACCGGTGCTAACTTTCAGGGCACACCGGTTTCGCTCCCAATGGATATGATTAGTGCGGCTGTTACTATGGTTAGTGTGCTTTCAGAAAGACGGATGAATAGGTTAAATAATCCAGCGTTAAGTGTCGGGCTTCCGGCATTTTTAACAAAAGGTGCTGGAATGTTTTCTGGAATGATGCTAAGTCAATACACGGCAGATACTTTAATTGTTGAGCAGAGAATTTTGTCAACTCCTGCTTCCATACAGTCAATTCCTGCTGCTGCTGATCAGGAGGATTTTGTTTCAATGGGAATGAATACTGTTCTTAAGAATCAACAAATTTTGGATAACGCATACGGTATATTGGGAATTGAGTTTATGGCTGCTGCTCAAGCACTTGATTTCCGTGAACATATTCCTGGGAAAGGAGTTACGAAGGCAAAAGAAGTTATTCGTAAGCACGTAACTTTTCTTGATATCGATCGTCCTCTTTATGCAGATCATAACAAAATGAAAGCGCTCATTAAATCTTGTGAGATACTTGAGGAAGTTGAAAAAAGTATTGGAAGTTTGGAATAAAAGTTTCACGCAAAGACGCAGAGGCGCAAAGTAAGAACATGAATGAAAATGAAATTTCGAAAATTTTGGTTGATTGTTGTTTTAAAGTTCATACTGAATTGGGTCCTGGATTGTTGGAATCTGTCTATGAGGAGGTATTGTCTTATGAAATAATCAAGAGAGGATTAAATCTTGAAAGACAAAAAGGTATTCCTGTTGTATATGATAAAATTAAAATGGAATTAGGGTTTAGAGCTGATATAATAATTGAAAATAAAGTAATCATAGAACTAAAATCAATTGAAGCTATTGCTCCAGTTCATACAAAACAGCTTTTGACATATTTAAAATTGACGGGATTAAAATTAGGTTTACTTGTAAATTTTAATGAAGCTTTAATAAAAGACGGGATTAAAAGAATAGTAAATAATTTATAATTCTTAGCGACTTAGCGTCTCTGCGTGAAATTCTCTTAAAGGTAAAAAAATGGAAATATTATATCTCATCATCGGTTTATTTGTTGGATTTGTAATTGCGTTTTTGTTGTTCAAAAGCAAAAAAACAATTTCAATTGAAGAAGCAAACAAACTGAATGAACAAATCAACTCATTAAAAATTGATGGAGGCAAACTTACTGAACGAATTAAACTATTTGAGGAAGATAAAACTAGTCTTCAAATTGACCTTAAGAACGAAAGAGAAAAATCCGAAAAGCTTAACTCTGAAAACTCATCTTTAAAATCAGATTACGCAAATCTTCAAGAAAAATTATCTGAACAAAAATATGAAATAGAAAAATTGCAGGAAAAATTCACTAAAGAATTTGAAAATCTTGCAAACAAAATCTTTGAAGAAAAAGGGAACAGGTTTACAGAACAGAATAAAGAGAAATTAAGCGAAATATTAAATCCTTTAAAAGAAAAAATTTCTGATTTTGAAAAGAAAGTTGAAGAGACAAATAAAGAAAGCATTAAAGGACACGCTTCTTTAAAAGAACAGCTCCAAATGCTAAAGGAAATGAATCAGCAGGTCACACAGGAAGCTAAAAATTTAACAACAGCACTAAAAGGACAAAACAAAACTCAGGGAAATTGGGGTGAGTTTATTCTTGAAAGTATTCTTGAAAAATCCGGACTTGTAAAAGGAAGAGAATATGTTGTTCAGGAAAGCTTAACTGCAGAATGGCAAAAGATTTCAGCCTGATGTTATCATCAAACTTCCTGAAAATAAAAGCATAGTTATTGATTCTAAAGTATCGCTTGTTGCTTACGAAAGATATAGAAATGCAGAAAATGATTTGGATAAAAACGATCACTCAAAAATCATCTTATTTCTGTCAGATCACATCTAAAGAATCTTTCACCAAAAAATTATCAGAATTTTTATCAATTACAATCGATGGATTTTGTTCTTCTGTTTATGCCTATTGAAGCTTCTTTTGCTTTAGCAGTGCAATCAGATAAAGAACTTTTTGACAGTGGTTAGGATCATAATATTGTCATTGTAAGTCCAACAACTTTACTTGCAATATTAAGGACAATTGAGTCATATGGAAGAGAGAAAATCAAAATAAAAATGCTATCGAAATTGCTCGACAGGCTGGAGCACTTTATGATAAGTTTGTAGCATTTTACGATGACTTACTTGATGTCGGTAAAAAAATTGATTCTGCTAAGGATAGTTATGGGGCAGCTTTAAACAAAATTCATGATGGCAGAGGGAATTTAATAGTTAGTGTTGAAAAAATAAAACAGCTAAGTGCAAAAACAAGTAAATCTCTACCTCCAACGGCATTAACTAGGGCTAATTTAGATGACGAAAATAATTTGATAGATAATGAATGATTGTTAGACCTCCGCAAACACCTGAAGAATTTGAACGATACAGAGATTTGCGATGGCGAATTTTCCGCGCTCCATGGAATCAACCAAGAGGAAGTGAAGTTGATGAACTTGAATCAAGAGCATTCCCGATTATGGTTTGTGAAGTTGATGGGATTCCGATTGGTGTTGGCAGAGTTCATTTCAATTCTGAAACTTAAGCTCAAATCCGTTCAATGGCTGTTGAAGAAGAATGGAGAGGAAAAGGAATTGGCTCAATTGTTCTAAAAGAGTTAGAAAAGATTGCAATTGAAAAAGGTGCTAAGAAAATAATTCTCCATACTCGAGATAATGCTGTGAAGTTTTATGAAAAGCATAGGTATAAAGTCGTTAAACCATCTCATAAACTGTTTGGAGTTATACAGCACCATCTTATGCAGAAAACAATAGAACGCGGATAACGCAGATTTTGCGGATCAGCACTGATAAGAAAAATAAAATTAATGTGGAGCTTGATCGGGATTGAACCGACGACCTTCCCGATTGGAATCGGGACGCTCTTCCATAAAAGATAATTTCCCATGGAAGAGATCATTAGTTGATTTGGGAAACCTAATTAGATGATTCCTCACCTTTACTTCAAAATTATCGTTCAGACAGATAAATTAATTTGAATTGATTCTAGTGGAGCTGATCGGGATCGAACCGACGACCTGTTCGTTGCGAACGAACCGCTCTCCCAACTGAGCTACAGCCCCATACACAAATTTATTTTTTATTTCCCATTTTTTCTATCTCTTCAAATTCTTCTTTTGTAACCGGCATAACTGATAAACGATTTCCACGAGCTATCAATTTCATATTTTTAAGTTTTGGATTTGATTTTATTGCTTCAAGAGCAACTGGAGTTTTAAAATCTTTAACAAATTTTATATCAACCATAATCCACGTTGGATTTTTCGGATCAGCTTTTGGATCGTAATGATCGTTATCTGGATTAAATTGTGTATGATCAGGATAGCCTTCTTTTATAACTTCACAGATTCCCATCACGGCAAGTAAATCCGAGTTACTGTGATAAAATAGAACTTGGTCTCCGACTCTCATTTCATCTCTAAGAAAATTTCTTACCTGGTAATTTCTTACACCATCCCAGAAAGTCGTTTGGTTTTTACTTTTCTTTAGATCATCAAAAGAAAAAACATTCGGTTCGGATTTTATAAGCCAGTATTTTATCATTTTAAGCTCCAATAATTCTGACTATTATTATGTGATATTTTTCTAAATTGTTAATCATCTTATGTGTAAATATATTAATTCATAATGATCATAAAGAGAACCATTTTAATAGTAATATTATTTTATTCCATTAATCTGTACTCACAGAGCGAAACCGGGTTCCAAATTGCGCGTCTTAAGTACAGCGGCGGCGGTGATTGGTACAACGATCCATCCGCTGAAGTTAATCTGCTTAAGTTTGTGCAAACAAATACAAACATTGAAGTCAACGCAGAATATAAATTTGTCGACATTGCATCTGATGAAATTTTCTCGTATCCGTTTTTATTTTTAACGGGACACGGAAATATTGTTTTTTCCAGCGAAGAAGCAAAACGCTTAAGAGAATATTTGAGGAATGGCGGATTTCTTTATATTGATGATGATTACGGTTTAGATAAAGCAGTAAGAAGAGAAATGAAAAAAGTATTTCCTGAAAATGAATTTATTGAAATTCCGTTTTCTCATAAGATCTTTAATATTTTTTATATGTTCAATAACGGAACTCCTAAAACACATGAGCACGATAAAAATCTGCCGCAAACTTTTGGAATATTTTTAGGAAACAGATTATCTGTGCTTTATACCTTTGAGTCCAATCCAAGCGATGGCTGGGCTGATCCTGAAGTTCACAATGATTCGAAAGAAAAAAGGGAAGAAGCGCTTAAGTTTGGAACTAATATTATTATTTATGCTTTAAGTGAATGAGATAAGAAGTGAATACAGGTTTTTATATAGAAATAATAAACAAATTAGAATTACTTATTAAGAAAGAGTACTCAGCAATCTTTCTTTTAGGATTATTAACAACCTTAATAATAATATTTACTGTTTTTACTTTATTTAGTCTTATTGAATTAGTTGCAAATTTTAAATCCATTGTAAGAACTATTTTATTTTTTACATTTATTCTTGCCACTCTTGGATCAGCAGGTTATTTAATACTTACTGCCTTGTTAAAGTATTTTAATGTGTTTAAGAAACGGGATTATTTTTATTCTGCATACAAAGTAGGAAAGTATTTCCCTGAAATTAAAGATGACTTGCTAAACGCAATGCAGCTTGTATCATCAGACAGTAATAATTCTCTCTACTCAACTTCTTTACTCGATGCCGCTTTTAGAAATGTTTATGAGCGTGCTAAACTAATTAAGTTTGAATCGATTGTCGATTTTAAACAGGTAAAAAAAATCTCGATTAACTTCCTTTCATTATTTGTGTTCTGTGTATTGCTTTTTGTTTTTGTTCCCGGTTTGCAAGCTGCTTCAAATAGACTGGTAAACTTTAATCAGGAATTTATTCCTCCGGCAAAATTTTATTTTGAAGTATATCCCGGGAATACGGAACTAACCAAAGGAGAGAATGTTGATTTTGTAATTCGAGTTAAAGGCGAAATTCCACAAAAAGTTTTTATATCAACAAAAGAAGAATCTCAAACAAACTTTGAAGAACACGAACTTCAGAAAGATTCAGTTGGTGAGTATAAATTTTCAATTCAACAGCTTCGATCATCTCTTAACTATTTTGCTTCCGCCGGAGATATTTATAGTGAAGAGTATCAGATCAAAGTTATTGATCATCCCGTAATGCGATCATTGGATATAAAAGTTGTTTCTCCTGGATACTCAAACATTCTTTTGCTTGAGCAAAAAGATAACGGAAATCTATCTGCGTTGGTAGGAAGTAATGTAGAGATTAGTTTACTTTCGAATAAAGAATTAAAATCTGCACACATTGCATTTGAAGACTCAACTACTATAGAAATGAAAGTGCAAAATAATTTTGCTAAAGGATCATTCAGGGTAAAAAAGGATAATTCTTATACAATTATAATTGAAGATCTTGTTGACAACAAAAATTTACAGCCTGTAAGGTATTATGTTAAAGCTCTGTACGATTCGAATCCTGTTATTGAACTTATCTATCCTAATCAGGATATAAATCTACCGAACGATAGCCGAGTTCAACTTGAAGTTAAAATTAATGATGATTATGGATTCACAAAACTAAATCTTAATTATAAACTTAGTTATTCAAAATACGAACCTTCCCAAGAGGAGTTTTCAACAATTGAAATTCCGATTAATAAAAATATTACAGAGCAAATTGTTGATCATATTTGGAACCTTACTCGATTAAATCCGGCTGTAAATGATGTTTATTATTTCTTTATTGAAATTTTTGATAACGATAATGTTAGTGGACCAAAATCTGCTAAGACACAAATTATAAATGTTCGTGTACCTTCATTAGATGAAATACTATCTCAAGCTGATGAAATCCAGGAGAATGTTCAGGATGAAATGCAAAAAACTTTGAAGGATGCTGAAGAACTGAAGAAAGAATTGGAGAAGATTGATAAAGATCTGAAGCAAGATAAGCAGGAACTTACCTGGGAAGAAAAAGAAAAGATCGAACAGGCTTTAGATAAATTTGAGAAGCTTCAGGAGAAGATGGAAAGTGTTAACGAGAATCTGAAGCAGATGCAAAATGAACTCCAGCAAAACCAATTGCTTTCTGAAGAAACGCTTGAGAAATATATGGAACTTCAGAAGTTAATGGACGAGATGACAAGTGATGAAATGAAAAAAGCGATGCAGCAAATGCAGGATATGCTTCAAAAAATGAATCGTAATCAGACTCAGGGTGCAATGAATAATCTTAAGATGGATGAAGAGAAGTTTAAGAAAAGTATCGAACGGACTATGAATCTTTTGAAGAGAATCCAGATTGAACAGAAAATGGATGAGATGATTAAAAGGACTGAAAATCTTGAAAAGAAACAGAATGAACTTAATGAACAAACAAAGGATAATGATCAGTCAAATCAAAACGAAAATGATAAGTTAAGTGAAAAACAAAATGAACTAAGCAAAGAACTTGAGCGATTGGAACAGAAAATGGAAGAACTTGCTGAAAAGATGAAAGAGCTTAAAGAGATGCCGAATGAGGAAATGGAAAAGTTACAGCAGGAATTTGAAAAACAGCAGAATGATAAGCTTTCTGAGCAGGCAGCACAAAATTTAAAGCAAAATCAAAAACAAAAAGCTCAACAGGATCAGCAGCAGCTTGCTAATAATATGAAAGATATGAAATCAAGTATGCAGAAAATGCAGGAAATGATGCAGCAGGAAAATCAGATGCAAACCTTTACAGATATGATGCGAATTCTCGATAATATTTTATCGTTATCCAAACAGCAGGAAGAACTTAAAAATAAATTGCAAAATGTTGATCCGAATTCATCACAATTTGAACAGAACTTGCAAAATCAAAATGATATCAAAAAAAATCTTAATAAACTTTTAGATCAAATGTCTGAGCTATCGCAAAAGACTTTTGCAATAAGTCCGGAAATGGGAAAGGCACTGGGTAATGCAAACCAGAAAATGAATCAGTCAATGCAATCAATGCAGAACAGGAACGGAAGTATGGCAACGCTTTCGCAGGGCAATGCTATGATGCATTTGAATGAAGCTGCTAATATGATGAAGAGTTCACTTGAATCAATGATGCAAGGCGGCAGCGGTAGCGGTGCAATGATGTCGCTTATGCAGCAGTTGCAAAAAATGTCCGGGCAGCAGATGGACTTAAATAATATGACCCAAATGTTGCAACAAATGCAACAAGGTCAATTATCACAACAACAGCAAGCTGAGGTGCAAAGATTAGCACAACAGCAGCAGCTAATTCAAAAATCTCTTGAACAATTAAATAAAGAAGCCAAACAATCCGGTGAGTCTAAAAAAATTCCTGCAGATCTTGAAAGCATTATGAATCAAATGCGGGAAGTTGTAACGGATATGAATACTGAAAAACTGAATGATGAATTAATTCAAAAACAGGAAAAGATTTTATCAAAATTATTAGACGCACAGAGATCAATCAATGAAAGGGATTTTGAGAAAGAAAGAAAATCAGAGTCTGGTGTTAATGTTACAAGATCGGGCCCGAATGAATTTAATCTTTCTAATCAAAAAGGAAAAGAAAAGTTAAAGGATGAACTTAATCGTGTTGTTCAGGAAGGCTACAAAAAGGATTACGAAGAACTTATCAGAAAATACTATGAAGCCTTACAAAGGGAAACAATAAAAAATTAGTTAGAACTTATACCTAATTGATATAGAATTCTAATTGATTTCCACTCAAAATCCTGCTATTTTCAATATCAATAATCATCAAGATTTTATATTTATTATAATCTAATTATGTTCGACGAAATCAACCGAAGAATCATTTAATAACGAAGCAGATGGCAATGTAGACCATCAGGCGGTTGAAAAGCTTGGGAATTGGAAAGGATTGTTCTTTGGGCTTTTTGATGTTGCCAGAGAAATGTTTTTTATTCTTGATGAAGAAGGTAAGATTATAATTGTTAATGAATTTGGGGCATCGTCTCTGGATTATTCTGTTGGTGAGTTAGTAGGTAAGCATTTCTCAGATATTGTTGACCCTTCTTCTATGCAGCTTGTCAATTCTTCTATAACACTTGCACTTAATAATGATTATTCTTTTTTTGAAACATCGCTTGTTGATAAGTACGAAAAGCCGAATCGATTTCAGATAAGTATCAGAACTATTAAAAAGGAAAATAAAATTATAGGAGTGCTTGGGGTTGGCAAAAATGTTACAATTCAAAGAAAACTTGAAAATGAATTGAATAACCTTAAACCAAAGTTAATTGAAGCAGAAAGATTAATTACGTTAGAAAGATCAAGATTATTAAATCAAAAAATTATGCTTGAAGAATTGAATGTGATGAAAAGTGAATTTGTATCAAACATCTCACACGAAATGCGGACTCCTCTTGCTTCTATAGTTGGATTTTCCGAAACTATTGCATCCGATCCAAATATGCCTGATGAGATGAAGTTAGAGTTTAATCTTATAATCTTAAATGAAGGCAAAAGACTTGCTAAACTAATTAATGATGTGCTCGATCTCTCTAGGATGGAAACAGGCAGAATTTTACTTAACAAATCCAAGGTCAACATCGTTAAACTTCTTCAAAAAATGGTAGATGATAATAAAAAGACGGTTTCCGAAAAGAATCTTATTTTAACTTATGAAGCGCCTTATGATGAAATACTGATACAGGCTGATGAAGAAAGATTATTACAAGCCCTGAATTCAATTCTGGAAAATTCTATAAAGTTTTCAAATGAAGGTGGACGCATAAAGATTGTGCTAAATAATCTTTACAGAGAAGTTGAGATCATTATTTCTGATACGGGAATTGGCATTCCTGAGAAAGATTTACCGTATCTTTTTCAAAAATTTTATCGTGTTAACAGACCTGATTCTGATATTTCCGGAGCAGGTATGGGATTGGTTTTTGTAAAACAAATTGTAGATTTGCACAAAGGATTAATCAATATTCAGAGTGAACCCGATAAAGGAACCTCTGTTTTGATAAAATTATTAAAAAATAATCGAGAGTAGAACAAATAGGTTGAAAAGTGGATAAACTGATATTTATTGTAGATGACGAACAAGCTATTTCCAAACTTCTTAGTTATTGGGCTAAAGATAAATGGAAATATCAGGTAGAAACCTTCTCCAATGCTGAAGATGCATTAAGAAGTATGAACAAAAAACCGGATGTTATCCTCTTGGATATTATGCTTCCGGGAATGGATGGAATAGAAACTCTAAAACGTATCAAGCAGATTGATGAAAACCTGCCAGTAGTTATGCTTTCTGCGCAAGGCAGTATTGAAGTTGCCGTTGAAGCTCTTAGGTATGGAGCGTATGATTATTTTACAAAACCAATTGATCAGCAGAAATTAGAACTTGCTATAAGAAATTCTATTAAGAATTATGATCTTACGCGCGAACTGCAAAACCTAAAAGAAAATGTTAAAAAAGAATATAGCTTTGACAGTATAATTTCTTCAGATGGGAAAATGCAGGATGTATTTAAATTGGTAACAAAAGTTTTGCACAATGATATAACAGTTCTAATTTATGGTGAAAGTGGAACAGGTAAAGAACTTATTGCGCGCGCGATTCACTATAACGGGCAAAGGAAAGACAAACCGTTTGTTGTAGTTAATTGTGCGTCTATTCCACGAGAGCTTTTGGAAAGCGAATTGTTTGGTCATGAAAAAGGATCGTTTACCGGTGCACACGCACGGAAGCTTGGTAAATTTGAAATTGCAAAAGGCGGAACAATCTTTTTAGATGAAGTGGGTGAACTTGAAATGCTTTTGCAGGCAAAGCTACTTCGTGTAATTCAGCAAAAAGAATTTGAAAGAGTTGGAGGAACTGAATTAATTAAAACTGACGTAAGAATTATTTCTGCCACAAACAGAGAGTTGAAAAAAGCAGTAGAGAATAAAGAGTTTAGGGAAGATTTGTATTACAGATTAAATTCATTCCCCATCTCCATTCCGCCGTTAAGGCACCGTAAGAGTGATATATTAATTCTTTCAGAGTATTTCATACAAAAATTCAGCGCAAAGCTTCAGAAAAACTCTAAGGGATTTTCAAAGCGTGCCTTAAAATTGATTTATGAATATAATTGGCCGGGTAATGTTCGTGAATTGGAAAATACAATTGAACGATGTTTAATTATTACTGACAGGGACGTGGTTGATGTTGAAGATCTTCCTTCTCACTTGAGAACAGGGGAAAGTTCCACCGGTGTAGAATACACAGGTCCGTTGTTCAGTGATGAAACTGTAATACCATTTGAAAAACTAAAGGAAGAAGCGATTAGACATGCTTTAAATATTACCAGTGGTAATATTGTTGAAGCTGCAAAAAGACTACAACTTGGCAGAGCAACTATCTATCGGTTAATGGATAAATACAAAATAGAAAACAGATCATCAGAATAAAGGATGGGAACCTTATGGAATTTTTTAGAGAAGAAATAGAAGAAATAATTGTTATTTCAGTAAACCTGAGACGAGCTACACTTGTTGAAGCTGAGGAATTTAAAGATGTTTTAGTAAATGATATTCAGCGAGGGTTTAAAAAAATTGTTGTCGATCTTTCAGCTTGTGAATTTATCGATTCAACATTTCTTGGAAGCCTTGTTGTTTCATTAAAAAAATTGACCGGATTGGGAGGAGATCTTCGTTTAGTTGGTTTTCAGCCGGCTGTTCATTCAATGTTTGAATTGACAAGAATGTACCGTGTTTTCGAGTCATTCAAATCAACACAAGAAGCTATACAGAGCTTTAAATAACTGAATAAATTGTTTTATATTAATTTCTAAATGCAGGTATAGATTCGAAATTTTTATCCATTTATCAGGTCGTTTATAAATGTCCGAATCTGAAAAAAGATCAATCCTAGTTATCGATGATGATAAAACGATAAGAAAACTTATCAACCATCATCTTACATTAAATAATTTCATTCCTTTTGAAGCCGAAAATCCTTACCAGGCTTTTGAAATTCTGAAAAAAGAAAAAATTGATCTTGTACTTTCCGATGTTACAATGGAAGGAATGGATGGATTTGAGTTTTGTCAGAAAGTTAGGGAAAATGAAAATCATAGATTTCTGCCATTTATTTTTGTAACGGCTAAAAATACTTTAGAAGACAAATCAATGGCTGTTGAATCAGGTGGCGATGATATAATCACCAAGCCTTTTGAAATCAAAGAATTGATTTTGAAAACTCAAGCTTTAATCAGAAGATCAGATATTTACAGAACTTATGGAATAAGAAAAAATCTTAAAAAATCTTTTGATGAAGTTACTCCTAAAATATTGTTTGTTGATGATGATGCTTCAATGTCAAAACTCTTTAAATATAATTTAGAAAAAGCAGGGTATGATTGTACGGTGGCCGACAGTGTTGATGAGGCAATGGTTCTTATAAAAACTCAAATTCCGGATGTAATTGTATCTGATATTATGATGCCCAAAATAGATGGGTTTGAGTTCAGAAGAATGATACTTGAGATACCTTCATTAAAAGATATCCCGTTTATTTTTCTTACTGCAAAAGGAAGTGAGGAAGATATTTTAGAAGGTTATGATTTAGGAATTACAGATTATGTTGTTAAAACTGCCGGGCCCAAATTAGTAGTGGCTAAAGTATCTGCTATAGTTAAAAGCCTTGGTAACGAGAGAAAAAAAGTTGTATCAGAATTACAGGAAGCAACAAGTTCGCTAAGAACAAAAGTAGTCCCGGATACTTTTCCGGTATTTGATGGTTTCGCAATCTCACATATGCATATTCCATTTAAAGGAATACCCGGTGGAGATTTTATTGATTACTATCAATTAGATACAAATAATCTTGTGGTTATTCTTGGCGATGTAATGGGAAAGAAATGGGGTGCATGGTACTTTGCTTATGCTTATGCGGGATATATAAGAAGTGCATTAAGAAGTGTTATGCAGAATGCAAAAGAATTTTCTCCATCTGATATTTTGCAGCAAGTAAATTTAACTGTGCACGGAGATACAAAAGTTTCCGAGGTGTTTGCTACACTTTCTATAATAATTATTAATAATCTGACTATGGAATTAAAGTACTCTGGTGCGGGTGATATTCCGATAATTTATAGAACAGCAGAAGGAGAATTGTCATCAATAAAATCTAAAGGATTGTTACTTGGTTTTTCAAAATTGGGAGATTATGATGATTATATCTTGCAATTAAAACCGGGCGATCAGGTTTACCTGACGACGGATGGAATAACTGATTCCAGGTCAAAAAAATTAGAAAGTTTTGGCGAACATAGACTAAATGAAATTATAAAAAATATTCAACCAGATGAAAATCCTTTGGAAGTCATTCAAAAAAAATTTGATGAATTTACAGAATCAGAATATGATGATGATATAAGCTTAATTTTAATTAATGTAAAAAGTTAGATAACTGAGTTGAATTGAAATAAATAAATTAATCAGAATCTACAGATTGAAGTTTTTCTGCTCTATCGGCAATTTTTAATTGTTCAATAAGCTCTTCGATGTGTCCTTCCATCATATTTGATAAGTTATAAAGTGTTAATCCAATTCTATGATCTGTAATTCTGTTCTGAGGGAAGTTGTAAGTTCTTATTTTATCGCTTCTATCACCGCTTCCAACCATGGATTTTCTTTTTGCAGATTGTTCTTCATTTTGTTCCTTCAATTTAAGATCATAGAGTCTTGCTTTTAGAACTTTCATAGCCTTAATCTTATTTTTCAATTGTGATCTTTCATCTTGGCACTGAACAACAAGACCTGTTGGAAGATGAGTCATTCGGACTGCAGTTTCAACTTTATTTACATTCTGTCCGCCGGCACCGCCGGAACGGAAAATATCAATCTTCAAATCACTCGGATTAATTTCTATTTCTACACCTTCAACCTCAAGAAGGACAGCTACAGAAGCTGCTGAAGTGTGAACTCTTCCGCTTCCTTCAGTTTCGGGTACCCGCTGAACTCTATGAACGCCGGATTCAAACTTTAAATCTCCAAAAACATTTTTTCCGGTTACAGAAAAAACTACTTCTTTTATTCCACCCAATCCGGTATCGCTTATATCGATAAGTTCGATTTTCCATCCTCTAATTTCTGCATACCTTGAATACATTCTGAACAAATTTCCAGCAAATAGAGCAGCTTCATCTCCCCCGGTGCCCGCACGTATTTCCATAATAATGTCTTTATCATCGTTTGGATCTCTAGGCAGAAGTATAATCTTTATTTCTTCTTCCACTTTCTCTTTCTGAACTTTCAATTCTTCAAGTTCAGCTTCAGCAAGTTCAATAATTTCCTTATCACCTTTTACTGAAATTATTTCTTTATTGCCCTGAATATTTTTTAGAATATTTGAATACTTATCATATGCCTGAATAATTTCTTCCAGATTTATTCTTTCTCTGTTAAGATTTTTAATCTTTTCAAAATCATTCATGTTAGCTGCATCAGAAAGCTGTGTGTTTAACTGGTCGTATCGAGTTTTAATTTTTTCTAATTTCTCTAATAAATTCATTTCGTTTCTCTAAATTTGGATTGTAAATATACTGAAGTAACTATTGATTTCTAAAAATACATAATTTATCAATAATAGGTTGCTATAATGAATGATAATCAAAATTTAAAGATCAAAAATATTTTTTTAACAATTAATGTTTTATTTATTGCATTACTAAGCGGACAAATATTCTATTTGTTTATTGGATTATTTCTTGTTCAATCCGGTAATTTGGATGGGATTCCCGGGTTAAACATGATCTTTATGTTCCTCACCCCAACTGTTGTTTTGTTTAGCATTCTTGCTTCAAAGTTTATTTATTCTAAGCAAGTTTCCGCATTTGACAAAACTGCATCTTTAGAAAATAAATTAGTTTCTTATCGCACAAATAACATTATAAGATTAGCATTATTAGAAGGAGCAAACATTTTTAATATATCTATTTTGATAATAACTGCAAATTACTTTTTTGCTGCTCTTTCTATCATAATATTAATATTTTTCTTCTTTAGTAGACCGAACAGAGAAAAGTTTATTATGGATTATGAAATTTCTGCTGATGATGTCGTAAAAATTCTTGAATGATATAGAACTTAATATCCATTACAAATGTTGAACCCAAAAAGATATTAGAAAATGAAAAAGTTTGAAATCCCAAATATTTATAGAAGCTCATTTATAACCAGAATTAAAAATGCCCGAAAGGATCTTGATCCTAGGAAAAAAGATTTTACGCCAACACATTTAAATTTTGGATCGGTTAGATTTTACCTTGCCCGCCATTTTGGGTTTTGTTACGGAGTAGAAAATGCAATTGAAATAGCTTACAAGACGATAGAAGAAAACCCAGGTAAAAGAATTTATTTACTAAGCGAAATGATTCATAATCCCGGAGTAAATAATGATCTTCAAAGTCTTGGTGTAAAATTTTTGATGGATACAGCCGGAAAGCATCTGATTGAATGGAATGAATTAACTAAAGAAGATATCGTAATTATTCCCGCTTTTGGAACTACGCTTGAGATAGAACAAAAGCTAAATGAACTTGGTATAAATCCTTATCGATATAACACCACATGTCCATTTGTAGAAAAGGTTTGGAATAGAAGCGAACAGCTTGGCAAAGATGATTTTACTGTAATTATTCATGGTAAATCATATCACGAAGAAACACGAGCAACTTTTTCACATAGTAAAATCAATGCTCCATCCATTATTGTTAGAGATTTGGGAGAGGCAAAACTTCTTGCCTCATTTATTTTAGATGAAAATCCATTGGGGCAATTTTATGAAATTTATTCCAGGATAAGGTTTCCGAAGAATTTTAACGTTGAAAAAGATTTAGTAAAGGTTGGTGTTGTAAATCAGACAACAATGCTTGCTACAGAAACACAGGAAATTGCTGATCTACTTAAAGAAACAATGACCATAAAATACGTGAACAGAAAGCATTAAAGAACATTTTGCTGATACACGCGATACTCTTTGCTATGCAACAAATGATAACCAGGAAGCTACTTACGGGTTGTTAAAAGAAAGTGCTGATTTTGCCATTGTGGTTGGTGGATACAATAGCTCAAATACATCACACATTGTTGAGTTGTGTGAAAATAAATTGCCAACATATTTCATTTCTTCAGAAGAAAAGATTCTTAACAATAAATCGGTTTTACATTTTAATTTACATCTTCATAAAGAAATTGAAACTGAGAACTATCTTCCTCAAAAAGAAGTTGTTAATATTTTATTAACCAGCGGTGCAAGCTGCCCTGATGCAGTTGTAGAAGCAGTGCTGAGAAAAATCCATTCATTTTTCCCACAAGCAAAAAATGTTGATGGTGTGATAAATGTTTTTTTAAGAAGTTAAATTAACTGGGGTAAATGGTACACTGATTATGATGATCTAATATGATTGTTTAAGATCATAATTGATCTTAAACAATCATAAAAATCAGTGTACTATGGTTTTAATTCTTTCATTAGCTTGTTCATATTCCTTCAGCAATCTCTCAAATAAATCTTTAACAGTTGGAATATCTTTAATCAAACCTGCACCTTGTCCGGCTTCAAGTTCACCTTCAATTAAATCACCTTCAAAGATTCCTGTACGCTCACGTTTAGCTCCGAGTAGTTCCCGCAACTGAGCTTCATTCCACCCTTCGTTTTCAGCCTTCATCGCACGGATTGCAAAATCATTTTTAATCATTCTAACTAAACCAATTTTCTTAAATGCTAAAACAGTATCTTGATCACCAGCGTTAACAATTTCTTGTTTATAATTGTCGTGAGCAGATGATTCAACTGTTGCAGCAAAGCGAGTTCCTATTTGTACACCTTCTGCACCAAGAGAAAGCGCCGCTAAAATTCCTTTCCCATCTACAATTCCACCTGCAGCGATAACAGGAATATTTAACTTATCAACTAATTGTGGAATCAAACAAAAGGTAGTTAATTGATCAGCGCCATTATGCCCGCCAGCTTCAACACCTTCACCAACAACTGCATCGCAACCTGCTTCCTGAGCTTTTAATCCATATTTTAGATTTGCTACAACGTGAACAACCGTGCATCCATTTTCTTTTAACAGTGATGTAAATGTTTTAGGATTTCCTGCGGAAGTGAAGAAAATTTTAACTCCTTCATCAATACAAACCTGGACTAAATCATTTGCATCTTTCCTGAGTAGAGGAATATTAACTCCAAAAGGTTTTTCTGTAGCAGTTTTACACTTTTGTAAATGTTCTGTAAGCAATTCGGATTTCATTGAACCTGCACCGATCAAACCTAATCCACCACAATTAGAAACAGCAGATGCTAATTTCCAGCCGGAAACCCAGACCATTCCTGCCTGTATGATTGGATATTTTATATTAAGTATTTCAGTAATTCTTGTTTTCATATCTTTCTTTGAATATGATAAAATACACCCCAAAGCTAACTAAAATCCAACAAAGTTATTTTGTATATCATGATGGGATTAGTTAAATTTAGCACTCAAAATCCAGATTAGCTTATTAAAAATCATTCAAAGGAAAAGTAAAACATGTCATTTTTCTTCACATCAGAATCAGTTTCTGAAGGTCATCCGGATAAAGTTAGTGATGCGATATCCGATGGAATACTTGATGCAATTTATACACTCGATCCTTATGCAAGAGTAGCTTGCGAAACTTTTGTTACAACGGGTTTAGTTTTAGTTGGCGGTGAAATTACAACAAAAACTTACATCGATGTTCCAGCAGTGGTAAGACAAACGGTGGAAAAGATTGGATACACAAAGGCAGATTATAAATTTGACTCAGAATCTTGTTCTGTACTGAATGCAATTCATTCGCAATCACCTGATATTGCAATGGGTGTTGATACTGGCGGTGCCGGCGATCAGGGAATTATGTTCGGTTATGCATGTGATCAAACTCCGGAACTTATGCCAATGCCGATTATGTTTGCTCATAAACTTGTTAAGAAGCTTGCTGATATCAGAAAAAGAAATAATGGATTGATGCCATACCTTCGACCAGATGCAAAATCACAAGTTACAATTGAATATGATGATAATGGAAAACCATTAAGAGTTGATGCAGTTGTTATTTCAACTCAGCATGATGCAGATGCAAAGCAAAGTAAAATAAAATCTGATGTTATTCAGAATGTTATTAAAAAAGTTATTCCAGCAAAATATTTGGATAAGAATACAAAATATTTTGTAAATCCAACCGGAAGATTTGAAATTGGCGGACCGCACGGAGACAGCGGTTTAACCGGAAGAAAAATAATTGTTGATACTTATGGCGGATGGGCTCCTCACGGCGGTGGTGCATTTTCAGGCAAAGATCCTTCTAAGGTTGATAGAAGTGCGACGTATGCTGCAAGACATATCGCAAAAAATGTTGTTGCTGCAAAACTTGCCAAAGAATGTCTTGTACAGGTTGCTTATGCAATAGGAGTTGCACAACCAATTTCTGTTTTTGTTGATACAAAAGGCACTGGTGTAATTCCGGATAAGGATATTTCTAAAATGATCCAAAAAGAAGTTGATCTTACTCCTAAAGGAATTATTGCAAGATTAAAACTGAGAAGACCAATATATCAGAAGACTTCAGCTTACGGTCACTTCGGAAGAAATGATAAGGACTTTACCTGGGAAAAGCTTGATCTTGTTCCGATATTTAAAAAGTACTTAAAAAAATAATTCATCCGTAATGAACTTTTTATAGATTATTTATTGTTCTGTTACTGTTGATCAATCAAAAGAAATTATTATAAAAAAAAGAAAAGGTAATAAAATGAGTGAAGTGTTAGAAAAGAAAATTGATTTCTCATTAAAGTATAAAGTAAAAGATATTTCGCTGGCTGAATGGGGAAGAAAAGAAATTGAATTAGCTGAAGTGGAAATGCCCGGTTTGATGGCTTTGAGAGAGGAGTTCAAAGGAAAATATCCACTTAAAGGTGCGCGTATTGCTGGCTGTTTACATATGACAATTCAAACAGCGGTGTTAATTGAAACACTGATTGAACTGGGTGCGGAAGTTAAATGGTCATCTTGTAATATATTTTCTACTCAGGATCATGCTGCTGCTGCTATTGCAGCTGCGGGAGTTCCTGTTTTTGCATGGAAAGGAATGAACGAAGAAGAATTTAATTGGTGTATTGAACAAACATTATTTTTTGGTGATGAATCAAGACCACTTAATATGATTCTTGATGATGGCGGTGATCTGACAAATATGGTTCTTGATGTTTATCCGGAATTAACGAAAGGTATTAAAGGAATATCTGAAGAAACAACAACAGGTGTACATCGTTTATATGAAAGAATGGAAAAGGGAACACTTCCAATTCCTGCAATCAACGTAAACGATTCGGTTACAAAATCTAAGTTTGATAACAAATACGGATGCCGTGAATCATTAGTTGATGCAATCCGTAGAGCAACAGATTTAATGCTTGCAGGTAAAGTTGCAGTTGTTGCTGGTTTTGGCGATGTTGGGAAAGGTTCTGCTGAATCATTAAAGAATGCACACGTTCGAGTTATTGTAACAGAAATTGATCCTATCTGCGCTTTGCAGGCTGCAATGGAAGGTTATGAAGTAAAAAAAATGGCTGATGCAGTTAAAGAAGCCGATATAGTTGTTACTGCAACAGGTAACATGAATGTTGTTAATGAAAAGCATTTCAGAATGATGAAAGACAAAACAGTAGTTTGCAATATTGGGCATTTTGATACAGAAATTAATATGGCTTGGTTAAATAAAAATTATGGTAATACCAAAAACACAATCAAGCCGCAAGTTGATAAATACACTATTGACGGAAAAGATATAATTGTTCTTGCAGAAGGCAGATTGGTAAATCTTGGATGTGCAACAGGTCATCCTTCTTTTGTAATGTCTAACTCATTTACAAATCAAACACTTGCTCAACTTGAACTTTGGAGTCATCCTGAGAGATATGAAACCAAAGTTTATATGCTTCCAAAACATTTGGATGAGAAAGTTGCAAGATTACACCTAAAGAAAATTGGTGTTGAACTTGATTCGCTTACCCCGGAACAGGCTAAATATATTGGCGTTACTGTTGAAGGACCATTTAAACCTGATTATTACAGATACTAAAATTATTTCCAATAAATTTATTTTTAAGGCTGTACAAAAGTGCAGCCTTTTTTTATTCATTAGGTGGCATATTTAAATGAGTTGCTGCTTGTAATCCTTTTGAAATCTCAGGAAGTATTCCAAGTCTTATATAAGTCGGTCTGATGTGCGTCCTTAATACAGGAAGATATTTTGCAAAAATAAATGAACCGATTAAACAAATTATTCCGCCTGATAAAACAGTAAAGGGCGCTCCAAAATTATTAGCCAATGTTCCCGCAACTAAGCTACCGATTGGTGCTGTACCCATAAATGCCATTACATAAAGACTCATTACGCGCCCACGCTTATCATCATCAACAAGAGTTTGTAAAAGAGTTTGTGTAGATGCCATCTGAACCATCATCCCAAACCCGGTAAACAACATTAGAATAATTGAAAGAATATAGTTCTGTGAAAATGAAAAAAGAATTAATCCAAAAGCAAAAATTATCGAAGATATTGCAATCCATCTTCCTAATCCTAAAACACTTTTGCGAGAAGCAAGGTATACTGCACCAACTAATGCACCAATACCAACTGCTCCAAATAGAAACCCGAGTGTGTTTGCATTTCCTTTAAGTACATCTTTGGCAAAGATCGGCATTAAAACTGTGTACGGTGCGCCTGTTAAACTAACCAATCCCAAGAATAATAAAAGCACCTTTATCGCTTTAAAGTTGTAGGCATATAGCAAGCCTTCTTTTAATCCTTTTAAAACTTTTATTTTTTTTATTGTCTCAATTTTTGGAACAATATGCATCATCAATAAAGCGATAATAACAGCAATAAAACTTATTGCATTAAGTAAAAAGCAAAGTCCTTCCCCAAGTATTGAAATTAAAATACCCGCAATTGTTGGCCCAACTAATCTTGCTGTATTAAACATTGATGAATTAAGTGCGATTGCATTCGACAGGTCAGATTTATCTTCCACAAGGTCAATAACAAATGATTGTCTTATCGGCATATCAAATGCATTTACTATCCCAACAAATACACTTAGAAAAATTATATGCCAGATTTGAATTGTGTGAGTTAATGTCAGAACGGCTAATATTGAAGCCTGGATCATTGCAAGTGTTTGTGTGATAATTAATATTTTATGCCTGTTGTACCGATCAGCAAGAACCCCCGCTAAGGAAGCAAGAATAAATGTTGGAATTTGTCCTGCGAAACCAACTAATCCTAAAAGAAATGCTGAATCAGTTAATCTATAAACAAGCCACCCTAATGCAATTTGCTGCATCCATGTACCCACCAACGAAATTCCCTGTCCACCAAAAAACAAACGATAATTTCTATGGTCTAAAGATCGTAATACCTGTTTTATCGTGCCATTACCTATCATAAAATTACTTTTTATCTTAAAACTAAATTAAAGAAAGTGTATGATTGATAAAATATCTTGTAGCACAAGTATACAAAATGACTGAATTAAGAAATGTTAAGTATCAAAATAATTAATTGATCTTTAGTAGATCTTTAAAAGCCTCATCCAGTCCAGTGAACTTAAAATTGTATCCGCTGTTCAATAACTTTTTAATATCAATCCTTTGACTTGCAGTTACAACCTCTGCCGCTTCTCCAACTACAAGTTTTAACATAAATTTTGGAATGGGAAAGAGTGATGGACGCTTTAAAACCTTTCCCAATGTTTTCGCAAACTCATTCATCTTAACAGGGTTTGGTGAAGCTGCATTTACTGCCCCGGATAATTCTTCGCAATCAATTGCGTGAATATAAATTCCGACTATATCTTCAATGTGTAACCACGATGCCCATTGTTTTCCATCTCCAAGCGGACCACCGACAAATAATTTAAATGGAGTAAGCATTTGCTTTAATGCGCCATCATTGGGACTTAATACTAATCCTGTTCTAACCCTTACATTACGGACACCATATGCTTCTACTTTTGCAGCTTCACTTTCCCAGGCATTACAAACGTCTGCGAGAAAATCGTTTCCTGATGGAGAATCTTCATTTAAAATTAGATCACCACAGTTTCCATAATATCCAATACCTGAAGCGCTAATAAAAACTGAAGGTTTGTTTTTGGATTTCTCGATTGCTTCAACCAAATTTCTTGTGCTTACTGCACGAGATTCTAAAATTTCTTTCTTAAAAGTATTATTCCATCTTTTTTCAAAAAGATTTATACCAGCAAGATGAATAACTGCATCACAATTCTCAAAATATTTTATCCAGTAGGAAGAAGTTTTATAATTCCATTCAACATATTTTTCAGCATTGGAAATTATTGATTTTGCTTTTTCAAAATCTCTGCTAAAAATAATTACTTTGTCTCCTCGTTGTATTAATTCGTATGCAAGTTTTTTGCCAATAAGACCTGTTGAACCTGTTATAACGATTCTTTTACTCACTCTAAAACCTTTTTTATCGTAACAAGATTACTCAATAGTTTGTTCAAAAAAAAAGCCCCGATAAATCGAGGCTTTTAATCTTCAAATATTTATTATTTGAGAAGTGTCATCTTTCTAACGGCGTTTATTCCGTTAGCTTCTAATTTGTAAAGATAAACTCCACTTGTAAGATCTTTAGCATCTAAGCTTATGTTGTAAGGTCCAGCAGCTTTAAATCCATTAACAAGTATTTTAACTTCCTGCCCGAGTAAATTATAAACAGCAAGTTTTACATTGCCTGCTTCTGGAAGATTAAACTTTATTGAAGTAGTCGGGTTAAAAGGATTTGGATAGTTCTGAGATAACTCAAATTTATTTGGAGTTATAATTACAGCGTCAACAGTTTTTGAATATTCAAATGTACCATCATAATCAACTTGTTTTAATCTATAGCTGTAAGTACCAGTGGTAAGGTTATTATCTGCAAATGTATAATTTCTAATGTCTGTTGTGGTTCCGTAACCAGCAACAAATCCAATATTTTTCCAATCCGATGAAAATAATTTTCTTTCAATATCAAAACCGGAGTTGTTTAACTCAGTTGCAGTTGACCAGTTAAGTGTAACTGAAGTTCCACTAGTTGCTGCATTGAATGAGGTTAATTCCACAGGAATAGTACCTGCAGGTAGAAAATCAAAAGAATAGAACCTTGGGAAAACCTGATAACCACCATCATAAGGAACTGATCTTACCCCCATATAGTAGATAAAAAGAAAAGCAACTATATTTAGTAAAAAGTAAAAAATATAGGAGCTCAAAATGTCAGAAAAAAGAAGGAGTTAGGATAAAGAATTCAAGTTATCAGCAGTAAAAATGATAACAGAGGGCGGAATGAGTTTAATTCAGATTTCAAGAGATCTTGGTGTAAACGAAAACTCATTACACAAATGGAAAAAGGATTATCTGTCAGATCAACAGAATGCATTTCCCGGGAAAGGTCATCTGAAGCCGGAACAAGAAGAGTTAAGAAAGAGGGACCGAGAGATAGCCAGGTTAACAATGGAATGTGATATTTTAAGAAAAGCCTTGGGATACTTTGCAAAGGTAAAGGAGTAAAGTATATGTTTATCAAAGAGAACAGAAAACAATATTCTTTAGCTCTTGTTTGTGAAGTGTTGCGGGTAAGTCAATCAGGTTATCATAAATGGCTTAAGAATAAAGTGAGCCTAAGGGCAAAAGAAAATCAAAGAATACTAGAGATCATCAAGTTTCATCACAACAAAAGCAAGGCAACTTATGGATTGCCAAGAATATATGCAGCAATGAGAAAAGAAGGATTTGGTATAAATAAAAAGAGAATAGCCAGGCTGATGAAAGTCAATAATATCAAGGCTAAAACAAAGAGAAGATTCAGGGTTACAACAGTTCAGAATTCAAAAGCACAGCCAAGTGAAAACTTACTTAATCAGAATTTTACAGCTGCATCAGAGAATAAAATCTGGACTGGTGATATAACTTATGTTTGGACAAAGGAAGGATGGATTTATCTTGCAGTTGTGATGGACATTTACTCAAGGAAAATAGTTGGCTGGTTAATAGACAGCAGCTTATCAACAGAGCTTGTTATAAGAGCTTTAATGATGGCTGTGCTTCACAGAAATCCAGAAAGAGGAATAATCTTTCACTCAGACAGAGGCAGTCAGTATACAAGTGGTTCTTTCAGAGAATTATTAAAAAACTATGGAATAGTTCAATCGATGAGTTCAACAGGAAACTGTTATGATAATGCGGTAACAGAATCATTTTTTCATACACTAAAAACAGAGTTAACTTACTGGGAAAAATATCAAACCAGAGATGAGGCTAAAGGGAGTATTTTTGAATATATCGAAATAAATTACAACAGAAGAAGACTCCATTCATCTTTAGGATATTTATCACCGGTTGAATTTGAAGAAAAAAACAGAAGAGATTTAATTGAAAAAGTTGCTTAACTTAATATCTGCTTTTAAGGGGTAAGATCAAAGATACCAAAGACGCATTGGTTAACACCTGATGAAGTAAAAGCAATAGAGGATTTTGCGAGAGAACATTATTCTGAGAATGATTATTTTCTTAAAGACGGTTACCGTAGAGTTGCTTATAAAATGCTGGACTTAAATATCGTTGCAGTCAGTCCATCGACTGTTTATCGTATAAAAAAGAAGGCTGGTTTGTTAAACAAGTGGAACACTAATAAAAGAAACCTTAAAGGAACTGGATTTAATCAGCCTGATTATCCACACAAACATTGGCACGTGGATATAAAGTATTTGAGTTTTCAGGGAAGTTTTTTATTCCTTATTTCTGTGCTCGATGGTTACTCCCGTTATGTACTTCATCACGAAGTAAGACATACAATGAATGAATATGATGTTCAGCTTACGATTCAAAAAGCAAAAGAAAAGTTTCCATTAGACAGACCAAGAATCATTTCAGATAATGGAAGTCAATTTATCTCAAAAGAATTTAAGCAGTTTATTAAAGATGTTGAATTTACTCACGTAAAAACGGCTGTTAACTATCCACAGGCTAACGGTAAAATTGAACGTTACCATAGAACAATTAGTGAAGAATGTTTAAGAATAAAATCACCGGTTACCTTGGATGGGTTTAAAGATTATATCCAGGATTATATAAACTTCTACAACACCAAAAGACTTCACGCTTCACTTAATTATTTAACACCGGAAGATTATCTGTTGGGAAGAAAAGAACAAAGAATATCTGAAAGAGAATTGAAATTAGAAAAAGCAGAACTAAGCAGAGCCAATTATTGGAAATCTTTAGAACAAGCAGCTTAATTTATGATAACTTTTAATACACATTATTTTTTCTATTTGTAACTTTTCCCTTGATGCATTACAAGGTCCTGATTCAATAGATAATTTGCAAATTGTTCATAAAATCTGTAACAGAAAAAAAGGATAGGTAGGATTACAAAATAATTCTTATGTAACTGTCATGTAACTATCTTTACGTTATCATGATAAAAATTCCCTTTTTGAGTCGTTTTATAAACCTTCTTATGTAATTGGTTGATAGTGACAATTTTTACAAAAGTAATAAATAATAGAAAAAAGTAGTTAAAAAAAACTGTGATGAACCGAAAAAAATTTATAACATCGCTATCTGTTGCATCAGTTGGTGCAGCGGTTTTCCCTTTTTCAATTCTTGCACAACCTTCGAGTTCACAAGGCAGAGACCTCGAAGGTTTTATTAAAGATGAGCCACCAGTAATCAAACCGCCAAAATTAAAAACAGGTGATAAGCTTGCCATTGTTGCTCCAGGAAGTTACATCTCTGAGGAAGAATTACAGGATTCAATAAAGAATCTAAATCAGCTTGGATTTGAAACAACTTATTCAGAAAAAGTACTTTTTCAAAGTGGTTATTTTGCTGGCACTGATAAAGATCGTGCAGCAGATTTAATGGAAAAGTTTTCTGATAAAAGTGTTAAAGGAATTGTTTGCGCTCGTGGCGGATATGGCTGCTCACGTATTTTACCAATGCTCGATTATAATGTTATAAGATCAAATCCAAAAGTGCTGATTGGCTATAGTGATATTACAGCTTTGCTTTACGGTATTTATCAAAAATCTGGTCTGATAACTTTTCATGGACCTGTGGGAACATCAACGTTCAATGATTATTCGGTTGATAACTTTAAAAAAGTTTTGATGAATCCAGAACGGAGTGAGACGTTTAAAAATTCTACAAGTGGAGAGGATGAAAATGTTTATGGCGTTACCACAATTGTAAAAGGAAAAGGAAAGGGAAGACTTGTTGGCGGAAATTTATCTATAATGGTTTCACTCATCGGAACAGAGTTTGATGTTGATTATTCTGGCAAAATTATTTTTATTGAAGAAGTTGGTGAAGAACCATATCGAGTAGATAGAATGCTTACACAATTAATTCAAACCGGTAAGTTTATAAATGCTGCTGGAGTTATGATGGGAATTTTTAGAAAGTGTGAAGTGAAAGAAGAGGATGCATCATTTAGTAAATCATTTAACTTAATGGAAGTATTAAAAGATAGACTTAGTAATTTAAAAATTCCAGTTGTATATGGAATGTCTTTTGGACATGTTAAAGATAAATTTACAATCCCGTTTGGTGCACTTGCAGAGCTAGATGCAGATAAGAAAACTTTTAGTTTATTAGAAAAAGCAGTTCTTTAAAAAATTAGTAATCTCTTAGCTTATCAAGATTAGCTTCTTCACCTATTGCTATAAGCTTATTTCCTTCATCAACAATTGTTTCACCTTTAGGATTGTAAATAAAAATCCCTTTATCCTCATTTTGTATTGCAACAATAATTGTATTGAACTCACTTCTTAATGGAAGATCGGCCAGGGTTTTTTTATGCATCTTTGAGCCTTTTTTTATAGTTATCTCTTCTATATGAATGTCGACTTTCTTGCTTCCATAGACAACATCAATAAAATCAAGAACACCGGGTCTTAAAACTATTTCAGCCATTCTACTGCCGCCCAGTTCATAAGGTTTTACAACTCTATTGGCTCCTGCTTTTATCAATTTCGATTCTGTGTCTTCATCAATCGCTCTGGCAACAATAAATATAGATGGATTAAGAACGCGAGCAGAGAGTGTTGCAAAAACATTTTCCGGATCAGTTGAAAGTACTGCTACTAATCCTTTTGCTTTTTTAATACCAACACGCAGTAATGTGTCGTCGCTGGCTGCGTCACCTTTATCGTAGTATATGTGACCTAAAGAATCAAGTTTGGAATAATTGCTGGGATTATTTTCAATCACAATGAAAGGGACTTTAGCTTCTTCGAGTTTTTCGCAGATATGTGATCCCATCCTACCATATCCGCAGACGATGTAATGATCTTTAATTTTTTCCATTTTTTTAATCATTCGGTGTTTCCTAATAAATTTGCTTTCAATTACATATTGAACTCCGGTACCACCAATATAAAATATTGTACCGAAACTCATTATTATAAGTATAACCTTAAATAAATGTCCTGAATCTGAAAGTGGATAAACTTCCTGAAAACCTGTTGTTGTTATAGTAATCACAGTCATATAAAGAGAATCATTTAAATTCCAACCCTCTATAATCATAAAACCGAATATTCCGGTGAGTATTGTAACAAGCAGGATAATAAATCCTGTGATAAGGTGTCTTGCAGTATCATTGTAATTGTGTAGAGAGGTAAATTTCATATATTAAAATATAAAACAATTAAGTAATTTGCCTTAATAAACAGCAGTTATTTAATAATCTCAAAAAAAATAATATGAATGTTGTAAATTAATTGAACAAATATCTAATCCAATCTTCCTCTAAAAAAGGAAGAATACGAAAGATAAAACAATAAGGAAAATAAAATGAAAAATATCATATACATTCTTCTGCTAATTATGATAATCCAGTTAACCGGATGCATTGTTTTTAATACAGTTTCTTATGAAGTTACAGTAAATGAAGATGGAACAGGAACTGCATTAGTTATGATTAAAGATATTAATACTGATGCGACTACAAAAGAATCTATTGACGAAGATGTTAAAAGTATACTTGCGTATGGCTTGAAGAGTCAGGAATTTGTTAATGAGATGCAGGCTGAAGGAAAAAACATTACATCAAGAAATATATTAATTGAGAGAGAAAAATTGAATGCGATAGTAAATTATGAATTTTCTGATATAAGCAAAGTTGAAGGGATGCAATTTGATGACCCTTATTATTATTTAACGATTTCTGTTGAGGATAGTATCGTTTCAACAAATGGACAGGTTATTAAAACAGCAGAATATAAGAGAATAGTCTGGGATAAATCCATGACTACTTTAAAATTCAAAATGTACAGTGATGATACGGACAAAGAAGGTTTAAAATCATTGGCCGCCTATTATCTGAAAGAAAATTAATGTTTGTTGAAATTGTTTTTCCACTGCCATTCAGGAAAGCATTTACTTATTCAGTTCCAAACGATTTACAGGAATTAGTCAAAGTTGGTGTGCGCGCAGTTGCTCCCTTTGGTAAACGAACACTAACAGGTTTTATCATTAATCTATCAGATTCCTCAACATTAAAAAAAGATGAAGTAAAACCAATTACAGATATTCTTGATGATAAACCAATCTTTACTGATAAGACATTAAAATTTTACGAATGGCTTTCGGATTATTATTTATGTTCTCTTGGTGAAGCATTAAAATTGCTTGTACCTCAAGGGACTGAAATTGAAACAAAAAGGAAAATAATAGTTGATAAAATTTTTGTTAATGAACTTCTTCAAAAAGAAAAGAATAAGGAATCACTAAAGTCTAAAATCCTTTTAGAATTTTCTAAGCGTGGAGATTTAGGTTTTCCTGCTTTGCAAAAAGCTGTAAAGAAAAAGAATATTTATTCCCAAGTTCGTTTACTTCATAATCAAGGCGCTGTTACAATTGTTGATGAAGTTGGGGGCGCTAAAGTAAGACCCAAGAAAGTAAAGTTCGTAAAACTTGTAAAAGAAATAGGAGAGATATATTCAAGTTTTCCTGAACTTGACAGGAAATCACCAAAGCAAGTAAAAATCTTGCTTAAAATGATTGAGGCAAAAGGTACTTCTCTTCCGGTTGCAGAGCTGCTGCACAAAACAGAATCATCAAAATCATCTTTAGACGGACTTGAACAAAAAGGTTTTATCCAAATTATTGAAAAAGAAATTGACCGCAGGTACAAAGAACATTATGTAGAAGAACATCGGCAATTAATTTTAACTAAACAGCAGCAGGCAGTAGTTAATGAGATCTCTGCAACATTAAGTGAAAATAAATTTAAAGCCTTTCTTCTTCATGGAGTGACTGGAAGCGGTAAAACCCAGGTTTATATTGAGCTTGCAAAACAAGTGCTTGAAAAAAACAAAACTATTTTAATTCTAGTTCCTGAAATTTCATTAACTCCCCAAATAACTTCTAGATTTTTTAACAATTTTGGAAATACAGTAACAGTAGTCCACAGCAGAATGTCTATCGGTGAAAGATACGACGGCTGGCGCAGAGTTCTGGATGGAAAATCTAGGGTTGTTATAGGAGCCCGTTCCGCATTGTTTTCACCGTTAAATAAAATTGGTTTGATTGTTGTTGATGAAGAGCATGATGCAAGTTATAAAAGCGCTGATATGGTTCCCCGGTACAATGCACGAGATGCCGCTGTTATTCTTGGAAGTCTTTTTAATTGCCCCGTAGTATTAGGATCTGCAACTCCTTCGATTGAAACTATGTACAATGCAGAAACAGGAAAGTACAAGTTACTTTCACTTCTAAAACGAATTGATGATGCTAAACTTCCGAAAATTACTTTTGTGAATATTGCTCACGAAAAAAATAGAACTAAATCTGAAACTGTATTTTCAAAAATCCTTATTGATAAAATTGAGGACAGGTTAAAGAAAAATGAAGGAGTTATTTTACTTCAAAATAGAAGAGGATTCTCAACTCAAATCTTTTGCAATGATTGCGGAGAAGTCGAGATGTGTGAGAATTGTTCTGTTCCGATGGTTTATCATATCAATCAAAATAAAATTCAGTGTCACTACTGTGGATTAGTAAAGCCTGCACCTGGAGCCTGCACGCATTGTGGTTCAATCAACATAAAATACTTTGGAACCGGGACTGAACGTGTTGAGGATGAATTGCAGTTTTATTTTCCAAATGCAAGGATTGAAAGAATTGACTCTGATTCTATCAAAAAGAAATCTTCATTAAGTAATTTGCTTTTAAGTTTTGGCAAAGGTGATATAGATATTCTTGTTGGAACTCAAATGGTTTCAAAAGGTTTAGATTTTCCTCGTGTTACCTTAGTAGGAGTAATAGCCGCTGAAACAACTTTATGGCTTCCGGATTTTCGTGCTGATGAGCGGACCTTTCAATTGCTTACACAGGTTTCAGGAAGAGCAGGTAGAAGTAAAGTTGAAGGTGAAGTTATCATTCAGACTTATAATGAAAAGCATTTTGTACTGCAAAAAGTTTTAGAAAACGATTACAAAGGATTTTACGCTAAAGAAAAAAACGATCGTGAAAAAATGGGTTATCCGCCGTTTACCCGTATTGCATTGATTGAAACTAAAGATACCGATATGGATAAGGCTAAGGGTGCGGCGTACGATTTTTACAAAGAAATTATCAAGTATAAAAATTATTTAAAGATTTCTGATCCTACCACAGCACAAATATTTAAATTGGTTAACAATTATCGTTACCACATACTAATCAAAAGTACAAAAGAAAAAGATCCGGGCGGCGCAATTTTAAAGAAGGCTATTCTAGATGCTTGGGTGGAGTTTAATAAAAAATCAAGATATAAAGATGTTAAGTTATACTATGATGTTGATCCCCAGAATATATTTTAGTTAGTAAGAAGGCTATTAAATTTTGCTGGTGAAAAAATAAAGTTGATCCCGAATTGACTTAACCCTGTTCTGTATTATTCAAATTTGTAACTTCGAAAACACCAATATATTTTTTTAATGTAAATATGTTTTTGGAAATTTTTACTGCTTCGGAAATAATTTCTAATTTTAATTCAATAAATAATAGTTGGCAATAGTTAATTTGGGTGAAGATATTTCAAGTTATATTGGATTTCGAAGAGATTTGCATTATTAGCATACTCAAGTTCAAATGTCTGATTTTTTAATAAGTTTGACAGAATATTAGATAATTATAGTGATAAGAATTTATACAACAGTCGTTAGTTTAAATTAATAATCGATTTGTTACCTATTAATACTATTTTTCTTTTAGTTTCATTTTGGACTTTCTCTATTATTATTCTAATTCAAATTTTAATCAATTAAATGGAAATATTTAATCCTTGGGTGGCACAATTAGTGTTATAGTAAACCTTTCTGGGGATATTGTCATTTTTAGTTGGAGTGTTAAGCTTAGACTATTTCAATAAAAGTTTAACAAAATCAAAGCGAAGGTGACATTATGAAACTCTTTATTACTCTTTTTCTACTCATCTTTGCAGTTATTTTTCATAGCTGCGATATAACAGAAAATTCAACCCAACCTTTAGAAAATTCCGGGATGGATTTTTCTAGTAAACGTTTACCAACTGATTATACTGAACCGAGCCTTCAAATAACAAAGGAGATTGATGGTCTTTTGGGAGGCGAAATTCTTTTTGAATCAAGCTTTGTTGATAACGAAGGCAACACAGTATTGATTCATACCTTATTAACATTCGAACCAAATTCATTCCAGGGAATTAAAGAAATCACAGTAAAACCAGATCCTGAAACTGGTTCTATTTTATTTTCCCCCGAAATGAAATTTAATATACCAGCAAAACTCGACTTATTATTTTCAGGAATAAATTTGGCCAAATTAGGATTCAATTCAAATTCAAAAGCTGATTTTGTATATATGTCAGATAATGGGGACATTCAATACATACTTAAGAATGAATGCAAAATAAAATGGAATACACAAGAGTTATTTGTTAAGAAAGCTGAACTGCCTCATTTTTCCAGATATGTATTTATTCGTAAAGGATAGATAAAAAGTGAAGATAATTTTTTGACAAATTAGAATAATAACAGTGAAAAATTTCTTAATATTCAAGTTAGTAAGTCATCTTACGCAAATTATTTAATAACTAAACTTGATTACTTAATCTTTTATTTAGTAACCTACGGTTTAAACCGTGGGTTACTATTATGTTTTCACCACCATCAATAAAAAAATCACCTGTACTACTATTAAACGAATAACAATAGTAACTTTAAATAGTTATTAATAAAACATTTTATCTTCCGATGCAATTTTATAAAACTTCATCCGGCAAATCTATAATAACAACCTTCTTTACTTTAATAGCGTTTGCTGCTCTTGGTTTAACGGCGTTAACGCAATGTTCACAATCTTCAGAAAATTCTAAGCCAGTAATCGTTGTTGGAATTTCTTCTGATGTTGCAACAATCAATCCGCTTTATGCTTTTGATATTAATGAAGGCCATTTAATGGATTTGCTTTTTCTTAAGCCGGCGTTAGAAGTATGGAATGATTCATTAGGCATTATAGAATTTAGTCCGATGCTTGCAGAAAGCTGGCAGATAAACAAAGATTCAAATTATATTACTTTAAATCTAAGAGATAATCTTCATTGGTCGGATGGTGCACCAATAACAGTTGATGATATAATATTTTCATTTGATATTTATTCCGATCCTAAAGTTAACAGCAGATTGTATGGCTTGTTTGACAACTTTTATTCCTCAGAAGACCTTCACATAGATATTCAAAAAACTTTTAGGAAAAATTCTGATATAAGTCTAACAATATTCTTCAAAAACTATCAGAATTTTTCTTTCCTTGATATTAATCATTCGATATTACCGGAACATGCTTATAGAGAATTAAAAAGAGAAAACATCGAGACTGCAGAGATAAATTTTAAACCTGTAACAAGCGGACCATTCAAACTCTTTAAATGGGAGAGAGATCAAAAAATACATATAAAAACAGACAGTGCCTGTTATTTGTTTGATCCTCTCAAAGTTCAGGAAATAATCTTCAAGATTATTCCGGATGAATTTTCTTTACTTACTCAACTTAAAAAAGGCGAAATAGATTTAGCTGAAGGTGTTAAATCAGAAAAAGTAAAAGAACTTACAGAAAGCAATAATATAAATATTGGTTCAATAAAAGGGAGGGATTATGATTATATCGGATGGAATCATATTGATCCAGCGGCATACATTAATAAGAAAATCAAGCCTAACATTTTCTTTTCATCTGTTAAAACAAGGAAAGCTCTTTCGCTTGCTGTAAATAGAATGGAAATATTTGAATCGATAGTTGGTAAATACGGTGAAATTTATGACTCACCTATTTCTCCAATATTTAAACTGTACTATGATTCGTCCTTAAGTACAATCAAATATAATCCATCATTAGCTAAGAAATTACTTACAGAAGATGGTTGGAAAGATATAGATGGAGACGGCACACTTGAGAAAAACAATCAAGAGTTTTCATTTAAAATTTATTCAAGCACAGGAAATTCTAAAAGAGAATTTGCAACCACTATTATAAAGAATAACCTTAGAGAAGTTGGAATTACTGCAGAGATAGTATTAGTTGAAAAAAATGAACTGGTTGACGGTTTGTTTTCCAGGAAGTATGATGCCTGGTTATCCGGTTGGAGTGTTGAAATTCCGCTTAAGTTAGATCATTTATGGAGTTCTGATCCTGAAAAAGGAGTGTTAAATTTTTCTAGTTTTATTAATCAGGGACTTGAAAATATTTTTACCGAAATAAAACCTGGCGATGATGAAGCAAAAAAAATTATACTATATAAAAAAGTAAGTAACATTTTCAAAGAGAATGAACCTGTAACAATTTTGTTCTGGTCGGATAACATTATTGCTTATAATAAGAGGATAAAAAATATTAACTTTTCTCCACTTGGATTGTTCTCTAAAGCTTGGCAGTGGGAAACAAAATAATATTTAATGTTGGGAACGGTCTCCCGACCGTTCCGCAAAATTGTTGACCTATCTTATCATATTTTTAAAGATCGGGGAAACCTGTCCTAATCCAAAAATAATGAACATAAATACAAGCCAAATTCCCAGCGAAGTAAAAATATATTTTTTTACATTATCGGATTTGAACATCTTAGCAAAAGCAATTCCAACAACAACATAAAACCAGATTGAAAATGCATCTAATCTGCTTAACAAAAATCCCGGTAAAGTTTTTGCATCCATACCCATTAAAGAGGCAGGATTCAATCCTGTTATCATTTTACCCATCATTAATCCAACTATTATTAGAATGATGCTTTGAAGGATGGAGATATATAAAGGCAGTCCCATAGAACTCATTGCTTGATTATAACTGCCATCGCCTTTAAGGACAAACTTTGCTACAACAAATCCGACGGTTGTGAAAACAAAAAACCAGACTAAAGTCATTACAAAAATTCCGATTGAAGGAAAGAGATAAGTGAACATTGGATTGTCCATCATATCGGCGGTTCTATCCAACTGTTCATTTGCTTGCTCACGGGTCATTTGGCCGCTTTCAACCATTTTATCAAACTGTTCCTGCATAGCTTTTTGCTGTTGCTGTTGCATTTCCAATTTAATTTCCGGGTTGGACATATAAATAAAAGTTGCAACAATTGAAACAATAATCATTGCAAAAAGAGGCAGTAACCAGTCAGTCGCTTTGGTTTTCTGAAACACCAGCTTTGAGAAAAGATTTGTTGGTTCGGATATAACTCCAACAATTTTATCGGTGTGTGATAATTCCTCCATTTCATTTGCGGGCTGTTCAGATTGAATTGTATCTTCAGTTTCCATTGCTTCTCCTGAATTTATTTTGAAATGACACTATCGAAAACTATTTAGGATTTATTCAAAAGGCAATAATTTTCTGATTATTAATCAGTTCTTATAATAAAAAAAAACCCTTGCTGTGCTAACAACTATCATAAATAGAGCAGCACCAATTCCTAAAATGTTGCTATTTATATCTGATAAATCCTTCAGTCTTACTCCAAATACAAAAACACTGATAATAATTAATACTATAATTCCATTAATTATGTACTGTGTACTTTTAAAGAATAACTGTTTTTCTCTTTCATCAGCTTTTATCTTTTTGACTCTCATAATTATCGGTATCAAAGCAATAAGTACCATTGCTACCATTCCCTTGGGACCAAAAATTAGGACTGAAATTAAAGTTATAACTCCAAAAGCAAATTCATACCAAAATCTTAGTACCATTTTTTTATTTCTCCTCTAAAAAAAATATTTCTTCAACTTTTTTTTGAAAAACTTTTGCAATTTTTAGTGCAAGAGGTAAACTCGGATCATATTTTTCTCTTTCTATGGCATTTATAGTTTGTCGTGATACATCAACAAGTTTTGCAAGATCGTCTTGTGAGTATCTTTTTTCTGCGCGCAACACATGAAGTACATTTTTCATCTGTACTTCCTCTTTACTATTTCAATCCCAACTATGTATGCTATAATCGATATGAAAGCCAGAATAATTATTAAATAATTTAATAGAGTAGGATTGAAGTTTAGAAAAACAAAAATTAAAGCAAACAAAAAAACGAGCGAAGTTGTAAATGCTATGTTTAAGGCTTCAAGATGAATCCGGAGTTTTAATTCATCACCTCTCATTATTTGAAAGTGATAACCGAAAGTGCAATAAATAAATCCAACTGCGGCAAAAAAAGAGGGAATAAGTATTGACATTTTTAAAATATTAGTATTTCCACTTGAAACAATCTGATGACCGTAGAAACCCAAAATAAATACCGGCAGAAAAATCATAACTGTTGAAAAAATTAAAACTGCTGGCTTGTATGGAAAAGAAAAATTTTTCATAAAAACTCCTTTAATTATCTCATATCAAAGATATAGCATTCTTTACAAAAAGTCGAGTAAACTTTACATATATTTTTAATCAAAAATCAATCTTATAGTAATGATTTGTAAATTTGATTAAGAAAATTTTAATTCAATTCTAATATGGAAGTTGTATGAAACCCAAAACAATTATTGAACCTTTCAAAATAAAATCTGTTGAACCAATAAGATTTACAACTCGTGAAGAGCGAGAAGTTCTTCTTAAAGAAGCCGGATATAACCCTTTTCTTCTTCCTGCAGATGATGTTCTAATTGATTTACTTACAGACAGTGGCACTTCTGCAATGAGCGCAAAACAGTGGGCTGGAATTATGGAAGGTGATGAGTCCTATGCCGGCTCAAAAAGTTTTTACAGGTTTGAAGCAGTTATAAAAAGTTTAACTCATTTGAAATACATTATTCCAACTCACCAGGGACGAGCCGCAGAGAAAATATTATTTTCGATAGTTGGCGGTGCTGGAAAATATTTTCCGAACAACACACACTTTGATACAACAAGAGCTAACATTGAATTTACTGGCGCAGAAGCAGTGGATCTTTTAAATGAAATTGGAAAGCATCCTGAGATTCGTGCTGACTTTAAAGGAAATATGGATGTCGAAAAACTTGAAGCGTTCATAAAAGAAAAAGGAGTTGAAAATATTCCTCTTTGTATGATAACTGTCACCAACAATTCGGGTGGCGGTCAGCCAGTTTCTATGCAGAACATCAAAGATGTAAAAGAAGTTTGTGTGAAATATGGAATTCCACTTTTTCTTGATGCGTGCAGGTTTGCAGAGAATGCTTACTTCATTAAGATTAGAGAGAAAGGATATGAAAATAAAACTCCACTTGAAATTGCACAGGAAATGTTTTCTTATGCTGGATGGAGTGACAATGAGTGCAAAAAAAGATGCACTTGTAAATATCGGCGGATTTCTTGCAATGAATGATGAACAACTTGCTATGAAGATGCCGAAATCTTTTAATTGTTACTGAAGGATTTCCAACATACGGTGGACTTGCAGGACGCGATCTTGAAGCTGTTGCTCAAGGATTGTTAGAAATTGTTGATGAACATTATTTGCAATACAGAATTCGTAGTGTAGAATATCTTGGAGAAAGACTTGTTGCTGCAGGTGTTCCGATTATTGAACCGCCGGGCGGACATGCAATTTATATTGATGCAAAAAGATTTTTACCGGATATTCCCGCAGATCAATATCCGGGACAATCAATTGTGTGTGAGTTATATCTTGAAGGCGGAGTTCGTTCAGTTGAAATTGGCAGCGTTATGTTTGGTAAATATGATAAAAATGGAAAACTTATTCCTTCAATGATGGAACTTGTACGAATGGCAATACCTCGAAGAGTTTACACTCAAAGTCATATTGATTATTTAATTGAAGTAATAATTGAGGTTTATAAAAATCGAGATAAATTAAAAGGCTATAAGTTTACTTACGAAGCTCCAATGCTTCGCCACTTTACAGCAAGGTTTGAACCGGTACAATAAGGAAATGGTTTTGTAATAGAAAATTGGAACTCATCCCCCAACCCCCTCTTAAAAAGAGAAGGGGAGTAAGAGCAAGTTTTAAGAGTCCCTCTCTTTGCAAGAGAGGGATTTAGGGTGGGTTTATTGGACAAACTAAATAAGATTAATGTTTCAATGAAACTAAAAAAACTATACAAACACGATAACGGAAAACAGATTTGGCGAATTCTCCCCACATCAAATAATAAAGTTGTGATTGAAGAAAGAGATATTAAAACCAAGGAAGTTTATTTTAACTGCTTAGAAATAGATTCGGGTAAGAAATTATTTAATGAGTTTCAGTTTGATGAAAAAAACTGGATAGGAATTGAATCAATTTATAAAGATATAATTTTTGTTCATTCATACCTCAAACCTGATATGCCTGCCCACAAAAGCATAATCGCATTCGATATATTATCTCAATCAATTCTTTGGCAAAATGATGATTATATTTTTTCATTTGTCTGCGATGACAAAGTTTATTGTTATCAGCAGAGGTTTGAATCACGTGTTTTCTTTGCACTCGATTATTTAACCGGAAATGTTGTTGATGATTTCGGAACCGATTCCACCAAATTGCAGCAGTTCAGGGAAGAAGCTAATAGCGAATTTGAAAAACAGAATTATTTGTTTCCCGAATATTTCGACCGCAATGATATTGTGACAGAGAATTATCAAAAATATCTACTGCAAATTTTAACTGACAATGTAATTAAAGGTAAGATAAGTCATTTAAGAATGGCAGATTTGTTAATGTATAATTATCACGAAATTAATAAAAACAATACCTTTAATAATATTTTTGTTACTTTCGATTTGAGGAAAAATAAAATTTTGCTAAAAGAAACTTTGGATAAAAATTTAGTTAATTTAATGCCGGAATCATTTTTTGTTAAAGATAATTTTCTCTTTTTGATTATTGATAAAACAAAGTTATTCGTTTATCAAATTATTTAATAGCAAAGTCATTCCGAACTTGTTTCGGAATCTTTAATATATTAATAGAACCTGAAACAAGTTCAGGTTGACTATCTAAATGACTATATAATGAATATATCACAAGAAGAAAAAAATATTCTTCTAAAAGCCGCACGCCAATCTATCGGTTCTCTGTTTGATGGAAAAGAACCGGAACAACCTGATTATGATAAATATCCTTTGTTTAAAGAAAAACTTGGTGTTTTTGTTACACTTACAATTAATCATCAATTACGCGGATGCATTGGATATATAATCGGTCGTGAACCATTATTTGATACGATCTGTTCAGCAGCGATTCATGCCGCAGTAAATGATCCAAGATTTTCTGCATTAAAAAAGTCTGAGTTTGAAAAAATCCATATTGAGATATCAATCCTTTCAGAATTTGTTCCCATAAAAAGTTATGATGAAATAATTATTGGCAAACATGGATTGTATTTAGATGAAGGCGGTGGAGGATTGTTGCTTCCTCAAGTTGCAACAGAACATAAAATGAATCGTGAACAATTTCTTTCTGCACTTTGTAACAAAGCTGGATTTTACAGCGAGTTTTGGAAAGAGCGTATGTTAAAAATAAAAGTCTTTACAGCAGAAATATTTTCCGAAGACGAAAAGGAGATGAAAAGATGAGAATCAGGCATCAGCAAGTTGCCGGATATTTTTATCCTGCTGAAAAAGAAAAGTTAAGTTCAGATATATCATTGATGCTGCAGGCTGCCAAATCGGAAAAATCATTTAGCAAAATATTTGGAATAGTTTCACCTCATGCCGGATATATTTACTCAGGTAAGACAGCAGCTTATGCTTATAATCTTTTAAAAGATAAAAAGTTTAAAACTGTAATTATTATTTCCCCAAGTCATGCGGAATATTTCTCCGGTATTTCAATTTATGATGGTGATGCTTATGAAACTCCTTTAGGAATCGTTGAGATCAACCAGGGAATTACAGATAAACTTGTGGAAAACAGCAAGTTAATTTTTAGAGGAATACAGGGACATCGCAGAGAGCATGCGCTCGAAGTACAGATTCCCTTTTTGCAATCAGTATTAAAATCTTTTAAAATTGTTCCGGTTGTAATGGGTGATCAAAGTAAAATATTTGTAGATGAACTTGCAGAAAGACTTTCTAAAGTTGTTGATGCATCTACTCTTGTGGTGGCAAGTTCAGATATGTCACACTTTTATTCTTCGGAAGAGGCTGATCATTTAGACTCAATCGTTGAAAAGCGAATAAATGATTTTGATTTTGAACAATTACTTAAAGATTTAGATGATCACGAATGTGAAGCATGCGGCGGCGGACCAATTGTTGCAATGATGAAAGCTGCATCATTAAAAAACATAAATAAATCTTTAGTAATTAACAGAAGTGATAGTGGCGATATTACCGGAGATAAATCCGAAGTTGTTGGATATTTATCTGCTGTTGTGTACTCCAACTAAACTGGTTTATTTTCCAAAATGTGTTGCTATGTAATAAATAATAACTGCAAATAAAGCTGAAACAGGTATAGTTAACACCCATGCCCAAACTAAATTGTAAGTTACTTTCCATCTAACTGCTGACATTCTTTTTGTTATTCCTGCTCCAATAATACTCCCTGTAATAGTATGTGTTGTACTAACAGGAATTCCAGCTATTGCAGTTCCAAATAATGTAATGGCTCCAGCGGTTTCAGCACTAAATCCTTCAAAGGGTCGAAGTTTTGTGATTCTTTGTCCCATCGTTTTTACAATTCTCCAACCTCCAGAAAGTGTACCTAACGCAATTGCAGCGTGACAAGATAGAACAACCCATAATGGAATATCATCGTTGGCAGTTAAATGCCCTGTAGATATAAGAGCAACAAAAATAATTCCCATCATCTTTTGTGCGTCATTTGAACCGTGTCCTAAACTATATGCTGCAGAAGACATAAGTTGAAGTTTCCTAAAATACTTGTCAACTTTAAATGGACTCATATTTTTACAAATATGTAATGTTATTATTGAAAATATTACTGAGATAACAATTCCTATTAACGGGGCAAGAAAAATAAAGGCAGTTATTTTTAAAACTTCGGGAATAAAAATGGCGCCGATACCAGCTTTTGCCATTGCAGCTCCGATAAATCCGCCAACCATTGTATGTGATGAACTTGATGGAATTCCCCACCACCAGGTTAATAGGTTCCAAATAATGGCAGCAAGAAGTCCACTTCCAATTACGGTTAAATCGACAATCTCAGTTCTAACAATCCCTTTTCCAACAGTGTTTGCAACGTGTAATCCTAAAATCAAAAATGCGATAAAATTAAAAAATGCAGCCCAAATAACCGCTATTCTAGGGGTTAGTACTTGTGTCGAAACAACAGTAGCAATAGAATTTGCAGCATCATGAAATCCATTAATAAAATCAAACACTAATGCTAAAAAAATTATTATAAAAAGTTCAGTCATCATATTTATATCAGAGTGTTGTAGTGGATTGAATGATAATGTTTTTTCTTTCTATGAGTTCTTGATAAAAATTGAAAGAATAACATTTGCAGTTGACTGACATTTATCACTGGTTCTTTCAAGAATATCTAATATTTCCCTTTTCTTTATAAGTTCAATTGCATCTTTTTCTTTTTCAAACAATTCTTTTATCGCTTGCTGATATACTTTGTCAGCTTCAGTTTCAAGTGCTTTAACTGCTTTCATTTCGTTGATTCGTTTAACTTTAAGATCCTGAATAGCGACACCAAGTTCTTTTATCTGACCGTGAATTATCAAAGCAATTTTATCTGCATACTCAATTTTTTTATCTATATGAAATGTATCTACTCTAACAGTAGCCCCTAACAACATATCACTTATATCATCCAACCTTTTTACAAGAGCAAAAATATCTTCACGATCAAATGGGGTTATAAAAGTTTTATTTAATCTTTTTGTGATTTTATAAGATAGCTCATCACATCTAACTTCTAAAGGCTTCATTTTAAGGATATGAGTCTGTTGATCTTCAAATTGAAAAATCTTTTCTGTATGAACAGCCATCTCTTCGATCAATGAGATCATTTCTTTAAAGTCTTCGAAATATTTTTCTTCTTTGGGTAATAAATTTTTGAACATAAAACACCAATAATTTTAGGAGTAATTGTTATAAAAAATGTGTCTTCGACATCTCAAAACTAAGTAAACGGGCTTAATTCATCAATAAAAATCTTTTCAAAAAATTGCTTTGATTTAGCTATATTCACATCTCAAATTGTATATAAAAATTAAGGTGAATTGTGAGCGAAAAGAAAAATAAACCTGCCGATGCTGTTGCAAATATTGTTTCACTTGCCAAAAGAAGAGGATTTGTGTTCCAATCCAGTGAAATTTATGGCGGTTTAAATGGCTGTTGGGATTACGGTCCCCTTGGAGTTGAACTGCTTAAAAACATTAAAGAAGAGTGGTGGAAGTTTATGACCTACCGCGATAACGTTGAGGGTCTTGATGCTTCTATTCTTATGCATCCAAAAGTTTGGGAGGCCTCCGGACACGTTGAGAATTTTACCGATCCGATGATTGATTGTAAACAATGTAAAGCCCGCTTTCGTCTGGATGTTCTTGGTGATTCGATAAACGAAAAGAAAAAAGAAAAAGCTTTAGCTGAACTTAAAAATGATTTTAAAGATGATGCATCTATTTTAGGTAAGATTGAAGATAAGATTAAAAATCCGGGTGATGATGATCCGTTTAATCTTTTATTAGAAGATGAACAAGTTGGTAAAACACTTTTAGGAAAATTAAATTGTCCACAATGCGGGAATGCAAATACATTTACAGATGCGCGCAAGTTTAACCTTATGTTTAAAACATTCGTTGGACCGGTTGAAGATTCTGGTTCAGTAGTTTATCTAAGACCAGAAACTGCACAAGGAATTTTTGTCAACTTTTTAAATGTTCAAAGTTCTGCAAGACAAAAACTTCCATTTGGAATTGCACAAATTGGAAAAGCATTCCGCAATGAAATTAATACAAAAAACTTTCTTTTCCGTACCCGCGAGTTCGAGCAGATGGAAATGCAATTTTTTGTTAATCCTAAAAATGATAAAGAATGGTATGAATACTGGAAAGCTGCGCGTCTTGAATGGTTTAAATCTCTTGGAATGACATCCACAAAACTCCGTTATCATGATCATATAAAACTAGCACACTATGCTGCTGCCGCAACTGATATTGAATATGAATTTCCTTTCGGTTGGGGTGAGATTGAAGGAATACATAACAGAACTAATTTTGATTTGAGCAAGCACGAAGAATTTTCCGGTAAATCATTAAAATATTTTGATGATGAATCCAAAGAAAAATTTATTCCTTATATTATTGAAACCTCTGCTGGAGCCAGCCGCAGTTTTATGGCATTTCTAATTGATGCTTATTACGAAGAAGAAGTTAATGGTGAGATGAGATCAGTTTTAAGATTTCATCCAAGACTTGCCCCAATAAAAGCGGCAATCTTTCCATTAGTTAATAAAGATGGAATGCCTGAAGTTTCCAGGGAAATTGAAAAGGATTTACGACGTAACTTTAAAGTTTTTTATGATGATAAAGGAGCTGTTGGAAGAAGATACCGCAGACAGGATGAGGCAGGAACTCCATTTTGTATTACTGTTGATACTCAAACAATGGAAGATAGAACAGTTACAGTTCGTGATAGAGATACAATGGTTCAGGAAAGAATTGCAATTGATCAGTTAACAAGATATTTGAGTGATAAACTTTTGCAATAATGTTTAATGCTCAATGTTTAATTTTCAATGAAGGCGATTCTAGTAGATCGCCTTTTTGTTTGCACTTGTTTATATCGCCAATCATTTAAAAATTGTATTGTAAATTTTTAAGGTAACATGAAAAAAGCATTTCTATTATTACTGTTGTTAAGTTTTTCAATCTTTGCTCAAAACTCTGATTTTGACTTGAGGGTTAATACAGGAATCAAACAAATCTATAACATTAAGTTTACAGATGCAGAAAAAACATTCCGTTTAGTTATAGCTGATTATCCAGATCATCCTGCCGGAAGATTTTTTCTCGCAATGATTGATTGGTGGAAAATACTTCTTGATCCTGATAATGAATCTTACGATGAAATATTTTTTCAAAAATTGGAAGATGTAATTTATCAATGCGATCAACTGCTCGATAAAAATCCAAAGAATGTTGATGCACTTTTCTTTAAAGGCGGATCAATCGGCTTCCGGGGCAGACTTAGAGCATTTCGTGAAAGCTGGCTTAAGGCTGCCGACGATGGGCGTGAAGCTTTACCAATTGTTGAAGAAGCCGCAGCGCTCGATCCAAACAATATGGATGTTCAGCTTGGCTTTGGAATTTATAATTACTATGCTGATGTGATACCAAACGAATTTCCGTTAATTAAACCATTAATGATTTTCTTTCCCGGCGGCGATAAAGAAAAAGGAATTCAGCAATTAAAAAACACAGCCATTAAAGGCAAGTTTGCAAAATACGAAGCCCGTTATTTTTTAATGACTCTTTACTATCGTTATGAAAATAATGTAATTATTGCAGATGATTATGCAAAACTTTTATGGGATGATTTTCCTGATAACCCTGTGTTTGAAAAATGGCGCGGCAGAATTGCAGTAAGAAGCGGCGATTATATTTTTGCTGATTCCATTTTTAGTGATGTATTAATTAAAGCCGACAAATTTTTTTTTGGATATAACACACCTAGCTCACTTCGGGAGGCTTCTTATTATATAGGATACAATCTTAAAAATAATGGTATGCTGGATTCATCAAAAATATTCTTTGAAAGGTGTATAGCAGAATCAAAAAAGATTGATGAAGAAGGAGAAGAATCAGGCTTTCAGGTTAATGCTTATGTATTTCTTGCCCAAATAGCTGAAGCTTTGAACCGTAAAAGTGAAGCGATAAAATTGTACGAAGATTTGCTTGAGATGAAAGATTATGGAAAATCACATTCCATTGCAGAAAATAGCTTGAAGAATTTGAGAAGTAGTCATTAGTCATTGCGAACGACCCGGATTTATAGGGGGAGTGAAGCAATCTCATATATGTAAAGTGTGAGACTGCTTCGTGCCTCGCAGTGACATTTAAAGTGAAGTAGAAATGCCAATCCTGTGCAATCCGCCAACTAAACCTAGTGATGAATAACCGTAATCAAATTGGTAATCAGAAATCTTAACACCTAGTCCCACATTAAATCCCGCAATGCCTGCAGTTGAGCCAATCTTAAATTCTAAGCGGCGCTCGTTATCATAACCAAATCTTAACTTCATAACTTTGCTTAGCGTAAACTCAGCGCCAACTGTAAATGCTTTGAACCTCTGTGCAAAATCATCCCGCTCCTGGTTAAGTTTATGAAAGTCAACTGAAAGACGAAGCGGAAGATTTTCTAATCTTTTAGAAACTCCTATAACAAAATCAAGCGGCAAATCTTCTTTAGTTTCATAATAACTGGACAGCTGACCGCCAAGATTTAATACAGCAAAACCAAAACTCCAGTTTTTATCCGGAATAGCATAGTGTAATCCTAAATCAAGAGCCATTGCAGTAGATGAACGGTCGGCAATACCTGAATAGATAAACTTTGCATTAGCACCATAATAAAAATTTTCATCTAGCTGATTTGCATATCCCACTACAAAAGCAAATTCACCGGCACCAAATGTTCCGGTTTTATTCCCCAATTCATCGGCTCCATCAAAACTGCCGTAGTTTATATATTTTATTGCTCCACCAAATCTTCCTATATCCTCAAACTCAGTAGAAAAAGAAAGGGTGGCAAGATTTATATCCATCAAATGCTTTACAAAAGAAAATGAAGCTGGATTTCCTTCAAGAAGTTCTATTCCAGCAGGATTGTAAAATATTACATCCGCATCATCGTTATTGGAAACGAAGCTACCGCCAAGAGCACCTGCACGAGCGCTGCCATCAAGGCGAAGAAAATCATAAGTGTTTTGGCTGTAAGAAAAACTGCCAAAGAATATTAAGGTAAGGGATAAAAAGATGACCTTGTTCATTAATTCTCCAAAATTTCAATAACTATTTAACTATATCGCAAAATAAAGGCAAGGGGAAATAATTTTCTTAATTCAAAATTAAAAATTCAAAAGTAAAAATAAGATATTATTATGATTCTATGATTTTGGCTTTGTTAGAGCGTAGACTGTAAAACTCTTAGCCAGTTTTTAGATGTTTTGATTGATAGCGAGCAACTGATTAATAAAATTTTGTTTGACTTTTATATTTATTTTCCTTTGGTTTGTAGTGAGTATTTGGAGGCTTTATGGTTAGGGTACTTAAAAATATTTTTATTTTATTTGTACAAACTGTTTCTTTAAATTTTCTGGCACGATTGTTTATTTCTCTCTCTCTGCAAGTTTTTCTTGGGGTGGAGAGAATGCCGCTGATTTATGTTTATTACCTCATTATTCCTTCTTATGAAACTTTTCTGGTTTTATTATTCTTACAAAATTATTCCTGCTCATTTAACCTTGAGCACTTGTCTGCCGATAGGCAAGATTTATCATTTAACATTTATTACTATCCTACTGGTTTTACTTAGCTTTAAGAAAAAACTAAATTAAAAATTTAACCAAGGAATTGTAAAATGAAAACTATAATTATTTTTATTTTTTACTCAATATTTTTTGTAAACCAAATATATTCTCAACAAGCAAATTTTTTTCCTTTAAGTATAGGAAATGAATACCAAATGTACGATGGATACGGCTATCAATTTGGTGTCATAGAAAGAGACACAATTTATCCAAATGGTGAAACCTATTTCCACCTACCCTCACCGTTTAATTTTCAGGATTGTAGAGTTGATTCATTTGGGTAATGTTCTATCTGTTTCGACCTTTTTTTGGTGGACCCCCATCACTCCGGAAGAATATATGCTATTCAAAGCAGATGCTGTTTTAGATGAAGTATGGCCAATTGCCTGGAATTATAACCTGGTAATAGATACAGGTTATGCAAAATGCATTTATGTGGATAGTGGTTTTTTTTGGGGAAACTAGACTTATAAAGGGTGTCTTGATATTTGATTTTCAAGTTACTATTATTATTTTTGGTTAGCCGAAGGAATAGGTTTGATACGTGAGCAATTTGATGATGGAACAGTTTCAGTATTAAATTATGCAAAAATAGATGAAAAAGTTTATGGTACTTTAGTAAGTATTGAAGATGAATATCCTGTCACTCCAGAAGAATTTAATGTTTCTCAAAATTATCCCAACCCGTTTAATGGCACTACTAATGTGGATGTAAAATTACCAATTAACTCTTCTAAAGAAAGTATTAAGTTAATTATTTACAATATTCTTGGCTCAAAAGTTTATGAGGAAAATTATAATATAACCGGCTCTTTAACAATTTCAATAAACACAGATTACTTAAATCTAAGCAGCGGAACATATTTCTACTCTGTTTCTGATGGAAACAAAATATTAACTAAGAAATTTTTATTATTAAAATAAAAGGTATTAAAATGAAAAAATATTTTGCAGCCTTTTTATTTCTGTTTAGTAGTCTAATTTTTTCACAGCAGGATTATGAATGTGGAATGCAACCAAATTTTCAGGAAACTTATCCGGCTAACTATCTAGTTAGTGCACCACAAATAGGCGGGCTGTATGCTCCGGCTAAAACATTAAATGGAGCTTATGTTAGAATATTTTGTGTATTTGCACAATTTACCGGCGACACAAAAGACCCGGATGATACAAACTGGCCGGTTGATCTTACCCCTTAAAAGCAGATATTAAGTTAAGCAACTTTTTCAATTAAATCTCTTCTGTTTTTTTCTTCAAATTCAACCGGTGATAAATATCCTAAAGATGAATGGAGTCTTCTTCTGTTGTAATTTATTTCGATATATTCAAAAATACTCCCTTTAGCCTCATCTCTGGTTTGATATTTTTCCCAGTAAGTTAACTCTGTTTTTAGTGTATGAAAAAATGATTCTGTTACCGCATTATCATAACAGTTTCCTGTTGAACTCATCGATTGAACTATTCCATAGTTTTTTAATAATTCTCTGAAAGAACCACTTGTATACTGACTGCCTCTGTCTGAGTGAAAGATTATTCCTCTTTCTGGATTTCTGTGAAGCACAGCCATCATTAAAGCTCTTATAACAAGCTCTGTTGATAAGCTGCTGTCTATTAACCAGCCAACTATTTTCCTTGAGTAAATGTCCATCACAACTGCAAGATAAATCCATCCTTCCTTTGTCCAAACATAAGTTATATCACCAGTCCAGATTTTATTCTCTGATGCAGCTGTAAAATTCTGATTAAGTAAGTTTTCACTTGGCTGTGCTTTTGAATTCTGAACTGTTGTAACCCTGAATCTTCTCTTTGTTTTAGCCTTGATATTATTGACTTTCATCAGCCTGGCTATTCTCTTTTTATTTATACCAAATCCTTCTTTTCTCATTGCTGCATATATTCTTGGCAATCCATAAGTTGCCTTGCTTTTGTTGTGATGAAACTTGATGATCTCTAGTATTCTTTGATTTTCTTTTGCCCTTAGGCTCACTTTATTCTTAAGCCATTTATGATAACCTGATTGACTTACCCGCAACACTTCACAAACAAGAGCTAAAGAATATTGTTTTCTGTTCTCTTTGATAAACATATACTTTACTCCTTTACCTTTGCAAAGTATCCCAAGGCTTTTCTTAAAATATCACATTCCATTGTTAACCTGGCTATCTCTCGGTCCCTCTTTCTTAACTCTTCTTGTTCCGGCTTCAGATGACCTTTCCCGGGAAATGCATTCTGTTGATCTGACAGATAATCCTTTTTCCATTTGTGTAATGAGTTTTCGTTTACACCAAGATCTCTTGAAATCTGAATTAAACTCATTCCGCCCTCTGTTATCATTTTTACTGCTGATAACTTGAATTCTTTATCCTAACTCCTTCTTTTTTCTGACATTTTGAGCTCCTATATTTTTTACTTTTTACTAAATATAGTTGCTTTTCTTTTTATCTACTATATGGGGGTAAGATCAGTGCGACAGATATAGTGACAATGATAAAAAGTATAACAGTAAGAGAAATATTCAAAAAGCATCCAGAGGTAAAGCAGATACTATGGGGAGGAGAATTCTGGAGTGATGGATATTTCGTACATACAGTAAGTAAATTCGGAGACGAAGAAACCATAACAAAGTATGTAAAAGAACAAGGAAAAGAAAAAGGAAAAGAAAAAGAGTACAAAGTTTTACACAAGACAATACAACTAACATTATTCTAACATTTCGTTAGATACCCCGTCCGCTTGCGGCGGGGTAGTTCATAAAAGTAATTGTTTATTATCACTAATTAAAAGTAAAAAAATATTTCTTTTATATAAAAATATTAATAATTTGTTTGTATTAACTTTTAATGTTAATCCAGATAAAACTATACATTATTTCAAAAGCATTTTTTTATATTTCCTTAAGAGGTCTTCCGGTATGCTGTGGAATGAAAAGTCCCAATTACTTTGGACTTTAAAAAAAATAATTTTAACAAAGATAATAGACGATTATTACATTTGTCGTTACTTAATCAGTGTCATTTTTTTAGTTTGAACAAAGGAATCTGCTTCTAGTTTATAAATATAAATACCGCTGTTCAATTCTTCTGCGTTATAATTTATAGTGTGAGTACCTGCTTCTTTAACTCCATTTACGAGAGTTGCAATTTCCTGTCCGAGTAAATTATAAATAGTAAGTTTAACATTGCCCGTTTCAGGCAGAGAGAATTTGATAGATGTATTCGGATTAAACGGATTAGGAAAATTCTGTTCTAAACTAAAATCCGTTTGTTTTATAAATGAAACTTCTACAACTTTTGAATATTCAGATTGTCCATCGTTATCAATTTGTTTTAGTCTATAGCAGTATGTGCCTGCATTAACATTATCATCAATAAAAGAATAACTCTTTGGCGAGTTGCTATTTCCATTACCGGATACAAAACCAATCGTCTCCCACGCTTGGCGCTCAGCGCTTAGCACACAGCGTTCTACTTCAAATCCATAATTATTCACCTCAGTATTTGTTCTCCAGCTTAGCTTAACAGAAGAGCCATTAATAGTAGCAGAGAAAGAAGAAAGTTCAACAGGTAATGGCGACCCTGAAGTTGATGCAAAATAAAATGTATTAGCTAAAGTGGCTTGAGTCAATCCAGTTCGGTTAACTATCGGGTCTGTTATACTGCCACCAGGAGCAGTATATGTACCACCGGCAGCAGTTGAAGCAAGACAAATATTTAAATCACCGACTGCAGTAATTCCTAGTATTCCACTACCCTGAATTCTCAAAGACATAGACGAACCAGCAAAACCATTTGCGTTAGATAAAGTCCAGCTCATATTAGTTTTTTTATCAAAGGTTTGTGAATTTTCTATGAATGATAAAACTGTTGTACCTGTTTGGTGTGAATGTTGAACAGTTACTGTACCACCAGTTGTAGGGGTACCTCCAATCCAAACATTTCTATTGTCAGTTCCGTTACCCATAGGAAATAATCCAAGCACATTGCCTAAAGTAATCGCTGAAGTTGAAAACCATCTTGTATATGATCCTGATCCTACTATAAAACCATTTGTCCAGCTTAAATTTCCTGTATTAGTTGAACTAGTGCCGAGAGTTAGCGTATTTCCGTTTAGAGCAATATTACCACTGGTCATAGTCAATGTAGCAGGAAAAGTAGCAGAAGATAATAATGTTATACCCGCAGAGTTGTTAATTGTAAAATTGATAGCTCCAGAGATTATCCCACCAGATGTAAAAGTTTGATTGCCGGTACCATTAAAAATAATAGATCCGCTTCCTGATGCATCTTCGTCAATAGTTCCGCTTGCGTGAGAAAAATTACCCGCAATGTTTAATGTCCCGGTAGCTGATCCATAAGACATACGAAAAGTTCCTCCGCTAAGAGTAAAACTTCCACCAACATTTAGCGAGGTTGTATTGGCACTTGCAAGTCTGATTAAACCACCGGTTTGGGAATAATTTCCTGTAATTATAGTGGAACCTTGATCAAGTTGGAGCCCACCTGATCCAGTGCTTGTAAGAGTAAAATTGCCACTTACAGTAAAACGATTTGCAATCGTAGTTGTTGTTGTTTGACCAGGACAGTTCCAGGTTAAATGCCCAAATGTTTGCCCCATCCCGGAAGGAATGTCATCAGTTATACCTGTAATCAAACAAGTTGAATTTGTATCCCAGGTTGCCGTTGGGATTATCCCTCCATTTTTTTGATGTTGATAAGTAGAGCCGCTTCCAAAAATTATCGACCCATTTCTGGTTATTGTTCCTGCATTTACAAGTAAACCATTAACGGTGAGATCTGTATCTGCTCCATCTGCAATAGTAATTGTACGGGCAAGGCCGATAGTAACTTGCCCACCTGAATTTATTATCATTTGGTCAATGGTTACATTAGAAGAGGCGATTGCAATAACATGTGGGCTTTGGATTGTGATAACTCCACTCGCATTGCTTGGTACAGAAGCTGGTGCAACCCAATTTGGGCTCACATATGTTTCCCAAGTTAGAAGATTATCCCAGTTTCCTGATTGTTTACTTCTGTAATCTCCTGTGGTTTGCCCCAAAGCCAATTGGCTAATAGAAATAATAATTGAAAAAAGTAATCCAAATTTTTTCATAAAGCCTTTGCGAAATAAAATTATAAAATATTTTTTAAGACCACTTGACAATTTGACTGCAGTTAGTGGATTACTTCAATGGTTAGGCGAAAAGAGGAGGCAGTCAAAACTAGTTAATTATTTAAAGAACTATGACTTCCTTTATATTGATAATAGCTCACTATAGTAAACTATTCAATATTACATATATTCCCAGTTAATAGCTAATATAACTGAGTAATTATTTTAAAATCGGTGTAGGATTTACTCAAAAAATACTTGAGTAAATAGTATAAAAAATGGAAAGCTGCTGATAAAAGAGAATTTTACCTAACGTAATATTTAATACTGTGAAAGTTTTAATATAGGAGTGATAATATTTTTTTACTTAATCAGCGTCATCTTTCTTACTTCATTAAATCCATTGGACTCAATGCGATAAATATAAATACCGCTGTTCAATTCTTCTGCGTTATAATTTATAGTGTGAGTACCTGCTTCTTTAACTCCGTTTACGAGAGTTGCAATTTCCTGTCCGAGTAAATTATAAACAGTAAGTTTCACATTACCAGTTTCAGGCAGAGAGAATCTGATAGATGTATTCGGATTAAACGGATTAGGAAAATTCTGTTCTAAACTAAAATCCGTTTGTTTTATAAATGAAACTTCTACAACTTTTGAATATTCAGATTGTCCATCGTTATCAATTTGTTTCAAGCGATAAGCATAAGTTCCTGAAACAACAGAAGCATCAGAAAAAGAATAATACTTTGGCGAATTTGAATTCCCATTGCCATTAACAAATCCTATTTTCTCCCAAACATTTGACGTTTGACCTTTGACGTTTGACTTTCTTTCAACATCAAATCCGTAGTTATTTATTTCTGTAGCAGTCTGCCAGTTTAGCTTAACTGCAGAACCAATTACAGAAGCTGAAAATGATGAAAGCTCAACAGGTAAAGCAACTGGCTCACCAAGAGTCCAATCAGAAAAAGTATTTATTCCATTTATACTGACCGTATTAGCAACATTATTAATAGTAGTGGGGGAAGGAAATATCCAGTTCCCATCAAATTTAGCTAACTCATATTGAGCTTCATCACCAACTATATCAACATCAAGATAATTAAATATTAAATCAGTAGAGGTTATTCCTCCGTTAGTTAATTTCCAGTACATATGTAAAACATTTGTTCCCGGTGCATTTGGATGAATACCAGAAATCGCATTGACGGTAAATGTACCGTTCCCAACAACATTATTTAGAGATACAGGAGTATATTTTGATGGAGAGGTTCCAACTGGGAATAAAACATTAGAGACAGCAGAGGCAGAAAACCATCTCCTAAAATTTCCAATAACTTTTCCGGAAGTATAAACTAATGTACCAAGATTACTGACGCTGGTTCCAAGTGTAATAGTGTTTCCATCTGTTAACAAATTACCGTTAACTAAATTTAATGTGCCGCTAACTGATGTGCTTAAACTTAACGTAACTCCAGATAAATTATTTATAGTTAGATTATTTATATTTGATGGCAAACCGTTGCCGGTAACCTGAGATTCACTTCCGTTATAAATATAATTTGCTGAAGGGTTGAGTAAACGCAGTCCCGTAACTTGCAAATTTCCTGTCGTCCCTGAAGAGCTGATCCCGGTAGATGCACCTATTTCCAAAGTTGCATTAGCATAAAGGATAAAATCACTTGTTCCAGAAATATTATAAGTTTCGCAGTTTAATCTTCCATTAATAAGAGTTTCAGCATCTCTAATAATATCATTATCTAAATTTACTATTGATGTGCCAATGATTTCTACAGGTGTATTTGAATCCGGAACTAAACCGCCAATCCAAGTGCTTGGTGAACTCCAATTTCCACCCGTTATAGTACTTGATATTTTTGAAATATAGGCAGTGTGAGTGATGTTATAATCATCTACATACATTTCATCATTAACAGTAGCTCCATAAAAATCAGTTCCATCTAATTGCAAGGGAATTGTTGATGAACCAAATGTTCCCTTGGACCACTGCCATGAGTGAATTAATATACCATCGAGCCAAAACTCACCACGATCAATAACAAGGTCCGCAACTACTTTTACAGGAATCCATTTATTCTGAGGATAACTAAATGCGGCTGCATTTTGTCCAGCAGCGTCAAGTTTACCAGTACCGGGTGAGTCAAAGTAAACTTGCATTGCCCATCCATAAACTGGAGGTGCAAATTCATAGAGCGTATTAAAGTAACCTGCTTTTCCTGTAGGTATAAAAACCTGAAAATTTATTTCGCAAATACCGCTTGTAAGAAGTCCATGATCACGAACAATATCGTTGTACTGTTTTATTACAAGTGAATTAACACCGCTAAAAGAGTAATTATTCGAAATGTATGCATCTTCTGTCAGGCTACATGGATTTCCTGTCCAGGTCGTCCAAACTGTGGGATTTTGACAGGCTAATTGTTGTCCTGAAGTATAGATATCAAAATTATCCTCAAATACCACCACCTGACCCAATGCAATTGTTGAAATCAAAATTGCAGCTATAAAGCTTATATAGATGATATAAATCTTGGTCATACAATAAATCCTAATTATTCAGTAAACAGAAATGATGATTTATCAAAAAAAGTGCCCAACTTAATACCCATAAATAATAATTATATTTCAAACATACAAATTTTATTTAATAGGTAACTTATTTAATAAAATAAAGTTACGTCAATTACTTAATCACAAGGTTGAGAAATTATTCCACCACCAAATAGTTGCCTTAGGCAAATTTATGTAAAAAATTCTGACTGTAAAATTTTATACTAAGATGAATATTCAGTTCAGTGAGTGTAGAAAATTGTAAAAAGTAAAGTTTTTTTTGTTTCATTGGAACGTATTTCGATCAATGTCATCAAACTCTAGAAATTATTTTTTTTTGTATTACTTTTATTGATATAGACTAATATGTAAACAGAAAAATTATTCTGTTTCTTTTATAAAAAACATCCTTATTTTGACGTTAGCTATTTTAAAAAATTTTATGGAATTGAATGTTCGGATTCGTTAAAACAGAAGAAAAATCAATATTAACTGATAACAATGATATTCGTGAATATCGAAAAAGAAAAGAAAAGATTTTTACAATAACTTTCTTTATTATTGCCTTCATTCTTATAAATCTTGCACTTTACCTGTTGACAAATTTCAATTAAACCTTTCACCCGGTTTTAATTTTTATGCTAAAGAATAATGTTTACATAGAAACATATGGTTGTCAGATGAATCTTGCCGATACCGAGATTGTACTTGGTATCCTGAAAAAGCAAGGTTATGATGCTACAGATAAACCAGGAAATGCGGATATTATTTTGCTCAACACTTGCAGCATTAGAGAAAACGCCGAACAAAGAATTTATGGTAGAATTGGAAATCTTAAAACACTTAAAGCAAAGAAACCGGAACTAATTCTTGGTATTCTTGGCTGTATGGCAGAACGACTACGTAAAGATCTACTCGAAGAAAAAAAAGTTGTTGATCTGATTGTTGGTCCCGATGAGTACCGAAGATTACCGGAATACATTGACGTTGCTTTTAATGGTGGTAAAGGAATTGGAGTTAAATTATCACGCACTGAAACCTATGATGATATTGAACCACACAGAGAGGAAGGACTTTCTGCTTGGATTTCCGTTATGCGGGGCTGCGATAAATTTTGTACATTCTGTGTTGTTCCGTTCACTCGTGGAAGAGAAAGAAGCCGGTCATTACAATCAATTTTATCTGAGTTAAAGAATCTTTCTGAACGTGGATTTAAAGATGTATCTCTTCTCGGTCAAAATGTTAATTCATATTTAGATGATCAATCTACTCCTGGCGGAGATTTTGCCGATTTATTAGCTGCCGCTGCTAAAATTGACCTTACAATGAGGATAAGATTTACAACTTCACATCCGCAGGATTTATCAGATAAACTTCTTTATACAATTGCGGAGCACCCTAATCTTTGTAATTACATTCATCTTCCTGTTCAATCAGGCTCAAACAGGATACTTGAATTGATGAATAGAACATATACTGTCGAACATTATCTTAATTTGATTGAAAAGGCACACAAAATTATTCCTGGAGTTACCTTCTCTACCGATATTATTTCCGGATTTCCAACCGAAACATCGGATGATCATTTTGCAACATTGGAATTGATGAAGCAAGTTAGATATGATGGGGCTTATATGTTCAAATATTCTCCTCGTGAAGGAACAAAAGCCTTTAAAATGGATGATGATGTTCCTGAAAAAGTAAAATCTAAAAGGTTGCAGGAGATTATTGATTTACAACAACAGATTTCTTTTGAAAAAAATCAGGATCTTATTGGCAAAGAAGAAATTATTATTGTGGAAGGATTCAGTAAAAAATCTAATGATTTTGTTTTTGGCAGAACCGATTCCAATAAAGTTGTAATCCTTCCAATCAATGATAAAATAAAAAACAGCGATTATATTAAAGTAAAAATTAATAAAGCTACCTCAGGAACATTGTTTGGAAATTATATCTCTCACCTCAAACTTGAAAAAGAAGGTATTGCTCTTACAGCATAAACAAACTAATTTACCATTGAACAATTTTTGGTTTGTTACACATTTATGAAAAAGTATTTTTCAATTTTTCTTTTCGTTTTTTCATCCTTGCCTGTTTTGCAGGTTTCTGCTCAGGAAGTTGACATTGTTCCTTACTTAAAGATGATTGAGCAGGGTAAAATAGAAGAAGTAAAAAGCGAACTGCTCAATTTGAAAACCGATTATCCTAAAAGCTCCAATTTAATTTTCCTTGAAGGTGTACTTACAGAAAACGGGCAGGATGCCGTGGTTCTTTATCAAACACTACTTGATAAATATCCTCAAAGCACTTACGCAGATGCCGCACTTTATAGAATATATTCTTATTATTTTGCTCTTGGATTATACAATACTGCAGATAAAAATTTAAATAGGTTAAAAAAAGATTATCCTGAGTCTCCGTATATTAAAATGGCTTCTGCTAATGTTGTAAAGAATGAAGCTGAAGAGACAGGTCAGCAAACAAATCAAACTCCGATTAATAATAATAATGTTGAAAAACAATTTGTTTACACCATTCAGGCTGGCGCATTTACAAACGAAACTAATGCGGCATCATTAAAAAAAGAAATAGAAGAAGCCGGAATGGTTTCATTTATAAATGAAAAAAATGTTGCAGGAACAGTTTTTAATGTTGTTTATGTTGGCAAGTTCGAAACAAAAAAAGAGGCTGAAGATTTTCTTCCAATTGCAAATACAAGATTTAGAATAGCAGGACGAGTTGTAGAAATTGATCAGTGAAGATTAAATTTTTAGGAACAGGATCAGGACTTGCATCCCTAAAACGTTTTCACTCGTCTATTTTAATTACTTCATCGGGTTATAATTTGCTGGTTGATTGTGGTGATGGTATTTCAAGAGCAATTCTTAAGCAAAATATAGATTTTAATTCTATTGATTCGATTTTAATTTCTCATCTTCATGCAGACCATTACGCTGGTTTACCTTCTCTTCTTACGCAAATGAAATTAACTCAGCGAACAAAGGAGCTTATTGTTTTTGTTCACTCAGCCGACAAGAACTTTTTGGAAGATTTTATTTTTCATTCATATTTGTTCAGAGAACGAATGAGTTTTGAGCTGAGAATAATTTCTATAGATAATGATCAAGAGATTAAGATAAAAAATGATTTTGGTTTTACATCCAAATTAAATTCCCATTTGGGTAAATATCAAACCAACGATTTAAAAAATAAATTGAGTTTGGCATCACTAAGTTTTCTATTTAGAGATAAAGAAAATGTAGTCTTTTATTCAGGTGATATTGGAAACGAAAAAGATTTATATCTTTTTAATCAAAAAGTTGATTGGTTTATAACGGAAATAACTCACCTTCAGGTAGAAAATCTGGAAGAAGTTTTTAAAAAACTAAATCCGGAAAAACTAATTTTAACCCACATTGATGATGATTCGGAGGAAATCCTTGAAGGATATTTGGAATTATTGCCGAAACAATTGAAATCCCGCTTCTTTTTAGCCTCTGATGGAATTGAATTAAATCAGTCTACGTAAAATCCACTTTATTAAAATTCAACATTTTGTTATATTTGGCACACAATTTTTACAAAATGGCAGACAAATCTTAAACTATTAAATGACAAGAGAAGAATTTAAAAACAAAAACGGAATAATCGGTAGATCAAAAGAAATTAATGATTTGGTGGATATCATTATGCAAGTTGCGCAATCAGATATTTCTGTTTTGATTTATGGTGAAAGCGGAGTTGGGAAAGAGGTATTTGCAAAAGCCATACATTCGTTTAGTAATCGTGCAAACAAACCAATGATTTCTGTAAACTGCGGGGCAATTCCCGAAGGTATAATTGAAAGTGAATTGTTTGGACATAAAAAAGGTTCATTCACCGGTGCAGTGGAATCGCGCAAAGGATATTTTGAGATTGCAGATAACAGTACATTATTTCTGGATGAGATTGGTGAGCTTCCACTTACTACGCAGGTTAAATTGTTACGTGTGCTTGAGACTAAAGAATTTATGAAGCTTGGTGCAGAGACAGTTAGTAAAGTAGATGTTAGAATAATTGCCGCAACAAATAACGATTTACAAAATGAAGTGGATACAAGAAGATTCAGAGAGGATTTATTTTTTAGATTAAAAGCTGTTTCACTAACCATTCCACCTTTAAGAAAAAGAAAATCAGACATTGAAGAACTTGCAAAGCACTTTATTAAAGGTTATTGCGAGAATAATAAATTAGCAGTTCCTGAAATAACTGATCGTGCTTTAGAGATTTTGAAAAACTTCAGCTGGCCAGGTAATATTCGCGAGTTAAAAAACACAGTTGAAACTGCAATTGCATTAAACCGTGGGAAAATTCTTAGTGAAGAAATGTTTTCAGAATTAGCTTCTGATTATGTTGATTATGGCGAACATAGAAATTTACCTGTGTTCTTAAAAAAATCCCCTGAAGATGCCGATAGAGAATTAATGTATCGCGCACTTTTTGAGATTAAAAAAGATATAATGGAGCTAAAGGATATAATCATTCACCGCTATAACGTTGAAGATTTTAACAAAAAAGAAAATGACAGTGATATTCTTTCAATAAGAGATTTGGAAAAAGATGCAATTGTAAAAGCTTTGGATAAGACCAAAGGAAGCAAGCGAAAAGCTGCAAAATTATTAAATATAAGCGAAAGAACTTTATATCGGAAGTTAAAAGAATATGATCTCACTGAAGCTTAAAAAAAATAGAATTATTGTACTCGTATTTTCGTATCTATTGTTTGTGGGGCTAATAGCAATTAATTTTACTTCGTGTTGTGCTTATTCCTTTACCGGTGCATCGGTTCCGGAACATTTAAAGACAATAGCAATTCCTATTGCAGATGATAGAAGCGGTTCCGGTGAGGCTGGTTTAAGGGAAAATTTAACACAAAAATTAATTCAAAAATTTATAGACGATAACACTTTGCAGGTAGCTGAACGAACATCTGCAAATGCTCTTTTAGAATGTTCAATTGTTTCGCTCTCGGATGCGCCTGCTATTGTATCTGCCGGTGAAAGCATAACATCAAGAAAAATTACAGTTGGTGTTAAAGTTATCTATCGTGATCTGGTAAAACGAACTACTGTTTTTGAGAAGACGTTTTCAAATTACAGTATTTACCCCTCCAGTAATCCTATAGATGGAAGAAAAACTGCCATTGAAGAAGCGATAGATTTAATTAGTGAAGATATTTTGTTAGATACCGTATCTGGTTGGTAAAAAGAAAGGTTAATTGGTTCAAATGGAACAAGCAGTCTTAATAGGATATTTTTTCTCTCTCTCAATCCTATTTTTGTTTGGGTTACACGGATTTGTTATGATGTATTATCATAGAAAATACGGACACAAAAATCCCGAGCCTGATATTAATTTCAAAGAAGGCGCCATCGTTACAATACAGCTTCCACTATACAATGAAATGTACGTTGCTGAACGATTAATAAAATCCGTCTGTGAGATTGATTATCCAAAAGATAAAATGGAAATCCAGGTTCTGGATGATTCAACCGATGAAACAACTTCCATCGTTGCCAAAGCTGTTGAAGAAAAGAAAAAAGAAGGATTTGATATTTTGCATATTAGAAGGGGGACGCGCGAAGGATATAAAGCCGGTGCACTTAAAGCAGGAATGAAAATTGCCAAGGGTGAATACATCGCAATTTTTGACGCTGACTTTCTTCCACAAAAAGAATTTTTACAGAAAACACTTTCGTACTTTACTGATGATAAAGTTGGAATGGTTCAATCAAGATGGGAACATCTTAACGGTGATTATTCTATCATTACTAAAGCACAAGCTCTTGCACTAGATGGACATTTTGTAATTGAACAAACTGTTCGTAACAAATCGGGTTTCTTTATTAACTTTAACGGAACCGGCGGTGTCTGGAGAAAAAAATGTATTGAAGAAGCAGGTAACTGGCATGCTGATACATTAACTGAAGATTTAGATTTAAGTTACCGCGCCCAGCTTATTGGATGGAGATTTGTATTTTTAAAAGATTTTACCTCGCCTGCAGAATTGCCATCTGAAATTAATGCTTTAAAAGCTCAGCAGTTTCGTTGGACAAAAGGTGCTGTTGAAACAGCAAAGAAAATTCTTCCATTGGTTTGGAAATCAAAGGTTCCGCTTAGAGTAAAACTTCAATCAACTTTTCATTTAACAAACAATCTTGTATTCCCATTTATCCTTCTTGCCGCAATATTAAATGTACCGTTAATTTTTATTAAGAACAGCGGCTCGCACGATGTTTACTTTGCAGTAATGTCTCTGTTTGTTCTTGCTTTTGTAAGTTCATTTCTTTTTTATATGTATTCACAAAAAGATATTCGCACAGATTGGAGAAAGAGAATTGTCATGTTCCCCTTGTTTATGGCAGGAAGCATGGGCCTGGCTGTTAATAACTCGCGTGCAGTTTTTGAAGGTTTGATGAACAGGAAAAGCGAATTTGTCCGTACTCCAAAATTCAAACTGGAAAGTGAAAAAGATTCCTTTGTTGGCAATAAATACTTGAATAAAAAACTTGGATTTTCTGTCATCGTTGAAGCAATCCTTGCTGTGTATTGTTTAATCGGGGTCTTGTCTTCAATTTACTTTATGGAACTGGCTTCTATACCATTCCAGGTATTATTCACTTTAGGATTTTCATTTATAGCAATTACATCAATTAGACACACTTACGCAACAAAGAAAATTTAATGAGCAACAATTCATTCGATGCATTTAATCAGAAAGTAAGTTTAATATACGAGTACAACAATAAAACGCCATTGTTTGCCCGTGTTGCGGAAAACGAAATCGAAAAAAATAATATTGATGAAGCCATAAAAATTCTTAATGACGGATTACAGAACTATCCGGATTTTTCAGTTGCATACTTTCTACTCAGTAAAGCCCACACCATAAAGGGCAATTACGGGCAGGCACTAAAGTTTGTAAAAAAGGGAAGTGAATTAATCCATTCTCCAAAAACATTTGATTATTATCTTCGTGAGATAGATGCAGTTAAAAAACAACGGCAGCTTTTTAATGTTTCCCGTTGGGCAGATTCAGCAAACGAAAGTTTCTCAAACTTTGCACCAGCCCGGGTAAACAATATTGAAAAAAACAAACCTGTAGAGAGTATAGAAGAAACTCTAAATAAACTTACCGCAGAAATTGAGGGAACTTCCTTAACAATAAAGGAAGCAAAGAAAAAAATAGAAGACACACGAACAAAAGCAAATCCGAATAATGATTTTATTGTTTCTGAAACATTAGCTAAAATTTATATAACACAGGGCGAGTTTAAGGAAGCTATTTCAGTATACAAAAAGTTAAAACTAAAAGATCCCGAGAAAGAAAATTATTTCAATTCAAAGATTGAGGAATTAAAAGCTAAGTTAAGTTATTAGCCGATTATGTCATGCTGTCCCGCCTTGTTGCCGGGATCAGCGGTTATGATAATATTAGTAAGACCCCTAAATGAATTGAGTGTAACAATTACAAAAATGAGTTCAATTCAAATTTGCCTGCATACTTTTTTATTACATATGTATAATGACTGATACATCAAAAAACTCCATTTTACAACGAAACTTTTATATTAGACCTGTTCTTACTGTGGCAAAGGACTTGCTTGGTAAAGTGCTTATAAAGAATGATGGAAAAAATATCTTTGCAGCAAGAATTATTGAAGTTGAAGCTTACGATGGTAAAATTGACAAAGCATCGCATTCTTTTAAAGGAAAAACAAAAAGAAATGAAGTGATTTTTAATAAAGGAGGATGTTTTTATGTTTACTTTACATACGGCGCGCATTATTGCTGTAATGTTGTTACCGGTAAACAAAATCACGGTGCTGCTGTTTTAATTCGTGCTGTTGAACCATTACTTGGTATTAATAAAATGATTGAAAATAGGTTTGGAAGAAAATTGAAAAGTGAAAAAGAAATTTATAATCTATCAAGCGGACCCGGAAAAGTATGCAAAGCTTTTGGATTTTCTAAAGAACATTCAGGTTTAGATTTAACAAACAGTTCAGTATTTATTGTTAATCAGCCAAGGCTAAAAAAAAATATGATTGGGGTTTCTAAAAGAATTGGTATTACAAAATCCATTAATTTGCCATGGAGATTTTTTGAAATTGGAAATTTATATTTATCAAGATGATTAAAGAACCAAAAAATATTTTGATTGTAAGAACGGATAGAATCGGTGATCTTGTTTTAACATTACCATTAGCCGGATTGATAAAACAACATTATCCGAATTCTAAAGTTTCTTTTCTTGTTCGTCAATACACAAAAAGTATTGTGAATAATCATCCATTTATTGATGAAGTAATCGTCCTTAAAGAAGTTGATGGAAAAACAAGTTTCTTTGGCAATCTTAATATCATCAAAGTTAAAAAGTTTGATACTTGTATTGTTGTTTATCCAACATTTGTTCTTGCTTTAATAATGTTCTTAAGCGGAATTAAAAACAGAATTGGAACCGGTTACAGGGCGTATTCTTTTTTCTTTAATCAAAAAGTTTATGAGCACAGAAAAAATGCCGAAAGACATGAACTTGAATACAATATTAATCTGCTTGGGAAGTTGAATATCAAAAACAATATTGCACAAAGTAATGTTAATTACAATTTAAGAGTTGATGAAAGTTCTTTAAGTACTGTAGATAAAATTCTTACTGATGAAAAAATTGATTTGCATAAATCGTTTATAATTATGCATCCCGGCAGTGGTGGAAGTTCGGTCGATTTGCCAATCAACAAGTTTGCTGAACTTGTAAAAAAACTTGATGATGAAAATTATCAGGTCTTATTAACTGGAAACAAAAATGAAATTGAAATTTGTGATAAGATTAAAACTTCAGATAAAGTAAAAAATCTTGCAGGCAAATTTAATCTTGAAGAACTGACAGCTTTAATTAGTATCTCGGTAATATTTGTTTCTAACTCAACAGGACCAATACACATTGCAGCGGCGCTTGGTAAATATACTGTTGGGTTTTATCCAAAAATTGTTTCCTGCTCAAAAGAGCGATGGGGACCATACACAAATAATAAACTTGTGTATGAGCCGCAGATAGATTGCAAAAATTGTACACTCGACCAGTGCAAAAAATTGAATTGCATGGATTCAATTGATATGAGTAAAGTGTATAATGATATTAAAAATGTTCTGAATAAACTTTAAGGAGTAGATAATGAACTTATTTTCAAAAATAGGATTGCTGAATATCATTCTGATCATGATCGCAGTTATGTCAGTGCAGTCATTCGCACAAAAAGGTGAGGACTTTAGGAAGAATGATAACAGCGCTTTTAGAGTAGGCGAGAAGCTGACGTTTGATGTTAAGTACGGATTTGTTACGGCAGGGATCGCATCTTTTGAAATACCAAAAATTAAAAAGATTTCTGGCAGAAACGCTTACCATGTAACTTTTGAAGTTAACACCGTTCCAACTTTTGATACATTTTTCAAAGTGCGCGATAGGTATGAAACTTACATTGATGTTGAGGGAATATTTCCCTGGAGATTTGAGCAGCATATCCGCGAAGGAGGTTTTTCAAGAGACTTTTCTGCTTTCTTTGATCAAAGAAAAGGCAAAGCCAAAACCAGCGGTGGTGAATTTGACATTCCCAAATATGTGAACGATATCGTTTCGGCTTTCTTTTATGCACGTACATTGGATTATTCAAAATTAAATGTCGGTGATAAAATTCCATTAAAGAATTTTTATAAAGATAAAGTGTACGATTTAGATGTAGTTTATCATGGAAAAGAAACCATTGAAGTTGAAGCCGGAAAATTCGAATGTATTATAGTTGAGCCTTTAGTTCAAGAGGGTGGACTATTTAAAAATGAAGGCAGCATTATGATTTGGTTAACTAATGACGAAGCAAAAATACCTGTGCGTGTAAAAACTAAAGTTGTTGTCGGTGCAATTAATTCTGATCTTACCAGCTACAGCGGAGTTTATGGGAAATTAACCTCAAAGAGAAAGTAATTCTGTGGCGCACGAATCCCTTCGTGCGTGTGTTTTTGAGAAGTTGTGTTTATTAAATATAAAAAACAATAAGTGGCAGGAAAGGATTCCTGCCCTACAATAACAATATATGGACATAAAACATTTCCATAGAAGACGACTTCCGCATTTGTATTATAATGAGGGAATTTATTTTGTTACTTATAGATTGTCTGGCAGCATTCCTAAAAATCGATTAGAAGAACTACAAAAAGAAATTAATTCTAAAGATGGTATATTCCAAAAAAGAGTTTTCAAAAAGTATGATATGCTTCTTGATAAAGCAGAGGATCAAGCTTTTCATTTAAAGAATTCTAAAATTACCGAGATATGTAAAAATTCCATAATGTATTTTAATGGAAAAGACATTGAAGTAATCTATTTTACGATAATGCCAAATCATATTCATCTGGTATTTGAAATATTAAACAAGACAAAACTTGTGGGAGACATTATGGCATCGATAAAGAAATTTTCTGCAAGAGAAGCAAATAAATACTTAAATAAAGAAGGCAAATTCTGGCAAGCAGAAAGTTTTGATAGATTAGTTAGAGATGAAAAAGAATTGTACAACATAATTAAATATGTTTTATTAAATCCGGTTAATGCTGGATTGGTTGAACAATACAAAGACTGGCCACACACATATTGCAAAAAAGAATTTTTGGTTTTGTAAGATTTTCGTAGCTCAGCTCTCCAGAGCTGAGACACAGGACGGATTTACCTTGGCGAACTGAGCTACGATCAAAATACTTTAGAATTATTTCCTCAACAATTCTTTATTGAGAAGTTACTCATCTCAACAAAATCATTTTCTTAACATCCACAAAATTGCCAGCCCTGAGAATATAGAAATAAACACCGCTGGATAATCCGCGGCCTTCAGCAGTTGAGGCATTAAAAATAACCTCATAAGTTCCGGCTGGTTGTTCTGTGTTAACTAATGCTGCAACTTCACTTCCAAGTATATCATAAACATTAAGCTTAATTAACCACCCCTGCTTCGCTTCCCCTACTTGCGAAGGAGGGGATTGAGGGGAGCTTGGGATAGTATATTTAATTGTTGTAACAGGATTAAACGGATTTGGATAATTCTGACTCAATACAAAATCTGTTGGAAGACCAATCTCTATTTCAATAACTTCAGAATACTCAAAACTTCCATCAGTATCTATCTGCTTCAATCTGTAACTATATTTGCCTGAGTTGATTTCATTATCTGTAAAAATATAATCCTTGGGTGAATTAGAATTTCCGTAACCATTTACAAATCCAATCTTCTCCCAACCTCTCTCGGCTTCGCCACCCTCTCCTTCGTAAGGAGAGGGAAGGGGTGAGGTTCTTTCAACTTCAAACACATAATTATTAAGCTCCGTTTCCGTCCTCCAACTTAGAATAACAACAGAGCCAACGACTTCTGCAGTAAAGAATGAAAGCTCAACAGGAAGCGGATACAGGCGAACCGAGACCGTCAAATGTATCTATAGCATATCCATCCCACTCTAATGTCGGATCGAATACATCGGAAGGATTTGTAGTCACCTGTTGTAACGGCTAGCTTTTCTTCTAATTGTATTGTCTGCAGTGGAAATTAAATCAGTTCCCCATTCTGTTCCGGGATCAAATCCAACCTGCCCGATTACATCCACAAAGGCTAGACCTTTTATCAGCGCAACAGCATCATCACCATTAAAACTTAAACTGCCGCTGGTTTGATCGCAACGCTTAAGATGGCTGAACTCGCAGGATATTAGCAATAACGAAAACATCACCGCTTGTAAAGTGCCTGTCAGTGAAGTAGAGCTAGATGCAGTACTGGATTTCCATTTGAATAGATATTGATTTTATATCCGTAGCTGATCCAAGATCAATTGCTGAAACAGTGCCGTTGTAAATTTCAATTGCTTTATTATAAGAACTTCCTTCAACATATTCGCTTATTATCAGATCGGTAAAAACTCCGCTGCCTGATGATATGGAATTTGTACGCGGTACATCATCATTGATCTTATAATTTCTTAATGACGTATCTCCGTTATAAGAATACATAGTAAAGTAATAAGTATTGGATGTGTCTAATCCTGTAAAAGTATATTCATCCGGCTGAGCATAACCAATATTAACGATGGCAACACCGTTAGAAAGATCAGTATCATCGGAATAAACTTCGCCATCAATGGGAATGAAATAATTATCGCGGTTATATGCAAGCAGCAAATATCCGGTTGGTAGCGTGCCCGAAACAGCATCGTTCCAGTTTACAGTTACACCGTTGGAAATTTTATTGCAAGTAAAATTAGTTACATAATTTGTAGGTTCGGCTGCATAAATCGGGCTGTACTTTGTAAGATCATAAAATTTTATGTAGCTCACATATTCCGGGTGATCAACAAACGGATTTCTATTATTCTGTGCCGCAGAATTCTGGATATAATCATTTCTCTCAACTTCCCAGTGGTCCGGCGGATCCTGTTTGTGCCATTGCAAAAGAGTTTGAACGGATTGAGAATCAATACCAATTGCAGGAAGTCTTGTAAGATTCAGCCAATCGAAAGTCCAGCTATATCCGCTGATACCATCATACCGGACACTCATATAAAGCAAAGCTCTGGCAGCATCACCTTTACTGCCGTTGCGCGGTTCATAAACAAGTCTTCCGTCTGCATCAGTGCCTAGTTTGCCTTCAAGAAAAGTATAGTCGGCAGTAACAACATTATCCAGAGGAAAATTGCCCCTTATGGAATTTGCAGAATCCTGATGAGCAGGAAATAAATGATGCTGATCAGCATATTCGGCTGTGGTTGTTGAACCGTTAGTCGGCATCCAACTGTAAGCCCAGACGTGTTCATGGCTCAATTCGGTAACTGGTGTCCATTGAAAAGGTGGTGTATAAACCTGGATAAAGCCCGAGTAAAAACAATCCACTGCACGCTGACCGCCGGTTGTATCACGCGATTCAAAATCAGTTATCATCGTTTCATCATACAGATTATAGGAAACTAATTGTATAGTCTGTACGAATAAGTGTTTTAAGGTCGGTGATAAAGGAAGCGCTTTCCGGATTTACAGAATCATAATAATTGCCGGGCTGGGCGTTAAGATTAAGATTATAAAAAAATAAAATAGGTAACAGATATAATAAAATTCTTTTCATTTTAATTATTTAACTCACGTTACGCAAAATAGCTAAACCTTAAAGGTTTTCTTTAAATATGCGTAGGTGACTTATTTAAATAATCTGGAGTTAATTAATACTAAAACAATCTTTTATAAAATTTGCAAAATGATTTTAAACGCGGGATTAAAATAAAAAAATAACCATAAACATTTTCACAATTCCAATTACCCGACAGTCACTTTCCAAACAGGAATGGTCCGTAACAACCGGGAAGAATATTTAGTTTTGTAGCGCAGGAATCCCTTCCTGCGATTGTGCTAGTTATAGAACAAAATAACAGAATAGGATTCGCCCTGGCGAACTGTGCTACCAATTATTATTTGCCCGCACGCAACAAATATTATTCTTAATAAAAAATTAATTTATCATATATGGATTATTAAAACCGCTTTATTTACTTTGGGTTGGGAATTTGGTTTTATAAGCTATGCACTTAATAAAACCATCTTATTAATTACATACGTTTTTAATTAAACTATTTCACTTTCTTTTTTACGAGGGTTTACTATGAAAAAATTTGGGTTACTCTTTTCTTTTCTTTTGTTAACAACACAGTTGGTGTTGGGACAGACAACAATGAAAACTTTGAGTATTCAACTGGACAATTAACTGCCGTAAATTGGGGCAAACGAAGATGGTGGAAATTGGGTGATTTATAGTGGGACAACACTTCCCCCTACAGGTTACAAGTGGAAGTCTTACATATGCAGATTATGCATCGTATGGAATTGGCAATCAAGTCGATGTGATGAACGGTTCTGCAGAAGATGCCTATCGGCAATTTACGACACAAGGTGTCGGGACTAAAACTTACGCTGCATTTATAATGAATGTTTCAACTACAACAGGACTTTTAGCAAATACTAGCACTACTGGTGATTATACCGTCTCATTACTAACAAGTACATCTACAAGTATATTAATAGGTAGGGTTTCTTTAAGAGCTGGATCTGTTGCAGGTACTTTTAATGTTGGAATGAGAACATCATCATCTAATGCCACAGCAGTTTTTAAAGCGACAGATTATACAATCAATACGCCCGTCTTGGTTGTATTTAGTTATGAAATAATTTCTGGCAAATACTAATGATATTGCAAATTTATGGGGTGAATCCTACGCTCGGAGGCAGTGAACCAACTGCTGATGTAACTCAAACTTCTGCACTAGCAACTGATCCAGTTGATGTCGCCAGGATTACGATTAGACAAGGAACAAATTCATTCCCTGGTCAACTTGATGGTATTAGAGTAGCAACTACTTGGGCAGATATTGTTGGTGCTAGCAGTAGCGCTAGTATCACTGTTTCCCCCACATCTCTTACTGGTTTTACATATGTTGTTGGTTCCGGTCCATCCGCTGAGCAGTCTTTTAGCATTAGCGGTTCAAATTTAACAGATGATATTTCGATCGCACCACCAGCAGATTATGAGATTTCAGACAGCACTGGGTTCCGGTTAAACTACACCCAATTACTTTACCCAAAGCGGTGGCAGTGTTGATTCAACTACAATTTATGTACGATTAAAGGCTGGTTTAGTGTTGGTGATTATAATAGTGAAGATATAACAGCCACCTCAACAGACGCAACTGATAGAACTATAACCTGCAGTGGTTCTGTAACTCCTTCAGCAGTTCTTAGTGCTACGCCTACAACATTAACAGGATTTACTTATGTATTTGGTTCAGGTCCATCAACATCACAAAGTTATGCTTTAACTGGTACTAATCTTGACAACTCTGATGTTGTAGTTACAGGTTCAACAAATTATGAGATTTCCCTTAATGATGCAGATTGGTATGCCAGCAGAACCCTAACTGCTTATGATGGTTCTGAGGCTACAATTTATGTTAGATTAAAATCCGGTTTAAATATCGGTACTTACAATAGTGAAACAATTTCAAACGCAGGTGGTGGTGCAACCACAGAAAATGTTACGGCGAGTGGAAATGTAACTGGACTTCCATTGCCTTTAGTAGAAGATTTTGATTATACAGCTGGTGAGTTGTTGACAGACAACGGATGGATTGCTCATAGTGGGGCAGGGACAGCAGTCTGTAACGGTAAATGATGGCGGATTAACATATACAAGTTATCCTTCATCAAATATTGGTAACGCTGCTTTATTAGATAGTACTGGGGAGGATGTTTCTAAATTATTTGGAACAGTATCCTCAGGAATTATTTACTATTCATTTTTGGTTAATGTAACAAATTGTACGGAGGGATATTTTATCCACCTTGGTAACAGTGCTACTACTTTCGCTGCCAGAATATTCATAAAACCTTCTTCGACTATCGACAAAATAAATTTTGGAATTTCAAATAGTAGCACTATTACAACGGCAACTTATGCCGCGACACCGACGGATTTGATTTATTAACAACATATCTGGTTATAGTAAAATATGATGTTTCCACAACCGGTGCTGCAAGTCTTTGGGTTCTTTCATCTGGTGTTCCAATTTCAGAAGCTGCTGCTGGAACCCCAGAGCATACTACTACTGCAAGTGGGCTTGCAACTATAGAAAGAGTATGTTTACGTCAATATAGCTTAAGCCAGAACATCACTGTTGATGGTATAAGGATTTCTCTAAGATTGGGTTGAAGCACTTCTCCCTGTCGAACTCACTTCCTTCTCTGCTACTGTTATTGGCTCTTCTGTTAAGCTAAGCTGGGGAACGGAGACGGAGATTAATAATTTTGGTTTTGAAGTAGAAAGAATGTCAAACGTCAAAGGTCAAACGTCAGACGGTTGGGAAAAATTAGGATTTGTAAATGGTAATGGTAACAGCAACTCACCTAAAAGCTATTCTTTTGTGGATGATAACGTTTCTGCCGGGAGCTATTCATACAGACTAAAACAAATTGATAACGATGGACAGTTTGAATATTCTAAAGCAATTGAGATTGGTCTTACTGCACTGGATAAATTTGAGTTAAGCCAGAACTATCCAAATCCATTTAATCCAAGTACAACAATAAACTATAACCTTCCTGAAGCAGCAAATGTTAAGCTAATAATATATAACATACTCGGGCAGGAAGTAAAAACACTTGTAAATGAGTTTAAAGAAGCCGGAGTTCATACAGTAAACTTTAATGCAAGTAAATTAAACAGCGGACTTTATATATACAAAATAGAAGCTGGTTCTTTTACACAAACAAGAAAAATGACTTTGATTAAATAAGATTATAGAAACCTTCGAGGTTGCAAAGCATAAACCTCGAAGGTTACAGTTTTTAAAGGCTCAGTCAACTGAGCCTTTTTTTATAAACTCTATAAGGCATTTCTATAAATCTGTTTTCATTAAGCAAAAAACTCACCCTAATGGAAGAAAAAAAAGTCACAAAAAATCTGCGAACCGAATAAATAATAAGTAGTTAGATCTCATCTATAAGAATTTTATTAACCAAAAACGTCAGTCAAAGTTACTAACAGAGTGGGCTTATGTACTCTTCTGGCTTATATTATAACTGGCACTGTGCGAGTAATCAAAAGAAACGAGTGTATTACGTAGCGCATGATTTGATATTGATATAACATAAAACAGGAGAGCAGTATATGTAATTATTAAACTAATTGATGACTAATAGTACTAGTTCAAAAAGATCTAGTCCTTTTTTCATCCTTTTGGTCTATAGTATAGCAGAATTATTATTCATATTATTTTGGCAATCGTGGATTACTCAATGTGATATTCATATTCTGGAAAAGTTGGGTGTATAAGAACAAGGTTTCAAAGTGGTGATTATGGGCTATATTATACAGAATCCATAATGGAAATAAACAATATTTAGACGAGTATTATTGAAATGATATATCAAATTGCAGATCATAAATAGATTTTACTTGCAAATAAAAAAGTGAATTATGAAAAAAATATTTTTGCCACTATTTGTTTTATTAATAGTTGGTAATCTCTTTGCACAATTACCTACAGGAATACAAACATTCCAAAATGCAACTGGCTCAGGAACATTAATCGTTACAAGTGTTGGTGGGTATTTTGTTCTTACAGCAGTTACCGGAGTTTATATTTATAAACTGCAAACAAGTACAGGTTTTACAGCAACAAGAAAACTGATGTTGATGAAATAAAGTAGGAAATAATAAATAATTACAGCCGTGATTGATACCCGCAATTACGGCTGTAATATTAGTAACATTTTAAGAGCTAGTGGAAGGAAAAAACCATGAAAAAATATTTATTTTTTACGCTGGTAGTATTATTTATATCGGCAAATCTTTTCGCGCAGGGCGCAGGAGGTGCAATCGACTGCGGTACAAATAATGCTTTTGTAGGATACTGTGCAGCGGATTTTGAATTCACATCCCAAATAAGCGTTACAGCCTGGATTAAATGGAATATAGTTCCGTCAACATATGGAGTGGATGGGAAATGGGCAAATATCGCCTCTAACAATGCATATAATTCTGGTGATGTTGGTCAGTTCTGGTTGCAGCACAATTCAGACAATTCGCACTTTGAATTCGCAGTGAGAGGCTCGACCAGATCTTTTGTAACATCAACGACCTTTCCGCAGCAAAATGTCTGGTATCATGTGGCAGGCGTGTATGATGCTTTACTTTTATCGAACCGGATGAAGATTTATGTGAACGGTGTATTTGAAGCAGGAAATAATAGCGTATCCGGAAATGTCACTACCCTTCTTTCCAGTTTTCTTTTTAAAGTTGGGCGTTGGTCGGCAGCAACTGGAGTCAGATCTTTTGATGGTGTCATTGATGAAGTGTCTGTCTGGAAGAAAGCGCTGTCAGAAGATGAAATTCGTGGAATTATGTGTGAAAAATTGACTGGAAGCGAAACGGATCTTGCTGGTTACTGGAGATTTGATGAAGGGGCACTGGACACAACTGCAGACCTTTCAGGCAATGGCAACAGCGGTTATGTATTCATGGAAATCGGACAGGCAGAGAGCGGTACAGGCTATACGATTACTGATTTGGGAAAAACCTGGACAGTTAATGAATGGGTGGGGCATCTAATAGGTATCACCAACGGTACCGGTGCAGGTCAAAAAAGGCGCATCGTTTCAAATACTTCCACCACTCTTACTGTAGTTAATGCATGGGATACAAATCCTGACGCAACATCGATCTATGTTGTAAGTTCCTATAATGAGTGGGTAACCTCTGGAGCAGCTCTCGGCGATACCAGCACTTATGATTACCTTTCTCCTACTAGTGTTAATCTTGCTTCCAGTTACGGAGATGATATTACAGTTGGTACAATTACAGGTTCACCTGCCGGTGTACAAATTTATCGAATTGATTCTGCACCAAATGTTACAACACCACCATCAGGTTTTTATCAGCTTTCACAATCTCATTACTTCGGTGTTTTGATAGCTGGAGGGACAAGCCCTGACTATACAATTACTTACAATTATGACGGACATCTCGGAATCTCAGATGAGAGCACTCTTAAACTGGCAAAGCGTAATAATAATGCTGATGGAAGTTGGGAAGACGCGGGTGCAACTCTCGACCAGGATGCAAACACATTAACCAAGACAGGTCAAACCGGAACGGAATATATTCTTGGTTCTACTGGAGAAGATTCCCTTCCTGTAGAGCTCTCATCCTTCTCTGCTTCGGTTGTCGGTTCTGCTGTTAAGCTAAACTGGGGAACGGAGACGGAGATTAATAATTATGGATTTGATGTAGAACGCTGTGCGCTAAGTGCTGAGCGCCAAGCGTGGGAGACGATTGGTTTTGTATCCGGTAATGGAAATTCTAATTCACCAAAGAATTATTCTTATGTAGATGATAATGTTAATGCAGGCACATACTGCTACAGACTAAAACAAATTGATAACGATGGACAGTTTGAATATTCTAAAGCAATTGAGATTGGTCTTACTGCACCGGATAAATTTGAGTTAAGCCAGAACTATCCAAATCCATTTAATCCAAGTACAACAATAAACTATAACCTTCCGGAAGCAGCAAATGTTAAGTTGATAATATATAACATACTCGGACAGGAAGTAAAAACACTTGTAAATGAGTTTAAAGAAGCCGGAGTTCATACGGTAAACTTCAATGCAAGTGAATTAAACAGCGGGCTTTACATATACAAAATAGAAGCTGGTTCTTTTACACAAACAAGGAAGATGACACTTATTAAATAAAATTATAGAAACCTTCGAGGTTGCAAAGCATAAACCTCGAAGGTTACAGTTTTTAAAGGCTCGGGCAACTGAGCCTTTTTTTTATAAACTCTATAAGGCATTTCTATAAATCTGTTTTCATTAAGCAAAAAAACTCACCCTAATGGAAGAAAAAAAAGTCACAAAAAATCGGCGAACCGATTGGATAATAAGTAGTTAGATCTCATCTATGAAAATTGTATTAACCAAAGACATCAGCAGTAATTACTAACAAAATGGCTTATGTGCGCATCTGGTTTGTATTATTACTGGTATAGAGCTAATAATCAAGAAAAACGAATGTATTGCGTGGCATATGATTTGACGTTGATACAATATAAAACCGGAGAGCATTATGAGTTTATTTTACAATATTTTTTTTCACGATGGTTTACTATGAAAAAATTTGGGTTACTGATAATATTACTATCATTTTTTAGTCTATTGAATGCACAGACTATTCTAAATGAAGATTTTAATTTTACGGGCAATTTGACTGCTAATGGTTGGGTAGCACATAGTGAGGCCGGTATAGCACCAATAAACACAACAACGGGTCTTACTTATTCTTTATATCCAGGTTCTGGGATAGGAAATGCTGCTTTGCTGGACAGCGTTGGCGAAGATGTAAATCATTCTTTCACTACACAGACATCAGGAATTATTTATTATTCATTTCTAGTTAATGTAACATCGCGTATCGCCGGGTATTTTATACATCTTGGTGCTACTACTAATGTCGCTAGAGTTTTTATAAAACCATCCGTTCCTGTTGATAAAATAAATTTTGGAATTTCAAACACTGGTACCGCAACTTATGCAGCAACACCAACTGATTTTGATTTATTAACGACTTATTTGGTTGTAGTAAAATATGATGTTTCTGCAACTGGTGCTGCTAGTCTTTGGGTATTCTCTTCAGGAGTTCCCATCTCTGAAATTGCTGCTGGAACACCCGAAGTTACAACTGCTGGTAGTGGTCAAGAATCTATTGTTGGAATTTATTTGCGCCAATATAGTGCTACACAGAATATCACCGTAGATGGTATTAGAGTAGCAAATTCTTGGACTGAAGCCTCTCTCCCCGTTGAACTCTCCTCTTTCTCAGCTTCGGTTATTGGTTCTACTGTTAAGTTAAACTGGAGACTGCTACAGAAATTAATAATTACGGATTTGAAGTAGAACGCTGTGCGCTAAGCGCTGAGCGCCAAGCGTGGGAGAAGATTGGTTTTGTAAATGGTAATGGAACATGCAATTCACCAAAGAATTATTCATTTGTAGATGATAATGTTACTGCAGGTAAAGTATTCTTACAGACTAAAACAAATTGATAACGATGGATCAGTTTGAATATTCAAAGACAATTAATGTTGATTTTAACGGAGTTAAGAAATTTGAGTTAAGCCAGAATTATCCAAATCCTTTTAATCCAGCTACAACAATAAACGTTTCAATCTTCCGGAAGCAGGAAATGTAAAACTTACGCTTTACAACTTACTAGGACAGGAAATAAAAACACTTGTAAATGAATTTAAGGAAGCTGGAGTTCATACAATAAACTTTAATGCAAGTGAATTAAACAGCGGAATGTACATTTACAAAATAGAAGCAGGTTCATTTACACAAACAAGAAAAATGACACTTATTAAATAAATTATAGAAACCTTCGAGGTTAAAAACAAAAACCTCGAAGGTTATCAATTAAAGGCTCAGGTAACTGAGCCTTTTTTATTATTCAGCTCCTTCAGTTCTATCGATTCTTCAATAATTATTAAACATTCAGTATTTTTACAATTAATAAATTCTATAATAAACTATAATTAAAATTAAGTGAGTGTAATTTAATGGCAACAAAAATCATTTGGACAAAAATTGATGAAGCTCCTGCTTTAGCAACTTATTGTTTATTACCTATTGTAAAATCTTTTACAAAAGGAACCGGCATTGATATTGAAACAAGAGATATTTCACTTGCCGGAAGAATCATTGCAAACTTCCCTGATAATCTAACTGAAGATCAAAAAATTCCTGATTATCTAACTGAACTTGGTGAAATAGCAAAAACACCTGAAGCTAATATTATTAAACTTCCAAACATCAGTGCATCAATTCCTCAGCTAATGAAGCGATAAAAGAATTACAGAATAAAGGGTTATAAAATTCCTGATTATCCTGAAGAACCAAAAAATGATGAAGAAAAAACAATTAAAAGAAAGATTTGCAAAAGTACTTGGTTCTGCTGTAAATCCGGTTCTTAGAGAAGGAAATTCAGATAGACGTGCAGCAGCTTCTGTTAAAAAGTTTGCTCAAAAACATCCTCATAAAATGATGAAACCCTGGCCAGTATCAGGATCAAAAACCCGTGTTGCACATATGACACAAAAAGATTTTTATGGTACTGAAAAATCCGTTACTCTTACGATAAGAATGATGCAGTTAAAATTGAGTATGTTGATCCGAACGGGAAATGCTAACTGTTCTAAAAGAAAAACTTAAACTGCTTAACGGGTGAAGTAATTGATGCTTCGGTAATGAATGTTAAAGAGTTACGAAAATTCTATGCTGAACAAATTGAAGAAGCAAAAAAAGATAATAGTGCTTCTTTCACTTCATCTTAAAGCAACAATGATGAAAATTTCTGATCCGATAATGTTTGGTCATGCAGTTTCAGTTTACTATAAGGATGCACTTGATAAACATGCAGATGTTCTTAAAGAAATTGGCGCAAATGTAAACTAATGGTCTAATGGATGTACTTGAAAAATTAAAGAAACTTCCTGATGAAAAAAGAATAGAGATAGAAGCTGATATTAATAAAGTTTATGAATATCAGCCTGAACTTGCAATGGTTGATTCAAGAATTGGAAAAACCAATCTGCATGTTCCAAATGATGTTATTGTTGATGCATCAATGCCAAATGTAGTTCGTGATGGTGGAAAAATGTGGAACAAAAAAGATGAACTTCAGGATTGTATTGCAATGATTCCGGATCGTTGTTATGCAACAATTTACCAGGAAATTATTGAGGATGCTAAAGCAAAAGGTCAATTTAATCCTGCAACAATGGGCGCAGTTTCCAATGTTGGATTGATGGCACAGAAAGCTGAAGAATACGGCTCACACGATAAAACATTTGAAGCAAAAGGAAATGGAATTATTCGTGTTGTTAATTCTGAAGGAAAAACTTTGCTTGAACAGCAAGTTGAAACCGGGGATATTTTTAGAATGTGCCAGGCTAAAGATGAACCGATTAAAGATTGGGTAAAACTTGCTGTAAACAGAGCAAAAGCTTCTTCAACACCTGCAATTTTCTGGCTTGATGAAAACAGAGCACACGATAGAGAAATTATTGCAAAAGTAAAAAAATATTTGCCGGAACATGATACAACAGGACTTGAAATAAAAATTCTTAAACCTGTTGATGCGATGAAATACACTTTAGAAAGAGTTAGAAAAGGATTGGATACAATTTCTGTAACAGGAAATGTGCTTCGTGATTATCTGACTGATTTATTTCCAATACTTGAATTAGGTACAAGTGCAAGAATGCTTTCAATTGTTCCGTTGTTAAACGGAGGAGGATTATTTGAAACCGGAGCCGGCGGTTCAGCACCAAAACATGTTCAGCAGTTACTTAAAGAAAACCATTTAAGATGGGATTCGCTCGGTGAATATTGTGCTCTTGTTCCTTCATTAGAGATGATAGCAGAAAAAACAGGTAATGCAAAAGCAGCACTTTTAGCAGAAACACTTGATGTTGCAATCGGTAAATATCTTGAAAATGCTCGTTATGCCTTCGAGAAAAGCCGGTGAAATTGATAACCGGGGAAGCTCATTCTATCTCGCGTTATACTGGGCACAGGCTTTATCTGAACAAAATAAAGATGCAGAATTAAAAATTCGTTTTGCAAAAATGTACAATGAATTAAAATCAAATGAAGAAAAAATTGTAAACGATATGATTTCTGTACAGGGGAAACCTGTGGATGTTGGTGGATATTATCTGCCGGATGATAAGAAAGCTTTTGAGGTTATGCGTCCAAGCTCTACTCTTAATAAAATAATTGATGAAATGTAATTTAAAGCTTTCAGTAAAAAGTTTTATATTCTTCAGATAACGGATAGGGATAAATTTTCTATCCGTTTTTTGTTTAATATTAAAATTGAAAATTAAAAAAGGCTCAGTTGCCTGAGCCTTTTTTTTATAGACTCTATAAGGTATTTCTATAAATCTGTTTTCATTAAGTAAAAAAACTCACCTTAATGGAAGAAAAAAAATCAATTAAAATCTGCGAACCGATTGGATAATAAATAGTGAGATCTCGTCTATGAAAATTTTATTAACCAAAGACATCAGTAGTAATTACTAACAGAATGGGCTTATGTGCCATCTGGTTTATATTATAACTGGTACATTGCTAGTAATCAAGAAAAACGAATGTATAATGTGGCGCACCAATTGATATTAACACTTTGTAAGAACGTATGAGCATTAGGACTTATTATTTAGGAAATTAAAACTAAATATTTTTGGGACATCATTCTTTCTCTTCTAACTACCTCTACTGATAATGATCAATCATAAATTATTCTAATTCGTTTAACCTAAGTAATGCAATTAGTCAGCAGTCACCTAGTGATGGAATTGTCTCAATAAAAATATTTGATATGCTCAGAAATGAAATAATAGAGTTATTATAATGAATTTAAATCTTTGGGAAGGCAATAAATAAAATTTGAAGCAGCTACAATTAAAAATTGTCTTACAAGTGAAATTTATCTTTATAGGATTGAAATTAGAAATGGGGGATTGTTTTACACGATAAAAAAAATGGCACTACTTAAATAACGGCTACTATAATGAAACTAAATTTTGATTGATGGATTAAAATTCCAATAAAAGGATATTGGATGTTTAAATAGCCTTAATAGCTTGATAGGGAATGATTAGGATGGAGTCCGATGAAAACGAATTCGCTCTGTGTTTTACTTCTTTTTTTTGTATTTATACAAAGCACTTTTGCTGAACAGATTGGTAAAGTGATTGTTTCGGGATACGGTGGTCAGCACGATCTTGATGTAAAAACTGCTTTTCTAATCGGTTACGCTAGTTATAATAACACAACTTTTACCGGCAAAATAATCCTATATTCAAATACACTCCAAGCAAGTTTTAATTACGCAGTTGCAAATGATTATGATTTAATTATAAGATCGACAACAGGACTTTCAACAGGTATTAGGCTTGCACCTGAATATCCAACCGTAGAATTAGTAATGCCCGCAGGAAGCAACACATATACTCAAGTTTTTTTTGGCGATATTATTACATCTTCCGTTGTTATTACCGGCGCCGGAGTAGACAGTAACCAAACCGGTTACAAACTTGAGTTTTATGGGATTGATCCAATTACTACATCAAATTCTTCAAGTTTTTCTAACGGATACGTTGCAGGGCAATTAGCTTTTATTTCAAATACACTAAATGTCTGTTTTGATTCCGCACGTACCCTTGCAAGAATTAATGGATCTGAAAATGGCAATTTGGATTTTTATAATGGATTTGGTGAAGTTCAACCGCAAAATATTGTAATAAATTCTCTCCCTGTCGAATTAACTACTTTTACGGCAAATATTTACGGCAACAATGTTTCCCTTAACTGGCAGACAGCAACTGAAGTTAATAATTATGGTTTTGAAGTAGAAAGAAACACACCCCTGAGAGGGGAAGCCGAAGGCAGGGGTGTGTGGGAAAAGATTGGATTTGTAAATGGCAATGGGAATTCTAATTCTCCAAAGAATTATTCTTGTGAAGATAAAAACGTTTCTTTTGGTAAACACTCTTACAGACTTAAACAAATTGATAACGACGGTCAGTTTCAATACTCAAACACAATTGAAGTTGATTTTTGTGCACCGCAGAAATTTGAGTTAAGCCAGAATTATCCTAATCCCTTCAATCCAAGTACAACAATTCGTTTTAATCTGCCAGAAGCAAGTATAGTTAAACTTACATTGTATAACATACTCGGTGAGGAAATGAGAACACTGGTAAATGAATATAGAGAAGCAGGCGCACACACAATAAATTTTTCAGCAAATGAATCAATCAGCGGAATATATATATATATAATAGAAGCAAGCGGATTAACCCAAACCCGCAAGATGATGTTGATAAAGTAGTTCAAATCTGCCGTAGTGGAAAAAATTATAAATTCAAAAAGGCTCAGGTAACCGAGCCGTTTTTTGTCACCCGCTACAACTATTATTCTATACACGTAATAATAGCAGTTTGATTTCGATAAATATTTTTTAATAAAAGTACTAATAATTATTGCAATGAATAAAAAGATTCTTTTACTGTATTTAGAAAATAAAATTACCATTCATTCTAATATTATCAGTAAAAAATTCGATAATAATATGTGATATGATCAGTTGAATGCTTGTAAAAGGAGAATTATGAATAGAAAACGCATGCCCTTCAAAATACCGTTATTGTTAGTATATGTTTCAATTAGTTTTGTTTCATGTTTTGAACTTCCTGATGAACTTGTCGTACCTCAATGGCAGGTCGATTTGAATGTGCCGGTATTGAACAAAATCTATACACTCGACGAACTTCTAAATGACGATCCTCATATTACTATTGATACATCCGGCGGAAACAGCATATACATACTGCAATCCGAAACATTTGGACTTAATTCAGGTGTGGATGAGTTTATGCAAATTACAGAACAAACTTCATCTCAATACAATCCTGTTCCCGCATCTGATAGCGACAGCACAATTGCATATGTTGAATTCTCTGAAGGAACTGAACTAGACAGCGCAGTATTTGATGACGGTTACCTGTCAATTTTTATCTTTAATCCTTCTCCCTATCGCGCTGATATAATTATAAGTATTCCCGGAATTATTTTACCGGAAGGCTCAGGATTAGTTTTTAATATTGGTATTGAACCATTCAGAACAGATTCTATAAAATATAATCTTCGGAATCACACTTACTTATTCCCTGATAATCAGCCTTTGGATAAAAAAAATAATTTACAGATAATTGGTAAAGTACATTCACTTGTTCCCGATGAAACAATCATATTAGCAAGCTATTACATATCAGATTTTTATTTTAAAAGTATTTCAGGTTTACTCCCATCCAAATCACTTGGTAATCGGGAAGAAACATTTAGTTTTCAAATGGATGAAACAGAAGAGTATCATGACAGGGTAACTTTGAGAGAAGCTCAGCTAAGACTGGAAGCAACATATTTTGCGCAAGCATCAAATCCCGTTGGTGTAGAGATAAGAAGACCTTAATATAATCGGTATGCATAAAAACGGAGAAGAATTTTTTCTTCGTGATGCTTCAGGCAGTATAAGTCATACATTAAAGTTTAATGATGTGTCGACAGAAAAAATATATGATGAACAGAACAGTAACATAAATGATTTCATCACATTCCTGCCCGATACAATAGTTCTAAGAGCAGAGTACTTGATGAATCCGGATCATCAAATCGGAACTGCGACCAACAAGGATTCGATAAAATTTGAAACAGATTTTTCAACTAAAAGTTTTCTTTCGTTAAGAAAGTACGAATATCCAGGATAGTACCTCAATAGTGATGAGTGACGATGACAGAAATTCTATCCAGGATAGCAAACTTGCTGATTTTATTTTAGAACTTGAAAATGCTATCCCGCTTGGTATATGGTTTAAAATGGATATGATGGATGATCAAAATAATTTTCTGTTTACTTTAACAAAGAGTACTAATGGTGTAGATTCAATTTATTTTGAACCAGCTGTAATTGATGCAAATGGAGAAGTATTAAATTCAACTTTAACTCAACCGATTCGAATTATTCTGGATTCGGCACAGGTAGAAATGTTATCAAGAACACATTCAGCAAATTATTCACTAACAATTTCGACAACGAATTATAATCAACTGGATCCGCCTATAGTTGCAGTAAGACCATCTGCATGGATAAAAGTAAAAGCGTACAGCACAATCAGATACGAGATAAATAATTAAGATTATGAGTGAGATGAGATGAAATATATTTTGATGATTTTATTTGCAACAATAATGATAAGTACAAGCTATGCACAATATGGCTCGCTTGGTTCAATTAATGCGCGAAGTTTAGGACTCGCAGGAACTTCTAATTCGGTTTCAAAAGGGGTTTATTCAATTGGAATTAACCCTGCTAATCTTGCCATAAACAAAAAGGACTTTATTGACTTTACAACAGTTCTGCCATTGCCATCCGTTTCAATAAATATCGGGACAAATTTTCTGTCTCTTAATGATGTAAATTATTTTTTTGGCGGTGTTGATGGGGAAGCACGTGTTCTTACGGAGGCCGATAAACAAAGGTTCAACTCACTTATTCAGAACGGAGGACTGGTTTTTGTAAACGCTTCGTTAAGTCTTTTTTCTTTTGGAATTAATTTAAATGATGATATCGGGGCATTTGCTTTTTCAATTCAGGATGTTGCGGGCGCAAAGCTTTATCTTCCACAAGCACTTGCAGATGTAGCATTAAATGGTAACCCTCAAGGAAAAACATTTAATCTCGATGACGCTAATGTTAAAGCATGGTGGATACGAAATTATTCTTTTTCGTATGCCCGAAATTTAATTGAACCTAATTCATCATTATTCGACAGACTAACGGTTGGAATAACAGGAAAACTTATTCATGGTTATTCATATATCGGAACAGATCATGTCAACTATAATATTAATACAAGTTCGTCAAATGAAATTACCGGTACAACGGATTTGTTGGGTTACTCGGCTTTTTCAGATGCATTCGGAGTGAAATATGATTTTGATAGTCTTCAGCAAAATAGTTCCTGGGGTGTTTTTCCTTCACCTGCCGGAACAGGTTTTGGTATTGACTTCGGATTTGCGGCAAAGCTTGACAATTGGACATTATCTCTTTCTTTAACCGATCTTGGAAAAATTAACTGGAATAAAAATGCTGCTGAGTTTTCATCTTTCGGCGAAATTTATTTTGACGACATCAGTAATAAAGATCAGATGGATTCTTTGGAGAACATCATAACAGGGGACAGCAAAAAGATCGAAAAATTTTCTACAGGATTACCCACAACATTACGGGTTGGAATATCATATCAGTTTGATGAAGGAAGTGTTCCCGGTTCATTACTTCTGGCATTTGATTATGATCAGGGTTTTAACGATTTGCCGGGCAATACAAAATTCCCCCGTGTTTCTTTAGGTGCAGAGTGGAAGCCGATGGATTGGATTCCATATATACGAACAGGAATTTCTTACAACACTGAATTTGGTATTAATTGGGGACTGGGATTAGGTATTGATATGAAAATTATTGAACTAAATTTTGCAACTTCTGATATGCAGTCATTCGTGGCACCGAATCAATCGAGACAATTATCTTTCTCCTTCGGATCACGCTGGAAGATAGATTAAAGCTATCTCTTTTTGGTAATTATATTATAAATTGCTCCTGCAAGAAAAACATAGTTTGCTAAACATGATTTTATGATAGAAGATCAAGCAAGTATTTTTGTTCAAACTGCAAGATGACTTTGATAAAATGACAACTACCTACGACAAACTATATACTAAAAACAAAAAGGATCGGGCAACCGAGCTTTTTTATATATTATCAAATTAATATTTCTGTATATCAAAATTATTTTGATCAGTATAGATTTTCTGGTAGTATAAGAAACAATAAGAATATTTCATTGTCTCTTCAAATGAGTTATCAGTTAAATAAAATTTTTAACAACGATTCAAACTACAATCTAAATATGATCAATTTAGATAAATTATTAAGACTCAATAAAACATAATAGTCTATGAAATTAAAAAACATTTACCATTTATTTATTGATTAAAAATTTTGATTAAACTAAGTTAAGGTTGTTGTGGAAGTGAATTTATTTAACGCCGGAGATAGCTTTGCTTAAAAATGAAAAACTGCGCTATATTACTTTTATAATGCTTGGTGTTTTGCTGTTGGTAATAAAACAACATTACACTGGTGCATACGTTGATTTTGTAAAAAGTTACCTTGGTAATTTTTCCATTTCGTTTGCGGTTTATTTTATTGTTGGGTTCTCTGCAAAACTCTGGAAAGCAAATAAATTTATTACTGCCGTTTTTGCACTTGCTGTTGTAACTATGTTTGAGATTACAAACGGATTTGGAGTTATGATAAACGTTTACGATAAGATGGATTTACTTGCCAATCTTTTCGGGATTCTGGTCGCTTTATCTGTTGATCTGATGATTAAACATATCTTTTTGTAAGTTTACCACGCTCTTTCGTTGACAGGATTTCGCGAATCTCTTTCAGAATTATACCATATTTAATAAAAACATTTAAATTTGAGTGTCTCTCTTTATATCCGTAATTTTAACCATATTTATTCAACTCATATTTTTATCTGATGGAAGAATTTAAAGACGATAAGCAACAGCAGGAACAAGAAGTAGAACTTGTAACAATCTCTAAGGAAAGTAATCCGGATTATGATCGGGACGACGATTTAGAATTCCAGATTTCCCCTGTTGCTGCCGCATTTATAGGATTAGCCGGTGGGTTTTTCCTTTACCAGATTGTAGGTGCGCTGGTTACAGTTTTAATATTTGGAATGGATCTGGAATCTGTGCCTGTTAACGAGTCTTCGATTGATGACGATGGCGGGACAGATTTTATTCATTTTGCTTCCGGCACTTTTATTTGCAAAATGGATTTATTCGGATGTCGGGAAAATTATCCGCATCCGTAAACCCGATTGGAAAGGACTAGGATTATTCACAATCGGAATAATAATCCTAACGCCTTTACTGCAAAGTTTTCTGTATATACAAAATTATTTTTTGGAGGTACTTGCAAAAAATTATTCTGCAATAAATTCAATAAAAGGTTTTTTTGATACTCTGAACGAGATGGTTGAAAAAACCTACGGAAATCTTCTTTCAGCTTCAAACATTTTCGAATTTATACTTGTTGTTATAGTTGTTGCTGTTGTTCCTGCTTTATCCGAAGAAACAATGTTCAGGGGCTTTATCCAGAGAAGTTTTGAATTAAAGTATAAAAAATATCTTGCAGTTATTATTACAGCTTTGTTTTTTAGTCTTTATCATTTTAATCCTTACGGATTTTTTCCGTTGTTCATTCTTGGTGCCTTTTTTGGATTTGCTGCTTACAAAAGTAAAACACTATTAATACCTATGTTTTTACATTTTCTAAATAACTTTTCTGCTGTATCTCTGTATCACATTATCGGTGATGATGAACTTATTAAATCAGATGCATCGGTTAATCCAGATGAGTTTTCGTCTTATGTTATGATGTTCTTTGGTTTAGCGTTACTTTTTACTGTTCTGATTTTAGTAATAAATAAATATTATTCTTCAAAAATATTAGTTAAGGAGGAATGATTATGCCATTTTGTCCAAATTGTGTTTACGAATATGTTGAGGGCATTAAAGTATGCCCGGATTGCGGGGCTGCATTAGTTAAAGAACTAGTAGATCACGATTGGGTTATTGTTTACACATCTGACCAATTGTACGATGTCCAGATGATGAAGGATGAGTTAGAAAGTGCTAGATATTGAATCTGCAACTATTCTTTCACAAAAAGACAGCAATTTTCCGGTTACCGGTGATCTTGCAGTAATAAAACTTTTAGTTAAAACTGAGGATGCTGCCTCGGCTATTAATTTTGTTAATGAAATTAAAGAATACTAAACCAGAAGAAGACGAATAATGGCGTTGGGAAATACTACTGTTCGTGTTTTAGTTTCTGTTGTTGCGATTCCTGCATTAGTATTACTCTCATACATTGGTGGAGTATATTTTTTAAGCTTTGTCACTTATCATAGCCGGAATATCCTTTTATGAATTTTCTGTTATGGCAAAAGCAAAAGGTGCAAATGTAAATGTAAACCTCGGTTTGATTGCTATAATTTTCTTAGTAATTAACCAGTACAGATTTTTCTTTAACCAGTATCATTTTCTAATTGCTTTTTTATTCTCTTGTTGATCTTTGAACTTTTCAGAAATAACGGATCAGCAATACAAAATATTGGCACAACTTTATTGGGTGTTTTTTATCTGGGAATTTTTGGAAGCACACTTATTGGAATAAGAGAATTTTATCCCAACATAGATGGATTGTATTCTCACGGAGGATATTTAATTATATCAATCTTTGCAACTATCTGGATTTGTGATTCTGCAGCATTCTTTGGCGGAACAGCTTTGGGTAAACACAAATTATTTCCACGTGTTAGTCCAAAGAAAAGCTGGGAAGGTGCAATTTTTGGATTTGTATTTGCAATCATTGCAATGATATTAGCAAAGAATCTTGTACTTGATTTTCTTTCACTCAAAGATGCTTTGGTAATAGGATTTATAATTGGAACATTTGGGCAAATTGGTGATCTTGCTGAATCATTACTTAAACGGGATGCCGGTGTAAAAGATTCATCAAAATTAATTCCGGGTCACGGCGGAATCTTTGATCGATTTGATTCGTTATTGTTTTCATCACCGATTATTTATTTGTATTTAACATATCTAGCTGGATGATTTGATTTTATGAGTGGAAAAGTTTCTGTAATTACTCTTGGTTGTTCAAAAAACACAGTCGATTCTGAAAGGTTGATGAAACAAATCCAGTTGAATAAGATTGGATTGGTTGATGATCCAAACAAAGCTGAAACTATAATTATTAATACTTGCGGATTTATCGAGGCTGCAAAAGAAGAATCAATCAGTACAATTCTTGAAGCGGTTTCTATGAAGAACAGTGGCAAGATAAAAAAAGTTATAGTTGCAGGTTGTTTATCGGAACGATATAAGGAAGATCTTCTGAAAGAAATTCCTGAAGTTGATGTTTACTTTGGTACAGAGAATTATGAAGGAATTATAAAAGAACTTGGCGGTAACTTAAAAAAAGAATTACTTGGCGAAAGATTATTAACTACTCCATCGCACACAGCTTACTTAAAAATTTCTGAGGGATGCGATCATCCTTGTTCATTTTGTGCAATTCCATTAATGCGCGGTTTGCATAAATCAAAACCTATGGATGAATTGATTCGTGAAGCGGAATTTCTTGCGGCAAATAATACAAAAGAATTAGTTTTGATTGCACAGGATACTACTGACTATGGAAAAGATTTAAAAGGTAATATCAATATTTCAAAACTTTTAAGAAAGTTAAGTAAGATTAACGGAATAGAATGGATCCGATTAATGTATGCTTATCCGTCAAAGTTTCCGGATGATTTGATTGAGGAAATAAAAACGAATCCTAAAGTTTGTAAATATGTGGATATTCCGTTGCAGCATATTTCCGATGATGTTCTAAAATCAATGCGCAGGGGAGTAACTGCCGAGCGGACAAAAAAACTTTTACGCAAACTTCGCAGAGAAATTCCTGATATAACTATAAGAACTACTTTTATTGTAGGTTATCCAAACGAAACAGAAAAAGATTTTGAATGAGCTTTGTGATTTTATCCGTGAAATAAAATTTGACAGAATCGGAACATTTACTTTTAGTGTTGAAGAAAACACACCAAGTTTTATTCTTGGTGATCCTGTTTCCGAGGAAGAAAAGGAAAGAAGAAAAAATATTTTGATGGAAATACAGAAAGATATTTCACTTGAAAAAAATGAATCTTTTGTCGGGAAAAAACTAAAAGTATTGGTTGAAGCAGTAGAAGGGGATTTTTATATTGGACGATCATATAGAGATGCACCTGAAGTTGATGGAGAAATTTTAATGAGTAAGAAAAATAAAAAATTAAAAATTGGTAATTTTTATAATGTTGAGATTATTGATTTTGATGAGTATGATTTATTCGGAAATGTTTTGTTAACAGAAAGGAAAGAAAAATGAAAATTATATTAATTTTTTTATTCCCAATTGTCCTTTTAAATGTAAGTTTTGCACAGGAGTATTCTTCACAATGCCTAAAAAGAATATTAGTGAATGCAATTTACTATCAGGAATTTTTCAGCTTTGCTTCTGAAAAACCCGGGCTCTCTCGTGTTGATGTTTATATTCAGGTGCCATATAAGAATGTTCAGTTTATAAAATCCAGCGAAGGATTTACCGCAAAATACTCCATGTCAGCATCTGTTTATGACAGCAGCATGAAAAAATTAATTGTAGATAAAACCTGGAATGAAACGATTAATGTGATTGATTATAATATGGCAACGTCTAAAGAAAATTATAATTTAAGTAAACGCACTTTTGATCTTCCACCGGGAACTTATTCTGCGAGAACGATCCTCCAGGATAAAGACTCAAGACAAGAGGCTGTAGGTGAGCATGCTTTTGTCGTAAAATCATTTGAAGAAGAACTTTCGATGAGTGATATTCTCTTGATTTCAAAAATTGACAATAGCCAGGGTAAAAATGAAATTATACCTAATATCAACAGAAACTTTCCTGCATCTATAGAAAAAATTAATTTTTACCTGGAAGTATATTTAAAGGATACAACAGAAGCCAGACAGACTTTTGAATACTCAGTTCTAAATTCAGAAAATAAAATTATTCATAAAGAAGTTGAAGATAGAAATCTTAAACCAGGCATTAACCAGATTTTGTATACACTTTCAGAATTCCCTTTTGATCTTGGAACATATACATTGAATGTTTCTGTTGTTGATTCCAACAGTAAAGTAATTGTTACGTCCAATAAGTCTTTTTATTCTCATTGGAAAGGTTTGCCGGCTGTTGTTACAGATATTGACAAAGCCATTTCGCAAACGATTTATATCGCCACACCGGAAGAATTAAGTTTTATGGAGGATGCCGAAACAGTGCCTGAAAAAGCAAAAAGATTTTTAGATTTCTGGAAAAAGAAAGATCCTTCACCAAATAATGATGAAAATGAAATATTTGATGAATATTATAGAAGAATATCCTATGCGAATGAAAATTTTTCAAACTATATAGAAGGTTGGAGATCCGACAGGGGAATGGTTTATACAATACTTGGAGCGCCAAATAATATTGATCGTCATCCATTTGAGTACGATTCCAAACCTTTTGAAGTGTGGGAATATTACACCCTGAACAAAAGTCTTATTTTTCAGGATCAAACCGGCTTTGGCGATTACAGGTTATTAACTCCATTAACAGGAGATCTCTATCGGTATAGGTATTAATTCGTATAATAATTATAATGAGCAATGCAAAGTATCTGTATTTTTAATGTTAGTATAGATCACTTTATCTATGATCTGTCCACCGCAGGCATGCTTCACACAATAAGATAATAGAATCTTTAACTATGATTTTAATCATCACACTTAACCCGCTTTTAGAAAAAAGATTTACTTACGAACAAGTTAAGATAGGAAGTGTAAACAGAAACGCAGTTACAAATATTTCTGCAGGCGGTAAAGGAATAAATGTAAGCAGACAACTAAAAATGTTTGGTGTAAAATCATTAAACTATTTTTTTTCCGGTGGAGCAAACGGTAAAGTATTTCGTGATTCATTAAAAGAAGAAGGATTGGAATTTACTTTTGTCGCTGCAAAGTCTGAAACAAGACACGCCGCAGTAATAATTTCTGAGAAAGATAAAATAGTTAGTTCTTACTTTTCTGAAAATCCAATAATTTTACAAAGCGAAGTTGATGAGTTTAAATCAAAATTAGATAAGATGATTCAGAATTGTGAAGTTGTGGTTTTCTCCGGAAGTTCCCCCTGTTACGAGGCTGATACAATAATTCCGTACGGAATTGAACTTGCAAATAAGTATGATAAAGTTTCTGTTTGTGATACTTACGGAAAACACCTGCAAGCCTGTATTGATGCTTCTCCTACTATGATTCATAATAATCTTTCGGAAATCGAAGATTCCAAAGGGTTAAACCTGAAATCAGAAAAAGAAATTATTGAATACTTAAACCATCTTTATGAAAAAAATATTAAGAGTGTATTTTTAACAAACGGTAGTAATAATTTTTACGCTTCTAATTTCAATTACATTTATAAAATTAAACCTTTGAAAATACAGGATATGGATTCTACAGGAAGCGGCGATAGTTTTGTTGCCGGAATAATCAATGGCTTGGTTAAATTCTGATGTATTTGAGGATTCACTAAAATATTCAACCGCACTCGCTGGATTGAATGCTGCAAGTTTTAATGTATCAAGTGTAATTCCTGAAGACGCAATTAAATTAAAAGATAAAGTAGAAGTTTTATCAGTCGGAAATAAAACTAAAACAATCGATGATTCACCTCGCGAAATATAGTATAATATTTCTGATTACAATCTCGTCAATTTCTTTTTCTCAAAAGCTCAGCTCATTTGAAATTAACGGGAATGTTAATTTTGACGATCAGCAGTATTTTCAATGGTCCGAACTTCAGTTAAACCAAAATATATTTTCGGGGGTTTTAGACTCAGTCAAATCAAAAATTGCGAAAAATGTTTTAGCATTGGGATTCTATTACATTAACTTCAAAAGTTCAGAACTGGTGGTCTCAAATGATTCCACAATATTTGAGATAGTCTTAAATATTGATGAGGGCAAACCAGTAATAATTGATAAAATTATCTTTACAGGAATAGATTCAACTGTAAATCAATCTCTAATAAATCAATTTGATTTTTTAAAAGGGCAGGTTTTTAATAAAGAAGAAATAGAATACAACATAGAACAATTATTAATTGAATTTGAAAACACAGGGCATCCTTTTGCAAAAGTAATGATAAACTCTGTAGATGTTTCCGTTGATTCAGTTAACAACGAAAATATAGCTGTTCTATATTTAAAAATTGAAAGCGGAAAAGAAAATAGAATTGATAAATTAGATATCCGCGGGAACACATCGACTAAAGATTATGTGATATTGCGTGAACTTCGTTTTGAAACAGGCGAACCTTACATTCAAAAGCAAATTGAGGAATTTCCCCAAAGATTAAATCGTTTAAGATTTTTTGAACCGGTAGCAACGCCGCAATTTTATATTAATTCAAAAAACGAAGGAATACTTTTAATTGAAGTAAAAGAAAAAAACACCAACAACTTTGATGGAATAATCGGCTATATTCCTCCGGGTAAAAATGAAAACAGCGGATATGTAACCGGGTTAGTTAATATTTCACTACGTAATTTGTTTGGTACTGGCAGGGCAGCGGCGATTAAATGGAATAAATATAACAGAAACTCACAGGAACTTGATCTAAAATATTTAGAACCATGGTTTCTTGGTTTTCCTGTTAACATTAATCTTTCACTATATCAACGGGTACAGGATACAACTTATGTACAGCGAAAATTGGAAGGCGCCCTGGAATATCTTGCAACTGAAGATGTTTCAGGAAGTGTTTCAATTGCATCCGAAACAGTGGTCCCAACCGTTAGAACAATTCCGGTTTTTACCGTTTATAATTCATCTTATATTACAACAGGATTAAATTTAAAGATTGATACCCGCGATGATCCTTATGCGCCGACAAAAGGTATACAATTTATTAACTCATACGCATTCAGTAACAAAACTATTAATGGTCCATTGGAATATATAAGTCCAAATTTAGAGACATCAATAAACCTTCAAAGATTTTCTGTAAGTTTTTATTTTTTTTATGAAATTTTCTCAAGACAAATTATTGCTATTGGAGTCAATGGTCGAGAGTTAAGAGGTCCATCATTTGAGAATAGTGATTTATACCGGCTTGGTGGAACAAATTCACTGCGCGGTTACAGGGAAGATCAATTTTTGGGCTCAAGAATATTTTGGTCTAATTTAGAATACCGGGCTTTGTTTACAAGACGCTCTTACGGATTCGTTTTTTTTGATACCGGCTATTATCTTCGTCCGGAAGAAAGTGAAAAAAATATTTCAAAGTCTGAAGATTTTCTTTATGGTTTTGGTTTAGGACTAAATCTTGAAACCGGGCTTGGTGTTTTAAGAGTAAGTTATGCACTTGGGAGGGGCGATACTTTTAGTGATGGTAAAATTCATTTTGGAATTTTAAATGAATTTTAAAAAGGTATTCAAATAGAAGAAAGTTGAAGTACCTTATCCAAGGCACCCGGTTTTTAATTTAAATCCAGATAATTATGTTTTATACCAAAACTATCCAAATCCATTTAATTTAGGTACAACAATAAAGTATGAATTACCCGAACCAGCTTTTGTTACACTTATTGTTTATGATATATTAGGCAAAGAAGTCGATCGGCTTGTTAATGAAGAAAAAACTGAAGGAAGGTACACAGTTCGATTCAATGCTGATAAATTATCAAGCGGTATTTACTTTTATAAAATCACATTTAATAATTTATCTAATAAGTTAGTATTTGATAATCTTCATAAAACAATGAAGTTAATTCTGATTAAATAAGCAGGCATTTCGTAATTTACTTCTTTTCCTTAGATTATAACCGCGTTCCATTTCACTTTAAGTGCTGCTTCAAGTATTTTGTGGCAGCATTTTTAATTTTAAGATGAACCTTTCAAAAAAAATTATTGCTTATATAAATATTACTCGCCCTATAAATGTTATAATAACATTTATAGTTGTTGTTGTAGCAGCCCTTATTTCCGAAAAAGAACAAACAGAATTAATTGTCATTGTATTAGCATCACTTTCTGCGGCTTTAACTGCAGCTGCAGGTAACATTATTAATGATATTTTTGATATTGAAACTGATAGGGTCTCTCATCCAAACAGAATATTGGTAATGGATAAGTTAACTATTAAAGCAGTATTGTATGAGTACGTGGTTATAAATATTGTTGCAGCATTAATCGCATTATCATTATCGCCAGTACTTTTTATAATTGTTTTGTTGACAATATTTTTGCTTTTTATTTATTCATATCGATTGAAAAGACTTCCTTTAATTGGCAATATCATTATTGCACTAATAACGGGATTAGCCTTTATTTATGGCGGTTTAACTGCTGATAATCCTATTGCCGCTGTTATCCCGGCTGTTTTTGCATTCTTAATTAATCTCATAAGAGAAATTGTAAAAGATATGCAGGATATTGAAGGTGATTCAAAGATAAAACTTCAAACATTTCCAATCAGGTATGGAGTTGTAGCATCCAAACGATTGATTATTATTATTCTGCTTATTCTGATGTTTTATACGTTTTATCCTTTTGTTACACAACAATATAAAATAGAATACTTTATTGTTGTAATGTTAATTGTAAATCCTGTTTTAGTTTTATGTCTAAAGTATTTGTTTGATAAGAGTAAAGAAAATAATCTTAACGTTATCAGCAAACTGTTAAAGTTAAATATGATTATTGGGCTAATAGCAGTTTATCTTGGCAAATGAAGAATATTGATAAAGAATATTTGGCGAATGGTAAAAAATATCTTGCCGGAACTGATGAAGCAGGACGCGGACCGCTTGCTGGTCCTGTTGTGGCAGCAGCAGTTATTTTACCAAATGATTTTTATGATGATCGGATAAACGACTCCAAAAAATTATCAGCAAAACTACGGGAAGAACTTTTTGAGGTAATTTGCAAAAACGCTCTTACTTATGCCTACGCATCAATATCTCACACAAAAATTGATGAAATAAATATTCTTAATGCATCATTGCTTGCTATGAAAACTTCAGTTGAAAAATTAAAAGTTCAACCGGATATAATTCTTGTAGATGGCAACAAATCTTTTAGCTATAATGCAGAAGTAATTCCCATTGTTAAAGGCGATTCCAAATCATTAACAATAGCTTCAGCATCAATTATTGCAAAAGTTGTAAGAGATAGAATTATGATGCGTCTTGCAAAAAGATATACAAATTATGCCTGGAGCACCAATAAAGGTTACCCTACGGCTGAACACATTCAAGCAGTCTTAAAGTACGGTGCCTGTTCAATTCACAGAAAAACTTTTTTGAAGAAAATATTTGAACGTGCAAATCAATCCGAATTTACTTTTAGTGATTTGGGATGACGGATGATTGAAAAAAACAGAAGAGATATAGGAAAAGAAGGTGAAGATATTGCTGCAAAATATCTTACTGAAAAGGGATTTGAAATTGTTATAAGAAATTATCAATACGGGCATGGTGAAATTGATATTGTAGCAAAAGACAAAGAGTGTTTTGTCTTTGTGGAAGTTAAAACCAGATTAAATCTTGAGTATGGCGAACCGGAATATGCAATCAATCCAAAAAAAATTAAGCAAATAAAAAAAATGGCAGAGCTATATCTGTTCGATAAGGAAATTGAAGAAGCAAATTGTCGTTTTGATGTTGTTGCAATTCTTTTTAATGATTGTTCTAATCCCCTGATAACACATTACGAAAATGCATTTATGTAAATTAAATATTGATTTAGTTCACACTTTAATAAGGGACTCTAATATATTTCTTAAAAATTCCTTAGTTTGAAATCGACAAATAAAAAACTTATCAGAAAAAATTTTTAACAATGAAAAATTCTAAATCAACAATTGTAAAACAGAACCTGATGGAAAAACGATTAAATGAATTTTTCATAATGATTGCTGGTCTTTGGGCATTTCAAATCCAGTTTTTTAAGCAATTATTTATTCCTCCTTACGAAGTTGAGCAAATCCGCAAACACATGGATGAACTTGGAATAAAAACTCTTCCAATCGTTAGTGTAACCGGATTTATAATTGGTTTAGTTATCACAATGCAAATGCATCCAGTAATGTTAAGGTTTGGAGCAGAAGCATTTTTGCCGGGTGCTGTAGGTATTTCAATCGTAAGAGAGTTAGCACCTGTAATTACGGCATTAATATTTGCAGGCAGAGTTAGTTCGGGAATAGGTGCTGAACTCGGCTCTATGCGTGTAACAGAACAAATTGATGCGATGGAAGTTTCGGCAGTTAATCCATTTAAATATCTTGTTATAACACGAGTATTTGCAACTACATTTATATTACCTATTCTTACTGTTTATGTAATCTTTATTGCATTTCTTGGTTCATACATTGCAGTAGTACTTGTTCAAAATATGTCATACTCATATTTTGTTGATGCGGTCATCAATTCTGTTGAATTTGGCGATGCAATTCCAGGTGTATTAAAGACTTTTGTTTTTGGTTTTATAGTTGGAATTGTTGGAACATATAAAGGTTACACTGCCACCAACGGAACTGAAGGAGTTGGTAAAGCGGCAACAACTGCAGTAGTTGTTTCATCACTTATGATTTTAATTTTTGATATGGTTCTTGTTAAAGTAACACTTTGGTTATGGCCAACAATCTAATTATGATAATATGAATACAGTTGTAGATATAATAAAAGTTTCTAAAGCTTTTAGTCAGCATGTTGTGCTTGAAGATGTTTCCCTTAAAGTTGAAGAGGGAGAGAATATGGTTGTATTCGGGCAAAGCGGAACAGGTAAAAGTGTTTTGCTTAAATGTATAGTCAGGCTTATGGAACCCGATAATGGAGAGATATTTATAGAAGATACTAACGTTCTTACGCTTGGTATCAAAGAATTAAATAATGTAAGAAAAAATCTCGGATTTCTTTTTCAAGGTGCGGCATTGTACGATTCTATGACTGTGAGAGAAAACCTGGAGTTTCCTTTAATCAGGCATTTTAATTTTACTTCTGAAGAAAGAGAAGAAAAAGTTAAATCAGTTTTGGAAAAAGTTTCTCTGGAAGAAGCTATCAACAAAATGCCTTCGGAACTTTCAGGAGGAATGAAGAAAAGGATCGGTCTTGCACGTTCTATTATAGCAGAACCAAAACTTATGCTTTATGATGAACCAACAACCGGACTTGATCCCATTACATCAAAAGAAATAAGTTCTTTGATATTGGAACTGCAAAAATCTTTAAAGATGACTTCTATAGTTGTTACACACGATTTACTTTGTGCTGAAATAATTGCCGACAGAGCAATTGTTTTAAATGAAGGAGTTGTTCAGTACGAAGGTACAATTACAGAACTTACTACTTCAAGGGATCCTTTTTTAAGAAATTTCTTTAGTCATGAAATTTTTGAAGAGCAAAATAGGAGCAAAAATGTCTAATAACCTGGCAAATGCCAAACTTGGAATTTTTATTTTTCTGGGCAGCACTTTACTTGTAATTTTAATATTTCTTCTTGGAAATAAAGACCAGTTATTTGCTTCAACATTTACAGTAAAGGCTCACTTTAAGAATACAGAAGGTTTGCGAAATGGAGCTTCTGTTAGATTTGGTGGAATAGATGTTGGCGCAGTTAAGAGTATTCAAATTGTTAATGATACAACAGGTAGCGTAGAAGTTACAATGCGGGTTAAAGAAGAAGTAAAAAGATTTATTAAGAAGGATTCACGTGCAAGCATCGAGACAGAAGGTCTAGTTGGCAACAAAGTTATAATGATAACAATGGGCTCAGTAAGGGCGGGAGAAATTACAGACGGAGGAAGAATACTCTCAAAAGAACCGTTAAGCTTTTCAGATATCATTGAAGAGACACAGGGAATAATGGCATACACAAAGGATATGACAAAGAATCTTTCCGAAATTGTTTATAAAGTAAATGAAGGTGAAGGAACAATTGGTAAAATAATAAATGATGATAAGCTTTATAATGCTGCTACAAATCTTACAAACACCGCTGATAAAAGTTTAAACTCCATCACCAATGATATGAAGGGTGTAATTGCTTTGTTTGATGATTTAGGTAAAGGCGTTGCGGATGTGGTTTCAAATGTTAACAATATTGTTACAAGAATTGATACTGTCTTGCAAGGTGTATCCGAAGGGAAGGGATTACTTGGTTCTTTGGTTTCTGATAAAGGTAAAGAAGGGCAATCTTTAAACCAGATATTAGATAATCTTGTTGTGGTGACCGCCGAGGCAAAAACTTCTGCATCCCGCCTCTCGGAAAATATGGAAGCATTAAAACATAACTGGTTGTTTAAGAGTTATTTTGAGGAACGTGGTTATTGGGATAAAGATAATTTTGAAAACCAGCTTGATACAAAAATTTTAGAGTTGAATGATAAAATTAAATTGCTTGATGAAAAAATATTGGAGCTGAAGTCGCTGGGAAATAAAAATCAGTAAATAGCAAATGATAAAAAACAAATTCTAAAATAATCTCAAGACAAAACATTAATTATATAAATGCTTGAAAATTATATTTCGGTTTTTGTTTGGGATTAGATAGCTGTGATTTGATATTGCACTAATTTATGCTACTTCAATTTTTCATTGATATAGATAAGATTTTCTTAACTTCCACATTTCAAATCATATAATGATTAAAGAAAAAAAAGAAAAAAAGATAATCGTTAAAGGTGCACGCGAGCATAATCTTAAAAATTTAAGCTTTGAGATTCCGCGTAATAAACTTGTTGTTTTTACCGGTGTAAGCGGCAGCGGAAAATCATCTCTAGTGTTTGATACGATATATGCGGAAGGACAGCGAAGATATGTTGAAAGCCTTTCTTCATACGCACGTCAATTTCTTGAACGAATGAATAAACCCGACGTTGATTTCATTCAAGGAATTTCACCTGCTGTTGCTATCGAACAAAAAACTGGTTCACGAAACTCTCGCTCTACAGTTGGAACAACAACTGAGGTTTATGATTATCTGCGATTACTTTTTGCTCGTATTGGAAAAACAATATGTTTTCAATGTGGTAAAGAAGTAAAAAAGGCTACAACCGGAACAGTAGCGGATTGGCTTGAAGATCAGCAGGATGGCGCAAGGTTTTATCTTGCTTTCCCTTTGCATGGTCATGAAGGACACTCTGTAAAAGAAGAAGTTGAATTATTGAAGAAGCGCGGTTTTTTTAGAATTTATTTTAAAAATAAATTTTACGACTTGAATGAAGATGAAGTAAAGTTACCAAAGAGCAAAAAAGATATAAAAGTAATTGTTGATAGATTTAAAGTAAGCGTTGGTGAAGTGCGGGAAAAACTTTCTGATTCAATTGAAGTAACATTCAAAGAAGGAGAAAACAGAATTGTTCTTATCAACGCAGATACTAAAGAACAGCATGAGTTTAACAAATTTTACGAGTGCTGCGGTATAAGATACGAAGAACCTGAACCGAGATTTTTCTCATTCAACAATCCATTTGGTGCTTGTCCTGTTTGCCAGGGTTTTAGCAAAGTAATTGGTGTGGATATGAACCTTGTTGTTCCAAATCCAAATCTTACAATTGCGGACGGGGCTATCGCAACATATAATGGAGCAAAGTATTCTACCTATCTCCGTGATCTGATTCAAAATGCACGTGATTATAAATTCCCAATTCACATACCCTACAAACAATTAACAGAGGAGCAGATTTCTCTCGTTAGAAAAGGATTTGGAAAATATAAAGGACTTGATCATTTCTTTTCAGAGCTTGAAAGAAAAACTTATAAGATTCATGTTCGTGTTATGTTAAGCCGATATAGAGGTTATACAATCTGCCCCGCCTGCAAAGGTTCGCGTTTACGTAGAGAAGCACTACAGGTTAAGATCGATAACAAATCAATTCACGAAATTGTGCAAATGCCGATTGAATATTCATTAAAGTTTTTTGAAGAATTAACGCTCTCTGATTATGATTACAATGTTGCAGAAAGAATTCTTAAAGAAATTATAAAGCGGCTAACCTTTCTTAATAATGTTGGTATCGGTTATTTAACTTTGGATCGTTACAGCAATACGCTTTCCGGTGGTGAAACACAAAGAATAAATCTTGCAACATCGCTCGGTTCTGCTTTGGTTGGTACTCTATACGTTTTAGATGAACCAAGTATTGGTTTGCATCCGCGTGATAATGCAAAACTGATAAACATTCTTAAAAATTTAAGAGATATTGGTAACTCTGTTTTAGTTGTTGAGCATGATGCTGATATGATGAAAGAAGCTGATCTTATTTTTGATATGGGACCTAAAGCCGGGATTGAAGGCGGAGAAATTGTTGCAATAGGAAATTATGCAGAGATAAAAAGAAATAAGGATTCATTAACAGGTAAATATCTTTCTGGTGAACTAAGCATACCAATTCCTGAAAAAAGAAATGTGAGGAAAACTAAAACAGTAAAGATAGTAGGGGCAAAAGAAAACAATCTCAAAAACCTTACTATAGAAATTCCTTTAAATAAATTTGTTGGGATTACAGGCGTAAGCGGATCCGGTAAAAGTACACTTATACACGATGTTTTTTATGCAGGACTTTCAAAGTATCTTGGCAACGCACCTTCATTTATTGGGAAGTATGATGAAATAAAGGGCGGCGAATATCTTGATGAAGTTGTTATTGTTGATCAGTCACCAATTGGTAAATCACCAAGATCAAATCCTATAAGTTATATTAAAGCATTTGAATTGATTCGAGAATTATTTGCGTCAACGCATCAGGCAAGAGCGCGTGGATATAAACCCGGATTTTTTTCATTCAATGTTCCCGGCGGAAGATGCGAAACCTGCCAGGGCGATGGATACATTAAAGTTGAAATGCAGTTTCTTGCTGATCTTTATCTTGAATGCGATGACTGTAACGGAACGCGGTACAAAAAAGAAATTCGGGAAATAACTTACCGTGGAAAGAATTTGGTTAATGTTCTGGATATGACTGTGGATGAATCATTGTTATTCTTTGATGGTAACGATAGAATTATAAAATTGTTACAAGTGCTGGCAGATGTTGGATTAGGGTACATCAAATTGGGACAGCCATCAAATACTTTATCTGGCGGAGAGGCACAGAGAATAAAACTTGCATCATATCTAACATCTCAAAGAGACAGAAGACATATTCTTTTTATTTTTGATGAACCAACAACCGGTCTTCACTTTCACGATATTTCTAAATTGTTAAAATGTTTTCAACTACTGATTGAAAGAAATAATTCCGTCGTGATTATCGAACATAATTTAGATGTTATTAAATGTGCAGATTATATTATTGATCTTGGTCCGGAAGCTGGAGATAAAGGTGGAGAAATTGTTGCCACCGGAACGCCAGAAGAAATTGCAGAAAATGAAAATTCGTGGACGGGAAGATATTTGAAGAAATATTTAGAATAGCACAATCATTTTCTATCTAACCAATCTAATAATCCATTTATAAATGTTAGCGGATGCGGAGGACAACCTGGGATGTAAAGATCAATTTTATTCTTCGTCTAAAAATTTTCTTTGCAACACTTCTGATTTTTGAAATACTCCACCACTGATTGCACAAGCACCGACAAAGAATAATTATTTTAGGATTTGGAACTGCTTCGTAACAAATCTCTGTTGCGTTAGCCATATTGCTTGTAATTGGTCCGGTGATAACAATACCATCTGCGTGGCGTGGAGAAGCAACAAATTCAATTCCATATCTACCCATATCAAAATTAACATTGCTTAAAGCATTCAACTCAAGCTCACAACCGTTACAGCCTCCAGCGGAAATTTGTCTTAGCTTTAATGATTTACCAAAATATTTTCTGATTTTCTCTGATGCAACTTTAGGAGTAATTAGATTTTATTTCTTTAGTTATTAATAATTTTTCTCTGCTATCAACAACTGTGTGATAATCAGTTGTGAAATGAATAATCTTTTCTGGACAAGCTTCTTCGCACAACGGACAGAAAACACACAACCCTAAATCAATCTGTACTGGATTTAATTTTATTGCATTGGTTGGACAAACTTCTGCACATCTGTTACAATCGCTTGCACAAACTTTATCTTCAATTGAAGGTAATCCTCGATAGCGTTCCGGGAATTTAGCATTCCTAACATCATGAACAATTGGATCGCCTTGAAGTATTCTTATTTTAATTGCGTCGTTCATAATATTCTTATTTTTTGGTCATTGCAAATGAGACTGCCTGTCGGCAGACGAGTCCTCGGGTGAAGCAATCTTACCACTTTGTAAAGGATTGCATCATTCCTTCGGGATTCCCAATGACATGTTTTTTTAAAGATCATGTCCAGCATATGATAAATCAAAACTTTTATTACAAAGCGGAAAATCTGAAATAGCAGTTTTACGTAAAGCCAAACTTAATCCATACCAGTTATTAAAAGATGGATCTTTTATTTTGTATTGAACTAAATCTCCGTTTGCATCGGTAATAGCGATGTGAACAATTTCACCGCGCCAGCCTTCAACAATTGAAACAATACCTGAATTATTTTTGATTTCTCCAACCTTAGATCTTATTTCGCCGTAAGGTAGATTATCCAGTTGATCAAAAATAAATTGAAGTGATTCTTCAATTTCTAAAGCACGTAATCTTGTACGAGCAAAAACATCACCGCTTGAAAGTGTTATCATCGTAACAGGTGTGTAACGATATGCACTATATGGAAAACTGATTCGCGCATCTTCTTCAAGCCCGCTTGAGCGCGCTGCTAAACCAACCAAGCCAATACTTTTTGCATGTTCGCTGGTAACAATTCCCGTATCTTCAAATCTTGTAAGCACACCAATTGATGAAAACAGATATTTGTTTATTTCAGCAACATCATTGCTAATTACTTTAAGATTTTCCTTTATTGAATTTATAATTTCGTTATTAAAATCAAATCGAACACCACCCAGTACAAACAATCCACGCCCAAAACGAGAGCCGCAAAGTGCCAGCAAACTATTTATGGCAAGTGTACGTAATCTTCCATAAGACGATGCGGGCAATGCAAAACCAACATCATTTGCAACACCACCAAGACCTGATAAGTGCATTGCTATTCTTTCAAGTTCAGAAGCAATTGTTCTAATAACTTCTGAACGCAAACGTAATTGCATCTGAGATAAACTTTCGATCACATTGCAGTGAGCAAAAGTATGCCCGATAGTTGTATCACCGGCGATTGATTCTGATAATATTATTCTTTGATCTGGATTAGCTTCGAGTAATAGCCTTTCTACTCCGCGATGCTGATATCCAAGATTAATTTCAAGATTGTAAACCAACTCTCCGTGGCACTGGAATCTGAAATGCCCGGGTTCAATTACTCCGGCATGAATTGGACCAACTGCAACCTCGTGGACTTCTTCTCCTTCTAACTTAAAAAACTGATAGGGTTTATTACCAAGTATCACACTTTGTTTTCTAACAGGACGAAGCCACGGATGATTGAGTGTAACATATCCATAATTTTCTGAAAGTTCGCACTCAAAATAATTGGTTTGAGGAAACTCATTGGCAAAGCTTTCAAATTCTAATTTTGATTTATCAAACTCACCACCAATAATATGTATTGATGATGATGCATTATCAGCAAATACAGCAATTATTTTTTCGGGAGAGTATTTATGAACAGGCGTAAGTGCAATCATTCTATATCCTGCAGACAAAGCTTCAATTACATTCTTTCGGAAATCATCAACTGTAAAAAATGAAATTGATGGAAGATCAAAACACTGATTATTTTGTACTTCAAGTGATGTCATAACTTTATACCAAAATCTTTTGCAACATTTATAATATTTTGATAAATAATCACCGGAGAAGTAACAGCAATTGTAACTAATAAAATCAAAAGTAATATTGCTGCAAGATGTATAATATCAAATTTCTCCGGCTTAGTTTGAAAAACTTCTTCATCACTTTTTTTATAAAGCATAGTGAAAATGATCTTACCCATATTTATAAAAATGAATAGCATAAATATCATTACAAATGCAAGCACAAAAGGTTTATCGGAAAAAAGAATTCCCTCAAATATTTTTATCTCACTAAAAAATATTCCAAAAGGTGGGATACCGGAGATTGCTAAATATGCAAGTAAGAAAAGCCAGCCGGTTTTGGGTAATATATTCATCACTGATCTTATTTTGTCAACTTCTCTTGATTTAAATCTGCTGTGAATATTTCCTGCACTTAAAAACAAAACCACTTTTGTAATTGAATTATAAATTGCATGATACATTGCCCCAACAAATGCAATTCCACCGGTTGCAATTCCAAGTGTAATCAATCCTAAATGTTCAACACTTGAATAAGCAAGCATTCGCTTATAGTTATTTACTTTGAACATATATACAAATGCGGTAAACAGTGAAAGCAATCCACCAATAACTAATATTGTTCTTGCAAATTCAAATGTTGAAGTGGGGATAACTATTTGAAAAATTCTCATCACACCAATCAACGCAGTTAATCGGAGTGAGCCAGACATAAGTGCCGCAATAGGGCTTGGAGCATTGCTTGTTGCATCTACATCGCCGGAATGCATTGGTGCAATTCCTATCTTTGTACTTAATCCAACAAAGATAAAAATGAAACTTGCCTTAAGCCATATTGGATTTAAGTCTTTCGCGTTTCGGATAAACTCCCAAAAAAATAATTGCTTACCTTCAAGAACAGTTCCACCAGCAGAAAGAGTTAGAAATAATATTCCTATAAATGCAAATGCAATTCCTATTGAAACTAAAAATAAATACTTCCACATTGCTTCAAGTGCTTCTTCATTGCGGTAGTAATAAATTAATGGTGCAACTGATAAGGTAGTTGTTTCCGCAGTAACCCAATACATTCCAAAGTGATCACTAAGCATTGCCGCGGAGTTTGATGCAAGATAAAAATTTAAAAGAAGAAAATAATATTTTTGACCTTCAGCAGCTTTTGATGTTACAGGACGCTTTAAATATGAAAATGAAACAAACACGACCCATAAGTAAACATTTGAAAGAATCATTAAAAATAATTTACTAAGCGAATCGAAACTGAAAAAAGTTGGTAACTGTACGTGATAAATTCCAAGAAAGACCATAAGCGTTACAAATAAATGCAAAAGACTAACAAGCAGAGAAACATTATACTGAACTAACACATTCTTATTTATGTAGCAGAACAATGCTGCTAGTAATGGTAGTAATATTAAGATTGAAAATCCGAGCATCAGTCTTTTAACCTTCCAAGGTGTGTAACTTCAAAACCCTCAAATGTACTTCGGATTTTGTTTAATGCAATTCCCATTAAAAAGACAACAACAAAAACATCAAGCAAAACTCCGAGTTCAATCATCATCGGCAGTTCTGATGCAACAGCAGTACCGAAAAGAAATATTCCATTCTCTAAAACAAGAAATCCACATACGTGAACAATAAGTTTTTTTCTGAATATTATTATATAAATGCCAATTGCTATCGCAGAGAATCCGCTTGCAAAAGGGATTACATTCAGTTCTGTGCTCTTGGCAATTACACTTGATGAAAGAAATATTGCGATCATCGTAGTAATTACTAAAAATAAAAAAATTATTTGCTGAATTGTTGGTTCAATAACTCTTTTGATATCGAGATCGAGAATTATTTTATTTATATAGCGTGGAATTAAAATTACTTTAACAAGCAACAACGTGATTGGTAAAATTATTCCAAAAATTGAGAAGTTATGAATAAATGGAAGTAAAACCAGTACTGAAAGTACCAATCCCTGAAATTGCAGAACTGCAACGTATCCTTTAACCCGTGAAGTTACAGAAACATAAAATAGCGAAAGACAAAAAAGTATGCTTAAAACATTTTCCATAAACTAATTTGATAATATTAATCTTTTTGAATTTGAGTTGTCATGAGCTTCAGAATCTGTTGCACAAAGCTGGATTGTCATTGCGGACAAATCTTCGAGTGAAGCAATCCCAAAACTAAAGCAAATAATAAAATGTGAGATAGCTTTATCCTGATAAATCATGATTCGCAAGGATTCCCTATTATATTTATTTTTCATTTCGTAAAAGTGTAAATCAATAAATTCAATATTCCGATTGCAGTAGCGAATAATAAATACTGCGGAATGTTCTTCATTTTATATCTTGATGTAATTGTTTCTACAACAGCAAGTGAAAAACTTAGCACTATACTTCCAAATACAAATATTAATATTCCAATCAAATAACTTTGCTGGCTGAACGGGTAGAAGAATGAAATTTCAAGCACAGAGTAGATGAACAACTTAATGTAACTTGAGTACTGATAAAGAAACAAATCTATTCCTGAATTATCAAGTATCATAACTTCGTGAATCATTGTTAATTCGAGATGAGTGTTTGGATCATCGACAGGCATGCGTGAACATTCTGTAACAGTAAGCATAAAGACTGAGATTGAACAAATCACAATAAAAACTTCATATGAAATATTATCGAGCTGAATAGAATGATAAATATCGAATAGGGAAGTATATCCACTGATGAATGAAATACTTCCGATTGTAAAGAAGAAAATTGGTTCGGCGAATAATGCGAATGTTGCTTCACGTGCGGCACCCATTCCCTCGAATGAACTTCCAATATCCATTGCGGCAAGGATTTGAAAAAATCTTGAGAGTCCTAAAATGTAAGCAAACAAAATTATATCACCGTTAAAACTTATCAGCGGTTTCCAAAATCCAACAGGAAGCATTGCCGCCGCCGTAATCAAAGAGACAAAATTTAATAACGGAGAAACGCGGCTGATGAATGATGATGTGTTTGCGTTAATAGTTTCTTTTTTAAAAAGTCTTTGTAAGTCGTAATATGGCTGAAAAATTGGCGCACCAATGCGTCCGGTTAGCTTTGCTTTTTGTTTGTTTACAAATCCGATAAACAAAGGAGCAAATCCTAAGAATTATTAATATGGAAATAATTCCTTGTAAAATATCTATCACCATAAAAATGCTATAAAACTATAAATTGTAATGATGATCAAAATGAAACCAATGTAATAACGAATATCAGTCTGACTCAAGAATTTAATTTTTGTAATCAAAAAACTAAAAAAACGAAACAAAGGTAAAACCACTTTGCTATCTACAAAATCCGTTGAATGACTTTCAAATTTTGAATTGATTGGAAAAGCATTTTCAGAAACTTTAACATTTTTATGATAAACTAAAACAGATTTGGGAATTTCATTAAGTTCATCAGCAAAAGATGAAGCCGTGTATTGCATTCTTGGATTAAGATTTTCATAACCGCATCCCCAAGCTGCTGAAGTTCTTCTGCCATATTTCTTTTCAAGTTTAACTTTAAACAAATACAAAAAGAAAATTCCAAGTGCGATGAATAAAAAGATAATTGTGAAATAAAGCCAATCAATATTAACTAATGCTGAAGATGGGCTTGCGGTAACAAAATTACTTACAATAACTTTATTAACTATCCCAACAAATGGCTGAGGATAAAATCCGATCACTACACATAGTAGAGCAAAAATACCAAGTGAAATGTAATCGTAAACTGAAGTGTGAAAATGTTTTACTTCTTTTCTTTCACTTCCTAAAAACATAATTGAATTTACTTTAGTAAAACAAGCAACTGCAAGTCCGCCAACGAAAGCTAATCCAACAACAAACATCAGCATTAAGAATTGGATAATAGTTTTTAAGTTCATTTGCTGTTCTAAAAAATCCGGTGTAAATAATAAATTCAGAAATGAATCCGTTAAATGGAGGAACTCCGCTGATTGCAACCGAACCAATCAGAAAAAGTAATGCTATATATTTTGCTCGATGAACAAGCCCGCCCATTAACTCGATGTTACGGGTTCCAAGATTTTGATAGACAACTCCGCTTCCAATAAACAAAAGGCTTTTAAAAATTGCGTGATTCAATGTGTGAAGAAGCGCTCCGCCAAAACCTAAAACTTCAACTGCAGGCAGATTATTTGCTGAACCGATGAAACCAATACCAATACCAATCCCGATAATTCCAATATTTTCAATTGAGTGATAAGCAAGCAATCTTTTTATATCGTGTTGAGCAAGCGCATACCACACACCAAATATTGCACTGATTATGCTTACAATGAGAATGAACCACCCAGCCCATTCCGGAACGGGTTTTATGAAAAGATATGTTCTCAGAATTCCGTAAATACCCATTTTAATTATTACTCCAGAAAGAAATGCACTTAACACAGTTGGTGCAATCGGATGAGCTTGAGGCAGCCAAAAATGAAAAGGTATAAATCCGGCTTTAATTCCAAATCCAATAAATGATAATATGAAAATAACGGGAACAATAATTCCTGCTGAAAAGGAAAGGTGAAAATCACTAAAGAACCAGCTTCCAGTTTGTTGATGAAGCAGGAAGAACATTATGTACAAAATAAAAATCAAAACGTGTGAAGCTGCGAAATAATAAAAGCTTCCTTTCTGAACTTCTTCTTTTTCTTTTTCTAAAATCATTGCGATGTATGCTGATATACTCATTACTTCCCAGCTTACCAAAAATAAAATTGCCTGATTAGCAATTACAATAAACTGAGTCGAAATTAGAAGTATAATATAAAATGTCACAAAACTTTTTATCGATCTTTTTTCTTCTATGTAATGCTGCAAATAAGAAAAGTTATAAATGGTAGTTGGAATTGCTACTAACTGAATAATAAATAGAAAGTATGTTCCCAATCCATCAAGACGAATGAAATTATAAAAAATAGATGTTGAAGAAATTTCAGCAGAAGAAAAAAGTGCAGATGAAAGTGTTGAAAATAAACCAAGTGCTAAACCGATCAACAAAATTGAATTTGAGAAAAAGAGAGCTTTATGCTGATCCCTAATAAATAAAAAAGCAATTGAGATTAATTGAATTGCAAAAGCTAATGTTAATAAAATATTTTCCGAATTAAGTAAATCATTCATTAAGCTTTATTTCTTGTCTCCTCAATCTTTGTAATGATATCCAAAATTTCATGGTACTTAAGTCTATTTTCTAATGCAAATCTAAAAGTTTCTTTTGAAAGTAGAAAACTTAGATGAGCTATTAAACTTAAGTGCTGTTTAATAGTTTGAGAGATCAATAAAATTAATGTGTGTACAGGTTTGCCATCGATAGACATTAAATCGAGTGGTTTATTTGAAAAGAAAAAATGTATTAACGGTTTATTTTTACCAACCATCAGCGGAACGCGTGGATGAGGTAGACTAATTCCATTTCCAATTGCTGTACTCATCATCGATTCTCTGCTTTTTAAAAGCTGGATAATAATTTCACGGTCAACATTCTTTTCTAAATTAAGTTGCGAAATCATTTGTTCGATGTAAGATGCTTCTGTTAATTCACAATCGTAATGGAAAGAATCCTTATCAAGAAGAGTACTCAAAGTTTCGATATGATATTCACTTAATTTATGATGCCCGGAAACATTAATTGGAAGATTGCGCCCAAGTGCCCATTCAATAATCAGATGTTTGTTAAAAACAACTTTATCGTGAAGATGCTGGAAAGGAATTTCCTTTTTCTTAATCAGATGCTGAACTTCTTTTTCAGGAAGCATTAGTAAGTGCGAAATATCTTTTGTGTTAAGATCCATTTTATTTTTTTAGTTATCAAAAAAAGACGATGCAAGATAATAATTATCAAAATCAATCACGACATTATTCATGCGACGAATTTAATACTAAAATATGATTGGTAATCTGTGATTGAAGGCATCATTTTTGAATAAGTTATTTACCAAAAATAGAATATCTTTGAGCAATAAAAATTTATTATTGATGATTAAACATTTACTTATAGGCATATTCATTTTCTCTCAGTTTACATTTGCACAAAATTATGGATCATTACGTTTTACCAATTATGCAGATGACAGACAAAGTGCGTTTAGTTTTACTTTTGATGACGGACTTTTAACTCATTCTAAAAATGCAAGACCAATATTAAATCAGTACGGATTTAAAGGAACGTTTTATGTACTTCCACCATATCTTGCTGACGAAAATCAGGATACAATTTGGAGATACGGAACATGGCCCGACTTTCAACTTATGGCAGCAGAAGGACATGAAATAGGTTCTCATACTATGAATCATGATACATTAATCTACCTTCCATGGGGTGATAAAGATACAGAAGGAACGCTATTGTATGAATTAAATCAATCTAAAATATTTATAGAACAAAGGATCCTGACAGAAAAATGTATTTCATTTAATTATCCTTACACGATTCATAACACAGTTGTAGATTCGGCTGTAAGTTTATTTTATGAAAATGGAAGGACAGATGGTGAGGATCCGAATGATTCATCATTATCTGAAAAGGGATGGTATAATTTAAAAGGCAAGGTAGTCAGGTTCAGTTTACCAAGAAATTCAATTAGTGATGATTACGATGAACTTGAAGAATTTTTGACATCGACTGTTAGTTCAATTGATAATCATAAATGGGAAATGATTATAATTCATGATGTGGTTCCATTTAGTGAATTAAATTCAATAATCAATCAAACTTATGAACCGATTACAAATGAATGGCTCACTTCTTTGTGTGATTATCTTTGGGCAAGATCTTTATCAAAAAAAATATGGATTGAAACAGTAGGAAATATTACCCGATATATTAAAGAGCGAGATGATGCTTCATATAAAATTGTTTCATCATCAAGTGAATTAATTGAAATTGAAGTAACGGATGATTTGGATAATGAAATATATAATTATCCATTAAGTGCTTACATTAAAATTCCTGATGATTGGACATATGTTAAAACAGATCAGAATGGAGTTATTGATACCTTAACAACAATTTTAACAGACACCGGAAGAGTAGTACTTGCAAAAGTTATTCCTGATGATGGTTATTTAAATATTACTCCAATATCTCCTTCTTTTGCTGAAAGCAATGTTACAAGTGTTGCTGACTTTAATTTATTTCAGAACTACCCTAATCCATTTAATCCAAGTACTAAAATAAAATTTTCTATTCCGACCTCACCCTTAAATCCCTCTCCTTACCAAGGAGAGGGAAATAGGGAGAGGTTTGTTTCCTTAAAAGTTTATGATGTTTTAGGAAATGAAGTATCTACTTTGGTAAATGAATATAAAAGCGCTGGAAGTTATGAAGTAAATTTTGATGCAAGTAGTCTTTCAAGCGGAGTTTATTACTATCAAATTAAAGTGGGAAGTTTTTTTGAAACAAAGAAGATGATTCTTATTAGATAAAAATTAAAACTAAAACTCAAATTTCTGTGTACGTTTTGTACGCGGAAATCTGCTTTTTAATCCCTCTTTTATTTTTATTGCTGTGCCCAAAACCCAATTATTAAATTTAACAACATATTGACCCGTTGGAATATCAACATCTTTAATCATCCAACCAGTAAGATAATTTAGTAATTCTGCATCGTCCTTTAAAACATAAATAAATTTTGTTATATATTTTTCAAGAACTTGTGCAGCTTGAGAGTTGAAAGTAATTCTGTCTTTTTTGTCAAGAGTTCCAAGCTTTAATCCTATTCGGTTGAACAATCCTATATTTTCATCATTCCAATCTTTGATTACAAAAAAAATATCCTTTCCTCTAAAGATATATTTATAATCATCTAAAATTTTTCTTTCTACTCCAAAATGTTCGGACACATAGTCTAAATAAGGTTGAATTTCTTTGTGATTGCTTTTTACAACTCGGTTTTCAGTCTCTCGGAGTGCTTCTTTTTCAGGTGAATCAGTAACATCAATTTTTCTCATTTTAGCTAAAAAGAAACCATCGGAATCAATTTCCCATGGAAGAATTCTAATCGCTTTTTTTAATTCCGGATTTAATTGTCTTCCTTCATATTCAGTAAAAGCTTGTCGCGAACGAATAGGTAAGCTTATCTCTTGAAGTTCGACTGGATATTTTTCTAAAATTTTATCAATTACCAATTCATTTTCTTCAATTGAAAGAGTGCAGGTTGAGTAAACAATATCTGCCCCAACTTTTGCCATTTTAATTGCAGCAATTAATAAACGTAACTGGAGATGTTGCAATCTGTCAACATGATCCAACGACCACCAATTACTTACTTCTCCTTTTTTCTGGATTATTCCGAGTCCACTGCAAGGAGCATCAACTAAAACTTTAGTAAAATGATCATCGTAAATTTTACTAAGCACTTCACCCTTAGAATGAATTACTGAAGAATTGATTACACTCATTCTTTCAAGATTAAACACAAGAGATTTTATTCTTTCATTATCAATTTCATTTACAACCAAAGTTCCGCGATTATTCATCATCTCTGCAATTTGTGTGGATTTAGAACCTGGCGCTCCACAAAGATCAAGTACAACATCATCGCTTGATGGGTTAAGAATTAGCGGCGGCATCATTGATGAAAGAGATTGAATGTAGTAAAATCCCAAAACGTGTTCTATAGTTTTTCCTATTCTCTCATTGCCTTCAACTATTTTTAATACTTTTTCAAAATGATTTATAGGTAAAGACTTTATCTGGTATTTTTCAAAAAGTAATTGTGATAAATCTTCTCTTGAAATTTTAGCGGTATTAACTCTTATATATTGTGCGGCATTCTGTTCAATAAACTGCAGGTACTTATCAGCAGAATCTTTGCCGTAAAGTGATGCAAAGTAATTGTATATATTTTGTGAAACTTCAGTAGCCAAGTTTAATACCTGATTAGATTTAGTTTTTGAAAAATTTCATTTGAAATAACCTGAAGACTCTTTCCTTCCGGAAAATACTTTTTATAATCAATTTTTATCTGATTGAGAAGATCGTCTAAATAATTGTTATAAATATCAACAAGGTTTTTTATCATCGTTTTATCTTTTGGCAAATATGCTTTACCATTCCTTTCTTTTGAACTGTAAATAAAAAACTTTGCTTCTGCATAGTTTGATGCTTGGTAAACGGATTCGCCATCTGTTGTTATAATTTCATAAGCACCAAAAAATTCTGATCCAATCAGTAAAGTTTTAACCGGAATGAGTATTGTCTCGATTTGTGAAGAATCAATAAAATGAAGAGGGAATTGTTTGATTCCTGCTAATTGAACTTTGGTTATCCAATTTTCGATAAAAATTATTTCGTTCAATTGCCGCCGTTATTAATAATAAAACTATTAACTATTTGAGCAAGATCATCATCGTTAGAATATTTTTTTATTATAAGTTTCGGGTTATTACAGCCTGTAATCATAGAAGATATTTGTCCGGCTTGCTCATGATGGACTGCAAGCACAGGAATCTTTTTAACGAATAGAGCATAGGATATTTCAAATCCAACACCAAGGCTTGGTCCTGAAACCTCAGCTATCATCAACTTACTACCATCTAACCATTTTAAATCTCTTGCATATATTTGTCTAGAACTAAGCGGAATAGATGAATGGAAATTTGAACTCATTTCTGATAATGCAGTATGCCCAAGTGAATTAACAATTTCTACAAGCTGAGAATAATTTTCCTGGTATGTCTTATTTCCTTTAATAGGACCGGCGCAGTATATAATCATTTTAACTATTTAATATTTTTTTGTAATGATCTTCGTACATCGGGACTATGATTGATTTATCAAAATTATTTAATGCTCTGCTTCGGGCGTTCTGAGAAAACATCTCGTATTTCTTTTCATTTGTTAAAAGGTCTAATGTGTACTTTGCCATTCGTTCAACATCACCAATCTCGGCAATAAAACCGCACTCATTATGTTTAACTAACTCAGGCAGCCCACCAACACTTGAGCTTATAACTGGCAATCCGCAAGCCATTGCCTCAAGTGCAGCTAAGCCAAAACTTTCTGACTGAGATGGAATTAAAAAAATATCTGACGAACTTAAAATTTCTACAAGCCCTTCCTGCTTACCAAGAAATTTTACGCTATTAGTTAGATTCAGTTCTCTTACAAGCCTCTCACATTCAGTTCTATCAGGTCCATCGCCAACAAGCAAAAGTTTAGTTGGAATTTCTTTCTGTACAATATTAAAAATTTTTATCGCATCGCTTACACGTTTAACTGGTCTAAAGTTAGACGTATGAACTAATATCTTTTCTCCGTTGGGTGCAATGTGTTTTCTAAAAGCACAATCATTAATGGAAACTCTGTCAAATAATTCTGTATCAACAAAATTAGGAATTACATTTATCTCTTTTTCGATGGAATAATTTGTTAAAGTTTTTTCCTTTAAAAATCTTGAAACTGCAGTAACTCCATCACTCTGTTCAATGCTAAATTTTACAAGTGGCAAAAAAGATGGTTCTAATCCCACTAAAGTTATATCTGTTCCATGCAGAGTTGTTGTAATTTTTAATTTTTTATTTTTAACAATTTGCTTAGCTAAGAATGCTGATGTAGCATGTGGAATTGCATAATGAACATGAAGTAAATCCAGGTTTTCAAACTCTGCAATTTCAATCATTTTACTTGCAAGAGCTAAACTGTATAGCGGAAATTCAAATAAGGGGTAAGTACTTGTTTCAACTTCGTGAAAGAAAATGTTTTCTATGTATTTTGTAAGTCTGAATGGCAGTGCATAGCTTATAAAGTGAACCTCGTGCCCGCGTAATGCAAGCTCTTTTCCCAATTCGGTAGCAATAACACCACTTCCGCCGTATGTAGGATAACAAGTTATTCCGATTTTCATATCAACATTTCATTTTTAGATTACGCTCAAATATATATGATTTTGCATGAATAATGAATATTTCAGACTTATTAACTTACGTTACGCAAAATAGCTAAACCTTGAAGGTTTTACTTGAAAAAATGTTAAAAATTAAATTAGACTAAGCTAATTTAGAGAAACCTTCAAGGTTTTCTTTAAATATGCGTAAGGTGACTTATTAATATTAATGTGTAATTTAGATAGTTTTAAAATCAATTGTAACTTTGAGTAATAAAAATCTAACTAAATGAAATTGTTGATAATCGGACATTCGGTTTTTGATTTCATCAATAATGGTGAAATAATAAAGAAAAGCGCAGGTGGAATACATTACACAGTCTCTGCTCTTAACCGTTTGATAGATGATGAAGATAAGATTTATTTGTGTTCTCAATTTGATGATGAAACTTACGATTACTTTGCTTCTGAATTTGAAAAAGTAAACCGTAACTATTTACATAAAATAGAAAAAATTCCTCGTGTACATCTTAATCTATATCAAGATAAAGAAAGACACGAAAAATATGAGAATATCACAAACAATCTTTCAACAGAGATAGACGATTTTAATCGGTTTGATGGAATTCTGATAAATATGATTACGGGTTTTGATATTACTTTGAATCAGCTTACTGATATTAGAAAAAATTATTCGGGATTGTTATTTATAGATGTCCACACACTATCTCGTGGTTTGGATGAAAACTATAAACGAAAATTCAGATTGATTCCTGATTTTGATAAATGGGCAAAGTGCATTGATATCATTCAAGTAAATCAAAGTGAGCTGTTTACTTTATCACAAAAAAAAGATGAGAATGAAGTCGTTGCAGAGATGTTTGATTTTGGAATAAAAATCATTTGCGTTACAAAAGGAGAAATTGGTGCCAGGGTTTATTTCAAAGAATCGGATGAAATTATTTCTTACTTTGTTGCTGCCAAAAAAATAATTAATCCTAATATTATAGGCTGCGGTGATGTTTTTGGAGCTGTTTTCTTTTATGATTATATAAAAAATAGAAAAATTAAAGAATCACTTAAAAAAGCTGTAAATACAGCGGAGTTATTTGTTGGAACTAAAATTCTATAGAAGCTATGTCATCTATTGATCTTATAAAAAGAAGAATACTTGTTGTTGGTGCAAACGGAATGCTTGGACAGCGAACCATTGAGTTTTATTCCGGGTTAAATGATGTTGAATTACTTGCAACTTCTGTTGAAGATAACTCTGTATTTGATGAAATTGAATATATCCAAAGCGATATTTCAAATCGTAATGAAATAAAAAAAATAGTTTATGATTTTTGTCCTGATTTTATAATCAATGCCGCTGCATTTACTAATGTTGATTTGAGTGAAACGGAACGAGAACTTGCATGGAAAATAAATGTTAAAGGAGTAGAGTACCTTTCTGAATCGGCACGAGTTATAGATTCGCATCTCATTCACATTTCTACAGATTATATTTTTGATGGAAAGAATGGACCGTATATTGAAAATGATATTCCAAATCCACTTGGTTACTATGCACGAACAAAACTTGCAAGTGAAAATGTTTTAAAAATCAGCGGAATCAAATACACAATTCTTAGAACAAATGTTCTATATGGTACCGCAAAATACAGTCGACCAGATTTTGTTAAATGGGTAGTGGATTCTTTGCGTTCACAAAAACAAATAAGAATTGTTGACGACCAGATAAATAATCCAACATTCATCGATGACCTTGTGCAAGGAATAAACAAAGTTGTAGAACTTCATAAAGAAGGAGTTTTTAATATTGGCGGAAGTGAATTTTTATCTCGTTATGATTTCACCTTAATGATAGCTGATTTTTTTAACCTTGATAAAAGTCTGATTACTAAAATTAAAACAGAAGAATTAAATCAACCAGCGCGTAGACCATTAAAATCAGGATTGATAACGATCAAAGCACAAAGTGAACTTAGCTATAAACCTCATACAATTATTCAATCTTTAGAATTAATGAAGGCGGAGCTTGGACTATGAAAATTAAAATTATTCTTTATTTCATTCTGATATTCTCAAGTAGTTTTGCTCAGGATAGACTACCATTATGGGCAAAGGGTGTTGTTTGGTATCAAATCTTTCCGGAAAGATTTGCAAACAGTGATCCTACAAACGATCCTGAAGCTGAAAAAGTTTTTATAAATCAAAAAACAATTCCTGAAGGTTGGACGGTAAACAGATGGACAAGTAATTGGTTTGCTCAATCTGAGTGGGAGAAAAAACTAGGTGGAAATGTTCGTGATCATATGTATGAAAGAAGATACGGCGGTGATATTCAGGGAATTATTGATAGGCTTGATTACATAAAAGATCTTGGTGTTGGTGCAATTTATCTTAATCCCGGTTTTTGAAGCCGTTTCACTGCATAAATATGACGGATCATCATATCATCATATTGATGTAAATTTTGGTCCCAATCCTAAGTTAGATAGTGAATTAATGAATTCAGAAATTCCTGATAATTCAGATACATGGAAATGGACAGAAGCTGATAATTTATTTTTAAAGTTAATCGATGAAGTTCATAAGCGTGGAATGAAAATTATTATTGATGGAGTGTTTAATCATACAGGGGTTCAGTTCTGGGCTTTCCAGGATATTATTAAAAATCAAGAGTACTCCAAATACAAAGATTGGTTTATTATAGATTCATTTGATGATCCGACAACATCTGAAAATGAATTTGATTATAAAGGCTGGTGGAATATTAAATCATTGCCTGAATTTAACCGGACAAAAGATGATCTTGCTGATGGACCTAAACAATATATTTTTAATTCCACAAAAAAATGGATGGACCCTAATGGCGATGGTGATCCTTCCGATGGAATTGATGGATGGAGACTGGATGTTGCACGCGAGGTTCCAATTGGTTTCTGGAAACAATGGCGCAATATTGTAAAATCAATTAATCCGCAGTCCATTATTGTAGGAGAGCTGTGGGAATTGTCTTCTGACTTCATTTCTGAAAATGGACCATTTGATGCGCTTATGAATTATAACTTTGCTTTTGCTGTAAACGATTTTTTCATTGCAGATAAAAATAAAATTACTGTTGATGATTTTATCAAAATGCTAAAACAAATTGATGATACTTATCCTGCTGATAATTTATTTGTTACTTCAAAATCTTCTATCAAGTCACGATACTGAAAGATTATCTTCAATGATAGTAAATCCGGATAGAAATTATGATCGTGATGCAAATGAAAATAATATAAATTATAATGCCGGAAAACCATCTCAAGAAAATTATGAAAAGCAAAAGCTTGCTGCCGCTTTTCAGATTCTTTATCGTGGGGCTCCAATGATTTATTACGGTGATGAAGTTGGCATGTGGGGTGCAGATGACCCTCATTGCCGTAAACCGATGGTGTGGGATGATTTGAAATATGATGATGAAGTTATTAATGAACATTCAGGTTTTAAAACCGGATTTGGTTCTTTTACTGTAGAACAGAATAAAGACTTGTTAAAATATTACAAGATGATAATTGAAATAAGAAATTGTAGAGAAGAGTTAAACAGGGGAATAATTAAGTTTATTTATAGTAATAATGAAAAAAGTGGCTTTGCTTTTGAAAGTGTGCTTGGTGACAAAAAAACTATTTGTATTTTTAACTTAGGCTCTGATATCCTTTCAACTTCATTTGATTTTGAACTAATTGAAGTTTATCCTAACGAGCCTAAAAACAAAAATAAATTTAGTATTAATCGTTTTAATAAAAACGAACCAATTCTAATTTCACCAAATTCTTTTGGAATTTATTCAGCAAAATAATTTAAAAAATGATTGACAAATACAACTCTTTCATTTTTGATCTTGATGGCACTGTTTACCGCGGTGAGAGTATCATCCCGGGTGCAGACAAAACTATTAATTGTCTTAAACGACTTGGTAAAAAAGTTTTGTTCATCTCTAATAAAACAACCGGAACGATTGAGGATTATTATATCTTTTTAAAAAACTTCGGTTTGAATGTTGAAAAAAATGAAATTATAAATTCTACAATAATTGTAAAAAAATATCTGCTTGATAATCATCCAACAAAAAAGTTTTATGCGATTGGTGAAAAAGTGTTTATTGATGAATTAATTTCTTGCGGTCTTCTGTTTTCAAGCAATCCCAAAGAAATAGAAGTACTACTTATAACGTTGGACAGAACTTTAAACTATGACAAACTTGAAATTGCTGCAAAGGCTTTGGAAAACGGTGCAAGATTTTTTGCGGCAAATATTGATGACACTTGTCCTGTTGATGGCGGCGAAGTACTTGATGCGGGAGCAACTATTTCTGCACTGGAAAAAAGAACTCACAAAAAATTAGAACTTCATTTTGGTAAACCATCTGATTTTATGATTAATGAAATAAAATCCAGACTCAATGGAGATCTTTCAAAGGCTCTGTTAATTGGCGATAGACTTGAGACTGATATTCTAATGGGATTGAACCTTGAAATTGATACGGCATTAGTTTCAACCGGAGTAAAGAATTTTATTAACGGAAACGGACTCATAAAACCAACTTATAGATTAGATTCTATTTATGATATAATAAAGTAAAGTTTAAGATCGTCTTTTCAGTCATAGCAAATCTGAGTATTTTATAAAAGTGATTTGAAAATTTTTGCCCACGTAGCTCAGGGGATAGAGCGACGGTTTCCTAAACCGCAGGTCGCAGGTTCAATTCCTGCCGTGGGTACAATGTAATTTTAATTTTTCAGGTCCATTTTCCTCTGCGCAAATCATAAAACTTATATAACATTTACTTCATAATTCAGTTGGATACCAAATTCATCATTTACTGATTTCATTATTAATTCTGCAAAATGTAAAACTTCTTTGCCCGTAGCACCACCGTAATTTACAATAACCAACGAATGGTCTTTATAACAGCCAACATTGCCGATTCTTTTTCCTTTCCAGCCGCATTTCTCAATCAGCCATCCTGCAGATAATTTATATCCTTCCTGGTAAGCAAAAAATGGCGCGTCAGGATTACTCTTATGGAAAACTTCAAAATCATTTTTACTAAGAAAAGGATTTGTGAAGAAACTGCCGCAATTGCTTAAAGAATTATAGTCGGGCAATTTTTTGTTTCTGATTTCAACTATCGCATCGGCAAATTGCCTGATTGTAGGGTTAGTAATTTTCTTTTCTGATAAAGTATTTGCAACAGCAGGAAAAGTAAGAATTGGTATGAAAGATTTTTTTAATTCGAAAACAACCGAAGTGATAATAATCTTATTCTTAAGCTCTTGTTTGAATATGCTATTTCTATATGAAAACTTACAATCGGAGTTTGTTAATTTAATTTCTTTCAAGTTTATCAGATCAAATGCTTCGATGCTTAAGATTACATTGTTTACTTCCTGCCCGTAAGCCCCAATGTTTTGAACAGGCGAGGCTCCCACAGTGCCCGGAATCAAGATAAGATTTTCTATTCCCGACCAGTTATTATCCACAGTAAAGTTTACAAAGTTGTGCCAGTTAACACCGGCTCCTGCTCTTATTCTTACAAAACTACTATCCTCATCAAGGACCTCCATTCCCGATATCTCATTTTTAATAACACATCCGTTAAAGTTTTTGGTGAACAATATATTGCTGCCGCCGCCTAAAACTAAGATATCATTCGTGGATATTTCATTAAGGTATTTATTTAAATCCTGTTTATTCCGGATGATAATAAAATAATTCGCAGAAACATCAACACTCATTGTGTTGTATTTATAAAGAGATATATTTTTTAAGACCATTTAGTTTTTATTTTTTATTACAATAATAACAAATAAAGGAAATATTCGTAATATTTATACAACTCATTAAAAATTTTAGAGATAGATGGATAAACCAGTTGCATTTTCAATTGAAGGTGGTCATAGACTATCCGGTGAAATTATTCCTCAAGGTGCAAAAAATGAAGCACTACAGGTAATTTGCTGCACACTTCTTACCGATGAGGAAGTTGTAATCAAAAATATTCCGGAAATTCTTGATGTTCTTAAACTAATTGATCTTCTCAAAGGATTAAATGTAAAGGTTGATAAGATTTCAAAAGGTTGTTATAGATTTAAAGCCGATAATTTAAATCTTGATTACCTGACCTCTTCAGATTTTAACAAAGTTGGCGGCAGTCTCCGCGGTTCATTAATGATAATTGGACCTTTACTTGGCAAGTATGGATGGGCTCGTTTTCCTACGCCCGGCGGTGATAAAATTGGCAGAAGAAGACTCGACACCCACTTTATAGGTTTAAATAAACTTGGTGCAGAATTTATTTACGATGATTCCACTTTTGCTTACGAAGTTAAAACCAAAGCACTTAAAGGTGCAAACATACTTCTTGAGGAGCCATCTGTTACCGGAACTGCAAACATAATAATGGCAGCCGTACTTGCTAACGGTAAAACTACAATCTACAATGCTGCTTGTGAACCTTACATTCAGCAGCTTTGTGCAATGCTTAACAGTATGGGCGCAGTAATAACCGGTGCCGGCACAAATTTAATTATCATTGAAGGAGTTAAAAAACTTGACGGAACTACTCACCAAATTTTACCGGATATGATTGAGATAGGAAGCTTCATCGGGATGGCTGCACTAACTGGATCTGAGATATTGATTAAAAATTGCCAGCCTCACCGGTTGGGATTTATTCCGACTACATTTAACAAACTTGGAATTAATATCGATGTACTAGAAAACGATTTATTAATTAAAGCACAATCTCATTACGAAATCACTAAATCCATTGATGGATCAATCCTGACTATTTATGATGGTCCCTGGCCAATGTTTTCACCCGATCTTATAAGTATAATAATTGTTGCTGCTATCCAGGCAAAGGGAACAGTTCTCGTCCATCAAAAGATGTTTGAAAGCCGTTTGTTTTTTGTTGATAAACTTATTGATATGGGTGCACAAATAATCCTTTGTGATCCACACAGGGCAACAGTTATTGGATTAGATCATAAGTCATCATTACGCCCGATAAGTATGAGTTCTCCTGATATAAGAGCCGGAGTAGCATTACTTATAGCTGCGCTCTCCGCCGAAGGGAAGAGTAAAATTTATAACATTGAACAAATTAACCGTGGTTACGAAGAAATTGATACAAGATTAAATTTACTTGGAGCTAAGATAGAAAGGATTTATTAAAGAATTTTTTTAAGCTGAATGATCTCTTATGTATTTAATAATTGTTGATTGATTAATACTTTCTATTGCACAAAGTTACAAATGCATTGTTGGTAACGCTTTTCTATCCTATAATCGTTAACATTTTAATCTGATAGGATTTATTTATTAAATATTCAATCAGGCGTATTTAATCACCTGATTGAATAAATACAGAAATATTAGTCAACTAATACTCGTAAATTTTGTGACATATACTGTCTGATATCTTCAAGTAAGGAAACATTTTCATCGTTAATAGCTTTTAATTCAGCACTTGCTAAAGAGAAAACCAAAAAGTCAAGAGCAGTGACAAACGTTTTATCTTCCTTTTTATCAATTATTAATTTGTAAAATGGATGATCACTATTCCATGTTATAATTACTTTTTTCCCCTCCATCGATGGGGAATAAAGAGGACCAACTTTTTCCATTGCTCTCTCTTCAAATCTACAAATTAATCTTAACCGTTCGACGTATTCAGTTTTCTTTTCTTTTGGCTCAGTTTCTTTCACATCTGCTTTTGATTTTGGTTCTTTCTTTTGCTCCTCTGCTGGAGGTTTAACTAAAAGTTTAGATTTTTTAGAAATTAATTTTTCAGAATCATTATGTGAAACAACCCTTTCTTCTTTCGGTCTTTCGCTATCAGCTATTTTTTGAATTTCGCGAATCTGACTTCTTGAAAATTCTTTTATTTTATCGTGAAGAGCCTGGTCTATTGAAATACTTCTTTTAGTAAAATGAACACCCATTAAATCGTCTAAAGAACCAGAGAAATATAATTCAGCCCTAAATCTATTTAAGTGTGGATCTTTTGTAAAAACGCCATCTAGGTTACTCCCCGCAAAAAGCTCACGTTGATTTCTCAATACATAAAAGCCTTGGTTCTGATAATTTATCCCTTTATCCTTATTACCTGCCGCGCCGTAATCGGGTACAATTACAAATTTAATTCTGATCGTATCCTCATAAAGTTTATCCCCTTTTTGAATTTTTATTTCATACTCTTCATCACTATATATTCTTGTCTCTTTTTCTTCAAGTAATAATGGATCAATTGTTCCAAGAATATCATTATTAAGGATTATCTTTTTACCAGCCTCAATAAATCTTCTAAACACGCGTGATAAATGTTTTCTTAAAGTTCCAACAAACACAGTTGTATTTGTATTTTGGATTCTATCTGATTTTGAAAGAAACACAATTGTTCCTTGTTCAGATTCACCTAAATATTCCTTAAATATTTTTTCGTCTTCTTTATCGGCAACCCCTAAATATTTAGAAAATTCATTAGTTTGCTTAACCCAGTCTAAATCTGTAATTGATTTTAACATTTTGTCGGTTTTGCATTTTGTCAGGATTTCAGTTTTACGACACATTGATAAACTTGCTGTTGAAAGACCCATTCCAAAACGTCCCAAATCAGATTGATAGTCTTTATCAGTTTCTGAACCGAGTTTTAGAGCCTCGTCAAGTGTATGAGAATCCGATCCCTCTCCCATTATCAGCAATAACGATTTTAAAATCCCCTTTATCAACGAAGACTTTAATTATTATTTTTTCAGCATCCGCGTCAAGAGAATTGTCAATTATATCTGCAATCGCATTATAATTATCATAACCTGTCGACCTTAAAGAATGAAGTAATTTAGCTGGATTAGGTAAGTTCTTTGAGTTTGCAATTAATGCTACCATTTTAATTTTTCCTTTCTTGATATTAAACAATACCAAGTGATATTAAAATAAATGTTAATTAAAAAAAGTTAAATGGAAATAATTATGGGGGGTCGTTTGAACTCATCTCATACTCCTTTCTCAATATCAAATGATACTAAGATTTATTTTTTGATAAATGTCTCATAAATCTTTACCAAGACTGATGCAAATATAAGATATTCACAATATATTTACAATAAACCTTAGTATTTCCCTTCACTCTTAACAACCATTTACTTTTGCTGCTGTTGCTAAAGCTCGTACTCATTTTGCCGGAGCTAATACTCAAGATAGCATTAAATTCATACTCATATATTTTTGTCGTATTATCTTAGCCTACTTACTAAAGTACTTTTGCTGATAATTAAAGTTAGAGCTATTTTAAACAGTAAAATTCAATAGTTAACTCAATAGGAAGGCAAATAAAATGTTTAAAATATTTTTATCTCTGTTTGCATTTATGATATTAGTAAACGGTTGCAGTAGCGCAGATTTACTTACTCAGCTTGGCGGCAAAGAATGGAATGTAACATCTATTATGGGCAAAACCTTAACTGCTGAGGAACAAAAGAATGGATTGCCATCATTAAATTTTAGTGACAACGGAAAACTGTTTGGTTCTACAGGCTGTAATACTTTTACCGGTTCGTATAAGCTTTCCGGAACTTCACTATCGCTGGAACCAGGTTCTATGACAAAAATGTTTTGTCCTGAAAGTACGGAACAGGATTTTCTAAATGCGATTAATAAAGTTACAAATGTTAAAATGGATGGGAGTACTTTAAAATTACTTAATGGTACAACCAATATGATGACTTTAATTCCCAAAGCTAAATAAAGCTTTAATGCTAAAGTAATTTAGTGACCAATGTGTTTTGCTTCAATTGTGGAACAATACGAGCAGGATTTGATTGCAATTTTATTTGCAGAAAACAAGGCAAGCGATTTTGCTGAGACAGTAAAAGTTGGACAGATGAAATTAAAAAGTATTAACATAACACTTGGTTTAATTCCCGGAATAAGCATAACAATTTCATAAAGAAAAATTATAAATGAATCATATCGAACAGCAATTAGAAATAGTTAAAGACTCTTTGAAGTCCGGTAAAACGAATCCGCTTTCATTGCAATTAATAGAACAGCAGCTTTCCCTTTTTATAAACGGAGTTAAGATTCCTGAATTAGCAAAACCGTGTTTAGTTGATGATGGAATTATTCGAATAAAAGAAAATGAATATTCTGATCTAATATCAGAGTTTAATTCTGCTGTAAATAACGGCAGGGTTATGAAATTTGTTCCTGCTTCGGGTGCTGCATCAAGAATGTTCCAGAAGCTTCAATCAGTTCTAAATCGTTATCAGACATTTTCTTTTACAGATTTGAAGAATAATTCGGAGTCTGATAAAGAATGTAAAAGTATTTTAGAGTTTTTAATCAATCTGCCAAAATTTGCTTTTTATGATGATTTAAAGCAGGTCTTAAAAGCTGATGATACAAAGATTAACAAATTGATTAGTGAATCACCAGCAGAAATATTAAAAGCTGTTTTGTTTGATAATGGTTTGAATTACTCCAATAAACCAAAAGGTGCAATAAAATTTCATCGTTACAAAAATGAATACAGAACTGCATTTGAAGAACAGATTTATGAAACACTCAATTATATTTCTGACAAGAATAAGCTGGTAAAAATTCATTTTACAATTTCTGAAGAACACACAGAACTATTTTTGAAGATTATTAAAGAATTCAGATTAAAATTAAACGAAACTGATTTCAATATTGATATAACATATTCTTACCAGAGAAAATCTACAGACACGATAGCAGTTGATGATTACAACAATATTCTTTTTGATAAGAACGGCGATCTTATACACAGGCAGGGCGGGCATGGTGCGCTGGTAGAAAATCTTAATGATCTTAAAGCTGATATCGTAATTATAAAAAACATTGACAATCTCTCAAAAGAAAACCTGGCTGAAGAGACGATACTTTATAAAAAATTACTTACAGGATATTTAGTCAAAATTCAAAATCAGGTTTTTAAATTCCTCAAGACATTAGAGAAAAAAGATTTTAGCAGTGAGGAATTTGAAGACACAATAAAATTTGCAGAGCATAGTCGTTTTATAACAAAACCATCAGATTTTGAAAATTGGGATGATGAAAGAAAACATAAGTTTATGTTTTATAAATTGAATCGTCCAATTAGAGTCTGTGGAGTGGTAAAGAATGAAGGTGAGCCCGGGGGCGGTCCGTTTTGGGTAAAATCTGATGACGGAAGTCTGTCTTTGCAAATTGTTGAGCAGGTACAGATTAATATGAATGATGAAAATCAGAAAAGAATTTTTATACAATCAACACATTTTAATCCGGTTGATTTAATTTGCAGTATAAAAGATTATAAAGGCAATAATTTTGATTTGCATAATTTTATTGATCACCAAAGCGGAATAATAACAAAAAAATCTAAAGATGGGATAGAATTGAAAGTGTTAGAATTACCCGGTCTTTGGAATGGCAGCATGGCTGATTGGATTACGATTTTTGTGGAAGTGCCAATTAGTACATTTAATCCTGTAAAAGAAATTAATGATCTGTTAAGAGGAGAACACCAGAATTAATTTAGCATTTGTCAATCGGATATAGAGAACTATAAATCATTTTTTAAAAAGCTAAGATCAGAAAAAGAGATCCTTTATTAGAATGAACTGCCGTAATTTAATTACCATGTCACCTTACGCATATTTAAAGAAAACCTTGAAGGTTTCTCTAAATTAGCTTAGTCTAATTTAATTTTTAACATTTTTTCAAGTAAAACCTTCAAGGTTTAGCTATTTTGCGTAACGTGAGTTACCATAATTATCTTTTGAATTAAGGAAGTGACAAAATTTGATTTAAAAAATAAAGAATTTGAGTTCCGAAAAATCTGCTAACTTAAAATGACCCCCATCAAATAAGTAATTTTTATTTTTTATATGTAAGAATTACCGCCTCTCCAAAAATTTCATTTCTAAGGCGCAACAATTAAACTATTTTGAACAATTTTACAATAATTCAACTGGCACTAAGCTTGTAATTTTATTAAAAAAAATCACATGGAAAGGATTATTTATAATGGGTTTCACAGAAATAAGCGTAGTTTTATTTTTAGTTTTACTTTTAGCTTTTGGATTTGTTAATTCAAGAAAAGTATCTCAGGAATTAAAAAAATTAGGGGCGGATAAATAAGTTATCTGCACTTTTTATTAATCTAAATTCTTTCAAGTATCTCGGTAGAGTAATTTCTTCCAATTATTACAGTATTCGCAATGTTGTTGAATAATCCAACCTCCACAACACCGGGCACTAGTTTAATCCTCTGTTCAAATTCTATCGAATCTTCTATTTCATCCAAATATAAGTCTATAATATGGTTCCCAGAATCAGTAATAAAAATTTCCGTTCCTTTTGCTCTAATTTTGGGATTATAATCAGCTTTATTCCATCTTTTGATTAAATGATTTAAACCAAACGGAACTACTTCAACTGGCAAAGGGAACTTACCTAATTTATTCACAAACTTTGATGAATCAATAATCCAGACAACCTTCGTCGATGCTTTTGCAACAATTTTTTCAAACAGTAATGCACCACCTCCGCCTTTAATTCCATTTAATTTAGAATCAACTTCATCAGCACCATCAATTGTTAGATCGACATGATCAACCGAATTCAAATTAATTATCTCAATTCCTAACCTTTCCGCCAATTCGCTTGTTTGATTAGAAGTGGAGACACACTTCACTTTTAATCCTTGTTTCACCAATTCAGCAAGCTTATTAACTAAGAAGAAAACTGTTGAACCGGTTCCAAGCCCCAGTATCATTCCATCTTTAATAAAATCAATTGATTTTTCAGCGGCAAGCTTCTTTTCGTTCATACCTAATTCCATTATTCCGAAATAAAATTATTTATTGTTCCCAAAATCGCATAATGAAAAGATAAAACAAATATGCAAAAATATGATCGTAAACGATAAATAATTAAGAATATTTTTAAAAAACATCAATTATATTTTGGATATTTTCTATAAACAGTATATAATTAGGTAAATAAAAAATAAACTTAATATAAGTAATGAAATTAGACAGCATTGATAAGAAAATTCTGGATATTTTACAGGAAGATGCCCGGATAAAGAACCTAGAGCTTGCCAACAGAACTGGTATTTCTCCACCTGCTACTCTGGAAAGAGTTAAGAGATTAGAAAAAAATGGAGTAATAAAAAAATATGTTGCGCTTGTTAATCCTGCAAAAATAAACAAAGGAACTTTTGCGCTTGTTTCTGTTGCGTTAATAATTCACCAAATTCCTTCAATCGAGTCATTTACCAAGCAAATTAACAAGCTTGACGAAGTATTGGAATGTTACCACATAACCGGCTCTGATGATTTTATGTTGAAGATTGCAGTAGAAAATATTGAGCAGTATGAAAAATTTATTTTAAACAAACTCACAAAAATCAGTGGTGTAAGTAGGGTAACAAGTAATATCGTTTTATCAACCGTAAAGTATAACACAAAAATTCATATCGATTAGAAAGGAAAATATTATGCATCATTACGATCCGAGCAGTGAAATACAGGATTATTTAGTATTTGGAGAATACGGGGATGTGAATCCAAGTCAATTACAGATTCATCAACTTATACTTTTCTTAATCCCCAAACGATGAACGATTTGTTTGATCATGAAATTGAAGGATGTTTTTTATACTCACGACATTGGAATCCCACAAATAAATATCTTGCACAGGCACTAGCAAAGCTTGAAGATTCTGAAGATGCAATTGTTACTGCTTCAGGAATGGGAGCAATCAGTTGTGCAATTCTTCAACTATGTAGTGCCGGAGATGAGATTAGTTTCAAGCAGAACTATTTATGGTGGAACTTATGCTTTCTTTAAAAACTTTTTACCTAAATATGGTATTTCAGTTAAGTTTGTAAATCCACAGGATTTGGATGCTGTAAAATCTGCAATTACAAAAAAAACAAAAGTAATTTATTGTGAAGCAGTGAGTAATCCATTGTTGGAGATTGCGGATATTCCAAAGCTGGCACAAATAGCAAATCAAAAATAACATCAAGTTAATGGTCGATAATACTTTTAGTCCGATTATAATTTCGCCGATTCGTTTAGGGGCACACATTGTTGTACATAGTTTAACAAAATTTATTAACGGCACAAGCGATTGTGTTGCTGGTTGTGTTTGCAGTACTCACGAATTTATTGCACAGTTAACAGATATTAATTCAGGAGCATCGATGCTTCTTGGTCCAGTACTTGATAGTTATCGCGCTGCTTCGATAATGAAAAACATTCATTCACTTCATATAAGAATTAAAAAACATAGTGAGAATGCAAAATATCTTGCAGAAAATTTCGAGAAACTTGGCTGTAAAGTTTTTTATCCAGGACTTAAATCTCACAATGGCTATAATCTTCTAAAAGAAATTATGAATGAAGGATTTGGATTTGGCGGTATGCTTGCAATTGATGCCGGCACAACTGAAAAAGCAAACGAATTTATGGCTAATATGCAAAATGAAAAAGTTGGATATCTTGCTGTGAGTTTAGGTTATTTTAAAACTTTATTCTCATCACCGGGACATAGTACTTCGTCAGAAATTCCTGAAGAAGAAAGAAAAGCAATGGGGTTAAGTGAGGGGCTTGTTAGAATTTCTATCGGATTAGATAACGATATTAAGAAAACTTACGAGCGAATTAAAAAATGTTTAATTGAAGTTGGGTTGTGTAAATAAAATAATGGCAGTTTGAATGCTTTGCGCTCTTAGTGAAAAACTTGACATACTTTGCGTGAACAATAAACCTAAATACATTTCACGCAAAGCTCGCAAAGGGATTAAATATAAAGTTCACAAAGAATTTTTGTTGGATGTCAATCTAAATGTTGTGTTTGATAATCATTCCGGTTTAAACAAAGCACAAACAGCACCGGCAGGATCTTGAATCACACAGTATCTACCGTAACCGCTCATATTTTTGGGTTCAACTATAATTTCACCTCCAAGTTGTATACAACTTGCAGCACTCTTATCAACATCTTCAACAGTAATGTAAATTAACCATTGAGGAGGAAGTTTAGCATTTGTTCCTTTTGCATGACAAACACCTGCAGCAACTTTTCCGCTTTCCGGTGCAATCATTGTGAAATCATCATAATCACCCATCGATAAACCTTCGGGCATCCATCCAACAACTTTTGCATAAAAATCTTTTACTTCTTTCGCGTTTGGTACCGTTAAATCACACCAGGTGATGGAACCGATCTCTTGTTATTGTTTTTCGCTCATATGATTAAGAATATTATTTTATAAATATTATTATAAACCAATAAACGATGGTGAGCATAAAAATACCCCAAAACGGTATACTGTTTATCCATTTAAATAAACCAACACCAATACCAATGAAAACTCCAACTAGCAAATTATTGATTGCATATCCGTATAGCATCCCAACTAATATTCCTAAGGCTAAATCAATAATTTTAAGCTGTAATTTTTTATGTTGGATTAGTTGTTCGCGCGAGTATTCCATTATATCCTCAAAAATTGTAATTGATACTTAAGAAAAATATATGAAGAATACAATTAAAGATTAAAAATATTTCTAGAAGTATACCTAAATTCTATGGTTATGCTCCAACTCTGCTCTATGTGACAATTTAAGTTTTTAATGAATTATTTTAATATTTTACAGTTAATAATTCATCGATTAAAGGTAAAAGTTGTTTTTAAAGAACTATAACAAAACCGCAATGATCCTTAAGGATCAAAAAATTAATTATAATCAATTAATTAACAATGTAAATTCATTCTCAACACTTCTTACATCTGCTAATCTTTCTAAAGTTGCTATCTTCTCAGAAAATCGTTTTGAATGGGTATATGCTTTTTATTCTGTCTGGATAAAAAAAGCTGTCACTGTCCCAATCGATTTTATGTCATCTGCTGAAGATGTAGCTTTTATTCTTAATGATTGCAGACCCGAGGCGGTTTTTTATTCTAATGGTACAAAAGAAGTGTTTGAAAAAGCAGTTGAACAGTTGAATTATAAAATTGAAAAGATAAATCTTGATGAAATAAAAATAGAAGAATCAAATGCCAGTGTTACATTTCCTGAAACAAATCCGAATGATACTGCTGTTATAATTTACACTTCTGGAACTACAGGGTCACCAAAAGGAGTTATGCTTTCCTACGATAATCTTCTTGTAAACATTGAAGCAGTAACAACTGATGTAGAAATTTATAAGAATGAAGATCGTGTAATGATTTTACTTCCATTGCATCACATATTTCCGTTAGTTGGAACATTAGTAGCGCCTATAAGTGTGGGTGCTACTGTTGTATTTTCTCCTTCAATGGCTTCGGAAGATATTATGGCAACTCTGCAACAAGGAATTAGTATTATAATTGGAGTTCCCCGATTGTATAATCTTATAAGAAAAGGAATAAAAGATAAAATTAATAAGAGCGGAATTGCAAAATTTCTTTTCAAAATTGCAGAGAAGAAAAACTCTTTAAGCTTTTCCAGAAAAATCTTTGGCTCAGTTCAAAGAAAATTTGGTGGAAAAATTAAATACATGGTTTGCGGAGGTGCTGCATTCGATAAAGAAGTCTGTAAGGATTATCTAACACTTGGTTTTGAAGTTCTTGAAGGATTTGGAATGACTGAATGTGCTCCGATGATTACGTTTACCCGACCTGGAAGAGGTTTTGCCAGGCTCTGCCGGCCAGCCATTAAAAACAAATGAAGTAAAAGTTATTGATGGTGAATTAGTTAACCGAGGCAGAAATGTGATGCAGGGATATTACAATCGCCCAGAAGAAACAGCAGCTATATTAAAAGATGGTTGGCTATACACAGGCGATTTAGGTTATCTTGATGATGATAACAGAATATTTATTACCGGCAGGAAAAAGGAAATTATTGTTTTATCAAACGGAAAAAATATAAATCCCGAAGAAATTGAAAATAAAATCCTTAAAATGAGTGAAGTAATAACCGATATTGGTGTGTTTGAAAAAGCAGATATGCTTCATGCAGTAATTTATCCTGATTATCAGAAGGCAAAACAACTTGGAATTGAAAATGTTGAAGAGATGTTGAAATGGCAAGTGATTGATAAATACAATCAAAGTGTAACCCCTTACAAAAAAGTAATGAAATTCAGTTTGATTAAAGAACCATTACCGAGAACAAGATTGCTGAAATTGAAAAGATTTTTATTGCCCGCAGCTTGAAATAATTTCTAAAGAAAAATATGAAGCTATAACTGAACCGGATTTTCAGGAATATGCTTTGATAAAGGATTTTTTACAGCAGCAAAAAGAAACTGCAGTTCATCCATCAGATCATCTTGAAATTGATTTAGCGACTTGATTCGTTGGATAAAGTTAATCTTGTTGTTTACCTTGAATCAAATTTTGGTGTTAAACTATACGGAAGCTGAACTTGTTGGCTTTCCAAACATTGTCAAGCTTGCTGAAAATATCAGAGACAAAAAAACAAAACTGAGTGTTGAGGCAATTGATTGGAGCAAAATATTTAAAGAACATCTTGACCTGAAACTTCCGAAAAGCTGGTTTACTTACAATGTTATGAAAAATGCTGCAAAGGTTTTTCTTAAGCTTTATTTCAGGTTAAAAGGAGAGGGATTAGAAAATATTCCTGAAGGTCCGTTTATTCTTGCACCAAATCATCAAAGCTTTTTTGATGGATTGTTTGTTGCCGTATTTCTAAAAAATAAACTAATGAAGCAAACATATTTTTATGCTAAAGAAAAACATGTAAAAAATAAGCTTCTAAAATTTGTAGCTGCTAAAAATAATGTTATTGTTATGGATTTGACTGATCTAAAAACATCTTTGCAGAAAATGGCTGAAGTTCTAAAACGTGGAAAAAATATTATCATCTTTCCTGAAGGAACAAGAACACTGAACGGAGAGATTGGTAATTTTAAAAAAACATTTGCAATTCTTAGTCGTGAATTAAATGTACCTAGTTGTTCCTGTAGCAATAAATGGAGCTTATGATGCACTCCCAAGCGGGACGCATTTTCCCAAACCATGGAAAAAAATTAATGTAAAATTTTTAAAACCGATTATGCCTGAGAATCATTCTTATGATTCTCTTAAAAATGCTGTATTTGAAAAAGTTGCTGCACAGTTAAAACGCAAATAAAATTTATAATTGTTACCTCGTTAGAATTACTATTTTGTCACACTACGCCTGTCGAAGTGTGAGTACCATACTAAAATTGTCAGTCTTAGACAATTCCCCACGATGGAAAGACGGACATGAAAATTAAGAACTAGATAATTTTAATAGCAAATGAAAAAAATAAGCTTAATTCTTATACTCATCATCATTCTGCCTATTGCATTTCTTCTTGTTAATGAACTTGGAAAGTTAAACGAGAACGAAAAGGTTCTTGAACAAATCTATAACAATCAGTTGCAGGCAATTTTATTTTCAGTTAATCAGTATTCCGAAGATATTGTAAGAACAACTGCCAATAGTATTATTGCCAATGTTGAATCGAGTCCGAACAGAATTTCTGAAGATAAAAATTTCAATTTGTTTATAAATGACAGCAGAAAGTTTACTATACTTTTTGTTACAGATAGCATTAACTCAAACGACATCAGATTTTATTTTCGGCAAAATGAAATCCGACCTAACATTGATTCGTTAGAAAAATTTTATAAAGATGTGTTGTTACAAAATAACAGTTTGGTTAGCAGACTTTATACATATCGGAAACAAGGTTACAGAAAAATAGAACCAATTGTTTTGCCAAATTCAAATGATCAATCTTTATTAATCTTTACCGGAACAATTAAAGATTCAAAAAGAATTTATGGTGCGGTAATAAATCCACAGGATTTTATTACATCAATCTTATCATCAAGATTACAGGAAGTTGCAAAAGATGAATTTATAATTTCTGTAATAAATCCAAAAACAGGTTATCAATATCAATTCAACCAAAGATTTTGATAAGCGACCGGTGCAGGCACAAAAAGCTTTATGGATTTTCCCTGATTATAATCTTGGGATTATCTTTAGTTGGGAAATCAATTGAAGACCTTGTTAGAGAACGTGCGATTAATAATTTGATCCTAATAGGAATTTTGCTTTTAGTATTAGTTGCTGCAGTATGGTTTGTTTATCGTGCAGTTAAAAAAGAATTAGAACTTGCACAAGCAAAAGCGGATTTCGTTTCTAATGTATCGCACGAGTTACGGACACCGCTTGCACTGATAAGTATGTTTGCAGAAACTCTTGAAATGGATCGTGTTAAAACTGAAGAAAAGAAAAAGGAATATTATTCGATCATTAGCCACGAGTCTAACCGTTTGGGAAGAATTGTTAACACAATTTTAAATTTCTCAAAGATGGAAGCGGGTAAACGTAAATTTAATTTTGAAGAAGAAGATTTGAATGAAGTTATCGTTCAAGTTTATCAGAACTATAGTTATCATCTTTACAACAAAGGATTTGATTTTGAATATGAACCGGGAATTGATGTCCCAAAAATAGTGATTGATCGCGAAGCAGTTTCGGAAGCGATTGTCAATCTTTTAGACAACGCAGTAAAGTACAGTAGCGATACAAAATTTATTAAAATGGTAATCGGTAATGAGAACGATTCGGTATTTATTGAAGTGCAGGATAAAGGAATTGGAATTTCAGAAGAGGATCAGGAAAAAGTTTTTGATAAGTTTTATCGTGTCTCTTCAGGATTGGTGCACACAACGAAGGGTACGGGACTTGGACTTTCGCTTGTAAAACAAATTATGGATGCACACAAAGGGAAAATTATTCTTAAAAGTAAGATTGGCGAGGGAAGCAGTTTCAAACTATTGTTTTCAAAAAAATCTCAGTTAAATAATGGAGAAAAAAATGCCTAAGATTTTAGTTGTTGATGATGAACAAAATATGAGAACCGGATTAAAAGATAATCTTGAGTTTGAAGGTTACGAAGTTGATACAGCAAACGATGGCGAACAAGGATTAAAGAAAATTCTTGATAACAATTATAATCTTATTATTCTTGATGTGATGATGCCGAAAAAATCAGGGTTTGATGTCTGTAAAGAAGTTCGCAAAGCAGGCATTACTACGCCCGTTATTTTACTTACTGCAAAAGGCGAAGAAATTGATAAAGTTGTTGGATTAGAACTCGGCGCTGATGACTATGTAACAAAACCATTTAGTTTGCGAGAGTTGCTTGCAAGAGTAAAGGCAATATTACGCAGAGGCGAAAATCTTGTTATGAATGAAACAGATCGAGAAGTTAGAATTGGCAGACTTGAAGTTAATTTTAATGGATATAAAGCAACAATCTAAGAATAAAGATGTAGCAATGTCTCACAAAGAATTTGAAATACTTCATTACTTGTGGAAACGAAGAAATTCAACAGTAAGTCGTGATGATTTATTAACAGAGGTTTGGGGTTACGATGAAAATCCTTCAACACGTACAGTTGATAATTTTATTTTAAAGTTAAGACAAAAAGTTGAAGTTGATTCAAATCATCCGCAGATAATTTTAACTGTGCATGGAATTGGGTATAAGTTGGTGATTTGAGTTTAAGTAATTTGCAAAGAATAAATAATCTTTGATATCTTAATACTAATAGTTATAGCTTAAGAATTGATACTTTATGAAGAAAAGAATAAAATATTTTGCGCTCACTTTATTTTTAATATTATTCATCGTGATTATATATATGCTACTTTGGGGAAAATTATTTCCTTATTCTCCAATAATTATAGGTTTTGATAAATACGAATTAAATAACACAATTATTTATGTTCAACAAGGCGCAAAATTTAATGAGTTCACTAGACTTGACACACTTACCAAATCTGTTGAAAGCTTTCACGAACTTAAGTTTATAAATAAACCTAAAATTTTTATCTTTAAGGATAATAAGAGTTATTACCAACGTTCTGTATCAAAAGCAAGATTTTGTGCTTTCTCAAGTGGGGCTATAATCATCTCTCCTTGGGCTCTAAAAGAAGACAAGCAAGGAATTATTTCATTAGATATTTATATTAAACACGAGCTATCACACATACTAATCTATAACTATAATGGTTTTCTTGGGGAGTTCAGATATCCAAGTTGGTTGCTTGAAGGATTAGCTATGTACAGTGTTAATCAAATGGGGACTTCATTCTATCCAAATATAGAGGACACATACAAAGCAATTCGAGATGGTAATTTTATGCCTCCAGAATATTTCAAAACTAATAAGGAAGATGAAATCAATATCAATGTAAAATACAAAATTGCCTTCATCTATTCCGAATTTGGTTGCATTGTTGATTATTTAGTTAAAACCTATGGTAAAGAAAAATTCATAAAATATATTAAAGCACTCTTGGAAGTAAATGATAATGAAAGTGAGTTTAGAAAAGCTTATTCAAGAGATTTTAACGAGGTTATTTCTGAATTCAAAGAGTATGTAAATAAAACAGAAAACTAAGGGATAACCCCCGCCGCAATACATTTTTTAATTCATAAAAGTTTTCTCTCACCGCCAGATTCACCTTTCTGTGACAATTTTTTACAACTAGATACACTTCCGTGACACCGCTGACAATTCCTTGAAGTACGTTTGTACCAGAAACTTGATGTATTTATTATTTATTTACAAGAGGTACAAAATGAAAACAGGATTATTACACAGCACAGAAAAGTTCTACTTTGTTTTAGCTGCTATACTTTTTGTTTTTTTAGTTTCAGATTCTTTTGGACAGATAAAGCAAGTTTCTGATTTAACAAATAGTAAGTATGCTTTACAAAATTTGGTTATGGGAATACAATCTGAAAATGAAGGTGTTAGAGAAAGTTCGATCTACTTTGCAGGTCAATACAGATTTATCGATACGGAAGATGTTTTAATAAAACAGCTTAAAGTTGAAAAAGAATCTGATATAAAAGTATTAATTGGCTTGGCACTTTTTAGAATGAACAGTGAAAAAGGTATGAGTGAATTACAAAGGCTTGCTTCAATAGATAAAAATCCTAGAGTACGAAGAATGAGCTATGCAATTTATAATGAGTATCTTGTTAATAATTCAAACAGAACTGCGGATGTTCAGAAATGAATAGATGCATAAATAAAGATTGTCATCACGAGTCCCGATAATTCTTTTCAAAGATTGGTTTATCGGGACGAAGTGATCTAACTGTACTAGTAAAATTTAGATTGCTTCACTCGAATTCGCCGCGGCGAATCGTTCGAAATGACAATTACTAATAATTCAGTTTTTCAGAAACGTCTTCAACTTGTTTCCAGACTCTTAATAAATTTCCGCCAAGAATTTTTTGTATTTCATCATCAGAATAACCACGAACTAACAGTTCATAAACAAGATTTGGGTATTTTGATACATCTTCTAATCCTACAGGAAGCAAGCCACCGGTTCCGTTAAAATCAGAACCAAGTCCAATATAATCGATTCCAACTAAATTTTTAATGTGATCAATATGGTTTGCAACATCTTTTACAGTTGCCGGGGAAAGCGGATTTTCTTTCCAATAATTTTCCTCATATAGCCAGGCAGAGTCTGTTCCGGAAGTAATATTATTTTCCTTTAGATATTCTTTAATTTGTTTTTCACCATTTGTATACTGTTGATAAATATCGTTTCGCAGAAAAAAACTTGCGAATCCAATTTGAATGACTCCACCATTTTTGGCTAACATTTCTATCATTTCATCGTTCATATTTCTTTCATAACCCTGTGTAAAAAATCTGCAGCATGAATGAGAAGCGATTACGGGAGATTTACTTAATCTCATCACGTCATAAAATGAACTATCGCTTATATGGGATACATCAACCATTATTCCCAAACGGTTCATTTCGCTAACAACTTTTTTGCCAAATGGACTTAAACCATTCCATTTTCTTTCGGGATCATTTGCAGAATCGCAAATATGATTCCATTTATAATGAGCAAGAGTTATGTAACGGATCCCTTTATTATAAAATTCTTCAAGATTGCTCAGATTATTTTCTATCGGCGATCCATTTTCCATGCCCATTGCCAATAAAATATTTCCATTTTTTGATTTTTGTTGTACTTCCGAAACGGATTTTACAAAATTAAATTTCTCTTGCCAGGTACTAACAATTTTATGCACAAGACTTATCAAAGAATCAGCTTGTGTTTTAGATTTTCCTGTTCTTTCTAAATCCGGCGAAGTGTAAATTGACATAAATGCAAGATCAAGCCCGCCTTCTATAGATCTCGGATAGTCTATCTCTCCTTTATTGGAAAGTTGAGTTACATCAAACCATTCATCGTAAAGCCAACCCGGTAAATCGATGTGTGAATCAGCGAGTAAAAATATTTTGCAGAGTTTTTTAGCTTTGCGAAAGATTGATGAATCAATTGCTTGATTTTCTGTTTGTGGAATAGCTGTTTCGATGAGAGAAAAAATTAGGAATAGAGAAAATAGTTTTTTCATTTGTACTCTTTTAGAATTTTGATATAATTCATTAAGAAAATAGTTAATTTGAGCTATCTCTCAAATCAAAATCATGACAATTTTTTACAACTGTTTACTTTTAAGTGATAATATTAACGATTTAATAATTTAGTTTGCGTCAGAAAAGAAAATGAAAATATGAAAAACACAAATATTTTTATCGACATTTTTCTGTTGCTATTAATTTTAACATTTCATGGTTGTTTTGAAAATCAAAATCAACCTCAGCATAAAAGTGAAACAGAAAAGTTAGTGATTGATCTTTCCGGTCGCTGGAGATTTAGTCTGGGAGACGATATGAAATGGAAAGAAAAATCTTTTGATGATAATAGTTGGGAAAAAGTTTCTGTACCATCATCTTGGGAGAATCAAGGCTTTCATGGTTATGATGGCTATGCGTGGTATAGAAAATCATTCAAATTAACTTCTGAGATTACAAATAAAGATCTTTATCTTGTTTTAGGATATGTTGATGATGTTGATCAGACTTTTATCAATGGAAAATTAATCGGTATTTCCGGCGGTTTTCCAAATGATCATCAAACAGTTACTGGAAATTTAGTCGCCGTCTATGACGGATTTCCAAATAGCTATCGAACAGCTTACAATGCTTTTAGAAAATACTATATACCGAAAGAATATCTAAATAAAGATGGAGAGAATGTTATTGCTGTAAGAATTTTTGATGATGAACTTGATGGTGGAATAATGAGCGGAAGAATTGGGTTATATACTTATGAGGGCGGATTTGAACCTGATTTGAATTTAAGCGGCATATGGGATTTCAAAATTGGTGATGATTCATCTTTTCTAAAAAATAATACAATTGATTCTACCGCCGATAACCTTATGGTTCCGGCTCATTGGGATGTTCAAGGTTATCAGGATTATAATGGATTTGCCTGGTATAAAAAAACATTTTATCTGCCAAAAGATTTTGCTGGCGAAAGTATGATTTTACTTTTGGGTAAGATTGATGACATCGATCAAACATTTGTTAATGGGATTCTTGTTGGTTCAACAGGTAACTGGAATTTTAGAGATTTTCCAATTGATTTTAATAGTAATGAAGAATATCGAACAAACCGGGTTTATTCTGTTCCACAAAAATTATTAAAGTATGCAAAAACAAATACAGTTGTTGTAAGGGTTTTCGATGGATTTAAAGAAGGTGGAATTTATGATGGTTATGTTGGATTAATTACTCAAGAGCACTATAAAAAATATTTTGGTAAAAACGATTAATGGGAATCTGTTTTTATTGTTTTATTTGCATTGTGAATTAAGAATAGATAAGTAATTATCATTATCATTGCTCCAAATAAAACATCGGAAGTAAAATGCGCTCCTATTAAAATTCTGCTTGCACAAACTGTTAATGCCCAACTAATAATTAATCCTTTAATAATTATTCTTTTATAAAACGGCTTATCTGCAAAAAAAACAAACAATGCAATCATCATAAAACCCATTACAGCGTGACCAGAAGGGAAGGACTGACTACCTGTAATCCCTTGCGGAAAATACCAGGGTGTAAAATCGGAATAATATCCGGTAAGATCTCTAAAGCGAATTCTTCCCCAAAATATTTTTAATAGCGAAACAAAAAGTATATTTCCATAAAAAAACATTTTAAACGATATACGGGAAAATAAAATTGACTTCTTTGAAAACTTATATCTTTTTCTAAATAGCAAAGAAATTAAAATGTTTAGAATAATAGCAGAGAGAAAAAAGTAATTTCTATTTTCAGTAAATAAAATTGAACTATTTGATAATGCCATTGATAATAGCCAAAAAATATAAATTGTAATCAATGAACCAGTCGTTAAAAGAAATCCGTTAAACAGAATTGTTTTTATATTTGATGAAGCTTTAAGAGTTACGATGTATATATGTATTCCGGTCAATGCAACTAGTAAACCGGGAATTTCACCATACTTTTCTAAGAAAATTGCCCAGGCAGAGTTTGGATTGTAAAGATTAATAGAAATCCACAGATCACTTGATTCTAGTAAGAACGCAGCGATGACCCAGATTAAAATTAAATAATATGCAATAGTTTTATTTGATCTCTTCTTCAAAAAAATCCTTAAAGTTTATAATAATTTAATGATTGAGCCACAAAACAGCTAATCAAAATTATTTCATAAAAGATTATGTGATTATATTTCTTACAGACAAATATTATAATATGAAAGGATTAAAAATGTCATTTAAATATTCAGTTGGAGAAAATTCAAAGTTAGTTGATGAAACAATAAAAAAGCTTAATGATGAAAATGTTGTTGAAAGAATCTGGAAAAAAGATCACACAGTTTGGAGCAGTGATCCAACAGAAATATCAAACAGACTTGGCTGGCTTGATAGTGTTGATGTAACTGGAAAATCTGTAAAAGAAATAAATGAGTTTGTTGATGAAGTTAGAGCAGCAGGTTTTACTCACGCTTTGTTAATGGGAATGGGCGGCTCATCATTAGCTCCTGAAGTTTTTAGATTAACATTTGGAGTTAAAGAAGGATATTTAGATTTAGCTGTACTTGATTCAACTCATCCTGAAGTTGTAATGGATTATGCAAAGAAATTTAATCCTGCAACAACTTTATACATTGTTTCTACAAAATCCGGTGGAACAGTAGAAACATTTTCATTTATGAAATTCTTCTACAATTATGTCTTACATATTCTTGGTAAAGAAGAAGCTGGAAAACATTTTGCTGCAATAACTGATCCCGGAAGCGGATTGCAAAAAGTTGCTGAAGAATTAAAATTCAGAAAAATATTTCTTAATGATCCAAATATTGGTGGAAGATTTTCTGCGCTTATCATTATTTGGAATTGTTCCTGCTGCTTTAATTGGAGTTGATGTTAATAAAATATTAGTCGGCTGCAAAAGAAGAAGTTTTAAATTGCAAAAAATCCGGTAAAGATAATTTCAGAAAATATTTCTGCAATCGTTGGATCAATAATTGGTGTTCTTGGCACGCAGGGAGTGGATAAATTAACTTATATCATCTCTCCAAAATTTTCTTATATCGGTGCATGGATTGAGCAACTGATAGCTGAAAGTACGGGCAAAGTTGGAAAGGGAATTCTTCCCGTTGATTTAGAATCAATTGAATTTCCTGAATTTTATTCAAACGATCGATTATTTGTTTATTTAAAACTTAAAAACGATGCAACTTACGATGAAAAAGTTAGGAAGATTAAATCCGCAGGTTTTCCGATTCTTGAACTTGAACTTGAACAGATTTACGATTTAGGTAAGCAATTCTTTTTGTGGGAATTTGCAACTGCCGTTACCGGTTGGGTAATGCAAATTCAACCTTATGATCAACCAAATGTAGAGCAAGCTAAAATTGTTGCAAGAAAAATGATGAATGAATATCAGGAGAACGGGAAGTTACCAGAGCTTTCTCCAATATTGGATGAAAAAGGCATAAAAGTATATAGCGAGGTAATATCAAAATCAGTTGATAAAGTACTAAGCACATTTCTATCTGATATTATAAGTGGGAAAAGTTATGTTACTATTCAAGCTTATCTAACTCCTAATAAAGAGACCACAGAAGCTTTGCAAAAACTTAGAACAGCAATACAGAGAAAATATAAAGTTGCAACAACACTTGGCTTTGGTCCAAGATTCTTGCACTCAACTGGTCAGCTTCACAAAGGCGATGCGGGAAATGGATTTTTTATTCAATTTACATCAAGCATTGAAGAAGATTTACCAATTCCGGAAAATCCTGGTGAAGAAAAAACATCTATTACTTTTGGAATTTTAATTAAAGCACAAGCATTAGGTGATAGACAAGCTTTGATTGATAACAAAAGAAAAGTTATTACGATTGATTTAGGAAGTAATGCTTTAAATTCATTATCAATATTGACCGTGTAATTATTAATTGCCACGACTTTTAAGTCGTGGTTAAAAAAAATTAAATTTCTTGGCTTTAGCCAAAGCATTTTAATTAAGTTTGGCTGAAGCCATTTTTTTCTTTTATCATTGTCCACGACCTGAAGATCGTGGAAATTTAATAAAACAATTTATGAAACTTAATGGTAGAGTCTATTTTATTATGAAAGTAAAAATGAATAAAAAATTGAAATCAAAAAAAAAATAAAGTTCTGAGTAAAAAGGAACAGAAAGTACACGAAGAAGATTTAAGAGATTTAAAATACTTTAAACTGCGTGCTAAAGAGCCAACAATTAGTTATAAAGAGGTAAAGAAACAATTACTTCCTATTATAAAATCCTAAAATAACTCCTAACGCTAGCGACCATAAAGCCGCTAACCCGATTTGAAATTCTTTAGGAAGTATAAAAGTTATTGTGTGAGCCGGAATCCAAAACCATAGTAAAGAATAAAATCCTTTATCAAGATTTTTCCAGTTGTTTTGTTTTGCGATAAGATTATCAAGAACTCTGTGCATTATAACAAGAAAAGGTCCAAATTGTAAATTCATTGCTGTAGAAATTGCGAATGATTTTCCAAGTCCACTAAGATTAGGTAAATAGTTATGCGTAATTAAACTTTCAACAAATCCATTAAATCCAATAAAAGCATATTTAATAAATATTGCAAGTAAAGCCCACTCAAGCATTTTTAATAAGATTGTTTTTAGATTATAAGGATTAAAAATCTTTTTTCTAACAATCCAATGGGAAACAATATCCCCGAGTGTTCCTAACATAGCAAATTGAATCATTGCAGAAATGATTGGATAAGCTTTTACAAAATCAATATACCAGCTCATTAAAACTCTTTTTGAAATGTATGAATAAAATAACTGTGCGAAAATTAGAGTGAATTCACTTCTAAGCCAAATGAAGTAAAAGACTTAGATAAACTAAAAATTCTGCTTTCCATCACAATGAAGAAATTATCTTAAAAATATCTTGACTTTAAAAATTGCTCTATCGTATATTTACGATGAACGATAAAGGAATTATTTAAATGGCAGCATCCAAAAAAGAAGAATTTAAAACAGAAGATATCTGGCTGGCTGATATTGCAAAAGCTTTATCACATCCAGCACGAATAAGAATTCTAAAAATGTTAACTGAAATGAATGTTTGTATGTGTGGAGATATTGTTGATACTACTTCCATTATCGCAATCAACAGTTTCTCAGCATTTAAAAGAACTAAAACGTGTTGATTTGATTCAGGGCGATATTGATGGACCGAAAGTTTGTTATTGTGTTAATAATAAAACACTTCAAAAAGCTAAAAAAGAATTAGATAAATTATTTAATCAAGTTTGTGCTTGTTAATCAAAGGAGAATTAAAATGGATGATCAAAAAGAATGTAAAAGAAATTGTAAAAGAAAAATATGGTGAAATCGCAAAATCATCTTCATCTTGTTGTGGCCCATCCAGTTGCTGCGGCTCAGCAAATGAAATTGTTGGTTATACAGTTATGAACGATGAATACACTCATTTAGAAGGTTATGTCGCCGATGCAGATTTAAGCTTGGGTTGTGGTTTGCCAACTGAGTTTGCTGGAATTAAAAAAGGTGATACAGTAATCGATTTAGGTTCTGGTGCAGGTAATGATGTATTTGTTGCACGTGCTATTGTTGGTGAAGAAGGTAAAGTAATTGGTGTTGATATGACTGAAGCTATGATTGAAAAAGCGAATCAAAATAATTCTAAAGCTTGGATATAAAAATGTTGAGTTTCGATTTGGTGATATTGAAGACTATGCCGATTGCAAACAATCTTGCTGATGTTGTTGTTAGTAATTGCGTGCTAAACCTTGTTCCTGATAAACAAAAAGCTTTTAGTGAAATTTATCGAATACTAAAACCAGGAGCACATTTTTGTGTTTCAGATATTGTTATTAAAGGCGAACTGCATCCAGAATTAAAGAAATCTGCTGAGATGTATGCCGGCTGTGTTGCCGGTGCAATACAGCAAGAAGATTATTTGGCGATTATTAAAGAAGCTGGATTTGTTAATGCTGAAATTAAAAAAACAAAAATAATTGAATTACCGGATGATGTTTTACTTCAATATCTAGGATAAAGATCAATTACAAAGTTATAAATCAAGTGGTGTTGGAATTTTTAGCATCACAGTTGTAGCAGAAAAACCAATTGATCAAGCGAAAGGATGTTGTGATGACAGCTGCTGCAAAAACTAAAAGAATATTAATTCTTTGTACTGGTAATTCCTGCCGCAGTCAGATGGCAGAAGGATTTCTAAAATCATTTGATAAAAATCTTGAAGTGTTTTCTGCTGGTACAAAACCGGCAGAAAAAGTAAATCCTTTTGCAGTAAAAGCAATGCAGGAAATTGGGATTGATATAAGTAATGGAGTTGCTGAAAATGTTGATAAATATCTTTCGCAATCTTTTGATTATGTAATTACAGTCTGTGATAATGCAAAAGAAACCTGTCCCGTTTTTATTGGTAATGTTAAACATCGATTACATATTGGATTTGATGATCCCGCTGATGCTGTTGGAAGTGAAGAAGAAGTTATGCCTGTTTATCGAAGAGTGCGTGATGAAATAAAAAAAGATTTTTATGAATTCTATCAAAAATAATTTGAAGGAGCAAAGAAAACATTATAAAAGTTTATGGCAGTGGTTGTGCAAATTGTAAAAAACTTGAACAAATGTGTACGATGCAATTCAGGAATTAAATATCAATGCATCAGTTGAAAAGGTTACTGATCTTGCAGGAGATAATGAAAACAGGAATTCTATCAACACCAGGACTTGAGATAAATGGTAAAATGATTTCAAGTGGAAAACTTCCAACTAAATCAACTTTAATTCATTGGATTCAGGAAAATATCAATTAAATAATCTTATAGTATGATCTTGCAATACAAAATGAAAAATAAAATATTAATTCTCTCATCTTTTCTACTAGTTTGGATATTGCTTTATCTAAATCTTAATGCACTTACTGATTTTATTGTTTATTCAATTATTGGTTTAGAAAAAAATACACATCTAACAAATGCAATTTGGTTTTTCATTTATGAAGTTCCAAAAGTATTGACTGTTGCTTAGTACTAGTTGTCTTTGCAGTTGGAATAATACGCTCATATTTCTCACCTGAAAGAACAAGAAAAATGCTTGGTGGAAAATCATTATTTGCTGGAAATGTTTTAGCAAGTTCATTAGGTGTTGTTACACCATTTTGTTCTTGTTCGGCAATTCCTTTGTTTCTTGGGATTTGTGCAAAGTGGTGTACCGCTTGGTGTTACATTTTCATTTTTAATTGCTGCCCCAATGATAAATGAAGTTGCACTTGTTTTGCTATTTGGTTTATTCGGATGGCAAACTGCTTTGTTATATGCATCAACAGGATTGTTGATTGCAATAACTGCTGGATATGTAATTGGAAGATTAAAGCTGGAAAAATTTGTTGAGAGTTGGGTTTATGAAACAAAAGCCAATAAGGTAGAATTTATAGAAGAAAAAATTCCTTTTACTGATAGAATTGATGCCGGTATAACAGCAGTAAAAGAAATTGTAGCAAAAGTTTGGATTTATATTGTGATTGGTATTGCAGTTGGTGCAGGTATTCATGGTTATGTACCAGAAAATTTTATGGCTTCACTGATGGGCAAATCAGCATGGTGGTCTGTTCCACTTTCAGTTTTAATTGGTATTCCAATGTATTCAAACGCAGCAGGAATAATTCCAATCGTTCAGGCACTTTTAGAAAAAGGAGCTTCGTTAGGAACTGTTCTTGCATTTATGATGAGTGTTATTGGATTGTCTTTGCCTGAAACAATCATTCTGAAAAAAGTTCTAAAGATTCAGTTGATAGGAATATTTATCGGAGTTGTTGGAGTTGGAATAATAATAGTTGGATATTTATTCAATTTTATTTTTGCATAAAAGATTATGAGTACGTTAACAAAAAAACTTTCATTCTTAGATCGATATTTAACATTGTGGATTTTTCTTGCAATGTTTATCGGTGTTTTTTCGGGATATCTCTTTCCATCAGTTGTTGATTTCTGGAATTCATTTCAATCGGGTACAACAAACATTCCAATTGCAATCGGATTGATTTTAATGATGTATCCGCCGCTTGCAAAAGTTAAGTATGAGGAATTGCCTGATGTTTTTAGAAATGTTAAAGTACTTACTCTTTCGCTTGTTCAGAACTGGATTATCGGTCCGATATTAATGTTTTTTCTTGCAATAATCTTTTTGCAGGATTATCCGGAATATATGGCTGGATTAATAATGATTGGTCTTGCACGCTGTATTGCAATGGTTATCGTTTGGAATGAACTTGCAAAAGGTGATACTGAATATGCTGCAGGATTGGTTGCATTCAATTCAATTTTTCAGGTTTTATTCTTTTCGATTTATGCTTATGTATTTTTAACAGTTCTTCCTTCCTGGCTAGGATTAAAAACATTTGCTGTTGATATAACAATCGGACAAATTGCAGAAAGTGTTTTTATCTACCTGGGAATTCCATTTTTAGCTGGAATGTTAACTCGCTTTGTTGCATTGAAAGTAAAATCAAAAGAATGGTACGAGAAGAATTTTATTCCAAAGATTTCGCCAATCACTTTAATTGCATTGTTGTTTACCATAGTTGTAATGTTTTCATTAAAGGGAGAATATATTGTTAAGATTCCATTTGATGTTATAAGAATTGCAATTCCATTACTCTTTTATTTTGTGATAATGTTTTTTGTTTCATTTTATATGGGCAAAAAAATTGGTGCTGATTATAGTAAAACTGCAACACTTATCATTCACAGCCGCTAGTAATAATTTTGAACTTGCAATAGCAGTTGCAATTGCTGTATTCGGAATAAATAGTGGCGAAGCTTTCGCAGCAGTTATCGGTCCTCTCGTTGAAGTACCTGTTTTAATTGGGCTCGTTAATGTTGCTCTCTGGTTACAAAAAAAATATTTCGGAAAAGTTGAAGAAGGAACTATTAAAGCTCCATGATATTTGTCCTTAAATCATAAATTAATTTAATAATCTCTTAGGGGAGATTTTATGCTGTTAAAGTTTTATTTAGTTGTCTTGGTTGTAATTGCTGTTTCAGTTAATGCTTCTTCTCAGGTATTTGAATCAATTGAGAAAGCAGCAGCACAGTATTTTATTAATCTTTCTAATAAAAGCTCAGATGCTGATAATGATTTAATCAAGCTAAAAGATTTACTTTTTCAAAATTATGATAAAGTTGAGTTGGAGAGTAAATATCAAACCTCAATAAGTAACTTTGATAGTCTTGAAAAATCATTTTAATGAATATGAATCAACAATAAAAAACATTTCTAAGGATTCTGCTTTAGTCCTATTCAATCAATGGTATCTTCACTTCTCAAACACTTTTTATAATTATGCTGATGAAAAATTCTTTTCATCAAATAAAACAAAAATACTTATTCTTCAGTGCTTCAATGTCCTGCCATTGCACTCTTGAAATGTGTAAAAAACAGACGATTGAAATATTAAATCTTGTAAAAGAAAAGAAATTGGATTACTGGATTGTTGATTCATACGAGCACAATGAATTGCAGATTAAATACGAAACTCTATTTGCTCCGTCAGTAGTTGTATTTGATGGAAGAAATAAAGCACTCCTCAAAATTGAATATGATGAAAACTTACTTTCCAAACTAAGTGAGTTTATTAAAACAAAATTAAAAGGATAAAAATATGATTTCAGTAAAAGTACTTGGCACAGGTTGTAAAAAGTGTCAGAATCTTGAAAATAAAGTAAGAGAACTTGTAGCGTCAAATAAAATCGATGCAACTGTTGAAAAAGTAACAGATATTCAGGAAATGGTTAGGTATGGAATAATGATGACACCAGGACTAATTATAAATGAAAAAGTTAAAAGTTTTGGTATTATTCCTAAAGATGATCAGATAATTGAATGGTTAAAGGAAAATTAAAATGAAAAAATATTTTATTCTATTATTTGTCATTCTTTTATCAATAAGTGTTTCACCGCAAAATAATACAAAACCAAAAGTAACATTTGTTGAACTTGGTTCTGTAAATTGCATTCCTTGTAAGCAGATGCAGCCAGTGATGAAAGCAATTGAAGAAAAATATAGTGACCAGATTAAGGTAATTTTTTATGATGTCTGGAAAGAAGATCAGAAAAAATATGCGACACAATATGGAATTAAGTTGATACCGACTCAGGTGTTTCTTGATTCAAACGGTAAAGAATTTCATCGCCACGAAGGATTCTATCCGGAAGCAGAGATAGATAAAATTTTGCAAGGTAAAGGTACATAAAAAAAATAACTAAGAAATGATCGAAGAAATATTCACAATACTAAGCAATGCGCTTTACGAAAACTATTGGATAGCATTGCTCGCATCATTTGGTTGGGGAGTTTTGTCTATTCTGCTTTCACCTTGCCACTTGTCAAGCATTCCACTTGTTGTTGGTTTTATAAGCTCACAAGGCAAAATTACACTTGGCAGAACATTTTATATCTCACTAATATTTTCGATTGGAATTTTAATTACAATTGCTGCAATCGGAATCATCACAGCATCACTCGGAAGATTGATGGGTGATGTTGGCGCTATCGGAAATTATCTTGTTGCAGGGATCTTTTTTCTTGTTGGACTTTATCTTTTAGATATTATAAAGTTTGATTGGAATACTTCAGGTTTAAGGACAAACAAAATCAAAAGGATTATTAGCTGCATTAATTCTTGGATTACTTTTCGGAATAGCTCTTGGACCTTGCACATTTGCTTATATGGCTCCTGTACTTGGTCTCGTGTTTCAAACAGCACAAACAAATTTTACCTCAGCAGCATTCTTATTGTTAGCCTTTGGAATTGGTCATTGTGCAGTTATTGTAGGTGCAGGAACATTTACAAAAAAAGTACAGCTATACTTAAAATGGTCAGAAGATTCAAAGACAATTTTATGGATAAAGAGAATTTGTGGTGTCTTAGTAATTTTGGGCGGTATATATTTAATGTTTAATACAACGTGAAGTATGTTAGAAGAACATGAAGCAAGCTTACCTGCTAACCCTTGATAAGTAAACCGACACGGGCAGGAGGGGAGAAATTTTTGCAGTTAATAAAACATCCCAGTTATCCGTTAGCTAACGGACTTCTCCGAAATTACACTCTGGAATTTCTTGGAGTTTTCAATTAGGTTTTTTTAGACTAAAATTATAAAGCTTTTCTTCATTAAGTCACAAAATGCAAATTCTAGCATGCTTAATAGTAAACCTATCTAAACGCAGATAATATTAAACGTAAATATTTTTAACTCGACTTTTAAGTCGTTTTATTTCGTCATAAAAGTCGAGAGTAAAATTAGAAGTGTGTATTAATATTTTATTTTAACAACTTTTTGCTATGGCACAACTATTGGAATATCAGTGCGTCGTCATTTTTACAAATAACAAATTTTTGAGGAACCACATGAAAACAAAAAAAATTCTTGCAGTGTTGGGTTTTTTTCTTCTAGCAGTATTTCTAACGGGATGCAATCAGGTACCCGAGGTAATAACACCTGACGATTCATTACAAAAAGTGTATCTCCTTGATCAATATGATGGAGTAATTAATATGATATTGGCAGAAAAACTAGCTCTGGATGTTTATACAGGTTTATCTGTAGCTTATCCCGAAGTAGTAGAATTTCCGAAAATCGTAGACGCCAAACAGAATCATATAGACAAGTTATTAAATATAATTTATAATCATACAGACATAACTTCTGATCCAACAGTAGGATTAGAATATCCGGATAAATATCAGACCCTGTTGGATGGACTGAATATAATTACCGAGGAAGATGCACTTAATGCAGGTATAACCATTGAAACTTTAATTAGCGCTGATTATACTTTCTATAAAGCAAAAGTAGAAGGTCAGGATGATTATCAATTTCTTTATATGGCATACACTAATCTTTTAGCTAGTTCACAAGATCATCTTGCAGTTTTTACTAGCCTACTTAACGAACTCTAGGCTAAATAATTGACAATCATTCACAGCGATCTGTCATCTGAGACTGTCTCATAAGAAAATAAAATTGTGAGACAGTTTCATAACTTTTTTCTATTGCAGAATTAGTGGCTATTGGAATAACACAGTCATTTTTATAAATCATAAATTATTGAGGAACCACATGAACACAAAATATTTTCTTGCAGTTTTTAGTTTTTTTCTTGTTGTAATATTTCTAACGGGATGTAATCAGGAAAGCCAGGTAATAACACCTGACGATTCATCATTACAAAAACAGTTGCCCTCTACAGAAGAAACTGAGGGATTAATTTATACAGCACTAGCGGAAAAGCTAGCCCGTGATGTATATATACATTTCAGTAATACTGACTATAAAGTATTTGAGAATTTCCAAGTCATTGAACAGATGCACTTGGACAAAGTATTAAGAGTGATTGATAAATATGACATTGATGATCCAATAGGTGATTCAGATGTGGTTGGAGTATTTACGGATTCGAATTTTCAGGAAATGTATAATACATATATAGCCTATGCAGAACCTCTTGAAGCAGGTGTAGCAATAGAAACATTAATTATTGATCATCTTACTTATCAATTAGATGAAGTAGTTTATAAGGCAAATATTGCAGTATTAGACACATGTCTTTTACTAAGTGCACAAAACCATCTTTTAGCTTTTGAAAACTAATTACAACAATTTGAATAAATAACTGACAATCATTCACAGCGATCGATCAGTAATCTGAGACTGTCTCATAAGAAAATTTCACTTATGAGGCAGTTTCATATTTAATAATAAAAATCAAAAAAATTAAGCTGTTTTGTAAATAATAAGAGTACGACTTTTCAGTCGAAATCAAAAGTCCACTTCAACCTAAACCAAAATTTATTTATATTTGTATCAGTTATGTATATGAATAAAAACTATTAGCCGCCCCAATTTGTCCTCTTTTTTGAGGTTTGCTTAATTCAGCAAGTTCCTCAGAATTTTTATTCCAATATTTTATTATTAGCAGCAAAGAATTTTAAACAATGAGTATCCTTAAAGAAATAAAAAGCAGAAAAACTTTTGCAATTATTAGTCACCCTGATGCGGGTAAAACAACACTTACAGAAAAGCTGCTTTTATTCAGCGGCGCCATCCAGATTGCCGGTGCGGTAAAATCAAACAAGATTAGAAAAACCGCAACTTCGGATTTCCAGGAAATTGAAAAGCAAAGAGGTATTTCTGTATCTACTTCAGTATTAAGTTTTCATTATAACGGATACAACATAAACCTGCTTGATACTCCGGGACATAAAGATTTTGCCGAAGACACCTATCGCACGCTAACTGCTGTTGATAGTGTTATTCTTGTTATCGATTGCGTTAAAGGCGTTGAAGAGCAAACAGAGAAACTTATGAATGTTTGCCGAATGCGTAACACGCCTGTTATAGTTTTTATTAACAAGCTTGATCGCGAAGGAAGAAATCCGATTGAGTTACTTGATGAAATTGAAAGTAAACTAAAGATCAAAGTGCGTCCATTAAGTTATCCAATGGGAATTGGTGTTAGTTTTAGAGGAGTTTATAATCTTTATGAAAATTCATTTTCATTCTTTAAAGCAAACAAGCAAAGAATTGAAGATGAAATAGAAAAATTTCATGGAGTTGATGATCCGAAATTAATTGATTACTTCGGGGATGATGCATTAAAACTAAAAGATGATATTGAACTCATACACGGTGCTTATGATGATTTTAAGATTGATAATTATTTGAATGGAACAACTGCTCCAGTTTTCTTTGGAAGTGCAGTAAATAATTTTGGTGTAAAAGAGTTGTTGGATAGCTTTGTCAGAATTGCACCGCAGCCGTTGCCAAGAGAAACAACGATGGGTATGATTCAACCTGAGGCCGAACAATTTTCTGGTTTTATATTCAAGATTCACGCAAACTTAGATCCAAAACATCGCAACAGAATTGCTTTTCTTCGAGTTTGCTCAGGAAAGTTTGAGCGAAATAAATTTTATTATCACGTAAGACTTAATCGTGATATAAAATTCCCAAATCCTGCATCATTTATGGCGCAGGATAAAACAACAATTGATGAAGCTTTCCCCGGTGATGTTATTGGACTTTATGATGTTGGTAATTTTAAAATCGGTGATACGATTACCGAAGGTGAAAATTTTATGTACAAAGGGATTCCAACTTTTTCACCGGAAATATTTAAAGAGCTTCAGCTAAATGATCCGTTTAAATCAAAGCAGTTGAATAAAGGAATATTGCAGTTAACAGACGAAGGACTGGCTCAGGTATTTATCCAGAATGATGGAAACAGAAAAGTTGTTGGTACGGTTGGTGATCTTCAGTTTGATGTGCTTGAGTACAGATTGTTGAATGAATATGGAGCGGCGTGCAGATTCCGTCCGCTGAATTTTTATAAAGCCTGCTGGGTAATTTATGATAAGGAAGAAGATATCAGTGAGTTGATGAGAATCCGATCGCATAATGTATTTTTGGATAAACATAATAAGTTAGTTTACCTTGCTGAATCTAAGTACTCGATTGCAAGTGCTCAAGAAAAAAATCCAAAAGCTAAATTTTTATTTAGCGTTGAGCATAACACCCAAACACACGAACTTGAGGGTGAGGAATAATTTATATTCATTCCGAACTTGTTTCGGAATCTTTGTAATGATAAAGAAGCTGAAACAAGTTCAGCTTTATGGATACTATTCATAATAATCAATCTTACAGCCGCAGCCATCCCATTTACGTTCGTAGTAATCTAATCGTTCCTGCACAAACATATCAGCATCTTCAATTGAACTCATTTTTCTAAGTATAATTTCTTTTTTAAAAGAAATTTCCTGCGCAAAAAGGTTCCCGTCGTATTTAAGTATCCTGATGAAATCAGAGAGATGTGTATCTTCAACTCTGAGTATTTCAGAATTATCCAAAACTGATTTTAATTCATCTTCTTCAATGATTAGATAATTTGAGTTTAAAGCTTTGTTAAAAATTTCTTTTACTTCCATAATTCGCCAAAATTTTTTAACGATTTGATGAAGTGAAATTAAATTCGGTTCCAAAAAAAATAATTATTTGTTTATGATGAGTAATGAAGGGCTATTCGTTATCCAATCACTATTGATAGTTCTAATCTTATTCCAGCTTTCTAAACTGACAAGTATCAAATCAAATTGATTTAGAAATGTATTTGAGAGATTTAATTCATTCTGAATATCTATTTTTTTATTGGAATTATTTTTTAACGTACTAAATATTGCGTCATCATTATTTATTGTGTTCAACTCATCCGCAATTGATAATTGAGTTGCAGAATTAATTAAAAACTTATTGGCATACTTAAGCAAAAATTTATCTGTGGTTTGATGCATAATTAATAAAACACTATTTATTTGTTCAAACCCTCGATCAATTAGAACACCAACACTGCAATTACAATCATCAAAAAAGTATTTTATTTTTCCACCAGTTTCATTTCTAGAAAACATTGCTTTTGAGCTTCCGACCAATAACATGTCATAAGAATCTTCATTTGCAATACTTACAATTTCATTACTTACTTCATTTGTTGCTCTATACTTTGTTTGGAGTTTAATATCCAGTTTTTTTGATAACTCGAGTATTGGTTCAAAACCTTCCTGTTCAAATATTTCTGCTTCCTGAAATGAAATATCTGAGCTTGGTGTAAGATGTAAAGCAGTTATGTTTACTTTGTCTTTTCTATTTTCAATCATTTGGTTAGCAAGTAACAACAACCTATTTCCAGACATCGGAGGTCCAAAAGAAATCAGTATTTTATTTTCATCTGCTGTATATGGAGTTTCTTTAAGTTGTTTCTTTCTTTTATGAATGAAATCCACAAAACTAATTGCTGGTCCAGTCATAAAAGTTGTAATCAACGCCATTAAAACCATCATTGCAAAAACTTCAGGAGTTAAAACACCTAAATCATATCCGATATTAAGTACAACTAATTCCATCAATCCTCTTGTGTTCATCAACGCACCCAATACTAAACTATCTCGCCAGGATTGACCAACAAATTTTGCGGCAAGCGCACTACCAATAAATTTACCGGTTACTGCAACTGCAATAATTATTAAGCAAACAATCCAAAGACTTGGATCATTAAGTAATCCAATCTGAGTCCTTAATCCTGTATAAACAAAGAAAAGTGGGAGTAAAAAAACCAAGCTAAAATCTTCAATCTTCTCAGCAAGAACTCGACGGAAATTCTGATTTGCCGGAATTATAACCCCAGCCATAAAGGCACCAAACAAAGCATGGATGCCAATAACTTCGGTCATATAAGAAGACATCAACAATATTCCAAAAAGTATTGCAAGAACTGGTTTGTTTACAGTTTCACGAGTAAAATGTGTTTGAGCAATTTTGTTAAGTAGTCGCTTTACGATAAGCAACATAAACATTATATAAAGAACAGAAAATAAAATTGTAAATAGCGCTCCGGTAATGTCGCCAGCTTTAACAATTGCAATAACTACTGCAAGTAAACTCCAGGCAGTAACATCATCAACAGCTGCACAAGTTATTGCTAATATTCCTAAATGATCTTTAGTTAAATTTCTTTCCTGTACAATTCTTGCAAGTACAGGAAAGGCTGTAATGCTCATTGCTATTCCAATAAAAAGAGCAAAAGCTGTAAAAGAAATATTATCTGGTGCAAAATCCTGGTATAGAAAATAAGCCAAAGTAACACCAAGGAAGTATGGAAATATTATGCTGGCGTGACTAACTACAATTGCATCGTTTGCACTTTTTTTTAGAATTCCAATATCAAGTTCCATCCCGATAATGAACATGAATAGGATAAGTCCAATCTGACTAAGGAACTGTAAGTTAACTAATGATTCTGGTGGAAATAAAAAACTAGAAAACTGTGGAAAAAACAATCCAAGTAAAGATGGACCTAAAACAATACCAGCTATTATTTCTCCAATAACAGTTGGCTGTCCAATTTTAGTCATCATCCAACCAAATAATCTTGCTATTAAGATGATAGACAAAATTTGCAGAATTAATATTGCCAATGGGTGGTGAAAATTTTGAAGAAAATTATTTATTGCAGTAAAAAAGCTGGACTCACCATTTGATTGATATAGATCAATAGATGGATTAGATACAAGTTTATTAACCTCTAATTCTTTTCCATATTCCAAAGTGAGTAATAGGAGAGAACCAAACGCAATGATGGTGAAAATGTAAAATAATATTCTCTTTTTCATTACTTACTTTAGTGTTTATCAATGCTCTTTTATTTAAAGAATTAGAATTTTAAAGCGAATGTCAAGATTTAATATAATGTATTTGCAATATAAGAACTCACTATGAAAAATATAAGTGAATGAAAGCACAAACTTGTAAATCTTAAAACAGAATTAATATTGAATTATTTCTCTCTTCAACAAGTTTGGTTATATTATGAATGATTAACATCATAAAAACGAATAAATGGATAAAAAATATCTAGTACTAAATATTGAACCTAAATATCGAGCTGATTTAGAAAATTTTCCCTGGGATACTCCATTAATTGAGTGGAATGATAAGCAAGTGAAGTTCCTTGAAGTAAGAAAAGGTATCTCAAAACACATTGTCAGATTTATTAAAACAAAAGACTTTGCCTTTGCAATTAAGCAGACAAATCCAATCAGCGCATATTTTGAAAGTGAAACATTCACAAAACTCTTGCAGAAAGGGATTCATACATTAATTCCTGCCGGATACATTTTTTATAAAAAGAATTTGTTTGAAATAAATACTGAAGAAAAAGAAAGTCTCGCCTTTATTGTTACTATACTTGAGGCAAAATCAATTCCGCATTCCATTTTATTTAAGTGGGATTTTTCAGATACGAGCAGAAAATCAATCTATAAGTCAGTAGCAGAATTATTAGCAACCTACATTTTAATAATATCTTTTGGGGCGACGCTTCGCTTTCAAATATTCTTATAAAGTTTATTAAGATAAAAGATGAACAGGGTAAATCGCATACCGAATTAAAAGCGTTTCTATCGGATTCTGAAACAATTCAAATCCTAAAGAAATTTTCTGGTGAACTTATTAAAAAAGATTTTATGATTCAATTAAATTAATTAGTGATGAATATCAACAAAAAGAAACTTCAAAATCCATTTCTGTTTTAGAGATTGATAAAAAGTATTTTAAGCAGGAGTATAATACTCACTATAATTTGTTAGTTAAATCTGCTGAATTTGAAAATATAACTAGGTTAGAAATACAAAAGCATTTTTTCAAAATCACAGATCAATATTCAATTGATTCAATCTTAAAACAGATAGAAGAACACAAATGGTATTTAAGTGAAAAAAGCGAAAGTGAAATTGAAATTACTTTTGCCGCTAATGAGTGGATTGAAAAAATCTATAAACCAATTATTAAGGAGTTTAACAAACTTAAAATATTCGATTACTTTCCAAACACAAATTCTGTAAAACTTTATACTGATATTATGGCTCATAAATACTATTTAAGTATTGAGAATGGTGAGGATATTGGAATATATTCCGCGATAAGAAGCTACAGTGAGAAACATTCAGATAAGGAAGAATCACTTCTATCAAAATTTATTGATAAGTTACTGAAGCGTCTCACTAAGATAATTCCGCCGAATTATAATTTATGATAAAATAATAAGTTAATAGTTTTCAATTGCCTAAGAAAAAATTTACACTATATAAGCTTTTGCCTTAAAAATAAGACTTACAATTTCACTTCTAACCGTCATTTAGCTAATTTTAATAAGTAAATTAAACAAAACTTTGAATCATATTTAGAAAAATCAGGAGTTATAAAATGACAACAATAGTTGATGTATTTGGAAGAGAAATTTTAGACTCAAGAGGCAACCCAACATTAGAAGTTGAAGTTTATCTTGAAAGCGGAGTAATGGGTAGAGCTGCAGTTCCAAGCGGTGCTTCTACCGGCGAACACGAAGCAGTTGAATTGAGAGACGGTGATAAAAATCGTTACAATGGAAAAGGCGTTCTTAAAGCAGTCGAAAATGTTAATGAAAAAATTGCAGATGAGATTATTGATTTAGATGCGACAGAACAAGTTGAAATTGATAATTTGTTAATAGAATTAGATGGAACTGATAACAAAGGCAACCTAGGTGCAAATGCAATGCTAGGTGTTTCACTTGCCTGCGCAAAAGCATCTGCAGAATTTTTTGGATTACCACTTTATCGTTATATCGGCGGAGTTAACGCGCGTACGCTTCCTGTTCCAATGATGAATATTCTTAACGGCGGAAAACATGCTGATAATAATGTTGACTTCCAGGAATTTATGGTAATGCCATTTGGTGCCCCAAGTTTTAGTGAAGCATTAAGGATGGGAACAGAAACTTTCCACGCTTTAAAATCTGTTCTTGCTAAAAAAGGGTACAACACGGCAGTTGGAGACGAAGGCGGATTTGCACCAAATTTAAAATCAAACGAAGAAGCGATCGAAGTAATTCTAGAAGCAATCGAAAAAGCTGGATATAAGGTTGGAACAGATATAGGCATTGCACTTGATCCCGCAGCAAGTGAATTCTTCATCAAAGAAAAAAATGCTTATCATCTTTTTAAATCGGCACCAAACAAAGAAATAAGTATTGAGAAAATGGTTGATTACTGGGCAAGTTGGGTTAATCAATATCCAATAGTTTCTTTAGAAGATGCAATGGCGGAAGATGACTGGGATGGTTGGAAATTATTAACAGATAAACTTGGTTCTAAAATTCAAATTGTTGGTGATGATTTATTTGTAACCAATACAAACAGATTAGCAAAAGGAATTGATCTTGGAGTTGCAAACTCAATTTTAATTAAAGTAAATCAGATAGGAACATTAACAGAAACACTCGATGCGATTGAGCTTGCAAAGATAAATGGTTACACAAGTGTTATAAGCCATCGTTCCGGTGAAACTGAAGATACTACCATCGCTGATATTGCTGTTGCAACTAATGCAGGACAGATTAAGACCGGTTCGGCGTCAAGAACTGATCGCATTGCAAAGTACAATCAGTTATTGAGAATCGAAGAAGAACTCGATTCTACCGGCATATTTCCTGGTATTGCAGCATTAAATTATAATGGTTAAATAATAAAATGCCCGGTTGATTTCCAATCGGGCATTTTTGTCTTAAATAATTTCGAAACAAATCAATATAGCTTAATTACTCAGGGGCTAATATGAAAAATAATCATCTGCAGAAATGTAAGAACTTAATTAAAAAACATAAGATTGAATTCATTGATCTTAAAGCAAATGATCTTACAGGACGGCTGCATCATATAACACTTCCTTATTATCCAAACATACTGGAAAAACTTTTAAGCGAAGGTGTTGGATTTGACGGATCGAGTTACGGTTTTCTTAAAGTAGAAAACAGTGATATGATATTATTGCCGGATTTGGCAACTGCTAATCTTGATCCATTCCGTGACGCGCCAACATTAAGTTTTTATTCTCACATAGTTTTAACTGATGGAAAAAAGAGTCCCTTTAACCAGGATGGAAGATATCTTGCAAAAGAAGCCGAAGAACTTTTAAAAAAAATTACCGGTGCGGAAAAATCTTTATGGGGACCGGAATTTGAGTTCTATATTTTTTCAAAAGTTGAATATGATACCCGCACAGCATCCTCTTATTACCGTGTAGAACATGCTGAGGAGTTTTACAAAAAAGCATATCACGCAGCAAATCCATTTGATGAATATGATGATTTCCGTGATGAAGCATGTAAATTATTAAAAGCACAGGGTATCAACGTAAAATATCATCATCACGAAGTTGGTGAACGGGGACAGCAGGAAATTGAAACTTACTTTAGTGATTTATTAACTACCGCAGATAATATTATAACAGCAAAATACATCCTGTTCAATTTTGCAAAAGAAAAAGGATTGTTTATTACGTTTATGCCTAAACCAATGTATCAGCAAGCCGGCAATGGGATGCACTTACATCTTTATCTTACAAAGAACGGCAAAAATCTTTTCTATAAAAAAGGAGAGTACGGTAATATCAATCAGCTTGGCAGATATTTTATTGGGGGAATGTTAAAACACGGCCCGGCGCTTTCAGCATTTACAAACCCAAGTACAAATTCTTATAAAAGATTGGTCCCGGGATTTGAAGCCCCGGTAGCATTAACTTATGGACAGGGAAACAGAGCATCAGCGATAAGAATTCCCAAATATGTATCCAATCCCGATGAGACACGATTTGAATATCGCCCGCCTGATGCTACTGCAAATCCATATTTATGTTTGGTATCTATGCTTCTTGCTGGAATTGATGGAGTTGTAAATAAAATTGATCCAGTAAAAGAAGGATATGGACCGATTGATAAAAATTTTTTAGAAACAGATTTAAATGAAAACATACATTTTCTTCCTAGAAACTTGGCAGAAGCTCTGGATGCCTTAGCTGCAGATAATGATTTCTTAAAACGTGGCGGAATATTTACAGATGAATTATTAGAGCAATGGGTGAAAATAAAGAATGAAGAAATTCATTCAATTGGTACAATGCCGCATCCGTTTGAATACAAAATGTACTTTAATCTCTAAAATCCTTTATAAAATAATAAGTTATGGAGATTCATTATGATAAAAGTAACAAATAGGTAACAAAAACCAAGAAAAATAAAAGAAAATCAGTTGAATCAGTAACCCACTATCCGAAAAGTAAGTGGGTTATTTTTTTTTGATCTAGTTCGATTTGAAGTCCAACTAAAAATTTAAGATCTCTCCTAGTCTGAACTAATTTGTAAAATCAATTCAAAAGTGGTTAAAAATATTTTAGCGTCAATCCTGTCTTAATAAAAAGTGTAATTTTTTTTTTAGTGAAGTTAAAATTACTTATCCAAAACAAGACTGTCTGAAATTTTAAAAAAAACAATTGTATTAATTCGGAACGAATTTTGCCAACGCGTATCATACTTATACACAAACAAATTTATTCATTAAAGGATAAATGGATGTTTGAAAATGGCGGTAACTAATACCTTAATAATTATTTAATTAAATCCTTTTTAATAAAGGTGACATAAAATATGAAAAAACTCAACTTAATGGCTGGGATGCTTATGTTAGTTTTTGCTTCAACTATTTTACCTACGTCCTTAAACGGCAGATTTCTTGTCCTATCTTCTGATGCTTCAAAAATTTCAGTTCTTGTGCAGATTAATACTAATACTGGTACTGATGATTTAGGAGGGGCAACCATCGTCATTGGTTTTGATAAATCAGTTATAAATTTTAATAGCAGTCCTATAACTGAAACTGATTTTGTTTTCCATAACTGTTGTGGAGGTAATTATGGAACTGGTAGCGTTACCAGACCTATGAGTGATAAACTCTGGATTAATATTGACCTGCCCGTTACCTATAGCAATAGTGGAACAATGGTTTCTGGTCCAAGTGAATGGACTGATGTTGTTACAATTAATTTTAGTTTAATTGCACCCAATGACACTCTTAGATTAGATTGGCTATCTAGCAGTCCTTTTTGGGGAGTGTATGATGGTGATAATAAAACTTTGTGGAACAGTGGAAATTTAATTAATCTTGACATGCCTCTGAATGTATCTTCCGCGCAGGATGAAAATCTGGATAAACCAATAAGTTTTGAATTAGCTCAAAATTATCCAAATCCATTTAATCCATCAACCAGCATAAAATATGCAATAAATAAAAGACAGTTTGTTACTTTAAAAATTTATGATATTCTTGGTAACGAAGTCGCAACCTTGGTAAATGAAGAAAAAGAAGTCGGAAGGTATCAAGCAGAGTTTAATGCAGCTAACTGGGCTTCAGGAGTTTATGTTTATAGAATTCAAACGGCTGAGTTAATCGATACTAAGAAGATGATGCTTATTAAATAGTATCAAATGATACTAACTATAAATAAACTTAAAATTATTTTTCTTCATAACCTATATTAAAGAGTTTTGATATGGGTTTTTATTTGTTAAGTCCATAATTTGGTTTGATTATTAAATTAAACAATTTTCTAAAATTGACTTATTGGATACTTTGAGTATACTTTTACTTAAAGCTTTTAAAATAAATAAAAATCATTTACATAAAACTTTTCTATCAAATATTCCCATTAAATGAATTATCTTGGTGAACTTAGCGCTTTGTTAACCGCTTTTCTCTGGTCAGGCACTTCGATTGCATTTTCTGCTGCGTCGGAAAAAACCGGTTCGCTGCAACTTAATATAAACAGGATGCTGCTTGCTTCGTTACTTCTTATTTCTACTATACTGATAATGAATTTTAGTTTTGATGTTTCATCATCGCAGGTAAAAAATCTTGCTATTAGCGGAGTTATTGGTTTGGTAATCGGTGATTCATTTTTATTTAAAGGTTACCAGTTAATTGGTGCGCGCATTAGTATGCTATTGATGGCACTATCGCCAGCAATGACTGCATTACTTGCTTATTTTTTTCTTGGTGAAAACATAAGTGTTTTAGGTTTAGTCGGGATGCTGATAACCTTGAGTGGAATTTCTTTAGTTGTTCTTCAAAGAAAATCTGATCCAACCTCAAAATACAAAATGAGTGTATTAGGAATATTTTATGGATTTATGGGTGCGGCAGGGCAATCCGGTGGACTTATTTTTGCTAAGCTTGCTTTTGATGAATCCGGCATAAATGGTTTTGTTGCAACTTTTGTGAGAATATCATCAGCGGTACTTTTACTTTTTCCTGCAGCACTTCTTTTCCGACGGTACAAAGATCCAGTAAAACTTTATCGGAAAAACAAATCAGCACTTGGGGCAACTGTAATTGGAACAATTCTCGGTCCTTATTTAGGGATTACATTTAGTTTAATTGCTATCGCTAATACAAAAGTTGGAATTGCTGCAACATTAATGTCTACAATGCCAATAATTATGCTTCCGATGGTTAAATATATTTATAAAGAAAAACTTTCCTGGAGAGCTATTATGGGCGCTGTTATTGCAGTTGCAGGTGTGGCATTAATCTTTTCAAGATAAAATTTTATTCAGCGATTTTTACCAATCTATTAATTAAATTATATACAAGAATAAATTAGTTGTTTAGCCGGTGTGTCTAATAAGTAAATAAAGAAATTTAACTGAAAAAGGATAAATATGAGTAATACCCCTAAAATTAATTTTTGCCTTAATTGCAATGCGTCTGAAAATGGAATTCCATTAATTCATCTTCATTATGCAGGAAAGCCCGCTTTTATTTGTTCAAGCTGTTTACCAATTTTGATACATGAACCACAAAAATTAATTGGTAAACTTGTTGGAGCAGAAAGAATAATACCGGCTAAATAAAACTAGAAAAATTAATTGTGTGGAATCTATAATTATTCTGGGTGTTCAGATGAACATTTCTAAAATTTTTAAATAGATAGGGCAGGCTTTATCATCAAAGCATACAAAAATTACTTTTTCGATAGACTTATCTGAATTAAGAAAATTAATAGTTGTTTTAATTGCGATCTGAGCTGCTTGCTCCATGGGAAATCGATAAACTCCGGTTGAAATTGCCGGGAAAGCGATTGTTTTTATTTCATTTTCAACCGCTAATTGAAGGGAATTACGGTAACATTTTGCAAGAAGTTCATCTTCATTATAGTTCCCACCATTCCAGACAGGACCGACAGTATGAATTACAAATTTTGCGGGAAGGTTATAACCTTTTGTAATTTTAGCTTCGCCAGTTTTACAGCCGTTAAGTGATTTGCATTCTTCAAGAAGTTTCAATCCAGCTGCGCGATGAATGGCACCATCAACGCCACCGCCTCCAAGAAGAGAAGTATTTGCGGCGTTTACAATTGCATCAACCTTAACGTTAGTGATATCTCCTTTAATTATGTCAATTCTATCTTTGTCCAAATCAATTTAAAAATTCTGTGCTAAATATTTGTGTTGAATAAATTTTCCATGAGTCACCATCTTTTTTTAATATATGCTTGCCCTTAACCCTGTTATTTTTAAACTCCGGACCATTCAATTTTATGGTTAGTTGCGTAAAATTAGCTATGGCTTCTTGATTATCTTTTTTAACGACCTCTAATTTTTCGATTTTATAATTTAGATCGTAAAGATTAAATATTTGCTCAACGAGATCTTCTGTTATTTCAAAGGTGGGACTATCCGGATGGAAAGTCGACAATGTTCCCTCAATATTTTCAGAATTCATAAAATCGATATTTGCCTGTATTACTTCTTCCGGTGAAGAATAATATTTATTATTACTGCAGTTTTGAAAAACGAAAATTGTAAATGATAGAATTAGCATATTAATTATTTGGTCATTAACCTGCAGTTTCATAATAATCCTATATATTCATTTCTTTTTTAACTTCAACAAATTTTTCAACTGCAAAATCTAGATCTTGTTTAGAATGAGCAGCAGAAATTTGAACTCTAATTCTTGCTGTACCTTTAAGAACAACAGGGAAGAAGAATCCAACAACGTAAACTCCTTTTTCTAACATTTTAGAAGCCATTGTTTGTGCAAGCACAGCATCACCAAGCATAATTGGTACAATTGGATGAACTCCTTCTTTAATATTAAAACCTGCAGCTTTAATTTTTTCTCTAAAGTACTTTGTATTTTCTTCAAGTTTATCTCTTAGGTTTGTAGTAGTTGAAAGCATATCAAGTACTTTAATTGATGCAGCAACAATATTTGGTGCAACGGTATTGGAAAATAAATATGGACGAGAGCGCTGTCGAAGCAGATCAACAATTTCTTTTCTTGCAGAAGTATAACCACCACTTGCACCGCCCAGTGCTTTTCCAAGTGTACCGGTAATGATATCAATTCGTCCCATAACTCCATTGTGTTCGTGAGTTCCTTTGCCATGCTTACCCATAAAACCAACAGCATGCGAATCATCTACCATTACCATGGCGTTATATTTTTCAGCGATATCACAAATATCTTTTAACGGAGCAATAAATCCATCCATAGAAAAAACGCCATCGGTAGCAACTAATATATTTTTAGCATTATTTGATTTTGCCTCTTTCAGTTTTTCTTCAAGATCAATCATATTACAGTTTTTATAACGATAACGCTGAGCTTTGCACAATCTAATTCCATCTATAATGCTTGCATGATTAAGTTCATCGCTAACAATTGCATCGTCTTCGCCAAGCAGAGTTTCAAACAATCCACCATTTGCATCAAAACAGGATGTATAAAGAATTGTATCTTCCATTCCGAGAAACTCTGATATTTTCTTTTCTAAATCTTTGTGAATTTCCTGGGTTCCGCAAATGAATCTTACCGAAGACATTCCATATCCCCATTTATCAAAACTTTCTTTTGCAGCTTTTATTATTTCAGGATTGTCTGATAGTCCTAGATAGTTGTTTGCACACATATTTAAAACCTGTTGTCCCGTTGTAACAGCAATGTGTGCACTTTGCGGTGTTGTAATAATTCTTTCCTTTTTGAACAGTCCCTCTTTTTCAATTCCATTTAAAATTTCTTGATAATGTTGTTTTGTAGTGTTGTTCATAGTTTTTCCTTTTTATTTTATCGATACTGGATACTTGATTTTAGATACTGGTAAGAAATTATTTATCACTTAAATGTTCTTTTTGAACTGATTGTAAAAAGCGATTAATCTTTTTACCGAGTATTTCTAATTTATTATGGAGATCGTCAAATAACTTTTTATCCTTTAAAGATTCTGTTTCGTACAACGTTTCTAAGTGGTCTATCGTTTCATCATTAGAAGCTAATGCGAATGTTATAAAACGAATATATTCATTCTTATAGTTTCTACGACCATATCCTTCAACTAAATTTGATTTTACTGATTTACTCGATCTTCTAATCTGACTCCCTTCCTCGTACATCTCAAACTTTGGTAATTCTAAACTCATCTTATGAATTTCAATCACTATTTCTTTTGCAAGTTGCCAGATTTCTAGGTTTTTATAACTCATAAAATATCTCTATTAAATTCTAAAAATCATCCTAATTAATGCCAGTATCAAATATCTAGCATCAAGTCATCCAATCTAAAATTACTTTTCCGGAATTTCCGGATTTCATAATTTCAAATCCTTCTTTGTAATCATCGATTTTAAATTTGTGGGTTATGATTGGTGTAATATCCAATCCGCTTTGAACCATTGCTTGCATCTTATACCAGGTTTCGAACATTTTTCTTCCATAAATACCACGAATGTTTAATCCGTTAAAAATTATTTTTGTCCAATCAACCCCCGCATTTGATGGAAGAATGCCAAGCAGAGCAATGTTACCACCATGAAACATGACTTCAATCATATCCTTAAAAGCATTTATGCTTCCTGACATTTCTAAACCTACATCAAATCCTTCTTTCATTCCAAGTTCTTTAACAACATCAGGTAGTTTCTCTTTTGTTACATCAACTGCGCGGGTAACACCGATTTTTCTTGCAAGATCTAATCTGTAAGGATTCATATCTGTAATTACTGTGTTTCTTGCACCTGCATGTATTGCAACTGCCGCAGCCATTATTCCGATTGGTCCGGCACCAGTAATTAAAACATCTTCGCCAAGTAAATCATAACTTAAAGCCGTATGAACTGCATTTCCAAACGGATCAAATACAGAGATAACATCCGTTGGAATTTTAGGATCGCAATGCCAGATATTTTGAACCGGTATAACCAGATACTCTGCAAATGCCCCAGGTCTATTAACTCCAACGCCTTTTGTATTTGGGCAAAGATGTCCACGACCCGCACGACAGTTTCTACAGGTACCGCAAACAATATGTCCTTCACCGCTGAGAAGTTCTCCAACTTTTACATCTTGAACGTTGTTACCGAAGGCTTCAACTGTTCCAACGTACTCGTGCCCAACATGCATGGGAACAGGGATAGTTTTTTGTGCCCATTCATCCCAATTATATATATGGATGTCTGTACCGCAAATTGCAGTTTTATGAATTTTAATTAAAACATCATTAGGTCCGTAATCAGGAATAGGAACTTCATCCATCCAGATTCCGGGTTTAGCATATTTTTTAACAAGGGCTTTCATTTTTTTCATGGTAGAATCCTTTTAGAAAAGTAAATACATTTTTTGATAAGAATAATTTTATAAAATGATCTAATCAAAATTAGAAATAAGGGGAGTAAAGGACAAAGAAAATCAGATGGATTTTATTTAATCACAATTTAAAATCAAATAATTGAAAAAAGTGCTAATTCACTAATATTAAGCAAGCGCGGAGATTCGCAATGAATTTTAATTTCAGCATCCACAATATTTGTTTCAATGTTATTAGATGATGCAGTTGTCTTAAGCCAATCAACCTCTTCCTTGGTTATTTTATTATTACAGCAGGCAAGTTTTATAGCATCACTTAAAAAAGAGCGGGCGATTTCTTCAGCAGAAAAAATAATTGGTTCTTCTTTAATATATTTATTTGTTAAGAGACTTCGAATAGATTCTTGATAAAAATCAGAGGCGAAACCTAGTTTATCTGAAATATTTTTTAGTATATCTTTTTCTTTGCCTGATAACTCCTTATCAAGTTTTGCAGTGATAAAAAGTCCTTTTAGATAGTTGCTTCGGTCAATAAGTGGAATATTCATTTCTACCCAATAAAATAATTATAGAATTGTAAAAAAATGCTCCAACAAATCCTCTCAATTATTATGCCTCTGAAATTACGACTGATATCTAATTTAATTCTTGGAAAAAATCTACTGAAAAACTTATCCCCATTGTAAATAAATTGTAAAGTAATTCTCAAGTTCTTTCAATTCTATATTTAAGACATTTTATGTCTTGATTTAGTTCCTTAAAGATCAAAAACTCATTTCAATTCATTAATCGGGAAATAAAAATCATGATTTTATTAATGGGGTATGATACTGATGGTTGAGATTTTTCCTTAATTAAAACGCAAATAATTCCGACTTTAATTGGCATACTATTAGATATTTGTTGAATATCCACTTAAATTTTTTATCGTATAGAAAAATTTCTTACTTTTTTGCAGTATTTACAACTCAAAAGAATAAAAATCCCCTAAAAACAAAATTAGAACTTAACTTATTGGCTTTTTCTCTCGATAGTGATAGTAGAATAATTGCAAATATCTTTAATAAAAGCAGAATTTGAAAATATAAATCCAAAACAACAGTCAGAAAAACTTAACATAAAAAAATTGATGTTTGTAACTGAACCTAAAACTTATTTTGATTCTCCATTCAGAAGTTCAAGACTGGAAATCAAAACTCGTTCCAACAAAATTTCCGGAAATACAATCATTAGACAAATGATGGAGAGTTTTCCTGATTTAGTACTGATTCTTGATCAGAACCGTCAGATTGTTGCATATAACAAAAAAGCTGAAATTTTTTTTAAGAATAAAGATAAAATTGAAATTCTTGGACAAAGACTAGGCGAAGCACTTGGATGTATTCATGCTACAGAAATGACTTCCGGATGCGGCACTACTTCTTTTTGTTCAGAGTGCGGCGCTGGTAAAAGTAATAAGCTAACACTTCAAACTCCGGGCAGTTATGAAGATGAATGTCGCGTACTGGTAAGCTATAGCGGTGTTGAAACTTCATTGGATTTTAAAGTATTTACCTCAGCACTTAAAATTGAAAATGAAAATTATATAGTATTTGCAATAAAAAATCTGGAGAGTGAAAAAAGAAGAGAATTGCTTGAAAGAATCTTTTTTCATGATGTCCTTAATACAGCTTCAATTATTTTTGGTATTTCGGGTATGATATCTGAAGTAAGGGAAACTGAGGATTTTGACAAATTTTCAAAAATTCTTTTAAATACTTCCGAGCAACTCATTCAAGAAATACAAGCGCAGCGTGATTTATCCAATGCCGAGGTAGGAAAACTTATTATCTATCCTGCTCTTGATTCAGTAAAGGATATTTTGGAAAAAACATTTGAGCTTTATCAGAATAACAGCATAACAAAAGGAAAAAGTTTTGTATGTGAGTATCCAGAAGACATGTTGATAATTGAGACTGATCACCATTTTATTATTCGTTCGCTTGGTAACCTGATAAAAAATGCACTCGAAGCTATAGGCACTGGAGAAAAAGTGTCATTGAGTGCCTGTGAATACGGCGAGAACATAAGATTTATTGTCACTAATGATGGAGTTATACCGAAGCACATCCAACTACAAATATTTAATCGTTCATTTAGCACCAAGGCTAAAAAGGGAAGGGGTATAGGTACTTATAGCGTTAAACTTCTCGTAGAAAATTATCTTAAAGGTAAGGTTAGTTTTATCTCAAACGAAAATGATCAAACTAAATTTATTATAGAAGTTCCTAAAAAATTTCCTGAATTAGAATCATATTAAATTAACTCATCTTTTTTTATTGAAGGAGCGAAGCTTTAATAAATCCCAAAAGCATTGAATTATTAATATGTTGTAGATCAAATATTTATTTGACTAATTTTTGCGAAGCCCTTAAGTAATTATATTTTTTTATAATTACTTTTCCATCCGAAATCTCACAGTTTATTTACCCTTTATTGGAGTTTTATGATACAAAGACTTAATTATTTACTGGCGGTTTTATTTTTACTTTCGCTAAAGATCTATGCACAGATAAATACTGAAAGATATCGATTAGATTCTGACTCAATCGGGTTTACAGGAATTGCAGATATTGAAATAACTGCTATTACAGGTAATACTGATTTTCAATTTATCAATCTTGGCGGAAGATTAAATTACAATTGGGGCACGAGCTATACTTTTCTTGTTACAGATGGCGGATTTGGCTGGGACGATGGTAAAAGGATTTTTAATCAAGCACTTTTACATTTAAGACACGTGCAGGATATAAATGATTTAATACAAGCCGAAGCATTTGCTCAAACAGATTTTAATAAAAAAAGATTACTTACTGAAAGAGAATTAATCGGCGGGGGATTAAGATTTAGAATTTTGAAGTTAGATAACTTTAAATTTCGCCTGGGAACCTCGTACTTTTACGAGCACGAAAAATATGATGTACCGGCAAAATCCATTCATGGAAACAATTTATTTGCAAATCGTTTATCGGCCTATCTGACGTTTGAATTAAAAATAAAAGATGATGTAAAGTTGGTTATGATAAATTATTTTCAACCGCGGGTTGGCAAGTGGAATGATTACAGAATCATTTCAGATAATTCTTTAGTTGTTGAGCTTAGTTCTTTTGTAGATTTGAATGTGGGTTTTAATTTAAGATATGATTCCAGACCACCGGAAACAATAAAAGATACTGATACGTTTACCAAATTTGGATTTGGATTTAAGTTTTAGACTTTATCTCAGATAAAATAGTATTATTTTTGTATCAATAGATAATAAATTTTATTCTAATTATTCAGGGAGAATTATAATGGACTATAGGATTGAAAAAGACACAATGGGCGAAATTAAAGTTCCATCCGATAAGTATTACGGAGCACAAACTGCTCGATCTTTAATGAATTTTAAAATTGGCGGAGATAGATTTCCGCGTGAATTAATTAGAGCGCTTGGAATATTAAAAAAGGCTGCCGCGCTAACTAATAAAGAACTTGGAACACTTCCTGCTGATAAAGCAGACCTGATAATCAAAGCTGCTGATGAAGTAATTGAGGGAAAACTTGATGAGCATTTTCCACTAGTAGTTTGGCAGACCGGAAGCGGCACGCAAACTAATATGAATGCTAATGAAGTTATTTCAAATCGTGCCATTGAAATTGCTGGCGGAGAAATGGGAAGTAAAAAACCAATTCATCCAAATGATGATGTGAACAAAGCGCAATCATCGAACGATACTTTCCCAACTGCAATGCACATTGCTGCTGTTGAAGAAATTCATCGCAGACTAATTCCGATGGTTACAAAACTTCGCGATGCTCTTTCTGCAAAAGAAAAGGAATTTAAAGATATCATCAAAATAGGTAGAACACATTTAATGGATGCTATTCCTCTTACACTCGGACAGGAATTCTGCGGCTATGTTCAAATGCTATCAAACGGATTGGAAAGAATTAATGCGGCGCTCCCAAGATTGTATGAATTAGCTCTTGGTGGAACAGCAGTTGGAACAGGATTAAATACTCATCCACAATTTGCAGTTAAATCTGCAGAACACATTGCAAAACTAACCGGAAAGAATTTTGTAACAGCTCCAAATAAATTTGAAGCTTTTGCAACTCACGATGCACTTGTTGAATTCAGTGGTGTTCTAAAAACTCTTGCAGCCTCGTTAATGAAAATTGCAAATGATGTTCGCTGGCTTGGTTCAGGTCCGCGTTGCGGATTAGGTGAATTAAATCTTCCTGAAAATGAACCGGGAAGTTCAATTATGCCGGGTAAAGTTAATCCGACTCAAAGCGAAGCAATGACAATGGTTTGTGCACAGGTTTTCGGAAATGATGTTGCTGTAAATTTTGGAGGTGCGATGGGAAATTTTGAACTTAATGTTTTCAAACCTGTTATAATTTTTAATGTGCTCAATTCAATAAGATTAATTGCTGATGCCTGTGAAAGCTTTACGGATAATTGTGTTGTTGGAATTGAAGCAAACAAAGTTAATATCAAAAAACATCTTGAGAATTCTTTAATGCTGGTTACTGCCCTGAATCCTCATATTGGTTATGACAATGCGGCTAAAGTTGCAAAGAAAGCTCATAAAGAAAATAAAACACTTAAAGAAGTTGCAGTTGAAATTGGGACTTCTTACTCCAGAAAAATTTGATGAAGTAGTGAGACCAGAAAAGATGGTTGGTCCTGAAAAATAAAATTTTATAGGAAAAAACCACAGAGTTCACAGAGAAACAACAGAGGAAACAGAGTTTGATAAATGAGCTAACATCAAGTGTAATTGAATCTGCGATAAAGGTTCACAAAGAACTTGGACCTGGATTATTGGAAAGTTCTTATAAAGAATGCCTGGCTTATGAATTGAATAAAAAAGGTTTGACAGTTGAAAAGGAAAAACCTGTTCCTTTGATATATGAAGAAGTGAAAACTTGAATGCGGATATAGGTTAGATTTGCTTGTAGAAAATGAATTAATACTCGAAATAAAATCAGTTGATGGTATCGCAGATATACATGTTGCTCAAACTTTAACCTATATGAAATTGATGAATAAAAAATTCGGATTAATTTTAAATTTTAATGTTCTACTTCTTAAAGATGGTATTAAAAGATTGATTAACAAATATTATAAGGAATAATCTTTGGTTACTCTGTTGTTTCTCTGTTTCCTCTGTGGTGAATTCCTTTGAATTGGAATGGAATAGTATCATTACTTTTCGCTTGTATTGAGTTTCTGCTTCTCTTCAACTTGATTGTTTTTATTGAGAAGAATAGGATTAATATCATTGCAATGATAATGATTACTTTGCTTGCGTCTTACCAATCTATGGAATTTTTGATGTGCCAGGTTGGATTGCAAAACCCATTCTTTCCGTTTCTTGCTTTTGTGATCATCAGTTTTCTTCCACCGCTTAATCTACTACTTGTTCTTACATTAACCCGAAATCATTCTCTCAATCGAAAAGTGTTTTTAATTTTTATACCGGCGGTTGCATTTGTAATTTATTATTTATTTGTGATCCCAAAATTTGCCGTTACAAGCTGCACTGTATCATATGCCAGCTATCATTGTCCGTTGGGAGATTTATTCGGTGCGGTTTATTATTTGCCAATATTAATTTCCATAATTCTTTTAATAAGATTCATCCCAAAAACAAAAGATAAAAAGAAAAAATTAATTTCTAAAGTTTTATTATTTGGCGGATTCTTTATAAGTCTTCCTTCACTCTTAGGATTTACATTAATGTTTGCGGGAAATTATTCAATCATTTCTTCAATAGAAAGTATTATGTGCAAGTTTGCATTTGTGTATGCTATATGTCTAAGTTTTATTTGTTTATATAATTCACCTTTTAATGATGAACGAAATTATTTTAAATATCTATTTAATAATAAATAACGGAATAGTTGAAGAATTCAGAGTTGTCTCATATGAAGAGGAAGGCGGCGATGATAGCAAAATTGAATTCTTGAAAAGCCACGCCAAAGAAGATTACTCTAAAGCAATCATTTTTGATGCTCCTTCAGACGAAAATGGAAAATTTATGAGTTATAGTAAATTTCATAAATTGGAAAAACGCGGAATGCATTTCCAATTGTTTGAAGAAATCTTTACAAAGCTTGGAGTGACGCAAAATCCATTAGTTTGTGTTACTCCTGTTGTTGATGGAGAAGTTTATTCCCAATAAAACACAATAGTACACTGATAATTATGATTAAATAAGATTTATTAAGATCATAAAAAATCATAATTATCTTAAAAATCAGTGTCCCATTGCTAAAAAAATAGGATATGCTATGAAAAGTTTTCTAATAAAATCGATAATAATAGTAATTACAATAACATTAACAGGAAGCACCTTGTACATTACAGATAAATCAAAAGAAAAGCCTAAGAAAAAAAGTGAATTTCAACTAAAACAAGAAGAACTAGACAAATTTTACTCTGATAAAAAACTTGGTTCATTCGTTGAAAACGGTAAAACATACTTTAGACTTTTTGCACCAAATGCAGAAAAAGTTTCTCTCGTAGTTTTTAGTAAAGTAGATGATAAATCAGGTAAAGAATATGAGATGATACGTGATGAAAATGCGGTTTGGGAAACTTCTATCACAGGAGAATTATATGGGAAGTTTTACAGTTTTAGTGTAAAGCATAAAGATAAGGAAGCTGTTTTATGTCTAGATCCATATGTAAAAGCTGTTGCAAGCTACAACACATATTTCACTCCACGCAAAGGTATTATTGTTAAAGGAGAGTGATTATAATTGGCAATCAGATAATTGGATACAAAGAGACTGGCGCGATTTAATTATTTATGAAATGCACGTGCGGGATATGACAGAACATCAATCATCCGGTGTTACAGAAAGAGGTACTTACAAAGGATTGGTTGAAAAAGGTAAAACAGGCGGCATCGATTACATAATAAATCTTGGTGTAAATACAGTTGAACTTTTACCATCTCAAGAATTTGCAAATATAGAAATTCCATTTAAAGATACTTTACGTAATAAGTTTAATATCTGGAATCCATACGAACGAAATCATTGGGGATATATGACTGCCGCATTCTTTGCTCCTGATGCTTATTATTCTGAAAATGTACGCGAAATTAAGTGGAATAAATGGAGCGGCGCTGATGCTAAAGCTGTTACAGATTTTAAGGATATGGTTAAAGCATTCCACAAAGAAAACATTGCGGTAATTATGGATGTTGTTTACAATCATCTTTCTGAATATGAATTTGGCAATTTAAAAGAAATAGATAGAGAATATTATTTTCGATTAAATTCTGATGGAAGTTATTGCGAGGTTAGCGGCTGTGGAAATGATTTGAAAACCGAACGACCAATGATGCGAAGGCTAATTGTTGAAAGTATTTTATACTGGATGAAAGAATATCATGTTGATGGATTCAGATTTGATCTTGGTAAGTTGTTAGATTGGCAAACCATTGAAACAATAATTTATGAAGCAAAAAAAGTAAATCCAGATGTTGTTTTTGTTTGCGAACCCTGGGGCGGCGGTTATGATTCGCAAGGATTTTCTTTACGCGGCTGGGGTGCATGGAATGACCAGATAAGAAATGGAATAAAAGGTGAAAACCCAATTAACGGGCACGGCTGGATTTTTGGAAGCTGGTATGGTAATAATTCTCCCCAGAGAATTAAAAGCTATATTAACGGAACACTTACAAAAGATTCACTTGGCTTATTTCAAAAACCGGAACACTCTGTAAACTATCTCGAATCACATGATGGATATTCATTCGGGGATTTTATCAGGATTGGCCTTGGTGATGTAAAACCTGATGAAGTAATAAAAGATGTTGATAAAAACGCAAAGCTTACCCCAACACAATTAAAGCTAAACAAACTTGGTGCATTGTTTTTATTTACTTCTCGTGGAATAACAATGATTAGCGAAGGACAGGAATTTGCAAGAAGCAAAGTTATCCCTTTTACCAAACCAAATGACCCGCATAAAGGAATGATTGATCACAATACTTATGATAAAGACAACGAAGTAAATTACATTAATTACAACTATGCAAAACTAAATCAAGAGCTGTGGGATTATTACAAAGGATTGATAGAGCTTAGAAAAGAATTTCAATCATTCCGCAGGGCTGAATATGAGGGAGTGAAATTTATTTCCGTACACGATAATGATTTTGCTCTTGGTTATGTATTAAAACACGAGAATGAAGAATTTGTAGTTTTATTCAATGCACATCCTTTAAAGGAAATTGTTTGCGAATTACCAAAAGGGAAGTGGGATGTTTTGGTCGATCAGGATAAAGCCGGAATAAAATCTTTGTCTAAAGTAAGTGGTTTAATTACAATACAACCATCAACAGGATATGTGTTAAAGAAGAGATAAATAATGCTAACCTTCGAGGTCCCTGCCTGTGCAGCCTTAAAGGTAAATAGATCTAATCACCACTCAACCCTTTTTGAAGTGACTTTTCGATTGCCAGTTTAAAACTGCCTATGTTTACCGGTTTTTGAAAAACAAATTCAATTCCAAGTTCTGTGTAATCATTAATTATTACACGGTCAATATCACTGCTTAAAACAATAACTGGAGGTTTTCCTTTTATATCCATTTTTTTTAATTCGACCACAAATTCATAACCATTCATAACAGGCATTGCGTGATCGGTAATTACAAGTGCTGGTGAGGAAGATAATATCTTTTGAATTGCTTCTTTACCATCCGAAGCAACATCAACATTATAATCCGGAGTAATATTTTTAAGAATCTTAGAATATAATAATCGATCAGTTTTGTTGTCATCTACTATTAAAATGTTGGAAGATGCGATAGGCACTGTAAAAATGAATTCAGTTCCCTTGCCGTATTCGCTTTCAACAGAAATTGTTCCCCCATGTTTTTCAATAATTTCCTTTACAAGTGATAAACCAAGCCCACTTCCTTTTTCTCCTGCTGTACCTTCTGATGAGAATTTTGCATCCACACTAAAAAGTTTTGTAAGATCATCTTCTTTTATTCCAACTCCTGTATCTTTGACTTTAAATCTTACAAAGCGGGAATTAGTCACAAAATCAGATGAAATGTCTATGAATCCGCCTTTGTTAGTAAACTTAATAGCGTTTGAAATTAGATTGTTAAATACCTGTGTAATTAAACTTTTATCAACAAAAAGATAAAGCGATTGATTTAATGATGAAACTACCTCAATGCCTTTTTGTATTGCCGCGCCTGAAAGTGCGTTTATTGAATCAGTAACAATTTTGGAAATATCAATTTTTTGCGGTTCGAATTTAAAGCGTCCTGTTTGTAATCTTGTCCAATCTAAAAGCGAATTAACAAGCGCCAGCATAGAGCGAGAGGATTCTTGAATATACTTTACATATTGTTTTCGTTCTTCATTGGTAAGTTCTTCATCATTTGCAAGCAAATCTGTAAACCCGAGTATTGAGCTAAATGGTGTTCTAAGATCGTGTGAGATGATTGAGATAAAACGATCTTTTGTTTCGTTTAACTTAATAAGATTTTCTGTGGATTTTTTGAGTTCTTCTTCAGCTCTTTTTCTAAAAGTTACATCGCTAACAAGCCCGAATATTTTTTGAATTCTGCCTGTACCCGTTCTTACAAGATTTATTTTTGCCCTAGCCCAAACGATATTTCCTTGTTTATTTATAATTCTAAATTCAAACTCGCCTGAAAGCTGAATGCGGCTCTTTAATAAATTTACAAGTTTCGGTTTTATCAGAGCAAAATCGTTGGGGTGGATAGCCTTTAAAAACAATTTGGAATCTGTTAAAAACTCCACTTGCGTATAGCCTGTAACTTTTTGGATAGATGAAGTACAAAAAATAGGCCTTAAACCAACGCCGGTTTTTTCAAATGTAAAAAGAAAATCATCTATATTTTCTGTAATGTTTCTGTACTTTTCTTCTGATTCTCTGATTGCCCGTTGAGTTCGGATTCTTTCTGTAATATCACGCGCAATCATGACAATATAATTTTTATCATCATGCTGAAATGAACCAATAGAAAACTCTGTGTGGATGCTACTTCCGTCTTTTTTCTTCCCAAGAAAATCAAACCTGGTCGGAATTTCTTTTTTCCTTTCGAGAATCCTGAAATATTCTGCAACTTTTATAATGTAATCGTTAGAGGCTAATTCGAGTAACTCTTTATTTTTTAACTCATCACTGTCAGAATATCCAAAAATCTGAGCAAAAGATTTATTAGCTATAATAATTCTACCCTGGCATCCCAAAGCTATTCCATCGTGTGCTGATTCCACAAGTGAATGAAAAAGATCTGATTCCTCTTCGCTGTATAAAGGTTTCTTTAAGTCACTAAAAAAGCAGCTAAAGCTTTTTAAATCATTTTCATTTTCATGTAAAGGATGGAAAATCATACTAAGTAAGATTACCTTATTCTCTTTAGTTTTTAGAGGAAGGTCGATTTGGTTGCGTTGGATGGCAATATAACTTCTAAAATTAAAATTATTATTGTCCAGGTAGTCGTCGTCGATGAGATCATAAAAATTTTTTGAAAGTAATTCATCTTCAGACAATTCTAATTTTTTCTGAAATGCAGGATTAGCAAAAAGTATTTGCCCATACTGGTCAACAGTACATACCATGGAAGGTGATTTTAAAAGCAGCCCTCTCAAGCTTTTTAAAGATGATTTTAATCCTTCTTCGAATTGAATTTTATCAGTTATATCAATGCTTTTTACAATAATTTGTTTTCTTCTATCATCGGTAAGAATGAAGTAAGTTTCATATGTTTTTTTTTGTCTGTTTTTGTCAAAGTAGGATAGAACAATTTTATGAACATCCTTTTCGTTTAATTTTGATTTTAAGGAATCAAGAAAATCATCAGAAAGAATACTTAAAGCTTTATTTGCTTTATTTCCAATTGCCTCTTCTTTTGATAGTTCAAAAAGTTTTTCTGCATTATCGTCCCAGTAGTCAATTTTATTATCATCATTAATTACAAATACAGCTTCTTTCGATTTTGATGTAATTGCTCTGTAAAACTCAAGTTTGCTTACATCACTGTAAAGATTGTCAATCTCTTTTTCCTTTGCTGTTATATCATTAAAGAATATATAAATAAAGCTGATTTCTTTTTTATAGTTTTCCTGGGGTACAAATCTGCAATCAAAAACTTTTCTAATGCCTCTTACTTGGCAGGATATTTTTTCACTAATGACAGTACGATTTTTCTTTGAATAATCGATAAACTCTTTTACGGTTCTTGCTGTTTCTGAATCAAATAAACTTCCAACAGAAGTATTCTGAATTAAATTAGCAGGAATATTGATATAATGAAGAATGTTTTTTGAAAAAAACTGAATGCGATCCGTGCGATCTACAACAAGAAAAAAGTCTGAAACATTATGAATAGCGTTATCAATAAAATCATTTCTTATTGCAGATTCTTTTTTTGTTTTAGAAAGTATTTTAAGATCTTCAATGATTAAAAGCCCACCAATAATTTCTTCACCATCATAAATAGGTGTACCCTTTATTATAAGATGAATAAACCCACTTGTTTTAGTCTCGACAAAGTCTAATTCTTTTTCGAAAGGTAAACCTGATAAAATGTCACTCAACTCACTAGTTATAGCAAATTTTGGAAACAATTCTTTACCAAAAATACTTGAACCCATTAAATTAGCCGGATACTCGAATCCATAAAGTAATTCCAGATTACTGAAGGCTTTGTTAGCGTAATCAATTTCTCCACTCTTATTAAATGTAAGAATGGCAATGGGTGCGCTATCAATAAGATTTAATGTGTTATATTCCAAATTTTTTAATTCGTTTAACAAGTAAAATAAATTTATTAATTCTTAGCAAATAATTATCAGATTTTACAGGATATAATTATTCCCTAAAATTACAACTAAATGTCAGTAACTATAGTGCCACTATTTGTTAATTTTTGCCATAAATAACAACATTTCAACAAGTATTTAAAGTGCAAAAAGAATATTGCTGTCTCGTTTTGAATAAATGTATTGATATAAAAGAAATAAGTTTAATTTTACCTGGTATTCGAAGTTATAGATTTATGATTTAATGAAATACTTATTCAGACTTTTTTCTTTAAGTTTGTAATACAAGATTTAAGAAATTAAAATTGATATCCTTAGCAATTCAAAAACTTGGCAGTGGAACTTTAAACTTTCTTCAGGAATTTGGTCAAATCTCCAATCTTTTTTTCGGTATCATCAAAAACTTCACTCAAATTCCCAAAAGCAAAAAACTTATTTTCAAACAGATGGAACACATAGGTGTTAACTCATTGCCACTTGTTCTGATAATTGCAGTTTTTACAGGAGCTGTTTCAGCGTGGCAAGCAGCATATCAACTTAAAGGGATTGCACCATTATCTTTTTTAGGGGGAGCAACATCCCGTGCAATTATTACAGAACTAGGACCCGTATTAACAGGTATTGTAATTGCTGGAAGAGTTGGTGCTTCTATTGCAGCTGAGCTTGGAACTATGAAAGTAACAGAGCAGATAGACGCATTAGAGACGATGGCGATAAATCCTGTTAGATATTTGGCAATGCCAAGATTTTTAGCTGCAATAATAATGATGCCTATTCTTGTAATCTTTGCTGACACAATTGCTGTAATGGGTGCATATATAGTTTCAAATTATTTTCTTGGAGTATCCTTCGACGTTTTTTTTAATTCGGTAAACAGATTTTTTAATATTTCTGATCTTGTTTCAGGATTAATTAAAACAGTTTTTTTCGGAGGCGTTACCTCTTTGCTGGGATGTCATATAGGATTTAGAACCGAGGGTGGCGCAGAAGGTGTTGGATTAGCAACTATTAAGTCTTTTGTACTTTCAGCCGCATTAATTTTAATCCTGGATTATGTTCTGTGGATGCTGATGTTTTAATTATTACAATGTTTATAAAAATTAAAATTGCTTCTTACTTTATAAAATATATATTACTATTCAAATAATTTAAAATCAGAACTACCTTCAATAAAAAGGAAGGAAAGAAAAATGGAACAAATTAAATACATTCTAAAGGAAAGAACCGAAAAAATTATCTTGCCAAAAAATTTAGGCTTTGGGCAGATTTTTACCGATCACATTTTCGAGATGGATTATATAAAAGATAAAGGATGGCACAATCCAACAATAAAACCGCTTGAAAATCTTCAGATGCATCCTGCAATGTCTGTAATTCATTATGGTCAATCTATTTTTGAAGGACTTAAAGCTTTTAAAACTATAAATGATGAAGTTGTAATTTTTCGTCCCGATGTTCATATACAAAGATTAAATAATTCTGCTAGAAGAATTTGTATGCCTGAAGTAGATGTGGATTTTGCTCTTGAAGCATTGAAAGAACTTGTTGCAATTGATAGCGATTGGATTCCGGTTAATAGAGGAGAAGCACTTTACATCAGACCATTTATGTTTGGTACTGATCCGGCACTTGGTGTAAGACCTTCATTTGATTACAAATTAGTTTTCTTACTTTCCCCGGTTGGTGCTTATTATCCTGAAGGCTTTAAACCAGTAAAAATATTAGTACAGGATGATTATGTTCGTGCGGTTAGAAAAGGATTAGGTGAGTGTAAAACTTCTGCAAATTATGCTGCAAGTTTGTTAGCGGCTCAAGAAGCAAGCAAAAAAGGCTTTACGCAAGTTCTTTGGCTTGATGGGATCGAACAAAAATATTTAGAGGAAGTTGGCACAATGAATATTTTTGTTCAATTTAAAGATGAAATTGCAACTCCAAAATTAAGCGGATCAATTTTACCGGGAGTTACAAGACGTTCAGTAATTCAAATACTAAAAGAATGGGGAATGAATGTTACTGAAAGAACAATTTCAATTGATGAAGTTACATCGGCATATGATAAAGGAAGTCTTATTGGTTTATTTGGTACAGGTACTGCCGCAATAATTTCTTCTATTGGATGGCTTACTTATAAAGATAAAAATATGACATTTAATAATGGTCAGCCCGGTGAACTGGATCTGAAGTTATTCAAAGAACTTACTTCAATCCATTATAATGAAAAACCCGATACCCACAATTGGTTATTTAAAGTAGAAAAAAAGGCAGTTGAAGTAAGCTAATGAAGTTTCGTTCCGTTGTAGTTTTTTTAATAGCAGCAATTAGCTTATTAAATGCACAGAATGCAAAACCTAAGAATATTATTATTCTAATCGGAGATGGAATGGGCATCAACTATGTTGGTGCCTCTTTATTACAAAATCCCAAATCACCATTCAATGAATTTAGAACAATTGGATTATCAATCACTTGCTCTGCAGATAAATTAATTACTGATTCTGCTGCAGGTGCAACCGCAATTGCCACAGGATATCTTACAAATAATAAATACATCTCAGTTGATACACTTGAACTACCGCTTTATACAATTTTTGAGTATGCAGAAAAACTAGGATTAGCGACAGGAATAGTTGTAACTGCAACTGTTTCTCATGCAACACCAGGTGCATTTGTTGGGCATACAAACAATCGGAATGACCAGGTTTTAATCGCTTCTCAAATGGTTGATCAGAATATTGATGTAGTTATTGGCGGGGGGTTAAAATATTTCATCCCTAAAAATTTTTCTGGCGAAAGAGATGATAATCTTTACCTGACAGAAAATCTTATAAGCAAAGGTTATTCTTTACCGAAAACTTATTCTGAGTTAAACAAACTTTCTGATTCAGTAAAACAGATTTACGCACTGCTTGAAATGGATGGGTTACCGGAATCATCAAAAAGAGATTATACATTAGGTGATTTGACAAAAGCCGCTATCAAACACTTAAGTACAAATGATGATGGATTTATAATGATGATTGAAGGCTCACAAATAGATTGGGCAGGGCATGATCATAAATCCAAAGAATTACTTGATGAGATGAATGATTTTTCATCAGCAGTAACCGAAGCTTTAAATTTTGCAAAGGAAAACGGCAATACACTTGTTTTGATCACATCTGACCATGAAACCGGAGGAATGTCAATCACAAAAGGCAATCGTGATGCAAGTGAATTAGAACTTTTATATACTGCTACAGGTCACACACCTTCTCCTGTTGGCATTTTTGCTTTTGGTCCTGGTGAAGAATTATTTAAAGGAATTATGAACATTAATCATATCGGTCAAAAACTTTTCTTTTTACTAGATCCCTTTTACAAATTTTAATTCTTACCAAACCTCCGAGGTTTAGGAAAACCTCGGAGGTTTATTGTAGATGTCACCCTGAGCTTGTCGAAGGGCGACGGTTGCTTCTCAGTTTGAATGAGTGTCACACTTCGATAAACTCAGTGTGACAATGGGTTATGTTTGATTTTCTTCTTTGATAGTTCAACAAGCAAATCAAAATTACCAGCAATTAGTGCTTCCTTCTTTTTTCTACTCCAGCCCTTTAGTTGTTTCTCTAATCTAATTGCATCATTTATATCTAAAAATCTTTCACTAAAAACTAATTTAACAGGTAACCTTTTACTTGTGTATCCTTTAATAAACCCAGAATTATGTTCTGCTACTCTTCTTTCCAAATTATTTGTTACCCCTGTATAGTAACTTTCATCTGAACACTCCAATATGTATACAAAATAGTCTTTCATAAATTATTACAATAGGTCATACTTCGACAGGCTCAGTATGACAAACGATAAACACAATGTCACCCAGAGCTCGTCGAAGGGCGACGGTTGCTTCTCAGTTTGAATGAGTGTCACACTTCGATGAACTCAGTGTGACAAGGTGTTTTCCAAGAATTAATAATTCAAATGTCACCCAGAGCTTGTCGAAGGGCGACGGTTGCTTCTCAGTTTGAATGAGTGTCACACTTCGATAAACTCAGTGTGACAGAGATTGTCCTAATATGTCAATGCCATCCTGAGCCTGTCGAAGGTTTTTTTTGTGATTTTTGCCAGCCTGTAAGCTGCTTTGATACATTTTCTAAATAACCATTTATAAAAACCAATTGCTTTACATTTATTTGATGAAGGTCTTTTAATAAGCGAACATATAAGCGTATTACTCCTATATTTTCTCTTGCTTTAGTTAAATGTTTTGTTTTATCCTGGTTGCAATTTGCACGGTAAACATTTGTAACTGCTTCAATGGCTTCTTTTTTTATACTTTCTCCTATTGTGTACTTATACTCTTTATTAAAGTTTTTTACAAAACCAAATACAACCAATACCAAATCGTAAGTGGCTTTATATATTGGTAGTTCTTCTGTTAATGCCATATTATATCACAAACCTTTTACCAAACCTCCGAGGTTTAGAAAAACCTCGGAGGTTTTTGAAGATTAAAAATTATAAATTACTCTAATAGCTTACGCGGTTAAGTTCAAATCGAAAAATAACCTAACCCTGTGAAATAAGATTTGAGCTACTCTTCTAATTTCCAGTTTGCCAATCTATTTTGAGGAAACATCTTTCCATAATGAGTCTTAAAGTACTTCTCTCGCTTTAAGGCATCTTCTTTATTTAAACAAGCTTCAAAATAGATTAGCTTCAAAGGTCTTCTATATTTTGTAGACTCCACTTCTCCTCTTTGATGCTGCTCAAATCTTAATTCTAAATTTTGGGAGTATAGCCTGCATAATGCTTGTTGTTCTTTCAAACTCTTTAATACGTTACGACATAATAAAATTTTATCTTGAACTTAATAGAATAGAATTTCATTCTTCTCAAAATTTAGAATTATTTCACAGGGCTAATCCTTAACGCAACGAACACTAAAACCGTCTTCCTTGTAATAGTAGTACAGGAAGATACTACTACCATTGTAGGTACAGGTACAGGTAGTAAGCGTACCGTAGCATCGCATCTCCGTAGAACTCCAAAAGTAAGTGATGTCTCCTAAATAGTGGAAGTCAACCAGATGCAACGGATGCCCGCCAACAGCGCGGAAAAACCACTTGTGTTTGTACCAGCTCCTGCGTCTACACCTTGTCCTATTGCTTTTAATGCATTCCCATCTCCACCTACTTCGGTAGATAGAGTTTGGAATTCTGCAAGTGTTGGGATATGCCAACCAGTTGGGCAAATACCTTTTGCACTTTCGTTCGTAACGTACTGCATTGCTTCATTCCACTGATACAAGCCACCATAAGTTGTGCAGTTTGCTTCTAAATTGTCGTAACAATATTTTTCAATTCCATTACCAGAGGTTTGTTCCAAAGCACCGTCTATTCTGGTTCCAACATTAAGGTTTTCTCTTAGCCAGCATTGTGTGCCTATTAAAACTGTGTTGTATATTTTGCCTTCGTATAGAACCGTTGGTATGCCCGGGCAAAATCTTTCGATTGTTAAATTTCCTAAATCAAGTGTACCACTTACAAAACTTGGAAGACCTGTAAAAGTCTTTCTGCCAATAATCGAACTTGTTGCTACAAGACTATCTAAATTTGTTTCAAGGTTAGCATTGTTGGATTTATTTAATTGTGAAGTAATTGTGACCCCATTTGTATTTAAATGCTGGCTTCCATAAATCAACATCAATTTTTTAACAACTGTGTATTTATCATCGATAGTTATTCTTGAAATGTAAAAACCATTTGGCAAACCATTCAGTTCTATATCTATATTGTTTGTACCCGCATCAAATGTCTGTTCAATTACATCTGCTACTGATTGACCAAGCAGATTAAATACTTCAACTTTTACATTTTCTCTACTTGGTAATGTAATACCTATTCTTGTCCTGGGGTTAAATGGATTTGGAAAGTTATCTGAAACTGAATATCCGGTTGGTAGTTGATTATCTTCTTCAACTCCAGTAATTATATTAAAAGAAAAAGTTCCGTCTGAGTCTTGAACTATCCTCATAAACATTTGTAGCGGTATAAAGTTGTAGTTTTACAGCCGCAAGCCCTGCGCCATTTTCATCAACTAATTTTCCAGTAACTACCTGCGATACAATTTCATTAGAAATGAATAAAACAACAAAAAGTATAATAAATGTAGTTTTCATAACTCTCCCTTATGATGATTGTTAACTTAAATAATAATAGAAGAAAACAATAGTTTTTTGGAAAAACTTTAAGAAAAATAACTTAGTATCCAAACCTCCGAGGTTTCCCGCCGCGGCGGGCAAGTCAAAACCTCGGAGGTTTAATAGCAGAGATGAGCAAGTTTTTCCCTTAATTAAAATATCTCACTTCAATCTTCTTACTTTAATCCACTCCTTAAAAAATGGGTCATCCATTTCATATCCAGCGCTTGATTTTATAATAAACCCTTTTTCTATTAATCTTTTAAGACTACTGAAAACTGTACTGGATGCACCAGTGTCATTCAGCTTAGAAAACTCATCCGATAATGGAGAACTTGCTGAAACTGACATTCCAATTAGAACCTTCATATCTGTCCTATTAATTGTATTCCATAGCCTCTCATAATCAACATCGTGATATCTCATTAACTCATTAACTGCTGTTTCGACAGGTGATTTAATTTTGTTGTTCTTAAATAATAATTCCCATACTGTAAATGCTAATTGCTGCGCATAATAAGGATGACATTTTGTTATCTCAAGTATCCTTTCTGAAATGCTGATATTTTCTTCAGTCAATTCTTTGAAATATTTTGTAAGAAATGATAGGAATTCATTGCGGGGGATTTTATCCAATGGTAGTAAATAACCAAAATGATAGAATGATGATTTTTTCTTTTCGAATATACTACGTATTAATGATTCCTGGCTTCCTAAGAAAACATAATTAATATTTTTATGATGCTGCATTATAGAGCGAAGAAACCTGTCTAAATTATTACCAATCCTTTTTATCTCCTGGAACTCATCAAATATTATTATTGGTTTTGATTTACTTGTTCCCAATTTGTCAAGAAGATTTAATACATCCTCTAAAACCGTTTGTGCGGTTTCAGATGTTGCGGTTTTATATGAAATATCAATTTCATTCGTTATCGGGTTTAATGTTATTGATGGTGTAATCCTAAAGTTTTTTACCAAATCCCTTAGCTTTTGAAAAGGATATATTCTGTAAATACGTTTTAATAATTGAGAAGCAAAATCTGATTGAGTTGTTACTAACTGTAAGTCCAAAATCAAATATGGTCTGTGTAATGATTTTGCAACCTTGTTTATTAAACTTGTTTTGCCGTATCTGCGGGGACTAATGATTATCAGATGGTTTTCACTATTTAGTATAGATTTGACTTTCTGTGTTTCATCAACCCTGTTAAAAAAATAGGGTTCTTCAACAACACTACCAAATTTGAAAGGATTTTTCATATTGTCTTTCCGATATTTCTCGTTCCGAATATTTTCGCAAGAAATATAAGTAAATAATCATAAAATCACACAATTTATGATTATGGATAAATATAAAGTTCATTTACCCAAACCTCCGAGGTTTAGTGTCGAAGGCATCCATTCGGAGAAAACCTTGGAGGTTTTTCTTAAGTCTAAATTTTAACTCCAAATTTTTCTTAAAAAAATTTTACTCTGACTATTGACACGTGTACACTTGTGCACTATATTTGCAGTGAACAAATGAACACTACTAATAACTAGAGAGTAAAGAATGAAAAAACAGCTTACCGACCGCCAGGAAGAAATTTTACACTTTATACAGCAATTTCAGCAGGAATATGGTTATCCACCAACTCTTAGGGAAATTGGTAAGCAATTCAGTATTTCATCGACCTTTGGTGTAAAGAGGCATTTGGAAGCTTTAACCAAAAAAGGATATTTGAATATTTTAAGTAACGCAAGCAGAGGAATCAGCATTAATAGGGATGATTTTGAAACCACTGCCGCAATAAGCTATAACGAATTAAATAATCTAAATAAAATACCGATTATAGGTAGGGTAGCTGCAGGTTCGCCAATTATGGCTGAAGAAAATCTTGAAGGGTCTATAGTAATTGATCCGAGTTTTTTGAAAAAAGATGCTGATTCATTTGCATTGAAAGTTAAAGGCGATAGTATGATTGAGGCTGGAATTTTTGAAGGAGATTTAGTTATAATTTCTCCAAAGGCTAACGCTATAAATGGGGATATAATTGTTGCCCGGGTTGATGATGAAGTTACAGTTAAAATTTATGAGAATAAGAATCAGCAAATAAGATTGATTCCGCAGAATAAAATGTATGAGCCAATTGTTATCGAAGATAAAAATGAATTTTCAATTGTGGGAAAAGTTACTGGCGTTGTAAGATGGTTAAATTAAAAGGAGTATGATATGAAAACCGAAATATTCAAATCAGCAATTAGGAATAGAAACCGTTTAAAATTCTTATATGGAATTAATGAAATTCTGATTGAGCCATACTATGTAATGATTGAAAAAAACGGTTCAAAAGTTATTTACGGAAAAGTTTTTCATTCCAGTGAGATTAAAAAATTTGAATACAACAAGATTGCAAACATTAAAGTGCTTGAGAAAAAAAGATTTTCGCCGATAATACCAATAATACCTATGGCATCTTAAGGAGGAATGAAATGAATACAGATAGAAGAAGAGATGTTGATTTGTTAATTGACGAGTTTTGGAAGAAGGGTTACTTTAACTTTATTTAGAAAATTTGGAACATATCTTCCTGAACCTTCCAACATTGGCGGGTTTGAAGTGGACGTAATTGCAAAGCAAAAGGATAATTTTGCAATTGGAATAACTTTAAATGATCAGGACTTTAAGGATTCGTCCGGTGTTAAAAACAAATTAACTTATCTTGCACAAAGGCAAACGAAAGGAACAAATAAAAAAGTTCAACTGTTTGTAGGAGTATCTATAATTAATTTTAAATACGCAAAAACTTTGCTTGATGAACTTGATCCAGAAACAAAGAAAAACATTAAACTTTTCCAGATTTGCGAAAAACCCGCTTTATCAATTCGTGCTACATCTAAACCAGAAAAGATTCTTTTTTCATAGCCACTATTTTAAGGCTGATGAAATGTCAGCCTTTCCAGCTATTTATAGTCCTTCACTATTATTCCCAATTCAAATTAGCAAGTATTAGTTACCTTGACATTCAGGCGGGGTAAAATTAACTTTACACGCTAAATCAATTACAGGAATGGAATTTGAAGAAAAAGGACTCCGCATCCGATGATCAGATTCAGGAAGCGTTAAAGGATTCGGGTGAAATTCCTACTCACATCGCTATTATAATGGATGGTAACGGAAGATGGGCAAATAAAAGAGGTTTGCCAAGAGTTGCCGGACACAAGCGCGGAGTTGATACTGTTAGGGAAATTGTTGAGGCTTGTGCTGAAGTAGGCGTTAAATATCTAACCCTTTATACATTTTCTACGGAAAACTGGAAGCGACCTAAAGACGAAGTTTCTACTCTAATGAGGCTTCTTCTTAATAGTTTACGCGATCGTATGAATGAACTAAACGATAATGATATACGTCTTACGACCATCGGAAATACAGAATCTTTACCCGTGGAAGTGCATTTAGATAAATTTATCAAGCCCT
>CAVQQN010000041.1:0-71766 GCA_963714775.1 uncultured Ignavibacteriaceae bacterium
CTGCATCTTTAGTCTTTTCAAAACTTATTTACGGAGATGTTAATATATTATCGAAAAACATTGTCGGCACAGAACAATCAGTACCATCTATAACTTTAGCTGATCTTAAAAACTATTATGCAAAAGGATTTGCACCTCAAAACGCAAATATTACAATTGCAGGTAATTTTAGTGAAGATGAGGCAATGGATGTATTTATGGACTTAGAAAGCAAATGGGAAAAGATCGAAAGTACCATCCCGGTACCGCAGACTTTTAATATTGTAACATCATCATCATGCTACTTTGTAGATTTTCCGGGTGCAAGGCAATCTGAAATATGGATAGGTGCACCATCTTTAGCATTCACCCATCCTGATTTTTTCAAAACAACGGTTATGAATTATAAACTTGGTGGAAGCTTTAACGGCATTGTAAATTTAATTTTGAGAGAAGAAAAAGGTTACACTTATGGTGCAAGAACCAATTTTACAGGGACAGAGTTCCCGGGGTACTTTGTAGCCTCATCAGGTGTGCAATCTAATGCGACACTTGAATCTGCAGAAATATTCAGAGATGAAATGACAAAATACCGAAATGGTATTTCTCAGGAAGATTTGCAATTCACAAAAGATGCTTTAATAAAATCCAATGCGCTTAGATTTGAAACCATTGGAGCATTACGCGGGATGTTATCCCAAATTGCATGGTACAACCTTCCTTATGATTACGTGAAAGACCAGGAAAAACAAATTTCAGATATGACACTTGATGAGCATAAGAGCCTTGCTCAGAAATATATTAATCCTGACAAAATGATTTATCTAATTGTCGGCGATAAAGCTACACAAATGGATAAATTAAAAACTTTAGGTTTTGGTGATCCAATACTTTTAGATAAGGATGGAAATAAAATCAACAATTAATTTTTTGAAGTTTGCTTGGGCTGTCTGCAAGGGCAGCCATATGTTTTAATGGCAAAGCTTCTTTTTGAATCTTTTTCAATACTAAAATCATCAAATGTACACTATTTTTTTAAAGGAACAACAGTTTCTTTATTAGAAGTTGAAAACCCTTATTTATTAAAACTATCGCAATATTTTGAGGATATAGAATGAGCTTGATTTTTCGATCAAATAAAATTTTGATTAGACTCATTTTCATCATTGTCGTTTTTCTTATACAAAATTCAAATGGTCAAAATGAAAATGTTGTAAAACTTTCTATAACCGATAAATCTGTTAAAGTAACTCAAGGCGAATCATTTTCTGTTAATATATCTTTAATTATTAATTCAGGCTGGCATATTAATTCTAATAAACCGAATGATGATTTTTTAATCCCAAGTGAAATTACGGTAAAGGGAAAAGGAATAGTCTTATCCGGAGTAAAATATCCTCAGGCACACAATTTAAAATTAGCATTTTCTGAAGAACCGGTTTCTGTTTATGAAAAAACTGTGACTGCAAAGCTTAACTTCAAAGCAAATAAGGATATACCTATTGGGATTCAAAAAGTATTAGTAGCATTAGATTACCAGGCTTGCAATGATGTATCATGTATGCCTCCTAATTCAATTACAACAGAATTTGAAATTGAAGTAAGTGAAAAGGAAGAATCATCAACTGCTTTAATGGATACAACTGTTACAGAAGTTTTACCTGATTCCAATGTTATTCAAGAGGTTTCTAAAACGGAGAAAAGTGATGCTGGTACAATTGCTTCAACATTGGAAAGTAGCGGATTATTATTAAGTCTTATTTTCGTATTTCTTGCCGGACTTGCACTAAATCTTACTCCTTGTGTCTATCCGCTAATACCTATTACTATTGGTTATTTTGGCGGGCAAGCAGAAGGGAAGACAGGTCGTTTAGTTATGCTTGGAATTTTATATATGCTGGGAATGGCTTTAACTTATTCTGTTGTTGGTGTTATAACTTCTCTTAGCGGTGCTGTGTTTGGAACTCTTCTTCAGAATCCTGTTGTGATTATTGCAATCGTTCTTCTGTTTGCAACACTAGCCTTAAGTCAGTTTGGTGTTTATGAATTTAAACTTCCTGATTCCTGGGTTGCAAAAGCAGGAGGTGCAAAGGGTGGTGCTTTTGGTGCTTTCTTTATGGGCTTAACAATGGGGATTGTAGCAGCACCTTGCATTGGTCCGTTTTTGCTGGGGCTTGTTACATACGTTGCCGCTAAAGGTGATCCGCTTTATGGATTTTTAATGTTCTTTGTTCTCGCACTTGGATTAGGATTTCCATACTTACTCCTTGCAATTTTTTCTGGGAAGATAAAAAGTTTGCCTCGTGCTGGTTTATGGATGGAAGGAGTAAAACACATTTTTGGTTTCTTATTAATCGGAATGGCATTTTATTTTCTCGATCCGATTTTACCTAAAGCCGTACAAGGTTATCTGCTTCCAATATTTGGAATATTAGCAGCATTAATACTTCTTTTTGTTGATAAGACAGCTAATGATGCAAAAGGATTTAGAATATTTAAAACTTTTTTTTCAGTAATCGTACTTGCAGTTTCAATTTATTCATTAATTCCAAAGGAAAAACTTGAACCTGAGTGGAAAAAATTCAACATTGAAAATTATGAAGCATCATTGAAGAACAATGAAAGAATGGTGATAGATTTTTATGCTGATTGGTGTATCCCTTGTAAAGAATTGGATGCGCTAACTTTTTCGGATAAAAGAATATTAGATAAGTTTGAACAGTTTACAGTTTATAAGGTTGATATGACAAAGACCAATGATTCAAATGAACAACTTAGAAAAAGATTCAATGTAATTGGTATGCCAACTGTTTTGATTATAGATTCAAAGGGAAATGAAACAAAAAGATTAACCGGTTTTGTGAATGCTGATGAATTTTTATCATTCATTAAAAACATAGAATAAGATTTATTAAAAATAAAAAAGGCTGCGCTAATCAGGGCAGCCTTTTTAGCTTCCAATCAAATTACTTCTTTAACAAATCTCTAATTTCAGTCAAAAGTTTTACATCTGCCGGTGGTTCTGGTGGAACAACTGGTGCTGCTTCCTGTTTCTTCTTTAATGTATTCATTGCTTTGATAACCATAAAAATTGAGAACGCAACTATAAGAAAATCTATCACAGTGTTGATAAAAACACCGTACTTTAGCATTACAGGTTCAACGCCTACCGAGCCAGCTTTTAAGGTCAATGCTAAATTGGAGAAATCTAATCCACCTAACATTAATCCTATTGGCGGCATTAAAACATCACCCACGAAAGAAGAGATAATTTTGCCAAAAGCAACACCGATAATAATACCAACAGCCATATCAACAACGTTGCCCTTCATAGCAAAAGCTTTAAATTCTTTGATCATACTCATTTTATTAGTCCTTCTTTTAATTGATCTAAATAGTTAAAAATATGTGAAGTGCCATTGGAATATAAAAATTATGCATTAGAATAAAAAAAACCGCAATCTATCGATTGCGGCTTTATGTGCTAAAATCAGGTCTTATTTAATTCTCTTAGGTCCTGCAGCCTTAACCTCATCAGAACAATCAGCGGAAAATAGTTTAAAGTTTTCTACAAATCTTGCAGCAAGTGCATCGTACTTTTTCCAGTATTCATCTTTATTGCCCCATGAGTTTGATGGCTCAAGAACATCTTCAGGAACTTCCGGACAAGTTAGAGGGACTTCGAATCCAAATAATTTATCTTTTCGATATTTTACTTTATTCAGCTTACCTTCTAAAGCAGCGTTAAGAAGATTTCTTGTATGACGAATACTAATTCGTTTGCCAACTCCAAATCTTCCACCAACCCAGCCGGTGTTTACAAGCCAGACATTTGCGTTATGCTTTAACATTCTTTCTTTTAACATTGCAGCATACTCATAAGGATGACGAACCATAAACGGTGCACCAAAACAAGCAGAGAAAGTAATCTGTGGTTCTATTCCAAGACCGATTTCTGTTCCCGCAATTTTAGATGTATAACCACTTATAAAATGATATTGAGCTTGTTCAGGATTTAGTTTTGCGATTGGAGGCATTACGCCTGAAGCATCACAAGTTAAGAAAATAATATTTTTTGGATGTTTTCTTACGTATCCTTCCGGAACTACATTTGGAATAAAACTTAACGGATAAGAACATCTTGTGTTTTCTGTAATGTGATCATCATCCAGATCAATATATCTGCTTACTGGATCGTAAACGACATTTTCTAATATCGTTCCGAATCGTCTTGTAGTTGCATAAATCTCTGGTTCAGCTTCTGCAGATAGACGAATAACTTTTGCGTAACATCCGCCTTCAAAATTAAACACGCCTTCATTACTCCAGCCATGTTCATCATCGCCGATAAGATTTCTTTTTGGATCAGCAGAAAGAGTTGTTTTACCCGTACCGCTTAATCCAAAGAATAATGCAACATCGCCATCTTTGCCTACGTTTGCAGAGCAATGCATGGGCAGAACATCTTCAAATGTTAGTAAGAAGTTTAGAAGAGTGAATACAGATTTTTTTATCTCACCGCCATAAAGTGAGTTTGCAATTATTGCTGTGCGTTGTGCAAAGTTTAAAATGATTCCTGTATCAGTTCTTGTTCCATCAATTGCAGGTTCAGTTTTAAAGCTTGGCAAACATATTAAAGTAAAATCAGGAACAAACTTTTTAAGTTCATCTCTGTCTTCTGTTGTTATAAACATATTTCTTGCAAACAAACTATGCCATGCTTTTTCTGTAATTATTCTGATAGGCATTCTGTATTCAGGATCAGCACCAACGTAACAATCCTGAACAAATAATTCTTCACCCTGGCAGAAATGCCTGAACTCTGCCCATCAACTGATTGAACTTTTCAGAACTGAAAGGACGATTATACGCTCCCCACCAGATTTTATCATTCGTACTTTGTTCCTGAACAATAAATTTATCTGCCGCAGCACGTGCAGTATGTTTGCCTGTGTTTACAACAAGCGGTCCCTGTTTAGACAATCTTGCTTCATTCCTGAATATTGCTTCTTCATACAATGCTTCATCAGGTAAATTCCAGAAAACACGATCAAGATCTGTTAAGCCCTGATTCTTTAATCTGAAATCAGAAGCAAGTTCCATTGCCTGCTTTGTTGCAGGTGTATTAAATTCTAAATATTTCATGACCAATCCCTCACTAATTTTCTGTCGCCAATATATAGTTCGTTAGGTGAGTTCGGATCGAGAGCCCATTTCATTCTCTCAATTCCATCCTGAACATCTTTTATCGATCCGCAATAACTTAATCTCAAATATCCATCTAAACCAAATTCCTTACCGGGAACAGTCAGCACCTGGACTTTATCAATTAGGAATTCCGAAAGCTTGTTTGAATCTTTTTCATAAGCAGAAAAATCCGCAAAACAATAAAATGTTCCATCGGGTTTAGTTACTTTAACACCTTCAAAAGATCTTAACAAATCAACCATAACATTTCTGTTATTTTCTAAAGTTGCTCGTAAACTTTCTACACCGGATTGAATTCCGTTTATTGCAGCAACAGCAGCTTTTTGTAAAAGCACAGAAGGACCGGAAGTTTGATGTCCCTGAATATTGCTCATAGCTTCAATTACTTTTTTATTTCCAACAGCCCAGCCGATTCTAAATCCCGTCATAGCATACTGTTTAGAAACTCCGTTGATAATTATAAGCTTGGAATTTTCATCTTTCTTTTTTGCATACTTGAAACAGTTAATTGTTTTTCTTCCATCAAAAATCAGGCGATGATAAATATCATCCATAATCAGCCAGATATCTTTCTTTTCGCAGAACTCAACAACTTCTGCAATAAAATCCTCGCTGTACATTGCACCGGTAGGATTGTTCGGACTGTTGATGATGACTGCTTTTGTGTATGAACCAACTCTGTCTGTAATATCTTTTATGTTCGGATAAAATGTTCCGTCTTCAGGAAGTGCGGGAACAGGAATAGCACCAATCATTCTTGCCATATCAGGATAACTTACCCAATACGGAGCGGGGAAGAGAACTTCTTCCTGCGGATTTAGTACTGCCTGAAGTGCAACCATAATTGCCTGCTTGGCTCCACCTGATGCAATAACGTGTTCAGGTCTTACTTTTCTTTCGTAAAATTCTTCTGTGTACCTGATGACAGCTTGCTTAAGTGCAGGAATACCATCTGCAGGTGCATATCTTACTTCACCGGTGTTAACTAAGCGCAACAGTTGCAAGTATTGCATCCATTGGAACTCTGGTTTTTGGTTCGCCGCCGCCAAGATGAATTACCGGATCACCTTTTTCCTTTAAGATTGCAAACTTCTCGTTAAGCTTTAAAGTGGGCGAGGCTTTAATAGATTTAGCAATTAAACTGAGACTCATGAAGAACCTCTAAATGTGTTAATAATAATAAATTTTTGTGCTGCTAAATTATTTGTGATGGCTTAGAGAAACAAGATTTTTAAGGTTGTTTTGAAAAAATAGTTTAGTAAAACATTACAACTTTATTTGATTTTGATGTATTTATTTCGTTCGTTTGAGGTGAAGTTATTTAACTTTTTAGATTTTTTAACTTTAGTGGAACACTGATAATAAATGAAAAGGTTAACGGTTCTTTTACTGCTCTCTTTTTTCTTTCCAGAAATAAAAGCTCAGGACAGCCTATACCTCGTTGGTACAATAACAGGTGACTCCTATCAAAATAGAATTACAGACGTAAATAGAATTGGTGACGTTAATGGAGATGGTTATGACGATTTTATGGTTTCTCGTAGAACAGGATTCACAACAAGAGATCAGGGGATAATACAGTTCTATTTAGGTGCAGCTACTCTTGATCTAATTCAAGATGTTACTTTTCACTATCCAGGATCCGATACTTTAAATGACTTTGGTGGAGCCTCTGGAATTGGCGATGTAAATAGCGATGGTTATGATGATTTTGTGATTAGTGGTTCATTCGGGGATTGGGGGTTTGGTAAAGGAAAAGTTTTTCTTTACTACGGTGGGGAAACTGTTGATACTATACCTGTTATGGAATTTTTTGAACCTTGGATTCAGGATTTCTTCGGAAGTTTTGTTGCGGAATTAGGTGATTTAAATAAAGATGGTTATGATGATTTTACAGTTAGCTCACCATATAATTGGGATAATGGGAAAGGATATGCATATCTATTCTATGGTGGTGATACAATTTCTTGGGAAAAAACCATAACCTTTTTAGATGATAGTTTAGGGGATTTTTTTGGTCAGAGTGTGGCAAACATTGATGATGTTAATTTTGATGGATTTAATGATATAGCTATTGGTGCCCCGCAGATAGGGTCAATCAATAATCCAGGTAATGTATATGTTTATTATGGCGGAAGTCCTTTAAATGAAATTCCGGATAGTATCTTGAACGGTAGCTACACTAATGAGGGATTTGGATCAATAATAAAAAATGGTGGTGATTTAAATAACGATAATGAGATTGAATATTTTATTGCTGGTGGTGCATATGTTTATTTATACAATGCTATTGGGATTAATAAAATCATTAATGGATTTGAAATGGGCGTTGGAGGCTATATAAATGTTGCAGCAAACTGCGATTTAAATAATGATGGTTATAATGATTTTATTATCGGTAATACCAATTATAGGAATCCAGACAGTATAATGGTTGGTGGAGTTTTTGTTTATTTTGGTGGAGCGAATATAGATACTACATTTAAAATCAAACTTGAGGGAGAAAATAAATGGTGTGAATTTTCAAAGATTATGACTTGCGAAGATATTAATGGTGATGGATTTGATGAGTTATTTGTTTTTGCTCCAGGTTTCCCAGACTATGAAACTCCTTCAGGAAAAGTATATATATATTCTCATATAAACTTCACAGGCATAAAAGATGAAAATTTAAAGCCTTTGCTTGATTTTAGACTCTATCAAAACTACCCAAACCCATTTAATCCAAGTACAAAAATAAGTTGGCAGTCTCCAGTCGGCAGTTGGCAAACGTTAAAAATTTATGATATTCTGGGAAATGAAGTCGCAACTTTGGTTAATGAATATAGAAATGCAGGAAGTTATGAAATAGAATTTTCATCTGTAGAGACGCATCGCGATGCGTCTTTACCAAGCGGAATATATTTCTATCAACTCAAAGCAGGGGATTACGTTGAAACAAAGAAAATGGTTCTGATGAAGTAAAAATCATCTGATAATAAATTATAAAATGTTGGGATCGGATTCCCGTCCGATCCGCAATTATAAATTACAAACAACGGAACAGTCGGGAGACTGTTCCCTACAAACCAGAATCCTAAAACTTATTCTTTAATGCCTCGTGCACATTTGGTGGGACGAAGTCGCCAACATCTGCATGCAATGAGGCAAGATTACGAATTACTGTTGAGTTAAGGTAAGTATACTTTTCGTGAGGCATTAAAAATATTGTTGAGATGTCCGGAGCTAACTTTCTGTTCATTAATGCCATCTGAAATTCAAATTCAAAGTCGCTTATTTGTCGCAAACCTCTAATTATTCCGGTTGCTCCAGCAAGTTTAGCATGCTCAACTACTAAACCATCAAAAGAGTCTACACTAACACGTTTATAATCCTTAAGGCTTTCTTTCAGCATCAAAACACGTTCTTCCGTAGAAAATAATTGATGTTTGGTAGGATTAACTGCAACGGTAACTAAAATTTCATCAAATAAATCAACAGCTCGTTTAATAATATCTAAGTGTCCGTAAGTTACAGGATCAAAAGTGCCGGGATATATTACTTTTTTCATATTAATATTTTTTTTTGATGTTCTTAAAAGTAGAAATAATAATTATAAAAAAAAACTATCGCAGAATTTCATAAAGACATGCATCCCCAATAATTTTAAATGGTTCAACTTCAAAGTTTAAAATATCTTTTGCTTTTGTTTGGATTGAACGTTCAATTACAATCCTTCCATCTTCTTGAAGATAATTATTTGCTTTTAGATTTTTTACAACTTCATAAATATCTTCTTTAAAGAAGGGAGGATCTGCAAGAATTAAATCGTATTGTTTTTCAGGTAATCGTTTAGAGTAATCAATTGCTTCAGACTTAACAACCTTACATTGATTTTCAACTCCAAGTGATTTTATATTTTCTAAAAGATTTTTGTAGATCTGAAAATTCCTTTCAACAAATGTAACGTTCTTAGCACCGCGACTAATACATTCTAAACCAAGAGAACCTGAACCAGAATAAAAATCAAGAACTTCAATTTCATGAAAATCTATTCTGTTGTTTAAGAGATTAAAAAGCGTTTCGCGAACTCTGTCAGTAGTTGGTCGAATATCTTTTGATTGGGGAACATTAATCAATCTTCCTTTGAAGATACCGGATATGATTCTCATTCTCATAAAGTTTATGAAAAAATATTAAGCGATTCTGAATGCAATTCCGGCAGCAGAAGAAAATGAATTAAATTTTTCTAAGTACAGTTTACTTTCGTACAAATCAGGTACAGGTCTAATTTTGTCAAACGGATTAAAGGGAATAAAATCCAATCCTAAAATTTTCTTTAAAGTCTGAACTACCGCAGGAGATATTTCATCACCGGAAATAAAAGCAGCTTCAATTTGAGAGCGTTGTATGTTTAATATAGAAGAATGGGAAGTCTCTTTTAAAAGATGATCAGTTATCTCGCTTGCATCATTTAACGGAATTACTTTGAAGTAAAGCGGTTTTCCATTGAATGCAAAGAACAATGAAAGAAATTTATTATTGAAGTAAACGCTTAGAGTTAGTCCCTTATATACAATTGCATTGCTAACGGATAATGATCGTTCTGCTGCGATGTGAAGGTTATCAACAAACTTAAGTTTAAGATTATTCTTTTTACAGAATGAATCCAGCATTTGTAAAAATCTTCTTTGAACTGCAAATACCAATGCCGAACTGGTTTCATTAAATGGACCTTTTTCGATTTCAAAATACTGCAGGACTAAATTTTTAGTTGAAATAAAAGGATAAATTACAGATAACTCCCATTTAAACTCATCAAGTAAATCCTGATATAATAAAGTAGTATCATAAGGCATTTGCATAGTGTGAAAAAGTTCAAAAGGGAGGGTAAAGGAAACGGATGTACTGTTAATATTTTTCTTGATCAGCAGTTCATCAAAAGCGCCCTGTAGTAAGGCGCTTATTTTTGTTTCTTTATCATTTTCAAAATTGATAGGATCGTTAAAGTAAGCTTCATCAACATTTACAAGTCTGAACTGATCACCAATATGATTTACTTCAACAACTTGTAGTTTAGAACTGGATATATTAAACCCAATATGATTCTCAAATCCTGGCATTTATCATTTTCAATTTAGGTAAATAAATTTTTTAATCTTGTTAAGTTTATTATCGCCAATTCCATCAACATCTAATAACTGATTTACACTTGTAAATTTTTTAATCTTTTTTCTGTAAGCAATTATGCTTTGAGCCGTTTTTTCACCTACACCTGGTAAATTTACCAATTCATTTACTAAAGCAGTATTTAAGTTAATGCTTTTTTCTTTAGGTGTTATTTTCTTTTTGTACTCTTTAAAGTTCTTTGAATCAAAATCCAAAACTTCATCCTTATAATCCCCTGTACCTAAGTTTGATTGAACCGGATCAGTTAAAGTTGAATCATTTTTAGAACTAAAAAATTTTTCATCTTCTTCGGAATAATCAAAATATTGATAAGGGGTTAAATCCTTCTGAATAAAAAAGATTTTATAAGTTAAACCAAATAAAAAAACAATAACTACAAATAGAGATATTTTTAATTCAGTTTTTGTTAATCCTATTTTTTTTGAAAGTCTCTCGAGCATTCTGCTCCCGAGTTATCAATTATTATTTATTTTTAAAGAAAGTTAACAATTACTATTTAATCATAAACCAAATCTATTAAAAAAACCCTTGTCATTTTCATTGGAATTACTCTTAAAGTTTGGCTGTTCAGCCAATTCTTTTAATAAATCTTTTTCTTTATTGCTAAGTTTTTTAGGAATATTAACCATTACTCTAACTATTTGATCACCATGACCAGAGTGATTTAAATGTTTAATCCCTTTATCTCTCATCTTTAATAGCTTACCGGACGGAGTACCGGGATCAATCTTTAATCTTGCCTTGCCTACCAAAGTAGGTACATCCACTTCTGTTCCCAGAACGGCTTCAGGAAAGGTAATCGTCAATTCATATATGATATCATCATCATCCCTTAAAAAATAATCGTGCTCTTCTTCTTTAAAAACAACAATAATATTCCCCGGCTGTCCACCTCGTTTACCTGCATTACCTTCACCGCGCATAGTCATGTAGCTGCCCTCATGTACACCTGCAGGCACATCAATTTTTATAGTTGATTCTTCATTTACTCTTCCGTCTCCCATGCATTTCTTACAAGGAGTGTCAATAACTTCTCCTTCGCCATTACAGTTTGCACAAGCAGTAATGTTTACAAATTGACCAAATACAGAACGCGAAACAGATCGTATCTCTCCAGTTCCATTACAGATAGGGCATCTCTTTTTTGATGTACTTCCATCCGCACCTGAACCATTACACTGATCACACTTAATTTGTTTTTTTATTTTTATTTTTTTTGAAACACCTTCAGCAATTTCTTCCAAAGTAAGTTTTAAAGTAACCTTCAAATCAGAACCAGGAATCCCGCGACCTCTTTGTCTGCCACGTTGTTGTCCACCAAAAAAATCATCAAAAATTGAAGAACCACCACCAAAAATATCTGAGAAGTGAGAAAATATATCGTTTATATCCGAAAATCCTTGCGAACCAAATTGACTACCCCTAACTCCATCATGTCCGAACCTATCATACTTTGCACGTTTATCATCATTATTTAATATTTCATATGCTTCAGCAGCTTCTTTAAACATTTCTTCTGATTCTTTATCACCCGGATTTCTATCAGGATGATATTGCATTGCAAGTTTACGATAAGCTTTTTTTAGGTCGTCTTTACTGGCACTTTTAGGAACCCCAAGAATCTCGTAATAATCTTTTTTTGACATTAATTTTTTTTTCTGATTGTGTGATTTAAAAAACTATTCTTCGCTTACAATTACTTTTGCATGCCTGATAACACGATCTTTATACATATAACCGGTTTCAAGTTCATCTAATACTACATGAGGAGGAACTGAATCATCGGCTCTTTGCATCAATGCTTCGTGGAATTCTACATCAAATGGTTTCCCAATTGATTCAAACTTCTTTACTCCTTGCTCGTCGAGCACTTTCATAAATTTATTATAAATTAACTGAACACCCTCCTTTATTTTTTGAACGTCAGTTTCTTCAGTCATATGAGTAAGTGATCTTTCCAAATCATCAACTATAGGTAGTAATTTTATAATTAATAATTCAGCAGCATACTTTAAAAGATTAAGTTGATCATTTTCAGTCCTTCTTTTATAATTTTCAAATTCTGCTGCTTTTCTTAACATCAACTCTTTGTACTTGTTAACTTCAGATTCCAGAAGTTTAATTTTTTCTTCAAATTCTAAATTATTTATTATTTCCTCTTCAATTGAATTTTCTTCATTCAATTTATTCTCTGAACCGGTATTTTCATCCTCTTCATTTGTTAGTTCATCATTTACTTTTTCTTTGGACATTATTGATATTTCTCCTTATTTATTTCCTGTTAAAACTTCCGATAACATATCACCAAGATATGAAACTATTGCAACTACTTTTGAATATTCCATTCGTTTTGGACCAATAATACCAACCGTGCCGGATGTTTCTCCAAAAGAATATTCTTTAGTAATTAAACTATATTCATTAAGTTTTTCTTCTTCATTTTCACTGCCGATTGATATAAGAACATTATTAGTGTTATCAATTTTTTTTCTATCCATAATGTGGATAATTATATCTTTATCTTCAATCAATTCAATTACGCTTTGAAATTTTTCCGGGTCTTCAAACTCAGGTTGCTGAATAATATTTGTAGCACCGGTTATCACAATCTTGTCATCTTTTTTCTGATCTTTAAAAATCCTATCAACGGAATCAATAAAAAGTCTGATAATGGGTTTTTCATTATCGCCAATGTCAGCTAATCTATCTTTAAAAGTTTTTCGTATTTCCTGAAATGTAAGTCCGTTTAATCTTTCGTTTAATAAAGCTTCAACTTTTTGAAGCTTATCATTTTCAACTTCGCTTTCAAATTCAAGAGTCATCGTTTTTACTAAACCAGATTTGATGCTAACTACAACAAGTAGGCGTGTAGAAGATAGACTAACCAATTGAATTCTTTCTAAAATTCCGTTATCCAGGGTTGGATATGTAACACAGGCAATTTGCTTCGTAATTCTACTTAATAACCTAGAAGCAATTTTAAGTATTTCATCAGTTTCTAAAACGTTTTGATCAAGGCTCTTATCGATGATTCCTTTATCAGAATTTTTTAATTTCTGTAATTCCATTAAAGTATCTACATAATATCTGTAACCTTTATCAGTAGGAATTCTTCCGGCAGAAGTGTGTGGATGATTGATGAATCCGGATTCCTCCAGATCAGACATAATATTACGAACTGTTGCTGGTGACACGCCGACATTAAATTTTTTAGTAATATTTCGCGAACCAACAGGTGAGGCAGTTAGTATAAACTGCTGCACAATTGACCGCAGAATCGTTTTTTCTCTTTCGTTAAGATTTTCGTATATCATTATTTATTAATTATTACAAATAATTCAATTTTCAATTGTTAAATATATCAATAAAAGAAAAAATATGTTGAATTTTATCCGTACGAATTTGTCTAAAGTTTACTTTCAATCTGAAATAAATAAATAAGTTCGATAAATAAATTGAATTTTTATTACTATCTGATGATTTTAATGACTTTAGGTTGCGTAAGCAATGGAATATTCGTTGCTAGTCAAAAATAGTTTGGATTTTTGAATTATCCAATTTATTTTAGGGTATAAAATAAAAGAGATTAATTATTATGCCAACAGAGATGGAGCCGATTGCGGAAATGATATGTGAATTGACTCGCAACTGTAATGTTAAAGAAGAATATTTTGCAGCAAGTTTTAATTTATCACCTACTGAAGTAAGATTTTTAAAATTGTTTGCCGTAAAATCAAACTATACTATCAAAGAACTTCGTGATTTATTAAAGCTAACACCTGGTAGAATAACGCATATTTTGACCTCTTTAGGAGAAAAAGAAGCTTATTTCGCGTACTTTGGATTCAAAAGATAAGCGTGTCATTCTTGTAAGTTTACTCTCACAAGCCAATCCTCTAATAGCTAATCTTCATAAAAATTACAGTGAGTTACATAACACAATTTTGCAAAATGTCAATGCTGAAGATTTGCAGAAAATACTCATCATCTCTTCAAATTCTTAATGATGTTTTTAGAAAATGGGTGGACCAAAAATAATTTAGACTATAAAACAAATTCTTAAAAAATCAAAAATCTATTAAAATGAAAAAAATTGTCATTATTCTTGCTCTTTATCGGTTTGCTAATAGTTTTGGCCATAGGAAGTCTATCTCAAAAAGACTTTGAACCAACTACACTGATGAAACTGAAGTATGAGTATTCAAAAAAATATCCTCCTTCGGTTGATCACTCTAAGTTTGCTGGATTACAACAAAAATTTAATTTTCCTCAAGAAGTAACAAAAATATGTATGTCTTGTCATAATCTTACTGCCCACCAAGTCATGAATTCTAATCATTGGAATTGGGAAAGGGAAGAATATGTTGAGGGGCGTGGAATTGTTTACCTTGGTAAGAAAAATGCAATAAATAATTTTTGTATTGGTACAAGGGGTAATGAAGAAAGCTGTGCAAAATGTCATATCGGATATGGGCATAAATAGTCAAGGGTATTATTTATACTGATTCTACAAATATTGATTGTCTGATTTGTCATGATAATACTGAAACATATGCAAAGGCTCCTGAAAAAGGAGGAGCTGCCTGAAATGACTCTCGATTTAAATAAAATTGCTCAAAGTGTTGGGAAACCGAAAAGAACTAATTGCGGTGTTTGTCATTTCTTTGGCGGTGGCGGCAACAATGTTAAACATGGTGATCTTGAAATGGCAATGTTTGAGCCAACAAAAGAGATTGATATTCATATGGCGACGTGATGGAATGAACTTGACAATGCGTTGACTGTCATACAACCGAACAGCATAATATTTCTGGAAAAGTTTACTCTCTTTCATCTATGAATCTTAATAGAAATACCTGTGAACAATGCCATACAGCAACTCCACATAAGATGATATTTTAAATGAACATACATTAAAAGTTGCTTGCCAAACTTGTCATATTCCAACTTATGCAAAGGCAAATGCTACAAAAATGTATTGGGACTGGTCAACAGCAGGCAAATTAAAAAATGGTGAACCTTATGAAGAAGATGATAGTCTGGGCAATCATACTTATTATCAATAAAAGGCAGTTTTGTTTGGGAAAAAAATGTTGAACCTGATTACATTTGGTTTAATGGTACAGCCTCACATTATCTTGAAGGAGATAAAATACAGGATACAACAAAACCACTAATACTTAAATCAGCTTCATGGTTCATATTCAGATGATGAATCAAAAATTATTCCTGTAAAAATTCATGTTGCAAGACAACCTTATGATCCTATTAACAAAATTCTAATTCAACCAAAACTTTTTGCTGAGGAAAAAGGCGAGGGAGCATTCTGGAAAGATTTTGATTGGCAAACCGCCTCTGACAGATGGGTATGAAGGAATTAAATCTTCCATTTAGTGGAAAAATTTCTTTTATAAAAACTGAAATGTACTGGCCGGTTAATCATATGGTTGCTTCCAAAGAGAATACACTGGATTGCAAGAGCTGCCATACAAGAGAAAATAGTCGACTTGCTGGCTTGAATGATTTTTATATGCCCGGAAGAGATTATTCATCATTAGTTGATACAGCCGGTAAATGGTTAATAATTCTAATGGTTATTGGATTGATAATTCATGCTTTTATAAGAATTATTTCTTATAGAAGGATAAAAAAAGAGGTTTCAAAATGAGTAAGAAAAAAGTTTATATCTATAAAAGTTTTGAAAGATTCTGGCATTGGATGCAGGCTATTTTAATTTTCTTTCTTGCATTCACCGGATTTGAAATTCATGGTACATACACTTTCTTTGGATTTAGAGATGCTGTAAGATATCATAATATTGCTGCATATATGTTTATAGTATTGATTGTCTTTGCAATATTCTGGCATTTAACAACCGGAGAGTGGAAACAATATATCCCTACTTTCGAAAATATTAAAGCACAGTTGAATTATTATATCTTTGGAATTTTCCGAAATGCTCCTCATCCAACAAAAAAAACTGTTTTAAGTAAACTTAATCCACTACAAAAACTTACTTACTTTGGATTGAAAATTTTAGTAATTCCTCTGAGTGTCACATCCGGTCTACTTTATATGTTTTATCGATATCCCACGAAGAAGGGAATTGAAGCAATTAATATTCAGACTCTTGAAGTTATTGCGATATTCCATACTATTGCAGCAATTTTATTGATCGCTTTTATTGTTACTCATCTTTATTTAATTACAACCGGTGAAACTGTAACATCAAATCTTAAAGCAATGTTAACCGGTTATGAAGAATTGGAAGATGATGAACACTAAAGAACAAAAAATTGATAAGTCAAAATTATCTATACAAAATTTAGATTAGAGGATTTTATGGAAGAAACAAAATATATGAATCCTTATTTAGCCGGAGTATTACTCGGCTTACTTTTAATTGCTACAATTTATATAACAGGCCGAGGATTGGGTGCAAGTGGTGCAATTAAAAGTTACGCTGTTACTGTTGTTGAAACAGATTGCACCATCACATACGGCAATCAACAAAATTTTATCAGGAATATGGTGAACGAACATGCAGGCAAGTCCATTAATGAACTGGCTTGTTTTTGAAGTTACCGGTGTTTTAATAGGTGCATTTTTATCTGGATTGATTTCTAATAGATTAGAATTCAAATTTGAAAAAGGACCACGTATCAACAACATAAATTAGAATTGCCGGAGCATTGATTGGTGGATTACTTTGGGGAATTGGATCACAACTTGGTAGAGGTTGTACAAGCGGTGCGGCATTAAGTGGAATGGCTGTTATGTCAACCGGTGGAATAATTACTATGTTTGCAATCTTTGGCGGTGCATATGGTTTCGCTTACTTTTTTAGAAAATTTTGGATTTAAAAAGGAGATTATAAAATGGGACCATTAGTTCCTGATGTTATAAGTAATAACTTAAATTTTATTGTTGCATTAGTTATTGGAATTTTATTCGGTGCAATTTTAGAGCAAGCCGGATTTTCAACTTCAAAAAAATTAGTTGGATTATTTTACGGATACGATTTTACAGTACTGCGTGTTTTTTTTACAGCCGGAATTGTTGCGATGATTGGTGTGATGGGACTTGAGCATTTCGGTTTGATTGATATAAATCTTGTTTATGTTAATCCAACATTTCTGTGGTCTGCAATTATTGGTGGATTGATAATGGGATTAGGTTTTGTGGTTGGAGGATTTTGTCCAGGTACAAGTGTTTGCGCGGCAGCTATCGGTAAAATTGATGCGATGATATTTATCGTTGGTGCTTTTCTTGGTGTATTAGTTTTTGCAGAAGGTTATCCATATTTGAAGGATTTATAAAGCTACAAATTGGGGAAATCCAAGATTTTTTGAAACACTTGGAATGTCACAAAATATTTTTGCATTCATTATGGTTGTGTTTGCACTTATTGCATTTCTGGTTAGCTTCAATTGTAGAAAATAAAGTTAATGGAGTTATCAAAACCACCAATTCGTTTAACTCCTTATTACATTGGTATTGCTTCAATTGGAATCATAATGGCTTTTCAGCATTTGTTTTTCCTGAAAGAAAAGCTTCACTATTAGAACTTATTGAAGATGAGAAATTTGTTCAGTCGTATAAAATAGAAACAATAACTACCGATGAATTTGCACTATGTCTATTAAAAATTATGGAATGCAATAAATTTCAAATTTTTGATTTTAGATCCGAAGAAGAATTCAGAAAAATGAGTTTACCGAAATCCACATTATTTACTCTCGATAATCTTTTTGAGAAAGAACCAAATAAGCTTTTAAATCTTAAACACAAAGTAAATGTTTTTGTTGCCAATGATGAATTGACAGAAAAGAAAATGGCAATTATAGCTACTGAGCTTGGATACAAAAGAATTCAAATTGTAAAAGGCGGATTAAATTCTTTCAAGGAGGAGATACTAAATTTCCAACCTATCAAAAACCCTAAAAACCGTTGATGAAGAAAACATAAACCGCTTTCGATCAAAAGCAAAAGCAATAATTCCTATTTTAATCCAACAGAATAAATCATCTGGACCGGTCAAGAAAACTCAAAAGCGAGTTGTTGGCGGATGTTAATAGAAATGGTTGTATCAAAAGTTAAGATTACTCGATTGACATTTCCACCAATCTGCCTGCGGTAGGCAGGAGGGGGAATCCGTATTGCTTAAGGATTCTGGTTTTCCTTTTTCACAGGAATGACATCTATTGCACGACTTTTAAAACAGCCTCTTTTATTATACTTTAAATATCTATACCAAGCTTCTTCATCTTCCTCCAAAGGGTTGATGGATTTATATTCAACTCACTCGCTGCTTTGGTACGGTTATGATTGTTCTTTTCTAAAACTGAAATTATCAAGTCTCGTTCTACATCTCTAAATCCATTTTTTGAATATGTATTAATTGGAATATCCGTTTCCTTCTTTTGTTCACGTAATCTTTTAGGCAGACATTCAACTTGAATAATTTCACCACTACAAAGAACAAAGCAATGCTCTATAACATTTTCTAATTCTCTTATATTACCGGGCCAATTATATTCCATGAGAATATCGTAAGCGTTGGAAGTAAATTGTCTAACTTTTTTATTAAACTTTTTATTAAATAATTCTATAAAATGATTCACGATTAATAGAAGATCATCCATTCTTTCCCGTAACGGCGGAAGATGAATGTTTATAACATTTATTCTATAAAATAAATCTTCTCGGAATCTTCCAGCTATTATTTCATCAGAAAGATTTTTGTTGGTTGCAGCAATTATTCTTGCATCCAGCTTAATAATTTTATTTCCACCAACTCTTTCAAACTCGTGTGTTTCCAAAACTCTAAGAAGTTTTGTTTGAACAGCAGTTGATAAATCTCCGATCTCATCAAGAAACAAAGTTCCTCTTTGAGCAAGTTCAAATTTTCCTAACTTAGTTTTTATTGCTCCAGTAAACGCTCCTTTTTCGTGTCCGAACAATTCGCTTTCTATAAGTGATTCAACAAACGCACTGCAATTAACTGCAATAAAAGGACCCGTTTTTCTTGAACTGTTAAGATGAATTGCACGCGCAGCTAATTCTTTCCCGGTTCCACTTTCGCCTGTTATAAACACCGAACTATCGGTTTGAGAAACACTTTCAAGGACAGAAATAATTTGTTTGATTTCTTTATTTCTGCCAACAATATTTTCGTACTTAAAAAATTCACTTAAGTGTGCTGAAAGATTTTTAATTTCAGAAATATCAAGGAATGTTTCAACTGCTCCAATTTTTTCATACTTGTTATTTATTAAAATATTGGAATTAACCCGAATGGGAACTTTCTTACCGGCCTTATGCATTATTTCCAATTCATTACCTATCATAGCTTTGCCTTTTTGAAGCGTCTGTTCCATGTGGCAGCCGTTCCGGCAAATAGATGAATTAAATATCTCCCAGCACTTTTTACCAATTGTTTCTGATTTTTTATATCCAGTTATTTTTTCAGCTGATGTATTGAATGATGTTACATTCCAATTATTATCAATTGTAAAAGTACCTTCAATATTGCTGTTAAAAATCGCATCAAGTTTATTTTTCTGATCAATTAGTTCGGAAGTTTTTTCATGAATTTCTTCGACTAACGAAAGCATTTCTTTTGTATCTCTAAAAACAAAAACGACACTTAGAACATTATCATCTCTTTTAATTGGAGTAATTGAGGCGAGAACATTTTTAATATTTCCTTTGCTATCTGTTATGTTAATTGAAAGATTACTAAATGCTAAGTTCTCCTCCAATGATTCAAGAATATATTTGTGTTCATCAATGTTTTTTTCAAAAAGTAAATCATAAGTACTTCCAATAATTTCATCTTCCGAATAACCGGTTATTCGAGAAGCAGCCTCGTTAAATACGATTATATGCATATCTTTACTTATTACAGCAATTCCATCAGGTATAATTAAAGTTTCTTTATTCTTATCTATTATCTGTTGAACGTCTGACATTTAATCCTCAAATATTATTGCAAAAATAAATAATCAAGTGCAATATTGCAATGCAATTGCAAGAGTTATTGCATTATTGCAAAATCTTAATTCAAGGAAATGCTTATAATCGTCTAAAAGGAGTGTAATTGTTTGGAACAAGATTGGTACTGAATAATTCATCATTGGACAAGAGATAAATTTATTTCACTAATTATTAAGAAAAATATAAATGAATCAACAAGACAAACAAAAATCATTTGAAGAAGAGGAAAAAAGAATTTCTAATACCATTTCAAAAATAAAGCACCGCATAGCTGTTTTTAGCGGTAAAGGTGGAGTTGGAAAAACTACAGTTAGTGTTAATCTAGCTTACGCTTTTCAGCTTGAGGGATTTGCGACTGGAATACTCGATGCTGATATCACTGGTCCAAATGTGGCTAAAATGTTAAATGTAGATAGCGAATTAATCTTTTTGAATGAAAAGATTATTCCTTTTGAAAAGTATGGGGCCAAAATGATTTCGATGGCAAGTATGCTGCCACACGGGAAGCCATTAATTTGGCGTGGACCGATGCGCTCAAAAGTCATCAATCAATTTCTAGCGGATGTTGAATGGGGCGAACTTGATTATTTAATTGCTGATTTGCCACCAGGTACCGGCGATGAAATCTTGACTATCGCACAGGAAATGAAACCAGATTTTGCTGTAATAGTAACTACTCCTCAAGAAGTATCGGTAATGGATGCTGAACGTGCTATTAATATGGCAAAGAAACTTGAAATACCTTTTATCGGTGTTGTCGAAAATATGGCTGGATTTGTCTGTCCTCATTGCAGCGCCATTGTTGAGATATTTGGTGCTGGTGGTGGTAAAAAATTAGCTGATGATTTTAACATACCATTTCTAGGTTCCATTCCAATTGATATTGATACAAGAATTCTTAGTGATAAAGGAAGGCCAATTGTGCTTGAGAAACCAAATTGTGAAGTAACGACTACTTTCAAATCAATCTCAGCTTTAATTTCAGAGCATTATCAAAAGGAATTCCAGATAAAATAATTAAGTAAAAAAACATTTTATAAAAATGAGGTCAAAATGATCAAGTTAATATTTGCATCTCTACTTCTTTTTCTATTAGCTATTCCTGTAATAGCTCAATCTCATATAGATTACATCAGTGGACCTTTTCAAGAGCCTCAAGATGTAACAAATGAATGCTTGAATTGCCATGAAACTTCAGCCAAAGAGGTTATGAATACAAGTCACTGGACCTGGTTGGATGAAAAGTTTGTGGATAAAGAAAATAAAACAGAGCAACGAGGTAAAATAAATTTTGTAAATAATTTTTGTCTTGCCGTTCCTTCAAACAATCCAAGATGTACAAGTTGCCACGTAGGGTATGGTTGGAAAGATGCTGGTTTTGATTTTAGTAAAGAAGAAAATGTTGATTGCTTAGTCTGTCATGATCAAAGCGGAAATTATAAAAAAATTCCTACGGGTGCGGGAATACCGGATCCAAAAGTGGATCTTTTGATTTCTGCACAAAGTGTAGGCAAACCCACACGTAAGAATTGTGGTTCTTGTCATTTTGATGGGGGTGGTGGAACGGGAGTTAAGCACGGCGATATGGATAATAGTTTATACGATCCTAAACCTGAAATAGATGTTCACATGGGCGCACTTGATTTTCAGTGCACGGAATGTCATTCATCAGAGCAACATATTATTATTGGCGCTAGTCATGGTTCAATGGCTTCAGGACAAAATCATATATATTGTACAAATTGTCATGAAGGCGAATTCCATACCAATAAAACTATAAACAGACATCTTAATTCTGTTGCTTGCGAAACTTGTCATATCCCTGAATTTGCAAGAGTAGAACCAACAAAAGTTTGGTGGGATTGGTCCAATGCCGGGCAAGATAAAGAAGATTTTAAAGACAAATATGGAAAAGAAACTTACAACAAAATGAAGGGAGATTTTAAGTGGGAGATGAATGTAATTCCAACCTACAAATGGTATAACGGAAGTGCATCATACTACAAATTTGGTGATAAAATTGATACCAATAAAATTGTTATGCTCAATAGTCTTAATGGTGATATTAAAGATCTAAAAGCTAAAATTGCACCTTTTAAGGTTATGCGCGGAAAGCAAATTTATGACGCTATAAATAGTATTTTAATAATTCCTAAGCTTTTTGGTGAAGGTGGGTACTGGAAAAATTATGATTGGAATTTAGCTTCAGAGCTAGGAATGAAAGAAGTAAAACTTAATTATTCCGGCAGTTATGATTTTGTTGAAACAGAAATGTACTGGCCTATTAATCATATGGTAGCTCCAAAAGAAATGGCTTTAAAGTGTACATCCTGCCATGGTATAAAAGGTGACAGACTGGATTGGAAAGCTTTAGGTTATTCGGGCGACCCGATGAAAGTTAAGAGTAGAAAATTAGAATAAAAAAATAATTCTAAGAAATTAAAATTAAGATCAACTCATCCATAAGGTATTACAATGGAAAATAAATTTAAAATAGGAATTATAATTTGCGACAGGTACAAAAGTTGTGCAGGCGGGAAATGTTTTAGAGCAATCAAAGAGAGAGCCGGCGCATTTGATATTTATAAAGATAAAGATATTGAACTTGTAGGTTATACATCTTGCGGCGGTTGCCCCGGTGGTAACATTGAGTATGCGCCGGAAGAATTAAAAAAAAATGGTGCAGAAGTAATCCACTTTGCAACCGGGATGGTAGTGGGATATCCGCCTTGTCCATATATCAAACACTTTAAAGATTTTATAGAAAACAAGTTTGAATTAAAAGTTGTTATTGGTACTCATCCGATACCAGAAAAATATTATCTAACCCATACAATATTAGAAACATGGAACAAGAGTGAATGGAATGAATTGCTGGAGCCTACTCTTAAAAATAGAGCAGTAAGATTGGCTTATGACTAAAACAGAGGCACCAATACCAATTCATCATTTAGCATTATTACAGGCATATTTATATGAAATATTTGGAGGTGAAAAGAAATGCGAGAAAGATTTTACTTACACAAGGTGGTATCTAAAAGAAAAATTTCTCCTGAAAGATATCGAGATGGTTATTGCCTTCTTTAAAGAAAAGGGAATAGGTTGTGATTGTGATATACTGAAAAAACTTAATTTGCAAAATTTATCAAACGGCAAATTGAATTTTCACAATTAAATATATACATGTAAGATAAAAATATGTCAATTATATTTGGTCCAATACCATCGCGTAGATTAGGTAGAAGCCTGGGAATAAATAACATACCTCCTAAGGTATGTAGCTACTCATGTGTTTATTGCCAGATTGGTGTTACCGATTCAATGTCTATAAAAAGAAAAGAATTTTATTCACCGAATGAAATTTTAAAAGAGGTTTCTGAAAAAGTAGAACAGTTACAAAACAACGGTGAAAAAATTGATTACTTAACTTTTGTCCCGGATGGCGAGCCGACCCTCGATATAAATCTTGGTAAAACAATAGATATGTTAAGACCACTCGGAATTAAAATCGCAATCATAACCAATTCATCTTTACTTTGGGATGAAGAAGTCAGAAACGATTTACTTAAAGCAGATTGGGTTTCTGTAAAAATTGATACTGTTGATGAGGAAATATGGCATAAGATTGATAGACCTAACGGAAAGCTTAAACTTCAGGAAATAATATCAGGTATTAAAACTTTTGCTTCTTTTAATGGAATGCTGGTAACCGAGACAATGCTTGTAAAAGGGATCAATGATACTTTTGAAACTATTAAAAGAACCGCGGAAGTAATTTCACAAATAAACCCAGAAAAGTCTTACATATTAGTTCCTACTCGCCCGCCGGCAGAAGAATTTGTAAAGCCACCTGCTGAAGAAAATTTGAATACAGCGTATCAAATTTTTCTTGAAACATTAAATATGGTAGAACTTTTAGTTTATAATGAAGGGATTAATTTTAGTTACTCCACAGATGCAGAAAAAGAGTTATTAAGCATTCTTGCAGTTCATCCCATGCGTAAAGATGCTGTAGAAATGTTTTTAAGCAAAGCTAATTCTGATTGGGATTTGATTAATAACTTAATCAATAAAAATGTTCTAAAAGAAGTTAAATATTCCGGTGAAACATTTTTTGTAAAAAATATTAAATCAAAAACTTAACGAATGCAGAGGTGTGGTATGGCTATTAACAAAAAATATTCACAGAACAAAAAAGTCTGTCGTGTAACTTTTATGTTGCCAAAAGAAATCTGTGATAACTTTGAAGAAGTAAGCGTTGTTGGGGACTTCAATAATTGGGATCCTCATCAACATAAGTTTTCACAGAAAAATTCTGATGGTTCTTCTAACATTGAATTAGTGCTTGAAGCAGGGAAAGAGTATCAATTCAGATATTTATGTAATGGACAAACATGGTTAAACGAACCAGAAGCAGATAAGCAAAATCCAACTCATTATGGAGATTCAAAAAACTCTTTAATCGTTATATGAAGGTGATACCGAAAGTATATTGTAAAAATTAAATTACTAATTAATAGGAGTCAATTATGCCAAACTTAGATGGAACTAGTCCGCAAGGACAAGGAGCAATGACCGGTAGAAAAAGAGGTCGTTGCAGAGTTATTGAAAAAGACCAAATTGAAAAAACTGAAAACCAAAATGTGGTTTATGGTCTTGGACGTGGCGGAAAACCACGCGGAGGCGGTGGTTTTGGAAATGGTCGCGGGGCAAGAAGAGGATTTGGAAACAGATAAAGTGAAGTTGATCCAATGTTAATTGCAATTGCATCGGAAGGATTAGACCCAGATTCTTTGGTTGCGGAGAAATTCGGAAGAACTCCTTTCATAATTTTTTATGATACAGATAAAAACACATTTGAATCTCTCCGTAATCCTTATGCAAAAATATTTGGCGGCGCGGGAATTGAAACGTCTCAGTTCATAATTGGAAAAAACGTTTGTGCGGTAATTACAACCGAGATAGGTGTGCATCCTCTTAGATTGATGGAATTTGCTAAAGTTGATGTTTACTCTTGTTCTAAAATTAAGGTTAAAGAGGTTGTGAATCACTTTGTTGAAGGAAAGTTATCGATCATTGAACAAGATTCATCTCAACAAGTTGGTAGAGAAGGTAGAGGAAGAAAAAGAAGGAATCGAAATAAAAATTTTTAGAAAAATAAATTCTTAAGTAAAATAAAAATATGGAGTTAATATGAATCAACGTTTGGCTGTAGCAATTGAAGAAATCGGCGCTGAAGAAAGAGTAGCTGAACATTTTGGAAGATGTACTAAATTCAATGTATGTGAATTCGACGATCAAAATAATATCGTAAAAAAGGAAGTCTTTTTTAATCCTTTAGCTGGTGAACATGGCGGTAGCTGTCAGCTTCCCGGATATGTTAAACAATATAATGTGGGAACCATTATCGCTGGCGGAATGGGACAAAAGGCCGTTTCAAATTTTCTGAAATTTGGCATCAATGTCATTACGGCGCCAGGTCTTCTATATAACAATGCACTCAACCTTTTTATAGAAGGCAAACTAAGCGGTTATGAAGTTTGTTCACATGAAAACGGTCACGATCATAATCACTGAAAATAATGGAGGCGTGAATTGATTATATCAATTGCATCAGGTAAAGGCGGAACAGGAAAAACGACAGTGGCTTGCGGTCTTGCTTCTGTTATTAATAAAAGTGTTTACATCGACTGTGATGTTGAAGAACCTAATGGTCATCTTTTGTTAAAACCTAAAATCTTAATAGAAGAACCTTCTTATAAACTTATCCCAAAGATTAATTATGAGAGATGTGATTTCTGTAATAAATGCGCAGAGGTCTGTGAGTTTAATGCACTTCTTAATCTCAAATCAGAAATTTATTTGATTGATGATCTCTGCCATAGCTGTGGAGCTTGTAATTACTTTTGTCCGAATAAAGCAATTACAGAAGTAAATAAAGAAAATGGTAAAATCAGAATTGGTGAAACTTCAAATAGTATTTTATTCTATGATGCATATCTAAAAGTTGGCGAAGCTTCTGCCGCTCCACTAATTAAAAAAGTTAAAAATGCTTATAAAGGAGATAGACCCGTAGTAATTGATTCACCACCTGGAACTTCTTGTTCAATGTTGGAGGCAGTTAAAGATTCTGATTTTTGTGTGCTCGTTACAGAATCAACTCCATTTGGGTTTAATGATCTTAAGCTTGCCATAAATGTACTGCGACAAATAAATATTCCATATGGAATCGTAATTAATAAATATGATGAAAATTTCTTACAGCTTGATGAATACATTCATGACAATAGGTTGAATCTCTTGTCAAAGATTCCTTTTAGAATGGACGTTGCGGAATGCTACTCAAAAGGCGAATTGCCGGCTGACACAATTGAGGATTACAGAGTAATGATGTTAGAACTGATAGAAAAAATCAAAAAAGAAATTGTTGAAAAAGAATATGCCTGATAAAAACTATAAACAAATCGTAATTCTAAGCGGTAAAGGCGGCACAGGTAAAACAACAGTTGCAGCTGCATTATCAGAAATAGCAGAAGATAAAGTTATTATTGATACAGATGTTGATGCTGCTAATATGCACTTGGTTTTTGATTACTACATCAACTCTGAATACGATTACTATGGAGGGAAGAAGGCTGAAATAAATTCTGATAAATGTTCGCAATGCGGAATATGTGAATCGGTATGCAGATTTGATGCGATTAAAGATTCTAAAGTGGACAGAACAAGCTGTGAAGGATGCGGATTTTGTTTTCGTGTTTGTCCTGATGATGCGATATCATTTTACGAATCAAAATCAGGAGTTTATTCAGAGTGTGAACTTGAAGATCAATCCAAGTTCTATTATGCACAGCTATTAGCCGGTGAGGGAAACTCTGGTAAACTGGTAAGCGAGATAAAAAAGAAAGCTAATGAACAAATAAAAGAAAATGTAAAATGGATTATTGTCGATGGTCCACCGGGTATTGGCTGCCCGGTTAATGCAAGTCTTTCAGGAGTTGATTTTGTTGTCATTGTAACCGAACCAACTCAATCCGGATTACATGATTTAAAAAGATTAATTGAACTTTTAAAAATTTTTAAAATTCCAAGTGGGGTAATAATTAACAAATTTGATATCAATGCTGATATGAGTAGAAATATTGAAAAATTTATTAGTTTAAAAGGAATTAAGCTGCTTGCTAAAATTCCTTTCGATAAGAAATTTGTTCAAGCAATTCAAAATTCCAAATCTATAATTGAATATGATCATTCTTATGAAAACAGATTCAAGATTATTTGGGATGACATTCAAAAAATCATATTAAAATAAAAGGTCTAAATATGTTAATAGCAGTCACATCAACCGGAGACACACTTGATGCATTGGTAAACGAAAGGTTTGGACGATGCCAATACTTTTTAATTGTTGATCCGGATACAATGAAGTTTGAAGCCGTTCCCAATTCCGCAGAACAAGCACAGGGTGGTGCAGGACCCAAAGCTGCAGAAATCATAATCAACAAAGGAGTAAATATTTTATTAACCGGTCACGTAGGTGATAAAGCTGAAACAGCTCTTAAAAGAGGAAATATAAAAATTATCGATGGATTAACAGGTAATCTAAAAATTAAAGATGCGGTGAATAGTTATTTGTCAAAATAATAAGGTGTAAAATGAAAATTGCAATTGTGTCTATGGGTAACACTAAAGAGTCATTAGTAAGCGATAAGTTTGGACGTGCTCCTTATATAATAATTTATGATACCGACATAAATAAGTACATAGCGATAGAAAATGCTGGAGCACAAAGTAAACATGGTGCCGGGCCAGAGACCGCAGAATTGATAATTAAAAGTAATATTGATATGCTTTTAACTAAAGAAGTTGGAGTTAAAGCTTACTCGGTATTAGCAAAAGCACATATAGATATAAAGCTATTGAATTCAATATCCACTGTTAAATCTTCAATAAAACATTTATTAAAAATAGTTAGGAGAATAGAAAATTGTACGTACCAACAAAAATATTTTTTACAAAGGGTGTGGGCAGACATAAAGATTACCTAAGCTCTTTTGAACTTGCATTAAGGAATGCAGGCATAGAAATCTGTAACCTTGTAACAGTCAGCAGTATATTTCCGCCATCCTGTAAACGTATAAGTAGAGAAGAAGGATTAAAAGAATTAAAACCCGGACAAATTACATTTGCTGTAATGGCACGAAATTCTACCAATGAACCTAACCGTTTAATTGCATCTTCAATAGGTGTCGCAATACCTGCTGATAATTCACAGTATGGATACCTATCTGAATACCATCCATTTGGTGTAACTGAAAAAAATGCAGGAGATTATGCTGAAGATCTTGCAGCACAAATGCTTGCTACTACATTAGGAGTTGAATTTAATCCAGAGTCCGATTGGAATGAAAGGGAGCAGGAATTTAAGATGTCCGGTAAAATTGTTAAAACATTTAACATTACTCAATCTGCTGAAGGTGATAAAAATGGATTGTGGACAACGGTGATTGCATCTGCAATCTTATTACCTTAATAGTACTTTATAATTTTTTACCTAAGAAGAAATAGGTTAATGTGTTGAATAGAGGATTGCAATAAATATAATTAAAAAAATATAAATTGATTTAAAAACATATAATAGTTTATATCTGGGAATTAAAATGATTCATAAGATTGCAAGTAAACAACGCAATTCAAAACTGTGTTTTGTATGCGGATTGAAAAATGATTTTGGTATTCAACCTCATTTTTATGTGACTGATAACCAGGAACTTATTGCATTATTTACTCCTGCGGAAGAACATCAAAGTTATCCCGGCAGGCTTCATGGTGGTGTTGCATCTGCTATCTTAGATGAAACAATGGGTAGAGCAATCTTAAATAAATATGAAACTGAAGTATGGGGTGTTACTGTTGAATTTGAAATTCAAAAAGCCTATTCCTCTAAATCAACAATTAAAAGTTATTGGCAGAATTACAACTGAAAATAGTAGAATGTTTGAAGGAACAGGAGAAATCATTTTACCAAATGGTGATGTTGCAGTTACCGCTCAGGGTAAATATTTAAAAGTGCCTTTAGAAAAAATTACAAATTTTAATATAGAAGATAACGAATGGAAAATTGTCGAATTGGAAAATGATCCAAAAGAAATTGAGATATAACAAATGAAAAATTTTTAGAATAAAAAATTTATTAATAAAAAATGAGTTGAAAAATGAATACAAAAGAAATGGGATTTAATACAAAACTTATCCATAGTGGTGCATTTGATGATCAATTTGGCAGCGCCACTGTTCCGATCTATCAGACTTCCACATTCAAATTCAAAAATGCACAACACGGTGCAGACTGTTTTTCCGGTGCGAGCGATGGGTATATTTATACAAGAATTGCTAATCCGACAATTCGTGCTCTTGAAAAAAATATTGCTGAGTTGGAAAATGGTTATGATGGAGTAGCTACAAGTTCCGGGATGTCTGCAATTACAAGTGTTTATATGGCATTGTTAGGAACCGGCAGCCATATAATAAGTACTGCTTCTGTTTATGGCCCCGCAAGAGGTGTATTAGAAAATGATTTTTTACGCTTTGGTGTTGAATCTGATTTTGTAAATACTGCGGATATTAATTCTATTCGTTCTGCCATAAAGAAAAATACTAAAGTGCTTTACATCGAAACACCATCAAATCCCACAATGGAGATTACTGATATTAAAGCATGTGCTGAGATTGCAAAAAAACACAACTTGATTTTAGTGGTTGATAATACATTTGCTACTCCGTATTTGCAGAAACCATTAAATTTAGGTGCTGATGTTGTTCTTCATTCCGTTACAAAATTTATTAACGGGCATGCTGATATAGTTGGAGGAATTGTAGTTACTAAAGCAAAAAGTTTATATGAAAGGATTCGCCACTCAATGGTTTATATGGGTTGCAATATGGATCCACATCAAGCTTATTTGGTCTTGCGTGGAGTAAAGACTTTGGCCCTGCGTGTTGAGCGAAATCAGGAGAATGCACTAAAGGTAGCAAGGTTTCTAGAACATCATTCCAAAATTGCTTGGATAAAATATCCCGGATTGAAATCCCATCCACAATTTAATTTAGCAAAGAAACAAATGAGTGGTTTCAGTTCAATGATTAGTTTTGGTTTAAAAGGCGGGTTAAAAGCCGGGCAAAAACTAATGGATAGTGTTCATTTAGCAACCTTAGCCGTATCTTTAGGCGGTGTTGAAACTCTTATTCAACATCCTGCATCAATGACTCATGCTTCAGTTAATAGTGAAAATAAGCTTAGAGCATGTATTACAGATGATTTGGTTCGTTTATCCGTGGGCATAGAAGATGTTAATGATATTATTAATGATTTAGATCAAGCTTTAAAAAAAGTCTAATAAAATAATTAGTATTTGGAAACTTATTTAAGGCATCTCTAAAATATTGCAATTATAATAAGGAAGTAGAGTTTTACTAATTGCTTTGTGACATATGGAGATTGACTAAGTAATTCTAAAGTCATTACATTCTGCTATTAATGTTTTAAATATTTGGTTTAAAAAAGCAGCATCCTAATTATTAAAATTGCATCTAATTTTAAGTTAATATTAAATTTACCTAAGATGATAACATGTTAGAAACAATATTAAAACTCGTATCAGAATCAATTAAAATCTCTTTGCTTGTAGCGGTAATGATGATATTGGTTGATTTGATAAATGTAGTAACTAAAAACAAACTCGAGTCTTTTTTTATAAATGCACGAAAGTTTAAACAATATATATTAGCCTCTTTTATAGGGACTGTTCCAGGATGTATTGGTGGATTTACAAATGTATCCCTTTACATTCACGGATTGATAAGTTTTGGTGCGCTTTCTGGAGCTATGATAGCCGTTTCAGGCGATGAGGCATTTGTGATGCTTGCTATGTTTCCAAAAGACGCGGTTATTTTATTTGCCATTCTTTTCGTTATCGGAATATTCAGCGGTTGGTTAATAGATCTTATTGTTAAAAAATATAAAATTCCTACTTGCGAAAATTGTAAAGAGATGGTTACTCATCCAAAGGAAGGTGGTTTGAAACATTATCTTAAAGAACATATTTATGGACACATAATTAAAAAACATCTGTGGAAAACTGCTCTCTGGACATTTGGTGCTCTAATTTTTGTAGAGTTTGGTCTTAAATATTTACATTTAGAACAATTTACATCTCAGTACAAAATTGTCTTTTTGTTTGTTGGGGCTTTGGTTGGATTGATACCTGAATCTGGCCCGCATTTGATATTTGTTACCTTGTTCGCTCAAGGGTTGATACCTTTTTCAGTTTTACTAACAAGTTCAATTGTGCAAGATGGACACGGAATGCTGCCGATGTTATCATATTCACTTAAAGATTCAATTAAACTTAAGGCATTCAATTTGGTAATTGGTTTTACTATTGGTCTAATAGTTTTTGCATTTGGGAACTAGCATTTAGTTGATAAAGAATTATCACTTTACTGTGAAAAGATTAATTAAGTAATAGAGGAGTTTATTAAATGAAAATTAAAGCAATTCAAGACTATTATCCCGAGGAGCTAAGTTATTGTTATGGTTGCGGCAGATTAAATGAACACGGCCATCAAATAAAAAGTTATTGGGATGGTGATGAAACAATTTCAAGATTTACTCCTAAAGAATATCATATAGCAATTCCGGGATATGTTTACGGTGGATTGATAGCATCACTAATTGATTGCCACGGAACCGGAACTGCTGCCTTAGCATCATACCGTAACGAAGGAAGAGAACCTGGCACACAACCGCCATTTCGTTTTGTAACTGCTTCACTTCAAGTCGATTATTTGAAACCGACACCACATGGAGTTGAACTTGAATTAAAAGGGAATGTAGTTGAGATTAAAGGAAGAAAAGTAATCTCTGAAATTACAGTTTCGGCAAAAGGAGAAATTACTGCACGTGGAAAAGTTATAGCAGTACAAATGCCGGAGGATTTTAATAACTCACGTTACGTAAAATAGCAAGACCTTGAAGGTTTTATTTAAAAACAAATGAGATATTGTATTCTAAACAAACTTATTTTAGAAAAACCTTCAAGGTTTTCTATAACATGCCTAAGATGAGTCAATCAATAAAATAATATTAATGGATAAATTATAAACAAGGGATAATAGAAATGTTAATTCTTATAGGTTCGGATGGAAATAAACTGGATGGCAAAATAGCAAAGCGTTTTGGACACGCAGAATATTTTATTGTATACAACACAGAAAAAAAAACCTTTGAAGCTTTCGATAATTTAGATGAAGGACATAATCACAATAATCTTACAGAATTATTAGATAAAGGTGTAGAAGTATTTATTGTTGGTAATATTGGTCCGCACGCTTTTGATGCAATCAACAAACCTAAAAGCAGAGTACATCTTGCAAGAAAAATGTCTGTTCAAGAGGCAATTGATAAATTTCTGATAGGGCAATTAAAACAATTAACTGAGCCAACTGCTAAACAAAGTATTGGGCGCGGACACGATGATGAAGATCATCCTGAAAGGCATCATCACAATGGTGAACATCAACATGGCAAGGGACATCATAAGTATAATGAATAATGCGAGATAAAAATATTTTTGCATTCATTTGGCATTCATTCTGGCTTGCTCTTGCCGAAACTTTTACTGATAAAAACTCCGTCCTGCCAGGATTAATTTTACTTGCCGGTGGAACTCAAACAGATATTGGAACATTAACTGCATTAATGATTGGTGTTCCATTAATCTCGCAAATTCTGTTTACAACTTTTCTTATCAAGAAGCAGTTTAAGAAAAAATATTTATTGATGGGAATGTACTTAAGAGTAACCGCATTTCTGGGTGTTGCTGTATCAATTTCTTATTTGAATGAATTTACGCCAAACCTATTTATAATAATTGTATTTGTTTGGATGGCACTGTTTTCAATCAGCGGAGCTTTTGCCGGCATATCGTATAACGATCTCCTTGGGAAAAGTATTGAAGGAAGTAAAAGGAAGAAATTTTTTATAGTAAAGCAGTTCATTTCAAGTATAGGGATTTTAATCTCTGCCTTTGTACTGAAAGAATTGTTAATAGGATATTCATATCCTGACAATTATAAATATGCCTTTACATTAGCAGGCATATTATTATTTATCGGAACGGGTGGTTACTATTTAGTTAAAGAACGTCCAACAATAGTAAGCCTAGATGCAATTAGTCTAATAAAAATCATTAAGAGCATTCCCGCACAATTAAAAGTAAATAAAAATCTTAGATACTTGGTCATAATTTCCAACCTAATCGGATTAACCATAACCATCACTCCGTTTTATATTGTTTATGCAAAGAAAATATTCATTTTCAATAATGAATTGATAAGTAATTTCTTGCTTTATCAGATCATTGGGATGATATCATCAAATATTTTGTGGCATTACTTAATAAAAAAAATCAGTTTTAAAGGAATGATAAAAATTTCTGTTATCATGTATTCAATTATTCCTTTCGCAGCAATGATTTTAAGTAATATGGATTCGGTAAAAATCTTTTCTTTAGTGTCTCTTTTTGTTGGTGCGGCAATTAGTGCTAATAAAATTGCAATCGATGGTGCATTTATTGAAATAAGTAACGATAGCAATCGTGTTCTATATACTGGAATATTTGGTTCGCTAAATATTATTTCGATTATTTTTCCTATAATTATTAGTTACATCATTACAAAGTATTCTTACGCACCGGTATTTATAATTTTTCCTTTGATAACACTTTCTGCGTATTATTTTATAAAGAAGATGGATTGTCCGGTGGACACTAAATAAATTATTTTATTTTATTTTATTGAATATTTAAAAGGAGTTTTAATGGATTCATATAATATAGCCCTAGTTACAGATGATGGTATAACAATAAGTCAACACTTTGGAAGGGCAAGGTATTTCCAAGTACTTTTCATCGAAAATGGCAAAATAGTTAAAAAAGAACAGCGTGATAAATTAGGTCACCACAACTTTTCACATGAGGAACATGATCATCCACATTCAGGCGAGCAACACGGAACTGATGGACATTCCCATAGCAAACATTTAAGCATGGCAAAAGTTATTGAGGATTGTAAATATCTTCTTGCAAGGGGAATGGGTGGTGGTGCATACCAGAGCCTGATTCAGTTAAATATTAAACCAATAGTTACAGATATTAGAGAAATTGATGCTGCTGCTGTTGCTCTTCTTAATGGTACAATAATAGACCACACAGAAAAATTGCATTAGCGGTTTATGTTAGTAGACTAAGAATATTACTTTTGACACCAGGTATTTTTTATAAAAATGCGTAAAGCTATCATTTAATCTTTAAATGAAATTCTTATTATCCCTTAATTGTCATTTAAAAATGAAAAAATACTAATTTATTAGTTACAAAAATTTTAAAGCAACGATATATTTTATATTTTTACTATCAAAATATGTCACACAATCATTCACATAATCACACCGAAGAAACTTCAGAGAAAAATCTGTTCATCACCATGTTGCTGAACTTTTTTATTACAATTGCAGAAGTTATTGGCGGACTTATTTCGGGCAGTTTATCTTTAATCTCTGATGCGATACATAATTTCAGTGATGGTATTGCAATTATAATTACATACATTGCAATGCGATTGAGTAAGCGTCCCAGAACATCAAAATATACTTTTGGACTTAAACGTGCTGAAATTATTGCTGCCATAGTAAATGCAAGTACGCTTATAATTATCAGTTTCTTTTTGATTAAAGAAGCAATTCAAAGATTTGCAAATCCCTTACCGATTACCGGAAGTTTGATGCTAATTGTTGCCTTTATAGGTTTAGCGGCAAACATTGCCGGTACGCTCCTACTTAAAAAAGGATCTAGAAATAACCTTAACGTTCGTGCGGCGTACTTCCATTTATTAAGTGATGCTATTTCTTCCATAGCAGTTATCATTGGGGCAGTATTTATTATTTTTTATAAGATTTATTGGATTGATCCACTAATAACTATTCTCATTTCTCTTTACATCTTAATGGAAACGTATAAAATTGTCAAAGAATCTGTTGATATTTTAATGATGTCAAATCCCGAAGGAATAGATTTAAATGAATTAAAGACTGCTGTGGAACAAATTCCAGGTGTATTAAACATTCATCACGTTCATTTGTGGAAGTTAAACGATAACGACATACACTTTGAAGCACACATTGAAGTTAATGATATTTATGTTAGTGAGACTTCGGAAATACAAAGGCAGATTGAACAAAAGTTGCATAGTATGTACGAAATCAACCATACAACTTTCCAATTTGAGTGTGATAAGTGTGAAGTAAAAAAGCTTGTATAATCTAAGAGTTTAAGATTATCTATTATATTTATTCTTTAATTTAGTGCCAAACGAAACGAATCAAATTGTTGATATTTTGTATTAGTGAAAGATAAATGTTAATTTTTTTTTTGTTAGTTAACAATCAGTTTTAATTTATTAAAGGGCAAAAATTGGATCAAACTTACAAAGCAGCTGGCGTCGATATTGAAGCAGGTGAAAAGACTGTTGAAAAAATAAAGGGTTACGCAAAATCTACATTTAATAAATGCGTTCTTGCAGATATCGGAATGTTTGGAGCATTCTACGAGCCTGATTTTTCGGCATATAAAAATCCTGTTTTAGTTTCTAGTGTTGATGGAGTTGGCACTAAACTAAAAATAGCAGTCGAAATGGATAAGCACGATACAATAGGGCAGGATTTGGTGAATCATTGTGTTAACGATATTGCAGTTTGTGGTGCAACACCACTTTTCTTTTTAGATTATTACGCAACAGGAAAATTAAATCCTGATAAAGCTGCTGAAGTGATAAAGGGTTTTTCAATTGCTTGCAAAGAAAATAATTGTGCATTGATCGGTGGTGAAACTGCAGAGATGCCTGGATTATATCAGGTCGGTGATTTTGATGTTTCTGGAACAATTGTCGGAGTTGTTGATAAATCAAAAATAATTGATGGAAAGAAAATCAAAAAAGGTAATTGGTTAATTGGATTTCCCTCCAACGGATTGCACACAAATGGATATTCTCTTGCAAGAAAAGTTTTATTAAATAAATATAAAATTTCTGATCATATTAATGAGATTGATAATACTATCGGAGAAGAATTACTCAAAATTCATAAATCGTACTTACCATTAATTACTGCTTTAAAGAACTCTGTGGATGTGAAAGGGTTTTCGCATATTACAGGTGGAGGAATTATTGGAAACACTTCGCGAATAATTCCTAAGGGTTTAAGTTTACAAATTAACTGGGGTAATTGGGATTTGCCTGCTGTCTTTAAACTTATCCAGCAAACTGGAAATATATCCAACGACGAAATGCACAAAGTCTTTAATTGCGGAATTGGTTTGATTGCCGTCATCTCAAGAAAGATAAGTTGCAAGCATTTCAAGCAGCACACGATGTGCACGAACATCCAATATTAATTGGCGAAGTTGTTTAAATGTTTATAGATACTCACGCTCATTTATTTTTTGAAAACTTTAAAGATGATATTGACGCTGTCCTAAGTCGGGCAAAAGAAAATGGTGTTGATTACGTAATTGTTCCTGCGACTGATTTAAAAACCTCTCAGGAGGCAATTTCTCTCACTGAAAAGTATGAACAAGTTTACGCTACAGTTGGCGTACATCCACACGATACAAAAGATTGGGATGAATCTCTTATCCCTGAAATCGAAACAGCTTGCCAAGCACCCTAAAGTTGTGGCTATTGGTGAGATTGGTTTAGATTATTACTATGATTTCTCACCGCAAGATCAGCAGATAAAGGCTTTCAAATCCCAACTAGATCTTGCAATTAAACTTGAACTTCCAGTTGTCATTCACAATCGTGATTCTGATGGTGATATGATGGATATTATTCATAGCTATTGTGGATCAGGATTAAAGGCTCAATTTCATTGCTACAACGGTTCGCTTGATCGATGCGATAGAGTTTATGAAGATGAATCATTTTATTTCATTTACAGGAAATATTACTTTTAAGAAAAGCGATGGATTAAGAGAAATGCTTAAACATATTGATTTGAATCATCTTATGCTTAGAAACAGATTCACCGTTTATGACTCCGGTTCCGCATCGAGGGAAAAGAAATGAACCGGCCTATGTTACTTATGTTGCACAGCAAATTGCGGAGATTCATAAAATTACAATTGAAGAAGTAGGTAAAATCACTTCATTAAATACTTTTAGATTTTTTGGAATAGGAAAAGTGCCTAAAACCAGTTTTACTTATTTACTCGGAAATTCTTTATACATAAATGTTACAAATCGTTGTAATGCTGATTGTACTTTTTGCAGAAGAAAAGATGATCCGTTTTTGCGAGGTTATAATTTGGGAATGAAAAAATCTGAAGAACCCCCGGCAGAAGTTTATATTAAAGAAATCGGTGATCCCAAAAAGTATGATGAAATAGTTTTTTGCGGCTACGGCGAACCGACAATTCGATGGGATATTGTAAAAGACGTTGCAAAATATGTTAAAACAAATGGGGGCAAAACAAGAATTAATACAAATGGTCACGGAAATGTTATCAACAAAAAGGACATCACTCCTGAAATGAAAGATTTGATTGATATTGTTTCAATTAGTTTCAATACATTTAGATTCAAAGCAATATGCAAAGTTAATGCGATTGGATGAAAAACATTTTTATGAAATGATAGAATTTGCAAAACTTTCTAAATCTTTTGTAGATAAAGTTGTAATGACTGTAGTTTCGCTTGATGAAGTTGAAATAGAAAAATCTCGCAAAGTTGTTGAAGAAGAAATTGGCGCTGAGTTTAGGGTGAGAGAATATTTTTAAATCAATGCTTTATTCTCATTCCTGCAAATCCATAATCTATTATATTTTTAGGAATTAATATGAAAAAAGTTTTTATCCTCTCATTTATCATCATTATAACTTCATACCCGCAATCCTTAAAAAATAAATTAGATAGATATTCTAAAAGATAAATTCTTTGAAAGTTGTTTAGTTTCAATTCAAGTTGAGGACCTGACAGCAAATAAAACTTTGTACAAAAAGAACGAGATAATGCTTCTTCGCCCTGCATCAAATATGAAAATCATTACTTCTTCAGCTGGATTACTTTATCTTGGTACAGATTACGAATTTAAAACTGATTTATTTTATGACGGATTTATTTCAAACGATACACTCTATGGAAATATTTATGTCGTTGGCGGCTGTGATCCTGATTTTATTACCCAGGATTTCTACTATTTTGTTGATGCATTAAAATCTTTGAATATCTCAGTAATTAATGGAAATATTTACGGGGATGTTACGTTTAAAGACTCACTTTACTGGGGTAAAGGCTGGATGTGGGATGATGATCCTTCAAGCGATGCGCCATATTTAAGCGCATTAAATATAAATGATAATTGTGTAGAAGTGAATTATGATGGTGAAAAGAATCTAATCGAGATCAATCCTAAAACAAATTATGTTGACATTAAAAGAATTGAAAATGATGAAAAACTAATTATTGATAGAAACTGGTTTGAAAGAAAAAATGAAATTATTGTAAAGGGGAAAAGCAGTGACAAAAATGTATATTCTGCTAAAGTTAATGTTCTTAGACCTGAAAAATATTTTCTAACAGTTTTCGCTGAAGTTTTAGATTCAAACAATATAACGATTGCAGGAAATATTGGTATACAAAATCTTCCTGATAATGCTAAATTTCTTTATTCAGTTAAGAGAAAGTATTCTGATATAATTTCTAATCTTAATAAAACAAGTGATAATCTGAGCGCTGAAATGTCTCTTTATGCACTAGCGAATAAATATTGTGGGAATACCGGCAACCTGCAGATAGTGGCATTCAATTCATATATAATATGATTAGATACAATTGGCTTGGATCATAACGATTATAGATTTGTAGATGGTTCAGGTGTTTCTCATTATAATCTTATAAGTGCTGAACTGTTGGCAAATCTTCTTAAATATTTTTACGATGGAAAAACCTGAATTGTACAAAATTTTATATAATTCATTTCCAATTGCGAGGAGTTGATGGAACACTTGAAAATAGAATGCGAAATACGTTTGCAGAAAATAATGTGCACGCAAAAACCGGTACACTTTCCGGAGTTAGTACTCTTTCAGGTTATTTAACATCAAAAGAAAATCACCAGATTGCTTTCTCAATTATGATGCAGAATTATGTTGGGTCTTCTACAAAAGCAAAAAAGTGGCAGGATGAGATTTGTAAAATATTATCAGAATAGATTTGCCGAATATGAAATCATATAAAGAATTTATTATAACACTGAACCATTTAATGTAGAAATCCTTTCTTCAATTTTATGGGAACTTAATATTGATGGAATAAATGAAGAAGTTAATTGCTTAAAAGTTTTTGCTCAGGATGAAAATGTTACAGTTAAAGCAATTGAAAATGAATTATTGCATTTAAAAGAAAATAATCTTTTAAGAGAGTTTTCTGTTCAGGAAAATTATATTGTTGAAAAAAACTGGAATGAAGAATGGGAAAAGAGCAGGGAAGTGGTTCACGTTTCTGATAAGATTGTAATCAAACCTACATTTAAAGAATACAATCCAAAGCCAGATGAAATTGTTTTAACACTAGATCCCAAAATGTCTTTTGGTACTGGCGATCATCAAACAACAAAAATTTGTTTGGTGTTTATTGAAAAATATTTACAACCCGGAATGAAAGTTTTAGATGCTGGTTCAGGTACAGCAATACTTGGAATTGCAGCCGCAAAACTTGGAGCAGAAAAAGTAATTGCTTTTGATATTGATGAATGGTGTTATGATAATGGGATTGAAAATACTCAGTTAAATAATGTTGCAGATAAAGTTGAAATCAGAAAATGTGAATTAAAAGATATTGCAGAAAATAATTTTGATATGATTATCGGAAATATCCAAAAAAATATTTTGTTAGAACTTGCAGAAGGATTTAAATCCAGAATAATCACAAAACGGAATTTTAATACTCTCCGGTTTGCTTGAAATGGATAGAGAAGCAATTGAAGAACAATATTCTGCAATTGGATTTACTGAAATTGATTGCTTAAAAATGGATGAATGGATTGGAATAGCTTTTAAATCGCAATAGAACACGGATGAAGCAGATTACACTGATCTGCACGAATTTGATCTGTGAAATCCGCAAAATCCGTGTCATCCGCGTTCCATTGTTTTATCTTCTGTAAATTATTTTTCCATCAAAAATAGTCATTTCAACTTCAGCATCTTTTATTTTAACAGGATCGATTGTAAGAATATCATCACTCAGTACAATTAAATCTGCAAGTTTACCAACTTCAATGCTGCCTTTAATGTTTTCTTCAAAGGTTGCATAGGCAGAATTGATTGTGTAACATTTGATAGCATCTTCAATAGATATTTTTTGTTCCGGTATCCAGCCATTTTGATTTTTATCATCTAAAGTTCTTCGGGTAACTGCAGCATAAAGTCCAAGTAACGGATTTAAAGGTGCAACATACCAATCAGTTCCAAAGCATAATTTTACTCCTGCTTCTAAAAATGATTTGAATGGATAAGTATATTTAATTCGTTCAGGTCCGATTCTTTTTTCAGCCCAAACTCCATCATCAATACAATGATAAGGCTGCACAGAAGCAATTACTCCAAGTTCTGCAAATCTTGTTATGTCTTCAAATCGAACATGTTGTGCATGTTCAAGTCTAAATCGTCTATCCCATTTGGGATTTTCTTTTGATAATCTTATCAAACAAATCGAGCATATAAGAATTTGCTCTATCACCAATGGCATGAACAGATAAGTTGTAAATGATTTTTATCTGCATCCGTACACCATTTTTCCATATTACCGTCTGTAATTATATCCATCGGCAAACCAAAAGTGGTTGTATCCTGATTATACTTTTCAAAAAACCAGGCAGTACTTGAGCCAAGAGAACCATCGGCAAATGCTTTTAGCGAACCCATTCTAATAAGCTCATCTCCATATCCAACTTTTATATTTTTATCAACGTGATCTTTATAATCTGATATTGGCCAGCGTGTGTAAATCCTACAAGTTAATTTTCCCTCATCTTTAGCTTTTTTAAATGCTGTTAATGCATCACTATAAGTTATATCCTGCACACTTGTTATGCCTAATTTTTTAGCTTCTTCCAGTGCGGCAAGCAAAGCTTCGTATGTTTCTGCTTCCGTTGGCTCAGGAATAATTTTATTCACAAAATACATCGCATTATCTTTTAACACTCCTGTTGGTTCTCCAGTTTTGGGATCTTTAACAATCAACCCACCGTCAGGACTTTCAGTATCTTTAGTAATACCTGCTAACTTTAAAGTATAAGAATTAGCTACAGCCATATGTCCATCAAGTCTCTCAACAAAAACCGGAGTATTTGGGACAGCCTCATCTAGCATTTCTTTTGTTGGAAGATCTTTCGTTTCCCATTTCTCATGATCCCAATAGCCGCCTGTAATCCATTTACCAGGATGTTTCTCAGCATAATCTTTTAGGATTTGCTTAAACTCTGTTGTCGAATTAGCAGGACGAAGATCTATGCCTAGCAAATAAAATCCTCCACTTATAAAATGGACATGATTATCAATAAAACCCGGCAGCATTAACTTACCATTTAAATCGATTACATTTGTAGATTCATCAATTAACTTTTTTACTTCATCATTTGATCCGACGAAAATTATTTTGTTCCCTTCAACAACAACTGCTTCGGCGTAAGGCAGTTCTTTATTTACGGTGTAGATTTTCCCGTTGATAAATGCTGTTTTCATATTCTGTGCCTGCAAGTTTGAAATAGTAAGAAAGAGAGTTAAAAAAATTGTAAATAGTTTCATTTTTATCTCGTGTTTATGAAAATAATAAATATTTATAATATTTTAAGTCAAAATAAAAGGATTTGATGATGAAATGAAATTTTGGATATGTATTTATTAAAATTAGATTATAATGGAAATAAAATTTATATCTCTTTCCAATCATTATTGCTCATATTTATTGGCAAACGCGTAATAAAATTTTTATGTTGGAATAACAGAAATAAATTATTGAGAGAAAATGAACTTAGATGTATTAATTTTTGCTGCTCATCCTGATGATGCAGAGCTTTCTATGGGTGGAACTATCGCAAAACTTACAAGTAGCGGTATAAAAGTTGGAATAGTAGATTTAACTCGTGGTGAACTTGGTACGAGAGGAACTTCGGAAACAAGACAGCAAGAGGCGTTCAATGCTGCAATAGCATTAAAAATTGCTGTAAGAGAAAATCTTGAGATGCCTGATGGTAGTATTATGAATACTAAAGAAAACCTGATGAAGGTTATAGTAGAAATAAGAAAGTACAAACCTAAAATTATTTTTGCCCCTTACTTTAATGATCGCCATCCTGATCATATTGATGCAAGCCAATTAATAAAAAGGGCAATGTTTTCTACTGGTCTTTCAAAAGTAAAGACCTCTGATAAAGAAGTCCCACAAAATCATTTCAGACCCCAAAAACTTTTTTATTATATGCAAACCTACACTTTTGAGCCCACATTTATAGTCGATATATCCGATACTTACGAAATGAAGATGAAAGCGGTTGAAGTGTTTTAGTACTCAGTTTCATGATCCCAGGAGCAAAGAACCAGAGACTTTTATCAGCCGACCTGAATTTATTAATTATATAAGATCCCGCGCTGAGTTTTACGGATTTTCAATTGGTAAATCTTTTGGTGAACCATTTTTCTGTGAGGAAAAAATCGAACTTGATCTTTTAGGTATATTCAAAAAAAGCTGATAATGTAATAGCACATAAGAAATGTCAGTGATTAAGCACAATAGAAATGTCAGTAAAAAAAAGATAAAATTAAGGTTCACCAAAAAAGGAGAACCTTTATATGGAAGGAATACTGACAATGAGTCAAAAAGAAATAGACAGAATATCTGTTATTACGCTGATAGAAAACGATATAATATCAATATACAGGAAAGAGTATTGGGATTATGGACCAACATTATTTTTTCTATTTGTAACTTTTCACGGGCATGAAGAACTTGGTGCCAGAATGATGAAAAAAATATTTCATCGGATGAAATTACCACTTCATCAACTTGAGTACGTACAAAAGCTTATTAGGTTGCACTTAAGACCAATTGCGCTTGCTAATAAAGATGTAACTGATTCCGCAATAAGAAGATTTGTGGTAAATGCAGGTGAAGATTTAGAGGACTTAATAACTTTATGTCGCGCTGATATTACAAGTAAAAATCCCCAAAAGGTTGAAAAGTATTTGGGCAATTATGAGCGGGTAATGCAAAAAGTACGGGATGTTAAAGAGAGAGACCAGTTAAGAGAGTTTCAATCTCCTGTTCATGGTGAAGAGATTATGCAAATTTGTAATCTTAAACCATCAAAAAAAGTTGGGGAGATAAAAACAGCAATTGAAGAAGCAATACTTGATGGAAAGATTGGAAATAATTATGAAGAAGCGCTTAAGTATTTAATGGAAATTAAAGACCAATTTTTAGACGGTTGAAGTAAAAATATTTTTACGAAAAAGAAAACAGATAGAACAACTTCGCAAAATATGGGGAAAGCAAATTGATAAGCACAGAAACCTGGATCTGATTTCATCGTATCACTGTTTACTGCCGAAAGATAATTCAAACCTGATCGTTGATGAGAAGACGTGGGATGATCTAAATTTTGACTCAGTTTTTTCTAATATGGATCGAAATATATCCGGAATAGGGCAACAATATTTATATCATATTCTTCACAAATACGAAAGTGATGAAAATGTTTTAAAGCAGCGATATGAATTGTTTTCATATCTGAAAGAAAACTCTGCTCTTCGCGAGAATATTCAATTAAAATTATTAAATCTTAAGGGAATATCATCTTACTTTGTATCATATTTAGTTTTAATTAAATCCCTGCCATATACAAAGTTTTACCATGTTTTTTATATTTTATCTTTGGCATCTCTTGTATCAATTTTACTAATATCATTCAATAGTATTTTTTTATTGGTATCGATTGGAATCTTATTGACTAATCTTGTAATTAATAGAATATTCTCCTCAAAGATATATGAGTACTTTAGCGGTTTTTCAGGACTCAATTCATTATTGCAATCTGCAATATCAATCAGTGAAATTAAAACAGAGAAAAATATTGAGGAGATCGAAATACTTAAAGAAAGAAAGGCGATACTCAAATCTTTAAAAACCAAACTCGGCTATTTAGTAATTGATAAGCAATATTTAGGTGAATTAGCTCTTGCAATGATTGAATATCTAAATATGTTTATGCTGTTTGATATAATTGCTTACTACCGATCTGTAGATGTTTTGTTAAAAAATCAAAATGAAATTCACGAAATATTTAAAGCTGTTGCAAGTCTTGATACTTCAATTTCAGTTGCATCATATCTAACAGAAGTTGAAATCTATTCTAATCCGGTTTTTAATGATCGGGATACATTTAGCTTTACTAATTTATACCATCCTCTGATTAAGGATGCTGTTCCAAATTCTCTTAAAGATATTAACCAGTCTGTTTTAATTACAGGTTCGAATATGTCTGGAAAAACCACATTCATTAAAACAGTTGGTGTTAATTTTATTTTGGCTCAGACACTTTATTTTAGTTTGGCTGAGTCAATTAAAATTCCAAAGTATATCATCAAAACTTCAATTAGAAGGAATGAGGAATTGGAAGAAGGCAAGAGCTATTTCTTTGTTGAAATAGAAGCATTGAAGAATTTTATTGATTTAGCAAAGGAAGACAATAAGCATCTGTTTTTGATTGATGAGATATTCCGTGGTACTAATACAGTGGAAAGATTAGCTTCATCTACAGCTGTTCTAAAATTTTTGGGAGTAAACAATAGAGTATTTGTTACGACACACGATATTGAACTTCAGGAATTACTGCAAAATAATTTTGGTATGTATCACTTTTGTGAGCAAGTTGATGATGGAAGATTTTTCTTCAATTATAAAATAAAGCAGGGACCTTGTTCCTCAGGTAATGCAATTAAACTACTAGAGATTATGCAATATCCAAAATCCATTGTTGATGAAGCTAATCTAATCGTGAAAAATCTCTTAAACTAAAAATTGTAATTCAATTCCAGAAAGTATCTTTTCTCTTCTCTAATCACATTATCACTTTGCATCCCGAATGTAATATTAATGGGAACGTCTGATTGCATATTTGAAATCTTCTCATTAATCGTCAGTTTCTTCTCAAGAAAATCCTCATCAAGCTGGGCAGCGGTTGTATCTTTCTTTGCGTTTTCTTTTTTGTTTCTAAGTATAGCATAAATTACAACTCCAACTATTACAGCGCCACCTATTACATAAAGTGTGGTATTACTATTCTCCGAAGAACTGTATGTAGTTGTAGTGCTAGAGCCTCCCGGCACATCAAATATTTTGTTCAATTGCTGCGAATATGAATTATTTACTGGTACGAATATTAAAAGAAAAATAATAATGGTGATAAAAAATTTATTTCTCATTTGTAGTGCTTTCAGAATTGTTTTTTAATCTATTAAAAGATAATCCAAATCCATTTAGAGTGCAACCTATATTTATAACAAGATTTTATGAAATTTATCCAAAATAATATGATTTATGTCACTACCGTTAATGTAATTATTTTACCTTCTGTAATTAAAGTACTTTTATTAATAGTCATTACCCTATTTTTGTGTAGTTAAAGTTATCAGACAAATTATATCTTTAAGTACATATTTGATTTTAATTTTAACAATAAACTCAACAACCGGAGAAATAAATGAAATTTATCATAGTCTCAATTTTATTATTGATTAGCACAGTCTCTGTATTTTCACAGACTGAATTAACTCTTGACCAGGCAATAAGACTTGCAATACAAAAAAATAGCAGTTTAATTAGTTCGGAAAATGAACTCACAAGAAGTGAATCTACTCGTGATGCAGCATATGGAAGGTTTTTACCTGATTTAAATGCATTTGGGACCTTTGACTGGAATCGGTCTGAAAATGCAGCACGCACAACTATTATTAATGGAGCTAATTTTGATGTCCCGAAGAGTACAAGCGAATCAAGGACTTATGGAGTTGGTCTGAGTTCCAATATTGTTTTATTTGATGGTTTATCAAACTTTGCAAATCTATCCCGTAGTAAAAACAATCTGGAAACAATAAAGTTATCCATTGAAGGGAAAAAACAGGAGGTAGTTTTTCAGACTATTAATCAATACTACGCTATTGTTGAAGCTGATCAACTGCTTAAAGTAAGGGAAGAAGATGTTAAGCAGCAACAAAAAAATCTGGAAACGATTGAAGAAAGAAATCGATTAGGCTCATTAACTAAAGCTGATGTCTATCAGCAGCAAGTTCAATTAGGAAATGCTGAATTACAAGTAATCCAGCAAAAGAACATTCTTGAGACAGCAAAAAGTAATTTGCTTTTCTATTTAGGTTTAGATGTGTTTGAGAATTATACTTATGCTAATACACTTACTAACAGAGAGTTAAATATCCTTGATACTGATATCAATACAGATTATGATAGATTAAATGAATTTGTTAATAAAGCATTGGAAAATAGAAGAGACTATCTTGCTCAAAAATTAAATCTTGAATCTTATAATGAAAGTATAACAATTGCTAAATCCGGACATCTGCCCAGACTTTCAGGTAATCTAGGATATAACTCATTTGCAAATTCTACCAATGAGCTCTTCAAATCAAATAACTATTCAGTCGGTTTAACACTAAGTATCCCGATCTTTTCAGGCTTTGCCACTCACAATGCAATTCAAAGTGCTGAAGTTGATGCAATGAATTATGAATTACAAGTACGTGATACTGAGAGGTTGTTAAAACAAGATCTTCAAAAATCTTTTCTTGATCTTGAAGCAGCCAAAAAGGCTTTGCTTGTTACTGAAAAAAATGTGAAAGCTGCTGAAGAAAATTTAAAGATTGAGCAGGAAAAATATAGCCTTGGTGCTGGTAAATTATTGGATGTATTGATTGCTAATACATCATATCAAAATGCAAAAACAAATTTTATTAATTCCCAATTTTCTTACATAAGATTAAGTGAGCAGCTTAAATACAATCTTGGAGTTTTAGATTATTCAGAGTACGAATAAATTTTAATTATAGGAGAATATCTCAAATGGCTAATGGAAAAAAGAAAAAATCGAAAAAGAAATTATTCATATTTGGCGGAATTGGTTTACTGCTTGTTATACTTTTAGTTGTTGCATTTGTTGGCGGCAGCAAAGATGATATAGTTTCTGTCCAAACTGAAAAAGTTGAGAAAAGGACGATCACTCAGACTGTTGCTGCAACAGGGAAAATTAATCCCGAATTTAAAGTTGCTATAAATCCTGAAGTGACGGGCGAAATTGTTGAACTGCCTGTTAAAGAAGGTGATGCTGTTAGGAAAGGTCAGCTTCTTATCAGAATTAAAGGCGACCAATATGTTGCGCAAAATGAAAGATTGGAAGCAAATCTTCAATCTGCAAAAGCAAATTTAAAAATGCGTGAAGCAGAATTGACTAAAGTTGAGCTAGATTACAATAGGGTAAAAGAACTTAATAGTAAAGGCTTGGCAAGTGATTCTGAATTAGAAACATCAAAATCTAATTACTTATCCACAAAAGCTTCTTATCAAGCTGCTGAGGCAAATGTTGCCCAGAGCGAAGCTTCACTAAAAGAAATTATGGATCAGATTTCTAAAACTGCAATCCGTTCTCCGATGGACGGTATAGTGACTAAACTTAATGTCGAACTTGGCGAAAGAGTTTTTGGTGCAGGTTTTAGTATGGGATCTGATATTATGACAATTTCTGACTTGAGTAACATTGAAGCTGTTGTTGATGTTGATGAAAACGATGTAGTTTTAGTTGCGATAGGCGATACCGCTACAATTAAAGTTGATGCATTTAAAGATCAGGAATTTAAAGGACTTGTTTCTGAAATAGGTAATAGCGCTAACACAACTGGATTGGGTAGCCAGAATGAAGTTGTAAATTTTGAAGTTAAAATTAAACTCATTGATCCGAAAACTACTTTAAGACCCGGTATGAGCTGTACAGCAGATATCGAAACAGAAACTATTGCTAATGTTTTAAGTGTACCAATACAAAGCGTTACAACAAGGGAGGGTGGAAATATGAATGGTGAGATGGTTAGCGATGGAGAAGAAGGAAGTGGCGATGATTTTCAGCAGGTTAAAGAGGTAAAGAAAGAAAAAATAACTAAAACTAAAGAAGTAGTATTTCTGATTAAAAATGGTAAAGCCAAAAAAGTTGATGTTGAAACCGGATTAAGTGATGATAATTACATTGCGGTTTTAAAAGGATTAGAAGGTGGAGAAGATGTTGTTTCGGGCAGCTACAAAGCAATTTCACGAGATCTTAATGATGGTATGCAGGTCAGAGTTGAAGAGAAACGTTCAAACATTACAAAAAAATAAATCTGGTAAATACTAATGAACATAATTAACATAGAACATATAGCAAAAGTATATCAAGTAGGTTCTGAAGAGGTGCATGCTTTAAGTGATGTTTCATTGAAAATAGATAAGAATGAATATGTTGCAATTATGGGACCATCCGGTTCGGGCAAATCTACACTGATGAATATGCTTGGATGTTTGGATACACCTACTTCAGGTATATATGATTTTAAAGGTGTCAGCGTAAGCGAGATGACCGATAACGAACTGGCAAGGATTAGAAATAAAGAAATTGGTTTTGTGTTTCAGACATTTAACCTTCTTGCAAGATCAGATGCAATTCATAATGTAGAACTTCCATTAATCTACGCTGGTGTTTCATCATCGGAAAGAAGAGAGAGAGCAAAGCAGACTTTAGTTGATGTCGGTCTTGAGGATAGAATGCATCATAAACCTAATGAGCTTTCAGGCGGACAAAGACAGAGAGTTGCAATTGCAAGGGCTCTGGTTTCTAAGCCGGCAATTATTCTTGCGGATGAACCAACCGGAAATCTTGATTCAAAAACCGGTGAAGAAATAATGGCTTTGTTTCATGAAATTCACGAAAGAGGTAATACAATTATTCTAGTAACGCATGAAGAGTATATTGCTGAACACGCGCTTAGAATAATTAGACTAAAAGACGGCTTGGTAGAAAAAGATGAGATTGTAGAAAAACGGTTTATCCCGAAAGTAAAAGCATCGTTTGTATAATGATTAATAAATATGTGAGTCAATAATGTCCCCAATATTTTTTGAATTACGTGAAGGATTAGCAATTGCATGGCGTGCAATTAGAGCAAACAAAATCAGGGCAGCTTTAACAATGCTTGGAATATTTATTGGTATTACTGCAGTGGTTTTGATGTCCACAGCAATCAAAGGTATTGATAATTCTATTCAAAATGGTGTCAGTGCACTTGGTTCTGATGTTTTGTATGTTGATAAATATGCTTGGTTTTCTAATGATGATTGGTGGACCATGCGAAATCGCCGTAATCTTGATATGGAAGACTATCATAGATTTAAAGAATTAGCAAGACTTCCATTAGCTACTGCACCAGTTACTAACGCAGTTCAGACTATAAAATATGGCGATAGAAAAGTAGAAACTGTTTTTCTTAATGGTTCTACTTCAGATTATGTAAAAACAACTAATTTTGATTTTGATTTGGGTAGATTTTATTCTGAAGTTGAAAGTAACGGATCACGAAATGTTGCCGTTTTGGGGAGTGAAATAAGCAATAAATTATTTCCTCGAGGGGATGCTTTGGATAAAACAATTAAAATTGGACCCATTAATTTTAAAGTAGTAGGAGTGCTAACAGAACAAGGCAGTACTCTTTTGGGAGCATTTAATCCGGACAACCAAGTATTCATTCCGATAGGTACAATATTCAAGAATTTTACATCACGTCATTTTGGTACAGTAACAATAAATGTTAGAGCAGCAAGTCCTGAAATGTTGGAAGACACAAAAGCAGAAGCTGAAGGTGTTATGAGGAAAATTCGTGGTCTTTCGCACAATGAACCAAATGATTTTACGATTAATCAACAAGAGGGTTTAACTAGTTTTTTGGACTCAATTACTATTGTAATAAAGATTGCTGGATTGTTTATTACAGGTTTATCACTATTTGTTGGTGCAATTGGGATTATGAATATAATGTTCGTTTCTGTTAAGGAAAGGACCCGCGAAATTGGACTGAGAAAAGCAATCGGTGCAAAACGCAGAACTATACTTGCACAATTTTTATTGGAATCCTCTGTTATTTGTTTGATAGGTGGAATTATCGGATTGATTGCTGCATTACTTTTAAGTTTAATGTTAAATCAGTTTTTCCCAACATCAATACAATATGATGTTGTTATAATAGCTATTATAATTTCTTTATTGACTGGAATTGTTGCCGGATTAGCCCCAGCATATACTGCAGCTAAAATGGATCCGGTTGATGCATTGAGGTATGAATAAATGAAAATAAATCAGATATTAGCCATTTCTCTTCAGTCATTGAGGAGTAACAGATTAAGAACTGCTTTAACAATTCTTGGCGTTGTTGTCGGAATATTTTCCATTATTGTCATTATGACTATTCTAACTATGCTCCAAAATAGTATTGATGAGGGGCTATCTGCTCTTGGAAAAAATACATTTCAAATTCAAAAACACGATAATGTATTTGGCGGTGGTCCACGAATGCGAAATAGAAATAGAAAAGATCTCACAATCGAGGAGGCAAATCGATTAAGAGAAATGTTAACCCAGGCCAAATATGTTGGAGTTGAACAGTGGCAATTTGGCGCCGTAGTAAAATTTGGTAACAAGGAGACCAATCCCAACATTTCCATAGCAGGCGTTAACACAGACGCAATGAGAACTAATGATTGGAACGTTGAAGAAGGAAGAGATTTCCGCGAAGATGATATTAACTATTCCACAAATAATTGCTTGATTTTCCATCCGATTGTCGAGAAACTATTTCCAAATAGTAATCCGATAGGACAGGAAATAAGAGTTAATGGCACACCTTTAAAAGTTATTGGAATAATTGAGCCACAAACAGCTTTGTTTGGTTCAAGTCGTGATAGTTATGTAATTGTTCCAATCACCACCTGGCAATCAATGTATGGTAGATATGGTCACTCAGTTAATATAACAGTAATGTCATACAGTAAAAATGACTATAACGATGTTATAGATGCTGCTACCGGGCATATGAGAACCATTAGAAAAGTTGCACCCGGTGAACCAAATGACTTTTATATTTTTAGCAATGAATCAATGATAGAGCAAACGAATCAGATTACTGGTCCAATAAAAATAATTGCATTAGCAATATCGCTTATCGCTCTTATTGCTGCAGGTGTGGGGATTATGAATATTATGTTAGTCTCCGTAACAGAAAGAACCCGAGAAATAGGCATCAGAAAAGCACTGGGGGCTAGAAAAACCTGGATCCTAATTCAATTCCTGTTTGAAGCAATTATTCTTTGCCTGTTAGGTGGTTTTGTCGGGATTTTAATTGGAGTTGGTATTGGAAATTTAGCTGGTAGTTTTCTCAATGCACAATCAGCCGTGCCATGGGATTGGGTGTTGATAGGATTAACAATGTGTGTTGCGGTTGGTGTAATTTTTGGTACTTATCCTGCATACAAAGCTTCTAATCTTGATCCGATTGAAGCTTTAAGATATGAGTAGTCGATTTAATTATTCAAAGTCATTTCGATCCCGATTTATCGGGATCGAAATCTGATTTATTAAGGGAATAGATTTCTCGAGACTATGTGACAGTAAAAATCAATCTTGAGACAACCTCACTTCGAATGGATTTTTAGGATAGTTAAAAACTCATATCAATCTGAAAACTAATCCTATTATCCACATTACCAACTATTTCATTATCCCCGGAACTGAGAGAGACTTCATAGGGTTTGTACGTTTCTGAATATTTAGTTGAGATAGATAAAAACTGAAGTGGTTTATATTTTAGAATTAAATACCATCTAATTCCTTTTCCATACATTGCCAAATTCGGCATAACACCGAGCAAATCATTTTCAAATTCATAAACAGCAGAGTTAAATGAATCCGTTTGAAAGAATATTATTCTACTATAAAGATTTAAATTTTTTATCGGAACATATCTTAAGTCCTGAAATATCAAGAATCCATCTTCTTTTATTCCCGCATCTTTTATAAAAAAATGGTTGTATTCTATTCTGGATTTTAGTCTCAAGTCCCTGGTAATATTATAAACAAATTCTGTTCTGATTATCTGTTTTAATCTTCTTACAATTTCTTCTTCTGTATTGATTAGCTCAGTTATCTCTTTGTTTTCATATTTGTAACGCAATCTTGTTTCAAATTTTGGCAGGGGAGCAGATACAAGATCAAACAACAGTTCATTTCCTTCACTGGAAAGTGAGTTTTCATTTGTACGATATGGAAACTTAAAAATATCATAATAAAGATTGATTACACCAAAGGGCACTTTAAATTTTAATCCTGAATAAATACCAAGTTCATTATTAATTTTGCCGGAACGTTCACTGAAACCGAATCCATAAAGATTATTATAGTTACGCGGGTAACTTCTTACTGCAGATGTAAAGATAAAATCACTATCTGCAAAAAACTGTATACCATTTATTGACGCAACAGAAGTTCCATCAAAACATGCTTCACCGAATAAATTAATCTTGGAAAAGTTGACATCGTAAAAAGCAGATAAATAATTAAAATTATCTCCGCTTAAATCATATATGGATGATGATTCAAATGCTCTATTAAATGATGAATTGTAATAAATTACTCCAGCATTTATGATACCAGCTAATTTATAATCCAAAACACTGCCAATTATTTTTGAGTTTGCTGCACCATTTTTACTCAACTCACTTTCAAAACGATGAAATCCCGTCTGTCCAACTGAGGTTATTTCGCCTGTAATAGAATCAACTGTGGCATCGAATGTACTATTTGAATAAAAAGCAGTCAAACTAAAATCATCGATTAAAATTCTTGCTGCTGCACCTCTAAAAAATCTATACTCCGCAGCACTTGTGTATGGTCTAAGATAGCGTGAATTTTTCTTTACAGGAAATACTGCATCTGCACCTTTTGAAAAACCAAACGGGCTCCACAATGCAAGCCCTTGACCATATTCTAAAACATAATCTCCGGCAACAAAGTTTTTCAGGAATCCAATATCTTTTGCCTGTAGATGGAAAGAAGTAAAATCGGTATAGGATAATTCACCCGGGTCCTTCTCTGTTAAGAACCCTGCCTGATAATTGTTTTCAAAATTGTACAAAAATCGGTTGTACGATTTTATTTTTGTTCCAACATACTTGCCGCTTTCAAATCCATCACGGGTTTGAAGATCATTTGTTACCCTGTTGCGTAAAGAAAACTTTGATTTAGTAAAGAATGATTCTGAGTCGAGTGAAATATTTTCGTATTGTTCAATATCATCTTTATGTCTCGATGCTTTTATAAATGGGAGTATGTCCTCAATTAATTGTATATCTAATTCACGAATTGCAAATAATTCGGTAGGGGAAAAAAAATTACCGAATTTATTACGATGTTCGATAATTCTTTGTGCCGACTGAATATCCATGTAGGGCAATTTACTCAACCCAAATACATCAGTAGTGTTTATATCAATTGGATTCCGAATTAAATCCTCAATGATATTCACAATTTCTTCATTATCAGTTTCTTCCTCAGGTTCAACTAAAATATTATCAAGAGCATCTTCGGTAATAATTGAAGTGCTGTCTAATTGAGCGAAAATTGAATTTGTCGACAAAATGAATAACAACAACAAACTCAAACAAGGTTTCACTTTATTCCAACCCCAAATATTTTTTTATAGTTGTACTTCGATCTTCATCTCTGCCGAAACTAATTATTACTCCAGCCTGATGGGTTAAACCTAAATCATTATGAGTAAACATCGCATAATCTAAACTAAACATTGAATAATTAATCCCAATACCGGCGCTGTACTTTGAGGGCTCATTTGCAAATCCTGTTCGTATAGAAAGGTATTCTATTATATCATAGTTAATACCAAATTGAATCGAAGGTTTGTACTTAATGTCTTTTTCGACAGCAAAATTTAATGTTAGGTCATCAACAACATCATAGGACAAACCGGTATTTAAAATCATCGGTATCTGATCATCATCTTTACCAAATGTAGCACGATTAACATTCTGAACTGAAAAACCCAATCTTAAATTGTTTGATATATATGCTAATACTCCAAGATTCAAAAAGAAAGCGCCGTCATTTCCATAATTGCGGATTGAAACAGTTTGATAATTGATAGCAATACCAGCGAAAATTCTATTCAGATAATTATATGAGTAACCTATAATAATTTTTGATTCGCGATAGAGATCAAACCCATAACTCATTCCGCCGATACTAAATGAACCTATAGATGAAGGTTCATGGTAGGCTGCATATCCATTTGCAAGTTCTGATAATCCGAATGGGGCGGGGGAATAATAAATTCCAACTTCCCTCCAGTTCATCTGAGATAATCCTGCAGGGTTATTGAATAGACTGAACACATCATTGCTTAATGCAACATCTGAATTTGAAAGTGAAATTTGCTTTGCGCCGGGGTTATACTGAGAATATGCACTAAAAGTTATTACACAAATTATTATAATTGTATAGAAAAATTTCATAATCTTTGGTAATCAGTTACCCGATTATATCTAAATATTGATAATAAATCAATAAAAATATTAGTAGGAAACCCTTATGCGAAAATTACTGTTAATGATATTCCTTCCTTTTGCAATATCTTTTTCACAAGAACTAAATTGTACCGTTACTGTTAATTATGAGGGGTTGGGAGTTAAAAACCGCGAATTACTTGTTGATTTTGCGAATGTAGTAGAATCGTATATGAATACTACACAATTTACCAACGAGGCATGGGACGGACTAAAAATTGATTGTCAACTTACAATATTTTTTACCGGTGCATCAAATGAAACCGATTATTCTGCACAGGTTGTAATTGTCTCGACACGACCGATATTCAAATCAACAAGGCAATCACCAATGCTTACAATTAGCGATGCAAACTGGTCGTTTAAGTATGTCCCAAACCAGGCGTTATATGCAAACCAGTCAACATTTGATCCATTAACAAGCTTTTTAGATTTTTATGCAAATATAATCATTGGGTTCGATTGGGAAACCTGGGCAGACCTTGGCGGAACTCCGTATTTTAAGAAAGCATTCGATATTATTAATTTAAGTGTTGGAAGTCAATTTAAAAATGGTTGGGAACAAAGCAGTGCATCCTACAGCAAATGGGGTTTGTGCAATGATTTATTAAATGATAAGTATCGGGCATTTAGAGAAGCATTTTTTGTCTATCATTATGGTGTTGATGAATTTCAGGTAAGAAAAAAGGTAGCGCAAGATAAAATAGCCGGGCTTGTAAATGTTTTGGGTGAAATGCAAACAAAGGTTGGTATTAATAATAGTGTTTTAATAAAACAGTTTTTTGATACAAAGAATGGTGAGATAGTTGATTTGCTAAAAGACTATTCAGATTATAAAATTTTTGAGCTTCTAAAGAAAATCGATCCTCCTCACGCCACAAAGTACGATGCGATGTTAAGATAGAATTATTAGATAAAATTTATTTTAGTTCAACTGAAATAATCTTATCATCTTCCGTGATGTTATAGACTACATCCATTCCTTCAATTACTTTTGCAAATAAAGTATATCTGCTATCTAAGTGAGGGTAGCTGCCTTGCATTATAAAAAATTGAGAACTTTCAGTGTCTTTTCCGGCACTTGCCATCCCAACATAACCAATTCCATAATCTGTGTCAGAAAATTCAGAAACTATATCATAACCTGGTCCGCCCCAGCCCGTACCTGTTGGATCACCTGCTTGAATTACAAATCCCGGAACTACACGATGAAAAGTAATCCCATTATAGAACTTCATATCGGCAAGCATACAGAAATTTGCAACAGAAACAGGAGCGATATCTGAATTAAACTGGATAGTTACATTACCTTTAGAAGTTTTTAAACAAGCTTGTTTGTATTTAAATGCATACTTCCAAATTTCTTCAAACTTATCAAGCTCTTTATATCCTATTTGATTGTCGCCGGTTTTAGCGGCAATAAATTTTCTTATGGAATAAAGTTTAGATGATTTGACTTTTCCAATCATCGATTCATAAAAATCTTTATTAATCTTTTCTGATAGATTGATTAAAGACATAGTTGCCTCGAGATATTCAGGATCATCTTTATATTCATTGATATGTTTTTCAATAATACTTTCTAGTTCCGCTTTATTTGCAGAGATGAATAATGAGTCAATACCATCAGCGGCAATTGAAATTATTGGTGCAGATCTAGTGTTTAACGAGTATATGACAATGTTGAGAAAATCACTACGATATTTAGATTCAGACTGTAATTCTAAGATTTGATTCAGTGCTTCAATTTTATCTTTTAGTTCATTTGTATTCCAATAGAATTCGGATATCTTTTTAAAAGCTAATTCCTTGTTTGGATTTTTCGCATAAAACTGAATCTGATATTTAGATTTTAATTTTAGTTTATCTATCATTTTAAATTGTTCAGCATAATTTTGGAATACTTTAAGACGCGATAAGAATAATTCACCTCGATAAGAACTAGATCTGAGTTTATTAAGGAGCAATAAATCTATTCTCTCTTTTATGCTATTATTATTGTTATTATTAATGAAACTGGGTGGCAGTATTATATCTCCAAAGGAGATAGCCGACTGTAACGCAACATTTTCGTTTTTATCTATCAGAAAATGAAAAAATAAATTCTCGTTATGTAAAAAATTAAGATCGATATAGCTAAGGATTTTTGCATATTCAATCTTCAGATTAGTAGCGTTTATATTTCTAATCTTTTCTTCTATCCAAGGATGTATCGGGAAAATCTTTATTGATTTTAAATTCATTAAAGAAAATTGCAAAATATCTTCTGATGAAGAACTGTTAAGTAACGTCTCTAATATTTTTTCATAAATTTTATCAGAACCACCATATCTCGCTAAAGCAAATAATGCTTGCTCAATTCTTGTTTTGGTAGAAAATTGATAAGTTATCTCATTCTCTAATATCGCTTTTGCATCATCACTTTTAATTCCACGTATCTGGAATTGGAGGATGGCTTCTGAAATTCCTTCATAGGGAAAAATTGGAGCATCGAATGAATAATAAAACTCAACAAGTTTTTTAAGATCGTTTTCATCTCCAATCTTGCCAATTGCAAAAAATATTTTTGGATATTGATTTGGTGGGGGAGAAGAATGTAAATATTCCCACAAGAAATTTATTGATTTATCTCTGGTACCAATCTGAGCAATAGCAAAACAAACTTCACCGCCATATTTAGTTAAATCCTGTTTTAGTAAATCGGGAATAAATGATGTGTCTTCGCTTTGTGAGATGCTTAATAATGCGGCTTTTGTTTTCTGGTCTGAATCTGAGTTGATGTAATTCTGAATGATTTGATTATCAAAACTTCTCTTATAAGTAGTTTTGATAAGGTCATACATCGAAGAATTGTATTGAGCAAATAGAAAATTACATAACGCGAAAAACAAAATGAGGATACGCATTTATTCCTCACACTAAAAATGTTTAAAGAATATTATAAATCAGTTTGCCATATTCTGTAAGTTTTATATAGCTCAGCGCCCATCATTATCGCACCGCGATTCATCATATCATTATCTTCAAGTATCCAGCTTGCTTCACCTAAATCAATTCCAACAGCATGCGCACGCGTAACTATCTCCCAATAAAAGACAGCATCCAAACCCTTTTTTTGATGTTCAGGAATTAAACCAAGTGTAATAATCCTAGCCCACTTAATTTCTTTCTTTTTAGTAAACAATTTAAGGAAGTTAAATGGAAGCAGCTTTCCATTCATTTGTTTAAAGATATAATTGTAGTCTAGCATCACTAAAGTAAAACCAACTAATTGATTATCAATTTCACCAAACAGAACTAAAGACGGTTCAACTAGAGGTTTCAAATCTTTTGCCATTGCATCAATCTGAGCATCACTCATTGGAATAAATCCCCAATTGGGTGCCCATGCTTTATTATAAACAAGTTTTACTTTTTCTAATTCTTTCGCAAAATTCTTCATATCAAGCTGAGATATTTTAAGCTTATAACGATCGCGAGCAAGCTGTTGAACTCTTTTCAATTTCTCAGAAGCCATTACTTTATGATTTTCAAGTTTGTAAGCGTTAAGATCTTTTGCTTTCGTCATTCCATAATTCGCACAAAGTTCTAAATAATATTCTGGATTGTAAGTCATTAATATTCTTGGCGGGTCGTCAAATCCTGTAAGCAGCATTCCCCATTCATCATTACTTGATGGATTAGCAGGGCCTAACATTCTGGTAAGCCCTTTTTCTTTCAACCATTTCTTTACGGCATCGAAAAGAGAATTTGCAACTTCCTGGTCATTTATACATTCGAAGAAACCAAAGAATCCGGCATTATCATTGTGGTGTTTTAAATGAACATCATTTTTTATTGCTGCTATTCTTCCAACAATTTCTCCATTTCTAAAAGCCATAAAGTATTCTGCTTCGGCGGCCTTAAAGAATGGATTTTTTTCTTTGCTTAGAAGGGTCTTCCTTTCCATTATCAATGGCGGAACCCAATTTGGATCGTTCTTATAAAAATTCCATTGGCATTTTATAAAAGTATTTAACTCAGATTTTGATCCCACTCTTTTAATTATAGTGCTGCTCATTGATAACCTCATATAAAAAAAGCATACCCGGTATAGTATGCTTTTTGAAAAATTAAAATTTGTACTAAATAAGTCCTACTTGTTTTCCTGCTTTTTCAAAAACAGAAATAATTTCATCAAGGTGTCCTTTTTCGTGAGTAGCCATATAACTTGTTCGCATCATTTGTCTTCCTTCCGGCACACCCGGTGAAATAAATACATTCACAAAAACCCCACCATCATACAATAACTTCCACATTTGGAAAGCTAGAGAATCGTTTCCAACAATGACTGGAACAATTGCGGTTCTGCCATCAATTATATTAAAACCCTTTGCGATAAGATTCTTTCGCATATAGTTTGCATTGTCAATAAGTTTAGTTACACGTTCTGGTTCTGCTTCCAAAATGTCTAATGCAGCTAATGCAGAGGCAACGGAAGCAGGTGTAGGAGAAGCACTAAAAATTAATGCAGAAGAAAAATGTTTAAGAAAATTTATTACTCTTTCAGATCCGGCAACAAATCCGCCTAATGAGGCAAATGTTTTACTGAATGTGCCCATTGTTAAATCGACTGCCTTTTCTAAATTAAATTCACTTGCTGTTCCTCTCCCACCTTTACCAATAACTCCAACAGAATGAGCATCGTCAATCATAACCCGGGCATCATATTTTTTTGCTATTTCAATTAAGCGTGGAAGATCAACAATTTCACCGCCGGTACTAAATACTCCATCAGAAACAATTAATTTACCGGAATCTTTAGGAAGTTTAGAAATAGTTCTTTCAAGATCATCCATATCATTATGCTTATATCTTACTAAACCGCCCATAGCACCTTTAGTCATTAAAGTGCCTGCAACTATACAAGCATGATTGTCTTTATCCGAAATAACAAAATCACTTCTTTGAACAAGAGTAGGAATAATACCTTGAGCCGATTGATAACCTGTACTGAAAAGAAGAACTGCTTCTGTATTGAAAAATTTTGCTAATCTTCTTTCTAACTCGATGTGTAAATCTAAGGTACCGGTTAAATATCTGGAACCCGAACAGCCTGTTCCATATTTCTCAATTGCTTTGATTGCCGCTTCTTTAACGTGTGGATGACCGGTTAATCCAAGATAATTGTTGGATCCAGCCATAATAACTTTTTTCCCTTCAATCTGAACAACTGGTCCTTCATTTTCTTCAATTGGTCTGAAATAAGGATAAACTCCCATAGCTTTAACTTCATCTGCGCGTGTAAACTCATAACACTTCTTGAAAATATCCAAAAATTCCTCCTGAACTGATGTGAATGATCAAAACTGACTCAATTTTTTATTAAATTGCGCGCAAAATTTATAGCTATTTAACCTTAAAAACAAATAATCAAAATTATGCAAACTCAAGAAATAGCAGTAGTTACAGGCGCAAATGGATTTGTAGGCAGTCATCTTGTAGATAATCTATTAGATAAAAATTTTATTGTACGCTGTATTGTTCGTAAATCTAGTAATCTTAAATGGCTTGAGGGCAAAAAGGTTGAAATTTATGATTCCGGTCTTTTTAATAAAGAAGGTTTAAGGCAAGCTTTTAAAGACGCAAACTATATTTTTCACGTTGCCGGGGTTGTAAAATCAAAGACTAAAGAAGGATATTTTAAAGGTAATGTTGGCACAACAAAAAATCTGCTCGAAGTTGCCCTTGAAAATTCTACAACTATAAAAAGATTTTTATTAGTTAGCAGTGGAACAGTTACTGGTCCGTCACCGGATGGGAAACCCCTAAATGAAAAAAGTGAATGTAGTCCTATTACTACCTATGGTAAAAGTAAATTGGAAGGTGAGAAAACAGCTCTTTCTTACAAAGATAAATTACCCATAACCGTTTGCAGAGCACCAGCAGTTTATGGTGAACGTGATACTGAGATATTTATTTATTTTCAGACATTTAATAAAGGACTTACTACTACTATCGGATTCAATAAAAAGGAGTTGAGTCTTATTCACGCTGCAGATCTTGTTGAAGGATTTTATCTTGCAGCAATAAGTGAAAAAGCTAAAGGCGAAATTTACTATATCAGCTCTGAGAAGTTTTATACATGGCAGGAAATAAATTCGGTTACTTCTAAAGTGTTAAATAAAAAACCAATAATTATTAAAGTTCCGCACTTTCTGGTATTCACAATTTCAGCTTTTGCACAATTCTTTGCGATGTTCAGTAATAAACCGGCAACTTTAAATATTGAAAAAGCTAAAGACATAACTCAGCAATTCTGGATTTTCGATACATCCAAAGCAATAAAGGATCTTGGTTACGGGCAAAAGATTTCACTTGAAGATGGAATAAAAAGGACTTGTGACTGGTACAAAGAAATGAAGTGGATTTAGTTAATTGTCTTTCGCGCCTTCTGTTATCCAGGTTTTTACACCATCAATTTGATTTATTGTAAGAGCACGATAGCCAATCGGAGGCATTGGAGAGACTCCCGAACGTCCGTCAATCGCCCATACCAGTCTGCTAGTTTCGGGATCGCCAGGGTATATTATCGTAAGATCTGCAGTAGCAGCTGCATAGGTAGTTAAATCTAACCCACCATCCGGATTTGTTGCGTTATGACAGGAAATACACTTAACCTGAAAAACAGGATAGATGTGATCTGAAAAACTAACATTCACTTGAAGGAATAATTTTAGCATCAACATCTTGAACAGTTAATGTATCGTCGCAGGCGACAAGAGTTGATAGAATTAAAAGTATTAAAGCAATTTTTTTCATAATCGTTATTATTTTAATGTAAAATTATAATTAGCATTCGTAGAATAAAAGTCATTATTAAATAACTATCGTATGGAAAACTTTAATTGATTCTCGTATTAAACATAATTATTTTTACAACAGGTTTTTGGGGCTATAGCTCAGTTGGGAGAGCGCTTGAATGGCATTCAAGAGGTCAGCGGTTCGATCCCGCTTAGCTCCACTTATAAACCCGCTTCATTGCGGGTTTATGATTTTAAATCTCATATAAATTGAACAAAATTATTTCTTAATCCAGGTAATCAAATTTTAATCTTTGATAAGAATCAGTATTTTGCCACCAATGAATTTATTACCCATTAACAGCTATTATAAAAAAATTCTTAAGGTAGGTTTACCAGCGATTGCTGGTTTATCTACGCAAATGGTAGTTTCTCTTGTCGATACTGCAATGGTGGGAAGATTAGAAGGTGCAACTTATGCTCTTGCTGCAATGGGAATTGGTGTTCTTGCAACATGGGCGTTAGTTAGTTTCTTTTCAAGTCTTGCAACAGGAACACACGTTATTGTTGCAAGAAGATTTGGACAGGGTAATTTTATCGAGTGCGGTAATACTTTAAATAATTCTTTAATTATTTCACTTCTTATTGGAGTTGTTGTTGCACTTATAGGTGTATTTCTAAGCAGACCAATCGCCGATTTTTTCGCATCAGATGATACTGTGGGATACTATGCTTCGCAATATCTTTTTTACAGATTTTTAGGAATTCCATTCTTTCTTATATCTGTTTCATATCGCGGTTTTTTCTTTGGTATCAGCAAAACTAAAATCTTTATGATTTCTGGTACTCTTACAAATTTATTTAATATAATTTTTAGTTACATCTTCATTTATGGTTCATTCGGATTACCAAGAATGGGTTTAGCCGGTTCTGGATTAGGAGCTACACTTGCAACATTTAGTGATGTAGTTTTTTATTTAATAATTATGCTGCTGCCATCATACGAAAAAGATTCCAGAATTTTAAACACTTTAGAATTGATAAAGAAATAATTAAAGGAATCTATAAAATATCAATCCCTGTTTCATTCCAAAACGTATTTGTGCTTATTGGATTTTTAAGTTTTGTTGCCATTACCGGAATTATCGGAACTGAAGAACAAGCTGCAACTCAAGCAATAACTTCAACACTCTTCATCTCATTTCTTCCATTGTTCGGGTTTGGAATTGCTGTTCAAACTTTAGTTGGAAATAATTTGGGTGCGGGAAAATATATTCTTGCTAAAATATATGGATTTGAAACTGCAAAGGTTGCAACTATTTATACAATCTTGCTTGGTATAGTATTTATTTCAATTCCACAATATGTCTTATTAATTGTTACGAATGATTGGGGCATTATAAACTTTGCAGCACCTGCATTAAGAATTGCCGGATTTGCCCAAATATTTTATGCAACAGGAGTTGTTTTGGCTAATGCACTGCAAGCCGGAGGCAGAACTGTATTTGTAATGAAATCTGAAGTAATTACAAATCTATTCATTTTTGTTCCTCTCGCTTATTTATTTGGTGTCGTCTTAGATATGGGTTTGGTAGGTGCATGGTTAGCACTTCCGGTTTATGTGATAGTTTATTCAGGATCAATTTTCTACAAATACAACTCACCTGATTGGCACACTGAAATCCCTATCGATCTTAATTAATCTTTCAATAAAAAATAGTCCCGGCAAACCTTAATCCACTTCATTTAGAAGTTATACTAAAATCCCATACGAAAAGTGAAGAAATGTAATACAGAATTCATCCCAATCATTGCCAGAAATTGGCATATCTACATTATTATAAAGGATTTTTTCCAGTCAATCATAGGTTTTCATCTATAAACATAAATTAATGATAAAAAGTGCTTAATCTAATTTTGAAAGATTTATCCATAGGGTTGAAAAATTTTTATAAAAATTCTTGACAATCTTTATTATTGCGGATATATTGCAGTTGTGAAAATGAAATTATCAACAATAGTTATAGCATCTCTAATAATTGCAACGGTTTATGCTGGAGCATATATCGAATATTTTCACGGCAGCAGTGAATCTGAAGATGTACGGCTTGAATGGCAAACCGGTGAAGAATCCAATCTTCAAAAATTTGTTATTGAAAGACAAACACCTCAAAGTTCATTTTCTGAAATTGCAACAATTTTACCAAAAGGAAGTAATTCATACTATTCATATATAGATCAAAATGCTTACAAAACTAATGATATAGTTTTTGTTTATCGTCTTAAAATTGTAGAAAATAACGGAACAGTTACTTATTCACAGAAAACTACCGTATCCCATAGTATCTCAGGCGTTAAAAGAACATGGGGCAGCATCAAGGCGTATTTTAGATAATTTGTGGTGAATTTTTTCTCTTCTACCATATCCAATAAAATTTTTCCCTTTCAAATTCCACTTCAATAATAAGATTTGTATTCTCTTAATTTTGTTTATCTCATTAGGTTGTTCCTCTACAAAGCGATTTTCTGATAGTAGAAATATTGATACTGATGAATCAAATATTATTAGAGTACTGCTTGGAGTTAATGAAAATGAGCAAATTATTTCGGTTGATGGTCCGCTTTTATTTTCTGATGGGGTTAAAACTTTAGCAAAAGTTAATTCAGGTAATAAGATCAGGATCGGTAATAGTTTTGGAATATTATCTGTTTCAATTGCTGATAAAGTTTTTGAATCGAATGTATTTTTTCTTAGTCCAATTACCGGAGAAGAAATAATTAAAATTGATGGAAAGAAATACCGGGGACGCATCAAAATAATTTCTTCAGATTCCCAAATTAAAATTGTTAACCAAATAGGATTAGAAGATTATGTAAAGGGTGTGATGATCAAAGAAATGCCTGTGGGTAATGGGACAGAAAATTATGAAGCATTAAAAGCTTTTTCTATTTGTGTACGAACTTATGCCGTAAGGAAGTTAAAAGAGAATAAAGATATCTTCGATATTTATCCGGATATCAGAGATCAGGTTTATGGCGGTGTTGATGGAGAGAATGATATTACAAATAAAATTGTTGATGAAACAAAAGGGCAATTACTTTTTTATAATGATGAATCCGTGATAATGTTTTATCACTCTACCTGCGGAGGAAAAACGGAGAATGTAAAAAATGTTTTTAATAAAGAAGATATCTCCTACCTTGCAGGTGTTGAAGATGGCTCTGAACCATTCTGTAAAATTTCACCAAGATATGAATGGATTGAAAATTATTCTGAAGAAATTCTCATCAATCGGTTGTATAATGCAAAACTTATTAATAATACGGAATACAAACTTTCAGATGTAAAAATAAAATCAAGATTTGAATCAGGCAGAGTTAATGAACTTGAAATAGTTTTGCTAAAAAGTGATGGTGAAGAAAAATCCGTTATACTAACCGGTAATGGTATGAGGAGTATAATCAGAAGTAGTGACGGCAAATCAATATTAAAGAGCACTTTGTTTAATATTAGTGTCGACAGCTATAAGAATGTGATTATAGAAGGGAAAGGTAGCGGACACGGTGTTGGGCTTTGTCAGTGGGGGGCGATAGGACAATCAAGAATTGGTATAAACTATAAAAATATATTAAACCATTATTTTCCCGGAACAAAAATAAAAAGTATTTATGATTAATTCTTTAACACCGATATATCTCGCATCAAAATCTCCCAGAAGAAGAAAACTTCTTAAACAGCTAAGTTTATCTTTTAAATCTTTTAGTGTAGAGATGAATGAAAGAGTTAAAATAAACGAAAAACCATCAAGTGCAGTTTTGCGATTATCAAAAGAAAAACTTAATCTGGCTAAAGCAAAAGTTAAAAATGGAATAATAATTACTGCTGATACAATAGTTGTTCTTGATAATATGATTCTCGGTAAACCAAGAAATAAAAAAGATGCTTTTAGAATATTAAAGATGCTAAGCGGAAGAACACATATTGTTTATACAGGTTATTCAATATTTAATTATGCTAATAGCAATACCATTTCAGAATATGAAAAAACTAAAGTAACATTTCGCAATCTTAACGATGATGAAATTTTAGAATATATTGATGGCGGAAGTCCTATGGATAAAGCCGGTGCATACGGAATACAAGATGATTTTGGTGCAGTGTTCATCAAAAAGATCAGCGGTTGTTATTATAATGTTGTGGGATTACCGCTCGCCAAATTTTATCACGCTTTACTTAGGATTTTATAGTGCTTCAAAAAATTCGTAATAGAGTTTTTATATCAATTGCTGTTGCCGCTATCATTTATCTTGTCTTTACCATCTATGCTGATTATGAAAAAGTAATAACTTCATTTAAAAATTTTAATTGGATTTTATTGCCTGTTTTACTTATGCTCTCATTTGGTAACTATTTATCACGTTTTTTTAAATGGGAGTATTATCTTAAAATTATTGATGTAAAACTTCCCAAGCTGGATTCTCTTTCAATATTTATGTCAGGATTGATTATGAGCGTAACACCCGGCAAAATGGGTGAGCTTCTAAAATCATATCTCGTAAAACAAGTTAACGGTACATCTATTAGCAAAACCGCTCCAATTGTTTTTGCAGAAAGAGCCACAGATTTTTTATCATTAACTATCCTTGCTCTTGCCGGTGCGTACTTTTATGATTATGGAAAAGACCTAACACTCCTGATCGGGGTAGTGCTTGTTTCCGGTTTGATTATAATATCGAATAAAAAATTATTTGAAAAAATTATTTCAATATTTTCAAATATTAGTATTGTTTCCAGGCACATAGTAAAAATTAGTACTGCGTATGAATCCTCTGCAAAATTACTGTCTCCCATTCCATTACTATCTATGACTTTACTAAGCATTATATCCTGGGGTTTTGAATGCTTTGGTTATTATCTTATTCTAACAAATTTTGAATTGAAGATTGATATTCTTTGGGCATTCTTTAGTTATAGTTTTGCTACAATTGTTGGCGCACTTTCTATGCTTCCGGGCGGACTTGGTGTGACGGAAGGTTCATTGACTTTAATGTTAGTTCAAAAAGGCTTATCAGAAAACGATGCATTTGCTGCAACTTTTATTGTACGTGCAGTTACTTTGTGGTTTGCTGTTTTAGTAGGAGCTATCAGTGTTTTGTTTTATCAAAAAAGATTTGGAAAAATTATCATAGAATCTAATGGTGTACTAAAAGAGGATAAATAATTTTTTTTTAATGTATTTCTCAAACAAATAAAAAAATATTGTCAACAAAGATGAATCTAAATTACTGATAATTCAATAATTTATTTGACTGAAAGTGCATTTAGAGAGTGTAGTTATAAAGTGGCTGTTAGTGATTTTAGAGACAAAGTTGTTACTTATTATTTTGCACGACGGATGAAAGGTGCAAAAGAGGTCAAAACTTCAGAATTTGCTTATGCTATTATTAAAAATACGTAATTATTTTTAATAAGGATTTTGTTGAATTATTCTCATCAGAATCCTTCTTTTACTCTCTGTAATTTCCTTATTTCCTTGATTTTAGAAAACCCAATTGATATATTTTGACAGATAATTTTTTAATGAAAGGAGTTTGCTATGTCAAATGATAAAAATCTTGCCAAAGGTTTTTTAATAGGATTTTTAGCTGGTGGTACTGTTGGAGCTATTGTTGCGCTGCTTACGGCTCCTAAAAGTGGTAAAGAATTAAGAAATGATATCAAGGTTAAATCTGAAGAATATTTTGATGAAGCTGAAAAATATCTTGCTGAAGCTAAAGATAAAGCACGCGAACTGATTAATGAGGGTAAGAAAAAATCCGAAAGAATTATTCACGATGCAAGATCAAAATCGGAAGATATTTTAAAAGATGCTGAAAAAGTATTTAAAGATGCAAAAGTAAAATCAACTGAAACTTTTCAGGCAGGCAAAGAAAAAATTGAAACCGAGGCTGAACGATTAAAATCCTCAGTTAAAGCAGGAATAGATGCTTATAAAGAAGCTAAGAAATTATAAAATTTTATTATGGATATGATAGTACAAATACTTACAATAGTACTTATCGTTTCAGCATCCGCACTTTGTATTGCACTGATTTTATATTTGAGTAAAATTGTAAAATCAGTGCAGCATATTAATAGTAATATTCAAGAACTTTCTGCCAGCCTTAAACCGCTTATACAATCGACTCTGGAACTTTCTAATAATTTGAATAAAATTACTTCCGATGCAAAGGACCATTTAGAAATTTCAAGATCCATAATTAGTGATTTTAGAGAGCGTGCTGATAAGATTTTGAGCATTGAAAATAAAATCCGCAGCGGGGTTGAAGATGCCGTTATACCTTTTGTACAAAACCTGCAAGCTATCGGAAAAGGAGTTGAATCATTTTGGAGAAACTTCAAAAATAAGTAATCGTTTTTATTCTCACCTTTAATTTGTTAGGAGGAATTCCCTTGAAAGAGTATGGACCTGAATTAATACGCAATATAGCTTTAATCGGACACGGTGGAAGCGGTAAAACTTCTTTGTCTGAAATTATTCTATTTACTGCAGGAGAAATAAACAGAATTGGAAATGTTCTTGAGGGCAATACTGTTTCTGATTATTCTTCAAACGAAATTGAAAAACAGATTTCTATCTCAACATCTTTAATGCATCTTGAATGGAATGGAAAGAAAATAAATATTTTAGATACACCAGGATATTCTGATTTTATTGGTGATGTTAAATCTGCAATGAAAGTTTGTGACACTGCTGTAATGTTGTTGAAGTCTGCAGAAGGTGTTGAAGTTGGATCAGAAGTTAGCGGAAGGTTTGTTAATGAATTCGGACTTCCCTCTGCAATAGTTATAAATAAAGTTGATAATGAACACTCTACTTTTGAAGATACTTTCGAGAAAGCAAAACAACGTTTAACAAATGGTGCAACTGTAATTACTTTTCCTGCGACAGAAGGATTAAACTTTAACACTGTTGTTGATGTTTTAAAAATGAAAGCTTTTACTTATGGTGATGCTGGCAGTAAAGAAAGTTACAGAAACAGAAATTCCTGCTGAATTTAAAATCAAAAGCAGAAGAATATCGTACTCAGCTAATTGAAAAAATTGCAGAAACTAACGAAGTGTTGATGAACAAATATTTTGATGAAGGTGTGTTAAACGATTCAGATATTGAATCAGGTCTTAAAGCTGCAATTATTGGCAGGAGTCTAACACCTGTTTTTGCAGTTTCAGCAACTAAAGCAGTCGGAATAAATAATTTTCTTGATTTTTCAGCCGCTTATTTACCTTCACCTGCAGATAGAGCCGGAGAAGAAGCTGCTCTAGCCGGAAAAAATGAAAAGGTATTGGTTAAACCTGATCCAAATGGTGAACCAGTATTATTTATTTTTAAAACAATTTCTGAACAACACGTCGGTGAACTTTCACTTTTTAAAGTTTACTCCGGCAGTGTAAAGGCTGGAATGGATTTGTTAAATGAAACTAATAGTAAAACTGAACGATTAAGCCAATTATCCGTACTAAATGGCAGAAACAGGAAAGATGTTCCAACGGTTTCTGCAGGAGATTTTGGCGCGGTTGTTAAATTAAAAGATACTCATACTAATAATACTTTAGCTTCAAAAAATTTATCTGTAATAATTAATCCAATTGATTTTCCAGAATCAGTTATTCGCAGTGCAATTATTCCAAAAGCAAAAGGAGATGAAGATAAGATTGCATCAGGTCTTCATTCATTACATGAAGAGGATCCATCATTCTTTGTTAAATTTGATCCTGAAATTTCTCAGACAATTATTTCAGGACAAGGTGAATTACAACTTTCACTTGCTGCAAAAAGATTAAAAGAGAGATATGAAGTTGAAGTAGATCTTGTGGAACCAAAAATTCCTTACAGAGAAACTATTAAAGGTAGAGTAGATGATGTTGAATATAAACACAAAAAGCAATCCGGTGGTAGAGGTCAATATGGTCATGTTCACTTTAAAATGGAACCACTGCCTCGTGGAACCGGTTTTGAATTTGTAAATGCAATTGTTGGAGGTGTTGTTCCGGGTAGATTTATTCCTGCTGTTGAAAAAGGAATAATTGAAACAATGTCTAAAGGTGTACTTTCAGGAAATCAGGTTATTGATGTTAGAGTTACTTTGCACTTTGGATCTTATCATGATGTTGATTCAGATGAAATGTCATTTAAATTAGCTGCTAATCAATGTTTTAAAAAAGGATTTCTGGAATGTAAACCTTGCTTGCTTGAACCAATATATGAAGTTGAAGTAATTGTACCTGATGAATATATGGGTGATGTAATGGGAGATATATCAAGCAGACGCGGTAAGATTTTAGGAATGGATTCTGATGGACATTTCCAGATTATAAAAGCACATGTTCCTTTGTCTGAACTTTACAAATATTCTTCTCAACTAAGAAGTTTAACTCAAGGACGCGGTGTGCATAAGCGTAAATTTTCTCATTACGAGGAAGTGCCAAAAGAAGTTGAACAAAAAGTTATTGATGAGTACAATAAATCCCGTGAAGAGGATAAATAATCTTAAGGCGGAACAAGTTTCCGCCTTTTTAATTTTAAGGAATTAAGATGGATAAAATTTGGTCGCCCTGGCGTTCTAAATACATTGAATCTTTCAAATCAGATGAAGATAAAACAAAATGTATATTTTGCCAGATGCTGGAGTTAAATCCTTTAGATATTAATAATCTTTTGATTGATAAGGGGGAATATACTTTTACAGTTCTAAATCTTTATCCATACAATAACGGACATTTAATGATTGTGCCTAAAAGACACACAAATGATTTTTCTGCATTAACATCCGATGAAATTTCAGAGTCTGTTCAAAAATTGCAATTAGCTGAAAAAGCTTTAAGAAAAGTGCTGATTCCTCATGGATTTAATATCGGTGCTAATATTGGCAGAGTTGCAGGCGCGGGAATAGAAGATCATATACATTTTCATATCGTTCCAAGATGGAATGGTGATTCGAACTTTATGCCTGTAATCGGAGAGGTAAAGATTATCTCACAAGATCTTGCAGAAACCAAAACAAAATTATTAGACGCATATTCGTTACTTCTAAAATAAATAACATTTCCTTTTAACCAATCAGGTACAAATTTGATAAAATATTTTGCATCTCTATTGTTAATAATTATTTTAATTTCTTGTAACAACCCACAGAAAGTTGTTGATAAAAATATTTCAGACCAGCTAATTTATAAGGACGGACTTCTTTACACTGATTCACTTTCGACAACACCATTTACCGGAAGACTCAAATCACGAATGCGGAATATGAAAATAGAATATGAAGTTGTTAACGGTATACAGGAAGGAAATTTTATTATTTATTTTTACAACGATAAAATTCAGATGATTGGAAAGATGAAAGAGAATAAAAATGTTGGCGAATGGAAGTATTATTTTCCCAGTGGAGCACTTCAAACATCCGGTTTTTTTGAAAATGACATTCCAAACGGTAAATGGATTTGGTATTACAAGGATGGAAGAGTTTCGGAAGAAGGTAATTTTTTAAATGGGATTAGAGAAGGTGAATGGAAAAGTTATGATTCGCTAGGAAGGATTGAGATATTAAGGACTTACAAAGAAGGTAAAATTATGGATTCGACAAAGATTGGATAATAATTCCTGTTTAGAAAAATCCTTGATTTGAAGACTATTAAATACTATTTTTGAGCGCTTAAAATTTGGGCTCATAGCTCAGTTGGTTAGAGCATCTGACTCATAATCAGAGGGTCGGTGGTTCAAGTCCATCTGGG
>CAVQQN010000042.1:0-231126 GCA_963714775.1 uncultured Ignavibacteriaceae bacterium
CCCATTGACAGATTATTTCTGTGGAGTGATCTTACAATTTTTATATTGTGGGTAGTTACTATCGTTACAATCTTTAGATTTGAAAAATCTAAATTTTTACCTCTGGTTACAGCAGTTTTAACTTTAATGATTTTTGTTCTGTTCCGATAAAATTTTAACCATTTAAAAGTTTTATTATTTCTGAATGAATCTCTTTGTTCGAGTATTATACTATTTCCTAAGACCGGATCATTTCCCTGATAATCAGTTATTATCCCTCCTGCCCCATTTATCACAGGGATCAATGCCATTGAGTCCCGACAAACGCTCATAATTGGATCAACCATGATATCAGCATATCCAGTTGCTAAAAGATAATATCCATAACCGTCACCCCAATTTCTGTACAGATTCACTTTATTTGTAAGATCATCAAATTTTTGTTGATTTTTATATTTCCCAATATTTAGATGATCGGTTGTAAGTAAAGTTGCCTCAGATATTTTAGAACATCTTCTCATCTTTGTTTTTATACCATTAAGAAAACAGTTTTGATTATCACCGATTAAAAACTCTCCAAGTATCGGATGATTAATGACACCGATAATTGGTTTGCCATTTTTAAGCAATGCTATTAAAGTTCCGAAACTTAATGCGCCGGAGATAAAACTTTTTGTTCCATCAATAGGATCGAGGACCCAAACATATTCGGCCTCCGGATTTTGGCTACCAAACTCCTCCCCAATTATTCCATGAGCAGGGAAATTACTAGTTATTAACTTCCGCATTTTTTCTTCTGCCAACTTATCCGCAATCGTTACTGGTGAAAGATCAGGTTTCGTTTCGACATTGAACTGCTGATCGGAAATATTTTTAATAATATCCAGAACTTTCTTTAGCGAGTAGTTTAAGAAAATGGAGCTAATTTGTCTAAATCCATATAAATACTTGGTTATATTATGCATCGAAAGATAGCAAAAATCAGTTTGTAGAAACACCAAGTATGATTATATTTGCCACTCAATTTGCTCTTAAAGATTACTTTAATACGGAGAGATGGCAGAGCGGTCGAATGCGGCGGTCTTGAAAACCGTTAAGGCTGCAAGTCCTTCCGGGGTTCGAATCCCTCTCTCTCCGCCAGAAACCCTTTAACCATAATAAGTTAAGGGGTTTTTTAATTTTTATTTAAGCAAATGTTCCAAGAAAAAACAGAATATTTTTTCATCAAGTCCAATATTTGGGTTAACGATTTAGTTAACAAATTTCCCTATCCTAATATCCTTTGACTATAAAAAAAATAAAAAAAGTTCCTAACCTTTTAATTTCAAATTTCAATAAAATTCTAACATATCTATTTTGTAATAAGTATTTTTGATTATGAGCTTCAAATTATTGAGTACAATTTTATTTTTTATTTAAAACGAGGTCATTGTGGAAAAATACAAATCACTTAGGGACTCAGTAGTATTTCAACTTAAATTTGATTTTGGAATACTTTTAGTGTTTGGCGCAATCGTATCATATTTAAATCTAGAGAGAAATGAAATTTCTCAAACTACTAACGAGGTAAAATACTTTATAATTGCGATAGCAATCTTGATTGTGTATGGGCTTATCTTAGAGCGAATTCTAGCTTTGTTTTTAACTGATCCAAAAGATACAGTAGAAGAGAAAAAAGATTTAAAGATAATAAATAAGATGATGTGGGCACAAATTCTACTTAACATTTGTTTAGTTAGTGGTATGACAACTTACTCATTCGGTTGGCTCGAGTCACATATAACATATAAAAATAATACAGAGCTGACTAATTATCTAATAACTAAAGTCCAATCCTATATGACAGCTCAAGGATGTTTACCAAAAATGATGAAGAACTTTTAGAATTTGATAGCACTATCGTATACGAGATGATTCGATTGGATATAACCGAGTTTAAGATAGTACCGACAAAAGATTTAATTAATGAAACATATTTAAATGCTCAGTTTGATGCTAAGCTGTTATCTTTAATAAAAGAAGAACTTTCAAAAAGAAAAATAAATTTTGATAAAAATCAAAAGAGATTGGATTATTTCGTTTATAAATATTTTGATATATTTAAAAAAGTTACCGAAAAACCTATTACAATTGAGTTGCCCTTTGAGTATCAAATTATAACCCCAGGTTATGACAATGATATAGGGACAGACGATGATATAAAAAATATAATTCCAGGTATTTATGCTCCACAAAGACAATTTATTGATAGATAAGTAAATTTCTTCCCAGGATTGCCTGCTTTCTAATTTAAAAGATATTTAAAGAATCGATAGGAAAACTGCAATTTTAACAAACTGCAGATTATAAAAAGACTTAGTGATTAATGTAATAATATTAAATAATAACTATTTTTGGATTAGGGACACAAATTAGTTATAACTCTTTTGGACATATGAACTTAAAATCAATTTTTGATTCTGAAGATTTTCTAATTGACATAGAAAATGGAATCTCAATTATTAAGATCAATATACCTAGAGCCACATTTAATAAAGCAGAAGAATTTAAACATTTGCTCAATACCTTATTAGCAGCTAAGCATAGTAAAATTATAATTGATTTTTCCAGTTGCCAATATATTGATTCTATGATAGTGGGAGTAATGGTGGAAACTGCTAAAACAGTTAGAAAAAAAAATGGTGATATTCTCGTAATTACACCCTCGGGAAGTATCAATATTATGTTTGCCCGAACAGGTCTTTATAAAATATTTAAACAATTTTGGACATTAGAAAAAGCAATAGAAAGTTTTTCTAATTAAGTTAATAACTAAAGTTACGCAAAAGGCATAACATTTAATTTCCAATTAAGGTTTTTAGGAACCACACAATCAAATAATACAGCACGAACTTTATAGATTGTTCCAATATTTTTCATAATTCTAAATAATTCTAACTGACAGAAAGCCAATAAGACAAAATAAATATGATTTATCTGTGCAAGAGATTCTCTGGAAGAACATCCTTCTAATCTTAATTCTGATTTTAGAATCTTAAAGAACTCTTCAATTACTTGACGCTTTCTATAACAGCGCTTTACTTCAGAAGATTGTAAAGATAAATCACTTGTAGCCCAGTAGTTATCATTATCCTTTACTACAAGGGCTTTTATGTTCTCTGATAATTTGCCGATATGATTTCCATATCGGTAGCTAAAAAAACTCTTGCACTTGGATGTTATCAACACGGCGATTGGATTTTATTTTAGCAATCCATTGCCAACGGCATTTACTAATCAACTTTAAGAGTTTTGCTGCCGGATAAAACGAATCCATAAGAAAAAAGCCTGGTTTTATGTTGTATATCTTTTTAGCGTCCATTGATCCTACCCCCAAATAGTAGATAAAAAGAAAAGCAACTATATTTAGTAAAAAGTAAAAAATATAGGAGCTAAAAATGTCAGAAAAAAGAAGGAGTTATGATAAAGAATTCAAGTTATCAGCAGTAAAGATGATAACAGAAGGAGCAATGAGTTTAATGCAAGTTTCAAGAGATCTGGGAGTAAACGAGAACTCATTACACAAATGGAAAAAGGATTATCTGTCAGACAGTCAGAATGCATTTCCAGGCAAAGGAAGAATGAAACCGGAAGAAGAAGAGCTAAGACGAGTAAAGAAGGAATTAGTCAGGGTAACAATGGAACGAGATATTTTAAAAAAAGCTTTGGGATACTTTGCAAAGGTAAAGGAGTAAAGTATATGTTCATCAAAGAAAACCGAAAACAATATCCTTTAGCTCTTGTTTGTGAAGTACTACAAGTAAGTCAATCAGGTTATCACAAATGGCTTAAGAATAAAGTAAGCCGTAGGGCAAAAGAAAATCAAAGGATACTAGAGATCATCAAGTTTTATCACATTAAAAGCAAAGCAACATATGGACTGCCAAGAATATATGCAACAATGAGAAAAGAAGGATTTATTGTAAACAAAAAGAGAATCTCTAGGTTGATGAGAGTCAATAATATCAAGGCTAAAACAAAGAGAAGGTTTAGAGTTACAACAGTTCAGAATACAAAAGCACAACCAAGTGAAAACTTACTTAATCAGAATTTTACTGCATCAGAAGAAAACAAAATCTGGACAGGTGATATAACTTACTTGTGGACAAAAGAAGGTTGGCTTTACCTTGCAGTTGTAATGGACATTTACTCAAGAAAGATAGTTGGCTGGTCAATAGATAGCAGCTTATCAACAGAACTTGTTATAAGAGCTTTAATGATGGCTTTAGTTCATAGAAATCCAGAGAGAGGAATAATCTTTCACTCAGACAGAGGAAGTCAGTATACGAGCAGTTCGTTCAGAGAAATACTAAAGAACTATGGAATAGTTCAGTCAAACAGTTCAACAGGAAACTGTTATGATAATGCAATAACAGAGTCATTTTTTCACACACTAAAAACAGAGTTAACTTACTGGGAAAAATATCAGACAAGAGAAGAAGCTAAAAGAAGTATCTTTGAATATATTGAAATAATTTATAACAGAAGAAGACTTCATTCATCTTTAGGATATTTATCACCGGTGGAATTTGAAGAAAAAAACAGAAGAGAATTAATTGAAATAGTTGCTTAACTTAATGTGTACTTTTAGGGGGTAAGATCACATCAATAGTTCCATAGCTAAATCAATCTTTGTTTTTTTGTCATTTTTATTCCATATGTGAAAGCCTATGGGGAAACGGATGTTACCGTCAGTCCAAATAACAAATACAACGTTGATGCCATAGAGATATTGTCTGTCACTTGGTGAGAATTATGGTGTACCCCAAAACCCGGACAAAAAAATGATTTAATTTAGTGTGGTGAATTCTTTAACAAAAAGTAAGGAGCCACAAAATGTCAAGAGCAAGAAAAACATTCAATAACGAATTCAAAGCAAAGGTAGCGTTGGAGGCAATTAAGGGTTACAAAAGCTTAAACGAACTAGCATCAGAATATCAGGTTCATCCAAATGCAATTGGCAACTGGAAGAAACAAGCCCTGGAAAGTTTTACCGAAATTTTTAATAACAGACGTGGACCAAAAGCACAAGTTGATACGGAGTTAACAGATCATCTCTATAAACAAATAGGTAAACAACAAGTAGAACTAGACTGGCTTAAAAAAAAACTTAACACTATCTGTTGATATAAAAAGAGGATTGATAGAACCAGGTAATAAGCTTCTAACAATCCAGGAACAATGTTCTTTGATAAGATTGCCCCGCTCGAGTTATTACTATCATCCGTTGGAAATAACGGGTGAAGAACTTGAGATAATGAACCGGATAGATAAAATATATACTGATTTCCCATTTTACGGAATAAGAAAAATAACAGAACAGTTAAGAAGACAAGGCAGCCTCTATAATCACAAAAGGATTTATCGGCTAATGCAACTAATGGGAATAGAAGCTATCAGACCAAAGAAGAATTTGAGTAATCCAAATAAAGATCATCTGATTTATCCGTATTTACTCAGAGATGTAAAAATCACGACCAATAATCAAGTATGGTCAAGTGACATTACGTATTTGCCTTTGTATAATGACTTTGTTTATTTGGTAGCAGTAATCGATTGGTTTAGTCGATACGTATTAAGCTGGGAGCTGTCAAACAGCCTGGATGTATATTTTTGTTTGATAGCATTGGAAAGATCTCTAAAACAAGGTAAACCGAAAATATTTAATACCGATCAGGGTAGTCAGTTTACGAGTAAAGATTTTTCTGAAATGGTTGTCGGAAACCAAATTAAAATGAGTATGGATTCAAAAGGAAGAGCCTTAGATAATATTTTTATTGAAAGACTTTGGCGAAGCTTAAAATACGAAGACATTTACTTGAAGGAATATCAGTCAATATTAGAACTTAGAGAAGGATTAAAAAACTATTTTGATTTTTATAATAATCGAAGGATACATCAATCATTAAATTATAAAACTCCTTCTGAAGTATATTTTAACTAAGTATGGAAAGAACTATTTTTATATAAACAATACCACATTAAATTACCTTAGAATTCTGTCCAGTACTTGGGGTACACTTAATAAACCAATTCAGCAGTAAACTCAAATCCAATTGATTCTGCTTTTTCATCAATAGAAATTTTCTTAATCCAACTTTCATCGAACGCTCTATTAAGAGGATTATTTACATTTGACTGCAATGGTGAATGCAAAACACGTGCTTCCAAATTAAAAAAATATTTATTTTCACCCTGCAATCTTTCTTTAATATTACCCCAAACCCAAAAATTTCCTCTAATTTTCCTAGCTATATTTTGCCAGTTTTCTTTAATCTTTTTATCCTCGACAGAAAGCTCATAGTCATCTTTTCTGCATCTATTCAATAGTTCATTGTGTTGCATCAAAATTTTATTAACTATTTCAGTCTGATATTCATTAAGGAACAAGATATCAAAACTTTCAAGTATATTATTTCCTTTTAATAGTTCCTTTAACTTTTCAAAGAAATCATTTTTTATTCTTATTTTTTGCTTATCATTTTCAGATTGAATACTTAATACTAATCCAATTTCCCCCCTTTTTTTTCTTGGAAGTTTTTTCCTAAAATAAAGCCAAACAATAAAGTATCTCTTTATAGACTACACTCGAAAGTAGAGTGCCAAATAGTGTATCTATAATGATAAGACATAACCCTATTATTATTATACCTAACCATAAAGAACTAAACTTAGGGAAACTTTTTTCAGTTCTTTCAATTAACTTTAAGTCCATAATAATCTCATTTCAAATGAATATAAATTCTTTGATAAATATTCAGTGATTTAATAGAAAATTCACAAGTAAATATAGTTTATAATCAATTTTTTTAAAACTACATTTATTTATCAAAAGAAAAGGTTATTTAATTGTTTTAATTATTCCTTTCGTAAATTTTTCCTAATTTTGAGTAATAAATTTTTTACTTAATTCTTTAATGGGAAAAATCATTATGAAAAATCATTCTAAAGTAGATTTTGAAACTATGTGTGTTCATTCAGGTATTGATGAATATGAATATGGTTCTGTAGTTCCTCCAATTTATCAAACATCTACATTTAAATTTAAATCAGCACAACACGGCGCATCACTTTTTGCTGGGGAAGAAAAAGGATACATCTATACAAGAATGTTAAATCCAACCGTTCAGGCAATGGAAGATGCAATTGCTGCGCTTGAAGGCGGACACAAAGCACTTGGCTGTGGAAGTGGAATGGCTGCAGTTCATACAATTTTTGCTGCACTAACTCAAGCTGGCGATCATGTTGTTTGTTCATCAGCTGTATACGGACCGACAACTACTTTATTAAATACAATAATGAAAAAGTTTGGCGTTGAAACTACATTTGTTGATACATCAAATCTTGATGAAGTTAAAAATGCAATTAGACCAAACACAAAAGTTGTTTATGTAGAAACTCCCGGCAATCCGACACTTTGTATTTCCGATTTAACAGAGATTTCTAAAATCGCACATAAAAATAGTGCGTTAGTTGTTGTTGATAATACATTTATGAGTCCCGCTTTACAGAATCCAATTGCACTTGGTGTTGATGTTGTGATGCATAGCCTGACGAAATTCTTAAATGGACATGCTGATGTCGTTGGTGGAATTATAGTTGTTAAGGATGAAACAACATATCAACATTTTCGCAAAACTCTAAATCAACTTGGTGGAGTTATAGATCCATTCAATTCTTTCTTGGTTCATCGTGGATTAAAAACGCTTGCGCTTAGGATGGAAAAGCATTGTGAAAGTGCACAGATTATTGCTGAATGGTTAGAGAAACATCCTTTGGTTGAGTCAATTCGTTTTCCTGGATTAAAATCTCATCCTCATTATCAAGTTGGATTGAAGCAGCACAAAGGTCCCGGCGGAATGATAACAATCGAATTAAAGGGTGGAATTGAAGCAGGAAGATTAATGATGAACTCCGTTAAACTTTTTCAACTCGCTGTTAGTTTAGGTGGAGTTGAAAGTTTGATTCAACATCCTGCAAGCATGACACACTTTTCTATGGGAAAAGAAGCAAGATTAGCTGGCGGAATTACAGACGGTTTGGTTCGTATTTCTGTTGGAATTGAAAACGTGAATGATCTGATTGCCGATCTTAAACAAGCACTTAAAAAAGTTGAAGAAGCACACGTAAATGAAGTTGAAGTGCACGTTTAATAAAATTGTTAACTATTATAAACCCGAGCAGAAATGTTCGGGTTTTTTTATAGGCACTAAAATAATCTTTTGAACGGCATAATCTGTTAAGATTATTTGACTAATTTTGTAACAATAATAAAAGATATAAACTGATGAATGCTCTTGAAGTAAAAAATCTTACTAAAAAATTTAACGGTATTACTGCTGTTGATAACGCTTCCTTCTCTGTTCAGGAAGGTTCAGTTTTTGGATTGATTGGAAGAAACGGCGCCGGAAAAACTACAACTATAAGAATGATGCTTAATATTTATTTTCCTGATGAAGGTGAAGTTTTATTCCGTGGTAAAAAGACTGAACAAAACTTTAAAGATATGGTCGGATATTTGCCGGAAGAACGCGGACTTTATAAGAAGATGAAAGTTATTGATATGCTTTTATTTCTTGCAGAGTTAAAAGGTAAAAAAGGCAAATGAAGTTTTAAAATCTGCAAATCAATATTTAGAAAGATTTGATCTTGCTGATAGAATAAATTCTAAAGTAGAAGATCTTATCAAAAGGCAATCAACAAAAGATTCAGTTTATTGGAACAATTTTACACGATCCTGATTTTTTAATTTTTGATGAACCATTTTCCGGACTTGATCCAATCAACACAAATCTTTTAAAAGAAATTATCCTTGAGATGAAGCAAAGAGGAAAAGTTGTAATCTTCTCAACTCATCTTATGGAATTTGCAGAAAAAATGTGCGATTCAATTGCGATGATTGATAAGGGTAAAATTATTCTTAATGGGAAACTGAATGAGATTAAAGCAAAATATGCAAGTAAAAATGTTGGATTAAATTATCAGGGCAATATTTCATTTCTTAATAATCATCCTTTGATTGAAAGCATAGAAGATTTTGGAAATACAACTGGAATTAAATTGAAAAACGAAAACACAGATCAGCAATTATTAAAACTACTGATAGAAAACAATATTGCCGTGAAAAAGTTTAATGTTGATGAGATATCATTACACGAAATTTTTGTTTCGCTTGCTGGTAAGGAGGCTTCAGATGTTGAATAGAAGGACTCTCGCAATTATCAAACGTGAACTAAGGATGAAACTTTTCAGTAAATCATTTATACTGATGACTCTTCTTGTCCCTTTATTTATGATTATGATTTTTTCAATTCAGTATTTTATTCAATCCATGTCCGGAGAACAAAGAGCAGATCTGGTTATAATTTCTGATTCTGAAGAAATCCTGGGCAAAGTTCAGAATGAAATTTTTCAAACATCTGCTTTCAAGTCGGGTGATCTTTCTGCTAGAATTGAAAAAACCGAATTAAGTGGTTTTAAACAAAAATTGGAAAAAGTAAAATCAGATTTAATTGCACAAAGGATAACTGGTATTGTTTTTATTCCATCAACTTCACTTCAATCAAAAGTAGTTGAATACTATTCATCAAATCCGAATAACTCATCTTTATTTTATAAAATAAAACCGTCAATCAACAAAGCATTGGTTGAAATATATTTTTCCGGCAAACAATTAACACTGGATGAAATTACATTCGCAAGAAAAGATGTTGAGATAAACGGGTATCGCATTTTTTCAGATGAAAAAGTTGCTCAGGAAGGTTATGGAAACAGAATCGCAATGGTTTTGTTTTCATTTTTGCTTTATTTCGCTCTGTTGTTTTCTGGTTCGATGACGATGAATGCTGTTGTTGAAGAAAAAAGTAATAAGATTGTAGAAGTTTTACTTTCATCTGCAAGCAGTACCGAATTAATGGCAGGAAAAATTTTAGGAACCGCAATTGTTGAAGTAATACAAATGACAATTTGGCTTAGTCCTATAGTTTTGCTTTTAACAACAAGTTGGTTTTTTATTCCTGCTGAGTTTATGCCTCAAATGTATATTGGATACATTTTTTATTTTCTATTCAACTATTCTATTGCATTGATAACTTACATTGCACTTTACGCGACAGTTGGAGCAATCTTTGACAATCCACAAGATGCACAATCAGGTGTTTGGCCGCTAATGATGTTAATAATGATTCCATTTTTTATTGCATTGGGTCTGGAATCAAATTCCCAAACATCATTTGCAATAATAGCTTCACTCTTCCCCTTTGCTTCGTTGATTGTAATGCCGGCAAGAATGATTTTAGTTGAAGTTCCATTATGGCAAATATTATTATCAGGTTTAATTAACATCGTTGTGCTAATTGGAATCTTTAAACTAGCAGGAAAAATTTATCGTATCGGAATTTTATTAACCGGCAAAAAGCCGAAATGGTCTGAAGTCTTTCGCTGGTTAAAGTTGAGCAACTAAAATCCCCTGAGATTCATTCTATCTAAAAGCACTTCCCTTTAACCGAAAGTGCTTTCTAACACAAAACCAGATTAGAGAAAAATAATTAAACCAAAATTTAGTTTAATTTGTCTAACTTTGCGCCTAAAAAATATAAAGTACAATAAATATCATGACTCAAAACATTTTTAAAGTTCTACTTATACTAATTATTCTTACGACAAAATTTTACGCCCAAAACTCTAATGGAACGTTCTCTAAAAACGGTAATACTGTTACAGGAAAAATCTTCGGCAATTTGATAGATGCACAAACAAACCAAATTATAGAATATGGCAACATCGTTCTTTTCAGCGCCAATGATTCATCTATGGTAAATGGTACTATCACAGATAAACAAGGCAAATTTATTCTTGATAATCTGCAGTTTGGAAGATATTACATAAAGGCATCATTTATCGGTTACGCAACAAAATTCATTGACAGTATTCGCATCAATCCCAAGACATTGGAAGTTAATCTTGATAAGATTTTTCTTGATGAACAATCAATCGAGTTGGGCAATGTTTTAGTTACCGGACAAAAAGAAATGATAATTAACAATCTTGATAAAAAGATTATTAACGTAGAAAAAGATATTACAACAACAGGTGGTTCCGCTGTTGATGTTGTTGCAAATATTCCATCTGTAACTGTAGACCTTGACGGTAATGTAAGTTTTAGAGGAAATCAAAATATATCCATACTTGTCGATGGCAAACCAAGTGTTTTAGTCGGTGCAACTAATGCTGATATTTTAAATAGCATTCCTGCAAGTCAGATAGAATCAATTGAACTTGTTACAAATCCATCTGCAAGATATGATCCTGATGGAACTTCGGGAATCCTGAATGTCATTTTAAAGAAAAGAATTGATGGTGGTTTAAACGGCAGTGTAAGTGCAAATGTTGGTACACGTGATAAATACAACGGTTCAATCAATCTTAATTACAGAACTCCTTTCTTTAATTTCTTCACTTCTTATGATACGAGAATTGTAAGAAATGAAAATGAAGGTAACTCTTTAAGAACAAACAACATCAACAACTCTTTATCGTATTTAAGCACTGAGAATAATGGCTTCTTTAAATTTGGTTCGCACAATGTAAATCTTGGTATAGATTATTTATACGATGTTTTTAACACTTTCACTTTATCATATCGATATAGAAATTTTAGTTTTGATAGTGATGGAATTGTTGAAACTTTAAATAAAGATTCCGTTAAGAGCTTGATCAGTATGTTTGATCGATCAAGTGTTGCTGATAGAAATATGCGAGGCATGAATTATACTTTTAGTTATCGTAGAACTTTTGATACAAAAGGTGCTGAACTTACTTCTGATGTGATTTATTCTGATCATAATATGGATAGGGACGAACAGATAATTCAAACTAATTTTGATTTGAATCAAAATCCTACAACGAATTTTAGAGAAAATGGTCTATCCAGCAACTCAAACAACGAATGGACAATTCAATCTAATTATATTAATCCAATTGAAGGTTTAGGAAGAATTGAAACCGGTTTTAAAATCAATTTAAAGGACCTAAACTCTAAAAATGATTATTTAAATTTTATTGATTCAACATCAAGCTGGATTGATGACCTTACACGAAAAACTAACTTTGATTACAAAGAGCAGGTTTATGCAGTTTATGGTATCTATTCTAATAACATTAATAAATTTCAATATCAACTTGGGTTAAGGTTAGAGCAAGCAAACGTAGATGGCAATGAAAGTTTATCAAATACAGTTTTTAACAAAAACTATTTTGCAGTTTATCCTACCGTTCACCTTGTTCAGGTTTTACCTGATGATCAGGAAGTTCAATTAAGTTACAGCAGAAGAGTTGATAGACCTAACAACAGAGAACTTAATCCTTATGTTGATAAAACAGATTCTCTTAACATTCAATATGGTAATCCTGAATTAAATCCAGAGTTTGTCAATTCATTAGAGTTAGGATACTCGAAACTTTTCGATAAAACCGCACTCACATCATCAATCTTTTATAAACTTACTAATGATGCAATTTCTAATTATACAATTTTGAGAAATGACGGGGTTACTGAAACTACTTTTCGTAATCTTGCAAAAAATTCATCTTATGGTGTTGAGCTGACTGCTGCTCATCCACTATTTGAATGGCTTAAACTTAATGGAAGTTTTTCTTATTTCAACACAAAGTTTGAAGCACCAGACTTATCCATCAATGATAACAGCTGGATAAGTAAATTATCAACCGTAATATTTTTGGCTAAAGATTTTAACTTGCAGTTTAATGCAAATTACAACTCACCAATTATTACTGCTCAAGGAAAAATTAAAGAAGTTTTCTCATCTGATTTTGCTGCCAAAAAAGATTTTCTTGATGGACGGCTATCTTTAACTTTTAGAGTAAGCGACATTTTTAATACAAGAGATATGGAATCAAAAACATACGGAACAAATTTCTTTACAACTTCATATCGTAAAATGGAATCGCGTGTTGCATTTCTAGGTATTAGCTATCGTTTAAGTTCTGGCAAAAACACTAAAGAACGCGAAAAACAACGGACCGACGAAGGAATGGATGAATTTTAATTTATTAAAGATGACATTTTTCAAAAAGATGTCATCTTTTTTTAGCAATATTTAAATTTTACGATTTAAAGATTTGCAGCAGCTTTTCTGCAGCAAGTGTTGGAGTGATTTTATCCTTTGTAATTTCTTCTTTAATTGATGTGATAGCTTTCTGAACTTTTTCATTATTGTAAAATTCATCCCGCAAATCATCTTCAATCATTCTAAAAACCCATTCAATCGATTGATCTTTTCTGCGTTGATTAAAAACTCCTGAATGTTTAATTGTCTTTTCAAACTTCATTATCACTTCCCATAATTCAGGAATCCCTTTTCCAGTTAATGCAGAAACCGCAAATGCCTGTGCATTCCAACCTTTAGTTGCAGGTTGCAGATAATGAAGTGCATTGTTATAATCTGATCTTGCTATATTTGCTTTCTTTTCATTATCACCATCAGCTTTGTTGATAAGAATTGCATCAACTAATTCCATTATTCCACGTTTGATTCCTTGCAATTCATCACCACCGCCAGCAATTAAAACAAGTAAAAAGAAATCAACCATAGAACGAACAGTAACTTCACTTTGTCCAACACCAACAGTCTCAATCAGAATTATATCAAATCCAGCAGCTTCACAAATTGTAATTGTCTCACGACTTTTTCTTGTTACACCGCCAAGAGTTCCGCCAGATGGAGAAGGACGTATAAAGCAATTTTTTTCTTTAGAAAGATTTTCCATTCTTGTTTTATCGCCAAGAATACTTCCCTTGGTAACTGTACTGCTTGGATCAACAGTGAGTACAGCAACTTTGTGTCCTTGTTTGATTAAATACATTCCAAGTGATTCAATCAAAGTACTTTTACCCGCACCGGGAACACCAGTTATTCCAACTCTTAATGATTTTCCGGAATAGGGAAGCAGCTTCTTTAAAACTTCCTGAGCTTTATCGTGATGAGATTGATTGTTACTTTCAATTAATGTTATGGCACGAGCCAAAATATTTCTATCAAATTTTAAAACACCATTTACATAATCATCAACAGAAAGTGTTTTGCGTTTAACTTCACTTGAACTTGATCTTGAACCTGCCTTATCGGCAGGCAAGCCCTTTATTCCCTTCACAACACTCACAGTAAACCCATCACCAGCTTTTTCTGGCTTCCAATCGGGTTTGTATGTATTGGAAAATTTTGAAGATTGTTTTTTCATAACATCTGTATCTGTTTTTTAAAAATTTTAATTATCTGCAAACAAATCATAATATTCTTGAAAGTGAAATAATCGATTTCTTTTATATCCTGTAACTTCTTTTAGGATTTTCAAATCTATAAAATCCTGAATGATCGCATTTGCAGGTTTAGTAGTTACTTTTAATTCTTTTTCTACATCTTTAATATTTATTATTGGTTTTTTATAGAGTAACCTAATTAACTTTTTAGCATTGTTAACTTTTTTACCCAGCATTAATATTTTTTCCTCTTCAATACTTTCTTTTAATTCCAGAATTTTCTTGAAGGTTTTTATTCCCTTTTCAGAAGTTTCAATTATTGCTACCAAAAAAAACTTTATCCACTGAATAAGATTATCTGAAGTTCTTACAAAAGTAAGGTTATCATAGTATAAGTTTTTTTTCTTTTCAAAAAACTCTGATAAGTATAATGTTGGTTTATCAAGCATCTTTTTATCAACGAGGTAAAGTGTTATTAGCAACCTACCTAATCTTCCATTTCCATCAAGAAATGGATGAATAGTTTCAAACTGATAGTGGCTAATTGCAATTCTTATTAAATGTGGAACATCAATTTCTTCATTGTGCATAAAGTTTTCGAGATCACTCATTAAGTCTGATAATTCTTCAAAATGTGGCGGAATAAATACTGCATCCTTTAGCGTTGCACCACCAATCCAATTTTGACTCGTTCGAAATTCGCCTGGTAATTTCGTTTCTCCTCTTACTCCATCTAATAAAATTTTATGCGCTTCTTTTAATAATCTAGTTGATAGTGGAATATCTTTCAGTTTATCAATTGAATGATTTAATGCTTTAATATAATTTTGAACTTCACGCCAATCATCACGTTTTTCTGGATCAATTTCCTTTTCAGTGAGCAATGCTTCCTCTACACCTGTTCTTGTTCCCTCAATTCTACTTGAAGTAGCAGCTTCTTTAATAACATGCATTTTTATAAAGAAATTTATTTCTGGAACATAAATAGAAAATGCGTTTAACTCACCAAGTTTGGTATTTGCCTCCGCCAGTAATGTGTTAATTTTCGGATCTTTCCAGATCCACTCTATATTGATTTTCTCAGGTGAAAAACTCTTATATTGATACTGCTGAATATAGTGCCCTGATTTAAATTCCTTCAAATCCATCATTTTTTTCCTTTTTCCTCCACTATAATAATTTATAATTTACTTTAAGTCAATAAACTCCATTATAAATACTTGTAGTGGAGTTTGGACTTGGTTATGGGTTTAACTTATAAAATCGAGTTATGGTTCGAATACGAGGTAAATCTCACCAATCTGCCTAAGAATCGATTCCTACAGTTTGATATAAATTTGCTGCCAATGAGTTGGATTGGCAGAAGATTAGATCCAAATGGTTTACAAAGTAAATCTTACAACTCTATCTTGGATTTAGCGCGGATTAAAAATGACAACTTATATCTTTCCCATATTGGGAACTTTTGCTATATTAGATATGAAATGTTATGAGAATAATTTCTAGAACAACACTTGTCGGATTTTGGAAAAAATTTCCAGAAGCCGAACAACCATTAAAATCCTGGTTTGATGAAGTCCGTATTGCTTTATGGAGTTCCCCTAATGAATTGAAAAAGCAGTATCGTAATGCTTCAATCATAACAAACAAAAGGGTTGTATTTAATATTAAGGGAAATTCGTACCGCCTAATTGTTGATATTGAATACAAAATAGGAATCATCTTTATTGTGTGGATTGGTTCGCACAAAGAATATGACAAAATAAATGCAAAGGAAATAAGTTATGTTAAAACCGATTAGAACAAAAAAAGACTACAATGCTGCTCTTAAAAGAATTTATGAGCTGATGCAAATTGATCTGAAAACAGATTCTGATGAGTATAATGAACTTGATTTACTTACAATACTTGTAGAAAAATACGAAGAGAAAAATTATCCTATTGATTTGCCTGACCCTGTTGAAGCAATTAAATTCAGGTTGGAACAATTAAATCTTGATACTTCTGCACTTGCAAACATACTGGGTTCTAAAAGCAGAGCTTCTGAAATTTTAAACAGAAAAAGAAAACTTAGTATTGTAATGATCCGCACTTTACACGATAAATTAAAAATTCCTGCTTCATCTTTGATTGGTAAGTATTAGAAATAGTTTGGTAATTTCGGACGATCGAATCAATTTTAATAAAAAATCTAAACTTAAATTGAGGATAATAGATTAAGACAATTGGTAGTAGGCTTCGGGAATCTTTTAACTCAGGAATGAAATGTCTAAAAAAACAAAAATAGTATTAAAGCAAAATTATAATTTACTAATCGGTGATATTTCATCTCTGCTTGAATCTGCAAGAAGAACATCAGCTCGTGCAGTGAACACAATTCTTACTGCAACCTATTGGGAAATCGGAAGAAGAATTGTTGAGTATGAATATCAAGGAATGGTAAGAGTTGAATATTATGGAGATCGTTTGATTGATAAGCTTGCTGAAGACCTTACCAAACAATTTGGAAGAGGGTTTAGTAGAAGCAATGTTTTTATGATGAAAAGCTTTTTCTTAAGCTATCAAAACATTGTCCAGACAGTGTCTAACAAATCTTTCGGGGAGTCTAACATTCCCGAAACAGTGTCTCGGAAATTTGATTTAGAAAAATCCGAGACATCATCTCGGATATTAAACAATGAGTTTATTAGCAACCGCTTTCCTTTGCCCTGGTCCCATTATGTAATGTTAGTTCGCAGAATAAAAGACGATGATGCAAGAAAATTTTATGAATCCGAGGCGCTGCGCAGCGGCTGGTCTGTTCGCCAATTAGATAGACAAATTTCATCTCAATTTTACGAGAGAACTCTTCTTTCAAAAAATAAATCCGTAATAATTAAAAAAGGTGAGAAACCTCTACCAGAAGATATTGTTACACCCGAAGAAGAAATTAAAGACCCTTTCATTTTAGAGTTTCTTGGATTAAAAGATGAATATTCTGAAAATGATTTAGAAGAAGCACTAATATCACACCTTGAAAATTTTTTGCTTGAACTTGGGAGCGACTTTGCGTTTATAGGAAGACAGAAACGACTCCGCATTGGAAATGAATGGTATCGAATTGATCTTTTATTCTTTCATAGAAAATTAAAATGTCTTGTGGTTATTGATCTGAAGGTAGGAAAGTATACGCACGCCGATGCCGGACAAATGCATCTCTATCTTAACTATGCAAAAGAAAACTGGACAAATAAAGATGAAAACCCGCCCGTTGGTTTAATTCTTTGTGCAGAAAAAGATAATGCCGTTGCAAAATATGCTTTGGAAGGATTGACCAATAAAGTTCTTGCTGCTGATAGCATGCAAATAACACCCCGTTTATTTGCATGACAAACTTCAACAAAACTTTCATGTTCATCATGCTCATAATTAACTAGTTTGTATAGACCTGGTTTAATTTTTTCAATCACACCATTTTTTATTGCTTCTGCAATTGTCCTCGTCTGAACTCCGTTTTTTCGGAGTTCTTGCATTTTAGCATAACCGTTATGATTATTAAATATTTTAAGTAGTTTTTCCATAATAACTTGAATCATTTCTTAGGCAAGTATAACAAATCTGCCTAAGAATCGATTCAATCCCCAAGAATAAAATTTACTGCCAATGAATTGGATTGGCAGAAATTTAGAGTCAAATAATTTACACTAAGGCATAGGAATGTTAATCAGATTTACAAAAAATTGATTGTCTAAAAAGTGAAGAAATTGAGCAACATGATTTATTGGTAAATTCTTATCTTTATGAATTTTTAGAATATCAACAACTAATTCAGAACAATCACTAAGAATCTTCCAAGCATAACTAAAATCTTCATCAATTAAATATTTTGATTCAATACCCGACATTGTATAAGGTGGGACAATTGGACCTTCTCGAAAAAAAAGACAAAAAGTTGGAAGTGTTGATTTTAATTTGTCCGCAACAACATTATCTGCAAGTTCTAACCTTAAATGAATGTAAGGATTATTATCTTCTTCAGTTGTGGGAACACCGTTTAGTCTAGTATGAATAAGGAATGAAAAACTATTAATTAGTTTATTTTCTCTTAAATTGTCTAACAAAGGTATTAATTTTTCATACAGAATTTCTATATAACTCTGCCAATAATTAATTGAAGTAATTTGATTTTCGAATGGCACTTTAATGAAAGTTTCTACTATTCGATCAATATTAGGAATTGCCATGATAGATTGCTTAATGAGTTAAAATAATTTTACACTATTTATAGAGTTAATTATGTCTGTAATAGAAATTTGATTATCCATCAATGTCCTATCTTATCTAAATATAATATTTACAAATATCATCAATAGTCATCATCAATGTAACCAAGATCTACTAATTCGGCTCGACTCATATAATTACTTTCCCATTCGCTCCTCATCTCTGCCAATTGATATTCTTGTTCCAATTTTTCTGTTTCCTTTTCATTTAGAAATTTTATGAAAGTATTATCCTGAATTATCAGATTCATTAGTAAATAAATGGAGATATTGTTTAAGATCGGGTTACATAATTTATTTATTTCGGTATCTTGTACTGCATTATCAAATTCATTGGAAAGATAAAAATATAAATCATTAGAAGGATATTTCAACTTAAAATCAGGATACATATTAACTAAAAAATTAAAATACTCTAAGTCTTTTGGAATAGATATCCCATAAAAGGCTTCATATTTCAAATATAAATATTCATAATAATTTAAATCTTTTGGGTCAGTTGTTTTCAAGTAGTGTTTATAAAAATTATCATCGTTTTCATTAAACATTCGAGAATGAAATCTTTTTATTAACTCTAAGCTCCAGGGGAAGTTTTTATTACCAACAAGCATATCCCAGTAAAATAATTCATTAAATTTCTCGATTATTTCCTCACTCCAATTCTTATTAAACGTGCAGAAACTATACCAATCAAGTTTATCACTATATTTATATATCAATTCATTTGTCCAATTGATATCTGTACTTTGTGAAAGTTCTGTCCAATTAATCTTATCAATATTCTTATCAATAAAACTTTCATTCCATTTTACGGAAGGTTTGTCAGATATATTCATATGAAGTTCAGTTAGAGATAATTTATCTTCAAATTTTGTGATCAGTTTTTCATCCCAAGGAATTGAAGCATTTTTTGCAAGAGTTTCCCATACCCAATATTGTGAAAATTTATTAATAAAATTTTCTGACCACGGAAGGATCTTTGATTCACTTAATCTATACCAGTTAAATTTATCTTTAAATAATTCTATAAATTCGTCATCCCAAGGTAAAGCTGCATTTGCATAAACATCATATGTCTGGTAACCGATCAGGGGTATTGCACTGATCCATTTTTCTTTGTATTTGTATATTAGTTCTTTAGTCCATTGAATGTGAGGGTTACTTAATAAGTAATTCCATCTTTCATTATTTTGATCAAGTTCATTTTCTAGCGAAGCAATAAAATCTTCTGTCCAAAATTTTCCGTTCACACATATACTTTTCCAATTCCATAATGGACTGAATCTTTTTATCAGTTCATCACTCCATGGAAGATTCTCATTAGAACTCAATTCTAGCCAATCCCACTTCTCCTTGAATTCTTCAATCAGTACAATGCTCCATTTAACATTTCCTGATCTACTGATGTTACTTATTGGGTTGCCGAGTATATGACTAGGGCGACATAAAAAAGAAATGCAAGAGCTCAGAATCTCTCTACTCCAATGTATTGTTTTATTTTTAGATAATTCGGTCCAAAACCATCTGTGCTTGAAATGATCAATGAGATTTAAATCAAATTGGATCCTTGAATTGCAACTTACAAGTCGCCAATCAAGATATTCCTGCCAATGACCTAATTCTATCTCGTTGAAGGGATAATTATGTGAAATAAATTCAATAAAAAATTTAGGCTGTTTTATTAGTAATCTTGCTAAACTTCTAAATTTTAATGAATTATCTTCAGATTTATTAGTACTTAATAATTTTATATCATCAACAGTATATGATTCAGTATTATTTTCGTTAGCCATTGCACTCTTTTCCATATACGAATCGTTTAGCAGTTTTAATAAATCTTTTGTTCGAACAATTGAATTTTCTATACTAAATTTATTAAAAACTGATTCATAATATTTCATGTTTTTTAATTCTATTTCAATCTCTTTGTCTTCTTGCAAAGACTTACACAATCTAAATAATTCTAATAGCTTGTTCCTTTCATAATAACCATTCATTTTATTTACTAAAATTTCAATGATAAAATCATTCTGGAGCTTCTTAAAAAATTCCTTGTTTTTTTGATCATAGTATTCCGTATAATCTAAATCGTAATATTCATAGTCAATTTTGTCCAAGTATTGAATCAATGAAAATATAAGTTTCTGAATATCTTCACTTTTAATATCTGACTTTTGAAAAAGTTTAATGAGTGTTTTAATTTGTTTTTTTAATGTTTCTAAAATATTAACGGTGTTTTGGTCATACTTAAACTTTATTTTATTTTTTACTATAAAATCAACCAATAAAGCTTTTAGCTCTTTATTATTTTTATATTTTAGAGTATTTAATGCTTGAAATAAAAGAGGATATTGATTCACAGAGTTAATATTATTAGTAGGAGTATAATTCAATTCACGTTTTAAAACATCCTCAATAAACTCAAAATATCTTTTACCTGTTTTATCAATAAATAAAATATTCATATTACTATCTATGACTTTTGCTATCCCATCACTAAATAAATAAAAATCACTATCAGATGAATCATAATACTGGCATTTAATAACTACCTTTCCCATTGTATTAATAAATCCCCATTTATCCTTAATTTTTACGGCAGCTAATCCTTCGCTAAAATTTCGAACTTCATCAAATCCATCTTGTTCTAATGTAGCACTGGTGGTTGAACTAAAAAAATCTTTCCAAAAATCGTCAAGATCATCCAGTTCACTTTCCTTAACGTAATCATTATTTCCCTTGTTCGAGGATTCATCTAAAAATTCTGCATAAGTAATTTTATCATTAAACAAAATTTGCCAAGATTTATCAGTAAAATTCCACTTGCCATTAATCTCGACAGGTGCGAACCCATCCTCAAACAATTCATCTTTTTTGAGTTTTAATTCAGCTACATGTTTCCCTTCTACAAAATTTCCAGCTGAATCCAAGTAACCAGAAGTAAGTTCGGATATGACATTTTGCCCATTTTGAATAATGTAAACATATTTTGTGTGGTAGTTATAATTCGATATTAGCTTATCAAATTCTTCTGCTGTCATTCCATCGTTAGGATCATAAGAATGAATTACTTTTCCTTTTTTATTTATTACTAAACACAGTTTCAAATCGTTTCCATTAACAACTGCCTTGGAATTTTTGAAGTTCGAAACACTTTGATATTTAAATTCAATAACTTTCTGGCCATTCTTGTTTATAAATCCCCATCTCTTTCCTAGTCTAACCCCTGCTAATCCTTCACTAAATGGCTGTGCCTCATCATAACGGATTGGTATTTTGATATTAAATTTATTATCGCAATAACCCCAATTGTTATCTCTTCTATAGGGTATTAAACTAAAGTTTTGTTTTTCTTTTTTAGTTACCATAGAAATCTCAAGTTTTTATTTTTTTTTATTTAGTTCTTAACAATTTTTTTTCAAAATCCTCTCAACTAATTTCAATTAAAAATAAATTCAATATTACTTTTAATAAATCTTGTTTCTCTTTTTTCCATCAATTATAATTAAAACCTCTCCTTCACCAACTCCATAATCTTATTTCCTGCTGCAGGAATTTTTGTACCTGGACTAACCCAAACCTCCGAGGTTTTTCTAAACCTCGGAGGTTTATGACATTAAAACTACTAAAAATCATAAACTACTTTAATTGTTTTATCCATTAAAAACTTAACCATACTTTCTCTCCATTGGAAGAAGGATTCCACATATTTAACATCCGTTAAATTTCCTTTAGGTATTCCAGTTAAATCCTTTGCATTAGAAAATTCCCAGTCACAAATATTTTCTACTAAATTAGCTTTAACAGGATTTTCAAGTATGTATTTAATGATCCATATAAAATAAGTTTCATCTTCAATTTGCTTGCTCTTTGTTTTGCTTTCAAATAAAGTCCCACTGTGTTAATACTTTTGGTTGATGGATTTAACGTAAGAGTTTAGCAGTGAAGAGATGAATAACGAAATAGAAAATTCATCGGTTGTTTGCTTTAAAAATAAATGGAAGTGGTTAGGCATTAAACAATATGATAGAATCTTTATTTTATACTTATTGGAATAGAATTTCATCCTACTTAAAAAGTAAAGATAATTTTCTCTTTCATAAAAGATTAAAGACTTATTAGCTCCCCTGTTGTAAAGATGATGATAAGTGTTTTTGTAGTAGTTTCGTGATTTTTCCATAATAAAATCTATCACCCAAACCTCCGAGGTTTAGGAAAACCTCGGAGGTTTAATTTTATTAAAACCTTTCCTTAACCAACTCCATAATCTTAATACCTGCAGCAGGAATTTTTGTGCCTGGACCAAAGATTGCCGAAGCTCCGTGCTCATAAAGGAAATCATAATCCTGTGCGGGAATAACTCCACCGCAGATTACAATAATATCTTCTCTGCCAAGTTTCTTTAATTCATCAATTAGTTGCGGTAATAATGTTTTATGTCCTGCCGCAAGTGAGCTCATTCCAACAACATGAACGTCGTTTTCAACTGCTTGCTGTGCTGTTTCTTCAGGAGTTTGAAATAACGGACCAACATCAACATCAAATCCCATATCAGCATAGGCAGTTGCAACAACTTTTGCTCCACGGTCGTGTCCATCCTGTCCCATTTTTGCAATTAATATTCTTGGACGTCGGCCTTCTTGTTTTGCAAACTCATCTGTCATTTTATGAACCTGTTCAAACAGTTCGTCATCTTTAGAATATTCGCTGCTGTAAACTCCTGATATTGTTCTTGTCACGGCTTTATACCTTCCGCTTACTTTTTCAATTGCTGATGAAATTTCTCCAAGTGTTGCGCGTGCTCTTGCTGCAACGATTGAAAGTTCAAGTAAATTTCCTTCGCCTGTTTCTGCACATTTTGTAAGTGCATCAAGCGCTTGTTTTACATCTTCATCATTTCTGTTTTGCTTTACGGATTGCAATCTTTTTATTTGTGATAATCTGACTGCAGTGTTATCAACTTCCAAAATCTCAATCGGATCTTCTTTATCCAATCTATGTTTATTTACTCCAACTATTGTTTCTCTACCCGAATCAATTCTTGCTTGCCTTCTTGCAGATGCTTCTTCAATTCGCATCTTTGGAATTCCGGCTTCAATTGCTTTTGTCATTCCACCATAAGATTCAACTTCAAGAATATGTTCCCAGCCTTTTTTAAGAAGTGCATCCGTTAATGCTTCAACATAATAAGAACCGCCCCAGGGATCAATAACTTTTGTGATGTAAGTTTCATCCTGCAAATAAAGCTGAGTGTTACGAGCAATACGTGCAGAAAAATCTGTTGGTAATGCAATTGCTTCATCTAAAGAATTTGTATGTAATGATTGTGTGTGTCCAAGTGCAGCTGCCATTGCTTCGATACAAGTGCGAACAATATTGTTGTAAGGATCTTGCTCAGCTAAACTCCAACCTGAAGTTTGTGAGTGAGTTCTTAGCGACATTGATTTAGGATTTTTTGGATTAAACTGTTTGATCATTTTTGCCCAGATCAATCTTGCGGCACGCATCTTTGCAACTTCCATAAAATAATTCATTCCCTGTGCCCAGAAGAATGAAAGTCGCGGTGCAAATTCATCTATGTCCATTCCGGCTTTTATTCCGGTGCGAACATATTCCAAACCATCAGCAAGAGTGTAAGCCATTTCAAGATCGGCTGTAGCTCCAGCTTCCTGCATATGATAACCAGAAATAGAAATGCTGTTAAACTTAGGCATGTTTTTAGCTGTGAACATAAATATATCAGCAATAATTCGCATAGAAACTTCTGGTGGATAAATGTAAGTGTTTCGCACCATGTATTCTTTTAAAATATCATTCTGAATTGTTCCTGTAAGTTGTTCGTGTTTTACACCTTGTTCTTCAGCTGCAACGATGTAAAACGCAAGCACAGGAAGAACTGCACCATTCATCGTCATCGATACAGACATTTTATCAAGTGGAATCTGATCAAAAAGAATTTTCATATCAGCAATTGAATCAATCGCTACTCCTGCTTTACCAACATCACCAACAACTCGTGGATGATCTGAATCGTAACCGCGATGTGTTGCAAGATCGAAAGCAACAGACAATCCTTTTTGCCCAGCCGCAAGATTTCTTCGATAGAAAGCGTTGCTTTCTTCCGCTGTAGAAAATCCAGCGTATTGTCTTACAGTCCACGGACGCTGAACATACATTGTTGAATATGGTCCTCTTAAGAAAGGCGGGATTCCAGGTAAGTAATTAACGTGATCAAGATTATCAATATCATCTTTCGTGTAAAGTGGTTTAACAGGAATTTGTTCCATCGTTTCCCATATAAAATCTTCAACAGATTTTCCAGTTTCTTGTTTAAACTTTTCTTCCCACTCTTTTTTGCTTATTTGTTTTGAAGTTAAATCAAGTTTTATGTCTTTAAAATTTGGTTTCATCTACACTCCGTTTATAATGTTAAATGCTCAATGTTCAATGTTCAATGTTCAATTTTCAATGCTTAGACAAATTGAATTGAGCTGTTTTAACAATCGCAGTAATAATTCTAATTAGTTCATCAATTTTGTTTAAATAATTTTTGTAGTCGTATTCTACAAGTTTGCTTTTATTAAGCAGTCGTAACCAATAACGAGTTTCTCTTGCTTCTTTTGAAGCTATGGACATCTTAGTAACAAAATCTTTTTTAGTTTGTGCTGCAGTTGCTTCTTCAACATTAGCTCCGACGCTTGTTCCTGATCTTAAAAGTTGTTTAGAAATCACAAATTCATTTTTGCTTTTAAGAAATTTATATAACTCAATTATCTCAAGTGCAAAGTCAAATGATTTATTCAGTACAACATTATCTTTATCATAATCATTATTCATTCTTCCTTCCTCCATTGACAATTGAACATTGAACCTTGAACATTTTCTAAGATATTGCTCCTATTTTTTTTAACAATGTACTCAATACTAAGTAAGCATCTGCTCCAAGATAAATAAAATCATCCACTCCAGATTTTTTGTGTTCTTCAATTTGGTCTTTTGGATAACCTGCAAGAATTATTGTAATATCTTTTGATTTTTCTTTTATTCCCTTTACAATTAGAGAAACTAGATCAGGATAAGTATCATCTGTTGAACAAATAACTACAGCTTGCGCTTTTGAATCTATTGCGTTCTTAACTGCTTCATCTGTGGTAGCAAATCCATTTGGATAAATAATTTCAAATCCACCAACTTCAAAAAATGCACGTGAGAAATCTGCTCTGCCTTTAAATTGTTTTAATGAACCCATTGTTGCAAGAAATACTTTTGGTTCGATTCCGGTTTTCTTTTTATAATTTTCGGAAGCGATACGTAATTCTTCAAACATTTCCGATAAGCGGAATTGCTTAAGTGGCGTAACTGAAATTCCTTTTTCTGAAGAAGCTCGAATTGATTTTGAAATCTCGCCTAATGAAGCACCTTCAAGAAAAGCCTCAATTGCATTATCAATTAAATCATAAGATTTTGTATCTGCAATATTCTGTAGTTTCTCTAAGATGCTAGAATGTTTTTTGTTATCGCCGTTAACTCTGTATTTCTGAATGTATTCAACACGTTTTTTGTAAATCGCATTTAGATCAGGATTCTTCAACTCCATCATTTCTTCTTTTGGATTTGCATACATATTTGTTCCAACAAGAACAGATTTACGTTTTGCAAAATCTTTTTTCTTTACTTCTGCAATTTTTGCAATTTCATCCTGAACAAAACCAGACTGAATTACTTTTAACATTCCACCTTTTTCTTCAATTGTTTGAAGAAGTTTCCACGCAGCATTTGCAATATCATCAGTAAGCTTTTCAACAAAGTAGGAACCGCCTGCAGGATCAATAACCTGATCAAGATGTGATTCTTCTTTTAGAATAATTTGCGTATTGCGTGCAAGTCGTTTAGAAAAATCATCGGAATCATTAAATGATTCATCGTAAGCATTTGTGTGAAGTGAATCAACTCCACCAACAATTGCTGAGAACGTTTCTGTTGTTGTACGAAGTGAATTTACAAACGGATCAAAATAAGTTTGATTGAATTGAGAAGTTTTACCATGAATAAATATTTTTTGATTTTCTTCTTTCACTTCATAAGCTTCAAGTATTTTACTCCATAATATTCTTGCAGTACGAAGTTTTGCAACTTCCATAAAATAGAATGATCCTATTCCAAAAGTGAATTTAATTCTTTTTGCAACATCATCAGCTTTTAATCCAAGAGAAATCATTTCATTTAAGTACTCAACTGCTGTTGCAAAAGTAAATGCCAATTCTTGAACAGCGTTTGCACCAGCATTATTAAAAGGTAATCCACTTACTCCAATTGTTTTAATTGGTGAATTTGATTTGATCATCAATTCAGTTGCAAGTTTCATCTCATCAAAAATTTGCTTTAATGAAATTGGTAAATCACCTTTTGCAATTAAATATTCATAAGGGTCAGAAGTAATTGATCCTTTAATATTCATCAAACTTGTTCTTGTTTCATTTGCATAAGCTGTAAAAAGGAGTGTGATTGGAAGTGATGAAAAACCACCTGAAATATTTATTGACTGATTTGTCAAATCAATATCTTTAAATAAAACCTGCATTTTTCTAACACCGGAAATCGATAATCCATCTTTACCAACTTCTCCCGCTTTAGATTGATCTGCATCAATTCCAAGCTTAGTTGGATTATCCAGAACAATATTGATTGAATTTAATCCGCGATTAAGATCAGACCGTAAAGTTTCATTCAAATCCTCTGGAAGTGCTTGATTGTATTCCTGTGCAATTTCCCAATCTCTTCCAATATATCCTGAAACAGAATTACCACGAAGATAATTTTGAAATCCGGGAAAATTATTTATTTGTGGTAGATCTTTTATATCATTTGATGTGTATAGTGGTTGAAGATTTATTTCTTCATAAGTTTTTGTGATAAGTTTTTTATCGAATGATTCACCTTTCAAATCTTTTTCAACCTGATTTTCCCAATCTTCAAAACTTAAAATTGGAAAATCTTTTTTCAGATCAGGTTTCTCTTCGAGTTTTACTTCTTGAGACATTGTAACTCCTAAATTCAAAAAATGTACGTATCAAAATTACTAAAAAGTTTTGTGTTTACTGAGCAGAACTCATCCTATTTCCTCCCCTTTCTGAAAGGGGAGGATTAAGGTGGGGTTAAACTATGCTGGCGGATTCCAGGTTTCGTGAATAAGCTTTTGATTTTTCTGTAAACTGTTTTTTATTTCTGTAACTCTAAAAACAGTGCGATTAAAAACTCCCCAAATATTATCCATATAAAGTCTCATTGCTTCAATATCATTTTCATCCGGCTTTTGGTGTATTGCTTCTATCATATCTGAATATATTAAATCAAGGAATTGAATTTCGCTGTTAAAATTTATTCCGGGATTAGTTAGCTCTTTCATAATGCTTCTTTTTTTTTGTTAAAATGTATTTTTATGTAATTCTTCAATCAAACTTAATATCGAATTTATTTTTTCGATTTTAATTTTGGGATAACTTTCACCCGGTTTTAATTCTAAAGCTTTTTCATAAAATGATTTTGCTTCGGAATATTTTTTTTCATTAAGCAGTTCATCCGCTTTCTTTATGTTCTCATTATAAGCAACAGTTTTATCTGTAACAATAGTTTTCATCTTTAACACATCACCTGATTCTTCAACAATCATTTTCCTAAACTCATCAGGATATCCAATATTCTTAGGTTTAAAGGATTCATCCCTTGAAGTTCCATCCATATATTTTAAAATTAAATTTTCACCAAGCTGTTTCCAGGTTTTATAAGTTTGTTCCGCCGATGAGATTGAGTAATTAGTTAAATATTCAATTGCTTCGACTTTAGAGTTTTTCAGTAGTGATAATGCGGCTGCTTCAACATCTTCTTGTTGAGCTAAGTATTTACCTTCAAGTTCATTTTGAGTTTTTTTTACATCATTTATAACTACCGAATATCTCGGGTATGAAAAATTTGAAACAAAATTAAAAACCCAAAAAGCAGAATCCCAGCTAAACTTTGATATCGAGCCAACATCATGTGAAAAATTATATGGGATTTTTGTCATTGAAGCATACATTGGTGTGTAAACTGTAAAGTAAGTGTCATCAACACCAAACCAAAAAACGCCGCCTACTTCTCTTGGTAAATAAGATCTTGCCTGGGAAACAAATGAAAATCCTGTTTGCGGAGTTGAGATTGGTCGTTCGTGAAAATATTCTTCCCCATTGTACTCCCAAACTAATGGACGCCATCTGTATGGCATTTGATAAGGCTCTGCAGCAATTCCTTTAGTCATATCAAGTTCAGTTCCCTCAAAATGATCACGCATTAAATTCATTACATCGTGAACGGATAACTTTTTATCTGGCTTGATGTACAAAGGCAATCTTTCCAACGATTCCCCTTTAATATATGAAAGATATTTATCCATATCTGAATTACACCTTTTAAATAAAGACCAGACTCTTGCATCACAAAATCTTATCGCACCAAAATCTAAAGGAGCATAAGTATCAGCAAAATTAAACTCAGAATCTTTTCCTGAGAAATAGCCTTTCTCTTTTGCAAAAGAAATTACATCAGGTGCGTACATGCAATTTTCAGAATTGTTTAATGGAAATGTGGTAATACGTGATTGGTTTGCATGACCTGAAACGTAACCATCCGGAATTTTTACTGCAACCCAAACCGCTCCTTTATTTTCTTCTCCCTTACCTATCATCTCAAGAATCCATGCTTCATTTGCATCAGCAACAGAAAAAGATTCACCTTCACTGCAATAGCCATATTCACTAACAAGGTCAGTCATAATTTTAATGGCTTCACGCGCAGTTTTTGATCTTTGAAGAGCGATATACATTAAACTGCCGTAATCAATTATTCCTTTGGAGTCAACAAGCCCTTCTCTTCCACCAAAAGTAGTTTCACCAATTACAACCTGGTGTTCATTCATATTTCCGATAACGTTGTATGTAGCAGAAACTTGTGGAATTTTGCCAAGAAATTTTCCCGAATCCCACTCATAAATTTCTAACCAGGTGCCATTCTGGTAAACAACAGCAGGGTAATGATAAAGTTCACCATAGAACCCATAAGAATCTGATGAGTAGGTTACCATAACAGAGCCATCTGCACTTGCGCCCTTTGTTACTATAAAATTTGTACAGGAACTGACCACTTTAGTTGGAATTAATATTGATAAAAATAGAACCGCAAAAAGCAAATTTTTCATCATCACTGACCCTTATTTAAAAATCTTATAAAATGTTGCTGAAAAGATACGGATTTAGGTTTGATTTGGGAATGGAAAAGAACATGCGAGTAATTATTTATTAGTAGTACTATTTTTTAATTACTTAATTGATTTTAAACTTTTTTTTATCATCTTGCAGCTAAGTAACTATCTGATAACTAAATAAACTGCATGGAGAATATGATGAGATCATCAATAATTTCTTTAATAATTTTTGTGCTCTTTGTAAATCTTTCTGCACAACAAACAGAGACACTAAAACCACACTACAATATTTTTGCTTTCGAAAAACAAGTTACATTTCCCGGAACCCCCGAACAGATTTTTGATGCTGCTACCGGAGATATAAGCGGCTGGTGGGATCATTCCTTTTCTAAAAATCCTAAAAAATTTTACATTGAAGCAAAACCGGGAGGAGGATTTTATGAAATTTTTGATGATGAGGGGAATGGAGTTTTACACGCAAGTGTAATTTATTCTCAACGCCCAAAGATTATTAGATTTGACGGACCGCTTGGATTATCCGGCAGAGCAGTACAAATTGTAACTACGTATGAATTTTCAGAAGTAGGCAGCGATTCAACTTTAATGAAAGTTTCAGTCCACGGTTCGGGTGACATGGAAGATGGAATGCCCGCAATCATTGAGAAAGTCTGGGAACATTTTATTTATGAAAGATTTAAACCTTATGTTGAAGCCGGGAAGCATCTTAAATAATGATGATTTATTGAAAGAATGAGTGCCATATCTTATAACAAATCAAATCGTGTAATTAATAAATAAATGGATTGAAGAATAATGCGGCAGTGTATTAAAAAAAGTTATTCCATACTCGGCGCCGGCGCCAAGCTTAAAACCCTTTAGATCAATATTTCTTAAATCGTATCCCGCAGATAAAGAAATTACAATTCCGTAATCCCAAATATCTGTATCAATAAAAGTGTGATCGTTCAATGCTAATAAACCAACTCCTTCTTCAAGAAATATTTTGCTGTCAAAGTACTGTGTGGTTACTCCCTTAAACGAAATCCCTAGTAAATATGGATTATAAGTTTGAGTAGTATTTGGGAGTATTGCGTTAAAATCTTTCGTAAAGAAAAAACTAGCTCTCGGAAAGACTTCCTCAAACAAAGGAATGTATGCTTCAACGAATAAGCTTGATGTAAATCCTCCGACTGAAAACGAATTACCGCTGAATGAACCGCCGCCGATATATCCGCCAATAGAAATATCAGTTTGTGCAATGGCATTCTGCAAAAATATTGCGGTAAATATTATTATAATTTTTACTTTCAAGTTTTATCCTTTTATTTTTACTTAAACTAAAATAGTTTGATGCAATCGAAAACGAAAGGAACAAAAATGGAAAAAGTCCTTTATAATTATAAAACAAAAATTGTTGAAGTTTATGATGGTGATACCTGAGCCATTGATATAGACCTTGGTCTGCACGTGGATTAAAGGGGAAAAGATTAAATTGATTAGAATTAAGGCCCCTGAGTTAAAAGGGACTGAAAGAACCAAAGGTTTAAAGAGTCGTGATCATTTAAGAAGCCTGATTCTTGATAAAGAAGTTTTTATCGAAACGATTAAGGACAAAAAAGGCAAGTATGGCAGATATCTTGCAGAAATCTGGCTTAAAGATTCTGAAAATAATTATGTAAATATTAATGATCTGATGGTAAAAAATGAATTTGCCAGCTACAAAAAATATTAATGAGGATTCTAATGAACAGAATATCAGAAATAAAATTGACAATTGAACTTGATGATAAAAAGATGCCTGAAAAAATCGAGTGGCAGGCAGACGATGCTGACTTTGTCGGAAAGAAAGAAGCCAAAACAATGATGCTCTCTCTCTGGGACAAAGAAGATAAAGTTACTTTGGGGATAGACCTTTGGACAAAAGATATGCTTGTGAATGATATGAGCCTTCACTTCTATCAAATGATATTAAAACTTGGCGATACTTATCGCAAAGCGGCAAGCGATACAGAAACAGCAAAAATGTTTGATAACTTTGCATCTGAGTTTGCAAATAAGCTGAAATTATTTGAAAAAAAATAAATCGATGTTCTGATATTGATCTGCTTCAGGCACTTTTTACTCCAATAAATAATTACAATGGCTGAAGTATTTTTACTTTTCATTATAAATCCTTTTAGTTAATTTATATTCAGTTATACAATAATTTTTCAGGTTCATATATGGATGTTGAACTTCTTTCTCGTTTACAATTCGCTTTTACTATTGCATTCCATTATATCTATCCGCCCCTTAGCATTGGCATCGCAATTATTCTTGTAATAATGGAGGGGATGTATCTTAGAACAAAAGATAAATTCTTTGAAAATATGACAAAGTTTTGGGTTAAAGTTTTTGCTTTAACTTTTGCAATTGGTGTAGCAACAGGAATTGTAATGGAATTTGAGTTTGGTACAAACTGGGCAACTTATTCACGCTTTGTTGGTGATGTTTTTGGAAGTGCATTGGCTGCTGAGGGAATTTTTGCTTTCTTTCTTGAATCAGGTTTTCTTGCTGTACTGGTTTTCGGGTGGGATAAAGTTGGACCTAAGACGCACTTCTTTTCAACTATTATGGTTTCACTTGGATCAATGTTCAGTGCTGTTTGGATTGTTGTGGCAAACTCCTGGCAGCAAACCCCAACCGGATTTCATATTGTTGGGGAAGGAATAAATGCAAGAGCTGAAATAGTTGATTTCTGGGCTATGGTTTTTAATCCTTCTTCAATAGATAGATTATCTCACGTCCTTTCCGGTGCATGGCTATCTGGTGCATTTTTAATCATTAGTGTAAGCGCATACTATTTATTAAAGGATAGACATATTCGTTTTGCAAAAGCTTCGATAAAAATTGCTTTAGTTGTTGTGACGATTGCTTCATTGTTCCAACTTTTTACCGGACACCAAAGCGCAGTTGGAGTTAGCAAAAATCAACCGGCAAAACTTGCAGCTATGGAAGCTGTATTTAATGACCAGATAAATACTCCACTTTATTTATTTGGCTGGGTTGATGAAGATAATCAAAAAGTAAATTTTGGAATTGCTGTTCCAGGGATGCTAAGTTATTTAATTGATTTTGATACCAACACAAAGGTAACTGGTTTAAATTCGTTTAATAAAGAAGACAGACCACCTGTTAACATTGTTTTTCAATCCTATCATTTAATGGTTGCAATCGGTTTTGCAATAATTGGGATAAGTTTACTTGGAATATTTTTTTGGTGGCGAGGTACATTATTTAATCAAAAGTGGCTTATGTGGATTTTCGTTTTCTCAGTCGTGTTACCGCAAATTGCAAATCAAATTGGTTGGATAACAGCCGAGGTAGGACGACAACCATGGATAGTTTACGGATTACTAAGAACCTCCGAAGGATTGTCAAAAGTGGTGGAAGCAGGACAAGTTTGGTTCTCATTAATTCTTTTCACATTGGTATATATTGGTTTGTTTATTTTGTTTATCTATTTACTTAATGAAAAAATTCAACACGGTCCAGAGGATGTTGACTCAATTCCTTCTGAAATCGGACATCCAAAAGCATAAAAAGTTTAGGGCGTATTATGGAATTTACTTTTGATCTAAACACAATCTGGTTTTTCTTAATCGGAATATTATTAGTCGGATACGCCATCCTTGATGGTTTTGATCTGGGAGTTGGTGCACTTCACCTACTTGTTAAAGATGATCTTGATAGAAGAATAATGATAAACTCAATCGGTCCTGTTTGGGATGGAAACGAAGTGTGGCTTGTAACAGGCGGCGGTGCTTTGTTTGCAGCGTTTCCGCATGTATATGCAACAGTTTTTTCCGGATTTTATACTGCACTTATGATGTTATTATTCATGTTAATATTTAGAGCAGTTGCCATTGAGTTTAGAAGCAAACAGCCTATGAAATGGTGGCGACAAATGTGGGACATTGCTTTTAGTGTCGCGAGTATTTTTATCGCTTTTCTTGCTGGTGTTGCAATTGCAAACTTAGTTACTGGAATTCCACTTGGACCGGATAAGGAATTTTTAGGTACATTTTGGAGTTTGATTAATCCTTACACAATTTTAATTGGAATTACAACAGTTGCTTTATTTATGATGCACGGAGCAATTTATGGTGTGATGAAAACAGAAGGTGAACTTCAAAATAAATTAAGAAGCTGGGTAAATAATACAATTATATTTTTTATAATATGTTATATCACAACTACGATGTCAACATTAATTTATTATCCCCATATGATTCAGCACTTTAAAGAGTTTCCTGCATTGTTTGTCCTGGCTATATTGAATATGCTTGCAATTGCAAATATTCCAAGGGAGATTTCTAAAGGCAAAGAATTTTTAGCTTTCCTATCATCGTGTGCATCAATTGCTGCATTACTTTCATTATTTGCATTTGGTGTATTTCCTAATTTTGTTCTTGCATCAAACAATCCGGAATTCAGTTTGAATATTTATAACGCCGCATCGTCCCAAAAGACTTTAAATATTATGCTTATCATTGCCTTAATTGGAATCCCATTTGTTCTTGCATATACAATAACCATTTATTGGATATTCCGCGGCAAAGTAAAGATGACTAATATGAGCTACTAGATTCTTTTTATTTCTAATTTATACAATTGATTTAAGAACATGGATTAACGATTTTTAATTTAAGATTATTTAAGGTTTAAATAATGAATAAGTCTGACTTAGAAGATCGATTAGTAAATTTTGCCTTATTAATTATTGAAATTGTAAATAGACTTTCGAATACCAAAGCAGGAAATCATTTAGGAGGACAGCTCGTTCGCTCTGGAACTTCACCAGCTTTAAATTATGGGGAGGCACAAAGCGGAGAGTCAAGAAAAGATTTCATTCATAAATTGAAAGTAGTGCTTAAAGAATTAAGAGAAACATTTGTTTGTTTAAAGATAATTCTCAGATCAAATCTTTGTGATGCACCTGAAAAAATACAAATTGCACTAAAGGAAAATAATGAACTTATCTCCATATTTGTAAAAAGTATTGAGACAGCTCAAAATAATTTGAAGAATGAATCCTAAGGCAATTAAAATCAAAAATCGTTGATCGTTACTCCTTGTTCTGAAATAATATTATAAATTGAACAATTTTATTCCAACTAATTGTTTCCGTTACATTAAAATAAAAGGATTAAGTTTTTTATGGAAACAGTATTAAGCATATTTATCGGTATCGGGTTAAGTGCGGCAGTTGGGTTCAGAATATTTATTCCTTTTCTCATTGCTTCAATTGCAGCCTATACCGGTAACCTTGAACTGTCAACATATTTCGGCTGGATAGGAACCCTACCTGCACTTATTGCTTTTGCTGTTGCAACCGTAGTAGAAGTTTTTAGTTATTATATCCCATGGGTTGATAATTTTTTAGATGCAATAAATCACCCGCTTGCAATTTTTGCAGGAATTATCTTAGCCGGAGCAGTCGTAACTGACTTTCCGCCTTTGGTAAAGTGGTCTTTGGCATTGATTGTTGGAGGTGGAGTTGCTGGCACTATCCATGCAGCTACAGGAATGATAAGATTAAAATCTTCCGCACTTACGGGAGGAGCTGGTAACCCGGTAGTTTCAACAGCTGAAGCTGGAAGTTCAATTACTTTATCTGCTGTTGCTATTTCCATCCCTGCTATAGCAGCAATTATTGTGGGAATAATGGTTGTATATTTTTCTTTTATGATTAAAAAAAAATTCTTTTCACCACCGGAATCTTAGTCAATTTAAAATTTTATATTCTTCGGATTTCAATTTATTGAGATTCCATTCACCGATTGAATTTCTTATCAATCGTAATGTAGGATATCCAATTGCCGCTGTCATTCTTCTAACTTGTCTGTTTTTACCTTCTGCAATTTTTAATTCAATCCAGCTAGTTGGAATATTTTTACGTTCTCTTATTGGCGGAATTCTATCAAAAATATTTGGTGCATTAATCAGTTTTACTTTTGCTGGTTTTGTTAATCCGTCTTTTAGTAAAACTCCTTTGCGAAGTATGTTTAATGATTCTTGAGTTGGAACTCCTTCAACCTGCACCAGGTACGTTTTTAATAATTTATGTTTGGGATCTGAAATTAAGTTTTGGAGTTTACCATCGTCAGTAAGAATAATAAGCCCTTCACTATCATAATCCAATCTGCCCGCAGGATATACTCTTTTTATTGGAATGAAATCAGCTAATGTTTGTCTCTCATCTTTATCTGAAAACTGGCAGAGAACATTAAACGGTTTGTTGAAGAGAACTATCATTATTTAAACATCATAGGAATAATAAGCTGTATGATTCTAATTCAAATTTTTTGGTTTCCATTTGTAGCCGATCTTATAATCTGTATTTGGAATTGAAACAGGTAATCTGCCTTCAGATCCAATAGAGCCATTTAACAAGTTTACAACCGCTCTTTGGGAAGCCTTAGAATTACTGAAAGTACAAATATAATTTTCAGCATACGTAAAAAGTGATAATATGTACGGATTTTCGAAACTAATTATTATAACCTTATTATTAATCGCTAAGAGATTTCCCAAAAACTTTAGCTGATCATCGGACAGAGCTTTTCCGTTAGTATCACTACCAACATAAAAATAAGACGCAACAACTATCAACTCGCAATCTTTGGCAATGTCTAAAGCATACTGATAATCAGAACCCCAAGAATTACTTGTAAGAGTGGTACTGCTGTAAATTGCAAAATGTTCTTTATAAGTTTCATTAAACTGCGGATCAATAATACTATTTCTGTTGGTTATGTTTACTAAAAGAGTTTTGGTATACTTTGCTGTGTCAAGTGGAATCAGCATATTATCGTTTTTTAAAACAACAATAGATTTTTCAGCAATTTTTTTTGATAACTGATAATGTTTATCAATTCTAATCTGCTTTGGGATATCTTTATTATCTCTAAATTTTTCCTTCTCAAGTTTAAGCCATCTTTTGGCTGATAAAATTTTTCGAACACTTTCATTCAATCGGATCTCAGAAATTTCACCTGACTTGACTGCTTCATATATTGCAGTAATACCTTCCCTAATATCGGATGGCATTAATAAAATATCGTTACCTGCTTTAAATGCTTGCACACAAGCCATACCGGCAGAAAAAATAATTTGTGACAGCTTTCATATCCAGAGCATCTGTAATAATTAAGCCTTTAAATCCAAGTTTTTCTTTTAAGAGTTTAGTTATGATGTTATATGAAAGTGAAGCAGGCACATTAAGATGTCCTATCATTATTGCTTGAATACCATTATCAATCAGCTTAATAAATGGGTACAATTCATTTGCAAACAAATATTCCTTACCACCACTTATATCTGGCAATTCGTTATGTGAATCAACACTTGTGTTTCCATGACCCGGAAAATGTTTTGCGGTTGCAATTACTCCCCCATTAATCGAACCTTCTGTAAAAGCAGAGCAATAATCTGTAACCAGGTTTTTATCTTCTGAATATGAGCGAAGATTAATCACAGGATTTTTAGGATTGTTATTTATATCTGCAACAGGAGCAAAATTCATATTTACTCCAAGCATTAATGCTTCAATTGCAGTTGCTTTACCTGTTTCATAAGCAAAATAAGTATTGCCGGTAGAACCAACAGCCATGCTATGTGGAAAAGTATTTGTGTTATTTATCCGCATTCCAATTCCGTTTTCAAAATCGGCAGATACAAGTAAAGGAATGTTTGATTTTTTTTGAAGTTCATTTATCATCGAAGCAGTTTCCTCAACATTGCCAGTTGAAATTACTATTCCCCCTATACCGTGTACCTGAACTAATTCTAAAGCGTATTTAAATTCTTTTGATGATTGATCAAGGCTCTTTCCGAAAACTGCAGGCATAAAAATCTGTACGCACTTATCATAATGTGTCATTGATGCCATTGTTTTATCGATCCACTGCTCATCTTCTGTATTTAAGTTAAATACGTTTGTAGATCTTTGGTTCACAACCGACATACTCTTAAGATCTTTTTCATTTATTGTCGAAGAATAATCACTCTTAAAGAGCTGAAGGAACGCAAACAAAAAGTTCAATGTTACTACACTAGCAAATCCAGAGTTAGCTTTTGAAGCTATATTATTTATCATCGTTATATTCTAAACATTCAATAACAGCGTTGTGCACTTTTGGCCGAATTTTAAATATTTGCACATTATTTCTTGTTGGATAAACTCGGTTGGTAAGAAATACAACAAATAAATTTCTTTCCGGATCAGCCCAGATAGAGGTTCCGGTATAACCTGTGTGCCCAAAAGAATTTTTAGAAAAATAGTCTCCTGCTGAAGAACCAGAATCCGATTTTGTGTCCCAACCAAGTGCTCTGGTACTTTCATTTGAAAATCTTTTAGTAAAAAGTTCGACTGTGCTTTGCTTGATAAATTGTATTTGCTCAAGCTTACCCCTATTCATTAAAACAGCCATTAATTTTGAAATGTCATTTGCAGTAGAGAACAATCCAGCATGCCCTGCAACACCATTTAACATAGCAGAAGTTTCATCGTGTACTTCTCCTTGTAATATCCTGTTTCTCCAATAATCATCAATTTCTGTCGGGGCACAGTATTTCTTTATAGAGTCGGATGGAATATAGAAAGTTGAATTCATGCCTAAAGGAACAAATATCTCATCATTACAAAAAACATCAAGACTTTTTCCTGTTACTTTTTCAATTATCTTTCCAAGAGTTATAATTCCCAGGTCAGAGTATAGAGTTTCCGATCCCGTTTCAAATTCTAATGACGATGAATAAATTTCATTGATCACATCATCATAGGTAAATCCTGAACTGTAAAAATTTTTCCATGCGGGTAAACCGGAATTATGAAGCAGAAGATTTTTTATAGTAACATTTTCTTTTCCATTAACTGCAAACTGAGGGATATACTTTGTAACCTTATCATCAAGTGAAAACAAACCGCGATCGTAACAGATCATTGTAGCAGTAGTCGTTGCAATAACTTTTGACAGTGAGGCCATATCATAGATGGTACTAAGAGAAACCTTTTGTGATTCTGGAGTATATGTATAATTTTCGTAAGCTTTTTCATAAATAGTTTTTCCATCTTTCCAGACTAAAACCTGGGCACCAGGAAATGCGTGCTCGAATATTGCTTTCTCGATAATTTTATTAACTTTTTTAAAATTGTAGTAGGGGCATTGGGCTATGATTTTAATATTTGTAATTAAAAATGTTATAAATGCAATTTGTAAAAGAAGTTTTTTCATATAGTTCTTAGTAAATATTTTATTTTAATTTTAATTTAAAGAAAAAGATTAAATGAAAAAATTCGGTGCTTCGCACAAGGCAAATTCTTATATTATATCAAAAGAAACTAAAGGTTTTTGGAATGCCCGATTTGGAAAATTATTTCGCGAAATATCGTAGAAATATTATTGGCATCGATGCCAAATTTATCTCTCCTTATGGAGAAAAAAAGATTATTTATGCAGATTGGATTGCAAGTGGTAGGTTATATAAACCAATAGAGGAAACAATTTGTAATACTTTTGGCCCGCTTGTAGGCAATACACACTCCGAAGCTAGTGTAACCGGTACTACAATGACATTAGCCTATCATGAAGCTCACAAAATTATTAAAGACCATGTTAATGCCAGTAAAGATGATGTGATAATTACTGCCGGTTCTGGAATGACTACAGTCATTTGCAAATTTCAAAGATTGCTTGGGTTAAAAATTCCTGAACAGTTAGTTGATTTTGTAAAACTTCCCGAAGCTTTAAAACCTGTTGTATTTATAACACATATGGAGCATCACTCAAATCAAACAACATGGCTGGAAACTATCGCTGAGGTTGTAGTCATTAATCCTAATGAGGAGGGATTAGTAGATATTAACGACTTTAAAGAAAAATTAGAACAGTACAAAAATAAAAAATTAAAAATCGGTGCATTTACAGCTGCTTCTAATGTTACCGGAATTGAACCTGATTATTATCAACTTTCAAAATTAATTCATCAATACGGTGGATATTCTTTTATTGATTTTGCGTGTTCTGCTCCTTATGTGAAAATCGATATGCACCCCGATGAGCCCGAAGCAAAGCTTGACGCAATTTTATTTTCTCCTCATAAGTTTTTGGGTGGTACCGGGAACTTCTGGCGTTCTTATTTTCGATTCAAAACTTTATCATAATAAAGTACCTGATTTACCGGGAGGAGGAACTGTTGATTGGACTAATCCGTGGGGACAACATAAATTTGTTGAAAACATTGAGGCACGGGAAGATGGCGGAACACCCGCATTTCTTCAAACAATTAAAGCTGCCCTTTGTATAAAACTTAAAGAAAAAATGGGCGAAGAGAAGCTCCGCGCAAGAGAAGAAGAACTTGTAAAGTTTGCTTTTAAAGTACTAAAAGAAATTCCTACTCTGCATATACTTGCAGGAAACATTGAACACAGGCTTGGAGTTATTTCATTTTATGTAGAAAACATTCATTATAACTTAATTGTTAAATTATTAAATGATCGTTTTGGTGTGCAGGTTAGAGGCGGATGCTCTTGTGCAGGTACGTACGGACATTACTTACTTCACGTTGATCCCAACCGTTCAAAAATAATTACAGATAAAATAGACCAGGGTGATCTTTCTGAAAAACCGGGCTGGGTTAGATTGTCGATTCACCCAACTATGACCAATGATGAATTGGAAACAGTCATCAATGGAATTTCCCAAATTGTTAAAAACATTGGGAATGGGACAAAGATTATATTTATGATAAATCCAAAAATGAGTTTTTTCATAATCAAAAAATGGTAGTGAATTAGAAAAAATTAGAAGCTGGTTCTCAGTATCTAAACATCAAGGCGCTGATGTAGATTGACTTTGAGTAAAAATCTGTTATACTATTTGTAGTAGAAATTTAGTTTTATCAAGATTAACCAGATACACACGTTTTCCTATTCTAAAACAATAAATGAAAGGAGGGTGTGAATATGTTAGCAATTAGGGGCTTACGAAAAATGTAAGCAATATATTAAACTCCACTCTACTGATTCTGAGAGTAAAAAAGATATCTTTCCTTGCATTACGATTTCCCGACTAACCGGTTCAGGCTCTACGAAGTATCCAAAAAAGCTAATTGATATCCTTCAGCAAAAAACTAAAGACCTGATAATCCATGGACTTACTTTAACAAAGAGTTAATTACAAAAGTGATTGAAGAGTTTAAACTTCCAAAAGTATTTACTAGTTACATTGTTGAAGGTAAGTATAATCACATTAGTGATGCAGTAAGTGAATTACTTGGTGTAAAACCTTCTGAGTGGACTATTCTCCATAAAACAACAGAAATAATTCTGCAGCTTGCAAGATTTGGAAAAGTTATTGTGGTAGGAAGAGGAAGCAATGTTATAACTTCAAAATTGCCTAATTGTTTTCATGTACGATTGATTGCACCTATTGAACAAAGATCGAAACACGTCCAAGAAGTTTTTAGATATTCAAAACCTGAAGCATTGGCATATATAAAAAAGGAAGATACAAGTAGAAAAAAATATCTTAAGTCTCATTTTTTCATGGATTCGGATGATCCAACACTGTATCATTTAATACTAAACACCGGTAAACTTAGCAGTGAAGAATCGGCTAATATTATTGCAGGAGCAGTAATAAACAAATTTTCCAAAAGTTTTAATGGATAGATAGAGACTTCTTGTCTTACAGCGTAGATTTCAATTTAGTTAATCCAGTTTTGCTGACTGGTAGTTCTTTACCGTTTTTTAATACTAAGCGATAAGATTCTGTGTCGGTTTGCTCAAGATGCTGAAGAAAGTCTAAGTTAATAATATATGATCTATGAATTCTAACGAATTGATTTTCGTTAAGATGATTTTCAAAGTATTTCATTGTTTTTTGTTTTAAGAATCTCCCCTTTTCAGAATTGATAAGCACATAGTCATCCTGTGCTTCTATCCATTTTACTTCTTCAACTGGAATTATGGTGATTTTTCCGCCATCTTTAATCACAACACGTTCCAAAAATTCGATCTTTTCATCACGTTGCTTTATAATATTTTGTATCGCAGAGTTCTGCTGGAATCTATCACCAAGCTGTGCAATTGCTTTTTGTAATGCACTTGTAAATCTTTCCTCTGAAAAAGGTTTTAAGAGATAATCCACTGCACTAACTTCAAAAGCTTTTATTGCAAAGTGATCGTAAGCAGTTGTAAAAATAATTATTGGCGGATCCTCGAGAAGTTCCAGCATTTCAAATCCATTTAGCTTTGGCATTTGAATATCAAGAAAGATAAGATCCGGTTTTAATTCATTTATTCTTTTTATCGCATCAAATCCATTTGAACATTCTGCAAGAATTTCAACATCGCTTCTGCTTGCTAGATAATTTTTTGTTATCTGTCTTGCCAGTGATTCATCATCAATGATAATAATTTTTATTTTGTTTGCCATAGAATTAAGCTAACGCTTTTTGTAAAGGAATAAAAATGTTTACTGTAAACTTACCATTCTCTTTTTTTATCTCCATCAAATTATCCTGCTGATAAATTAATGACAATCTATCTTTGATATTCTTTAATCCTACACCAGCACCTTTTTTATGAGATTCGCCTTCAAAATTATTACAAAGAGTAATCTTTAAAAAATCATCCTGTTTTTTACAATTTAATTTTATAGTAACGGTATCAAGGGTTTCATAAACTGCATGCTTTATTGCATTTTCAAATAAAGGTTGAAGAATCATACTTGGAATCTCAGTTTTACTACATTCTTCGTGAAGTTCTTCTATGTATTCAAATTTTTCTTCAAATCTTATTTTCTCTATATCAAGATACAGTTTTATGTTTTTTAGTTCTTCACTAAGAGTGTTTTTTTGTCTATCGTTATTTGCAAGCGTATACCGTAAAAAGTCAGCAAGTTTAATAATCATTTGTTTAGCTTTTTTAGGATCAATTTCCGTTAATGCACTCATGGAATTTAGGCTGTTAAAAATAAAATGCGGATTGATTTGAAATTTTAATGATCTTAATTCAGCTTCGGTAACAAGGTTTTTTAATTCAGTTTCTTTTATAGCTTGTTCCTGAAACCCGGAATAATATATCACAACATAATAAAATGCTGTGAGTAGAAAATAATAAAGTATTCCGATGATAAATCTCGATTTTATAGTCTTAATAAAAAAATTACCAAACATATCTGTATCATTAATAATACTTATAACAACAAAGTACCCCAGTGCAAGCCAAACAATAGAAATAAGGATTCCGCCACCAAAGTGGGTTAATATAACTTTTGAAATTTTATTATGCTCGATTGATAGGTAAATAGAAGAATACCAAAAACTTAGACCAAGTGCCGCTATTAGAATATTAAAGACTATTGCATCAACAAGCGAGATCGTAAATGAAGAGGCGACTTCAAAAGTAATTAGATTTGTGTATAAAATTGCTATTGCGATTGCAAACAGCAGATAGAGCAGAATACTTTTCGGACTTTTTAATATGGGATTATTAGCCATATCTGATTATTACAAATATGTTTTCAATTCGCCGCCGCCAAAAACTACTAATCCCTTTATTATTAAAGTCTTGCTTTGATCAACAAATGCATTTGGGTCTTTTACACTCTTATTAGAAAATCCCCCAAAGATAGATGTAACATTCATCACTACATTCCAATCATTAGGTACAACTATAGTCGTCCCGCCAAAGACTGCAAGAATATCAATTGAGTTTGTGCCTTCAGCAAGCTTACATGCTTTAAGAATAATTTCTGATCCGCCAAAAACAGCAGTGATATTTCCGCCACGAAAATTATCTGAAGTTACGATTTTGGTTCCGCCTCCAAAAATTGCAACATCGTCAATCACGTCTTTTGTTATCTGTCCAAGTTCATCAACATATTCCGCTTTCTTTTTCTGATTTAAGATAATGTAACTGCCAATTGCAATTAAGAATATTGCGACAACAACAGATCCATCGTAATCAATTGTCGGAAATATTCTGGGAAGAATAAAAACAAATCCAAGCCCGGCCAAAATTCCGCCAAGCATTTTTCTGGAGGTGTTAAGTGTAAGGTACATACCAATTACAATGAAAAAGAATGGCCATGAAAAAATAACTCTACCAAAATTAAAATTAAAAATATCTAATGAATTGAGAAAAAATATTCCTCCCAAACCAATAAGTATGCTGCCAAGCACTACTCTTTTATCTACTGAGTTTCTATTTTCTTCCATTTTCTGCTCCTTAAAAAGATATACCGTTTTCTGGTGGAAAAGTAATACAAAGATAATGATACTGAAAGTAAAAATCGGCGAAATGAAAGTATTTGTCGGTAAACAGAGGTAAAAAGCTTATAGCGTAAAGTTCTTTAAGATCATAATCAGCTTAATAATAAACCAGCAATGCTGCTTAGTAAAATAAATGAATAGTTAAGTAAGATTTATTCTATTTAGGGTGGTTTTATTACTTCTTTTTTACGAAAGAGATCATAGTCTATTTTTCTATCATTAACTCAATCGTTGCTTTTATTTCAGTCCAGAGTAGAATTTCTATATGCGATAGATATAAAAGTAAAATTAAAGTTTTCAGAACGCTCTCCTGAAATAATTGGAAGACAAAGCCCTATTATTATTCCAGGTAGAAAAAAAAGTTGTTTAAAATTTCCAAGTGAAGCAAATTTGATGTGCCTCAAGATTTAAATTAATTACTCAAGTTGATCTCATCTTTAAGCAGCCAACAACATTTGCTTAATTTCTTTGACAACTTTGTTCTTTGATTTATTGACATTCTGTTCAAGACAATACTCGATTGATTCAATCGGAAGAGCAGTATTAGTTGTAAATATGGTCTTCACAGTGCAATGTGACAGACTTCTTGTACAGACTATCTTTACTGCTCCACCGGATTTCAATATCACCTTTTCGCTATGAACTTGATATTTCTTTGTGGCTAATTTGATTACTCGATTCCTTTTCCTTGTCTTAAAGTAACGTTTAGTATAATCTGCAACGTTCATTTGCTTACCTGCCTTGCCGGTAGGAAGGTTGTTAACATTCAGTATTCTGTTTGTCTTGAGCATTGATACAAAGCTATATCTTCTATGGCGACATAGCTTCATAATTAACGGTGAGGCATAATAAGTGTCTGAAACTACAAAGACTACGCCACAAGAGCATTGCTTTTCATCTGGTTCAAACATTTCAAGTATTTCAGAGGCAATTGCTGTTTTCTTATTAAATGTATATTCGTTTTTTCTTGCCTCGTCTTGTGGAATATAGAGTTCTATTGCATATGGAATTGCTACTCCACGATATTCTATAATTGCACAGACTAATTGCTGACCCCAAATATATTGTTTGCTCGTATGGTCAAAAAAACTGAATGCTGCAAGTATATGGTTACCTCGTTTTTTGTTTGTTGTGTCGTCAATAATAAAATAAATTGCTTGACCGGATTTCTTGAGTAATTGAAGTATTAACATAGCATAGAACTTTAGCACTTTACTTAAAATGCCAGAACAATCATTTAGAAACTTGTTATGTTTACTTCTATGGCTGCCAAATGACAATACTTTTACCATTCCGTTTAGTGTTGCTTTATATGGTGTTACCAAAAGCGCTAATAAAATACTCTGAAAGTGAAGCCATTGATAATCATTAAAAAATTGCTGGAGTTCAATAAGTAAAAACTCAACTTGCAAAGGAACTCTTTGAAGCTTAAACATTTTTTTATCCTATGAACTTGTTATTTTCACCTTAAATTTAACTGTTTTTTTTTTATCTCAAGCGGTCAACTTGAGTTAATTACTTAATTCTTTTCCATCTGGGCAAATGGAAAAACCTGTTTCAGGTCGATTGATAAGTACAAATATTTTTTTCTTGGTTTAAAGTGGATATCTTCTCTTATTGACCAAATTTTCAAAATTGAAAATTTCAATTTTGATTATTGCTATCGTGCAAAGTCTTTCCTTATCTTTACGGAAACAAATTTTAATAGAATTAAGATTGTAATTATTTGAACAATTAGTAGTAGATTTATTTCACAAAAAAGGAAATATGAATTACTATCTCACAAAATTCTGCATATGCCTTTTATTATTTTTATTTGCAGAGAAGCAAATAAATGCGCAATCAGTAACAATTGATAATGACTTTCTCCTACAAAATTTTATAGTATCTCTTGAAGGTGGAATAAATTATGGATTTACTGATTATAAAGTTTCCAATTTTGAACCCGGTATTCGAGGATCAATTGAATACTTCCCTATTTCGATCAACAACGCTAGATTTGGTATCAAAGTATTTGGAGGAGGAACAAGGTTAAGTTATAGCGATAGTCGTGATCTTATAGCCAATAATGATCAGCCTAATCCAAGGGCTATCCCTAGTGATATATATACAGATATAATTCAAATTGGGAGTTCTTTAAATCTTGGATTTTCTTTGAGTGAATCACTGATACCTTATATTAGTATTGGTGCAGCTTATTTAAAATTCAGTCCTAAAAATTCTAATGGAAAAATAACAAGTTTTAATTGGCAGGGGAAATATGATAAAAATATTTTTTCCGTTGTAATTGAGGGCGGGGTAAAAATTAAGTTAAGTGATAGATTTGGTTTGAATGCTGCAGTAAGCTATTATCCAACAACCAGTGATTATCTTGAAGATATTTCAGCCTCTAAAGGCAATGATTCTTTTATTTCAGGAATAATTGGAATATCCTATGCTTTCACTGGCAGATTTGACAACGATGACGACGGAATTGATAATCCTATAGATTTATGTCCTGATGATCCAGAAGATTTTGATGGATTTGAAGATCAAGATGGTTGTCCCGACCTCGATGATGATAAAGATGGAATTTTGGACATTAATGACAAGTGTTCTAATGATGCTGAAGACTTCGATGATTTTCAGGATGAAGATGGCTGCCCTGATTTGGATAATGATGCTGATGGAATTATGGATACTAATGATAAGTGTCCTGATCAAGCAGAAGATTTAGATGGCTTTGAAGATGAAGATGGTTGCCCTGATCCTGATAACGATGCTGACGGAATTCTGGATATTTACGATAAGTGCCCGAATGAACCCGAGACAAAAAATAATTTTGAAGATGAAGATGGATGCCCGGATAATGATGTTCAACAAGAAACATTCTATCAATTCTATCTTAGAGGTGACGATACTTTTAACAATGGTTCTTCCAATATAAAAGAAAGTGCAAAACTTATATTGGATGAAATTGCTTCATATATCCAGAATCAAATTGGGAGTAAATGGCGCATAGAAGGTCATATGGATAATCAGGGTGCGGTTTCTGGAATTAAAAAACTTTCATACAATCGTGCAAAAGCAGTTTACGATTATCTTGTTTTTCAGGGAGTTGCTGTAAATCAACTAGAAGTCTATGGACTTGGTGATTCCTTCCCTATTGGAAATAATAACACCCCTGAGGGACGAAGTGCCAATAAAAGAATTTTGATTATCAGACAAGATTAAAATCTTTAATCGATTAATATATCAGCCACATTTCCTTGAGTTGCATGCTAAATAAATGGATATCGCCGGATTACTTCAGTAATTTCGTAACAATAATTAGTTAGTCTGAAGGGGTTAAATAGTTTAAAGATCCTCCACGACGGTGATAAATTTATCGATACAAATAACCATTAAGTTTTGATTTTAAAGTTTCTAATAATTTACCACAAGCTGAAGTTCATCTTTTGGAGAGTGCAATAATTTTAACCGAGCAAGTTGATCGTAAACAAATTCCGGGATGGATTTTAGATTTTCATTTGGATAAGCTATTTTGGTAGAAAATTCTAGTATAAGCTCAATTCCTTTTTCAAGATTCAATTTAAATGTTTCAAGATAATTTAATTCCGCCGGTGTAGTGCCCATAGACCCAAGAAGCTTTTTATAATAATTAACGTAAAGTTCAAGTTCCTGGCAATACATATGCGGTCTATCTGCAGAAATTAATGATTCCCCTCTTCCATAAATATGGTCCGTCATCTCTAACAATGAATATTGCCTGTTGAACCAAACAATATTTGGTCCGGGACAAATTGATTGTGGAGATCTTGATTTAGGTGATATTCCAAGTTTTATAAGGGCACCATTTGCAAGGTGATCACACAAACAAACTTTTTCGTACCATGAGTTTTGCAGTTCCGCTTTTTCAGATTCCGGAATAGCCATAGCAGATATTTCTTGAAATTTATTTGCCTGAAACTGCCGTGAAGCAGTGCATATTGGTTTATCTGTGTATTGTGTATTTGAAATTAAAAATCCCTTAGGACATGGCGAACCTGGTTTACCGTTTTCAGCTCGCTCTCTTGTCCAGTTTTCAGATCCGGTATTTCTAAGATTGTTAAACGGCACTCCAAGAGGGGATGCCCCACTTAAATATAGATCACCTTTTTTTGCGTTCACTAAAAGATCTAAAGTATCATCATCAACACAGGTTGCTTCCGGAACCAACAAAAACGGACTTCCCCAACCTGTTGAATCGCACCCGAAATCATCTATCAATCTTTGCGCTTCACCGCTTGTTCCTATTCCACCCTGAACAGTAATTAAAGGTTCGTAACTAAAACCAGCTTCATCAAAACTCCAATTTTGTTTTTCATAATATGATTTTACTAATGGAATAAACTCCTTAGCTAGCTGATCTCTTTTATCTTTAAACTCTTGTAATATTGAAGGGAGTAAATATCCCTGTGAGGCAAATGCATGTCCGCCGCAGTTCAATCCCGATTCAATTCTAAATTCGCTGACCTCGAGTCCTTTCATCGCTAAAAATTTTCCTTGAATCATAGCAGACCGGAAATCACTAACTTTAATTATTATCTTTTTCTTAATTATGCCGTTTGCAGTTCGATAAAAATCTTTAAACTGGGTTAGGAATCCTAAAAGGCTTCTGTTAAATCCAGCTGAAAAAACTATAGAAGATGTAAGATTACTTTCTGCATATCCGCGCAGAGCTGCCTTTGCATCGCTGAATTCATCGCTTAACATGGTTCCATCTTTAGCATAATTAGTTCTATCAACTTTAGACATTATGTTAACATCGATAGAACCGGCACGCATTAAATCAGTCAATTCTTCGGATATTTTTTCTTTCTCGTATTCATCAGTAATTGTTAAAAGATAATCGTACTTCTTTTTAATCGGACTGTCATCAGGAAGTAGTTGGAAGTATTTTGCTTTTTCATTTTGTTCAAAGAATGGCAGAAGTTTTATTTCATCAAGTTTAAGAGTAACAATTTTTTCTACTAAGTTTAAATAAGCAGTTATTCTTTTGGATCTTGCATAAAGATCCTGCTTAGAAACTTCCTCTACTGGGATAGAATATTTTTGAGAATAGTGCTTGCAAATTTTTTCAATTAGAATGTCATCAACGATTGACATTACAGATGAGATTCCAAGATGAGCAACGCGTATCGGAGTATCGATTGAATGACCTGTTCCCATTACAGGGATATGAAATTTATGATATAAGTTTTCCATAACATTTTCTTTTTAACCAGCATCGCTGTTAATTTAGTGTAGCTGATATTCTGAGTAAATCTTTAATTAAATTCAAATGAAAAGTAAAAAAATAATAGGGGATAAAAAGAGATAAAGGGGATTGTTACAATACTTTTACAATTAGTAAAATCTATATTTTAATTGATTTTGACTTATAAGTATATCTTATCCAAGTATAAAATTATTTTGCCCAAAATATTCAGGACAAAAATTCTACTTAGATTTATGAAGAGTTAGATAGCGAATAATTAAATAGTATTTCTTATTTAATATTTACAGCCCCTCAAAATTATATTGGCTAAATTTTATTTAAGATAAGCCGCCTTATTAATATCCTCAACGCTATTAATCGGATTTGAAGGTGAAAGCTGTTTTGCAAGAAATTGATACATTCTTACTCTTAGTTCTTTTGCCTTTTTAGTGTCAAGTCTGTCAAATGAGTGTCCCCCTGGTAAATCCTGGAAAATTTCGTAATCAAACTTTTTACCGGCAGCTTTTAATGAATTAATCAACAATTCAACTTCAAGTACATTTACATCATCATCGGTTGTATTTGCATAGATTAAAAGCGGAGTTTCCAGTTTATCAGCGTACCAGATAGGAGAACGCTTCCTGTATTCCCCAACATTTTCTTGAGCAGTTTGCCCAATATGATAATCAGCTTCGTATAGATCACGATAGTCCTGATCATAGTAACCCATCCTCGAAATAAGATCACTAACCGGAACACCGGCAAATGCAACTTTATAATTTTTAGGATGTTTGAAAATATTCATCAAGGTAATCAGCCCACCGTGACTCCATCCCATAATTCCTATTCTGTTCTCATCAACAAATTCATAGTTCTCTATCATAAATTGTCGACTTGCATCCACATCTTCAACTTCAAGACCCCCATAATCTATCATTTCATACATACCTTTACCATATCCGGTACTGCCACGGTAATCTGCCGCAATAACAATATATTGTTGTGCAATCAACTCTTTAATAATATGAGTATAATAAGTTGAAAAATTACTATGCACACCTCCGTGTGGAAAAACAATTAAAGGATATTTTTTATTGGGATCGATATCTTTAGGGATGAAAATATATGACCAAAACTTTACAACATTTCCCGCACCCATCGCCGTCGGATTTTTCTCTTTCCATAAAGGTGGTCCGGTCAAACGGACTTTATCAACAAATGCAATATCACCAAGTCTATGATACCACATAATATCATCAACGGTTTTCTCAAGCACATCTAGTCTGTGTTCTAGTCCTTCGTTGTACTTTTTTAATGATTTAAGTTCTTCGTTGATTGTTTTGTCAGTTTGGGCTATTACCAGCATAGATAATATAAATATTAAGCTAACAGTTTGAAGTGTTGTGAAAGACATGATTTTACCCGTATAAAAAATTATTACATAGCTGCCACAAATATATTGGTTTTGACTATGTGTTAAAATATCGAGTGGACAAGTAAAGTTAATGTAGAATTAATTCTAGTTAATAAGTCGGGATTTATTTAGCTGTATTCTAATTGCTTTGCAAAAATTTTAATATTCTTTTAAATCTAAATTTCAAAAAATATAAAGTGTCAAGTTTTAAATTGACTCCATTACATTTTTCGTTGATATTTAATTTGTGTTTAAGTACTATGTTTTCCAATGATTATTTTTCTTAAATTTAAAATATAACAATACCAATGTGGCGCTAAATATCAGTAAAATTTTATATATGGCTGTTTTTCAAAATGATTATTTTAAATAATCTTGAGATAATATTAAGAATTAAGAATGATTTTTGACAAATTTTCCTCATAAACTATTTCACATAATAAAATACTAGAAATGTCAATAAAATTTTATAAGTTTAGATATCGAGAATTAACTGAAAACTATTTAGATCAATGAAAAAATCTTACAAACTATTTCGCCCAACATTCAATTCAATTTATCATCAATTATTAGTGAGGATCAAATGAAAAAAGTATTATTTACGATTTTTGTTTTATTTTATGCTGCGAGTATGGGTTATTCGCAAGTCACCACATTGTGGGAAAAATCTGCCACAGCGGGAACTAAACCTGTTTGGGAAACCGGAAGCACTACTAGAGGAATAGGTTATGGTTTAGTAGGTGCAAACAATAGGCTTTTTGTTGTTAACAGAAATGCCACATTTGGCGGAAAACAAATCTTTATTTTCAATGCTGCAACTGGTGATTCTGTTACCGCGTTAGATACAACAGGAATTTCGGGAGGCACATTAGTAGTGAATGATGTTGAGGTATCCACTGATGGAAAGATATTTGTTTGTAACCTCGCTGCAGGAGGATTCTTCAAGGTTTATAGCTATGACACAGAATTATCCTCGCCTATAACCGTAATCAATTTTGATGCAACGGGTCAAAGACTAGGAGATAAGTTTACTATTACCGGATCTACTGCTGACAATTCAATTATTATATGGGCAGCAGATGCTACAGCTGGATCAGGTATTGTTCATAAATTTACAACAATAGATAACGGGGCTAGTTTCACATCTGCAACAATTGATATTGGTTCTCCAGCAACTGCATCCAGTGCAGCTGTTGGTCCACTATCTGATGGTACTTTTTATTGGAATTCTCACGGAACCAATGCTTCAAAGAATGATAATCAGCAGGAACTTTAATTGGCACAATTCCAAACACCGTTCTGGGAACATCTGGAAGCGCTTTGAGACATATGTTTACTTTTCTGGGAAATGAATTTGTAGTGGCTAATGACCTTTTATCTACTAACAATAATGCGAAGATTATTAATGTACCTGGCGGTGTTCCAGCCTCAGCAACACTATTTGCTTCAACCCCGGTATTGGGTTTGACTTCGGCAGGTGGTCTTGGAGATGTCTCATTTCAAAAAGTCAGTGATTATATTTACAATGTATATGTTCTGGCAACAAATAATGGTTTTGGAGCCTATAAGGTTACCATTACTCCTAGTCTTGCCGGTGATTATTATATAGGTGCTGCGGGAACAGGACCAGGCGGAAGTGATCCGCAGTTTGCAACTTTAAGGGAAGCTTTTGATGTTTTGAATGAAGCAGTTTTCACTGCAGATTGTAATTTCTATATTACAAGCGATATTACAGAAACATATATACCAGCAATTGGGCTAGGTTTAGCAATCAACCCGGAACCATTTACAGTAACATTTAAACCTTATACTGGTGTACAACCAGTTATAACTCTTAATTATCCTTCTGATATGAACTCTGGGCCTTCAGGTGCATTAGTTATTGGTATTCCAAGTAAAGGTAATATTGCCTGGGATAGTTTAAAAACAACAAAAAACATTACGATTGATGGATCAAATACAGTAGGCGGATCAACAAGAGATCTTACTATACAATCTGCAACAACTGCTGCTAGAAATGGAATACCTTTATTAATTGTTGGGGATGTATCCAATGTAGTTGTTAAGAACACTAACATATATTACAAGGCACAAGGTACAAGTACTTCTGGTAATCTTTTTATTGGTGCCGTTTTAATTAGAAGTCGTGTTCAACTTTTACTGAATTGGGTTCCTAAAAATCTTGTCTTTGAGAATAACCATTTAAGTTCCAATTTTGTTGGTGTTTACCAGAATGCACAAGGAATAGGAGTTTATCAAGGAACGGAAGCTGTAACATTATATGCAGACAGTATAACAATTAATAATAATCTAATTGAAGGTAAACGCCGAGGTGTCGCTCTATATAGATCAGCAAATGTTGATTTATCATATAATGAAATAATTTTAAATCAAAATATTGTAGGCACCATCTCTAATGAGGCTGTTTACGCAGTTGATGTTCAAACAGGTTCTGAGGTTAATATTTTCAATAATAAAATCTCCTCAATTTCCTCAATTACAAGTGGAGCGTCTATTGGAAACACAGGGATCAGTATTGAAACAGCGGGTACCTATAATATCTACAATAATATGATCTATGGTTTCGCACTGACTGCTGTAAATCCAGTTGCTTATGTTAGAGGAATCAAAAATTCTTCAGCATCTGCTACTTTAAATCTTAACTTCAACTCAATCTATATGGATAATCTTGCTGATGTTGGAACTGGTACCGTTACTTATCAGGGAATACTTTTATCTGATGGAACAAATCAATTAGCAAACAACATTGTTGTATCCGCTGAACCTGATTTTGCTTCCTATTGTATTTATCGAAGTGGAGTTGCGGGAACAGTTAATTCTGATTACAATGATTTCTATGCTGCTGACGCAACAAATGGAAACGTTGGATTCTGGGATGCCGCAGATGCAAAATCATTAGCTGATTGGCAAACTGCTTCGGGTCAGGATGCAAATTCTGTTTCAAAAGAAGTTTTCTTTGTATCCGCAACGGATCTTCACTTAACTGGTTTATCAAACGGAGACGTTGATCTTGCTGGAACTCCTATTTCCGGAATTACTATTGATATTGATGGCGATACCAGAAGTGCAACATTCCCATATATGGGTGCAGATGAAGGTTCAACAACAATTCCTGTCGAGTTAACTTCATTTAGTGCAAGCTATTCAAATGGAATTGTTACATTAAAATGGACAACAGCCACGGAAACAAATAACCAGGGATTTGAAATCCAGAGAAAATCCAGTGGAGACTTTGTAGCAATAGGACAAGTAAGCGGTAACGGCACAACTACACAAATACAATCTTATAGTTATACTGATAATGAAGTAGGAAATGGGACCTATAGTTATAGACTAAAACAAATAGATTTTGATGGAACATTCTCCTATTCAAATACAATTGAAGTTGATGCGACCACACCGTTGCAATTTGAACTATCGCAGAATTATCCAAATCCATTTAACCCTGCAACTATAATTAATTATCAGACTGCTGCTCCTGTTAATGTTAGTTTGACAGTATTTAATATGCTGGGTGAAGAAGTTGCTGTTCTCATAAATAATCAGTTTATGGAAGCTGGGCAGCATAGTGTTAAATTTGATGGATCAAATCTTGCAAGCGGAACTTACATTTACAGATTAACTGCTGGTGATTTTGTTCAGACAAAGAAAATGATGCTTACAAAATAAACTTTGTTTAATAATTATATTAAAGCCCCGATTGTTCGGGGCTTTTTTATTGCTGTATCGTCGTAAAAAATTAATTGAAATATAAATAACATTAAATGTCTATCCAGTAAGAAAATTTCACTAAGAAAATATCATCTGATTCAGAATTAATAAGATTACTAAAATCGTTTCTGAAATTAAACTCGCCAGGGTTTTCAAAATTCATTCTGCTGTTTGTCCACGCGAAATAAAATACTGAACCCGGCAATGCTTCCCACCTTAAGACCAAATTACCACGCAGGGATTTGAAATTAAAATCAGGATTCCTAAAATCAAATGATTCTGCAGGTCCTTCAGAGTCAGGATCAACAGTATATCTATCCGATTCTTGATCATAGGAAATCAGCGTACCTTCACTTCCATATTCTTTAACATCTATTGAAGGTGGATTTATAATTTCCTTAAACTTTTCATAATCCCCGACAGCAAATAATGGTTGAACGTATAATTGTAAACTGAGAGTCGGTGTGAAAATCCAGCTTAACCTGATAGTAGCAGCTAATGTCTTCTGATATAAATCAGCAAACACATATCTTGTATTATAAGAATCAACAGCATATTGATCTGCAAAATTTCCCACCCACTGGTACTTGGTAAAGTTATAGGAATATTCTGGTTCCAGTACAAAACTGATTTGTGAACTTGGTTTCCATTCAATTTCCATTTCCAAATTAAATTGATAGCTGCCGGTTTGATTACGCCAAAAATCAGCATATGGAGTGATGATAATCTTTTCCCTGCTGTCTGAATAAGCGCTTAAGGCGAATGAATAATTAGGCGGAATAATTAGTTTTGGTCCGCCCCTTGTAAGTGTAGTTGATATTGATTCAAAATTATATGATGCATTGAAATTAAAACCATAATAATTCAGGAACTGTGCGCTGCCAGTCATATAAAAACCGCTTCTTGCTATATTATCTTCATAATCAGATGTTCTGCTGTAGGCAAGATATATACTTTTCCTCCTGAAAGTATTATCAGGATCAAACCACTTGTAACCTGTAACAAGATGTCCGTTGATTTTATCTGCAAACCACTGAGAACCTAGATCATTATATTCAAACCCGGGGGAGATGATCCCAAGCCCGGAGTTAATATAGAAATTTCCTTTTTGTTTATTTAACATTACTCGTGAAAAATATCCGCCAATGGATTTTATAGAACTATCAATCGGCATATAAGTTTTATCAGGTCTTTGCATATACCTGTAAGGTTGCTTTTGTAACCTTTTAATATAGTCCGTTGTTCCTGAAGTATATGATCCAATGACAGATCCTGTTAGTACATAGGTTTCATCTTCATCCAAAAAAATCCAGCCGTCTGTACCAAAAGTATAAGCCTGATCACTTAGTAGTGTTTTAAGATTTTCAGTATTAATATCTCTGTTTACGGAAGTGAAAATCATTCCAATTGCCTGTTTGCCCGAATTAAATTCTTTTTGTGTTCTAAATACCCCGTAATGTGTAAATGGTTCAACTTGTTCTTCAATATCAACTCCATCAGATGTCCGAATTGTAGCGAATGTTCTTTCTGTTAGTGAACTTAATGCTCCTATTGACCAGCCTTCATCAATTTTTCCGGATAACTTTGCTGCGCCAAGAATTCTTGTCTCGGGTGGAAAATCAACATATCCTTCATTTGTAACATAACCCTGCGGTGGTCTGCCAATTCTTCTTGAATAAAATAATTCGGGAACACTGAAATTAAATCCCCAATTATTATTCGCTCCTCCATATCCGAAAGAAAAAATATTTGAGCCTTCAATAAAAAACGGTCTTTTTTCTTCATAGAAATTTTCAAATTCGGAAAGGTTTATAAATGCAGGATCTACTTCCACTTGTCCAAAATCAGGATTAATTGTTGCATCTACATTTAAGTTACTACCAAGACTAAACTTTAAATCTGCACCAAGTGAAGTTTTATATTGATTTGATTTATAAAATGGATCATTTACATCGTGAACTATGTATTGTGCCTTTTGAACCATATAAGGAAGTATCTCAAATCGTTGTTTTGGTTTTATCCCTTTTAATCCTTCAAGATCAGCAAATTTTGAAACAGTACCACTCTCATTTCTTGGAACCAGAACATAAAAGGACATTTCGTGTTTTCTTTTTATATCACGATTTAGATTAATTCCCCAAGTCATTTCATCTGATTCTTTAAATCTTAATTGTGTATAAGGAATGCGCACTTCAATATTCCATCCATTCTCATCAACGGTTGTTTTATTTTCCCAGATACCATCCCAGGAATCATCCATTCCATCATCGTTGAACAACGTTCCATCACAGATAGAGCCACCGGGATTCACTGAAAAGTAAAATCCAGTTCTGTTGTCGTTATAAGGATCCAGATAAATCCAAAACCAATCCGATTCGACAAAGTTATCCCGACGCATTAAGGTCACATCAATTGAATCGGGGCTAGAATCAGAAAACCTGCCGCTGAAATAAATACCTGACTCATCATAAGAAACCCACACTTCGGTTTTTTCTGAAGATGGTTTTCCTTCATCCGGATCTCTTTGAGTAAATTTGGTTATAGCAGGATATGAATAGATTGATTCATTTAATTCGCCATCAATAATGATTGGTTCAGAAAGTTTATAAGCTTGTATTGCCTGAGTTGAATCATTTTTAGATGAGGCAAATGTTATCAGTTGGATGAGTAACAACAAAAATAGAAAATAAAAATACTTCATAAGTTTACTCGAATTATTGAAATACTGTTTTCGGATTAGACATAATTAAGAATTAAAAAGTTTTACTAAAAAAATCATAAAAAGAACAAACTGATAATTTGTTTGGGGAAATTAGATTATTTGACTGTTGATATACATTTGATTATTAGGAATGGTTGTGTTATATGATAAACGGTTTTTAATAAAAAATTCTGCCTGATAAATGTATAGAGACATATCATCAGGCAGAATATCAATTAATTACTTTTTATTAATTTTAATTTTCCCGCCTGCGGTATTCAAATCAATCTTAGAACCTCCTCCGTTAAGAACAAATTTTTTGATAAGATTCTTATTATTTATATCTACTGTAGTTGGTTCAAAATCTGATTTGATCATCTTTTCAACATCAGGATCGTTAGCATGTTTACCTACATAAACCGTAGCTACAATATCTACTTTTGAATCAGAAGGTATTACTAAATTAATATCTCCACCTGCAGTGTTAAATTCACTTTTTGAATTACTTGATGTTATTAAATCTGCATAAATATTTCCTCCCGCTGTATTCGCATCAACTGATCCGGAAATATTTTTTAGACTGATATTTCCACCAGCAGTATTTACCTCAACTTTTCCTGCAGCACCATCTAAATTAATATTACCACCTGCAGTGTTAAGTTCAGCACTGCCAGAAACTTTACCAACAGAAATGTTACCACCGGCCGTAGAAACTTCAGCATTGCCGCCAATATTGCCAATCGAAATATTTCCGCCGCCGGTTGATATATCAATTTTATTCTTAACATCTTTAACATCTATGTTGCCGCCGCCGGTTGATAATTCTGTTTCGCCACTAACACTACCAACCGAAATATTTCCGCCGCCCGTTGATGCTGATAACATATTTGTAACATCATTTATGTTAATATTACCTCCACCTGTGGCAAGCTCAACTTTCCCATTAATATTATCTTTTATCGTAATATTTCCGCCGCCGGATGATAGATCCAGATTAAATTGTGAAGGTATTGATACTTCGAGATAAAAATCATCTGAGTCTTTACCTTTAAACTCTACAATAACTCTATTACCCTGCTGTTCAATCTTAAGATATTTAAGATCATCATCTTCTACGTCTATTGCTTTGATGTATACCTGATCTTTACCCCAGGTTGATATGGTAATGTTTCCGTTTGAAACTCCAACTTCTAGATTATCACCTTTGGAAACACTAAATGTTTTATCCTTATCGATTGCTGTTGTTAAAGCGGTAAATCCCGACAGGATAAAAATTAGACCCGTGTACACTAAACTTTTTAAAGTTTGCTTTTTCATATTAGTACTCCTTTATAATGTTTTTTGCTTGAAACCTTACATAATTATTATTATCGATTTGAATTTTATTCCGTAATAATGAAAGATCATTCTGATTAAAACTAAATCCCTTTTTTGCAGCCGCAACCAAAGCGTTAATTGCTTCAATACGAATTCCCGCACTTGTATCGTTTAATAAAACATAAATCAAAGTGCTCTTGATATCATTATCGATAGGAATTTCTGCTAAAGACTTAAGTGCTTCTCTTCTGACACCGGGATTATCGTCATACTTTGCAACTGTTATTAATGTTTTTTTAATCTCATCATCTACGATTTTAGTTTGAGCTGCATTAATAACATTTATAGAATTTAATCTTGTACCTGGGTTCTGCTCATTAAGAACGGCATAAGTTAGAATTTGCTGCAATTTTGAATCGTTAATGTTTCCCTTAAAACTGCCTGATTTGACTGCATCAAAAGTAAATTCAACTTGACCATCGGAAGGATCAGAATCTATAAAATTAATATTACTTATTTTTATTTGATCAGTCAGAACAGAATCTGATTTAGCATTTTCAATTGCCGGCGTTTTGAAAACAAGGTAACCAATAAGCAATCCGATAAACAAAACTGACAATCCGCTAACAGCCAACCCCAAGGGTTTTGTAATCAATGAAGTAATAAATTCAATAATCTTATTTGAAAAAGAAACCTGATTACGCTGAGATCTTAATAAACCCCGCAATTCAAACCGCGCCTCCATCAATAATTTTGGATCTAAAGGAGTTTGCGAATCTTTTGATATTTCTGCAAATAGTTTTTTATAAGACTCAAATTCCAGCTTACAATCATTGCATGATCTAATGTGCTCTTCAAATAATTTTTTCTTGTCTAAATCCAGTTCTTCATAAATATAAAACTGAATCATTTCTTTATACTCATTATGTTCCATCGGTTTTCTCGTTAACAAATTTTTAATAACTATGTTCTAATTGAATTTTTAACCTTCTGACTGCATCAAAAAGATATTTTTTTATGGTTCCCTCTTTACAATTCATCATTTCTGCAATCTCTCTTATTTTATATCCTTCATAATGCTTTAACAAAAAACTCATCTTTTGATTAGGCGATAAAGTATTTAAGGCATTATTTATTTTATTCCCATATTCTGAATTAACTGCTAAATTCTCTGGTGACAACTCATTATCATCGGGAATTGCCGAGACATATACTGAATCTTTTTCATCATCCAAAGAAAGATGATTCTGTTGGCGATATTTTCGTTTAAAAGTAATGCACGCATTTGATGTTATCCTGAATAACCATGTTGAGAATTCACTTTTAAACTTAAAATTTGATAAACCTTTAAATACTCGAATGAACACTTCCTGATAAATATCTTTTGCGTCATCAGAATCGCCGGTATACTTTATGGCGATGCGCAAAACCATTTTATCGTAACGATATATTAACTCCTCAAGAGCCAACACATCACCATTCTGAGCCTTAATAATTAGTTCGTTATCGCTTAAAGCCATTAATTCTTTCTTTTTACAATTTGTTAGACCAAAATTACAAAGAAAAGGTTGGGGGTATATAAAAAAATTTTATAAAATAATTAAAACGGAAATTCTTCTTTATAATCAATTTTCTGATCAAATTTTTCAGTGGGTTTCTTTTCGGCAATTTGATGAACTAAATTTCCATCGACATAAATTGCCTTGTATGGTTTTGTTGGACAGGCATACTCACAAGCACCGCAGCCGACACAATATTTATTAGTCACCTCAGGAATCTTCAAATTGCCTTTATAATCAACCATCATTACTGCTTTTGTTGGACAATGCTCGGAACAAGCACCGCAAGCTGTGTTTTCTGTTTCAACAATACAATTCTCTTTTATAAAATTTGCTTTGCCAATTTGAATATTTTGTTTTTTTTCTTTTGTAATTGGCAGTATTGCTGATGTTGGGCAAACTTCACTGCAGGCTATACAGTCGTAATTACAGAAGCTGGTATTGTAATCCATAAAAGGCTGAAAGATGCTGAATATTCCGTACTCAGTAATGGAGGGCTGTAATACTTTTGTGGGGCATGCAGTTATGCATAGATGACAGGCTGTACAGTTTGATGTAAAGTTATCTATTGAGGTTGATGCCGGCGGGGATGAAACAGAATTCTTTTTTACTTCTACTTTACTCGCTTTTTTAGGAATTATTTTTATTTGTGATAGAGCTGTTGTAGTTAACCCCACAAAAAACAATGAAGTTCTGGATAAAAAATTTCTTCGTGATTCGTCTGTGCTTTGTTGAATATATTTTAAATTGATTAACTGATAATTTATTGAATCACTTGGGCAAACATCCAGACAATTGTAACAGGCTACACATCTGCTGAAATCAATTGCTTTGGATGCTGGCTCGATACATTCCGATTTGCATACTCTTGCACAAACACCGCATCCCTCACAAGTTGATTCATCAATTTTTAGTTTGAAGACTGTAAACTTAGAAACAATCCCCAGTAATGTGCCAACAGGACAAATAGTGTTGCAGTATAATCTTCCTCTCTTGTAAGAAAGATAGGCCACTATTCCTAAAAAAAATAGTGGGAACAATGCTGATAGAAAATAAAATGACTTAATCTCTACAGGATATAAAAGATAGATATTAAATTTTTCTAGTGTAAAAGCAGTTAAATTATTAATTATAGCTATAACAGGATTGAAAAGCTGAGAAAGTATTCTGCCTGAGTTGCTGTAAGGATCGAGCAGATTGACTAATATCAAGTAGCCAAAAAATAGTGGAATAATAGTTAAAGCAAGTACTGTATATCTTAACCAAACGTGTTCTCTGGTATATTTGAATTTTTTCTTTCTATCATTTTTTTTTGCCAAGCGTGATGTAATATCCTGAATTGTGCCCAATGGACAGACACTTGAGCAATAAACTCGGCCAAACATTACTGTAAGAATTAATACAATTATAAATCCAATTGAAGCAGGAATTAATAAGTTTGCAAATTTTATTGCGGATGGGACGAATTGAAAAAAAGTTATGTAACTAAAATAATCGGTTGGAAGGTAATTAGTTATATCAAGATATAAAGAGGCAGTTAATAATAAAAAAATAATCGAAACTGCAACCCTAATTTTTCTAAGCTTTGAGTGCTTCAAATAATCACATAATTTTTCTGTAAATAGAAAGTTTATCTAAGTTCATAGTGCCAATTTTCATTTCATCAGCAATTCTTATATAATCAATTTTCCCTGGGTCAGAGCCAAACAACTTTGCAGCAGCTGCATCAGCAGCTACAATATCAGTAGAAATAATTTGTGATTTCATTGTTATTACATCCTCCTTGGAAACACCACGTGGACCATTTTTCTTCATCACATAATAAGCATCAACAACTGTTAAATCAGGTTTGCGAAATGAAGCGAAATCAGAAATACATTGATGAAGATTATTCGAATGCCAATATCCACGATCCCAAACAATGCCCATTAAATTTTTCATGCCAATTGTTATATCAGCAGACGAATGATGTTTAAGGATAGGCACATTTATAAAAACATCCGATTCGAGAATTAGTTCGTGTACTTTTGCTTTTTTTAATTTCTTTCCTTGCTTAACGGTAACATCCTGGTAATAGCTTTCACTTGCGCCGGAAACTATTTTGCCTTTAGCATCTTTTACTGCACGCTCGATTCCACTATTAGAATAACATTTATTCCAGTTATCACAAGTATGATCAAATACATACACATCTTTTGCGCCGGCATCAAAACAATGTTTTATTATTCTGTTAACAAGAAGCGGGTTTGTATTGCCTGCTCTTTCCGGTACAACATCCCATCCTATATTTGGTTTTAAAACTACAGTTTGCCCTTTCTTCACAAACTTACTCATCCCGCCCAATGCTTTAATCGCTTCATCAAACATAACATCGGGCTCGCCGCCTTTAATAGCAGCCAGGTCAAAATCACTTGTAAACGGAAGTAACGTTGACGGGAATATATTAGAGTAATTGCCAACCGAGAGTGCAGCGCCGGTTATTAAACCAGCTTTAAGACTTTGGGAAATAAATTCTCTTCTTCTCATAATACTTCCTCGAAAAAATTGTACTCGAATTTAATAAACGCAAAATAAATAATTAAGCACATAAAGTATAGATGTAATTTTTTATTCTTTGAGCTGTAAAATATTTAGACTATTTTTATTCAAGTTAATATTAATTAAGGATGAAAAATGGAAAAAGCAATTAGCCTTTTGGACTATAAGGCAAATATTAAAACTTATTTGATTGATTTTTCAATGCTTTTATTTATTTACTTCCTCCCTGCTTTGTCTCACTTGTTTTCATTCCCGGTTTATTATCTTGATCCAATGCGCATTGCGTTAGTAATAGGGCTTATTCATACCTCAAAAAAGAATACATATTTAATAGCATTAACGCTTCCGCTGTTTTCGTTTTTTATCTCATCGCATCCGCAAATTGTAAAATCATTTTTATTAAGTGCTGAGTTGCTAGTTAACATCAGTTTGTTTTTCTTGATTAAAGAAAAAATTAAAAATATTTTCACTTCGCTTCTACTTAGTATAGTAATTAGTAAAGTAATTTATTATCTGCTGAAATTTACTTTTATCAGCTTTGCTTTGCTGGATGATAAGTTGTTCTCCACTCCATATTATTTTCAAATAATTTCAGCAATTTTTCTTAGCACCTATATGTATCTGGCAAACAGGTCTAATACAAAGCATTAAAATTAAGAGTGCTTATAGAGTTAAATTATTTAGCAAAAAAATATAGGTGCTTAGAGTTTATCTTAAATGCAGATAATTAACAGGTGGAGTTTATTTGCGCAGACTTCAACCAGATGTATTTTTACAAAATCGTAAAGTAATTTTGATTAAATGAAAATTTTTTATGATTGTGGCTGATTCTGATAATAGAATCAGCCACAAAACAGCTACTATAACCAGTAACTCAATTTTAACATAAATATGTTATCAGGTTTTACACCAAAAAGATTACTCATAGAATTGCCAAAACGGAAATCTCCATTAGAATCTATGTCTTCCCTGCTCTGCGTCCAGACTAAGTAAAGAGTTGAACCCGGCAAATATTCCCATCGCAATACGGCATTACCACGCAGAGAAATATAATTGAAATCGGGATTTCCAATTGTTATTGCTTCTGCCGGACCATCTCCATCAGAATCAAGAGTATATAAAATATCTCCTTCCGGGTAAATTATTTGTTCCAGTGTAGAACCACTTTCACCATAATTTATAAAATCAAAGGATTTTGATTTTGCCAGATATTTATAATTGCTGTACTTGGCGGAAGCAATAAACGGTTGCAAATAAATTTGAAAACTAAGTTTAGGATTTATTATCCAATCAGCACGTATATCCGCTGCAAAAGTTGTTTGATCAAGATGTGCAAATATATACCTGTTATTATAGGTTTCTGTTGCAGTTGGATCTGAGAATTTACGAACCCATTGAGCTTCAAAAATACTTTTTGAAAATTGCGGACCTACGGAAAGTGTTAAAGTTGGCAGAACTTTAAATTCAAAAGTTGTATAGATCGAATGTGATTTTTCATCAGCATCAGAATTTACAAACCCACCCATATAAACAACCCACCAGACACGGTTATCTGTATATAAATCAATAGTAAGTGATTTGCTTTCTGGGTTTACAGTTAGTGGTCCACCTCTGGTTCTTCTGGCATTTAATGTTTCCGGACTATAGCTAAGTGATATATTTCCACCATAGTAATCTCGTAATGTAATATAACTGTTCAACCAGTAACCCTGCGATGTTTTATTTCCTCCAAAATCATAACCAATAAACGTAGCAACATTAATTCCTGCATTCTGATAAAAATCCGTTGGCTCATTCCATCGGTAACTTGTAAAAAAGTGCGCGTTAATAAGATCACTATATGCACCAAAACCGAGATCATTAACTTCAAATTTTGGACTGATCATTCCAATAGCTGTATTAAATGTCCATCTACCGCGATTTTTATTAAGCATAAGACGCCCGCTGTATCCGGTTAAAGATGTAGCTGAACTATCAACAGAAATATGGCTTGCGTCTGGACGCTGGAAGTAATGCAATGAGCTTCGTTGAAGAGCAATCATCCTGTCCTGATTTCCGCTCACGTTTGATAATGCAGCCCAGCCGGTGAGCACATAAGTATTTTCATCGTCCAAAAAAGTCCAGCCGTCTGTCCCAAAAACAAAAGCATTTTTATTTAATGAACTTCGCATAGATTCATCTTTAAAGAAACGGTTTGTATATGTTGAGAGTATACCAATACCCTCGTCACCCGAATTAAAATCTCTTTGGGCTCTAAAAATTCCGTAATATGTTAAAGGTTCAACTTCAACCTCAGACCGATCTCCTGCCAGATCGATGTCGGCAAATTCGCGTTGCGTTATTGCATGAATAGTTCCGATTTTCCAGCTATCATAAATCTGTCCAGAGATTTTTGCTGCACCTAAAATATGAGTACCATCGGGAATGTCCGCATAATCATAATCAGGAAGATTACCTTGCGGTGTTCTGCCAATTCTTCTACTATAAAAAATATTTGGTGCTGGCCAATTAAAACCAACACTGCTATTTGTACCACCTCTACCAAAACGATAGATACTAACTCCCTCAGTAAAGAAAGGGCGTTTCTCTGTAAACGAATATTCAACATCTGATAAGTTCACAATTGCCGGATCAACTTCAACCTGACCAAAATCAGGATTTATTGTTCCATTTAAAGTAAGACTGCTTCCAAGTCCGGCTCTCAAATCAAGCCCAATGCCGGGTTGATATTTTTCACCAGAATTAAATGGATCGCCCGGATTGTTATTAATATACTCTGCTTTACCAGTTATATAAGGTAATACTTCAATTCTTGCCGGAGGTGTAATTCCTTCAATGCCAACCAGATCATGAAATCGCGATGTAAATCCACTTTCATTCCTTGGTGTATAAGCAAGCATATCAGTTTCAAATCGGCGACTGATAAATCGTTCAACATTTATTCCCCAAACTTGCGTATCTCCTTCATTAAACCTAAGCTGCGAGTAAGGGATTTTCATTTCTATTGACCACCCTTTTTCATCGATGTAAGGAACACCTTCCCAAACAGCATCCCAGGATAAATCATTCGGTTGTTTCACATCATTTTCAATCATACCATCAGCAAGTGCACCCGCAGCAGAAACATAAAAGAAATAACCGCTTCTTTTATCCCGGTAAGAATCGAGATACAAAACACATCCGTCTGAAGGATCACCCCAAATAAAATCCCGCCTTACAAGACGTGCCATTATTGAATCAGGATTACTATCATAATATTTAGCAGCAAAATATATTGCCTCATCATCGTATGCTACCCAGAATTCTGAGTGCTGTGAGGGTTTCAGTCCCTGGTCAGGGTCCTGTTGTAATAATTGATTGTAACCTGAGCGCTGCCAAACCTGTTCTGTTAATAAACCGTCGACTACAATTCGGTCGTTTGTTCTAACTGCAACAATTTGTTTATTAGAAGTATTATCGCCGGCAGGAAATGAATGCTGTAAAGCAACGAAGAAAAAAAGAAATAGTAATAAAGTACTTTTCATAATTTTATATTCCGATTTTTTTACGATCAATTATATGAAATGTTTTGAATGAATTAGGCGGAAACTTAATCGGTGGTATGAAAGAATGATAAAAGGATTAAAATCATTTTATCGGAAGAACTCGTTTTATCCCTTCTTATAAATGTGTAATGTATGTAATCAATAAGTTTGTTCCGGATTTATATTTTTATCAGTTCCCCCGCATACCAAGAAGCATTCCTCTAAAGTATGGTATCAACCAAACCATCCATACTATAATACTGAATCGGTGAAATCCTGTTCTTGCTTTTTCGGTGCCTTTAAGAGTTACACGGGTGCCCATGTTGCATGCAATAACATTAACCAAAGCGCAATTTGTCCGGTAAGAGTGTGTGGTTCCATTATATTGAAAGGACCGTTTGCCATTTGATGCATCGCCCAGGTACCGGAAATATCAAATAAGAGTCCCATCCAAAAGGCGACAACGTGCCAGGGTTTTAAATATCTGGCTATTCTTTCTGACCAGACACCAAGAGAATAAAATATTAATGCAAGAGTTATTAGAGTGGCGGAGAGAACTAAAGTGATTGACATAATTTTTTCTTCAGTAATAAGTGAAATATAATAAAAAATTAGATGGCTGCTTGTTCCTTTTTATTCAACAGCAATTAAGCAACATTACTTTTTACTTTAGTAGTAATAATCCATTTTACTCTAAAAAATAGAGGATATGTTTTTGTGTAGTAAAATAAATTCTCCAATAAACTTTTAGTCGTTATTTGATCAATTCGTAATGTTTATTATCTTATTATGTGGATTCTATCCAAAATTCACTTTTTATAATTTAATTCTTAAGAGGCAATGAAAAGAATTAAAATACTACTTGTCGAAGACAATAGGCTTCTTCGTGAAGGTATTTCTTCATTGCTTAAAAAGCAGCCCGATATAAATGTTGTTTCCACAGTTGGTAATGGGGAAAACATTCTATCACTTATCGCTAAACTAAAGCCAAACATTGTGCTTCTCGATCTTGGTTTACGAAGTCAGAATAGTCTATCAATTGTAAAGTTAATTAAAGAGAATTATAACGAAATCAAAATCGTTGTGATGGATCTTATCCCGTTACAGACAGATATTTTTGAATTTGTACAAGCCGGGGTTTCAGGTTTTATGTTAAAAGATATCAGTATTACTGAGTTCTTAAAAACAATTCGATCGGTTTATGAAGGCACACAGGTATTACCGCCACATTTAACAGGATCTCTTTTTTCCCAGATTGTTGAACATGCAATAAATGGATCAAAACCAGCCACACTTGAAGAAATGGTTCGTATGACAAAACGTGAACGACAAGTGATTGAATTAATTGCGGACGGTTATACCAATAAAGAGATAGCGCAAAAACTTCACATCTCAATGTACACTGTCAAAAGCCACGTTCATAATATTCTTGAGAAATTATCACTTCATACACGCGTTCAGGTTGCTAAACATGCTCATATTTCGGACTTGTACAAAACTGCGATCGATACCACTTCCTTACTTGACGAGTAATATTCTTTCTAAAATTTAAATTAACCCAAAAGATGTAGTTCCTTTTTCATCCTTTTGCTCTATTGATTTTACAGTGGAATTAGTAGCATCTTAATATTAGAAATAAGAGGATAACTCAATTGCCTTATTAATTCACAATACTTCTTTTAAATTTTATTATAAATTAAGATAAAACGATGAAAAAAATCAGATTATTACTTATTGAAGATAACCGGCTTCTCCGAGATGGGATTCTTTCTATTCTTAAACCCTACAATGATATATTAATCATTGCAGCATCGGGAAATGGTAAGAATACCTTAGCGAAAATAAAGCAGTTAAAACCAAATGTGGTTCTTTTAGATTTGGGACTGCGAAGTCTAAATAGTTTACAGGTGGTGGAATTAGTAAAGACGGATTTTCCACTGGCAAAAATAATTATTATGGATCTGGCACCGATACAAGCCGATATTTTACAGTATGTAAAAGCTGGAGCCAATGGATTTATTCTTAAAGATGCCACCCTTAATGATTTATTGATCACCATACGAACAGTAAATGAAGGAGCGACTGTCCTTCCGCCTCTCTTAGTTGACTCCCTTTTTTCCCAGATTGTTGAATCATGCAGTTAGAGAAGGTAAAACCAAATTAAAAGAAGCAGTCCAGATGACTAAAGCGGGAAAAAGAAGTTATCGGTCTACTTAGTGAAGGAATGAGCAACAAGGAGATAGGTCAAAAGATTCATATTTCAACTTATACTGTAAAAAGTCATATTCATAATATTATGGAAAAACTTGCATTACATACACGCCTGGAAATTGCAAACTATTCTTACACCGACTGAATCTTTAAAAACAATTGCTAGAAGTATTTCTATGGTCAACAATTAGTTAAATATGCGCTATGTGTTCTAACAGTAGTTGGATGCAATAGCAAAATAAAAAAGGAGAAACATTATGCGTTATTTTTTTGTATTAGTCTTAACACTTTTCTTGTGGTGCGCTTCAGGTACTTCAAATGCACAAGTAAGTGTTAGTATTAACTTCAACCTTGATAGCCAACCAGTTTGGGGACCAACCGGTTATGATTATGTTGAATATTATTACTTGCCGGATATCGATGTTTACTACTATGTCCCGCAACATCGTTATTACTATTATAACAACGGACGCTGGCGCTACAGCTCAAATTTACCATCACGTTTTGGTAATTATGATTTCTATAATTCTTATAAAGTAGTAATAAATGAACGAGAACCATGGCGAAATCATGAAAATTACAGAGAAAAATATTCCTCATATAAAGGTCGTCACGATCAGCAGCCAATCCGTGATAGCCGGGAATCAAAATATTTTGTGAACAAAAACCATCCTGAACATAATAAATGGGTTAAAGAGCAAGAGCACAATAAGAAAAATGATAAGAATAAAAAGCACGACAACGGCAAGAATAAAAAATAGACGGGAGATTTAACTATAAAATTATAAACCGGTTTTGATCTTTACAAATTTATGTGCATTTCAAAACCGGGAGGGGTAGTTGAATAAGCGATGAATTTCTATGGGTAGGAAATAATTGTTTTCTGTTTCCTCTTGATCGCATCAGTTTAAATAAGAAATTGCTTCTCGCCCAAAGGATGTAGTCCCTTTTTCATCCCTTTGCCCGATTGTATTACTATAATTCCTTCATAGATTAACAATTAAATAAAACTGAGAGGGCACTTATAATATCATGCACTATTGCAGTAGTATTGATTGTATTGTGGTTGCTCTGATTCCTGACCTCGTATACAATGGGTGAGTGGTGTTATTCATATTCAGCTTGTAATTGCAATTATAATGATCATATCATACATTACTTGTGGATATCGTATATATTAATTAAGGATTACACTTAGTACACTGGAGAGCAAATTTAATTAACAATAAAACTAGATAATATATTCTGAATAATCACTCTATTAAATATTAATTGCCTGTGCTCTATTTAATTAACAGTATGAGGAAAAGATGAAAAAACTAATTTACTTGCTCGCAATACTTGGTTTGGTTGCAATGAGCCAACCTAACCATGCACAATTTAAAGACTGGGGAACCAAATTTGGTTTCCGCGGAAGTATGCTGTTTCCAGAAAATGAGTTCGCAAATTTAGGATTTAATGGAAACGATGATTTCTCTTTCGATTGGTTCAATGCTTCCTGGCTTGGTGAAGGATTCTTTGCTATTGAATTAAACAATGAGCTTAGAATTATCAATAAACGGTGGTTATGGAAAATATGCAGGTAAAGCTTATACTAATAACATAAATGCGGGATATGGGGAATATGAATCTACTATTATCCCTATTTCGCTAAGATTCAGAGTGAGTCCTTTTATTCTAAAAGGATGGAATCCTTACTTTTTCGTTGGTGGTGGAATTATGAATTTTAATGTTAATACAAACCCAAACATTGTTGGGGCTGATGTTGAAGAAGATGGATGGATCGCAACGGTTCCAGTTGGCATCGGTGCAGAATTTGCTCTTTCTGAAAGAGTACTATTAGATTTTGGATTAGGCGGTGCAATTTCTTCCACTTATTATTTAGATGGATACAGATCGCTTGCTGAAGATGTCTGGGATTCATACTATAATGTTTCTTTAGGATTAACCTTTACAGGTGAAAACTGCAAATCTGATAGAGATAATGATGGACTTGAAATATGTTTCGAAAAAGAGATTGGAACAGATCCTAACAACCCGGATACAGATGGCGACGGCTTAAATGATGGTGAAGAATATCTGACCTTAAAAACAAATCCATTACACGCAGATTCAGATTCGGATGGTTTAAACGATTATGAAGAAGCAAAAGTTAGAAACACTAATCCGCTTATTTCTGATACAGACAACGACGGATTACTTGATGGCTATGAAGTTGTTACAAGTAAAACCGATCCATTAATTGCAGATACGGATAAAGATGGATTGAATGATGCTAAAGAAATAAATATTTATAAAACCAATCCATTAATTTCTGATACAGATGGAGACGACTTATCTGATTCTGAAGAAGTATTAAAATATAAGACCAATCCATTGATTAGGGATACCGATGAAGGTTCAATTGATGATGACATAGAAGTAAAACGGGGAACAGATCCTCTTAATCCCAAGGATGATGTTGTTAGGATTGGTGTTCCTATTGTACTTGAAGGTATTACATTTGCCACCAATGAATATAGTATCACACTCGAATCCGAGACAATTTTGATGGATGCACTTAAAACATTACAGACCAATCCTAAAATTATTGTTGAAATAAGCGGTCACACTGATAATGTCGGCAGCAACTCATACAACCAGAAACTATCTGAGAAAAGAGCTGATGCAGTTAAGGAATGGCTTGTTACAAATGGTATCTCTCCTGATAGAATAACTACGTTTGGTTATGGTGAAGAACATCCACGGGTTCCAAGCGATACTGAAGATAACAAAAAATTGAATCGAAGAATTGAGTTCAAGCGAATTAGGTAATTTGTTATTGGTTTGCTTAAAGGGTGTCTTCAGGACACCCTTTTTTTATAGCTTAACAGAATTGTTTTACGACGGGTATTATAAAATATTTTCGTAGAAAAAATTGAACTCTATGTTGTGTTAAAACTACCGTTAAAAACAAGTTATTCTCAACCAAAAGAACTAATTCCTTTTTCATCCCTTTGCCTGATTGATTCGCCTTGTATCTTTTGATAGCTTATAATGTGTTGAAAAAAGTCTCCATATTGCTAATATAATTGTCATTAGAAAACAAAATTTTAATTTATGAACGATCAATCTTAGTACGAAATAAATATTGAAAATAATAAAAGGAATTATGCTCATGAAAAAGAATCTCTTGTATACTATAGTTTTGGTTTTGATAATGATTTTGATAAAACCAATTGCAGCGCAAGATCAGGGATTTGGGATAGGGCTTATTCTAGGTGAGCCAACCGGTGTGAGTGCAAAACTTTGGACGTCTAAGATAAATGCATTCGATTTCGGTCTTGGCGTTTCTGTGGGTGGTGATCGAATCTCTTATGAAGGACATTACGATAATGGCAGTCGTGTGCATTTTCATATGGATTATTTATGGCACTCATTCAATGCAATTAGTTCAACTGAAAGATTTCCTCTCTATTATGGTATCGGAGGAAGGTTTAATACTGGAGGCGGTTATGATGGTTCTTTAGGTGTTAGAGGTGTGTTTGGTATTGCGTGGTTTCCTCGCGCAACTCCAATAGATATATTTTTTGAACTTGTACCAGTATTTCAAGTAACCCCACTTACTGGGCTTGGAATTGATGCCGGGCTGGGAATAAGATACTTCTTTGAATAAAAGTAAATATTTGTAACCGAATTAAAGAGTTAAGGTTGTAATTTTTGTAAATAAAAATTTTAAAGTAGCTGTAAAAAAAGGAGAACTTTAGTAGTAAAATATTTAGATGTTTAAATCATTCTTCTTCGTTTATGTAGGATAAAATTTCAGTTAGGAGAGAATGGATTTATTGTCACACTTTTGATCGGAGTGAATTATGATCCGAAAAGAGTATTTAAGTAAGAGAGACATTACAGGAAAGCGCCTCAAAAGAAAGGAGTCAAATATGCTTTATACAGAAGTTGACTTTCTGGTTCTGCCGTGGCTGTTAAGATATAAAGGATTATTAGTGACATTGTTCATTGTAATGATGAGTTTTCTAATCTCAGCCCAGCAGGCATCTCCTTCAAAAATACTACTCACTTTTTCAGAACCAATGTCGAGGGAAACTATTTTTGATCCTGGCAATTACAGTGTAATTGCGAATGTAAACATTCCTGTTGAAGTAATTAAAGTAGGTCTGGTTGAAGATGATTCTGCTGTGGTGTTATTTATTTATAAAGAAAAAGACTGGCACACCTTTCAAATAACCGTACATAATCTCAAAGATAAAGCGGGCAACTTAATTAGTGATGAAAAAAATTATGCTGAGTTTACCACCACTTTAACAAATAGTACCACTGTAAAACTTATCGGGCGGTAAACTGTACTCGGCTATATATCTACACAAAAATTTTTTACAAGTATTTCCTCATCTGGCCAAGACGTATTTTGATTATTAACGATTGGCACTAACACAAAATAAACTCTGAGTTTAACTATTTACTCACCCAAACGATGTAGTTCCTTTTTCATCCTTCTGGCCGATTGATAAGACATACATTTCTTTATATCATTATTTAATAATAAGATGACCAATGGTACAATTGGGAAAACAATATAAGATTCTAATTTTTATTCCCAATTGGTTGTTTTATTGCGCATAGCAACACCGAAAACCCAGCTGCAAATTAAACTGGAATTTACAGCTGGGTATTTATTAAGAAGAAATAGTATATAAATCTAAGAGCTATATATAAGATAATTTGAAATTTCATAACATCTATTTATCTCCTTCTGTCTGGGAATAGAAAATATTCAAGTCTTATAAAGAGATTTATCTAGGAAATCGGAATTCACATGAAAAGCAATTTTGTACATATCATTCCACTAATTCTTTTATTTACTTCCTTGGACAATGCTCAATCAGATAAAGAGAAAATCTTTGTAAGTTCAAATTCATATTTCCCCGCTAATAATGGTATAACATTGGTTTATGAATCATCATTTGGTGAAAGTATTACAAAATATTATCAGGATAATGAATTTACTGTCAGTTCGAGTGAAGCTGATGACTTCCAGTATAAACAGACTTTAAAGATAAAAGACGACGGTGTTTATGTAAAAGAAACATATCAGTTCTTAAAAATTTTTCTATTTATTAATAAAGAAGCAACCTTCACTTATGGAAAGCCCTTATTACGGTTTCCACTTCCTTTGTTGCCGGGCACAGAGTGGGAATGGGAAGGAGATGAATATTCGGATGGTGAAACGAATAAAGTGAAGGTTACCGGAAAAGTCATTAATAAAGAATTTATTTCGACTAAGGCCGGAAGATTTGAAGCAATAAAGTTAGAATCAATTGTTAAAGGTTCCTCCGGCTCTAAAAATACAGTTACCGAATGGTACGCTGAAGGTATAGGATTAATAAAAGCAAAAATAATTATTGAGGGCGGCGGTGTTATGGGGGCTCTAAGGGATTTACTTGGATATGGAACTTTTGAATTTGAGTTAAAAGAAATAAGAAAACAATAAATAATTATCACTTTTATAAAATTTTTATGTGCTAGCAGTTATCTACCTAAATAAGCATCGAACAAACTCCTTTAAAAGATGTAGTTCCTTTTTCATCCCTTTGGTCGATTGAACAATCACAAATTCCTTCATATCATATTGGAGTGCTAATAAACCATTAAATAAATTACTTTTTCCAAAAGGTAAAGATGAATAAAATGAAAAATGTTTACTTTCTATTGATTATAGTCTCAATATCAATTCAAGCACAGTTTAAACCCGCGTTCGATATGAATATATCGCTAAAGAAAACTATATTGGCAAGCCCACAGATTTCAATGAATGGAATTAATCGTTATTCTGATTTAATTCCTAATACTAATAAAACATCATCTCTCTACAATAGTGATGGCTCTTCCCCAGACTCAACTAAGTACAACATGTATGGTGATTTATTGGATGACAATCCGTTGTATAATGAAAAATCCTCTTTGTTAATGGTTGTTTTTAGAGTTACAATGGCTAATCTCTCCACATTTTTAATTGACAGGTACATATTCAACTATGAATTTTCAAAGGTAGGATTTAATTCTATTAAACATAACTTTAAAACCGGATGGGAATGGGATATAGACAGGTTTGGTATGAATTATTTTTTTCATCCTTTTTCTGGGGGAATGTATTTTAATGCTGCACGTGCAAACGGATATTCTTTTTTCGAATCCGCACCTTTTGCAGTCTTAGGAAGTTTAGAGTGGGAATATTTTGGTGAAAATACTCTTCCATCATATAATGACCTAATCAACACTCCGGTCAACGGCATTTTCCTTGGAGAAATATTTTATCGGTTAGGTTCAAATATTCTTGATGATCAAACAAGCGGATTTGATAGATTTTCAAGGGAACTGGCTGTTGCAATTATGACACCCACAAGATTTTTTAGCAGACTATTGCAAGGAAAACTTACCAGGACAACAACGGAGGAAGTATATCAGAAAGAACCTCTTAACATAACATTGTCGACGGGATATCATAGAGTAAATGAAGGAAAAGTGGCAGACGAAAACTCAATTAATAGCATTAATTTTAATTTTCATTTCGATTATGGAAACCCGTTTGAAAAAAGATCAAGGAAACCATTTGATTATTTCAAGCTCCGAACAGATTTAGATTTTGGAGTAGGTAGAAAAATTATAGACAATATTATCGGGTATGGAATTTTATTTGCAGGAAATGTTCAAACCGGTAATCTGGAAATGCTAACCGGATTATTTCAACACATGGACTTTTTTGATAATAAAACCTTTGAGTTAGGTACCATAGGTTTTGGGCCGGGAGTAATTTCTAAGCTGCCAATAAACAAGAGTACCAATCTTTATACTAATCTTCATCTTGCAATAGTACCTTTTGGTGGACTCAGTGGTCGATATGGTCCAGATACAACACAAGTAAGAGATTATAATTATGGCGGCGGGGCGGAAACAAAGTTCGAAAGTACTTTAAATTTTGGTGGTTGGGCAAGTATTACATTTGTGGGTTATTACTGGTGGTTCAGCACCTATGTTGGAGATGCGGGGAATAGTTACATTGCATTAATCAAACCCAGTATCGCATTCAAACTTTACAAAGGTCTAAGCATTGGAGTTGAACAGCTGGTTTACTACAGCGATAGATATCCGCGAGATTTTCCAAGTGTTCATTCCATAAGAACCGAGCAGAAAATATTTCTTCAACTATTTTTAGAGGAGTTTAAGTTTAAAAAAAGAAAGTGATTTTTTTAATTTCTAATTACAATTAAAAAATAAAATGAACACGGCTATAAGAAATTTTTTTTTATCACACTTACTTGTAATTATATGCGGATATTCCCTGTTCGCACAGGATTCCATACAACAGTTTAAATATAATTTCTCTCAATTCGGAAATGAGACATGGGGTTTCATAAAACAACCCACTAAATGGAATGGAAGTGATTGGCTAAAATTAGGTTTGATTGGTGCCGGAACATTTTTAATTTTAGAAATAGCCGATGAACCTATTGGCGATGTAGTTCTAAAGAATCTGTGGTGGAAATCTCTTCAAGTTTTCCACTTACAATCTCAATTCCACTTGACTAATGCGCCTTGGTGGATAAAAACAGTATGAAATGTATGTATATTAAAAAACATAGGAACTAATTCACAATGAAAAAAAGATCTTCGTTCTTAGTTTTGTTGTTAACAAATACACTGCGTAATAAATTTTATTTATCACTAATACTGATAATACTATGCAGCTCTACTTTATTCGCACAAAGTCCTGTAATACAGGATTCCGTGCAACAGCTTAAATATACTTTCTCTCAATTCGGAAATGAAACCTGGGACTTCATCAAGCAGCCGACTAAATGGGATGGAGGTGATTGGCTCAAAATAGGCTTGATAAGCGCTGCAACATTTTTAGTTATGGAAACTGCCGATCAACCTGCTCGTGATGCAGTTTTAAGAGACGGAAGATTTGATACTAATGGATTATTCATACCAGAAAGCCAAAAATATTACAAGAGTGTTCCGATTGAATTCGGTAGAATGTGGGGAGAACTTTATGCGCCTATTGTTCTATTTGGCGGATTTGCAATACATTCATTACTGACGGATGACATTACAACCAGGAAAATTGCTTATGAAATCGGGCAGGCTTCACTCTATGCCGGCGCTGTCACTTTTTTATTAAAGACAGCAATCGGCAGGGCGCGTCCCTACACGGAAGAAGGTACAACTTCATTTCACCCATTTTCATCACTTTTAATCCAGGATAATCATTCAATTCCCGGCGGACATACAACTGCTGCGATAGTCTTATCCACCGTTCTTTCAAGAAATGCTAAACCGGTTTGGTTAAAAGTATTAGCTTACGTACCTGCTGTGCTAACATTTATCTCTCGAACTTATCAAGATCAACACTGGGTATCTGATGATCTTTTCGGTGGTGCACTCGGTTACTTTATCGCAACCTGGGTTGTAGATCAACATGAGAATAACGAATCCTTAGTAGAAATGTCTTCTATATACCCAATATCTTTCAGGATTGCCCTGAATTAGTATTTAGATAAATAAGACTGTTTTATCTTTCTATGAATTATTATCTAAGTAAAAACTGAGAAATTGAATTCTCAACTTGTAACTCATTCAAAAAAAGATGTAGTTCCTTTATCATCCCTTTGGTCGATTGATTTTATATCCCAAATAGACACATCTTTATTCTGTTAAGATAGTTTCAATGACTAGACTAGAACAAAAAATAGTTCAACAATAGTATCAGCAGATATTTTGATTTTGAAGCTGGATAATTTAGTAGTTAATAAAAATTTAGAGGTTAACTATGATTTTTATACAATTCTTAATTAGTGCAATTATACTTTACATAATCTATAAGCTGCTTAGAAGTATGCTTAAGTCCATTAAACAAAGAAAAGAAGTGGATGAATTATTTATAAAATCTTAAAACATTAGGTAGATGGAGACTCCTGAAAAATAATTCTTATGAAAGAACTCTGTTTAATTGAAAATTCTCAGGGTTAATAATGCAGTAAAAAAATATAATATTGTAATAACTCTAAAACAGGAAACTAATTTTAAATTTAAATGGATAGTATTCTTGAAAAAACATGTCAAAAAAAATTCAACACTTAACCGGATTGCCTTTATAGGAAATTATCTGCCGCGCCAGTGCGGTATAGCAACATTTACAACGGATTTATGTGAATCAATCGCTTTGCAATACAGTGATACAACTTGCATAGCATTGCCGGTAAATGATGTGGTTACTGGTTATGCGTATCCAACACGTGTTCGATTTGAACTCACAGAAAAAGATATCGATTCCTACCTGAGAGCCTCTGATTTTTTGAATATCAACAATGTTGACCTGGTTTGTCTTCAATTTGAATATGGAATATTTGGTGGAAAACTTGGAAGCCACATACTGGCTCTCTTACACAGATTACGAATGCCGATCGTTACAACATTACACACAATACTAAAAAATCCTGACCCCGATCAAAGACGTGTATTGGAGGAGGTTGCGGCATTATCAGACCGTTTGGTTGTTATGAGCGAACGCGGCTCTGAATTTTTGCAAGATGTTTATCATGTACCTCTGGAAAAAATTGATTTGATTCCACATGGCATACCAGATGTACCATTTGTCGATCCAAGTTTTAATAAAGATTTATTTGGAGTAGAGGGTAAAATCGTTTTACTAAGTTTTGGATTACTTTCTCAAAACAAAGGAATCGAAACTGTTATTTCAGCACTACCCGAAATTGTTGCTCGCTATCCCGACATTGTTTATATGGTTGTTGGTGCAACACATCCTCATGTAATTCAACATGAAGGCGAAACATATCGCTTGTCTTTGCAATGGCTTGCTCAACAAAAAGGAGTGGAAAGTAATGTTATCTTTTACAATCGTTTTGTTAGTTTGGAAGAACTTGTTGAGTTCATAAGCGCTGCAGATATTTATATTACACCTTATCTCAACGAGGCGCAGATAACATCCGGAACTTTGGCGTATACATTAGGAGCAGGCAAAGCTGTTATCTCAACTCCATATTGGTATGCAGAAGAGATGCTTGCAGAAGGAAAAGGGGCATTATTTCCTTTCCGTGATCATGAAGCTCTGGCAAAGCAGGTTATTAACTTACTAAACAACGAGGCCGAACGTCATGCAATGCGTAAGCGTGCTTATATGTTTGGACGATCGATGATTTGGTCAGAGGTAGCACAAAGATATATGGAAAGTTTTGAACGTGCTCGGGCTGAGCGACGACATTATGTTCCCCCCGGATTTATAGCTAAAGCACTAGATAAATATCCGGGTGAACTACCTCCGTTAAAATTGGATCACTTACATAACATGACAGATGAAACCGGGATGTTCCAGCATGCTATTTTTACAGTTCCTAATTATGCTCACGGTTATACAACCGATGATAATGCCCGTGCGTTATTAGTCAGTGCGCTTCTGGATGAACTCGGTAAAAATGAGGGACTGAGATTATCATCCCGTTATCTTGCATTTCTCGGATATGCATTCAATGCTCAGACTAGATACTTTCGAAATTTTATGGATTATCAGCACAATTGGTTGGAAGAAAAAGGTTCAGACGATAGCCATGGACGTGCGTTGTGGGCATTAGGTACTGTGTTAAATCGATGCAGCATACCGGCGCAAAATGGAATAGCGGCATGGTTGTTTGAACAAACTCTTCCTGCTATTCTCTTAACCACAAGTCCTCGAGCCTGGGCATTTGCACTTATTGGAATCTATGAGTATTCACAAAAATATGCAGGTGATAGCAGAGCAGGTCAGGTACAGGAGGAATTAGGAGGACGGCTACTTAAGCTATATCAAAATAATCGTTCGGATGAGTGGAAATGGTACGAAAAAGAACTATCATATTGCAATGCTGCTCTTCCGCATGCTTTACTTACTTGTGGTACATCAATTCCGAACAAAACCATGACTGATGCCGGATTAGAGTCATTAAATTGGCTTGCTGATTTGCACCGTGCTGATGCAGGTCATTTTGTCCCAATCGGTTCAAACGGATTTTATAAACAGGGAGGCAAACGTGCTCGTTTTGATCAACAGCCGGTTGAAGCGCAAGCAATGGTATCGGCTTGTCTCGAAGCCTTTAGAATTACCGGGGACAAATTCTGGAGCAAAGAAGCTCGTCGTGCATTCGAATGGTTTCTCGGACGGAATGATTTGAATCTTCCCATCTACGATCCTACGACAGGAGGCTGCCGCGACGGTTTGCATTCGGATCGTATGAATGAGAATCAAGGTGCAGAATCAACTTTAGCTTTTCTGCAATCATTATTGGAGTTGCGTTTGACAGAGCAGTCGCATTTATCAATGGAAGCATTATTAAAGTGAACAATATGTTGAATCAACTGATGTTAACAAATGAATGGGAAACGAGTATAACACAGCGTTTCTACAAGAAATAAAAGTCCGCATCACCCAAAAGATGTAGTCCTTTTTTCATCCCAAAGAATGATTGATTTTTAATTAATAATAGTTGATTATAAGATCGGAATAGAATGTAAAAGTTTGTGAAGTACTATTATTAAGATTAAAGAGTAGCTAATGAATATTTTAATGGTTTACCCAATGTACCCTGATACTTTTTGGAGCTTTAAACATGCTCTGAAATTCGTATCAAAGAAAGCAAGCTTTCCGCCATTAGGACTTTTAACAGTTGCCGCTTTACTGCCCAAAGATTGGAACAAAAAGCTAATCGATATGAATGCAAGTCAGTTGATGGACGATGATATTCTTTGGGCAGATTTTGTTTTTATCAGTGCGATGTCTATACAAAGTGCGTCCGCCGATGATGTAATAAGGAGATGTAAAAAGTTGAACGCAATAACAGTTGCAGGCGGACCTTTATTTACCAGCAGTCCCGAGCTTTATGAAAATATTGACTACCTGATATTAAATGAAGCCGAAATTACTCTTCCACTTTTTATAAATGATCTGAACGAAGGAGCGCCAAAACACAAATACACTACCGAAGCTTGGGCAGATATAACTACTGCGCCGCTACCGGATTGGGAACTTATATCGATGAATAATTATACTTCTATGAATCTTCAGTATTCTCGGGGCTGCCCTTTTGACTGTGACTTCTGTGACATAACAGTTCTTTACGGAAGAAAACCACGAACAAAAACAAAAGACCAGGTAATTACCGAACTGGATGCTTTATATTTTACCGGCTGGCGTGGACCGGTTTTTTTTGTTGACGATAATTTTATCGGCAATAAATTAAAATTAAAAAAAGAAATTCTGCCTGCAATTGCTGAGTGGATGGATAAAAGGAAAAATCCTTTTTACCTTAATACGGAAGCATCAATTAATCTTGCTGATGACGATGTGCTGATGTTTCAGATGGCTAAGGCAGGTTTTGAAGCTGTGTTTATAGGAATTGAATCTCCAAACGAAGAGAGTTTAATTGAATGTCATAAACCCCAGAATATTAATCGCGATTTGATTGCAAGTGTGAAGAAAATTCAGAATGCAGGTTTGGAGGTTCAGGGGGGCTTTATTGTTGGATTTGATAATGATCACCCAAAAATATTTGAAGAACTCACAAATTTTATTCAGCAAAGCGGCATTGTAACTGCAATGGTTGGATTGCTTAATGCACCCAAGGGAACAAATCTTGAGAAAAGATTGCTGAATGAAGGCAGGATGCTTCAAGATTTTACAGGAAATAATACTGACTTTACAATTAATTTTATCCCCAAGATGGATTCCGAAAAACTTCTTGATGGTTATAAATCTATTCTAAAAACAATCTACTCGCCTAAATATTTTTATGAACGCGTAATGCTGTTTCTGAAAGATTTTGAACCGAAGAAGAAAAAAGTTTTTCATCTTAACCCCAACTACATTCTTGCACTATTCAGATCAATATTGAAATTAGGAGTTATTGGTGAAGAGAGAATCTATTACTGGAAATTATTTCTATGGACGTTGTTCCGTAAGCCACAGCTTTTTTCCCTAGCAATATTGTTTGCTATCTACGGGTTTCATTTTAAAAAAATTTCAAATGGATTTTGTTGATGGAAACACCTGAAAAATATCTCTCATCATTGCAGAAGTTAAACCCAGATGAATTAGCAAAGCTTTTTTTTAACATCAAGGGAGTTAAAAAAGCAGATAAGGGAAACTTTGATGATGCTTTAGAATGTTTTTCAAAAGCAATTGATTTACCGCCTAAAGATTCCATATCTTATTTTAACAGGGCAAGTTTAAGGATGTACATCGGAGATGTTAAGGGGGCAATGTCTGATCTGAAAGCATTAGAATCCTGGGACTTAACCAAAATTCTTAGTTGGCTTTATATGATTATTCATTTGGTATCGGTGGTGATACTTTTAAAATAAGTAAATAACCAAAAATAGTTTTGCACAAATTAAATAGAATTTTTAGACTATAACCTTAAAATATTTTTAGCTCCTTCCAAATTTAAAAAAGGCAGTTACTTTCTCATTTCTTTGTCTTGTAATGTTATGTTATATTTCTACATATAGTAAATAAACAAGACTGTTTAGTCAATCAAGAAATCTTAATATAAATTAATAGGAGAAAATCATGAGCAAGGGTCAAGACAGTAAAAAAAGCACGAAGAAAGAACCAAAGAAAACCAAGCAGGAAAAAAAGAATGCTAAGAGAGAAAAGAAAAATGAAAAGAATAAATCAGGGATACTAAATCAATAATAAAATTGTTGTAGTAAAATCGTTTACTGATAATTATTTTTAACTATAAATAATATTGAACCGGGCACTTAAATTATATAATTTTTTATACTCACCTGTTGTATAGAGAATAAGAACATTTTAAAATTAATTTTAATTGTCAGACCGAATTTATTTAAATATCAAAACTAAATTAGAATGATAGCATCAAATATTAAAAGTCTTTGATTATTGATGTTGAAGTCATTTTAATTGTTTTTATTAATAAGATTAATTACAACTTTATTTATTATCTCTCTCTCTTTAGGGTCACTTGCTGCCGTCATTAAACAGAGAGCGACTAAGGCATTATCCGCAATTCTTTTTTCACCGTTTGGATTGTACAGATAATTATTTTTACCTAGATACATTAGAAATAATGCGGCTGCAATTCTTTTGTTACCATCAATAAAGGAATGATTTTTTATTGCCAGGTAAAGCAGCATAGCCGCCTTTTCCTCAATACTCGGATAAAGTTCTTTTTTATTGAAAGTTTGATAAATAGTGCCGATTGTACTTTTGAAAGATTCATCTTTCTGTTTTCCGAACAACATCGATCCGCCAAATTTGTTTTTGAGATTTTTTATTAAGCTCATTGAGTCTTTATAAGTAATTTTATATCCCTCTTTTTTTTCGAGTTTTTTGGTTTTAATATTCTGATGATCGTACTGATCAAGAATATCAAGAGCATAAGTGTAATCAGAAATTACTTTCAGAATTCCCGAAAATTCATTTTTCCCCAATTGATAGTTTTCAGAAACTCGCTTGAATACTTCAATTGATTTTTCTAATTCTTTTATTTTTTCACTTTGTTCCTTCAATCTTTTTTCGTTTAAGGCATAACCTTTTACAAGATAATCTTTCAAAATTTTGTTTGCCCATATACGAAACTGAGTACCTCTTTTTGATTTGACACGATAACCGACTGAAATTATTACATCCAGATTGTAATATTGTATTTTACGTAAAACTTCTCTTTTACCCTCTTTTTGAACTACCGAGAAATACTCGGTAGTTGATTCTGGGGAAAGTTCACCTTCTTTATATAAGTTTCTGATATGAAGACCTATTGTATCGGTATCTTTTTTAAACAAACCAGACATTTGTTTTTGTGACAACCAGACAGTATCATCTTTAAGATTTACATCTAATTCTGCTTCACCTTCCGGAGATTTATATATGATTATTTCGCCCTTTGAATCCATTTTATTCTTCGCCTATCTGCTTCAAATTGACTCGTTTTTGTCTTGGTTTATTTTTATTGGATTAGAACCATGTTTGGTTAAAATTATTAATCAATACTATTCTAAATTACAGTCAGGTAATAGTAATTCAGCAATTCTAATTTTTACCATAACCACGCATTACTTAATTAAACTTGCGTACGCTACCAGTTTATCTTCATCATATTCTATTTTAATTTGTGAAAAGCCATCAAGGAAATGAGATAGTTTATCATATCCAAACTCCTTGTGATTGAATGATGGATGTTGCTTCTTAATCATTATACCGATGGTTGCAACATTTATTCTGCGGTTTTCTTTCTTTAATAATGAGATAATGCTGTGTTCTATTTGTTCACTTACTTTTTTCTGGGGAACTTGCAATGATTTAGATTCCTGGTGTTTAATTTTTGCCGGTTGATACTCTATTAACCCATCTGCAACATTAACCAGATCACGTGAAATTGATCCGGGAACACCCATTAAAAAAGTATTTTTCCCCAGTGATCTTAACTCATTCAGCAGCGGTATAAAATCACGATCTCCGGAAACTAATATTAATGTGTTTATGTTTTGATTCTGCATAAACAGCTTCATTGCATAAACACAAATAAAAGTATCAGCACTGCTTTTTTCAGTACGTGATAGGGGTGTAAAGACCGGCTGTATGCCGCTTGTTTGCAGACTGTTAATCTGCTCATTAAACCGAACCCAATCCCCAAAAGCCTGTATCGATGCAATGCCCCCTTTTTTTTCACATAAATTTCTGACAATCATTAAATCGGGTTCTTCGCCATAATTATTAAGAGAAGAGTAGTATAGATTTTCAAAATCTATAAAAACTGCAATGGTATTTTGTAATTGTTTTTCATTATTATTTTTCACTTATATTTTCCTTTGCTGAATATTAATTGCCAAAATTAATTCTGTTCGATAACATTCCTATTTAAAACTTACCAACATTTTTGGTTTGTTCAAATGCGGTATTGATTTATAATTTGAAAATTGGGTAATAGGATTTTTAATTGATAAATTTTAAGAATGTGGGTTCAACCATTTTTCCGATTAACAGATCAATTCTCTAATAAATCGCTATCCTATATTTTCTTAACTCTTTATCCGATTTCTTCGCATTGCCGGTTACATCATCCAACAACTTCCAGAATCTTGCGCTATGATTATGATGCACCGTGTGGGCTAACTCGTGTAAAATAACATAATCGATTAAATGATCCGGTAATCGCATAAGATGAATGCTCAGGTTAATATTATTTTTTCTAGAACAGCTTCCCCATCTTGATTTAATATTTTTAAGAGCAAGTTTATTGTACTTAAACTCAAACTTTTCTGCTAAATTCTTGACTAAATCGGGAAGGTATTGTTTCGCTTCAATTTTTAAAGCCCGCTCTATTCCCTTTCTAATTCCCGCTTGTACTTCTTTGGAGTTAGAATTTAATTCTTCCGGATAAATAACATTAATTTTTCCTTTTGATAGTCGTACGGAAATATTATTTCTGCTGCCTTTTCTTAAATTTAATTTATGATACTTAGTACAGTAACCTGAATCTTCATCAAACTGAGTTTGCTGCTTTTCAAACTCTGTCATTTTATCAAGATGTTGATTGATCCATAATTTTTTTTCACTAACTATCCGAATAGCGCTGTTATAACTCATCCCGATTGGAATTGATACTCTTGCACCAAAAAATGGTCTTACTGATATATTCAGATGACGTGCTCTATTGCTGTGTCTGAATAAAACCTCACCTGCACCATCTATATATATTATTTTTTCAGACATTAATAACTTTTGTAATATTTATAACTTCTTCAATCTTCTTAAATGCCATATTAGCGTTACTCATCAATTCATCATTTGTGACGCGAACAAATCTTATCCCAAATTTTTCTAAATACAGTTGTCTTTGTTTATCATATTCTTTTTGTTCTGGATTATCATGTATACTTCCGTCTAATTCAACTGCAAGTTTTAACTCAGGACAGTAATAATCTATAACGAATTTATCGACTGAATACTGTCTTCTGAATTTAACGCCTAACAATCTTCTATCTCTTAAGTACTGCCACATTATTTTTTCGCAGAAGGTTTGATCTTTTCTTAATTGGCGTCGTTTTTGTTTCTCGGTTGTTCTATTAAAGTTCTGAGTCATCTTAAATTCCTACCTCATCCCTGCCCTTCTCCTTCCAAAGGAGAAGGAATTTAAAGCCCCCTCTCCTTTAAAAGGAGAGGGGATGGGGTGAGGTCATTTTTGTTCCACAATTTTTATTTCTTCTTCCGTTAACCCGTAAAGCTGATAAACAAGCTGATCTATCTGTGCGTCTGTTGCTTGTATTTGTCTTTCGATTGCTGTGCGCTCTGAGGGAGTTTTAACTGACTGTGATTTAAGTTTCATTTCTAAAATTAGCTTTACGGCAGTGACAATATCATTTGATATCCTTTTATTTGCGGTTATTTTGATTGGAAATTTTTTGCTATCCTTAATTAAGATTTTTTGAAATCGCATTTTGTATTCTTCTAAAAATCTCTTTCGGTGATAAAATGTCATTAGCTTACTATTTAAAACACCTAATAAGAACTCTATTTGGGTGTCGTCCTTTATTAACAATATGAATGCATTTTGGGTATTATAAAGTTCTTCATTAAGTAAGCTTGCCCAAATTCTTTTGTCAGTCCAATCAATTATTTGTTTGACAATTATTCTTTTGTTGATGAAATATTTTTGTTCTCTTTGTGCACCTAACCATTTCCCGTAGCTTATCCACAAATTGCCATTCCAGGTGACAAGATACCTTTTCACGTCATTTCCAGCTAATAATTTTTTGAATGTATTATCCTTTTTGTGATCTGAATGAAAAATTTTATTTTCAATTTGTGAAGGGGTGTGTCCTTTATATTTGTCGTAAGGTGTAATACCAAGACAAAAGTCTGCAAACTCTTCTAATGGTTTTGTATCTTCTTCGCATTTTGTGATAATATCTTTTTCTACGTCACTATTATTAATAGACCAAATGTAATCAAGGTTATCAAGCATCTTTGATTGATTTAAAATCGATTTTCTATTTGAATTATCTTTACTAATAATGTTTATCCTGTTATAACCTTCATATATGATTACATCAATATCTTGTTTTATTTTATTTAGCGGAGAGAATACAACTATTACTGTATCAACTTTTACATCCCCAGCTTTCATTCCAAACGATTCATTAGGTAATCTTACAATATTAGAAATGTTAAAATTTTCTAATGTGTATTTTCTTAATTCTTTATAAGAATCTATAGTCAATATTGCTGAAGGGATAATAAATGAGAAAGCAAATGATTTATATTTAACTATTTGAAATACTCGTTCAATGAATGTTGCAAATAAGTTTATTCTGTTATTTGAAAATTTATATCTATCAAAGATGTATTTAACATCAATATTATTCATCCCTTTAATATCAACATACGGTGGATTACCAATAACAACATCAAAACCAACCTCACCCTTTTCTTCCCTCTCCTTCGCAAGGAGAGGGATTGAGGACGAGTCAGTCCTTTTAAAGACTTGCGGGAATTCTTTATTCCAATCAAAAACATTTATGCGCAATTTTTCTTCATCATCTAAAAAGTTCATCTCAGTCTGGTTGTAAAAATCGGGACCAATAAGCGAGTTGCCGCATTTAATGTTATTGGAAAGATCGGGCAGTGCACGTTCACGGAAAAATTGCAGTTCATTGCTAAGTGTTTGCGTACTTTCACCTTCAAGCACTTTAAGAATTAGAGAAAGTTTTGTTACCTCAACAGCTTGCGGGTCAATATCAACTCCATAAATATTGTTAAGAAGTATATGTTTCTTTTCGCTTGTTGTAAGAAGATAATCGCCTCTATCATTTATATAAACAGGAGGGTGCTTTTGCTGTAACAGTTTGTTGCTTGTTTCAAGTTCTCTAAGATAATATTTAAGATGCCAGTCTAATAAATACTGGTAAGCACCAAGTAAGAAAGAACCGCTGCCGCAAGCGGGATCGAGGATTTTTAGGCTGCTAATTTCTTTTGGCGTTGCATATTTGTCATCCCGAACTTGTTTCGGGATCTTACCTTTTAATTCTTTAGATGCTGAAACAAGTTCAGCATGACCATCGTTAATTTTGAGAAGTTTTCCGACTGTGTTATTAACAATATAATCTACAATGTAAGTTGGAGTATAGTAAACGCCGCCAGCTTTTTTAACTTCTGGTTTATCTTCAATTACTGCCTGATGCGATGGAGTTAAACGGATAACTTTACCAAGAAACTGTTCGTAAACCTGCCCAAGTATATCTGCTGGAAGAACAGAAAATTCATAAGGACTTTCGGGGTAATAAAGTTCTTTAACAATATCTTTAATTGTTTTGTCATCAACTGAAAGATCAAGTGTTAAGTTGTCCGGTGGTTCAAGTCTATCGCGCTCATTTTCAAAATGGAATAAACCGGAATTATATTTTTCATCAGCACGATGGAAAATTTGTTTTAGTCTTTCATAAGTATTTACCCCGTTTTGCAAAGACATCAGCTGTCCATAATCTTCTATTCCCCTGTCTTCACAAATACGTAAGAAAATAATTCTATCAATAGTTTTTTGAACCGAGTAGTTAAGCTCTCTTATGCTAAGGTTTGAATTACGGAGTGCAATATTTTTTGCAAGAGATTTTCTCCAGGCTTCCATTTGTTCAAGAAAAACAAGATCGACTTCTGCTGTACCTTTTTTTCTTTTATTGGATTCAACGTATTTATCAAACGAACCTTTAAGTATGGATTCGTGTGCAAAAATATTTTCAATCTCATCCCACCTATCGATGTATTGATCGTAAGTAAGAAACATTATTCGTGCATTGGAAGCTTTGTCTTTTTTGTTGGGCGGAATCCGGCAATCGTAAACTGCAAATTCTTCAAAATCGGTAAGTATGCTTAATGGAAGTTTTGCAGACCATGCATAACTTCTTAACTGGAATGCAGGATGAATATCATCTTTAACATTAACACTTGGTTTCTTAGCCTCAACAAAAAATTTTCTTGTTCCACCTATACGAAAACAATAATCAGGTGCTTCCCTAACATCTTTTGTTTTTAGTGAATACTCATGGATAACATCTTTGTATGCATCAGAATAACCGGCTTTATTTTCAACATCCCAGCCAAGTGTTGTAAAAAAGGGATCGAGAAATTCGCGACGGAGTTGTGTTTCGTTAATGCTGCCATTTTTGTAAGCATCAGCATTTCTGTGGAAGGAATCTACTAATCTTTTAATTGTATCTGGTGCCCCCATCAGGAAGCCTTTCAATAATTTATCAGAAATTCATTTTTCCTGCTGCCAAAATAATCAAGATAGCTGATTAAGTCTAACATTTTTCAGTTAACAATTGAAAAGCTTTTTAAAAGAGAATGAAAATAAATAGGATGGGGTTGTCTTAAAAGTAAAAATTATACGATCGTCATTCCCACAAAACTGCCTGCGGTAGGCAGGAGTGGGAATCCATTTTGTTTTAAAGTTTCTGGATTCCCGTTTTCACCGGAATGACACTTACTAACTCACCTTAGCAAAATCAGTTTTTTAATAGCCACGACCTGAAGGTCGTGGCAATATAATTTTAAGACTGCGTAATGTTAGTTACCAAATAACTTTTGAGGAAACCTCATTATAACAATAATTTCTACAAACCTGTCGGAATATCAACATTATCGGTCGGTCTTTGAGTGCGTTTGAAATTATTAAAGTTATAACTAAACATTAATGTAAACACAGGTGCTTCAGGTCTTATTAATGCGGTAGCATTGAAATTTGAACCTATAGTATTGAACTTCATGTTAGATGCTTTAAATAAATTTCTTGCCTGGAGAGTAAGCGACATTGCTTTTTCAAAAAATTCCTTACGGAATGATGCACTGATCATCATAAACGGATCTGATTCTGATTGTGCATCAATAAACTTCATATAATTAGCAGATACCTGAAATCTTGCATCAGCAGAGAAGTTAATAGTTGTATTTAATTTTGCAGACCAGTCAAAGAAATCTTTTTCCACACTTAAACCATCTACTAAACCATCTATATGTGTTTGGTATAAATTAATTGACGGATCAAATTTAAATATCTGCGCAACAGAAAAGCTGGATGATATTTCAGCGCCGTAAACATCCGAATTACCATAATTGTTGAACATAATATTTATGCGACCGGTAGTATCAATCGAAAAAGTTTGATCGAAGGAATCTTTAGATTTTCTGTAATATGTCTGAGCTGAGACGAAGACACCGCCAAACATTTTCTGATAATTCAATTCAAGTGCATCAATATATTCAGGCATCAGTTTTGGGTTACCGGAGATTTTTATATTCGGATCAGAATAAAAAGCAAACGGATTCAGCATGTTTTCATTTGGTCTGTTTATTCTTCTGCTGTAACTTAACTGAAGTTGATGATCATCAATTTTTCTTGAAATATTAATTGATGGGAAATAATCCATCTTATTAAATTCAAATGTTTCAGTAAGAGTTTTCTGATCAAGATATCTGTCCATATACTCACCTCTTAATCCAAGCATATAACTAAATCCTTCAATCTCAGAATTGAAGGAAACAAAACCTGCATAAACGTTATTGCGCAGATTGAATGAATTTGTAATGTCATCATCAAGAATATAATCCTGTAAATTCGCATCATAAATCTTATTCAATAAATCAAAATTTCTGTAAGAAAAATTTGATTGTAAACCGGTTTCAAATGTAGTGTTCTCAGCAATCTTATGTTTATAATTAAGCTTTGATCTGCCTTCATTCCTCTTGCTGTCATTTGTAAAATCAGTACCGTTTATGAACTCATCTAATATATTAAAATTTTCATCCGTACTACTTCCAATTGTTAATTGCTCATTTGTAACACTTACATAGTTATAAGTTATTTCAAAATTCAAATCATTTACATCAGGATTAATTTTATACTGATAAGTAAAAATGGAATTCATATACTTAACAGGAATATCCATATTGTTTCTTATTAAGGAATAATTTGTCTCATCTGTATTTTGATTGGAGACTCTTGTATTCAAATTGCCGTTCATATCAACAGCACCAATACTAAATGACAGTCCTAATATATTTTGCAGATCAATATTATAATCAGCTCCACCTCTAAAAGAATATTGCTTTCTTTTATTCCGGATACTTATATCGGATCTATTGAATAAGGTTTGATCATTAAAAAATGAATTTCTGCTGATATCTTGATTGTTTGTAAAAGTATTATCACGGTAATCAAACCCGCTTGTAAGATTTAGACCATTAACATTGTAGCTGAATGAAAAATCACCGTTGTATTTATCACCGGTTCCGCTGTTTAAATTTAGAATTCCGCTTAAAGAATAATCTTTCTGAACTTTAAGATTAATATTGATTATTCCTGCAGAACCTTCTGCATCATATCTTGATGAAGGATTTGTAATCATTTCAATATTTTCAATGCTGTTGGCAGAAATTTGTTTTAATGCATCAGATCCCTGCAGCGGATATGGTTTGCCATTTACCTGCACTGTAAAGTTTGAACTGCCCCTTAAATAAACTGTTCCATCTGGATCAACCCTAACAGATGGCTGATTTTGAAGTACATCAAGTGCAGTTCCACCTTGTGCATTAAGGTCCTGAGAAACATTAATTACTTTTTTATCTAGATGAAGTTCTTCACTTACTTTTTCACCAACTACTTCCGCCTGTTCTAACTGATAAGTTTGTTTTGACAGCATAACTTTTCCCAAATCATACTGATGCTTATCTTTAGTTAAACTAATACCGGGAACATACTTAGTATTGTACCCAACAAAACTTATTTTCAAATAATAGCTTCCTTCAGACAAATTTTTTAATATAAATTCACCGTCAGTACCTGATGAAACTCCCGTTATAAAAGAGGAATCGGAATTATTGTGCAATGTAATATTTGCATAGGGTAAAGCAGTTGCTGAAGTTGAATCAACAAGAACACCCTTAATAAATTCATCAGTTAATGGAGTAGTTGCCAGAACCTTTGCCCCAGCACTGATTAACAAAGAAAACATCAATATAAATCTAAGCATACCTTGTTCCTTCCTAATGTTTTTTTTTCTTGTTGTGAAAATATTGCAGCTGCTTAAGGTATTGAAGAAGAATGTTGTGAACGGTCGATTTATTCAAATAAGCGGAGTAATATTGAAATGTTTTTATTGCTAAGGCTGAATACTCGATACTATTAAAATAATAAATATCAATCGTAGTGAATTATTTATAAAACAGAATGTCCATTAAAATTGGTACTGAATGATTTAGCTCTACAAGCTTAAATCAATTCAAAACAACTACTCTAAAGATAATTAGTGTTTTAGAAGCTCTTTAATTATCAGGTAAATAAATACTAATTATCTGATGTGCAAATTCGAGGGTGCTAAACTCCGAGCCACTGTCACGATTTGTTAAAATTACAATAGTGAAATTCTTTTCGGGTACTCTGTAAATAATATTGCGGAATCCTCTTGTACTACCAGTATGATATACTACCTTATTCCCGTGATAATTCTCTAACCGCCAACCATATCCATATGGAAATTCAACTCCATAAGTGGTTGTACCCTTAGTCCAGGATTCATCAAGATATTTTTTATCAATTAACTTTCCGGTGTAAAGTGTTTGATCCCATTTATAAAGATCATTCAATGACGAATAAATACCTCCATCTCCAAGTACTGCACTAGTAATACTCTGGTCTGTTAATTCAACATTGTTGTCTAAAATACTATAACCGTATGCTCTGTTTTTAACTTCGTTTATAGTGTTCTCAAATGCGATTGTATTATTCATTCCAAGTGGCTGGGAAATATTATCTTTTAGAAAATCACGGAATAGCTTACCTGATATCTTTTCCACAGTTAATGCAAGCAGGGCATAGCCTGTATTGCTGTATTGGTGCTGACTGCCAGGTTGGAAATAGGTCGAATCTGTCTGCATTATCAAACCTAAAACATCTTTATCTTTTACTTGCACAGTTGCAGTATCAGGAATAAGATCCTCATAGTCAATTAATCCGGATGTGTGTTGAAGCAAATTTTTTACTGTGATGTCTTTACCATAGTTTGGGAAATTAGGGAATATGTCCGTAAGAGTTGTTGTTAATTTAAGCCGACCTCTTTCCACAAGCTTTAGTACAGACATCGCTGTAAACTGTTTTGTAACAGAAGCCAATCTGAAATTAGTCGCCCCGGTAACCGGCTGATTATTCTCAACATTTGCAAGTCCGTAACCTTTTTGAAATATAATCTCCCCGTTTTTTACAACCATTACTGCGGCTCCGGGCTTATCTGGTTTATTATAATCATTGAAAATCTGATCTATTTTTTCTTCCTTACTCATTGTGCAATTAATAATTAGACTCATTAAAATAATTAATGATAAAAATATTTTCATTTTATTTGTTCTTTTTAAAGTTCTATACATTATTATAATATGAAAGATAAGAAAGTTAGGTTTTATAGAGAGAGTCAGTTTAAAGTATTTAATACTTTTTTCTGAAAAATTTATTTACCGAATTTTGATAAAAATTTCATTAATTATGAAATAATGCTTCAATTATTTATAATAAAGGGCAGATGACTAAGTTGAATCATCTTAAATGGATAGAAAAAAAATTTTGTGCATAAAACCAAGAAGTCCCGATTTAATCGGGACTTCTTTAGCTCCGCGAGCAAGACTCGAACTTGCAACCCTTCGGTTAACAGCCGAATGCTCCACCATTGAGCTATCGCGGAATAAATAATATATTCTAAAAACGAGGTCAAAGATAACATTGACCTCATCGTTTGTCAAGGCTTGAAAAAGCTCATTTAAAGGTCAATTCCCATTTCTTTTAGTAGAAAATCAGCCTTACCCACTTTTTGAACAACCCAAAGTACAAACCTGATATCCACCCCAATTGAGCGGCTGTATTTTTCACTCCAGGTATAATCATTTACAGTTGCTTCAAATGGGCGATCAAAGTTAACACCAACTAATCTTCCATACGCATCCATTATCGGACTGCCGGAATTACCGCCGCTTGTATCGGTATTATATAGAAAAGCTACAGGAACATCATTTAATTTTGGAATCACAAACTGTCCAAAATCTTTTTTCTCATAAAATTCTTTTATTTTTTTATTTAATTCATAATCGCCAGATTCTTTTCCCTTTTCTATCATACCCGCTAATGTAGTGTTTGGTGAGAAATATGTTGCATCCGCAGGAGAATAACCGCGCACATATCCGTAAGTTAATCTTAAAGTACTGTTAGCATCCGGTACAAATGATTTTTGTAGCCATTGCCTTTTTACATCATTAAGTTTTGCAAGCAGAATATTTATTTCACCATCACGCAACTGTGATTTTTTTCTTTCTGCGTCCCCAAGTTCTGCCGCAGCCTTTACAATGTTGATGTAAGGATCATCAATATCATCTAAAGTTTCATCCTCGTCATTAAGAAGATCAAAATATTCTTTGCTGTCTTTGATAAAAGAGTCTTCATACAGATCAGCAATAAAGTCTTGTTTGTTTTTTTCTTTATTAAAATTCCTAAAAGGTTCTAACTTTTTGCATTCTTCAAAAGTTGATGCATCAGTTAAAATCTTATTTAAGATTTGGGGTTCAAGATCAGGTTCAAAATCATTATAAAGTTTTGTAATACTATTATAAAAGTCTTCCCGTTTTTCTTCTTTATACAATGATTTTCTTTCATCTTCAGGTTTCATCACTTCTTTTTTATAATCGATGAACATTTCTGCAAGCCTGTAATAATTAACATTACGACTGAGCATTGTCAGGACCAACCCACACCTGCCGCTATCAAATGCATCTTTGTGAACTTCATCTATTTCTTCAAGTACCGTACCGTATATATCTTTTAAATGTGGATCAGAATCAATAAATAGCTGTAGTTGTTTTTCCTCTTCTTGTTTCCTCTGAACAAGTTTTAATCTTTCCAATCCCTGTATTTTACCGCGATAGTTTTTTTCTGTGTTTGCTAATCCTTTTATTGTGGATGATATATTCAATGCGAATTCAGGATCATTTTCGCCACGTTTTTCATAAAGATTTATCATCCAGGCAAATAAATCCTGAATGTAGGGAAGCTGATACTTTTCCTGCATCACTAAAAACTGCGAGGGCTGATGTTTGTACGTTCTTCCCGGGTATCCAAGAAGGAATACAAAATCCTCTTCGTTTACTCCGTTAGGATTAACCTGTAAAAACTTTTTAGGTTGGTACGGAATATTTTCTTCAGAGTATTTTGCATTTGAACCATCAGGTGCAACGTAAGCACGCACGAATGAAAAATCTCCGTTGTGTCTTGGCCAGACCCAGTTATCAGACTCGCCGCCAAATTCACCAATAGTTCTTGGCGGAACGTAAACCAATCGCACATCATTAATAGTTTTATATCTAAATAAAACATACTGCTCACCAATAAACATTTCCGAAACTGCTGCAGTAATTGTGCTGTCTTTTTGTTCTTCACGTTCAACAATTTCTTTTATCTTGTCTGATATCGCAATTGTTCGTTTAGAGTTATCTTCTTCAGCATTTGCGGCTTCTAAAATTTCGGTGCTAACATCTTCGTAAGAATCTGTAATCCGGCAGGATAACCCGCTTGCAGGAATTTCTTCTTCATGAGTCTTAGCAACAAATCCATTTTCTAAATAATTGTCTTCAAGTGTACTGATGTTTGAAACGATTCCAAATACACAATGGTGATTTGTAATTATTAATCCTTCATTTGATACAAATGAACCCGTACATCCGCCTAATTTTACAAGCGCATCTACAAGACTAACTCCGTTTGGATTGTAAACTTCATCAACACTAATCTTTAATCCTTTTTCATTTAAGTTGATGTTTTTAATATCACTTAAAGGAAACATTCCTTCATCTGGTTTTGTTGGGATGAAGGCAAATGAGATTACGATTAAGAGATAGAGTGGAACTAAGATTGGATTGTGGATAAGTTTGTTTTTGAAAATCATATTTAAGTATTCCTTGTATTTACGACTGCCCAAATATAAAAAAACAGGCTCGATTTCTCGAACCTGAAATTAGCTTTAGTAGCTCAGGACTCCGTCCTGAGATTATACTTGGTTAGGAAAATTAAGGTTTGGAACCCTGAACTACAAATGTCACTTGAGCAACAACATCTTCTTAACATCTGTAAAACTACCAGCCTGCATTTTATAAACGTACATTCCACTTGGAAGTGATGATGCATCGAATTCTGCTTCATAAATTCCTTCCGGTTTGTTTTCATTTACAAGTGTTGCTACTTCTTTTCCCAAAACATTATATACTTTTATCGTTACCAATCCTTCTTTTTTAATTGAGTAGTTTATTACTGTACTTGGGTTGAAGGGATTTGGGTTGTTTTGAGTTAAAACAAATTCATTGACAGATAATTCATTTTTGATTCCAATCTTCTCCATTTCAGCACCCTTAACATTAACAGCTACTGTATTTGTTGGTAATGTTTCACTGTTTGTATCATAAACCGCTGTTATTTTATATTGAACTATGGTACCTGCTAGACGAGGAGATATATAAACTGATTCATCAATATATTCATAGGTGCTGGAAGAAACTGTTGTACGTAGCTGCCAAGCAGATACACCATATTTTCTCCAAATCTTGTAGCATACAACATCTACACTTTCTGGATATGGACCCCAAACAAGCCGCGGGTGATTGCCAGTTTGAGAGGAAATTAAAATTAGACAGTTTTGCCAAAAATTTGGAAAGCAATACGTATTTGGGCTATATGGTTGAGGAGGACTTAAATGCTCGATGTTCCAGATTCTTAAAATACTTCCGTTAACTATCGGCACATGCGGGTAGCTACTCATATTATACTCGTAACGTGAATTCATTTGACCATCATAATTTAAATTGAGATAGATACTGATATCTGTTGCTAAATATCCATAAACGTAGGTGGGTTTATAATTGCAGTCCCTAAAATCAATATAAAAGTAATCACTAGTTCTATTATTATTTATTTTATAAAGTGCATACCCAAAATATGGGAATACACCTGAATCATCATTGCAAATATTCCAACCAGATGAAATAATATAATAATTATCAATAGTTACAGAAGAATTGGCATTACACACAGAACATATATATCCTAAACTATTGTTATTTGGATCTCTACAAAACATGTCAGAAACCGCACTCAATGTATTAGCAACTACTACTAAAGGTGGGTAAGAAGGAAAATTTGATCTATACATATAGAGTTCTCTCTGGGGACCATCTAGTATCTCTTGCGGCAATGCTAGGTGACTTAAGTGTACCCCAAGTACTGGACAGAATTCTAAGGTAATTTAATGTGGTATTGTTTATATAAAAATAGTTCTTTCCATACTTAGTTAAAATATACTTCAGAAGGAGTTTTATAATTTAATGATTGATGTATCCTTCGATTATTATAAAAATCAAAATAGTTTTTTAATCCTTCTCTAAGTTCTGATATTGACTGATATTCCTTCAAGTAAATGTCTTCGTATTTTAAGCTTCGCCAAAGTCTTTCAATGAAAATATTATCTAAGGCTCTTCCTTTTGAATCCATACTCATTTTAATTTGGTTTCCGACAACCATTTCAGAAAAATCTTTACTCGTAAACTGACTACCTTGATCGGTATTAAATATTTTCGGTTTACCTTGCCTTAGAGATCTTTCCAATGCTATCAAACAAAAATATACATCCAGGCTGTTTGACAGCTCCCAGCTTAATACGTAACGACTAAACCAATCGATTACTGCTACCAAATAAACAAAGTCATTATACAAAGGCAAATACGTAATGTCACTTGACCATACTTGATTATTGGTCGTGATTTTTACATCTCTGAGTAAATACGGATAAATCAGATGATCTTTATTTGGATTACTCAAATTCTTCTTTGGTCTGATAGCTTCTATTCCCATTAGTTGCATTAGCCGATAAATCCTTTTGTGATTATAGAGGCTGCCTTGTCTTCTTAACTGTTCTGTTATTTTTCTTATTCCGTAAAATGGAAAATCAGTATATATTTTATCTATCCGGTTCATTATCTCAAGTTCTTCACCCGTTATTTCCAACGGATGATAGTAATAACTCGAGCGGGGCAATCTTATCAAAGAACATTGTTCCTGGATTGTTAGAAGCTTATTACCTGGTTCTATCAATCCTCTTTTTATATCAACAGATAGTGTTAAGTTTTTTTTTAAGCCAGTCTAGTTCTACTTGTTGTTTACCTATTTGTTTATAGAGATGATCTGTTAACTCCGTATCAACTTGTGCTTTTGGTCCACGTCTGTTATTAAAAATTTCGGTAAAACTTTCCAGGGCTTGTTTCTTCCAGTTGCCAATTGCATTTGGATGAACCTGATATTCTGATGCTAGTTCGTTTAAGCTTTTGTAACCCTTAATTGCCTCCAACGCTACCTTTGCTTTGAATTCGTTATTGAATGTTTTTCTTGCTCTTGACATTTTGTGGCTCCTTACTTTTTGTTAAAGAATTCACCACACTAAATTAAATCATTTTTTTGTCCGGGTTTTGGGGTACATCATAACTTCCCATTATTAAAATTATTAAGAGGAATAATTTTTCCATTTTATAATCCTATTTAATTTTAAATAATTTTAGTAGCTCATCTGTTGGGAAGTAAATTTCATTTTTATATCCAATTGCGGGTGAAAACCCCCCTTTTGGTAAAGGAGTATAATTTAATTGTAAATTCCAGAGCACACTCCCTTGGGAAGAAATTGCCATAATTGTTTTAAGCTGATGGTTATTATCATCACTAATAGAGGCATATACTATTCCATCACAATCACATATTAAGGGCGAGACGATAAATCCAAATGGATCCTGACAATTTGTACACAAGTCTTTTTTCCAACGAAGTTGCCCCTCATAATCAAAAGAATATAGGGTATCATGCCCACAATATATGTTCCCATCTTTATCAATTATAGGATTGCTGTTAAAAAGATGAGCAACTACTGACTTTATTGGATTAGACCATCGGATTTTTCCATTTGCTGTTAAAGAATAGAGTGCAGTATTTCCTTCGTATAAAGTATCTACATTTGCAATTAAATATAAATTACCTTCACAATCAATAGCAGGTGTTCCGGCTATATCTGAACCAAAACCCCATTTTATAATTTTGTTTTCTATATCAAAAGCAATTAATCGAGCATTTTCAGCGAAAGTATATAGGTAGATCGTTTTTCCATCTGGTGAAAATGACATACTACTATAATCCCCACCATAAAAATTAGGATCAGAGTAAGTCCATAAAATCCCACTATTTTTGCTGAGTGCGGTTAATATTCCATCACTCTGAATAAAATATAGAGTTCCTTCTAAACCAACGTTTATTCCTATCATCTTTAAATTGATATTATCTTCAACCCATTTTAATGTACCATCAGGGTTTATTGCATAGAATTTATTAGGGCCATTAACACTGCAATAAATAGTTCCATCTGAGGCAATTAAAGGCGTGCTATAACTAAATAATATTTGATCTGGGAATCTAAATATCCATTTGATTTCACCATTTATATTAAATGCATATAATCCAGGTTCTTTGGTTGTTGAAGATCCGCCACCACCAGATGCCAGATAAATTGTTGAATCTTTACCAATAGCAATACTACAATCAAGATAGAGACTGTCAAGTACCCAATCGATTAAACCAATTTTTGGTCCGGGATATTGGCTCCTTCCAGTATTTTGTGGATCGTGATGATTCATCGGCCAGGGACTATCGGCTAAACTTGGCCAGAGAATATCTGCCTGGTGACCGGGCGATTTTGGTGTTGGCTGGGTTATTTCATCTTTGCAGGATATAAGCAAAACAGTAATTAGTTGAGTTATTATAAAGAAAACAAGAAATGATTTGTAGTATTTTATTAGAAAAGGAGTGCATTTATTAAAAATTACTTTGATGTAATTTCTTTTACCCATTTGCCTCACCTTTAAGGTAGTTAGTATTGTTGCCGCAAAGATAAAAAAAAAGAATAAGAACAACTTTTTATATTTTTTAAATTGATAGCTACAAAACATAAAAGCCCCGCAAAAAATCGGGGCTTAATAATTTGTCACGGTGCGACCGTGACAACCAAATAAAATAAAAATATTTTTATAGCAAAGATTCTTTTAATCTTCTTACAACTGCAACAAAGAAACCAACAACCATTACTATCACACCAATCCAAACAAGGCTGATATATGGCTTTATACTTGCAGTGACTGTTAAAACTTCCTGTTTGGGATTTTCAACAACTTGCTGAGTATTGTTTATAGGTGCAATTGACACTTCAATCATTTCAGCAGTTAGATTAAGAAGTTGGATTTTTATTCCTGCTTGCTCAGAAGTGTATTCTGTATATTCAACCTGCCCGCTTACACTTTTTCTTAAAAGTTCAAACTCTTCAGTCTTACCGCCATTCTCAATTGTAAGCACAGCACCCATCTGAAAATCTTTACCTGCCTGCATAGCGGTCATAGTCTCAGAAGAAACATCAAAATGATCAAAAGAAATTTTTAATCCTTTATATTCTGTTTCAACACCTTTTTTTAGATTTACTGTTTCACCATTGGCGGTATGCTGATCTGTACCTTCGTCATATCCAAGAGGAGCAACGTAAACATCTTTAGAGAAAAGATTAAGTATTGCCGGCTCACGCATTAAGCTATTATTATATTCAGAGATATACATAACTGGTGAAACAGTGTAAGTTTTATCTCCATTTTTCATACTTATGTTAAAAGCATACTTTGTATTATTCTCGATTGGATTATATCCGGTAAACGTTATATCATAACCAAATGCCTTGGTTGGTTTGTCTTTTATTAGATCGATATTCATTTGCTCGCTATAACCGGCAGAACCAATAATACCAAGTATAAAAAGTGCTATTCCAATATGTGATATATACCCGCCAAGATTTTTAAGATTACTTTTTACAATTTTTGCAGCAATCTGTCCATTAACAATTATAGCAAATGCTGATGAGAAAGTTAACAGGATCAATAAAAATTGATGAACACCACCAAACACAACAATAATGGCTGTAAGAATTAAACTAACAGTTACCGAGAAAACAGAATCCCTAAATAATTCTTTTGTATTTGTAGTTTTCCATTTGATAAGTAAACTGAAACCGTTTAACAATCCGATTATTATAGCGATTGGAAGATGCATTTCATTATAGAAAAATGTATCAACAGCTTGTCCGAATAGCGGGGCTGAAGTACCAACTAATACAATAATTGCAGAAGCAACTATAACTACTGATGCAGTAAATAAAGCAAGTTCTCTTGAGAGAATACTTTCTTCGTGAACAGATTTTTCTTCAAGATGTTTCCATCTGTAAGCAATTCCACCAAATCCAATTAGAATAAAAGTTCCAATAAAGATTACAAGGAATAAATAAACCAACTGTCCGGGATCAACGAATGAGTGAACAGAAGCATCACCGAGAACGCCGCTTCTTGTTAAAAATGTACTGTATAAAACCAGAACATAAGTTAATATGCTAAGTATTAAATTAGTCTTCGCATATCTACCAATTCCATCAGTTGTTTTCAAACTTCTTTTCTGCACAAGCATTGTATGGATGGATGCAACTCCGATTAACCAGGGAATTAAACTTGAGTTTTCGACTGGATCCCATGCCCAATAACCTCCCCACCCAAGCATTTCATAAGCCCAGTAACCGCCCATCATAATTCCAAGACCAAGAATTCCTGTTCCTGCCAGCACCCATGGTAAAGACTGATTTACCCAATCTCTGTAATCATTTTTCATTAAAGCTGCCATTGCAAATGCAAATGGAACTGTTGCCATCGAGAAGCCAGCAAAAAGCATTGGAGGATGAATCTGCATCCAATAGTTCAGCAATTGTGGATTTAATCCTTTCCCATCAACAATAAATTGATTAACCTGAACACCTGCCTGAGCCAATAATGTGTGAAGCTGTGAACTCATTTGTATAAATGTGGTGTTAGACTGCTGATCAGTAAAAATGAAATTTTGGATGAATGCAAGGCTAAGATATTGAGGAGCTATATTTTTTACGTCAACAAAAATTGGGGTCACCCAGATGAATTCAAAAGGATTTTTAAACCAGGGAGATACCATCACCAATAGAAATGATGTAGCAAGAGTAAAAACAGCCATTACTCGCGATTCAAGGTCACCTCTTCTGGAAGAATAGGATTGAAGTATAATTCCAATAATTGAAGTAAGAAGAAGCCACAGCATAAAACTTCCTTCCTGTCCGCCCCAAAAAGATGAGAGTAGCAATCCAGTTGATAAGGAATTATTGCTGTAACTAAAAATATAATGATATTGATATTGGTGCGTTAATATTGCATACCATAAAAATGTAGACGCAGCAATTACAAAAATTGCCATTCCGTGGTAGCTGTATCTTGCAATGCTTATTGTGTTCTTATAACCTTTAAAAGAAAGGTAATACATTACCATTGCTATTGAACTGAGAACAAGAGCTATAGTTAAAAAAATACTGCCAATCATAAAACCTCGCTTAGAGCATGGCGCAAAGTGCAGAGCGCTAAGAGTAGGAGCGATGCACAATCACAATGCTATTTTAATTTAATGAATTTCTAAAACTTGTAATTTTTCTTGATAATAGATCCAATTGTTCAAATAAGTTATTAAGCTAAACTTCACTTAATATTTTTCTGCGATTGAGAATGATCAAGATATTTGCATTCTCAAAAACTTATCTGCGTGCAATATTTAAATATTGTCTGAATTCAGTTTCAGAAAAAGAACCAGATCCTTCTGCAATATGATTGCTCATAGACGTCCCTGATCCTCTCAACTGATCAGCAAATCTAAAAAATTTCTTTGGTTCAATATCATCCGCAATATCAAACAATTTTCCCCATTCTCCAGAGCCAATCGCCATATTTCTAAATCTTGAAATCTATACTTACCCATTTATAGTACCCTATGCACTTTGCCCTCTGCGCATTGCAATTACATTGATGATGACTGAACATTTTTTCCTTCATACTTGCTTGGACATTTTGTTAAAATATCTTTTGCATGAAAGTATCCTTCTTTTTGATATGAACCTGTTACAACAACGCTTGTGGCTGTTTCAAAATTATTAGGTATTGCGCCTTCGTAAATAACCTTCATCTCATTTCCTTTTTCATCTTTCATAAAAAACGAAAATGTGTTTTGTTCACGATTCATATCATAACTTTTTTCTTTTACCCAGCTTCCGGTTGCTTTTACTGTGTTTTCCGTATTCTTTACATTAGCAAAATCGCTTTCGTATTTGATGTTACTCTGAGTAAACAGATATGCCATTATTCCAAGAAACAGAACAATGATAAACCCGCCGAAGATATATTTATTTTTCATTTTTTTATCCTACCATTTCTTTTTCAACTTTTTTAATTCTTTTATCTAAACTTAACATATATGAAAAAATTCCTGCCCAAACAATCAGGACGATAATCATAACAATATAAATTGCATTTTGTGAAAGAAATTGTTCCAAAGTTAACCTCTGATTAGTTGTTTGTTTAATTTTTCTCTTAATAAAATTGATTTATATCCAACTCTGCCACATCCAGAAGATAAAGTATTGTAAATCCAATTAACGAAAGAAAAAATATCAGCTGCATATTTCCATTCATTTTAAAATTAACAACAGGACCAGCATTGGAATCATCTGCATGAACCGGGATGAAGACCTTTCATTATTCTTGGCATAATAAAAATAAAAAAGGGAACTGTTACAAATGCTATCATTGAATAAACTGATGAAAGTGTTGCTCGCTTTTCTTCAGATTCAATTGATGAACGAAGTGCAAACCAGGCACCGTAAATTAGTAACAATGCAAAGATACTTGTTTGTCTTGGATCCCAGCTCCAGATAAGAACCCCATGCAAATTTTGCCCAAACAGCACCAGTAACAGTAGCTAAGAATGCAAAATATCATTCCAAGTTGTGCTGCCGCATAGGATTTAACATCGTCATCAAGATTTTTTTTGCGTAAATATTTAAAGCTGAAAATTGTTGACATAAAAAATGCAACAACTGTTAGCCAGGCAGTCGGAACATGAAAGAAAATGATTTTTGCATTTTGTCCAAGTCCCGGAATATACTGGAAATTCATACCAAGCACTTGGTTTCTCGACAATGGGAAAAGCAATTCCAGCCACAGAGACAAATGCTATTAAAAGGAATAAAAATATTTTCCAGATCATATATTTATTACGGATTAGTTTTTTAATAAAATTAAACTATTCTTTCCAAATAAAATCAAATAACATATAAGATGCTGTGAGCATTATTACATCGTAACTCACAACTATTGCCAATTCAAACTTAGCTCTTTCAAAGGATGTGCCATCAATGGCAAACAATGTTAATTGCACAGAAGTTAAAATCAAAGGTAATAATATAGGAAAAGATAACACAGGGTATAGTGTTCCTTTAGCACCAGCCTTTGCAATTATTGCGGCAATAATAGTTGATGATACAGCTAATCCAATATTGCCAAAAACAAATGATGTTAAGAACAACGCAAAATTCTGAATTACAAATGCTTCGAACATTGCGGAATACAATATGGCAATCACAGTATTCATAGCAAAAACTAAAATAATGTTAAAGATTAGCTTTCCTGTAAAAATTGTTGAGGGTGCAGCAATTAATTGAAGTGTCAATGAAGTTCCGCGTTCTTCCTCAGAAACAAATGCTCTTGACAAGCCTGACATTGCAGTAAAAAATATAACGACCCAAAATAATCCGCCGGTTAAACTCTTGCTTATTTTTTCCTGTCCGACTGAAAATAGAATTACACTTATCGCAACGATGATGAACATTGCAAGGGCATTAATAGCATAACGTGTTCTTAATTCAGATTTAAAATCTTTTAAAAATAAGTTGTAAGATTTTGAATTCATTTAGTTCTTATATTTTTCCAGATAAACTATATTGCTGCAAAGCACCAGATCATGTTTTTCATTGGACGCAATTAACACAATATTATTTAGAGATTCTTCTTTAACTAATTCGTAAACAGAATTTTTTCCTTCGTCATCAAGATTGGATGTGGGTTCATCAAGTATTAATAATTGAGGAGAGTGCATAAGGGCAAAAATAAATTTCACTCTTTGTTTCATCCCCGATGAATAAGTTTTTAACAAATCATCTTTTCTCTTAAATAATAAAAATTTATTCAGTAGATAATCAACTCTTTCTTTGTTGAATTTAATTCCTCTTATTTCCGCAAACAAATTAAGATTTTCATAAGTAGTGAATTCTTCGTATAAAACTAAATAAGGCGAAACAAAACCGATATGATTATGCAAATGTTCTTCAGCTATCTCTTTATCATTTAGTCTATGAATTATCTTCCCTTTTGATGCTTCGATAATCCCGGCAATAATTTTAACAAGAGTTGATTTGCCCGAACCATTGGGACCGGAAATTCCATATGCCCCTGATTTATCAAACTTGAATTGTAAATCATTAAAGATAAGTCTTCTACCAAAAGATTTGTTTAGTTCAATAGCCTCAACCGAATAGTTAGTCATTAAATATTACCAGTTTACCTTTATAAATATCTTCACCTGATTTAATAACATAAATGTAAACACCTGTCGGAAAATTTATCTCAGATTTGTCCAAAATAATTCTGTAATATTTTTTTGAATCTTTTAGATAAGAGAACTGAATGATCTTTTTTCCTGAATAATAAAGTCCCAAGCCTGTTGAATATACATTCAAATCTACTTCTTCATTAGTATTTAAATCTGAACGAAAATCTATTCTGATATATTCTGGAGAGGATAATTTGAATGGCATTGGATAAGCATAAGTCTCACCCTCCAGATTTGGGACCGAATAATTTGAGTCGCCGTAAACTACAATATCATTTAAAATTACAGCGTTATTCCAAAATGGTTGGTCTTTATCACTAAAAGAAACTGAGTACTGGTCACTGATAATAGGCTCGCCGGAAACGGTATCGTTAAAAACGGAATATGAGAACGGAAAAGTCTGAGAAGAATTATCGATTGCGCTTTGCCAGTCAGAGTTTGTGATAATGGTATAAAATACTCCATCAGGAGAGGGCAAGTTTACTTTCAAGAAATAATTTGCAACCGGAGCACTCAACATATCATAAGTATCTGATGGTGGAGTAAAAAAAACACCTAAAGTTGGAGTTGGAGTTATTAAAGGATAATAATTTGCCTCTTCAAAATATCTTCCCGGAATAGCTCTTGTATCTGTGAAGTAAGTCCAGATACCAAATTTGTTTAGTTCGTTGCCTAAAGTTGAGCCTTGTTCATTTATACTAAGTGCTAATGCTTTCAAAGCTTTATTTGTGGGCATCAGTTCCCATTGTCTTTTGATAATATCAAAACCAAAATTTTTCTGTAAATAAATATTCCAGATAGCCATATTATATCCATTCTGCCTTGGCATTGGATATTCAGGGTGGTTAAAATAAGTTGGCATATAAACGTAATAATCATTGACATCATCAAAAACAAATTCTTCGAAAGATGTGGAAGTTATTTCATAAAAAAAGATATCCGAATTTCTGTATGGAGAATTGTCATCTACCGGTGCGTAGTTACCCATTTGAATTGCATGATGAAACTCGTGGGCAACAGTTGCACGAGCAGCATTAATGCCTTTGGTAAAGAATGATCCAACAGGATAATCATTATCGATTACCATAAAAGAAGTCCATCTGGAATCGTCTAATCGGCTTTCGGATTGAGTGTAACCGTAATCAGTAATATTTAAAATATAAATATCGTATTTGCTGTCCCCGCCAGATGTATCATCTGAGGGCGGAGGTAAAAAACCCAATGCAGCAATCTCAAAACTGTAAACTGAATCTAAAGCCTGAAGTAGCAAATTAATATCATAACCGGGAGCATTAATTCCTGTCAGATCATAGTGAACTCTGAAAAATCCATTAGATGTAATAACACTTGTTTGTGTTTGAGGTCGGGTTAATATTTTTGATAAAATATTTTGCTGTTCAATCGAAAAGCTACCCAGGTTTTGTTTAATAGAATTTACTAATTCAAATCCGCATTTAATTATTTCAGGATTATCTTCAGAATGCTTTTAGAGGTTTATCGGATTGATTAATACCTCTAACAAACGTGAATAGATTGTACAATGAATCCAATTTATTTCTAGATAATTCCTGCGAATGGATTTGTGAAACTGAAACAAGAATAAGAATTGCCGTTATAATTTTTGTCATTTGGGTAATCTCTTTATTTCTATAATACCATTTTTACTGTTTGTAAAAATTAAATGAGAATTTCTCTGATCCAATTTTTGAATTGTGTAATTATTTAACTCAATTTCCGAAAATATTTTTTTAACCGATAAACGCTTACTTGATTCAAAAAGTAATAATTTAAAAAATGATTTTGAATTATTATCCGCAACAAAGATCGAGTTATTTTTATCAAAAAATAATTGATTTTTATCAGTTATCCTAAGATCATTTATAGTTCTGCTACCTACAAATATTTCCACTGATTTTTCTCCTTTAATAAGATAAAAATTATCTTTTGCTGCAACTAAGCTAACATAACCTATATTGGAGTTTATATAATCTTGATTACTCTTAGAAATTATTGTCAGAGCATTTATATTAGTCCCTAATTTAGTAACCGGTTTATAGGTGTTATCTTTTACAGTTAAGAATTTTAATCTTAATTTTTTATCGTCCGCTTGCCAATAACCAATATTCAGTTTGTCTGATATTGTTAAAAAGGGATTGGACCAGTTTGATGTTAATCTTTCATAGTAGCTGTTGTTAAATTTCGATTGATTCTGCGTTAAAACTTCCAGATTCAAATTTTTATTATCTGAATAAAGTATTAATAACTGTGGGTCGTTTTTAAAGTCTGGTATTACTATAAGATCCTGCATTAATCCTTTAGAATAATGATGATACCTTTTAAAACTAAAATTTTCAAAATTAACTTCTATAGATTCAACAAGCCTGTTATCATCACTGAATAAAATAAAAGTTTTGATATACTTGGATTTATTAAAGCATATTAGATTTTTTGCCGCATCATAAAGTTTTATTGAATAAAGTTTCTCCGGTAAACCGGCGGCATCTCTTAAAATAAATTTAATTTCCTCATCAAACTTATCAGTAAATGCAAGATCAACTATATCATTATTTAGATTATCAAATGAACAAATTAAATCCGGTTCAATTGCCAGGGCAAACCGCTGATCATCCGACATAGAACTAATTTTGGATAGGATGTTTACTTCACCGTTTTGGTTTAGGTATGCTGCACCATAAACAAACTTGCTGAAGAAAGGGAATAATATCAATTAATCCCTTTTCTTTTTTATGGATGAATTCCGAATAGAATAAGTAAAAATCTTTTGCAAATATTGTTGATATAATTCCGTTTTCAATGTTCAAGTAATTAAAATCAAAAAAACCGTCATGGTTAAAATCACCTAAAACAAATTTATCTGCCGTATATAATGTTGGAATAGATACTATTTTGTTATTATCTGCATAGGAATCACCAAAAAAAATAATTATGGATTCAGTGTTGCTAATGATAATGTCTTTAAAGCCATCATAATTTATATCGAAAACACGAATCGATAAGACATTATCATCCAAACTAATTTGGCGTAAGTCTTCAAAATTTCCGTAACTGTTTCGGAAGAATAAATGTATTTTATTATCAATAGAATTTAATGCGACGATGTCATCTATTCCATTGGCATTCAAATCAATAAAATGAGCATCTTTAAATAATAGTTTTATCAGTAATTTTTGTTTCAGTTAACTTAGTGCCTTTACTTGTAACAACTGATAACCCGTTAAATGAATTACCTGAAATAAGAAATTCACGCCCTGCTTCGGAGCTATAAGCCGAAACGCTGATATTCTCGGGATAATAATCAAATGTTAACTGATTTTTAATTGATGGATTACCTTGAAAAGAAAATTTAAGAATTCCAAAACTCCTGCTTTTTCTGGATGTAAAAGCATATGATTCAATTCTACCGTTCTCAAGAATAATCGGCTCTATTTTAGAAAGCTCAACGGGCAGGGTAATTTCTTTCTTAAAGGTAAAATCTATTCCTGTTTTCCCATCAAACACTTTTGCATTTTTACTTAATGGATTGTAAATAAGTAAATCAGAGTATTCATTTAAATCGTAGTTAAAGCTAAATAGATTGCTGTAGCCTGAATCAACCTTAAATGAATTTAATTTGCAGAAACCTTTAAATGGAATTTGAGGAGAGATAACTTCTGTCAACAGAACACAAAGTAAAAGCGTATTGAATTTACTTATTCCTGTCTTTAAGACGGTTCTCTCGTCTTGTGAGAGCTTCATCATATCTTCTTTTTTCGTCTTCTGTTTCAGGAATTCCATCAATTGCTGCAACTGGTTTGCCATCACTATCAACACTTACAAAAGTAAGGTAGGCAGTGTTTGTGTGGATTTTTGTTCCTTCTCTAAAATTTTGCGCATAAACTTTTACACCAACTTCCATAGAAGTAGTAAACACTCTGTTAATTGATGCTGTTAATGTAACCGCATCACCTAATTTAATTGGATGATGAAAATCAATTCTATCTACAGCAGCAGTTACACATACCCTTCTGTTATGTTTGGCGGCACTAAGTGCTGCACAAATATCAATCCAATGCATTAACTGTCCACCCAATAAATTACCAAGCTGATTTGTATGATTTGGAAGTACAAGTTCGGTCATAGTGATTTGTGAATCACTTATTTTGTTGGGTATCTGCATTACGGATTACTTGAAAGTTTACTTTCTAAAGATTTTTTAGTCTTCTCCACCTCATCATAATTTGGATCCAGTGGATATTTATCAAGAAATTTTTGTGCTTCCGTTAGTGCTTCAGATTCACGTTTTCTATCAACCAGCAAATTTATTTTATGGTACAATGCAAGCGGAGCATATTGAGTATCGTGATAAATCTCTGTGACTGAATCATAATATTTTACGGCAGCTGTAAAGTATTCCATCTTGTCATAAATACGAGCTGCTTCATATTCTTTTCTTGCCATTTTATCATTTAGTTCGTTGATTTTAGTTTCAGCTTGAGCTACTTTTTCATTCAACGGAAAGAAATCAATAAAAATCTGAAACTCTTCAACAGCTTTTTTAGAATACTGCTGGTCAAGCGTATAATCGGGTGAAAGTTCATAATAACAATTAGCTAACATATATTGAGCATCAGCAAGAAAATCACTTGATGGCATTCCTTTTATTAGTTTACTGAATTGATACGCAGCAAGAATATACTCTTCTCTCTGAAACCTTGTCATTGCAAGATAATATTGAGCATCATCAATAATACTGCTTCCGGGATATTGAAGAATGATGGATTCGAACTCTTTAACCGCTTCTTCATAATCTTCTTGTTCATAAAGTTTTATTGCATAAGCAAGTTTTTCCTCCGGAGCCATATTAGTAGTGTCAATTGATCCTGAACAAGCAAAGAGAAATAACGAAATAATTATAAGTGCAAATATGTTTTTCATTTTTAACTATAAGGGTTTTTGATGTGCAATTATAACCAAATTAGATAAGCCTTCAAAGGTATTTATGTTTACTTAGAACGTACTGAAAAGAACAAAATTACAGTTACTGCTGCAGCTCCAATCGCTACAACCGGTTCCAAAAGACTTGAAAAAAACGGCTCCGGGGGCAGTTCTCCTTGTGTAAAAGGATAAGAACGATTTTCAAATTTTTCAACATCCTCAACTTTTATAGTGTCTTTACTGGTAAAATAAAAATCCTTTAGGGTTTGATTTGTGGATATATAATAATTACCTGAAAGCTCGATAGTTCTTTCTGTAAAAAAATCGCCCAAAATTCCATCGCGTTCGGGCTCATTATACCCGACAAATGTATTATCAATTACAAAATTAGCAATAACAACATTTTCTTGAGTTGAATTTTCACTAACTGTTTCTATTCCCTTCCTTAAAATTTTCCCTCTCACCTGGTTTGCAAAAAGAGAATAATCAATTCCAAGATTAAGTTCTAATTTTATTTTTTTTGCATTCCCAATATCATTAACAAATTGTGTAGAGGCTGAATCAACTAATTGATAAAACATATCTAAGTTAGAAACTGATTGAGAAAAGATAGCTGATGAAAAAAGAAGTGCAAAAAATAGAAACTGGAAATTTTTATTTATCACTCCGGCTATATGATTAAAATTGTTATTCATTGCATTGCTAATATTGGAAGAAAGAAAATTTATATCAAGTTGTTTTTATTTGTCACCCTGTTTGCTGTGGCAAATTGTTCCAGGGTCATATTATTTTATTAAAAGATGCTGAAATGAGCCCGCCTACCGGACGGGTAGGTTCAGCAAGACTTTGAGATTTATCTAACTACTCAATACTAAGTACTCAGGACTAACTTATCTTCTTCCTGCAGCAATTTCCTGTAGCCTTGCTATTCTTTGCTCAACCGGTGGATGTGTAGAAAATAATTTGCCCATTCCTCCAAATAAAGGGCTAATAATAAACATATGCGCGGTCGCAGGATTCGTGGTTCTCATAGGCTGAACCTGATTAACACGGGATATTTTTTGCAATGCAGAAGCTAAAGCTAACGGATTGTCGCTGATTTCCGATCCACCTGCATCTGCAGAAAACTCGCGAGATCTTGAAATTGACATTTGTAAAAGCATTGCAATTATTGGTGATAGAATTATCAATACTAATCCGCCCAAACCATTACCTTCTCTATCATTACCTCTTCCAAACATTGCAGCCCAGCCTGCCATTTGTGCAATGTAGGAAATTGTTCCAACCAAAGTTGCTGTAATTGTACTGATTAAAATATCTCTGTGTTTAACGTGAGCAAGTTCGTGCGCCATAACTCCCGCAAGTTCTTCATTGTTCAATCCCTGCAAAATTCCGGTTGTAGCGGCAACTGCGGCATTCTGCGGATTTCTTCCTGTTGCAAAAGCGTTAGGTGTAGGATCATTTATGATATAAACTTTTGGCATAGGCAGATTAGCATTTTTTGTTAGCTGTTCAACCATATTATAAAACTTTGGCGACTGTTCTCTTGTAATTGGTTGTGCTTTGTACATTGCTAACACTATCTTATCCGAAAACCAATACGAACCAAAATTCATAACCAAAGAAAAAACAAAAGCTATCGTCATTCCCGATTTCCCGCCAATTGCATATCCTACCGCCAGAAAAAGCGCCATCATCAAAGACATTAGGAATACAGTTTTAAGTCCGTTCATTTTATTATCATTCTCCGTTTTTTATTTTAAAGTTAAATTCTTAAAAATGATGAATCAAGTTAAACAGGATTCACATTGTTTAGATGAGACTTTAGTCACTCAAGTTTCAAATACTTAAGTTTGATTTTACTAAAATAAAAGGCACGATTGCACGTGCCTGAAAATGCTATTTTATAGCACAGGAAACCTTCCTGTGCCATAAGTTTAAAATAAAACACACGAAAGGATTCGTGCGCTACAAAAATTATTTTAGTAACAACATTTTCTGCGAAGCACAATATCCATTTACCTGCAAAGTGTAAATGTAAATCCCGCTTGGCAAATTATAAGCACTAAACTCTACTGTATAATTTCCTGCGTCCTTCGTATCATTTACAAGTTCTGCAAGTGCACCAAACGGGATGGTAAATTTATCTTTAACGTGTCCAAAAGACATTCCATACACTATCGGTATTTTTAAGCTGCTTAGCCTATCCATCAAGACTTCCATCAGATTGAAAGATTTGCCATATGAAGGATTTTTTTCTTTAGATTCACATTTATCAAAAATTCCCATCATTATTCCAGCCGCATTTTTAAACTTATCAGCCTGAATCATTTGCGTCAGCATTCTATCGATGCGGTATGGTTCCTCTCCAATTTCTTCTATAAAAATAATTTTACCTGCATAATCTAAATCATATTCAGTTCCGATTAACGAGACCATAATTGATAAATTTCCGCCAACAAGTCTTCCCTTTTCTTTGCCCTTTACAATTGTTGTAACTCCATAAACATTTTCATCATCACCGCTTGTTGAGTTTTCAAACAAATTTGTGCTATCAGGATTCATCAAGACCTTTTTAAAGCTGTTTACCGAGTAATCATTAAAAGTTGAAATTCCAACAGGTCCGTGAAAAGCTACTAAACCGGCTTTTTGATAAAGCCCATATAGCAAAGCAGTAACATCACTGTAACCTATTAGAACTTTAGGATTTTTTCTTATGAGATCATAATTAAGTAAAGGAAGAATGCGGGCACATCCATAGCCTCCGCGGGCACAAACTATTCCTTTAACATCATCTCTTTCAAACATTTCAATTAAATCTTCTGTACGCTCTTTATCAGTTCCCGACAAGTATCCATTCTAAAGCATCAATCGTTTAGAAAATGTAACTTCAAAACCAAGATCGCTTAAATTTTTAACTGAATCCTGAAGCTCTTCTTCAGAGATATAGCTTCCCGGGGTTACTAAAGCAAGTCGATCGCCTACTTTTAATCTTTGTGGTTTTATAACTATAGGTTCATCCGGTAAAGATGACATTGAGAAGGACAAAGGGTTATAAACTGCAGCTCCAACTGATGCAGCAGATATTGATGTTATAAAATTTTTTCGGTTCATATTTAAATTTTTATTCTTTTCTTGCCTAAGCTTTCTGCTCTATCATAAATTTTATTTTTATAGAATTCTCGAAGTTGATTCCAATAAATTCTTTTGTTTTTAAAATCAGGAATCTCTTTTTCATCACCACTTGAACTCAATAAAATTGAATCAAATTCTATATTAGATCCAAATTTATCTAATATCCGTTTTAAATAGACATTCACATCCTCTCTTAAATCATCAAGTTGTTGATCATTAAATTTTTGATCAGCTTTGGCCTCAATAATAACTATCTGTTTATTAGAGAATAAACATAAATCAAACGTCCGTTTTGGCGGATATGGTTTAAAACCCGGTTCTGAGTTTTCTTTGCATTTATTGTATTTTTTTATTGAACTTCCTTCTGCTTTTATAAGATCCCTATAAAAGCAAACTTCATAGCCGATTTCCCAATAAGTATTTTCATCTAATTTTACAGAACAATTTTCATTTAAAAATTTAATAAACCCAACAACATCTTTTTTAATATCGTGATATAATTCACAACAAAAAAATCTTTCTTCTCTTGTAATTTCAATCCACGTTTTATTTTTATCTTCAAATCTAAAGTAGCTTAGCATTTTTACACTTTCTTTCTACGTATTCATTAAGTTCTGTTTCAGAATCAAATTCTAAAATATGAATAAGTTCATTACACTCATCATCATCGAGAAAATCTTCTAATGTTCCACAATCAACTATTAAAATATTCTTTTTAGGTTCTTCTACTTTGTAAACTGTCCCACCTTCAAAGCCATAAATATATTTTAAATTTGGAAAGATATTTTTGTATTTAAAACTAAAAGGATGTTTTGTTGCTTTCATTTACAATTTTATTCTAACATCCACAGCAAAGATTTTGTTATCGGAAGTAATAAGCAATGGATTCAGATCAACTTCTATAATCTCTTTATGATTTACAATCATCTTAGCAAGATTTTCTATAGTAGATTTTATTGCATTCATATCAACCGAATCTTCTCCGCGAACACCTTGAATTATTTTCCCAATCTTTGTTGAGTTCATCATTTCATCAATATCATTTTCGGTAAGGTAAGCAGAGCGCATTACAGTATCTTCAATATATTCGACATACTTTCCACCAGAACCAAACATTATCATAGGACCAAAACTTGGATCACGAAACGCTCCGATCAACAATTCAAATTTTGCAGCTAAGAACGGCTGAATGAGAAATGATTCAAGTTGAATATTTTTAGCGCTGAAATTCCAAATCATTTGTTCTGCGGTTTTAATTAATTCATCTTTGGTTTTGATGTTGAGGGCTACACCTTTCAAATCAGTTTTATGAATAATTTTTTGTCCAACCGCTTTTAAGACAACCGGAAAATGAATTTCCTTTTTCATCATTTGGGTGAGACTTAAAATCTCATCTTTAATTAATGGTAGTTTGTAATGCTCACACAATTCTGCTGCTTCAACAGGAGTAAGAAATCGTCCCAGCTTCTCATTCAATTTAAAATCTTTACTGATTGAATCATCAGGCTTAATTCTGCCAGAATTTGGTTTATTGTTTTTAAACTTCAACAAATTATTAATAACAACAGCAGGGTCTTCAGGTTTTTTAAATAAAGCTCGTTTTGTTTTTGATTCTGCCCTGTATTCCTGCCAGAATTCCGGTAATGGCATTACAACCTGAAAGATTGGCTTTTCAGATTTGATATCATTAATGGCTTCAATAACAGGAAGTGCTTTTACCATTATTGGTTCAACAAAAACAGAAATCACTGCATCAACATTATTATCCCGGGCAAGAATTTCATTTACAGATTTAAATTGTTCAGCTGTTCCTCCCGGAAGAAGATCGACAGGATTGTTAACACTCCCTTCAGGATGGACAATATCTTTTAACTTTAATTTTGTTTCAAGGGATAGTTCTGTAAGAGTAAGATCATTCTTCTCCAGAGTATCAACAGTTAGAATTGCCGGACCGCCCGCATTTGTTACAACAGCAACACGATTTCCTTGAGGCACTGGAAAATCTTCAAATCCTTTTGCCGTATTAAACATATCATTCAAATCATCAGCACGAATAATTCCAAATTGAGTGAGAATAGCATCAACAACTTTATCACTGCCCCCAAGTGCCCCCGTATGTGAAGATGCAGCTTTAATCCCGCTGGATGTTCTTCCGCCTTTAACAATAATAACCGGTTTTGTAATCTGGTCATCGATAAAATATCTAATGAACTTTTCACCATCAACAAAACTTTCTAAATAGTATGTTAATACTTTAACATCATTACAGCTTTGCCAATACTCAAGTAAATCATTTTCATTTACATCAGCTTTGTTGCCTACACTTATAAAATGCCCAAATCTAATATCAGTTTCACGCAAAGAATTTAATACTGCGGCACCAATTGCTCCGCTTTGGGAACAAAAAGCCATACTACCTGTTTTCGGTTCTTCGGCAACAAATGTGGCATTCATTTTAATTGAAGGAAAAGCATTAATAATTCCCATGCAATTAGGACCAACCATGCGCGCATTAGATTCATGAATAAGTTTTAATATTCTTTTCTCAGCTTCGGCTCCAGCTTCACCAGTTTCCTTAAATCCTGCAGTAATAAGAATTATTGCTTCAACTTTTTTACTAATAAGTTCTTTTATAGTTTCTTCAACAAATTGTTTTGGCACCATAACAATAGCAAGATCAATTCTATAATCTATATCACTTATAGTTGGATAACACTTAAATCCAAGTATCTCATCTGCTTTTGGATTAACAAGTGCAAGATCACCGGTGTATCCGTATTGTTTAACCGATTTTGTTAATTCGTAACCAAGGCTTTTAGGTTTTGAAGAGGCACCCACGATGCATATTGAGTCGGGATAGAAATAATAATTGAAAACTGATTCCATAATTCCATGTTGATTTTTTTTGATATCTCAAACTTAATGGAAAGCGACGAGAATTTGAATATTGATTGCAAACAATAAGGTAGATTGCTTCATCCCGATGAATCGGGATTCGCAATAACATGAAAAGAATCTATCTCGGTTTAATCATATTCTCAGGCTTCAGCAAATCATCCAACTCTGTTTTTGATAGTAACTTTTTTTCAACTACTAATTCATAAACACCGCGATTTGTATCAAGCGCTTCTTTAGCAAGTTTAGTACAAGTTTCATATCCAAGCGCAGGATTTAATGCAGTTACAATTCCAATACTACCTTCAACAAGTTCTCTGCATCTATCCGCGTTTGCAGTTATTCCATCAATACATTTTAATTTTAACGTCATCATTCCATTCTTTAACATTTCTATTGATTCAAATAAACTTTGGACAATGACAGGTTCAAAAACATTTAGCTCAAGTTGTCCACCTTCTGCAGCCATAGTTATTACAAGATCATTTCCGATAACTTTAAAAGCGATTTGATTTACAACTTCTGGGATAACAGGATTGACTTTTCCCGGCATTATTGACGAACCAGGCTGCATTGGCGGAAGATTTATTTCGTAAAACCCGGTTCTCGGACCCGAAGAAAGTAAACGTAAATCATTACTAATTTTAGAAAGTTTTACAGCAAGTCTTTTAACCGCAGACGAATACATTATAAATGCACCCGTATCCTGAGTTGCCTCAACAAGATTTTCAGCAAGTATAATTTTTAATCCTGTAACTTCATTTAAATATGCAACAACTTTTGCAGAATAATCCGGGTGAGAATTAATTCCTGTACCAATTGCAGTTGCGCCCATATTTACTTCTAAAAACAATTTTACATTTTGTTCAAGCCGCTGAACTTCTTCATTCAGCATTACGGCATAAGCTTCAAACTCCTGCCCAAGTGTCATCGGAACAGCATCCTGCAATTGTGTTCTTCCCATTTTGATTATCTGAGAAAATTCTGTTGCTTTAGTTCTGAATGATTGAACTAGTTCCCTTAATACTTCAGTTAATTTTTTATTTGAATTTATAAGAGCAATTTTTACTGATGTTGGATAAGCATCATTTGTAGATTGAGATAGGTTAACATGATTATTTGGATGGCAATATTGATAATCACCCTTTTCATATCCTAAAATTTCAAGAGCACGGTTTGCAATTACTTCATTAGCGTTCATGTTCGTTGATGTACCTGCGCCGCCCTGAATCATATCCACAACAAAATTAGAATGAAATTTTCCATTTATAATTTCATCACAGGCTTGTACAATTGCATCGGTAATCGGTTTTGATAAAAGTCCAAGTTCATTGTTAGCTAATGCAGCAGCCTTCTTTACCATCGCAAGTGCTTCTATTAACACAGGATAAAAATTTAATGTAACTCCGCTAATGTTAAAATTTTCTAATGCTCGTAAGGTTTGAACTCCATAATAATATTCATGCGGAACTTCTCTATCGCCAAGTAAATCGTGTTCACTTCTTGTTCTACCAGATTGATATTGAGCAGCAACATTTATTACACGTGTATTTGCGGCACTCATTCTTCTTGAGATTACTCTTCCGATACTTGAAAGAATTGCAAGCGCAGTTTCATTTTGTTCCTTCATTAATTCTTTAAAACTATCACGTGTAAGTATTAAAACTTTTGAATCAACTTTTGCGCGTGCTGATGTTGAGTGTGGCGAATCATCCATCAAAGCACCTTCACCAATAAAATCATATTTATTAAAGATGGATAATCTTTTTTCTCCGCCAAACGGAGTGCGTTTAAATAATTCCACTTTACCCTCAAAAATCAAAAAAAGATTTTTGCGGATATTATTTTCACTAAAAAGAAAACTCTTTGCTGAATAATTTTCAACTCTCAGTTTATTAAAAACTGCATCAAGTTGTGAATCATTTAATTCTTTAAATAGTTCAATATGTTTTAAGAATTCTTCAATTACTGATTTTTCCATTTTTATACCTTAAAATTTATTTTAAGCGCTTTTAAGTTTATACTCTATCTCTATTAATTATTCTGCGTCACCTGATTCATCATAAACAACAAATTCATCAATAACTTTTATTTCTCCATCCATTTCAGTTCGCGAACCTATTTTGGGAAATGCTCCATAAGTTACTACCGATATCTTGTCTTTTTTTACATCCAGCACTACATATTGAAATGCGCGTAATCCAAAAAATTCCTCTGATGCTTGTGAATTTTTTCCCGGACCATAATGATAATTAAGAGTTTGATAATATGGTACTGCTTGACTGTAACTCATCTCATCGCCGGGTTTTAAACTATCGGGTTGATTTGAATAGGTTGGATTGAACTGGTACAATGGTGCTCCTGTACTTCCAGCCAATATCTGCCAAACGCCATTCACAGATTGTCTTCCATAAATATGTTCATGCCCGCATATGTGCGCTGCAACTTTGTACTTAACAAGCAAGTCAAGATATTTTTGTCTTTGATTCAAATACCAGGTTCGCGTTGAATCTAAAACTCCAGAATAATTTACACCAAGGAATGGTAATCCATCTCGTAGATGTCCGCCAATTGGATAAGGCATTTCATGTGCAAAAACAAAAATATGCCTCACTCCTCTTTCGCGAGCCACTTTTAAATCACTTTCAAGCCAATCAAGATGTTTAATGTAATGCCAATCTCTTTTGTCATCCGTAGAGTCATTCAAATTACCATAATACCATCTATCCGTATCAACAGAGACAAAATGAACGTTATCATAATCAAAGGAATATGTAAGTCCTTTTTCATCCTGTGGACCATTCGAAAAAACCTCCTTAAATATTTCACGAAATGTTTCTTCGTCCCCGGCGTTCTGGATTTCATGATTTCCAACTATCGGCCAAAGGTAAGGCCAAATCATGTTTGGGTTATTATAAACAGGAGCCATAATATCTTTCCAGTGAGTAAGCTCTTTTTTGGTTTGCTGCGGGTTTGTTTTACTGCCATCAACCATATCGCCCATAAAGAAAAGAAATTTTACATCTTTCTGATTTTCGACAAGATGATTTACAATTTTAGACAATACTGAATCATTAACACCGGTATATTTACCACGGCTATCCGACATTGCGGCAAACTTAAAGTTTTGTGCAAAAGAATTATTGATTTGCAGAACGAATAAAATAATTACTAAAAGACTGAATTTTTTAATGATCACGAAAAGTATCCTTCATAATTTTAATGAAAATATTTATCAAGTTTTGATGAGTTTTTTGATTCTTAGTTTCAAATCTATACTAAATTTCTTTGCAGGTGAAATGGTAATTACTTTATTCACACATCATAAGACAGTTGAAACGATATGTTACAAATTTGAAATCCCTTCTCTTTTAGCTAAATTTAGCTTCAATTTTAAACAATTATATAATAAAAAATGCGTTATCCTTTTACAGAAATAGAATCCAAATGGCAAAAGTTTTGGGAAGATAATAAGACTTACAAAACTGATCTTTCAAAAACAGACAAAAAACTTTACACACTTGTAATGTTTATTTATCCTTCCGGAGCAAAGCTTCACATTGGGCACTGGTATAATTATGGACCAACCGATAGCTGGGCACGTTTTAAAAAACTTCAGGGTTATAATGTTTTTGAGCCGATCGGTTACGATGCTTTTGGTTTACCGGCAGAGGGTTATGCAATTAAAACCGGAATTCATCCTCAGGACAGCACATTAAAAAATATTGATGACATTCGTGAGCAGCTAAAAAAAATGGGTTGTATGTATGATTGGGATGCAGAACTAATGACTTGCACTCCTGAATACTACAAATGGAATCAGTGGATTTTTCTTCAGATGTACAAACGCGGATTAGCTTACAGGAAAAATGCACCGGTAAATTGGTGCCCAAAAGATCAAACTGTATTAGCAAATGAGCAAGTTGTAGATGGCTGCTGTGAACGCTGTGGAACAACCGTTATTCAAAGAAATCTTTATCAATGGTTTTTTAAGATTACTGATTACGCAGAACAACTTCTTGATGGACACAATAAAATTTATTGGCCTCATGAAACAATCTTAAAACAGCAAAACTGGATTGGAAAAAGTGAAGGTGCTGAGGTAACTTTTAAAATTGTCGATAATGATGAAATAAAAGTCTTTACAACTCGTCCTGATACATTGTTTGGTGTTACCTATGTTGTGCTTGCGCCGGAACATTCTCTCGTTGATAAAATCACCAAGCCAGAATTTAAAGCTGGTGTTGATGAGTATCGCGAATCAACTAAAAAATTAACTGAGATTGAGCGAACATCAACAGTAAAAGAAAAAACTGGAGTTCCGACCGGATCTTTTGCAATAAATCCTGTAAATGGAGAAAAAATCCCAGTATGGATTGCTGATTATGCATTGATTACTTACGGAACCGGCTGTGTTATGGCTGTTCCTGCTCACGATGAAAGAGATTTTGAGTTTGCAACTAAGTTCAATCTTCCAATCCGCAAAGTAATTTTGCAGGATGGAACAAATGAAGCTGATAAATTAAAATCTGCTTTTACTGAAGTTGGTATGATGGTCAATTCGGGACAGTTTAATGGATTGAACTCTGATGATGGAATTATAAAAGTAATTAAGCATCTTGAAGAAAATAATTTCGGTAAAGGAAAGATTAATTATCGTTTACGTGATTGGCTAATTTCCCGCCAGCGTTATTGGGGAACTCCAATACCGATAATTCATTGTCCAAATTGCGGTGAGGTTCCTGTTGAGGAAAAAGAATTACCGGTTGTTCTACCTTACGATGTTGATTTTAAACTTGGCGGTGAATCTCCGCTTGCAAGAAATGAAAAGTATATAAATGTAAAATGTCCAAAGTGCGGCACCGATGCTAAACGCGATCCTGATACTATGGATACGTTTGTTGATTCATCCTGGTATTATCTTACGTTTTTTAGATCCAAAAATTTCTACATCAGCATTTAACAAAGAGCTTGCAAATAAATGGACACCAGTTGATATGTACGTTGGCGGTAAAGAACATTCGGTTATGCATCTTCTGTATGCAAGATTCTTCCATAAATTTTTGCGTGATATTGGTCTTATTAACAGTGATGAACCATTTGCAAAACTTGTACATCAGGGTGTTATTACAAAAGATGGTGCTAAGATGTCCAAGTCCAAAGGTAATGTTGTAAATCCAGATGAGTTTACTTCTAAATACGGCACAGATGTTTTCAGAATGTACTTAATGTTTATGGGTCCGTATGATCAGGGCGGTGATTGGAGTGATAAAGGAATTTCTGGCGTTGAGCGTTTTGTAATTCGCAGTTATGAATTGTTTAATCAGTATTCAGATATTATCAAACAAGCATCTGCAAAAGATAAATATGATATTTCTGCTTTATCAGACAACGAGAAAAAAGTTTATCGCAAATTAAATCAGACATTAAAGAAGTTTGGTGAAGAGATCGAACATTTCAGATTCAATACAGCAATCGCTTCTTTAATGGAATTGATAAACGAACTTAAAGTTTTGGAAAGTTGCAGTAAAGAAATTCAGAGTTATGTTTTGCAAAGATTTGCATCAATGTTAGCACCAGTTGCACCTCATCTTGGGGAAGAATGCTGGCAGATAATCGGAAATGAAAAATCAATTTTCCAGAATCCGGTTGTGTTTGAAGTTGATAAAGAAGCATTGATTGAAGATACAGTTAATATTGCTGTTCAGGTAAATGGTAAGTTGCGTGCAACTATTCCTGCTCCTATGAATAGCGAACAGGATGCAGTTAAGCAACTTGTTTTTACAGATGAAAAAGTAACCAAGTTTACTGATGGTAAAACAATTGTAAAAGAAATTTTCGTAAAAAATAAAATTTATAACATAGTAGTTAAATGATTCACCACTTAGACACTTAGAGCACTAAGAATCACTTAGTGTGTCTCAGTGGTAAATCTTTTTCCTGAAAGGAATAAATGTTAGACATAAAACTTATTCGTGAAAATCCTGAAAAAGTAAAACAAGGAATTGCAAACAAAAATGAAAAGAATCAGAATTGATGAACTTCTTGAGCTTGATAAACAACGTCGAGATATTATTGCTCACGCTGATGAACTGAAATCAAAACGTAATTCTGTTTCCCAGCAAGTTGGACAAATGAAAAAATCCGGACAGGATGCAACAGAAATTATTGCAGAGATGAAACGAGTCGGTGATGAGATTGCCGAGTATGATGGAAAGCTAAGAACAATTGAAGAAGAGATTGATACAATTTTACGATTCATTCCAAATCTACCTCATTCATCTGTTCCAGTTGGAAAAAGTGCTGAAGAAAATGTTGAAGTAAAACGCTGGTTACCAGAAGGATTTAAATTTGAAAATGAATTTAAACCAATGGATCACGTTGAACTTGGTAAAAAATTAAACATACTTGATTTTGAACGTGGTGCAAAAATAAGCGGTTCTGGTTTTCCTGTTTACAAAGGCAAAGGTGCAACACTTGAACGTTCGCTAATCAACTTTATGCTGGATTTTCATTTACAGAATCATAACTATTCAGAAATTTTTCCACCATTCCTTGTAAACAAAGAATCATTGCGCGGAACAGGTCAGCTTCCAAAGATGGAAGAAGATATGTACACAATTGAAAAAGATGGTTTGTATGCAATTCCAACCGCGGAAGTGCCAATTACAAATATTCATCGTGATGAAATTTTAAATGAGAAGGAATTACCAATAAAATATGTTGGTTACTCTGCTTGCTTTAGAAGAGAAGCTGGTTCTTATGGAAAAGATTCTAAAGGATTCTTACGAGTTCATCAATTCAACAAAGTTGAGATGGTAAAATTTGTAAAACCTGAAACATCTTACGATGAACTTGAATTACTTGTTAAAGATGCAGAAGATATTTTACAGGCTTTAAATATTCCTTATAGAATTTTAATGCTGTGTTCCGGTGATTTAAGTTTTTCAGCAGCAAAATGTTATGATATTGAAACTTGGTCACCGGCAGAAAATAAATGGCTTGAAGCATCATCATGCAGTAACTTTGAAGATTTCCAGGGACGAAGAGCAAATATTCGTTTTAGAAATGAACAGACTAAAAAACCGGAATTCGTTCACACACTAAATGGAAGTGGTTTAGCAACAAGTAGATTGATGGTTTCGCTTTTAGAAACTTATCAAACTCCGGAAGGAAAAATTATTGTACCAAAAGTTCTGCACAAATACACTGGTTTTAATGTTATTGATTAAAGTCATGCTGTTCGCTGGAGCGAATTGTTTCAGTATCTTCTAATAGTTAAAAAGATCCCGAAACAAGTTCGGGATGACATTAAGTAATTGAATGATTCAAATCACCCCGAAATACTTTCGGGGTTTTTATATTCGCACAGCCTTTGAGCAATAAAAAAAGTATCTTACTCTAAATTAAAATCTTACTCTTACACATAATTAATGAAAAACCTTTTAACGCTTAAAAAATATTTTATTAAGTATAAAACCAAATTGCTTTGGGGAATACTTTTTATTCTGGTTTCAAATGCAATGACGGTTTATCTCCCCATTTTGCTAAAAGATTCAATCAACGATATTCAAAAAAATGCTACTTCAGCGATACTTATAAAGTATGCACTTTTAATTGTTGGAACCTCAATTGTTGCTGGATTTTTTAGATACTTAATTCGCCAATCTATTATTGTTGTTTCAAGAGAAATTGAATATGATTTGCGCGGTGATTTCTGGGAACATATTCAAAAACTGCCTCTTAGATATTTCCAGAACAACTCAACCGGAAATATAATGTCGCACGCCACCAACGATATTAACGCGGTAAGAATGTTCATTGGTCCCTCTGTGATGTATTCTATCGATACTTCGATCAGATTGATAATTGTTGTTGCGATTATGATTTCACTTAACTTTTCTCTAACAGTTTATGCTCTACTTCCGCTGCCAATTTTATCTTATGGAGTATATAGAGTTGGAAAACTGATTCACGAGAAGTACACAAAGATCCAGGAAAATTTTTCTCAGTTAACGACACGCGCACAGGAAAATTTTTCCGGGATTCGAGTTATCAAATCTTATGTGCGTGAAGCAAGTGAAATAAAAAGATGGAATGAACTAAGCAAAGAGTACCTCCGCAAAAATATGAATCTCGTTCGTGTGCAAGCGATAATAATGCCGATACTATATATGATAACAGGGATTTCAATCATTGTTGTTATCTGGATTGGCGGCGGAAAAGTTATTAGTGGAGAAATAAATCTTGGTGAAATAGCTGCGTTTTTGATGTATCTGGGAATTTTAATCTGGCCAATGATCGCTTTCGGCTGGGTTATGAACATCATACAGCAAGCCGAAGCAAGTATGAAGCGATTGAATAAAATTTTTCGTGAACCGTACGAAATTGAGGATTCGACATCAACTAATTATTCCTGTAAAGAATTAAAAGGTGAAATTGAATTAAGAAATGTGTCCTTTAAATATTCCGAATCATTGCCGGAAGTTTTAACAAATATTAATCTCAGAATTCCTGTTGGATCAACACTTGCGATAGTAGGGCATACAGGATCAGGCAAGACAAGTTTAATAAACCTTGTCCCAAGATTATATGATATTAACTCCGGGGATATTTTTATTGACGGAATAAATATTAAAGAAATTCCACTTAATGTTCTAAGAACTAATGTAGCAGTAGTTCAGCAGGAATCGTTTCTATTTTCAGATTCCGTTTACGGAAATATTTCTTATGGATTACGAAACATTGATCAGCAAAGAGTTCAAGAAGTTTCCCGTATTGCAAACTTTGATAAAGACATTGAATCATTTCCAAAAGGCTATGAAACAATAGTTGGCGAAAGAGGAATTACATTTTCTGGCGGACAAAAACAAAGAGCATCTCTTGCCCGTGCACTTGCTACTGATCCAAAAGTATTAATTCTCGATGACTCATTTTCTGCAGTTGATACACACACTGAAGAAGAAATCTTAAAGAACTTAAAACACTTTATGAAGGGCCGAACAAGCATAATTATCAGCCATAGGATTTCTACCGTTAAAGACGCTGATAAAATAATCGTTTTATCAAATGGAATAATTGCTGAAGAAGGAAAACATGATGAACTTGTAGAACTAAATGCTATTTATGCTGACTTGCATTACAAACAATTATTAGAAAAAGAATTAGAGGAATTAAACTAACTAGCCTTACCCAACCCTCTCCTAAGGAGAGGGCTTTCAGGAAGGATATTCAGAGCGTTTTAAAAGTCCCTCACTTTATAAGAGAGGGATTTAGGGTGAGTTAAAAGCGGCTGAAATTTATAAAGAGAATTTAATAAAATATTTATGAGCGATAATAAACAAGACGACGAAATATTAGGGAAAGCATACGATTCTAAGTTGATGAAACGGCTTCTTACGTACATTAGGCCTTACAAGAAGTATGTTGTATTTGCAATCGTTTTGAACATTCTTGTTGCAGCTCTTGGACCATTCCGCCCATATCTTACGAAGGTTGCAATTGATGATTACATTGTTCACTCAAACTATGATGGACTGATGTTAATAGCTGCCCTTCTTTTCGGCTCACTTTTACTTCAGGCTGTGGTTCAATACTTTTTAACTTACTACACTCAATATCTTGGACAAAGGACTCTTTATGATATTCGCACCCAGATATTTGAACATACTCAGAAACTAGCACTAAAATTTTTTGATCGTACACCAATTGGCAGAATTGTAACCCGGGCAACAAATGATGTTGAATCACTTAGCGAATTATTTTCTTCGGGAATCGTTATGGTATTCAGTGATGTTTTTATCATCATCTGGATTTTGGTTTTTATGTTTGCCATGGACATTCCTCTTTCACTGGTAACTCTTTCCGTACTTCCTGTTCTTGTTTATGGTACTTTTCTTTTTAGGAAAAAGGTAAGGGAAAGCTACCGTGATGTGCGCTTTCATCTTGCAAGATTAAACTCTTATATGCAGGAACATGTAACCGGGATGAGTGTTGTTCAGATTTTTAGAAAAGAAAAAGATGAACTAAAAAAATTTTCAAATATAAATGCAGATCATCGTGAAGCTAATATTAAATCCATCTTTTATTACGCGATTTTTTTTCCGGCAGTTGAATTGGTTAGTTCTATTGCAATTGCACTTATTGTTTGGTATGGCGGCGGCGAGGTTATTCAGAACAGTATAAAAATCGGAGACCTGTTTGCTTTCATTCAATTTACCGAAATGTTTTTCCGCCCAATTCGTGATCTTTCAGAGAAGTACAACATTTTGCAAACATCTATGGCTTCATCAGAAAGAATTTTCAAACTTTTAGATAGTAAGACATTTATTAATAATCCTAAAGACCCTGTAATACTTAATAATGTTCGTGGTGAAATTCAATTTTAAGGATGTTTGGTTTGCATATGATGATGAAAACTATGTTCTAAAAAATATTAACTTTACTATCAATCCCGGGGAAACAGTTGCCATTGTTGGACATACCGGCGCCGGTAAATCGACTTTAATAAATATCCTTACAAGATTTTATGATATAAATAAAGGCTCTGTTTTATTGGATGGAATAAATATTAAAGATGTAGATAAAAGAGATTTGAGAAAATATATTTCAATTGTGCTGCAGGATGTTTTTCTTTTTTCAGGTACTATTTTTTCCAACATCTCCATGAATAACGAAGATATCGGAATAGATCGCGTGAAAGAAGCAGCAAAGATTGTCGGGGCAGACAAATTTATTGAGCAATTAGCAAATGGATACGATGAAGAAGTGAAAGAACGCGGAGCAACGTTAAGCGTGGGACAAAAACAATTAATTTCTTTTGCCCGTGCTTTAGCTTATGATCCAAAAATCTTAATTTTGGATGAAGCAACTTCAAGTATTGATACAGAGACAGAACAGTTGATACAATCTGCAATAGAAAAATTGCTTGTTGGCAGAACAGCAATTGTAATTGCTCATCGTCTTTCAACTATACAGAATTCAAACAAGATTATTGTTTTGCATAAAGGTGAGATAAGAGAAATCGGAAACCATCAGGAGCTGCTTGCAAAACGCGGAATTTATTATAAATTGTATCAGCTTCAGTACAAAGATCAGGAAACGATAAAATCTAATTAACTAAAAAATCTTTAAAAGGGAGAGATGAAATGGAACTAGTTAAATTTAATACCCTAGGGCGCCACATCTATGAAGAGGAAAGAAAATACCCTCAGGCTACAGGTGAGCTTTCTGATCTTCTGCACGATCTTTCACTTGCAGCAAAAGTAATTTCCCTCGAAGTCAACAAAGCCGGACTGGTCGATATACTTGGTTTTACCGGTGATCATAATGTGCATGGAGAAAAAGTTAAGAAGCTTGATGTTTACGCACACGAAATGCTGATTAAAGCGATGGACCATGGCGGGCATCTCTGCGTTATGGCCTCTGAGGAAGAAGAAGATATAATCCATATTCCAACCGAATTTCATATTGGCAAGTACGTCCTCCTTTTTGATCCACTTGACGGCTCATCTAATATTGATGTTAATATAAGTATTGGAACAATATTTTCTATTTACCGCAGAGTTTCGCCGGGAACTGGACCGGGAACTATGGAAGATTGTTTACAGCAAGGATTAAAGCAGGTTGCAGCCGGATATATAATTTATGGATCAAGTACAATTTTTGTTTACACTGTTGGGAATGGAGTACACGGTTTTACTTTAGATCCATCATTTGGTGAATTTATTTTATCCCATCCTAACATTAGGACACCCCAAAAATCTAAGATTTACAGCATTAATGAAGGTAATTATCTTTACTGGCATCCGGGTTTAAAGAAATATATCAAATGGCTGCAAGAAGAGGATAAGACAACTCAAAGACCTTATTCATCTAGATACATTGGTTCGATGGTAGCGGATATTCATCGTAATCTGCTGTACGGCGGAATTTTTATGTACCCTGCTGATTCAAGAAGCCCAAATGGTAAGTTACGTTTGATGTACGAATGTAATCCAATGGCTTTTATTGTTGAGCAAGCAGGAGGAAGAGCGTCAACCGGAAAACAAAGAATGCTGGAGGTTCAACCAACCACCTTGCATCAGCGTGTACCAATTTTTATCGGAAGCGAAGAAGATGTTTTACTTGCTGAAAAGTTTATGAGAGAGTATGATCCTGTAGAAGTTGAATAGCGACCAACACACCCCTTTTAATTCCCCTCTCGAGCCTGCCTGAAGGGAGGCAGGAGGGGAAATGAAAGGGAATATGTTTGTGTTATTTAATTTTAGCTAACTCTTCATCAAGTTTTTTTGCTAATTCTTCTCTGGAAATTTTTTCAAAATTAATCTTTGATGTTTTCAGGGTAATTAATGGCACATCCCCTTCACCATTCAAATATTTAAACATGCAATAAGATAATCTATTTCTATCATTAGGAAGCGGTATATATTCTTTGTAATTCTCAATCATTGCATACACTTTTGATTCAAGTGAATCCTCTGGAGCCATTTTCACTTTAGGAGGGGGTAAAGTTGTCATAAATCAATCCTTATTAAAATTATGGTCTAAAATTAGGCACTAAATCAAAAAATTCAAATCAATTTATGGATATAAGTTCACGAAATGATAAATTTGCCATAAATAATTTATAAAGATTTAATTGACAGACTTAGAATTATCAAAACTTAAAAAAGTTCTTATCATTAGGTTAAGTTCGCTTGGCGATATTTTACTTACTACGCCTTTTATACGTGCAATCAAAACCCAATTTCCTAGTATTAAACTAGATATGTTAATAAAAGAAGAATATGCAGATGTTATAAAATTAAATCCTTACATCGATAAAAAATTGTTTTTCAAAAAAGACAATAAAGCTAATAATTACTTAGTAACTCAATTAGAGAACAATGGTTACGATTTAATTATAGATCTGCAAAATAATCTTCGCTCTAAAATAATAACATCTAAAATCAAATCTAATTCCGTAAGATTTTCGAAGAACAGTTGGAATAAATTTTTATTGGTAAAATTCAAAATCAACAAATTAATTGATGCTTCTCAGATCCCGGTTAGATATGCACAAGCACTTCCCGGTTTTCAACTAGATGGAAAAGGGGTAGATCTTGTTACAGATAAAAATCCTTCTGATGAACTTAAACAAAAAGAAAAACTCATTGGTTTTTGCCCCGGAGCTAAACACCTTACTAAAAGATGGCCAAAAGAATATTTTATCAAGCTTGGTAAAAAATTAACCCAAACTGGTTACACAATTGTTTTGTTTGGTGGAAAAATTGACAGGGAAATATGCTCCGAAATTGCTAAGGAAATTCCGGGCTCAATTGATTTATCAAACATTGATGACATTCTTCAGACAACTGCCGATATGAAGTTATGCAAAGCTGTTATTTGCAATGACTCTGGTTTGATGCACACTGCTTCAGCAATTGAAATAAAAGTAGTAGCAATTTTCGGTTCAACCGTAAAAGAGTTTGGCTTTAGACCTTACAATTGCTCAAATTTAATATTAGAAAACAATTCATTAACTTGCCGTCCGTGTTCACACATTGGGAGGAATAGTTGTCCTAAAAAACATTTTGAATGTATGCAATCCATTAAACCTGATTTTGTTTTTGAAAAATTAATATCCTTCATCTCAAATAAATGAAATTTACTTTCTACATATTTTATAATTACATAGCGTTGCCAATTCTTTATGCTATTCTTCGATTTGCAGGATTGTTTAACAAAAAAATTCGCGCCGGTATACTTGGAAGAAAAAGAGTTTATGAAGAACTAATTTTAAATGCTACTTCAATAGATAAAAACAAAAAATTAATCTGGTTCCACTCTTCATCTCTTGGAGAATTTGAACAGGCAAAACCAATTATAGAGCAGCTTAAAAAAGAAAAAAATGTAAATGTATTAATTACTTTCTTTTCACCTTCCGGTTACGAAAATTCAAAGAAATATCCACACGCAGATTTAATTTCCTATATCCCTTTTGACACGAAATTAAATGCCGACAAATTTATATCAATAACCAATCCTACGCTTGCTGTTATTATGAGATACGATGTATGGCCTAATATGGTTACTGAATTAAACAAAAAAAATATACCTGTTTATTTAGTTGATGCAACACTAAGACATGATTCACCAAGAAAATATCCACTACTAAAATCTTTTCATAAGATTTTATTTGGATATTTTGCCAATATTTTAACTGTATCAGAATCCGATGCAAAGGAATTTAAATCTTTTGGTTTAGATGCAAATAAAGTTAGGGCTGTCGGTGATACAAGGTTTGATCGTGTTTATCAGCGAAGTCTTTTGGCACGTGGCAAGAAATTGATTAACGAAAGTATTTTAAAGAACAAAAAAATTTTTGTCGCTGGCAGTACATGGGAACAGGATGAAGAAGTAGTTTTTCCAGCTTTCATTAAACTCTCATCCCTTGATAAAAGTGTAATTATGATAGTTGCCCCGCATGAACCCACCTTACTTCATCTTGAGAAAATTGAGAATGAATTTGCAGGGAGGTTAAAGACGATTCGTTTTTCACATTTGAATAATTATTCCGATGAACGTATAATTATTGTTGATTCGATTGGAATATTACTTATGCTTTACACTTATGCTGATGTTGCCTATGTTGGCGGAAGTTTCAAACAGAATATTCACAATGTGCTAGAGGCTGCTGTTTACGGTACACCTGTATTGTTTGGACCAAAGATTGAGAATTCTCAGGAAGCCAAAAGACTTGCTGAAATAGGAGGCGGAATGATAGTAAATAATAAACGCCAGGCATATAGACATCTTAGGAAATTATTTTTGGATGATACTTTACGAAATAAAACAGGAAAAGTTTCAGCGTCTTATGTTCAATCAAATATAGGTGCTACTAAAAAAATTCTTGATGCAATTTATAAAGTGATCTAATCAATTACCCGTATTTTTCTAATAAGATATTTAGATGATGCTTTTCGTGACCCGCGGTTATATACATTAAAGCTAAAACGGTAACCTCATGACCACTGGCCACTCCTTTATTCTGCAAAACAGATTTATCAAAACTTCCAAATAAAAGTATATTTGATTCCCTGAGTAAACGAAACTCATAATTTAAATCAAATAATTTTCTTTTATTAAAATGTCCATTCTTAACATAAACTTCCTGATCCATGCTTGGCAGAGGTTTGATTTCACCTCTGGCAATACAAAGTGCACGATAAGCAAAAATTCTTTCAACATCAATTAAATGCCCAATAACTTCTTTTACGGTCCATTTCCCTAAGGCATAACTAAAACTACCTTTACTTTCAGAAAATGAGTTTAATATATTTTGTGATTCCAAATTTTGCTCTACTAAAACTTTTAAGATATCATCACCATTTACTAAATCGATATAATGCTGATAATAATCGCCGTAATCTCCTTTAACCGGACGCATAATTCCTCCACAAAAAAATATGTTAATGATTATTTCCAGATTTCAACTTTAAATTCACCCGATGAATTTGCTACAGCCCTCATCATACTAACCGTATTAAAAGGCATTTCATAATTTCCATCTTTATCGATTGCAATTATTCCCCCGCTTTCTTCAGGCAATCTTTTATAAATCATTTCATCGCAAGCATGTTTGAGTGTATATCCTTTGTATTCCATCAATGCTGATATATTAAAAGCCACGGTATTTCGAATAAATAATTCACCGACCCCAGTCACAGAAACACCACAGGTATTATTATTTGCATAAGTTCCAGCATTGACTAATGGTGAATCACCAACTCTACCGGGCATTTTATTTTGTCTTCCCCCAGTAGAGGTTCCTGCCGTGATATTTCCAAATTGATCAAGAGCAACACAACCGACAGTTTCTCCCTGCTGCTTAGGAAGATTAGATTTTAGCCATTTTTGGTAACTCGTTGAATCATGGAAATAAGAATTCGGAACTATCTCAACACCTAATTGGATTCCTAAATCATCCGCACCTTTGCCAGCGAAAAGAACGTATGGAGTTTTTTCCATAACTAACTTTGCGAGTGAAATAGGATTTTTAATAATCGTTACTCCGGCAACTGCGCCACATGTAAGATCTTTACCTTGCATAATTGAAGCATCAAGTTCGTGCTTACCTTCCGAAGTAAATACAGCGCCTTTACCGGAATTAAAAAGAATATTGTTCTCCAAATAATTAATTACTTTTTCAACTGCATCTAAGCTTGTTCCGCCGTTTGCTAAAATATCTTTTCCAATATTAAGTGCTTCCGTTAATGAGTTGATGTACTGCTGTTTTAACTTTTCCGGTGAATCTTTGGGGAAGTATCCTGCTCCACCATGAATTACAATAGTATATTTTCCATTTTTATCCTGCGGAAAAACATTATAATTAATTATTAGGATGAATGATATTATGGAAAATATTATTATAATGCGGTAAATATTTAAGCTCAAAACATGCTCCTTCATCATAAAATAAATAACTAGTAATGAACTGTTATAACTTAATAATTTTTCCATTCATTTTCTTCTTTCTTAACACTTCCCCGCATTTTTCTGTATCGGAAAATTCAATTGTGGAAAAAAAAAGATCTCACCAACTTTATTTTATTAAACAAAACTGGCACACAGCCATCGTATTTAATACACAGGAGTTAGACTCAAATCTATTCAGAGAGTACACTCCTTTTAAAGAATCCAACTTAATTGATATTGGTTGGGGTGATGAGAAGTTTTATCAATACCCTGGATTTGATTCCGGTCTTGCATTCAATGCATTGTTTTATGCTACTCCCAGTACTTTGCGAGTAGAAGGTATCAGTCTTTCTAATGAAGACTATTTCAGCTTATCAGAAATCGTAATAGAGCTTAATGTATCGGAGAAACAATTTATAGATATTTGTAGCTATATAAATAAAACTTTTAATATTGAAGATGACGGAAGTACATCTATTCTTAGTAAAAAGGGGAACGGGAAAATTATTTTTTACAAGGCTAACGGTTCATATCATTTATTTAATACGTGCAACACATGGTTAGCAAAAGGATTGAAAGAAGCCGGAATTGAAATTGAAGAAAATATTATCCTTACCGAACAATTGTTTAACGGACTTGCTAAAATCGGTACTGTTATAAAATCAAATTAATTTGTATGTCCGGAAAATACTTTCAAACCAACTATCCCGATTACAATTAAGAAGATGAAAAATATTCGAACAAGTTCTTTCGACTCGTTAAATAGAATCATTCCGAGAACAGCTGTTCCAACTGCGCCTATTCCAGTCCAAACGGCATAAGCTGTTCCAACGGGAAGTTGCTTAACTGCATAAGCAAGACCAGCCATTGAAATTATCATACAAGCAACTGTAAAGACTGAAGGCCAAAATTTTGAAAAACCTTCAGTGTACTTTAATCCAATTGCCCATCCAACCTCAAACAGGCCAGCCACAAATAATACTATCCAATACATATTATTTCATCTTTCCATTTGATAACTCATCACTCAAACGAGTTGCTTTGTAAAGATCACGAATAGCTTCCATCATTCCGAGTGCACTTACACAAACAGTTCTATTGGCCTCAGTTGTGTAAATGAAATTACTTGGCAGGCTTTCAATATTCCCATCAAACGCAAGTCCAACAATTTGTGCGTTCTTGTTTAATACTGGGCTTCCTGAATTTCCTCCAACTATATCATTTGTGCTTACAAAATTTAATGGTGTATATAGATCAAATTCTTTAGGAAGATTTTCAAAATAAGGTGGGAGCTTAAATGGGAATTTTTTATCAAATGAATAATAACGATCCAATGCACCATAAAAGGTTGTTTTTATTGGTGTACGAGTTCCGTTATAATCATATCCTTTTACAATTCCATCAGCAATACGCAAAGTGAATGTTGCATCAGGTGGGATATCATCTCCATACAGATGATAAAGAGCCTCTCCCAGCATCTGATTAAGTATTTCTTCCCTATCAACTCTTGCTTTATTTTCAGCCTGCATTTTTTTTAGTTCATCTTGAGTATTAAGGACATAATAAATAAAAGGGTCATCAGAATTTAATACTGCCTTATATCCAGCGTTAGCTAATTCTAAAAACTTAATTTCACTGGTAAAATTAGATTTATTAACTAATTCCTCTTTCGCTGTTTCAGTTGATTTATTACCTATCAATTTTTCAAATATTTTATCATCTGCAGGAAGATTATTTTTTAGAATGTTTAACTGCATGATTAATAATTTATCCTGTAACTCTTTATTAAAATCATTTGGAAATAACTGAGTTGTAAGCGAATCATATTTTTCTTTTGTTATTTCATCATTCTTCAACTGCTTTGCAGAGTTAACAAGATTTCTTGCCATCGTTAAATATTGAGGAGAATAAAAACCACTTATTGTATAAGCATAGATTTTATGTGCATCCTTACTTGCTTGATTTCGAGAAGTTTCAAGTTCACTCCAGATGTTTCCATACTTTTCTTTTAACTACAGGATTTTTATTTGCTGATTCCCTGAAATTCTTTTCAAAATCTTTTTTGCGCGCAACTAAAAACGGATCAAGCAATGCTTTATAAGTACCTGAATAAACTTTAAGCGCATTACCAATCGAGTACAATCTGGCAATCAGTTTAAAATCTCCGGCATTGGTTTCTTTTACCATTTCTTCGTAGATGCCATACATTTCATTAAACATTCCAACAAGCATTGGATACTGAACATCTCTTGCATACTCAATCTGAGCCATTGTATTGATTCTATCTGTTCCACCAGGATTTCCAACAACAAAGACCGGTTGATCTTCAACAACACCTTCACTACTCCAGCTAAAATAAAAATCTGTTTTAATTGGTTCACCGTTTTCATAGACACGTAAGAAAAGCACAATCTAATCCGTAACGAGGATAAGTGAAATTATCAGGATCACCGCCAAGTTTTGCTACAAACAGCTCGGGTACAAATACCAAACGAATATCGTCATAAATTTTATATCCATACAAAGAATATTTGCCACCGTTGTAAAGTGAGGTAATTTTAAAAGTAAATTCTGGATGTTCATCTGAATTTATTTTTTTTAACTCATCAATTTTCTTGTCACGGATTTCTATTTTTTCTGCATCTGTTTTTACTTCATCCATCGCTGATTGAATTTCATCCGTAACATCTTTTACAATAATTAACTGCTCAACTTTTAAATTAGGAACTATTCGTTCTTCTTCTAAAGATTTAGCATAAAATCCATCTCGTAAAATATTTTCATCTCCTGTTTGCATTGAAGGAAGATTACCACGCACACAATGATGATTTGTCATTATCAGTCCATCTTCAGAAACGAACGAAGCTGAACAACCGCCACCAAATCTTAACGCACTTTTCTGAAACTTTTCTAATAGTTTTTCAGAGGGTTTGAAGCTGTATTCATTTTCAAAATAATCAAGAGGTGGATTTTCAAACGTCCACATTTTACCCATATCAAACTTTTGCGCTTTAACTGTATCAGGATTGATGCCGTAATAGGTTTGTGCAAACGCTGTTTGAGCGATTAAAAGAGAATTAATATAAGTGCTATTTTAAGAATCTTCTTTCTCATTTAACTTTTCCAAATTGATGATAAGCCAAATGCAATTTAAAAATATATGGTGGGATTTGGAAACTATTCATCAATTCTTTCAAATCAATTTCAATATATTTAAATACAACTTTCATAAACAATTTTAAACATCTATGAACATCCAAATAATCGGTACAAAAAAGTGTAAAGAAACACAAAAAGCAGAGCGCTACTTTAATGAAAGAAGAATTCCTTTTCACTTTAGAGACTTAACTGAAATAGGTTTAGCAAAAGGTGAACTTGATAATATTTCCAGAGTAATTCCTTTAGATGATTTGATAGACAGAGAAAGTAAAAGATTCAAAGATCGTGGAATGCAGTTTATGGTTTTTGATATTGAAGAAGAATTATTATCTGATCCATTGCTATTAAAAACTCCTATCGTGAGAAATGAAAGATTGGTTACTGTTGGATATAAGCCTGATGTTTGGAAAGAGTGGAAAAAATAAAAGTCAAGTGAATGTTTCCTCATAATTGATATTATACTATTGTTTAATTATGTAATAATATTAATATGCAAAAATTCTAAGAGTGAAGAATATAATTTTTATAATGCTCTTTAAATTAAATTTTATTTTTACTATATTTCAACTGTCTTGGTAAAGTTTATCGAGACTGAACTAATAAAAACAAAATCTTGGTATCGATGGATATTGAGAAAGGAGTATGAGATGCATTCTAAAGACCCGCCATAAATACATTTTTATCGTTTCCAATTAATTTATTATCAAAAACATATTTAAATCTTGGTATTATTTAATATCGAGAAAAAGGAGAAAATAAAATGTTAAAGTTATTAGCTAATTCGAAAAACTTACCTAATCCTGCAAAATTACTTGATTCTTTGAGGTCCACCGGATATGACAACTATAATGCTATCACTGATATTGTCGATAATTCAATCGATGCAGACGCAACTCAAATTATAATTGATATTCATTCAGAAAAAAATGACTTTAAAATTGTCATCGCTGATAATGGAAAAGGAATGGATTCTCATGTCCTTGATGAAGCATTAAAACTTGGGTCTGAGACTGAGAAGGACTATCAATCTGATTTAGGCAGATTTGGTATGGGATTATCCACAGCAAGTTTATCAATGTGTAAACGCACAGAAATCATAACAAAAGATAAGTCTAATAAATTATTAAAATCAGTCACAGATTTAGATTGGGTAAAAGAGACTAATGAATTTTCAAAATATCTTGGAGATGCAATAGATGAAGATGCAGAATTATTTAAAAAATATTTAGGTGATTCAGTTAGTGGAACCATCGTATTCCTATCTAAATCTGATAGAATACAGAATACAAATACGACTGTTTTTTCAAATACTTTAAAAAAACATTTAGCACGTGTTTTTAGAAGATTTTTAGAGGCAGGAAAAGAAATTATTTTGAACGGTGAAGTAATCAAGCCATTTGACCCTTTGTTTTTAGAAGAGAAGAACACAAGAGTATATAGTGACGAAGAATATGAAATAAAGATTCAAAAGGGTGATAAAATTTATGAAGATACCATAAGAATGAAATTTGTTATTGTGCCGGATTTTGGAAGTGCAGGAAATAAAGACAGAGGTGTGAATTATCAAAATCAAGGATTCTATGTAATGCGAAATCAAAGAGAATTATTTGCAGGAAGCAATCTTGATGGTATTTTCACTAAAGACCCCCACTTAAATCGATTTAGAGCTGAAATATATTTCTCGGGTTCTTTGGATGATTTGATGGGAGTTCATTTTACTAAAAGAAGTATCAGTATTGACCAAGCATTGCATGATAAAATTAAAGAATTTTCAAGAAGTCAAATAAGAGAAATTCAAAAAATTGCAGATAGTGAAAGACCAAAGGATGAAAGAGTAATTTCACATAATGATTCTGAGAAACTAATATCAAAGAAGTCAAAACTATTAATCAAACCACCTGCTGAAGAGGAACCAAAAAAAGAAAAGAATCATAAAAAGGACACAAAAGAACCTGATACCAAAGAAAGAAAAATTGAATATGTAGAACGACTTAGGTTAATCTGTAAATTTGAAGAACGTTCGATGGAAAAAGTAGGTCCACTTTATGCACCCTCAATGGAAGGGAAAAAAGTTGTCATCACGTGGAATAGCGACCACCCTTTTTATAAATTAATTGTAGAAAAAAAGGAAGATAAAACTTTTGTGACAGCATTGGACTTTTTAATATATTCATTAGCAAGTGCAGAACTTAAAGCAATTAATGATGAAAATGTTTCGTTGTTAGAAGATATTAGACAATATATGTCGCAGAATCTTAGAGTTTTGGTGGATTAAATTCTCTTTTTCATAAGTATCAAACATATTTTTCATTTAAAAAGGGATAGGTTATCTATCCCTTTTTTATTTTTCGTAAACAAATACAAAATAATTATATAGATTGCTTCGCTCCCAATTCGCCGCGGCGAATCGCTCGCAATGACGAATGATATTTGATTATAACTAAACATCATAATAAAAATCATGTAACGCTTTTCTAAATGCTGGTAGGAGTTATTATTTGCAATAGTTCTATTAATAATTGGTATGTGCATAATAATATGTATGTTAAAAAACACACATCGTCTTTTTTAATTGACAGATTTTTTAATTGTGGTCTGATAAACAATAAGGAATGAAACTTTTTATTTGGTGTGATTATTGCATCATCAAAATTTGCAAAAACAAATTGCTGCAAGACAAATCATCAGAGAGGGCATTCAGAACCTGTTATAGATATTGCTTGATTAGTAAGATGATTCTTGTTCGTTTTAATAAAATGGTTAGAGTGTCCAATCATAATAAAAACTATCGCGACTGAACACCCTATTAATTAATCATTATTAATTTATTAGGAGGTCGTTATGAAATACTTAAGCACCTTTCCTTTGTTACTTCTTATACTGCTTCTTCTTCCATTACAAGAGAGTCTGACTCAAGAACTTCCATATACCGAGGGAACTGTTTGGCAAGTGTCATTCATCAGAACGATGCCGGGAATGTCGAATGACTATCTCAAAAATCTTGCTGAAGTTTGGCGACAAAATTGTGAAGAGGCAAAAAAGCAAGGATTGATAATCTCATATAAAATTCTCTCAGGTTATGCAGCAAACCAGGAAGATTGGGATCTAATGCTTATGATTGAATACAAAAATATGGCTATTCTGGATGGTGCAGATGAGAAATGGGAATCCATCTACACTAAAGTGATCGGTTCCCAAGAAGTTCAGAAAGTTGATAACACTAAACGTGCTGAAATGCGAGAAATCTTAGGTCGGAAATTCGTTCGAGAAATAACTCTCAAATAAAAAAATTGCAGATAAATATATAGACACAATAAATATGCTACTGGTATTGTAAAATAAAATGTAAGGGCACCATCAAACGTGCCCTTACTAAATAAATTAAAGGTGTTTAATCAAATGAAGTAATTGAGCTGTTAAATTATATCTTACTTAGCAGTCCTATTATTCAGAGGCAGTTATGAAAAAAAATATTTTTATTCTCGTTTTAATTTTTTCAACCATAAACTTTTCTCAAATATATGATCCACATAGATTTGAGATGGCGTTCTCCAGAATAGAGCAGTCATTTGAAACTGCATCACCCGAAAACATATGGCCTCTAATCTGTTCAAGAACAACAATTCGCATTGAAGATTCTTTGTATCAGGACATATCTAGTATTCAATCCGAATCAGTATTAAAAGATTTTTTCCAGAATAAAGACTCTGTCGAATTTAGGTTTTCTGGTAAATTTGGGCACTACAGAACTGCAGAGGGTAACGGTGTGATGACGTATGTTAGTAAGAAGAAAAAAGAAAGTATTAATGTTGATGTTTATTTAAATGAATTTGGTTCGATATCTGCCATAAACATTAGCAACTATCCATCTTCGACAGCTTTTTATAATTTTTCCAAGTAAGAAAGGAATGCAATCAAGTAAAGCCAACTGAACAAATATAATTGCTGACTTTTTCCGGGCATTAAATGTCTAATGAATCAGTTTTACTTAATCTTTTGTATAATATTTGCAGCAATGCTTGGGGAAGTTATAGCTCAACCTCTCAATAATAGTATCTCTGGTGTTGTACTGGACCAGAAGACGCTGGAACCATTACCTAACGCTAATATTTATATCTCCAATACCACCTGGGGAACCACTTCAAATCTTGACGGTACATTCAAAATTTCTTCCATCTTTCCCGGTAATCACGAAATTGTTTTTTCTATGATTGGATATGAAACTCATTCTCAAATTTACAAGCTGACAGACTCATTAAAAATATTTATCAGAATAGAAATGGTTCCCAAGGTTTATGAGATTAAGGAAGTTACCGTAACCGCAGATAGACTTGAACAATGGTTTGATGATTTAGAAGAATTCAAAGATCAGTTTCTTGGTTATTCTCCATATTCATATGAATGCAAAATTGTAAATGAATACGACTTAGACTTTTCACATCAACAAGATAAAATATTAATTGCAGAGAGTGATAATCTAATTGAAGTTATTAATTACACCTTGGGATACAATGTTAAATGCGAAATAAGAAAATTTGAATATGACCAGGCACAAAAAGCGCTTTGTTATTCTTATCGTTTATTTTTCACTGAACTGGATACAAGTGATGTTGATGTAAAAGAAGAATGGGAAAGAAAAAGAAAATTTAGGTACAAAGAGTCTTTGGCATTTTTTCTAAGAACTCTTTTCGATGGAGATTTCCGAGATAAAGGTTTTGAGTTATCATTAATATATAAACCAGGTAATATCGGTATAGATATATTAACATCTTCAAAGTTGATTACCAAGAAACTGCTGACAGAAACCTGTGAATTAAATTTTACAGAATTTTTAGAAGTATATAATTATAATATCGATTTACAAAATTTGCGCACATCCTGGTTGAAACTAAACTATCCCTCAATAACAATTGATAAATATGGATACCCATTGGAAATTAGAGCAATTACCCTTTATGGATATTGGGCAGAATTAGGAGTAGCAAGTTTTTTACCAAAGTATTACGGATTTGAGGAATCTAAGTTAAATGTGAAATAATTAGTTCGTTAAAGATTATTGATAAGAATTTCTAATTAAATTTTTATAAGGAAAAAATAAAATGAAAATACAAAAATGTTTTGCAGTAATATTTTTTATAAGCTTGATACTACTCACTTCTTGTACTAAAGAAATAAAAAATAACTGGGATGACTTTACAAACGATTTTGTTGAGAATTATTTCAAACAAAATCCGGATTGGGCTGTATATTATGGAAGGCACGATTATGATGGACAAATTGCAGATTACAGTGATAAGGGTATCCAAGAAAGAGTAGAATGGTATAAAAATCAGATGAAGTTAGCTCATCAATTCAAGGAGGCTGATCTTTCTGCAGAACAAAGAATTGAGAAACAGAATTTATTGAGAGTGATTGATGAAAATCTTTTTAAAATACAAATAGTGCGTTGGCCATATAATAATGCTTATTACCACTCGTGGCAACTGGATCCCTCTCTATATTTAGAAAAAGACTATGCCCCTCTTGAAAAGCGTATGAAAGGTTATGTTAAATATTTGCAATCGATGCAAATTACAGCAAAGCAGATACAAAATAATTTTGCAAACGAACCTACACTACCTCATTCTCACCTCATAATTGCAAAAAATATATTCAGCGGGTTTGCGGATTTTATGAAAACGGATGCACCAAAAGGATTTGAAAATGTTAAAGATGAAAAGTTATGGCAGGTTTTTAATCGTGAAAGTGAGAAAACCATAAACGCACTTAATGAATTTGTAAAATGGTTGGATAGCAAGATTCCAAATGCGACTGATAACTTCGCTATTGGTTCGGAAAAATATTCTCAAATGCTGTATACTACGGATCGAATAAGCATACCGCTTCCCGAATTGAAAAAAATGGCTGAAGATGATCTTGAACGGAATTTAGCTGGACTTAAAAAAGCCTGTGAAAAATTCTTGCCTGACAAAACCATTGAAGAATGCATTCAGATAGTACAAGCTGATAAACCAAAGAAAGGTTGCATAGAAGAAGCATCCAAGCAATTACCTTTTCTCGAAAAATTTCTGAAAAAAAATAATATTGTATCTATTCCGAACTATACAAAATTGTTTGTCAGAGAAAGTCCTCCTTTTATGCGCAGTTCCAGAGCTTTTATGAGTCCACCGATGCCTTACGATAAAGAAATGGTTGGAATTTATTACATTACTCCACCTGATCCGAAATGGACAAAGGAAGTGCGCGATAAATATATATATTCAAATAATGTACTTCTTTTCAATTCTGCGCACGAAGTATGGCCCGGACATTTTCTACAACTACTATATAGTAATAATAGCAAATCTTTAATATCAAAGATTTTTTGGAATTACACAACGGGTGAAGGATGGGCTCATTATAGCGAAGAGATAATGTATGAAAAAGGGTTAGGCAATTATGCTCCAGATTTTGAGATTGCAATGAGACTAGCGGCACTTAGCCGTAATGTCCGCTTTATTGTTTCAATTAAAATGCATACTGAAGGAATGACAGTTGATGAAGCCGAGCAAATGTTTTTGAAATATGCTCATTATGATAAGGCTAGTGCAAAACAAAACGCATTTCGCGGAACTTATGATCCTCAGTTTTATGGATATACATTAGGTAAAATACTTATTCGCCAACTTAGGGATAAGTGGATGGCTAAAATCGGAACAAATAACTTAAGTGAATTCCATACTAAATTTTTATCGTACGGGAATCTTCCAATTCCACTAATTGAAAAAGATATGATTAAGAAAAAATAAATTTGAAATTAAATAAGTTCTGCTCCGAGCGAGTATACTGTTACACGCCGACAATACTCACCCGAAGCAGAAATAATCTAAATAAAAATTTCTCTTTCAATGGAGGCTTTCTATGAAAACTCTTTTAAGAAACTCGTTATTCTCTTTGTCATTGGTTTTCTATCTTTTAGGACAGCCCAAAGATGACACAATTACTTACTCCAGAAGCGAATTACTAATCCCAATGCGTGACGGTACTAAATTGAATACTTTGATTTATTGTCCAAATAATATTAATGAGCCAGTGCCATTTCTTTTTTTAAGATCACCATACGGGGTGTATGATATCGCTTCTCCAGATAAAATAGAGTTTTATAAAGACTTGGCTAAAGAAGGATATATTTTTGTGTTTCAAGACTTGCGTGGCCGATATAAATCTGAGGGCTCATTTGAAATGCTTCGATTCAGTAGGAATAAACAAAATCCTAATGCATTCGATGAAAGTACGGATACTTATGATACAATTGATTGGCTAATCAAAAATACCCCCAATAATAACGGCAAGCTTGGTTTATTAGGTCAATCTTATGCTGGATGGACGACAATGATGGGCACAATAGAACCACACCCTGCTTTGAAAGCAGCATGTGAACAGGCTACAATTTCAGACATGTTCATTGGCGATGATTTTCACCATAACGGCGCTTTCCGTTTAAGTTATGCCTTTGAGTACGTCTTTTCGGAGGAATATTCAAAAGAAGATACCCTTTTCCCATTTGACACATATGATACATTTGACTGGTATCTTAATCTGGGTCCGTTATCTAATGTCAATGAAAAACATTTCTATGGCAGATTACCTTCTTGGAATAATTTTATTACTCATCCAAATTATGATGATTTTTGGCAGAAACAATCCTTGATCTACCGCCTTGATTCTCCTCTAATTCCTATTCTTCATGTTGCTGGCTGGTGGGATCAGGAGGATTTTTACGGACCACTTAAAGCTTATGAAGTATTAGAAAAAAAGGACACTAATGATCTGAATGCCATTGTTATTGGCCCATGGAATCATGGAGGTTGGAGAGCGATTACAGGAGATAAATTAGGTAATATAAATTTCGGTTCGCCCACAGCACAAAAATTCAGAAAAGATATATTGGCACCATTTTTTGCTTATTATCTAAAAGGAAAAGGAGATGAAAAAATTTTCGAGGTCATAACTTTTCAAACAGGATCAAATGTTTGGAAATCCTATGATGATTGGCCCCCGATAGGTATCACCTCAAGTAAGAATTTATACTTACATAAGAATAGCAAGCTTTCATTTGAACCGCCTGCTGATACCGAAGCTTTTGATGAATATTTATCAGATCCTTTTCATCCTATTCCGTATCGGACCAGACCAATTGAAAAAACGTACGGACCAGATTCACGATGGAAACCATGGCTAGTTGAAGATCAGCGTTTTGTGCATAGTCGTCCAGATGTTATAAGTTGGGAGACTGAGCTTTTAACTGAAGATATTGTTGTTACGGGTAACCTTATGGCAGATCTTTTTGCTTCCACTACCGGTTCAGATGCGGACTGGGTTATAAAACTGATTGATGTTTATCCTGAAGTCTACCCTGAAGAGCCTAAAATGGGAGGGTATCAACTCATGATAGCAAATGATGTTTTCCGTGGCCGTTTCAGAAATAGTTATTCTAATCCAGAGCCAGTAGAACCAACTAAGGTATATGAATACAAAATTGATTTACATTCAGTCAACCATGTATTTAAAAAAGGGCATAGGATGATGGTCCAAGTGCAGAGCAGCTGGTTTCCAATCATTGATCGGAACCCGCAAAAATATATCCCCAATATTTTCGAAGCAAAAGAATCGGACTTCATAGTTACACAACATAAGGTTCATCATTCTATAAAATATCCATCACACATCAAATTACCGATTTATGAAAATTAGTATGGGCCTATGTTTGAATTAAGTTCTTGAAGTAATTAACGATTTGATATTTTATTTTTTATTACAAAAAATTCTAAAGTGAATAAAAACAGTTTTTGCTCTTACAAAATAAATTCGAGTTAAATAAGTTCTACTCCGTGCGAGTATTAATGTTACATCACACCGATAATACTTTCCCAGAGCAGAAATGCTGATAAATATTTATAAAAACAGAGATTAACCTATGAATCGAATAATAAGCTCTTTTATATTCTTTTACTTCTCTGTTCTGATGCTTTTGGGATACAATCCAAGAAAAACAGTAGGCTTTGTTTAAGGTGAGAATATATAAAAAAGGATCGGTTTGAAACCGATCCCTACAAATTAATTTACAAAATCAAACTCTAAACATCGTAATACAAACCAAACTCGTATGGATGTGGCTGAAGTGCCATTGGTTTAACTTCTTTATCCATTTTATATTTTATCCAGGTTTCGATTACATCTTCAGTAAACACATCGCCTTTTAATAAATACTCGTGATCATTCTCCAAAGCTTTTAATGCTTCCTGCAAACTACCCGGGGTTGAAGGAACATTTTTCAATTCTTCCGGTTCCATATCATAAATATCTTTATCAAGTGGTTCACCCGGATCAATTCTGTTTATCACTCCATCTAATCCCGCCATAAGCATTGCAGAAAATCCAAGATAAGGATTGCCGGAAGCATCAGGACATCTGAACTCAACACGTTTAGCTTTTGGAGATGATGAGTACATCGGAATTCTTATTGATGCGCTTCTGTTTCTTTGAGAGTATGCAAGGTTTACCGGAGCTTCAAATCCTGGCACTAATCTTTTATAAGAATTTGTAGTCGGATTTGTAAATGCTAACAAGCTCGCAGCGTGTTTTAATAATCCACCAATAAAGTATAAGCCCATTTCACTTAATCCTGCATAGCCGGAACCTGCAAACAAAGGTTTACCTTTTTTCCAAAGTGAAGTATGAACGTGCATACCGCTTCCGTTATCACCAAAAATTGGTTTTGGCATATAAGTAACAGTCTTGTTATTCTTTTTTGCGGTGTTTTTTACAATGTATTTAAACATCAACAACTGATCAGCAGCTTTAACAAGAGGCATAAATCGCAAATCAATTTCGCACTGCCCGCCGCTTGCAACTTCGTGATGCTGTGCTTCAACATCAATTCCGCAGTTCATTAAATTGATTACCATTTCATTTCTAAGATCCATCAATGAATCTGTTGGTGGAACAGGAAAATAACCTTCCTTAAATCTTGGTTTATATCCAAGGTTCGGATTCTCTTCTCTCCCGCTGTTCCATCTGCCTTCAATAGAATCAACAATATAAAAACTTCCGTTTGGCTGTGAATCAAATCTTACATCATCGAAAATAAAAAACTCTGCTTCAGGTCCGTAATAAACTGTATCCGCAATTCCTGTTGAGATAAGATAAGCTTCTGCTTTCTGAGCAATGTTACGCGGGCATCGTGAATATTTTTCTTTTGTTGCCGGCTCGTAAACATCGCATATCAAACTAATTGTTGGAACTTCAATAAATAAATCTAGAAACATTGTTTCCGGATCGGGAATGAGAAGCATATCGCTTTCGTGGATTGGTTTCCATCCGCGAATTGACGAACCATCAAAACCAAACCCGTCTTCAAATGATCCTTCATCAAACTGTGTTACGGGAACTGTAAAATGCTGCCATTGTCCGGGAAAATCCATGAACTTCATATCAACAAATTTTATCCCTTTATCTTTTATAAACTTGAGCACCTTTTCAATTGCTCCATTAAAAGTTTTTGCCATAGTGTTTCCTTTATTATCATTTATGATTTGTTAAACATTAATTTCAAAAGTTTCTTTTACTGTTGATAGAACATAAGTTGTTTTGGTTCCGGTTACTCCCAGCCACGATTGAATTTCTGAAAGAACTTTCTCAAGAGCTTCAGTGTTTTTAACCAATGCTTTTAAGAGATGTGAGCCTTCACCAAGAACCGCATGGCACTCAAGTATTTCCGGCATCTTTTCAACTTTCGATATAAGGTTCTTGTAATGTTTTGAAGAGTCCATCATTACAAGAATGAAAGCCATTATATCATAATTAAAAGCCTTACGGTTTAATTTTGCGTAGTAACCTTCAATTATTTTTTTGTCTTCTAGTTTGTTTAGTCTTTCGCTTACTGAAGGAATAGAAAGTTTAACCTCTTCAGCAAGTTCATTTCGTTTTGTTCTACCCCTTTTTTGCAAAGTACGTAAGATCTGGAGATCAGTATCATCTAACATGGAAAACCTTAATTATTTAGGAATGTTTAAATTATTGGTTTCGAATATAAGGCGATACAAAAAATATTCCAAACGTTTTTTAGTATTTTTTAAAGATTTAACTAAAATTATTGGGTCAGAATGAGATTTTGTATTATTTAATTAGGCCGAAAGTAGTGAATGCTAAACGAGATTTTTTTACTTCTTCAAAAAGGTCAAGATTCTTTTGCAGTCTTTCCTGAAGTTTATGATAGAGATGATACTGGACAGCAATGTGATTTAGTGATTTTATTTTTACCCCGTTAAGTTCTAACCGGAATTGCACATCAGAATCTTCCCCGATTGATGGAGCTTCGTATCTTTCATCAAATCCGTTTATTGCCAGCACATCTTTTTTATAAAGAGAAAAGTTACAACCCAAAAGTCCGCGGGATTTTTTGTTAAGCAGATTTCTAAGAAATTTATTCTCAAAGTAAAATCCTTTTTCAACATAATTGGATTTGCCAAACATTGCGTCTTCAATCATTCTTAAATTATTTTTTTCTATAAATCCTTCGCGAACATTTTCTTCTGTTAAAAGATAAGTGAATTTCTGTGAAAGATTCACTCGTCTTCCTGTTAGAACAACATTATTCTGTTTTTCCTTTAAATGTTCTTCAACAAATTTAGCATGCGATACACAATCGGCATCAATAAATATTAAATAATCCGATGATGATGCTAGTATTGCCCGGTTAAGAATTTTATTTTTTCTAAATCCTCTATCCGGGTGCCAGATATGTTTTGTAAGGAAAGAATAATTTGATGCGATATTTTCAATTTCTTTAACGACTTCTTCTTTTGAACCATCATCAGCAATAACTATTTCAAAAGCTTTTTCAGTTTGCCTTTCAAATCCAGCCAGAACAAGTTTTAGATATTCAATGTTATTGTAAAAAGCCGCAATAATAGACGCTTTAATCATTAGGAGAAAGTTCTTCTTTAATTTTCTTTTTAATATTTTTTTTCTCCTCGTCTCTATCATAAGCCTTTGGATTCTTTTCAATCTTTGGAGGTTTCTTAGGAACAGGAATTCGTTTCTTTTTCTTTTCTACAATTATTTTATTCTTCTTCTTCATAAATATCCCGTAGCGCAAACTTAAGTCTGCGTTACGTGTTTTTAGAAAATTGCATATATAAATGGCGCTAATGCGGAACCTTGTGTGAGGATTATCAATCCACCAAGCAATATTAAGAAAAATATGATTGGCAAAAGCCACCATTTTTTCCTTACTTTAAGAAAATCCCACAACTCTGATAATATTGATAATTTGCTCATAATTTTTCTTCCTTAATAATCTCTATTCGGGAGAGGCAAGCCTCTCCCCTACAATTAAAACTGTCTTTCATAATCAATTTTTTGTTTTGCAGTATTTTCTCTTTTCTCCCAATAAGTTGATGCACTCTTATTAAATCCAAGAGGCATAAATTTTTTACCAACAAGTTTTGCTAGCAATCCAATTGGAGTTAATATAATATAATACAATATCGTTAGTATCACACGGGACATTACAAATCCCATCAGCAAAGCAAGTGTCATCCAAAGCTTGTGGAATGGGCGCAAAACAGGTATTGCAATTAATGCCAGGATTACAAACAATCCGCCAATTGTTGAGAAATAAACAAAAGATGTCTTACCCAGATACCACAACAAAAATGAAATTAATATCAGTACTATTCCAACAGATATTCCTGTTTTCTTTACTGCTTCATCAGATTTATTTATATGCTTTAATTCATCTTTTAACATGGTTAATCCAACACAAATTCTTTTTTCCAGTCGCTGTCATTTTCGAGCGGTTTCTGATCTGCTTTATTTAAAATATAATTTCCCAGAACAAGATAATCCATATCTGTACGCATAAAACATTTATATGCATCTGCGGGAGTACAGACAATTGGTTCACCTCTTACATTAAATGATGTATTTATAATAACTGCACAACCTGTTTTCTCTTCAAACTTAGAAATTAATTTATGAAAACGTGGATTTGTTTCTTTGTGAACAGTCTGAAGTCTTGCAGAATAATCCACGTGAGTGATTGCAGGTATATCAGAACGAACAACATTCAGTTTTTCTATTCCCCATTTCTTATGTTCTTCATCTGTCATTGGAATGCGTCGTTCCTTTTTTACATCCGCAGTAAGAAGCATATACGGACTTGCTTTTTCTATCTCAAAGAAATCACTTACCTTTTCATAAAGAACAGATGGAGCAAATGGTCTAAATCCTTCTCTGAATTTTATTTTTATATTCATCGTTGCCTGCATCTTTGGCGAACGAGCATCACCAATAATTGTACGAGACCCAAGCGCACGTGGACCAAATTCCATCTTGCCATCGAACCACCCAATCACTTTTTCGGAATTGATTAAGATTTGCAACTGTTTCTATAAGTTCATCGTCATCATATCTCTTAGCAGTTAGATTGATTGATTGAATGAATGCATGGATTTCAGCTTCTCTGAAATACTTGGACCAAGATAAGAACCTTTTTGTGAATCTGTTTTTTCATCAGCAGTTCTTGGTTTGTTGTGATATTTATACCAGCCAATCAAAGCCGCACCCAAGCGCACCACCTGCATCGCCTGCCGCCGGTTGAATCCAAATATTTTCAAATGGACCTTCACCAAGTAATCTTCCGTTTGCAACACAGTTTAATGCAACTCCGCCAGCAAGACAAAGATTTTTTAATCCTGTTTCTTTGTAAACATGATTTCCAAGTTTTAAGAACAATTTCTTCTGTTACTTCCTGCAACGATCTTGCAAGATCCATTTCTTTCTGTGTAAGATTTGTTTCAGGTTCTCTCGGTGAACCACCAAAAAGTTTATTAAACTTTTCATTTGTCATCGTAAGTCCCTGACAGTAATTGAAGTACTCCATATTCATTCTAAAAGAACCATCATCTTTTACGTCAATCAAATGATCATAAATAAGCTTCTTGTATTTGGCACGCCATAAGGAGCTAGACCCATTACTTTATACTCACCGGAGTTAACTTTGAATCCTGTATAATATGTAATTGCAGAATAAAGTAATCCCAATGAATGTGGAAATTTAATATCTGCTAAAAGTTGAATATCATTTCCATCACCAACACCATAACTTGTTGTTGTCCACTCACCTACTCCATCCATTGTTAGAATTGCAGCTTTGTTGTAAGGAGAAGGATAAAACGCAGATGCTGCGTGAGATTCGTGATGTTCCGGGAAAATAATTTTACCAGAATAACCAAGTTTATCTTTAATCATTTCTTTCATCCAAAGCTTCTCCTTTATCCACAAAGGCATTGCTTTTATGAAAGATTGAATTCCAACTGGAGCATAAGCAAGATAAGTTTCTAGCAGCCGCTCAAATTTTAAAAATGGTTTATCGTAAAATGCTACAAGATCAAGCTGATCAGCAGTAATACCAGTATCTTTTAAACAAAACTCTATTGCCTTCTGTGTATAGTTATGATCGTGTTTCTTTCTTGTAAATCTTTCTTCCTGCGCTGCAGAAAGAATTTCTCCATCTCTCACAAGACAAGCTGCACTATCGTGATAAAATGCTGAGATACCGAGGATGTACATATTTAATTAATGATTCTATGTTAAAGATTTTCCCGAATCTTTTGCCATTCCTGAAACCAATCATAATTCGGAGCAATAAGAGGAATGGCTAACATTCGCCCGCCAAAACCAAGATAATTATAAATGATTGAATTAATATTTGTTACTCTAATAGCTTTTAATAAATCATTATCAATAGAAACATTATATTTGTTTGCAAGATGTACAATAAAGCGATCCAAAGATTTTTTCATCTTTAAATAGCCCAATTCTCTAGATAATTCTTTACGCAATTGTGCAAATGAAGTAGAATCTTTGACCGAGTCAGTTTTAATACCAATAAGTTTGAAAATTATGTACCCTTCTTCAGGAATCTTTAACGGACCATAAATTTCTCCAATTTTCATATTATCAGCTATTTTTCCAATCTCTCCTCTTGAGGATACAGGGAAAAACCCAGATTCACCATGATTGTTTTTTACGTCGTTCTTGATTGAATACTTAAGAGCTAAGTTTTTTATATCAATTCCTTTTTCTAATTCTTTAAGCACGATTTCTGCCACTTCAATACTATCAGTAACAACCTCATCTATATTAACTTCTTTTATTCTCAACTTTCCCGAATGTAATTCATTGTAGTAATTCTTTATTTCCACATCACTTACATTAGCAGAATCTATAAAAGTGCTCATTGCCAATTGATATAAATAATTTTCTCTCCATAATTCCATGTTTTTCTTAACATTAGGAGAATCATTAAGTTTCAATTTATACCCTTCGTTAGCAAGAATTTTATGTTCGATATATTTTTTTGTTTTTTTGTTAAGCACATCGAGTACTTTTTGATAATTAAGTGTGTCAAATGAAACATTTTCAAATCTTAAATAATTTATAAAATCCTTTAAAGGAACTGTTCCATTATTCAAAATAATATAGGGAGCATTTAAAATACCAAAACTAAGTTTAGTATTGATGTCTGCTATATCATTAACTTCCAATATAAATTTTTGTGGTAAATTAGTTTCGATTTTTTTCTTTAGGAATATTTGATAAACTTCTGATGCAAATGCTTGAAGTAGTTTTCCGTTCGCTTTGTAAGATCCATCATTAAAAAAATTACGCATAAATTCTTGATAATATTCATTCTCAGCTTTGCTTTTAGCTAATTTTTCAAAAATATCGTATTCTTTTTCCCACCCTTCAGGCTTTTCAATAAATTGGTTTCGTCGTCTTAATACTTTTAAAATATAATATTCATTTCCAATAAAAAATGGTTTAGAGATTGAGTCCTTTTTTAGTGTAAAAATTTCATGCTCAGTATAATCATCAAATTGATTAATATTTACAACTAAAGTGTCTTTAGGCTGATCAGATAATTCATTATAAAGAGTTTCAAAAGGAACGTTTTTATTCAGAAGTTTATAAATATTATCAATTTCTTTCTTTTCTTTGCTCTTTATATATATTAAATCCAGCGTAGCAGCATTTAGTAAATAAAAATCTAAAATTGAATCGGCTTTTGTTTTGGCTCTTTCAACAATAAATTTTTTGTATAATTCATCTCGGACAAATATTTCTTCGAAGGTCTTCAATGAATACTTTACAATCTCAGATGTATCTATTGATATGGATTGACCATATAGAGCAAGTAATTTTTCAGCGATTATTGAATACAAAAATTCTTTTTTCAGTTCATCTTTAATATTACGGTTCTCTTTCATAAGCTGCGGAGTAAATTCATATCTGGACAGAAATTCTTCCTTTGAAATTTTAATGCCACCAACGGATGCTAAAACATCATCATTAGATTGGGCAGGAAGATTAAATAATATAGCAGAAAAAAATATTATTAGTATTACTTTAGTTTTCATCATTTAAGATTTAATAAGTGAATTTGTTTAGACCAAAATATATGTTTGGGGTTAAAAATAAAAAGCAAATATTTTCAGTATTTTTGAGCGATATTAAAAAAATAAAGACGGAGCTATTTTGAAAAAAAAATCTAGAGCTAGTAAAGCTATAAATTCTAATCAAAATAAGAGTAATTCAATAAATCAAGATTTAAAGTCAAAAGGTGGATACAACAAGAAACAACCTTTTTGGTTTTATTTAATAATTGTTCTTATCCCTGTTATCTTTTTTGTTGCGCTCGAATTTTCTTTAAGAATTTTAAATTATGGTGTTGACACAACACAATGGGTTAAAATTGCTCCAGGGAAAATAATGTTAAATCCTGATATTGCTTACCGCTATTTTCATTCTACACAGGGGATACCGTCTTCTAATCAAAATATTTTTAATGAGGTAAAAGACTTAAATACTTTTAGGATTTTTATACTTGGCGGAAGCAGCGCAGCTGGTTATCCTTACTCTCCAAATGGAGATTTCGGTCATTACATCAAAAAGAAATTTGAAACTCTTTATCCACAAATTAATGCTGAAGTTATAAATATTGCTCTGACAGCAATTAATAGTTATACAATTCGCGATCTTATGCCTGGAGTATTAGAGCAGAAGCCCGATCTTATCCTAATTTATGCGGGACACAATGAATTTTATGGCGCTTTAGGTGTTGGCTCAATGGAATCTATCGGTAAATCCAGATCAATCATCAATTTGACTTTATATTTAGAGAAATATAAAACTTTTGCTCTATTAAGAAATTTTGTGAAATGGATTTCTAATTTTTTTCAAAGTAATGATTCTGCTTCTGCAAAAAAAGGCGGCACATTAATGGCACGAATGGCTAAAGATCAGTTAATTGCTTTAAATTCCGATACTTTTCACTCAGCCATTGAACAGTTTGAAGGAAATATCAAAGATGTTTTTGAGATGTGTAAACGAGCGTCTGTGCCGGTTATTATTGGTACTTTAACAAGTAACCTAAAAGATCAGAAACCATTTGTTAGCGTACAACAAAAAAAGTATCCCCCGGCAAGTAAAATTTATAATGATGCCCTAATATTATTACAAGAAAATAAAAAGGATGAGGCACTAAAAGCATTTAAATTTGCTAAAGATTTAGACGGATTGCGTTTTAGAGCACCGGAGATTATTAATTCAGAAATAATATCTTTAGCAAAAGAATATAATTATCCGCTTGTACCAATAGATTCTGTATTCAATCTTTTAAGTCCGGATGGAATTGTCGGCGCCAACCTTATGACTGATCATTTACATCCAACATTACAGGGATATCGTTTAATGGGCAAATTATTTTTTGAAGCAATTAAAAAGAATAACTATTTACCTGAGCTTAAAAAATTAAATATATCGGAAGAACAGGAAGATCACCTTATGGATGAAGCTCTGTGCGTTTCTATATTAGATTCTGTTGTGGCTAAGTATAGAATATTAATTCTAAAAAATGACTGGCCTTTTAGTGAATCAAAATCTGTTGCATATATGCTAAAACTATTTAATGCTAATGACTTTGTTGACAGTACCGCTCTAAAGCTTATTGATGACAAAATTACCTGGGAAAAAGCTCACCGTAATGTGGCTACGAAATTTCTTGCTGAAAAGAATTATAAAGAGTTTGCCATTGAATTAAATGTGCTGATAGATCAATATCCATTTATAGAGGATTATTATAAATTTGCGACCGAACAACTTTTAAGCGCTAAACTTTTTAAAGAAGCTTATCCGTTTCTTAAAAAGGGGAATGTATTATTTCCGAGTGCTTTATACTCTAAATGGTTAGGAATTATTGATGTTTCAGAAAATAAAATTGATTCGGCTATAAAGCACCTTAATTCAAGCTTAATGTATAAAAATGATGACACTCAGGTTTTGTTTAACCTAGCTGGCGCATATTCAATCAATAAAGATTATCAAAATGCACTTAATACTATTGAAAAATGTTTGAGAATCAATCCGAATTATCCAAAAGCAAATAATTTAAAACAGCAATTATTAGCCGCACTAAAATCAAAATAATTGTTGAATATACTTTCAATTACTAATTGCTTGATAGTATAATAAGTCTAAATAAAAAAAGCCGGTTTTATTCAAACCGGCTTTATAAATAGAACCTCGAATAGTAATTACTTCATCAACATCATTTTCTTAGTGCTTACAAAATTGTTGGAAGTAATCTGATAGAAATAAATGCCGCTTGACAAATTGGAGGCATTAAATGTAACATCATAACTACCAGCATTTTTAAAACCGTCAACTAATGTAACTACTTCTTCACCAAGTAAATTGTAGACTCTGAGTGTTACAATTCCCTGCTCAGGAATAGCATAGCGAATTAATGTTGAGGGGTTAAAAGGATTTGGGTAATTCTGATTCAATTTGTAAGTCTTTGGTGTTCCAGTAATCTGGTTTTCAATACCGGTTACATCTGTAAGATCAGTAGTATCCATTGTTGCCCAAATATTATAAACTGTTCCACCTGTCATATACGGAGTTAAATTAATCCAATGATTTGTGCCAATTGAACTTTCATTATCATTACCGCCTGTATTTGAGGCTAAGCCCCAGTTTGCACCATACTTATATTCTACTTTTAAAGGGGAATATTGGGTAAATACAACATTACGAGACCAAATATTATCACCGGCAGTAACATCACCATTAGTACCATTATCATATAATTTGATTGTTAGAGCGCTATCTGCATCAGGCCATCCACCGGCAGGCCATTTTAATGGAGCATTGGCTCCACACAATCGCACATCATCAATTGACGGGAATGGATTTCCGGTTATTGAAGATACCGCACCAACCATATTTACTGTAAATTTAATCGTTACATCATTATTGGTTACATTATCAAGTGTTAAATTATTAAAACCTCTTTCAATGACTGCATAACCGTTGCTGATATCATCAGCAGTGACGGTGTATTCTTTGTTCGGGTCATTTTCCCATGTTGTACTCCCTGAAGATACATAGGCAAACTTACCACTCAATACTTCACCTTCAAATGTTTTTATATTTAACGTTGTTTGATATATATTTGGATCACCACCACTCGGGTCCATATAATCTGTGTTTGTCCATCCGTTAAAATTACCGCGAGTGGTTAGTGTATCAGTTGCTGGGTTAAAGCGACCAGCTACTATTTCTAATTCCATATTGCAATAAAATGTAACAGCAACAGGAAATGTAATCTGATAATTAGAATCATTACTAAAATAAGCAAAATAAGTAGTGTCTTGTGCAGGAACCGTAAATGTTCTGTTGTCAGCGTCTTCATATACAGCATTACGTACAAATTTAAATTGTGGTTGTTCACCTGGAACCAAGGATTTAGTAACTGTATAAACGGTATCACCATCAAGATCCGTCATTTCGTCAGCCGTTGTGTTCCAACCATTAAAACTACCAGAAAGATATACTTTATCTGCTTGTGGGTCGAAGAGCCCCTTAAAAGCCTGTACACCCATATCTACTTCAAATGTTACATCTACAGGTGTTGGAGTAAATAATAAATCTAAATCTGTCCAGGCTTCTGCACTAGTTGTTCCGTGTCCAACTCTAACTGCATCAAAATCCCCGACAGGATTTGTAACGCCTCTATTATGCCACATAAAACTACCAACACCACCTGCAATTAAACCATAACCGTCAAAATCGGTATCACCTGTACCAATAAGCCCACCAACTGAAGCAGTACATTCGGCAGTACTTGTTAATGGTTCAGATGAAAGTGTTGGATTAATCCATAAGTATGCTTCATCATCAAATTTTGCAGGAGCAACAGTCCCTGAAGTATTAAATGTATATCTAACTACTACAAGATATGTTTGATCAAAATTGAGAACGGTTGTGCCATAAATTAAACCATTTGCAACACTCGTAGTTGTTTTCGATAATCCGATATTATAACCGGTTCCGTTAGCCGTTGCATATAATTTTGGTGCTAAACTTGAGGTTGATCCGGCAGCGTCGCCCAAAGTCATGAAATATCCTACAGAGTTTAATGAGGCTGAGGACAATCTAAGCAAAAATGAAAAATAAAAAGTAGTGCCTGTATAACTTGTAATGGGAGTATATAATTTAAATACTCGACTTGAAGTAGAGGAGGGCAAGCCCATTGTTACATATTCCAGTCCACCACCATTATAATCAGTATATGTAAGTGGAGCAGTGTTATCAACTAATGCATCTGGACCACTACCACCTTTCACCCAATTTGATTGACCGGCAAGAGTATCAACTGCCAATCCAGTAAAGTCATCATAAAAGGTTTGTGAATTTATGTTTGCAACAAATACAAACATAAAAAACGCTGTTAAATAAAAGTACGATTTCTTCATTTTATCCTCTTTTGTTTTAATGAATTTTATGCGATATAACTTTTGCTAAGTTAGCAAATTTCTATTAAATATAAAATGACTGTAAATAGTTATTAAAACTAAAAATTAATCCCAAAAGCAAATTGTTGAACATTCTTTAGAATACCAAAATCCTGGTATGCATAATCTACCACTATCCCTAAAGTTGGTGTAAAGTCATATTTTATTCCAAATCCTAATGTTAATCCTTCTTCTGCATTATCTAAGAATAAAGATTTATATCCTGCTCTAAGAGAAATAACGTCAAAAGCAGTGTATTCCATACCAAGATTAACAGATTCAGCGTTATCATTTGGATGCAAAGCATCTGCAGCTAATGTAACTTTATGATCTTTAACATCAACTACATCCATTGCAACACCAATCCTAAAAGTTAATGGTAATGGAAAAGCATCAGTATTTAACTTGGCAAGGATCTGATCATTATTGCCATAAATTTGGTCATTAATATCATGCTGAACATAAAGATCTTTTCCATCTAACTGCATATCTGTACCAAAGTTGGTAATAGTTGCGGCCATTCTAAGACCATAAATATCAGATAAAAATAACACACCTATATCAACGGAAAGACCGCTAGCAGTGGAATTCCAAATTTTTTGGTTTATGTATTTAAAGTTTGCCCCAATTGAAAAACGATCTGTAAGATTATAAGCGTAAGTTAAAGCGATAAAAAGATCGGTTGGGGTAAAGAACTCACCCGTGCCATCAGGTTCACTAAGAGTAGTAACTTCAAGATCACCATAATTAAGGTATCCAATGCTAAGTCCTGTAGTTCCCATATCATCCAGAGATAAAGTTGCCCCGCCCCAGTTATAATCAATATCAGCAAACCAGGAGATATGTGAAAAAGAAGCGCCATTACTTTCCATTCTGGATGCCCCGGCAGGATTCCAATAAAGCGAAGTAACATCGTTTGCTGTAGCAATAAATGCACCGCCCATAGCTACTGCACGTGGGCCAACGGCTATATTTAAAAATGGTGCTGCCGTCGAGCCAACTTTTGTTTGTGCAAGAGAGCTGCCTACAAAAATTAAAAATATTAATATAAATTTTTTCATGTTGTCTCCGTTATTTAATAAGAGCAAACTTGCCAATTTTCGATCCGGCATCAGGTAATTCAGCAACAAACACATAAACACCATAAGCAACATCTATATTTTCCGCGGTTCTCAAGTTCCAATAAACATCACCAACATAAAGGTCGTCGTGATATAAAGTTTTTATTAGCTCACCTCTTACAGTAAAGATAGATATTTTGGTACCAGGGGGAATATGTGTAAAACGTATTTCCCTTTCGCCTCTGCCACTTACTTGCGTACTTAACAATCTTGATTCACCTTCGTGAGTAACTACATATGGATTTGGAACAACCTTAATCAAATCAAGGTCTGTTTTAGCCAATTCAGTACTAATTAAAGCACCAACCGTTTTGAATGTAACCTCATCTTTGCTATTAAATGGTTTACGTGTGTAGATATTTAATGTACCGGAGGTTTCCAATGGTACATCACCACTGTACCGTATAACAGCTCTCCAAGTAGTCTTAATTTGGTCTGAGATATTTTCCCTAAAATTAATGGAATACGTTGAAGATATCGTTCCGGTTTTTTTATAAAAGAAATCTATGTATTTATTTGTAGTTACATTTTTAACTTTGAAGTTAACAGGAACGGAAAGAAAGGTATTTACTGACCCCCCGGGAGCTAATACGAACGCTATGGAAGTATCTACAATTGTGTCATAAAATTCCACCACATAATCACTTGGGTAAGTGATTCCATTATTTACAGGATAGGTTGCATCCTTATATACAGAAAAACTAAAATTGTCAGGATTTGAGGTACCGTCAATAAATCCAGATTTGTCAACATCAAGTGTAATTGCCTGGTCGTTAAGCAATTGCAGTCTAAAGCCATGTCTAATTGGAACAGTCTTACCTGTATAAACCTTGGATCGTGCCACCAGGCTATCGTAAGGTGCAGTATAGCTATTTCCTGTTATCTCCTGACGTAATCCATTAACAAAAATGGTATCAGTTCCAACAGGTAATTGTATAGTTTGCAGTGGATCTACAATATATGTTTTATTATCTAAGGGAACATAAACCGTATCTGGAGTTTGAAGATCAATTAGAGACCAATTTTTTGTGTACCCTTCAAAACCAGAATCCTGGAAAGCCACTTTATACGCAAAACTATTTCGAATAGCTTTATCATCAACAATTTCAATGTTAATACTTCCTGTTCCAATAAAGTTTTGAGATTTTTGAATATTTACAATTTCTGCATCTTTATAACCGGCAGGTCTAGCGCCTGGTGTAATAAAACCAGTATTAAGATCAGTGATTATTTCACCAGTACTTGCGCGTCTTATAAATTTGGAATTTTCAGTTGGGAAAATATCTTTTTGTTCATCTCCTTTATCGTAAGCACAAACTGCATAGTAATATGTTATACCGGGGATTACCGTTGAATCAACAAACTCATTTGTTATATTAGAAGTATCACTTCCAAGGTAGAATGTTGTACCACCGACTTGTTCAAGAAGTTGGCGCGATGGATAGAAAAATCCCTTTACAGAATCTATTAAATCAAATTGCGCAATAGGTTTGTCAAATGAAAGGATCCCAAATCCATTTGTTATTTGTCTTGAATCTGAAAAGTTAGCATCGGTAGCCCTATAAATTTTATATCCCTCAAAATCCTTTTCTTTTGTAATAAAATCTCTATCATTTTCAGTCAATTCTCCATCCCAATAAATTACCACCTTACCATCATTCTGAGATATAGTAATTTTTGGCTTTCTTGGAGGCTGTGGGAATTTATACCCTGAATTATAGATTTGTTGGACAATTGCTTTATTCCCAACTATGTCTTCATAATTTTCCCCAAATAAAAGGGATACGGAAAATCTTTCCTTTACATTAGGATCTCCATAACCTGGGATAAGGGGGAAATATCCTGAAGCATAAATAAAGTCTCCATCCTGAGGGATTGGGGGTATAATATCAAATCTTCCTGGCGTCATTCTTGCCCAAAGGAGGGAATCGTTTCGCATATCGGGAGATGCAGTAAGATTAAAGAAGTTAAAGCTTGTTAAACCAATCTGGTCTGATTCATCAGGATCAGTTCTACCAAAATTTGGCTCGCCTTGGTCTGGAACACCATTGCCCTCACCAAAATCAGGGCCTGGATAACCATTATCCTGGGAACCTAATCCATCAATACCCACATCATCAAATTCTATTGTCCAATCTCCATCTTCATCAATGTTATTATCTCGTCTCTCATCAATTAGTGAATAATCATCTAGCCCCGCACCTGTTATGTAATTCTTATGTTTAAGACCTGGTAATTGTTTTCTAAATCTTGTTTCAAAATGTATTGCATCATTTTCATCAATCAAACCATCCAGATCATTATCAATTCCATCGTAGGCAGATTTATCCGGTAATGCAATACCATTGACAATAGATGCGATGTTACCTTCTCTAAAATATTTTCCGGTTTGAATAACAAATCTAGTTCCCATAGAATAAACGGTATCTGGCAGAGAAGCAACTGTGTGCAACGTGCGTTGATATGTAACCGGATCGATCAGAACTACTATACTTCCAATTCCATAAGTAACAGAATCAAAATCAGCTTTCACAAAAGCGGGAGCAGAAAGATCTTTAGAATCATCATCATTATCAATTCCATCGAACGGATTACCTGGAGATTCTAGAAATGCATATCCCACATAACCAACTTTTTGTCCCTTATTACCAATTCCATCGCTATCCCAGGAATATGTGATCCAAGAATCTACATCAAAATATCCTAAATCATCTCCACTATCGCCATCACCTCCTGCAAGTGTTCCTACAACTGTACCAAAATCTGCTTTTTTATAAATAGTAGTTCCTTCATTAATAATATCATACAACCAGAATATTGCATCCTCAGCTAAAAAGTTAGACCATTGAAAACCTCTTACGCGCATCCTTAATCCCATACCATGTCTTCGAAGGATCTCTACTGTCTGGGGTAAATATCTGGTCGAGCTGTGTAGCCGGATCACTAAAATTAAATTCATCATCACTCTGGTCATCAGCATCAAACAAACTTTCCTGATCGGCATTAATAATCCCTCTTCCAAAATAACCAAACCACTGCGTGACACCATATTCATCTTTCCAGCTGGAAGCAACGGGATCATTCCATCCTTCAATTGGCCAGGAACCCGGCAGATGGCTCATAGCAACAGATGGATAATTGGGATTCCTAAATCCGGGAATTGGATTCCATCCCCAAAAGTATCCTAAAAATGGATGTTTTTCCTCTGACTGGTGACTTCTCGGACCTCTTGAAATAATAACTGAGTGCAAAGTCTGCCCCAAAGTATTTTCAAACTCAACCCCAATCAATGGGATACAATCACCGATGTAATTTTCACCGGAACCAAAAGGCCACTCACCTCTTATATCAACTCCAACAAGGATCCCGGCAATTTGCCCATCATTATGAAACGAAATTCCAACTCTATTACCGGTATGTAATCCGGTAGCTAGAAGACTTGGGTCTCCTCTTTGTGCTAACAATTCTACACTAAATACTGCAAAAATTGTTATAAAAATCAGTAATTTTTTATTCAGCATATTAAGTTCTTTCATTATTAAAAATTATATGAAAAACCTATCTCAACTCTTCTGGGTTCTGAGAAGAAACCGGAGTTAGTATAAAGTTCATCTAATGTATTATAATAAAGTTTAGGATTGATTTTTTCTGCTTCCAGTCTCCCAAAAGTAAATAGCGGATCTCCAGAATCTCCATAAATTTCAAGAGCATTATCAAGATCTAACAGATTAAACACTTTTAAGAAAACGGAAAGTACGGTATTACCAATTACAAAATCCTTATAAGCCTTTAAATCTACGTTAAAAATTGCAGGTTTGTTTCCGCTGTTTCTTGGAAAAGCATTTTGTGTGACTCTAGTATTTTTATTAACCTGCGGTGTATATGGTTGCCCCGTGAAGAAGTTACCGATTATAGAAAAACCAAAATCCCTATCTACAGAATAAGCTGCTGATAAATTAAGAGTATGAGTTTGATCCCAATTAAGGCTTGCGATATATGTTTCCGGCAATGCGCCACCAAGTAATGCATTTCTTGCATCTGCAGGATTAGATGCGTTTCCTTTAGTAACTGAATAAGTATAATCGATACTTGTGGCTAAACCTCCTGAAAACCTTTTTTGAAAACTAACTATAAATCCTTTTGAAAATCCGAAATCAGAATTCGCATATCTACTATATGCTTGGGCACCGCCAAATACCAATATTTCATCTGTCTGCGTACCAGTTAGATCTCTAAAGTCTTCAAAAAATACTGTAACATCAACAGAAATATCTTCTCCAATTTGTTGTTGAATGCCTATTTCACCCTTAACAGTTTTTTGTGGTTTTAAATCTGCATTACCAAATAATCCCTGGTTTCCGGAACCAACTCCTAATTCAAATTCAGGATTTGTATATAGCAAGTCATAAGATGGGAGTTGGAAAAAGTGTCCATAGGAAAAGTGAATAACGCCTTTATCTGTTATAGGAAAAGCCAAGCCAATACGCGGGCTTAATTGATACTTAATTTTAGCTTTATTGTACCAATAAGCTTCTCTATCCGCAATGGTTTTTATAGCTTCTCCCTGGTCTGGATCAAAAACACCATTACCATTTAAATCATTAAACTGATTATCGGGTTTTATTGGAAGAATAATATTGGGATCTGTCGGATCCGCCAATACAACTCCATCGGGATCAAATACATCAAATCTTAACCCTAGATTAAATATCAGATCGAAGGCTTCAAATTTAGTTTGCACATAAAATGCGCCTTCCATCGGGTTGTGAGTATACTCATTGTTATTTTGAGTTGTAATCGGAGCAATTGTTACATCAAAAACTCCATTACTTGTAGTTGGAACTAAAGTAATATCTTTAAAGAATATTGTATGATGTTTGAACTCACCACCAAATTGCAGATTAATAACTTGATTTAACTGAGAAGTCCAATCTAACTTTGCTGAATAAGTGCCGGTACTTCTTTTAAATCTACTGTAATCTGTTCCACCAATTTCAAAACTATATGGTGGTGTTTGCAAAATATCATTGTTTACATAATTTGTGGGGTGAAGAGAATCTCCCGTATTAATATCCTCAAAGAGATAATGTTTATACTCCTTATAAAAATAAGAAAGGTTTAAATTATAAAAATTGGAACTGCTTAGAGCATGATTTAACGAAAGAGTGTTGGAATAACCTTTGCGAAATCTGTGAAGGTTATTATCAGGAGTCAATTTTCTTCCCTGGTTAAAGTCCTGATATTCTTGTTTATCTAAAATATAGTTATAGTGAATTTTTACACCCGGCATAAATCTATACGTTATTTTTCCCTGTCCATATATTTTCTCATCAGGATTCATTGATACATAAGAAGAATCACCATTTTGTGTAATATTAAAAAGAGTGCCTCCTGAACCAGAAACCTCAGATGCCCTGTCTGTTGTCAAGAAAGTTCTTCTGCCATATAAGTAACCCGTATTATAAAAATATCTTCCGTTCAAATAGAAAAACAATTCGTCTTTAATAATTGGACCACTTAAGCTTCCTTCAAAATTTCTAACAGCAACTGGATTGATATCTTTAATATTCCAGAATTTTTGATCCCTATTAGATAAATAATCTCCAACATAAGATATTATATTACCATTAAAATCGTTGTTACCATCTTTAGTAACAATATTAACAATACCAGACATTGCTGAACCATATTCTGCATTAAATGCACCACTGATAACTTGAAGTTCCTGAACAGCATTAGCATTAACATTAATCGAGGAACTACCATCATAGACATCTGTAACTGGAACACCATCAATCCGATAACCGACTTGACCTGCTCTTCCTCCTCTAATGTGAATATCACCACCTGAAGATACAATTCCTGCCTGAAGCTGCAATAAATCAGAAATTTCTGTCACAGGAAGTTGAGATATCATATCCTCACCCACAATAGACGTGGTAGCTGTCAGGTCTTTTTGGATTAATGGTCTGATTGCGACAACTATAACCTCCTGCCCAAGTTCCAGTGCAGTGGATTGTAGTGCAAAATCATGGTTAGTGGTAAATCCAGTAGCAACTCTTAAATCGCTAACAACAATTGGGTTATAACCAATTGCTGATGCTTTAACTGAGTAAATCCCTGGAGAAAGATTAATTATATAGTAATATCCATCAATATCAGATGCAGCTCCTTGTGTCGTGCCAACAACAATTATGTTAACAAATGGTAATGGTTCTCCTGTACTTCCGTCCGTTACTCTTCCTGCAATTTTACCTGACTGTGCACGCAATGAGATAAATGAAAAAAAGATAAGGAAAAGCACAAGAAATTGCTTTAACAAAATTCTCATATATGCCTCCGGCATGTAAACGTTATGATGATTTTAAAATGACTTATTGAAAGGTGTTTCAATTATGCTATCCTGTCTCCTAAAGTAACTTCATTATATTATTATTTATTGCAAACATATGGTTTCATTTTAATAATATTAAAAAACTTTTTGACCCCAAAAACAATAAAAAATATTTTTGCTTTTCAATTAATGTAAATGTAACAATATTTGTTTTAATTTAATAATACGATTATATAAAATAATTAAATTATCTTAAATCACTTTGTAATATTGAATTCGCCTTAAGTTTTTAAGAAATTGAAGAAAAATCTTAAATAATTAATGATTTTTAATTTAGATTAAAGCTGTGTTATAAAATTTCAGACTGGTGTAAAATTGAGGAAGCGCACAAAATCAATTTACAGGAATTGATCTTTAATAGTAAAACTTAAGTCAGAGTAAAAAATTATTTCTTTCTGTATTCCGTCATTCCACCTAAAACATTTTTTGCTTTGTAACCATTCTTCTCAAGAATACTAGCTGCTACAGCAGAACGATTTTGAGTTCTGCAGATAACTATTATTTCCTTGTCTTTATATGGTTCTAGTTCGGTAATTCTTTGCTCAAGAACTTGGACCGGTATATTGATTGCTGAATCAATTTTACCTAATGGTCCGATTAATTCTTCAGCGGTTCTCACATCCAGAACTATCATATCTTTGTCAATCTTAATCTTTTCTTTAAACTGTTGCACAGTAATAGAATTTGAACTATCCCGTTGTGCACAATTAGTAGATATAAGGAGAAAAAACAGACTAAAAGCGAAAAGCTTTATCTGCCTTATTTTATTCACTAATTTAATCCACACATTCCCGATGAACAACCACCACCATATGAAGGTTGAACTCCGCAACTTCCGCTTTCGCAGCCGGAACTGCTTGATGAAAATCCAGAAGCGCTAAAAGATGATAAAAGTTTTTGATTCTCTTTAGATTGGCAGTTTGGACAACTAACTTCTTCCTGGTTTAGAGAAGATTTGTGTAATACTTCAAACTTTGAGTTGCATTTTTTGCATTTATATTCAAATATTGGCATAAAATTATCCTTTTGATTATTTAGTCCGGAAATAGAATTAAAAATTAATCACAGTCATTCAAATCTAAAAAATTCATCAAACGTGAATGTGTGTCTTTTGTTACTTTAACATTGTATTTTTTATAATAATCTATGGTCAACTCAACCGTTTTAAAATAACTTTTACAGTCGGGGCAATTATCAAGGTGATTTTTGATAGCAACACATTTATCCGAATCAAGTTCTTCCCCTAAGCTCTCACAGATGTGCTGCATTACATCTTTGCATTTTGGTTTTTGTTCACTCATCGGCTAAAGGCTTCGTTTAATTCTTTTCTTAAAAATGCTCGCGCCCTGTGCAATCTTGATTTTACAGCAGGCACAGAAAGTTCAGTTAATTGTGCGGTCTCTTCTGTTGACAATCCTTCAACATCCCGCAATAAAAAAACGATTCGATATTCCGGACTTAATTTGTCAATAGATTCGTCCAATATTTTTTTTAGTTCTTCATTTTCAATATTCTGATTAGGAATACGCGACCAGTCTGCTGTATACTTATCTTCATAAAGATCATCATCATTATTTATCGAAACAAATGTTCTCGTTTTATCTTTTCTTGCAAGCATTAAACAATGATTAGAAACTATTCTATACAGCCAGGTTGATAATTTTGAATTTCCATCAAACTGATGCAGACTTTTTATCATACTATAAAAAGTTTCCTGCATTATATGTTCAGCCTTAAGCTTGTCCCGGCATACCTTAAATGAAAAGTTGTAAACTGTTTGCTCATTATCTTTAACTAATTGAGCAAGAGCTTTCCTATCGCCGGTTTTTGCAAGTTCTACTAATCTTGTTTCTTCCATCTATAAGATGCTTTATGTAAAATGTGGATTCTTTAAGTGGACAAAAATACCAAATATATTTTACATAGGTAAATGCTTTGAAAATTGCTTGCTTTCATATCTTTAATTTTTGCACAATATTTGCATGGATCATTCCAAAAATTAAATATCACGAGTAATGATATGAGTATTACAAAAAATATGGATTCAATAAAATCCAACAATTTGTTTAAGGGTGCTGATTTTTCATCACTCAGCTTTCCTTTTGATGTCAAAAATTTTGAAGAACTAAAGGAAGGTGATCTAATTTATTCAGCCGGACAGCCGGCAAATTTTATTTATCTTCTTATCGAGGGTGAGGTTAAAGTTAAACTGACTTCCGTAAAAAGATTGTTTTTCAAATCATCAAATGATTTTTTTGGTGAGTCTGAAGTTTTAGGAAATACAGTGAGAAATTCTTCGGCTTTAGCAAATGGGAATTGTGTTTTATACAAAATAGATAGCACCTTACTTAGCAGGTTACTTAATGATTCATCCTCATTAAGAGCTAATCTACTTTTTGATCGAAAGCGTGATGAGGAGATAATTGATAAGATAACAGATAAAGAAGAACCAGTTGTTAAAAAATTGGCAGTAGATATTAAGGCTGATACTGTTAAAATAGATATTAATAAAGAAGTTGAAGCTAAACCGAAATTTGGAAAAACGATTGATATTAATAAAATCGAAATTCACCCCTACCAGCAAGAACCTGATCTTGATTCATTTATCCAGCAAAAATATTTGGAGAATGATAATAAATCTTTAAAGACACAATTGATTGACGATCCTGATGACATGAGTAATTGGGTTATTACAGAAAAACCATTAAACACAGTACCTACTAAAAACGAACCAGCTGTAGAACATTCAGAAAAAAAATCTTCACCTCGGGATATATCGGTTTCATCCCCCAATCCAAATCCGCCGACAACTGATGATGAGATTAAAATCCTAACACCATCTTCAGATATTAAACAAATATCAAAAGAAATACTTGAATCCCTTTTGGATAAAACAGGTTCCAAAGTTGGCGCTATTTATTTTTTCTCTTCTGAAAGTCTTATGCTAGAAGAGATTTATCAAACGAATGAATCAATAGAGAAAGAAAAAAAATCTATTAAGAGTGGTATTACAGGCTTGGTTGCCCAAGAAAAAGAAATCCGGTTTGCAGTTTCTTTTCTTAATGATATTAATTATAACCAGGAAATAGATCGCCCAAATGGCTTTGTCGGTGAAACTTTAATTTTTATTCCCTTTGTTGATGACAAGAATAATATTTTAGGCATTACACAAATTGGATCAAACATAACTATGTTTTCAAAAGCGGAGGAGCAAAAATTAAAAGAACACTCTGCTTACTGTTCAAAAATTTTACAGCAAAGTCTCAATCTTAAACTTAATGTTGTCTCGAACAGCAAATCTGAGCTTAATCAGATTTCAAGTTTTATTATGCAGGATGTTAAAGCTCCCTTATTAACAATAAAACATTATTCTTCTATCCTTTCACGATTTGATTTACCGGAGGAAGTTAAAAAGGTAATCACTTTACTTTCCAGTCAAACAAATTCTATAATAGACTTACTACAAGCTTCTATCGATTTTTCTGAAAAGAATACAAAGAATAAATTAGAAGTAATAAATTTTGATGAAACAATGAATCATATTCTTATTGTTCTTTCAGATTATGTTGAATCAAGAAATGTAAAGCTTTTTAAAAAACTTAGCTGTGATGTAAAAGTTAAAATTGATTCCAGAAAATTTCTCGTTGTTTGTTATTATATATCCAGATTTGCGTGTGATCTGATGAAACAAGGCGGCAATCTTTATTTTAGCAGCCAAGAAGAAAGCGCAAATGCTATACTTACAATTAAGGATGAAAATAAATTTATAAAATCGAATCATTTAGAAAATATCTTTAATCCTGCATTTAATAACGATAGTGATGAAAAAATCGGACTAAGTTTAGCAATATCAAAGTTTATAATTGAATCAATGCGTGGAACGATCACTGTTCAGGTTGATGATTCCGGTACAAGTTATTTAGTTTCAATTCCAATTTCTTCTTAACAATATAGAATGAAATATGATTTAATAACTATTCTTGGATGTACAGCAACAGGCAAAACAAAACTTGCCATACAACTTGCTGATTTTTTTAATGGTGAAATCATTTCTGCAGATTCACGCCAGGTTTACAGGGGAATGAACATAGGTACTGGAAAAGATCTAAGTGAATACGTAATTAATGGCAAATCAATTCCCTATCACTTAATTGATGTTCTTGATCCCAAAGAAGAATTTAATCTCTTTCTATTCAAAGAGCATTTTCAAAAAGCATTTCAAAAAATCGTTGGAAGTAACAGCACCCCATTTCTTGTTGGTGGAACAGGATTATATTTAAGTTCCGTTTTGCAAGATTATAATCTTAGCAAAGTAGATTTTGAAAGTGAAGCTAAAAATCTATCCTCTCTTTCTGATGAAGAGCTTAAAAAAATACTCATTAACTTAAATCCCAGGTTGCATAACACAACTGATCTAAACGATCGAGAAAGAATTATTAAAGCAATCGTAGTTAATAAATCCAAAGCTGAAGAGAATCAGGACTATAAAATTAACTCTCTTAATATTGGTGTTAATCTTAGCCGCGATGAAATTAAAAAAAGAATTACGGTTAGATTAAAAAAAAGACTAGAAGAAGGAATGATTGAGGAAGTAAAATCTTTAATGGATTCCGGTATCAGCTATGATAAAATGATTTTCTTTGGTTTGGAATATAAGTTCATCGCTCAATATCTTAGAAGCAATTTAAATAAAAATGATATGTTTCAAAAATTAAATTCCGCAATTCACTCTTTTGCAAAACGACAAATGACCTGGTTCAGAAAAATGGAGAAAGAGGGAGTATTGATTAATTGGATTGATGGTCCTGATTTTAACAAAGCAAAAGAATTGATTGAGATGTGCTTTACAGTTTAATCCTTTTTAACGATCAATTTTCAAAATCGCCAATGATATAGAAATATTTAATTTGTCATTTCGACCAAAGGGAGAAATCTGAACAATAAAATTATGCAGATTTCTCAGTCGAGGACTCATTCGAAATGACTTTCGATTTATTATAACTTTATTCAATAATGAAAAATTTTAAATAGGATGCTAATTCCAGCTAAAATTTCCGCATACTTAAATAAACGCGCATCTGATATTTGGCAAATTGAAAATGATCATAAAAAATATTTTCAAAAAATTATCGTTGTGCCTTCAATCGCCGAATCAAATAATCTTCCTGATTTCATTCATTCATTAGAACAAAATGATGAATTGGAATTGCAGGATACACTTCTGTTAATTGTTATAAACAATAGTGTTTCATCATCAAAAGAAGTTAAGGATGATAATCAAAAAACTCTGGATTATCTGAGAGACTTAAAATCTAAAGCAAATATTTCTTTTATAGACGCTTGCAGCACTGGAAAAGAAATGGATGATAAAAACGGTGGGGTTGGTTTAGCACGCAAAATTGGAATGGATTTAGCACTTACAAAGTTTGATTATAATTCCATAAACAAAAAGATTATACTCTGCACTGATGCAGATTGTGTGGTTGATTCAAATTATCTTTCTGAAATCTCACAAGTGTTTAATCGAAATAATTATGAAGCTGCAGTCGTAAACTTTTCGCACGATATTACTGGCGATGATGAAGAAACAAAAGCAATAATCTGCTATGAAATATTTTTACGTTACTATGTGCTTGGTTTGAGTTTTGCCAAATCTGATTACGCATTTCACACAATCGGCTCAACTATGCTCTGCACTCCTGAAGCTTATGTAAAAGTTGAAGGTATGAGTAAACGTAAAGCGGCTGAAGATTTTTATTTTCTTGAAAAGCTTGCAAAGATTTATCCAATTGGAGAAATCAAATCAACATCTGTTCATCCTTCCAAACGCGGTTCGTGGCGCGTACCTTTGGGAACTGGTAGAAGCGTTGATCGATATTTATCTAATACGCGTAACGAATATTTACTTTACGATCCGAAAAGTTTTCTAATACTTAAAACCTGGTTGGATTCATTCTTCGATAAATCCCTCATACCTTCCTCCGATTTAATTAAAATAGCCAATAACATTCACCAATCATTAGCCGAATTTCTAACACAACAGAATTTTGAAAATTTTATTCTTAAAGTTTTAAATAAAAACAAAAATCAAAACGAAGTAGAAAAACAAAAACATTTTTGGTTTGATGCGTTCAGAACATTAAAACTTATTCATTATCTTCGTGATGCAACTTATCCGAATATAAATATGTTTGATGCTATTGATGAATTGTTGAGAATGATGAAAATAGAAAATTCATTAAAAAGAAATTCGGAAATACCCGATTTAAAAACACAAAAAGAATATTTAAAACTGCTTAGAAAGATTCAAAGTTAAATGATAATTAAAACTAATCCCGATGAATTTGAAAACTTTATAATTGATGCTTCCAATTTTAAAGGAAATTGTGATGCTGTTTATTTTCCTGAAAATGTTGAAGAAGTAGTTTCTATTGTTAAAGATGCTAGCATAAATAAAACTAAAATTACCATTGCTGGAAATGGAACCGGATTAACTGGTGCAAGAGTTCCTCAAAACGGAATTGTTATTGCAACAGATAAACTTAACAAGATTCTTGAAATCAACTCAAATGAATTTTATGCTTTACTAGAACCGGCAGTTCTGCTTTCAGATTTTCAAAAAGAATTAAAACAGCAAAATCTTTTTTATCCTCCCGATCCGACAGAAACTAATTGTTACATTGGCGGAACAGTTGCAACTAATGCTTCCGGCGCAAAAACTTTTAAATACGGACCAACACGTGATTATGTTATTGGTTTAGAAATTGTTTTGCCTGACGGTGAAGTTTTAGAACTCGAGCGAGGTAAAGAAAAAGCGGTTGGTTGTGATTTATCTTTGATAACTCAATCAGGTAAAAGTATTTCAATGCAAATTCCGGATTATACTTTACCTGCTGTGAAAAATGCCTCTGGTTATTTTGTAAAAAAAGATATGGATGCGATTGATTTGTTTATAGGTTCTGAAGGCACACTTTGCATTATTACAAAGATTAAACTTAAACTTCTTCCTCAACCTGAAGATACTATTTCCTGCGTTCTGTTTTTTGAAAATGAAATTACTGCACTTAATTTTCTTGAAGAAGCAAGAGAAATTTCTTACCAAAACAAAAAGAACAATGTTAACGATAACATTAATGCTCTTGCACTTGAGTTTTTTGATGAACGAGCATTAAAGTTTTTAGCAAAAGATTTTTCTGCCATTCCTGAAACAGCGCAAGCGGCAATTTGGTTTGAGCAGGAATCAACTGCCGATTCTTTTGATACGATTCTTGAAGCGTGGAATAGCTTTATGCAAACACATAAAGTAAATGAAGAAACTGCATGGTTTGCTTTTAGTGATGCGGATAAAGAAAAGATAAAAGATTTTCGTCACGCAATTTCCTGGAAGGTTAACGAGTATGTTTCAAGAAATAATTATAGAAAGCTCGGAACTGATGTTGCTGTTCCAGATAAAGTTTTCCGTGAGTTTTATTTTACTCTGCAAAACTGGGCAAAGCAAAGCAAAATAGATTTTGTAGCTTATGGTCATTTTGGAAATTCACACATTCACTTAAACTTTTTGCCAAAGAATGATACTGAGTTTAACGAAGGCAAAAAACTATACAAACAGATTTGTGAAGAAGCCGTAAAACTTGGTGGAACAATTTCCGCAGAACACGGAATTGGAAAAGCAAAACGTGATTATCTTTTAATGATGTACGGTGAAGCTAACATCCGCAAAATGGCAGCACTAAAAAAATCTTTAGATCCTAATCTTATCCTTGGAATTGGAAATATTTTTAGTGAGGTTTATTTAACTTAGGATTAATTCTTTTATCTAAAATGAAAAGAAGTGTTTTTTTCTCACTTTATTAGGCTGTCACGGTCGCACCGTGACAGAACAATTTGCTCTTATATAAATCAACCCCACTCATCTCAGTATTAACCTCTAAAATGGAATGATCGCTATAAATATAATCCCTTGCACTTGAATATTTAAATTCCTCAACCTTAAGAACCAATCCAGCTTTTACCGGGTTATTATGAATATAATTCAACTTAGTCCAAAACATTTCCTGATTACGAATTACTTCATCATTAAATCTTTTCGTCCAGAGTTTTCTTGCCTGGTCTTTAATTTCAGCTGCGGCTTGACTAAAGATATTAATTTCCATTTTATATTCGTCTTCTTTTTTTGCCAAATCAAAAATCTGCCAGGCAGTAAATTTTTTAATGTCTCTCATTATCTCAGATATAGTTCCATATTCAGGATTGACTTGCACTATCCAGTGAAAATGTGAAGGCATAATTACATAACCAAGCACTACAAATTTATATTTCTTTTGATAATGTTTAATGTTGGAGATTAGTATATCACAGAATCTGGTATCACTGAAAATCGGAGTGAATTTAACAACCGTTGTTGTTACAAAGAAAAAATGTTCATTAGTTAAATTATTTCTTCCTCTTCTTCCCATAATTCAAATTGTTTAAGCAGTTAGTGTCACGGTGCGACCGTGACAGCCTTAAAAATCACTTACCAATCTTATAACTCGTACCATCTTTTCCATCCTGCAAAACAACACCAAGCTCTTTAAGTCTATCGCGAATCGTATCCGAAAGCTGGTAGTTTTTATTCTGCTTTGCTTCGGTTCTAAGTGTTATCAGCAATTCAATTAAATCATTTACAAGTTTATCATCGCCAGCGTTGGTTTTATTAAAATCCACAATGCCAAGAACATTCTCTGCCGTTTTTGTTAGAAAAGTTTTTACATCATTATAAAAATTAACATCAACGTTTTCTGAGGAAGCAATTATACGGTTAACTTCTTTCACAAAATCAAAAATTACAGCAACTGCTTGCGATGTATTTAAATCTTCATCCATCGCTTCTTCAAATCTTTTATAGAATGACTGGAAATCAAATTCAGGTTTAACTCCGGAATTATTTTTCTTTATCTCATCATTTACTTTATCAACTAGATTTGTAATCTTCTCAAGACCTTTTTCTGCTCCGGTTAAAAGATCATCAGTAAAGTTTAATGGTCCACGGTAATAAGCTTGAGCAAAAAACATTCTAATCGCTTCAGCAGAATATCTTTTTAACACATCTCTTGCTGTAAAAAAATTACCGAGAGATTTAGACATTTTTTCTTCGTTGATGTTAAGAAAACCGAAATGAAGCCAGTACTTAACAAAAGGTTTTCCTGTTGCGGCTTCACTTTGCGCAATTTCATTTTCGTGATGTGGAAAAATTAAATCATTTCCGCCGGCGTGAATATCAAATGTTTCTCCAAGATGTTTGCAGCTCATTGCAGAGCACTCAATATGCCAGCCGGGTCTGCCCTTTCCCCACGGACTTTCCCAATAAGGCTCGCCGGACTTTGCTTTTTTCCACAATGCAAAATCTAAAGGATTAGATTTCTCTTCGTTAATTTCTATTCGCGCACCGGATTCTAAATCTTCAATATTTTTTCCGCTTAGTTTTCCATATCCGGCAAAATGTTTTACATCATAAAAAACGTTTCCATTAATGTTGTAAGCAAACTTTTTATTCTCAAGCTTTTTAATCAAATCAATAATCTCACCCATATGTTCAGTTGCTTTAGGGTAAACATTCGCTTTCTTGATTTTCAGTTTTGTTATATCATCAAAAAAAGCATTGATGTAATCATTAGTAACTTCGCTCGGTTTTCGGTTTTCTTCATTTGCCTTTTTAATAATCTTATCATCAACATCAGTAAGATTCATAACGAATTTTACTTTATATCCTTTATACTCAAGATATCTTCGAACAATATCAGCCATAATGAAAGAACGCGCATTACCGATATGAAAGTAATCATACACCGTTGGTCCGCACATGTATATCTTAACTTCGTTAGGATCAATTGGAATAAATTCTTCTACTTTTTTTGTAAGTGTGTTATAAATTCTTAACATAGTAATAAAGAATTGATTAAAAATTATTAATACAAATATAAAGAAATTGGGGAAGGATTAAACATCATTGCGATTCCGATTTAAGTGGAAGAAGCAATCTATGTTATTCACAAACAATTTTATTACAATAAAAAAGGCGATCCGAAGACCGCCTTACAAATTTTAAGTGATAAATGCTCAATGTTCAATTGATCGAATCATAAGAACATTCATTGAACATTCAACATTCAAAATTGGACATTACTTATACTAAGCCTTGATCAAGCATGGCATCTGCAACTTTTAAGAAAGCTGCAATGTTTGCACCGTTTACATAGTTACCCGGCGTTCCATATTTTTCAGCAGTAGTAATGCAAGTTTCGTGAATTCTAACCATAATTTCGTGCAATCTCTTATCTACTTCTTCACGGTTCCATGGTAAACGCATACTGTTTTGTGACATTTCTAATCCTGAAGTTGCAACACCGCCAGCGTTAGAAGCTTTACCCGGAGCGTACAGAATTTTAGCCTCTGTAAAAACTTTAAACCCTTCTATTGTTGTAGGCATATTTGCTCCTTCGCAAACACAAATACATCCGTTCTTTACTAATTCTTTTGCATTAGTTTCATCTAATTCATTTTGTGTTGCGCAAGGAAGAGCAACATCGCATTTAACTTCCCATGGTCTCTTTCCGGGCACAAATTTTACTTTGAATTCTTTTGCATAATCTTCAACAGCATCTTTATTGCTTGAGCGAAGTTTTAACATATAGTCAATTTTTTCACCTTTAACTCCATCAGGATCATAAATATATCCATCAGGCCCTGAAAGTGTAACAACTTTTCCGCCAAGTTCTGTAACTTTTAAGGCAGCGCCCCAGGCAACGTTTCCAAAGCCTGATATTGCAACAGTCTTTCCGTCGAAAGTAGTATTTCTTGTTTTTAACATTTCTTCTGCAAAATAAACAACACCAAATCCTGTTGCTTCTGGTCGAATAAGTGACCCTCCCCAATTAATTCCTTTACCTGTTAGAACGCCTGTAAATTCATTTCTTAATCTTTTATACTGTCCGAATAAAAACCCGATTTCTCTTGCACCAACCCCTATATCACCAGCCGGAACATCTGTATCAGGTCCAATATGTCTTGCCAGTTCAGTCATAAAACTTTGGCAGAAACGCATTACTTCGTTATCAGATTTTCCTTTAGGATCAAAATCACTTCCGCCTTTACCGCCGCCCATAGGCAATGTGGTTAAAGCGTTTTTAAATACTTGTTCAAATGCTAAAAATTTTAGGATACCCATTGTAACTGATGGGTGAAATCTTAATCCGCCTTTATAAGGACCAATCGCGGAATTCATTTCAATTCTGTAACCACGGTTTATATGAATTTCACCTTGATCATCGAGCCAGGGAACACGGAACGTGATGACTCTTTCGGGTTCAACCATCCTTTCTAAAATTTTCATTGAGCGATACTCAGGATGGCGCTGTAATACTAATTCCAGTGATCCCATTACTTCTTCAACTGCTTGATGGAATTCAGGTTCAGATGGATTTTTAGCTTTAACATCAGCTATTATTTTATTTGTGTAGTCAGACATAAAAGACCTCTATTTTATTTGTTATTCATCAGTGATGAATTAACTTTGTGTAAGATAATTATTTATTAAGTGATTTATTGTATGAAGAATTCTCGAAGTATGAAACACTTTTTCCACGAAAAATTTTACTGTTGCGTTTAGCATTTAGTGATAAAATCAATATTTTTTGTACATCAAAATTAGAAAGAAAAAAAGTAATTCCCTAAATTATTAAGGCAAATAAATGCAGAAATCTTATGATTTTATAATGTTTTTATGGTTTTAGGAATTTACAATCAATAACTTTGAAATAACGTTTTATCTAAATTTATAAGTGAGGTTATTATGTCCTTAGAAATAATTAAGGAAAAAGTCGCACAGTCCGTTGATATATTAAAAGAGAATAATATTGATATGTGGATAACATTTGTGCGTGAGACAAAGGTTACCAAAGATCCAATTATGGATATTACGGTTGGTGATCACTCAACCTGGCAATCAGCATTTATCATAAACAAAGATGGAGACACAACTGCAATTGTTGGAGATATGGAGTTGGAAAACTTTGTTAAATCTGGCATATATAAAAACATTGTTGGGTATATGAAATCCTTCAGAGATCCATTTTTAGAATATGTTAAGAAAAAAAATCCACAAACAATTGCAATTAATTATTCTGTAAATTCTGTGCTTGCTGATGGAATGACACATGGAATGTACACTTTACTTATGGAATATCTTAAAGGCACTGGTTACGAAAATAAAATTGTTAGTGCAGAAAAGATCATCTCAGCGTTGCGTGGAAGAAAATCTGATAAAGAATTGGCAATAATGCAGGAGGCAGTTAATGAAACGCTAAAGATTTTTAATAAGGTTACTGCTTACATTAAACCGGGTTTAAGCGAAAAAGATATTGCTGAGTATGTTTTAAAAGTTACCAGTAAAAAAGGATTTGATTTAGCCTGGGATGAAGAAACTTGTCCCGCTGTTTTTACAGGTCCAAATCCATCCGGTCCTCACTCAGGTCCCTCCGATAGGAAGATTGAAAAGGGACATCTAATCAATATGGATTTTGGAATAAACTACAAAGGATATTGCTCTGATTTGCAAAGAACCTGGTACGTTTTAAAAGATGGGGAAACAAAAGTTCCGGAGACAGTACAAAAAGGGTTTGATGTTATCCGTGATTCTATTCAGATGGTTGCTGATGCTCTTAGACCCGGTGTAACTGGAGTTGAAATGGATGATATTGCCAGAAATTATATTGTTAAAAATGGTTATCCGGAATACCCGCACGGTTTGGGTCATCAGGTGGGAAAAGAAGTACACGATGGCGGAGCAGGACTTTTTCCAAGGTGGGATAAATATGGAAACGCTCCTTTTCTTAAGTTAGAAGAAAGACAAGTTTTTACTATCGAACCAAGATTACCAGTTGAAGGTTATGGCGTTTCTACATTAGAAGAAGAAGTTTACTTAACAAAAACCGGCTGTAAATTTATTTCAAAGCCTCAAAAAAAGCTTATCTTAATAAAGACATAATTTAATTTCCGGCTTATTTTTACATTAAGCCGGAATAATTTAATTGATAAAAACCTTTAACATTCAGCGAATTTCGGTTAATTTTACACTTTAATATACTGGGATACTTATTTAAAGGCTAGATAATTGCAGAAAATTAAGGTTTATTTGTTAATTCTTAAGATTCGGTGGTGGAACGAATATTGTTAAAACAACAAACCATTTATAAAAATGATATTTTTTTAACAATCTATCAAGAAACTTTTGAAAAACGACAAACCTTTTGGGAATGATTTTTACTTTAAGGACCGTGAGGCTACGAATATTGCGGATCATTCAATTAATGCAGATGATCTTCCAGTTTTGATATGCAGATTTAGAACAGATGGAACTATTTTTTTTATAAACAAAGCTTACGCTAAATTTTTTCAAATTTCGCAAGATACTTTATTAGATAGCAAATTTTTTATTCATCCATCCGAATTTGAAATAACTGATTCAGATAAACCGCTTTTAAATCAGTATAAAAAACAATTATCATTAAAACTTAACGATGACTCTATTCATTGGATTGAGTGGACTATTAATCTAATTACAGAAAGTAATTCTGATAAATTTGATTACCAGGCTGTTGGACATGATATCTCCGAGCATAAACTCATTGAAGAAAATTTAAGCAAAATTTCGGCAGCAGTTGAACAGAGTAAATCAATAGTAGTTATAACAGATACTGAAGGAAATATTGAATATGTAAATCCAAAGTTTACTGATGTAACGGGTTTTTCTGCAGAAGAAGCAAAAGGAAAAAATACACGTATACTTAAGTCTAATAAGAATGATAATAAAATTTATGATGATCTTTGGAAAACAATCTCAAACGGTAAAGAATGGCAAGGTGAATTATTAAATAAGAAAAAAAGGGGTGAATTGTTCTGGGAATCAGTTTCGATTTCCCCTGTAAAGAACAATGAAGGAAAAATAACAAATTACCTTGCTATAAAAGAAGATATAAGTGAAAATAAGAAATCTGAGAAACTAGAAAAGGCGCTCTATCAAATATCTCACGCTGTAATTAATAATGAAAATCTTGATGATCTTTATGTATCAATACATAAATCTCTTGCCGGTGTTCTTCCCGTTGAAAATCTTTTTATTTCTTTATACGATAAGCAAAAAAATCTTTTAAGCTTTCCTTACTTTGTAGATGAGTTTGATGAGCCTTATGAAACTGCTCCCCCAGGCAAAGGGTTAACAGAATATGTTTTAAGATCAGGAAAACCTTTACATGTTAATCAGGAAATATTTAAATCACTTGTAGATGCAGGCGAAGTTGATCTTTACGGAACAGATTCGCTTGATTGGATTGGTGTTCCATTAAAGATTGCTGATAATTCAATCGGAGTGATTGTTGTTCAGTCATACTCGGAAAATATCAGATTAAGTACGCGTGATTTAGAAGTTCTTATGTATGTGTCTGATCAGATAGCGTTGGCAATTGAAAGAACACGAACTCATAACTTGTTAAAAATCAGAGAAGAGCGTTACAGGCTTTTGTTTGATAAGGCAGCGGATCTTATTTCAATTATTGATCTGCAAGGGAAAGTGCTGGATATAAATAATATTTTTGAAACTGAAACAGGATACAAGCGAAGTGATATAATCGGTAAAAATATTTATAACTCAGGTTTGCTTACTACAAAATCTGCAGTTTCAGCTGCATTCTATCTGTCAAAATTAATGCTTGGTAAAAATATTCCAATATTTGAAATTGATGGAATCAAAAAAGATGGAAGCATAATTACATACGAATTGCGTGCTGTTCCTATACAGGATAAAGAAGAGCTTATAGGTGTACAGGCAATTTTAAGAAATATTAGTGAACGAAAAAAAACTGAAGCAAAGCTTTACCAAAGTGAAAAACATTTATCAAACCTTATGTCAAGCTTACCAGGAATGGCATATCGATGTAGATACGATCACGATTGGACAATGGAGTTTGTTAGTCAGGGATGCTTAGAGTTAACCGGTTATCTGCCTGAAGATTTAATTCTGAATAATAAAGTTTCTTATGCTGAGCTTATTCATCCTGAAGATAAGGAAAATGTATTTGTTACAGTTAGAGAAGCTATTAACAAAAAAATACCTTACCAAATTATTTATCGTATTAGAACAAAAAACACAGGAGAAAAATGGGTATGGGAAAAAGGTAATGTCCAGGCATCAAGAAAAGGAAAGGTTGAAACAATAGACGGTTTTGTTACTGATATTTCAACTCGCATTCATGCAGAATCAGCGCTAAAAGAAAGTGAGGAACTGTACAGAAAATTAATTGCAACTTTGCCTGATATTATTGCGATAACTGATGTTAACGGTAAGATTCTTTTCTTGAATGAAATTGGAACTACTTTTACCGGATATTCAAGTCTTGAAGATATCAAAAATCAAAACTTTACTTGCTTTATATCAGAAGAAGAGAGGGAAAGATTCCTTTCTGATTATAGAAATACAGTTAATAAAGATATCGGGCCCCGGGAATATATTTTTATTAATAATACTGGTGAGAAATTCCTTTTTGAAATTCAACGAGAAATATTAAGAACGGTTGAAGGATCACCATACGGACTTATTTTTTCATGCCGGGACATAACTGCTAGAAAAAAAGCAGAAATTGAACTTACTCAATCAGAAGAAAAATATAGAACTCTTATTGACAGTATTCAGGATGGCGTATTCTTAGTGGAGAATGGAAATTTTTCATTTGTTAATCAAGCATTTTGTAAGATGATTGATTATAATATAAATGAAATAGAGGGCTGTGCGTTTACAAAATTTGTAGCCCCAGAAGATATAGATTTGGTGTTAAATAATTATAAACTGCGTCAGGAAGGTAAACCAGTTCCATCATCTTACGAATGGAGAATGCTGCATAAAAATGGTGGGAAGGTATTTGTTAATATGAGTGCCCGCTCTATTACATATAAGGGGAAAAAAGCCACTATAGGAACCATCAAAGACGTATCTCTTCAAAAAGAACTAGAACATATTTTAATTAGTCAGATGAATTTATTTAAAGGTGTTGCAGATGCTGCAAATATTCTTTTAACAGAAAGGAATTTTAATCTTGCAATATCCAATACATTAAAATCTCTTGGTCAATCCTCGAATGTTGACCGTGTTTATATTTTTGAAAATGCTGTTGATAGTCTTACTGGTGAACCTGTGATGAACCAGAAGTATGAATGGACAAACGGTACTGTCAGTAAAGAGATAGATAATCCTAATTTTCAAAACTTACATTACTTCCCAATGTTTGAAAACTTGGTATTCAGTTTTAAAAAGTGGTGGAATTATTAATAGCCTAATAAAGATTAAATCCTACATTTAAGGGATTTACTGAAGTCTCAAAATATCCAATCTATTTTGCTTGTTCCAATAATGGCCAAAAATGAGTTTTGGGGATTTATTGGATTTGATTGTTGTAAATCAGAACGAGTTTGGAGTGAAAGTGAAATTTATATACTGCAAACAACTGCAGCAAATTTAGGCGGAATTATAGAGCGTGAACTTTCAAAAAATGAATTAATTGAAGCAAAAGAAACCGCTGAGGAATTGAGTAAGTTGAAATCCAACTTTCTTGCTAATATGAGTCACGAATTACGTACCCCTTTGATTGCAATACTTGGTTATGCTGAAATATTAAAATCTGAAATTGAGAAACACGAATGGAATGATATGATTTCCACAATTATGCAGAGTGGAAAAAGATTGTTGGAAACATTAAATCTTATTTTAGATCTTTCAAAAGTGGAATCCGACAAAATTCAGATATATTTCAGTGAAATAAATATCTCAGAAGAGATTAATTATATTGTTAATATGCTTGGTCCTGTTGCGCAGAAAAAAAATCTTTACTTAAAATCTGTTGTAGAAAAAGAAATAGATTTTATCCAAACTTGATAAAAGATTATTACATTCGATCATCACAAATCTTGTTAACAATGCAATCAAGTATACTAACAAAGGTGGAATAACAGTTGACTTAGGTGTATTTAACATAGATGGTAAAAATTATGCAATTATTAGAGTAATCGATACCGGTATTGGAATTGCAAAAGAAGATCAAGAAACAATCTTTGATGAGTTCAGACAGGTAAGTGAAGGGTACGACAGGCATTTTGAAGGAGCCGGGCTTGGTTTAACTATCGCTAAAAAAGTTTGCAGAAAAAATGGGCGGCACTATTTCATTAGAAAGTGAAGTTGGTAAAGGTTCAACATTTACAGTTATTTTTCCAGCTGAAGATTCTAATAGCTTAACACAATCAAACAATCACGTTCCACTTGAAAATGATCTTCCATTTCGTGTAGGAAAAAGCAAAAAAGTATTGGTTGTTGATGATGATATTGGCTACCAGAAAAATTGTTGAGTTGTTTTTAAGAGGTGAAATTGAAATCGAATCAGCATCTAACAGCAATGATGCTACTGATCTTGTTAGTAATAATATTTACTCACTTGTACTAATGGATATTAGTCTTGGCAAAGGTGTAAGCGGTATCGAATTGTTAAAAGAATTAAGAACCATCCCAGCTTATAAAAATATTCCTGTTGTTGCGGTTACAGCACACGCAATGCACGGAGATAAGGAAAGAGTTTTTATCTTCGGGATTCGATGATTATTTATCCAAGCCATTTGGTAAAAAAGATTTAGTTAGTAAAGTGCGTAATTTGGTAAGCAACGGATAATTCAGACAATTAAAATGTGCAAATGCGCTGATAGGCATCTAAGAGATTTGCTTTGTATTCTTCCAAACTGATTTCAATTGCACCAAACATTCTTAAATGTTCAGTCATATACTGAACATCGAGCAAAGCAAAATCATTTTGATGAAGATGATCTAACAAGCTAATTAATGCAGCCTTAGAAGCTTGAGGAACTTTTGAAAACATTGACTCACCAAAAAATGCTCCGCGAAAAGTTACTCCGTATAATCCACCAACAAGAACTCCATCCTTCCACGTTTCAACAGAATGAAGATGTCCACGTTTAATTAATCTTTTGTATGCCTCAATAAGTCTTTCAGATATCCAGGTGTGTTCTCTATCAGCGCATCCTCTGATTACGGAAACAATTTCAGTATCAAATCTAATTTCAAAATTTTGTTTATCAGTCTCTCTTTTTGCAGATCGTGGAATGTTAAAATTGTTAAGTGGAATAATGCATCTAATTTCAGGTAAATACCACTCAATCGAGTCTGTTTTTTCATCAGACATAGGAAATGCACCAGTGGCATAAAGCCTTAACATGTTATCAGGCTTTAAAAACTCATCTAATAATTCTTCTTCCCTGGAACTCATTTTTTATTACTTAGATGTAAAAAAATCGAATTATTTTTTATTTGAAATTTAGCTTACTTAAGTTAACATATATATTTTTATATTTCTTTACAAACACGGCTATTTCAAAAAGATTTTTAATGAAAAAAACTGCAGTAGTTGCACTTGGAGGAAACGCGCTTTTACGGGGAAATGAAATCGGCACTATCCAGCAACAAGAAAAAAACACTTACGATACTTGTATTAATCTTTTAAATCTGCTTAAGGAAGATTACAATATTGTAATTACTCATGGTAATGGACCGCAGGTTGGTAATATCATGCTTAGAAATGAAGCCGGATATAACAACTATAAAATTCCCAAAATGCCTTTAGATATTTGTGTAGCCGATTCACAGGGTGGAATTGGTTATATGATTGAGCGACAAATAATAAATATTTTAAAAGATTATAAGATCAGAAAGAATGTTGTAACTCTTGTTACTCAGGTCTTGGTTGATAAAGACGATCCTGCTTTTCAAAATCCCACAAAACCTGTTGGCGCATTTTATCTAAAAGAAGAAGCTGATCTTCTTGCACGTGTAAATAATTTTGTTTTTAAAGAAGATCCTAGAAAACGCGGTTGGAGAAGAGTTGTTCCATCACCACAACCGCAAGATATTCTAAACAAAAAAGTAATTAAAGATCTTGTCAATAAAGGTAATATTGTTATTGCGGCCGGCGGCGGCGGTAGTACCTGTTTATCGAGGTAAAGATAATAAATTATATGGAGTTGAGGCTGTTATTGATAAAGATCACGCCTCTGCTTTACTTGCAGAAGAAATTGGAGCTGAAGCATTTTTTATTCTTACCGATGTTCCGAAAGTGTATATCAGATTTAATAAACCGGATCAAACAGCTTTAAATGTTATTACTGCAGATGAAGCACAAAAATATTTTGATGATGGAGAATTTGCGGCAGGAAGTATGGGCCCAAAAATTCTTGCAGCTATAAATTTTGTAAAAAATGGTGGGAAAGAAACTGTAATCACAGATTCCACTATGCTTGGCAACCACGAAGGCGGAACGAGGATAGTTAGCAGTAGGTAGTTTATTGTTTGTAGTTAGTTATTCTTCTTGAACTTGAACTTGATCTTGAACTTATAAAAGAATTTATATCTATAAAATAAAATTAGGAGTATTTATGGCAGTTAATATGAAAGGCAAAGATTTAATTTCTATTGCTGATCTTACACTTGAAGAAATTTATGAGATTTTTGATGTAAGCAAATCTCTTAAAGAAAAAAGATACACAGGCGAACCACATCGTTTACTTGAAGGTAAAACCCTCGGAATGATTTTTACAAAAAGATCAACAAGAACAAGAGTTTCTTTTGAAGTTGGTATTTATCAGCTTGGCGGAATTGGATTATACTTTGGACCAAATGATTTACAGCTTGGAACAAGTGAAAGTATTTCGGATACAGCAAAAGTTTTATGCAAGATATTTAGATGGAATAATGATTCGTACATTTGCACACAGCGATGTTACTGATCTTGCAAAGTATGCTAACATTCCTATTATAAATGGATTAACAGATCTTCTTCATCCTTGCCAGGTTTTAACTGATTTGTTTACTGTACTTGAGAAGAAAAGAAAACTACAAGGATTAAAACTTGCTTACATTGGTGACGGAAATAATATGGCACATAGCTTATTAAACGGCTGTTCAAAAGTGGGAATGAACATTGCAATTGCTTCACCTTCCGGATACAAACCTGATAAAGAAATTGTTGAGAACGCTAAGAAGTTTGCAAAATATATGGGCAGCAAAGTTGAGATACTTGATGATCCTAGTTGCGGCTGTTAAAAATGCTGATATTGTTTACACAGATGTTTGGGCAAGTATGGGACAGGAAGCTGAAGCTGCTGAACGCAGAAAGAAATTTATGAAGTACCAGGTAAATCCTAAGCTAGTAAAAAATGCAAAAGATGATTATTTGTTTATGCACTGCTTGCCTGCACATCGCGGTGATGAAGTTGTAAACGAAGTTGCAGATTCACCAAACTCAGTAATATTTGATGAAGCTGAAAACAGGTTACACGTTCAGAAAGCAATAATGGCTTTGGTTATGTAATTAATACTCATGTCGTCTCCGTGTCTCTGTGGTAAGAAATATTAACCAGCAGAGGCACAGAGTAACAGAGAAATTATTCATCAATCTTCACTTCAAAACTTACTATCTCATAACCTTTATATGTTTCATAAGCTGCAAAGATTACTCCACACAAAACTGAAACCATTCCAAGCAAAAAAAGAATTGTAATACAAATGAATTGAGTTTTGTTATCTCAAGCAAAAAACCAAATCCTATCGAAAGCGAAGTAAGCACAAATAAAGCAACGGCAATTGTGTAACATAAAACAGCATTTCTTACAAGCTTAACTCTGTAAACAAGGCTGGAGATTTGCATCGATATACTTTCAAGCCGCTGAGTTTCCTGATAATTAAAATTTTTATCCTCAGTTGTTTTACGAATAGCCTTTCTTCTTTCTTCATTTAGTAAACGAATACGGTTTACAACAAGTGAGTATTTGTTATTCATTCCAAGCAATAAAAGCCCGCACGCAGAAATCATAATTCCCGGTGCGAGCATAAGTTGAATGATTTCAACAATTGATGTTATGTTTGGCATATTTTTAAACTGATATATCTATAAATTATTTTTTATAATACTGTAAAGCTTCAGGTAATTCTTTTTTAATATCAGCAATTCTTGTTTCATCTGAAGGATGTGTACTTAAAAATTCCGGCGGTTTTTGTCCACCCATTTCAGACATTCTTGTCCAGAAATCAACAGCTGCATTTGGATCATATCCAGCCATTGCCATAAAAATTAATCCTAAACGATCAGCTTCACTTTCATGTGTTCTGCTAAATGGAAGCATAACTCCAACAGTTGTTCCAACTCCGTATGCAGTCATAAAAATATTTTGCGTTGTTTCAGGCTCATTTTGTAAAGCAACCGAAAGAGCTACACCACCAAGCTGCTGTAATAAACCCTGACTCATTCTTTCACCACCATGTTGAGCAACTGCGTGGGCTATTTCATGTCCCATTACAACTGCTAATCCTGTTTCATCTTTTGTGATAGGAAGAATTCCTGTGTAAACAACAACTTTACCACCGGGCATGCACCAGGCGTTTACTTCCGGACTTTCAACAACATTAAATTCCCATGCATAACCGTCAAGTTCTTTGGACAAATTATTCTGAGCAAAATAAGTTTCAACTGCCTTTTGAATATTTACACCAACACGTTTTACCATATCAACATCAGATTTGTTAGAGCTCAAGTTTATTCTGTCTTTAAAAATTCACCGTATTGAGCAAAACTCATTGAGTTCATTTCACTTGCGGGAATAAGGCTTAGTTGTGATCTTCCGGTAATTGGAACTGTACTGCAATAATAAACCGTTATTGATAGCAGAATTATCGGAACAAATATTTTTAATAGTTTCATTTTTTACCTCTGATTGATTTTCAATTTTATTGTAGTCAAATATATAAAATATTTTGAATGAAAATAGGTTAAACAATAAATCCAGTTTTAATTAAAGATGACATCTTTTTAAAAGATGTCATCTTTGAATTTAATACTAAACTGCAACTGGTGTATCAAGTTCTCTTAATGCTGAGTATAGCTGATCATCAGTTAATTCGTGATTTTGAAGTTTACCATTAAAGTAATCCTGATAAGCAAGCATATCAAAATATCCGTGTCCGCTAAGATTAAACAAAATAGTTTTTTGTTTGCCTTCAATTTTTGCTTTTTCTGCTTCACGAATTACCTGAGCAATTGCATGAGTTGATTCAGGTGCTGCAATTATTCCTTCGGTTTGTGCAAACTTTACTCCTGCTTCAAAACATTCAAGTTGCTGAATTGCAGATGCTTCAATTAATTTATCTTTTAATAATTGACTTATAATTGCACCGGCACCATGATAACGCAATCCACCAGCATGAATAGATGGTGGAACGAATGTATGACCAAGTGTGTACATTGGAATAAGTGGAGTTAATCCAACAGTATCACCAAAATCATATCTAAATTCTCCCTTTAGTAAGTTTTGGACAGGAAGCAGGTTCAACAGCAATACAACGAACATTTTTCCCTTCCTGAAAATTGTATCGTAAAAACGGAAATGCGATTCCTGCAAAATTAGAACCGCCACCAAATGGTGCAACAACAATATCAGGAAAATCTCCTGCCATCTCTAATTGTTTTATTGCTTCCTGACCGATTACAGTTTGATGAAGAAGAACATGATTTAACACACTTCCAAGAGCATAATTAATTCCTTCAGTTGTAGCTGCTCGTTCTACTGCTTCGGAAATTGCAATACCCAAACTGCCGGGAGAATTGGGATCTTGTTCTAAAATTGATCTACCAGAATTTGTATTTCTACTTGGTGAAGCAATAACAGTTGCACCCCAGGTATTCATCATAACTTTTCTATAAGGTTTTTGATCATAGCTTATCTTTACCATATAAACTTCACAGCTCAAACCAAATTTTTGGCAGGCAAAACTTAAAGCACTTCCCCATTGTCCTGCACCGGTTTCAGTTACTAATCCTTTTGCACCTTCCATTTTATTGTAAAATGCTTGTGCAATTGCTGTGTTTGGTTTGTGTGATCCTGCAGGACTTACTCCTTCATACTTGTAATAAATTTTTGCAGGGGTATCCAGAAGTTTTTCTAATTCAGATGCCCGGTAAAGCGGAGTTGGACGATATAATTTATAAATTTTTCTTACTTCATCAGGAATTTCAATATATCTTTCCTGAGAAACTTCCTGCTTAATTAATTCCATTGGAAATAATGCAGCAAGATCTTGTGGACCAATTGGCTGTTTTGTTCCCGGATGAAGCGGCGGCAGCATTGGATTTGGCATATCTGCCTGAATGTTATAATAGTTTTGTGGTATTTCTGATTCGTTCAGCAGAATTTTTTTTGATGAACTCATTAGAGCACTCCTTTAAATAAATTAATGAATAAATGATTAGTGATTAACTAAGAATTTAAAAAGATTTATACGGATTTTTAGAATATGTAAAAGATTAACGGCGCCAACGCCAGGTTTGGGTAGCTGAAGTAGATGAGAAGTTATATGTAATTTTTTTGTTCAATTTTTTTTATTTGAATTTCGGGTTCAAGATAGAATTTGATGATTCTAATGTCAAGAGAGTAATAAAAATTTAATTGAAAGAGTGTGTCATTCCCGCGTAGGCGGGAATCTATTTATAAACAAGGATTTAGATTCCCGTTTACACACATACACGTCAACTTAATTTATATTGAATTATTCTAAAGCCAACTACTTCAACTTAGTACATAAAAACCGTTGAAACGGTTGTAAACACGTTGTTTGTTCATTCCCCCACGGTTGAAACCGTGGGTTATTTTTGAAGTTGATGCATTTAGTAACCCACGATTTCAATCGTGGGATTTGGAAATATTCAGAAAATATTTTTTTTAACCGTTTCAACGGTTTATTCTGATCTATTTCAAACAATTAAAATTCTGAGAACGCTATATATACACCTGTTAAGTTGACGCCTATGCGTTTCCACGGGAATGACTTTCATTTTTTACAACAACTAAATCTTAATACAAGCTAAACTTCGTATATTTGCACATAATCATTAAGAATTTTTAACCAGAGGAATAAATGCAAATAGGAATTGTTGGACTGCCATTTACAGGAAAATCAACTCTCTTTCAAACAATAACAAAAACTTTACTTGATCCAAACGAACTTTCAAAATCAGAAGCACATCAGGCAATGATAAAAGTACCGGATGCACGGTTGGATAAACTAACTGAAATGTTCGTTCCAAAGAAAAAAGTTAATGCCACAATTGAAGTGGTTGATGTTGTTGGGTTGCAAAAAGGTGATTCAGGCTCAACACAGTTTACAGGAAACTTTCTTGGCAAAGTAAAAACAAATGATGCACTTGTTCAGGTTGTAAGATTATTTGAGAATGAAACTGTTCCGCATCCGGATGGCTCAATAAATATGATGCGCGATATAAATTCATTTGAAACAGAATTTATTTTATCTGATCTGGCAATTCTTGAAAAAAGACTGGAAACGATTAAAAAGCAAATCTTAAAAACTCAGGATGATAATCTTAAACGTGAGTTACCTGTACTTGAAAAGTGTTATGAAATTCTGCAAACTGAAAAACCATTACGAGATGCAAATCTTACAAAAGACGAATTGCATATTTTAAAAACTTATCAACTTACTTTCAGTTAAAGCCGATGCTTATCGCTTTAAACTTTGGTGAATCACAAATAAATGATACCGAAAAGTATATTGAAGAACTTGTTAAGCATAAACTCGGGCATAACACAAAAGCGTTATCATTCTTTGGACAGATAGAAAAAGAAATGGCTGACCTTCCTGAAGAGGATGCAAAAGTATTTATGAGTGATTACGGAATTACTGAATCGGCTTTGGATAAGTTGATTAGAGAAGCTTATGATTTACTTGGACTTCAATCATTCCTAACTGCCGGTGAAGATGAGTGCCGTGCATGGACAATTAAAAAAGGAATGACAGCGCAGGAAGCTGCCGGAGAAATTCACACGGATTTTTTCAAAAAGTTCATTCGTGCAGAAGTTGTGCATTATGATGATTTTATTGAAACGGGATCATTTGCAAAAGCAAAAGAGCTTGGCAAGTGGCGACTTGAAGGAAAGGAATATATTGTTAAAGATGGAGATATAATTTCTGTTAGGCATAGTTGAGAATGTTTTATTTTTTTAAAAAAAGTAGATTTAATCATATTTAAGGGGCTTGGTATGAAATCGCTACTCTCATTTTTATTTGTTTCTCTTTTAATTATTAGTATAAGTTGTGATAGCACAACTGAGCCGATAAAAGAGAAAATTCTAAAGGGAATAGTTAAAGACACTCAGGGTAATTTACTTTCTGATGTGAAAGTTTTTATAATCTATGATTATGGGCAAAGTCTTCCCAAAACACAAACGCATTTTAGTATAGATAAACTAGCAGGAATAAGTAGTGTTGAACTTACCTCTTTTTCAGCTTTGGTTTTAGAAAATAGTGTAAAATTGAGTTGGAGTACTGCAACCGAGTTAGAAAATCTTGGATTTGAAATTCAAAGTAAGGTAAATACGAGTAGTGATTTTAATACAATTGGTTTTGTTGCTGGGAGTGGGACAACAACTCAAGTAAAGAACTATTCTTATACTGATACAAATGTTATCCCTGGTTCATATACTTATCGATTAAAAGCAATAGCTTTTGATAGTACTTATGAGTATAGCAATACAGTTAATATTACATTTGCAACACCATTCCAAACTGGTTTAGATCAGAATTATCCAAACCCATTTGATCTTTCTTCAACTATTCGATTCCAATTAAGAAAACAAGCTAATGTTAAATTGAATATTTGTCGTTTTAAAGATAAATCATTTTACTTTAATCTTTTAGATCGCTCTCTATATCCAGGAAGTTATAATATACAATATATACCGGATTCACTTCCTAGTAATGGATATAAACTATTACTAAATATTCAAGAATCTGATTCAACATACACATTAGAAAAAAATATTCTAAAGACATTTAGAACTTATGATCAGGCAATTTTAAATAGTTATCCAAATTCAATCACAAAATCAGGTACATTCGAAATTAAGTATGATGATATTCCTTTTGGCCAGAAGTTTTATCTTACTGGTGAAGCAGATCCAAGTCCTTTAGGAGAGTTTATAATTAAAAATAATTTGAAACTTGTTATTTATAAACCAGGCTATAAAGTTGTGCAAAAAGATGTTGTGATAAATTTGGATGAAGGACAAGAATTGGAAATTACTTTAGAGACTGAATAAGACAGTTAACAAACCCAGTTCCTCAAAGGAACTGGGTTTGTTGTAAATAGCTACTTCAACAAATACTTTTCTAAAAACAATACTTCAGACCAAATGTAAAAATCACGATTAGTTTTTTTTCTGAATCCGTGACCTTCATCTTTTGCAAGTAAGTACCAGACTTCTCCACTGTTCTTTCTTACAATATCAACAATTTGTTCTGCTTCTGTGTAAGGCACACGAGGATCGTTTAAACCCTGTACAACAAATAATGGCTTTGTAATTTTATGTGCGTTTGTAGTTGGAGAAATCTTTTGCAAAAATTCATTCATCTTCGGATCGCGTTCATCACCGTATTCAACTCTTCTTAAATCTCTTCTGTAATCCTGAGTGTTTGTTAAGAAAGTTACAAAGTTGCTTATTCCAACAATATCAACTGCGCATTTTAATCTATCATTAAAATGCGTCATCGATGCAAGCACCATATAACCGCCGTAAGATCCGCCTGTAACTGCAACACGTTTTGCATCAAGATCAGGCTGAGTTGCAATCCAATCTAAAAGTTTACCAATATCCTGAACAGATTCTTCACGTTTAAATCCGTTATCAAGTTGAAGATAAGATTTTCCGTATCCACTTGAGCCGCGAACGTTTGGTTCAATAACAGCAATGCCCATTTCGTTAACATAATATTGTACAATAGGATTAAAGTAAGGTTGTGCCTGTCCTTCAGGTCCGCCGTGAATATCAATTACAACAGGAAATGGTCCGTTGCCTTTTGGCTTTGTAATAAAAGCAGGAATCATTCTTGGTTTGCCATCAACCTGATCAAACGATGGAAAGTGAATTAATTCCGGTATAGAAAATTTGGAAGTGTTTAATCCGCCAACTTCACTGTATGTCCAGCGCTCGAGTGAATTATTGGAAAGATCCATAACAGAAACATCGCCGGAAGATTGAGGAGTGTTTAAAACCATTGCAAGTTTTTTTCCATCGGGATGAAAAGATAAACCATAAACCTGTCCAACAGGAATATTTGGGAACGGCAGAATATTTCATTGTTTTTGTATCGAGCATATAAAGCTTTGCCATTCCATCTTCATTAACTGTAAATGCAAGTTTATCACCTTGTTCGGATAAAGTAAAAGATTCAACATCCCAATTAATATCTGAAGTAAGAACTGTAAACTTTTTTGTTTTAAGATCATAATAACGAAGTCTTTGAAATTCAGCTGTTTTCATCTGAAGTAATAAAAGATTCCTTTACCATCTTTTGAAAAAGCTGCTCCGCCGTAAGCAATTTTTTCTGATGAAGGATTTATCTGTTCAAGTTTTTTTGATGCATAGATCAAGCGTGTAAAAATAACTTTCGTTTGCAGAAACATATTTACCAACGAATTATTGATTTATCATCTGGAGCCCAATCACCAGCACCCCAGGAACCGCCTTCACTTAAAACCATTTCTGCATTTTCAGGATTGTTTAAATCTGCAACATAAATATCCCAATCGGTTCCGTTTCGTTTTGTGGAGAAGAAAGAAAATTTATCTCCTTTGTTATTCCAGTTAACTCCGCCGTTGCTTGATTTTCCATCAGTTAACATTTTATAGCTGGCGTTATCAACATCAAAAGAAAAAATCTGATAGAACTCACCGCCGCCAACATCTTTTGTAAAAAGAAAAACATTTTTGTTTTTATCAGGACACAAAGTTGCACCGCCAACTGGTTCGGTAAAGAAAGTTATTTGCTCGCGTGAACCGCCAGGCATTTTAACTTTATGGAATTGTGCAGTTTCACCAAATCTTGTTGAGATTAAAATTCCCGCATCATTGTGAAGCCAATCCTGAAAAGATGCTGAGCGTGTATTTTGATACTGGAAAATTCTATCCTTTAACTGCTGCGGAATTTCAGGAATGTTTTCCATAACAAGATTTCCAACTTCTTTTCTATCTACCTGGGAAAAAGTTTGTGTAAATGATAAAAAAGAATTGAGAGAAGTAAGTAAAGAGTGAATTTAGTTTTCATAGTTCATCCTTTTTTGTTTGAGCGGAAAAATTATGATTGGAGATACAAAGATGCAAAGTAATAAAGTTTTAACGGTCGTATTATTAAATAAAAAACCCGATCCATTTCTGAATCGGGTTAAAAATCAAAATTGATACTATACACTTTGAATATTATACGCACCGCTAAACAATGAACTAAACATTGTCCAAAGTGCTGCAAATAATATTATTACGAGAACTATCATTATTAATGCAAATATCAATGAAGCCTGTGCCCATGTTTTTTTACTCGGATGAGTTCCATCACCAAAAGCCCAAACAAAAAGCATAACAAATCCCACCAAAGGAATTGCCTGAATTAGAAAAGTAATTAACCAATCACCGATTGACATCGGTTTGTAGTTAGTATTAAAACCTGTATTCAAAGTATCCATCTTACCTCCTGAAAAATTTTAAATTATAGAGTAAGCTATTTAGAATCCAATGCAAAATAATATTTTATAATTTTTAATCACAATGTGAAGTTGGAATTATGGAATACTGGAGTTATTAACTCGATCCCAAATTCCAATATTCCAAAACTCCTCACTCCAATCCTCTATTATTCCATCAAAGTAAATTCACAATTCCAATACTCCACCATCTCTTGACCCCATAGCCCTAACTCTCCAACATTCTATTACTCCACAACTCCATTGATTAAATTATTTAACAAACTATAACATTTTACGATTCAAAAACATTATTCTTAAAAGTGGGAAAAGGTTTTCATTTTAATTCTTCACATTTAAAATAATTCTTTGTTTATGGTTCAAATTCTTTGTTTTTGGGTATATTTGCTTGGTACTATTATTGGGTAAACAAGTGCACATAATTATCCACGAATATTCAAACTAATAACTAAACGGTAAAAAAATGGAAAGAAAAAAAGTAACAATTGATGGCAATGAAGCAGCAGCGTATGTAGCTTATAATACAAACGAAGTAATTGCTATTTATCCTATCACTCCTTCGTCAAATATGGGCGAATGGTGCGATGCCTGGGCAGCAGTTAACAAAAAAAATATTTGGGGAATGATTCCTTCAGTAAGCGAACTACAAAGTGAAGGTGGAGCTTCCGGCAGCGTTCACGGCGCGTTACAAACCGGAGCATTAACAACCACATTTACAGCTTCGCAAGGTTTGCTGTTAATGATTCCTAATATGTTTAAGATTGCTGGTGAATTAACCTCAACAGTATTTCATGTTTCTGCAAGATCAATTGCAGCAGCAGCACTATCAATATTTGGTGATCACTCAGATGTTATGGCAACACGCTCAACTGGTTTTGCTTTATTATCATCAAACTCAGTTCAGGAAGTAATGGATTTTGCTTTGATTGCACAGGCTGCAACCTTAGAAGCACGCATTCCTTTTATTCACTTCTTCGATGGATTTAGAACCTCACACGAAGTAATGAAGATTGAAGAGTTAACTAAAGATGATATGAAAGCAATGATGGATGATGAATTAATTATTGCACATCGTAAAAGAGCATTAACTCCAGATAATCCGGTAATGAGAGGTACTGCCCAGAATCCTGATGTTTATTTCCAGGGAAGAGAAACAGTAAATCCATTTTATAATGCTTGTCCGGGTATCGTGCAAAAACATATGGATAAGTTTGCAAAACTTACCGGAAGACAATATAATTTGTTTGATTATATTGGTGCTCCTGATGCAGAAAGAATAATTATAATGATGGGTTCCGGAAGTGAAGCTGCTGAAGAAACAGTTAATTACTTAATAAGCAAAGGTGAAAAAGTTGGATTGTTAAAAGTTAGATTGTATAGACCATTTTCATTAGAACATTTTATTAAAGCCCTACCTAAAACAACCAAGATCAATTGCAGTATTAGACAGAACAAAAGAACCGGGTGCCGGTGGTGAACCACTTTATCTTGATGTTGTAAATGCAATTTCAGAGAAGTATATGGCTGGAGAACTTCAGTTTGCTTATCCCAAAAATTGTTGGCGGCAGATATGGATTGTCATCAAAAGAATTTACACCAGCAATGGTTAAATCAGTTTATGATAATCTATCAAATAAGAAACCTAAAAATCATTTTACAGTTGGAATTAATGAAGATATTACAAACACAAGTCTAGATTTTGATATTAACTTTTCTGTTGAATCAGATGAAACATTTCGTGGTAAGTTTTATGGTTTAGGTGCAGATGGAACTGTTGGTGCAAATAAAAACTCAATTAAAATTATTGGTGAAGGAACAGATTATTTTGCGCAAGGTTATTTTGTTTACGATTCCAAAAAATCAGGTTCAACAACTGTATCTCACTTAAGATTCGGACCAAAAGAAATAAAATCAACATATCTTATTAACAAAGCAAGATTTGTTGCATGCCATCAGCAGGTTTTCTTGGAGCAATGGGATATGTTAAAAGATGCAAGTGAAGGTGCAACTTTCTTATTGAACACCAAGGTTGATAAAGAACATGTTTGGGATTCTTTACCGGAAAAAGTTCAGAAAGATTTGTTGAACAAAAAAATGAAATTCTGGATTATCGACGCTTACAAAGTTGGTGAAGAAACCGGAATGGGTGTAAGAATAAATACAATTATGCAAACTTGCTTCTTTGCAATTTCAAATATCTTTCCGCAAGAAAAAGCAATTGGAATGATTAAAGATTCTATCAAAAAAACCTATGGTGCTAAAGGCGATAAGATTGTGCAGATGAATTTTGATGCAGTTGATAAAACAGTTGCAAATCTTTTTGAAGTTATTGTTCCAAATAAAATTACTAGTAATAAACAAATGCAGCCACCGGTTTCCGGTAACGCGCCTGATTTTGTAAAAGAAGTTACTGCAAGAATTATTGCCGGGGAAGGTGACTTGCTTCCAGTAAGTAAAATGCCTGTTGATGGAACTTTTCCGCTAACAACAACCAGATGGGAAAAGAGAAACATCGCTTTAGATGTCCCTGTTTGGGATATGGAAACCTGTATTCAGTGTAACAAATGCGTTATGGTTTGCCCTCATGCTACAATTCGTGCAAAGATCTATGAAGAAAAAGATTTAGCTGGCGCACCTGCTACATTTAAATCTACAAAGTTTAAATCAAAAGATTATGGCGAAGGATTATATTATTCATTACAAGTTGCTGTAGAAGATTGCACAGGCTGCGGTCTTTGCGTTGATGTTTGTCCGGCAAAGAATAAAAAAGAGACGAAACTAAAAGCCATCAATATGGCTGAGCAACTTCCAATCCGCGAGCAGGAAAGAGCAAACTGGGATTTCTTCTTCAACATTCCTGATCTTGACAGAAAAGTTGTTGCAGTATCAAAAGTTAAAGACTCACAATTCTTAGAACCATTGTTTGAATTCTCAGGTGCTTGTTCTGGCTGTGGCGAAACTCCTTACGTAAAATTAGTAAGCCAGTTATTTGGTGATAGAACAATCATTGCAAATGCAACTGGCTGTTCATCTATTTACGGTGGCAACTTACCAACAACACCCTGGGCATCTAATAAAGACGGTCGCGGTCCTGCCTGGTCAAATTCATTATTTGAAGATAATGCTGAGTTTGGTTATGGTTTTAGATTAGCAATTGATAATCACAACCTTCAGGCAAAAGATCTTTTAAAAAGATTTGCTTCAGAAGTTGGTAATGATTTAGTTGATGCTTTAATCAATGCTGCACAAAGAGACGAAGCTGAAATTTATGAGCAGAGAGAAAGAGTAAGTGCATTAAAGAAAAAGTTAAATGATATACTCGGCACTGGTGCTAATGGTAAAACAAGTGATTTAAAACATCTATTAAGTCTTGCAGATTATCTTGTTAAAAAATCTGTCTGGATAATGGGTGGTGATGGCTGGGCTTATGATATCGGTTACGGTGGATTGGATCACGTACTTGCTTCGGGAAAGAATGTAAACATTTTAGTTCTTGATACCGAAGTTTATTCTAATACCGGTGGACAGTGCTCAAAATCTACTCCGCGTGGAGCAGTTGCAAAATTTGCTGCGGCGGGTAAACCTGGTGCTAAAAAGGATCTGGGTTTAATGGCAATGAGTTATGGCAATGTTTACGTTGCTAAAATCGCAATGGGTGCAAATGATCAGCATACATTACGAGCAATTCTTGAAGCAGAAGCTTATGATGGTCCTTCATTAATTATTGCTTACAGCCATTGTATTGCGCATGGAATAAATATGGGTACGGCTATGCAAAATCAAAAAGCTGCTGTAGATTCTGGACATTGGCCTTTATTCAGGTATAACCCTGAGCTCGAGGCAGAAGGAAAGAATCCATTTAAACTTGATTCCAAAGGTTTGAAGATACCATTGAAAGATTATGCATATATGGAAACAAGGTATAAAATGTTAACAAAATCTCATCCAACAGAAGCTGCTGCTTTAATAAAAGAAGCACAAGAAGATGTGGTGAAAAAATGGCAGCAATACGAAAGACTTGCAGCTTATGAACCTGAGAAATCTGAAAAATAAATAATCATATTGTTATTCCGTTTATAACGGTTTTGGACATAAAGTTTTCAATAGACGGAATGACAATAAATTAAATTTTGAAATAAGAATTAGTTAAGGAAAATAAAATGGATATTACAACAACTTACTTAGGTTTAAAACTAAAGTCGCCAATTGTTTCTTCTGCGGGTCCGTTGTCTGAAAAGATTTCAAACATTCGTGAGATGGAAGACGCAGGTGCGGGTGCAGTGGTTCTTTATTCAATATTTGAAGAACAAATAGAGCACGAAGAACTTGAACTTGATTATCATACTACTTCGCATACAGAGAGTTTTGCCGAAGCCACATCATATTTACCTTCACCGTTTGAATTTAAACTTGGTCCAGACGAATATTTAGATCATATCCGCAAAGCAAAAGAAGCAGTTAATATTCCGATTATTGCAAGCTTAAATGGAAAATCAATCGGTGGTTGGACTGGTTATGCAAAAAAGATGGAACAAGCCGGAGCAGATGCTCTTGAGCTGAATATTTATCTGCTTCCTACAGATATTAGCAAAACAGGAAGTGAAATAGAAAAAACTTATATAGAAATAGTTAAAGCTGTCAAATCTACTGTTAAAATACCTATCGCTGTTAAGATGCACCCATTCTTCAGCTCAACAAGTTATATGGCAGCAGAATTAAGTAAAGCCGGTGCAGATGGATTAGTTATGTTTAACAGATTTTATCAGCCTGATATTGACTTGGAAACTCTTGAGGTTGTCCCAAATGTAATTTTAAGCACACCAATGGCAATGAGATTACCGCTAAGATGGATTGCTATGATGTACGGGAAAATTAATGCGGACCTTGCCGCTACAAGTGGAATTTACACAGCAGAAGATGTTATTAAAATGGTTATGGCAGGAGCCAAAGTTACCCAGATGCTTTCATCCCTATTAAAGTTTGGAATTGGTCATATTGCAGATGTAACAACAAACTTAAAAGCCTGGATGGAAGAAAAAGAATACGAATCAATTGAACAAATGCGCGGCAGTATGAGCTATATGAATGTTGATGATCCTTCCAAATTTGAACGCGCTAATTATATGAAAGTACTTAACTCATATAAATAAAAAAAAGTATTAAATACATTTGTCCATTGCCGGCTGATGCCCAGAGGAGAATACTGATCTTTAATGAAGCAGAATGTGAATCAACCGGCAGTGGATTTTTTGTTTTAACATCTCATATTGTCATTCCGAATCCGACTTCAGTCGGTGAGAAATCTATTTACATCTGGAGCCAGATTTCTCCTCTTTCATCGTCAAATGGCATCAAAATAAATCTTAATATGTGATTCACACCAAAATGTAATTGAACTTATCTCTCTATCTTTTGTTGAAATAAAAAACATTTGAGGACTATGGCTTTATTCTTTATCATTTTCTTAACGGTTTACACATCACTTAACTTTTATGTGTTTATTCGTGGCTGGCAGGTAATCTCAGCATATCCAATATTAAGACCAGTTTATGCAATTTTATTTATTGTTGTTGCTTATGGATATGTGCTTGCAAAAGTTCTTTACAAATATCTTTCACCATTAGCTTATGATATTTTATTGGGAGTTGGCGCAATCTGGTTTGCATTCTTAGCATACTTTCTTATCTCTTTACTATTAATTGATATTATAAGATTATTTGATGGTTGGTTTCATTTTCTACCATCAACTATCAATGATAATTATGAATCTGTAAAAAGGATTACTGCCATTGTTGTAATTGCTTTGGTTGGATTAATTGTATTTCTGGGAAACTTAAACAAGCGAAATATTGAAATTAGAACTTTGGAGATATCGATTCCTAAAGGTGAAAGTAAACTTGATGAGCTTAATATAGTTATGGCGAGTGATATTCATCTCTCACCTATTGATGGTGAGAGATTGCTTTCTAAAGTTGTGGATAAAATGAACTCGCTTAATCCTGATATAATTTTACTTGCCGGAGATATTGTTGATGATAAAGCTAGTGTGTTGAACGAAAGAGGGATTGGTGAATCTTTTAAAAGATTAAAATCTAAATATGGAGTTTATTCTATTACTGGTAATCATGAGTTTATTAATGGAGTTGATTCCTGTGTTAGATATGCTGAAAAATTTCAAATAAAATTTCTTCGTGATACTTATGAATTAATTGACAGTAGTTTTTATGTAGTAGGAAGAGAAGATGGTTCAATACAACAATTTACTGGCAAGCAAAGGAAAGCTTTAGAAGATATTGTAAAAAATATTCCTGACAGCTATCCTAAAATTCTTTTAGATCATACTCCATTTAAATTAGAACAAGCTCAACAAAATAAAATGGACTTACAGCTTTCCGGTCATACACATCACGGACAAATTTGGCCAGCTAATCTCATCACTAAAATGATTTATGAAGTTAAGTTGGGGCTATACGAAAAAAGGTAATACGCATTACTATGTTTCGTCAGGTGCAGGTACATGGGGTCCACCAGTTAGAACAGGAAGCAATTCTGAAATTGTGAATATAAAAGTTAAGTTTAACTAAAACTGTTTAGATAATTCCAGCAGCCAATCGTGTCAGGATTGGCTACTTATTTAAATATACCCCCTAAATTTATTCCCTTTACTCTCGATAATATATTATAAAGGATGTTCTTAAATGAGCACCCAAATAAATATAAATGGGATAATTAGGAGGGAAAAAGATGCAGAAGCAATTTAGCTGTATCTTAATTCTTTGTTTTTTAGTATCAAAGAGCATTTTTGCACAGCAGATTGATAAAGTAATCATATCTGGTTACGGTGGACAACACGATCTTGATGTAAAAAATGCTTTTCAAATTGGATACGCCAAGTTATAACAACACACCATTTACCGGCGAGGTAATTCTTATATTCCAATACTCTCCAATCAAGTTTTGATTATGCAGTTGCTAATGATTATGATTTGATTATAAGATCTACATCGGGACTTTCAACAGGACTAAGACTTGCACCTAGTTATCCAACAATAGAACTTGTGATGCCCTCGGGTAGTAATGACTTATACTCAGATCTTTCTTTGGAGATGTCATAACTTCACCAGTTGTTATTACTGGTGCCGGTATTGATAGCAATCTAACTGGTTACAAACTTGAGTTTTATTCAATTGATCCAATTAGCCCATATACTGTTTCAAGTTATTCAAATGGATATATTGCCGGACAATTAGCATTTATCGCCAATACTCTCAATATTAGTTTTGATTCTGCTCGTACTCTCGCCAGAGCCATGGTTCAGAAAGTGGTGTATTAGATTTTTATAATGGTTTTGGTAAAGTGCAACCACAATATATAATTGCTGATACTATGCCTGTTGAATTAACTTCTTTCACTGCAAAGGTTTTTGGTAATAGCATTCTTCTTAATTGGCAGACTTCAACTGAAATAAATAATTATGGTTTTGAAGTTGAAAGAAAGACAGAGGTCCCTTCAAAGGAGGTCAAACCATCAGAGGAATGGGCAAAATTGGTTTTGTTAATGGAAATGGAAACTCAAATTCACCAAAAGCTATTCATTTATTGATAAGATTTCAAAGTTTCTCAGGTGAAATTCATACAGATTAAAACAAATTGATAACGATGGACAATTTGAATATTCAGATATAGTTAGTGCTAACTTCTATTCCTTAACTGATTTTGAACTATATCAAAATTATCCGAATCCTTTTAATCCAAGTACAACAATTAGCTGGCAATCACCTGTTGATGGTATTGTCTCAATAAAAATATATGATATACTTGGTAATGAAATTGCTGAGTTAATAAATGAATTTAAATCTTCCGGAAGACATGAAATAAAATTTGAAACTACTTCGATTAATAATGGTTTAACAAGTGGAGTTTATATTTACAAAATTGAAATTAGAAATAGTGAATTGCTTTACACGATGAATAACAAAATGACACTACTTAAATAATGGCTAAACTTTAGACACGAAGAAAACCCGACTCATTAATATCAAGTCGGGTTTTTTTTATCTACTAATTGTAAAGCAGATCTGAGGCGTCGGATAAGTTTATTATACAATTATTAAAACACTACAGTCACCCCAAACTTAAATTGATCATAAGCTATAGGTGCTTCACTATTAAATGGCCAATTCATCTTTTCTTGTCTCAGTTCATAAAAACCATAAGCAAGTGCATTCTTTAACAAGAAATTTACTATCGGACCAGCGGCAGGAGATGATTCAAATACTTCTGTGAATAAATCCATCCAATAAACCTTGTGCTGCTGTTTCTATTAATGCACTGCCTGCCCATTTCCAGAATAGATGTCTTTGAAAAACGATTGAACGTTCATAACCTGCATCAAGCATAAGATTATCAATTACTTTTATTCTAATTCCACCCTCACCGCTTGTACCAAATCTAAATGATTCATCATAAAGATTTAAAATATTTTGTTCATCGACAGGTGTTGATGCTTTAGAATAATTAAAGTCAATATTGGACCAGTTCATTGTATAAGAATAATAGGGAATAATAGCTGCGCTTTCACCAAGTTTATATCCATATCCGCTTGATTTTCCAAAACCAAACCGCCACATATTTGATTCTATCTCTGCACCCACTGCTTTTTTACCGGCAAGTTTATTTGATTCGTTACTTAGATATAAAAATTTGTAACTGTGCTTAGTTATATTTTCTGTCCCCCATGCTTTTCTATCTCTAATATAACCCAGCTTTAATTCAATAAGATTTGGATCAACAAACTGAGATCTGTAAATCATCTCTGTCAAGATCAGCTAATCCATACTGTAAAGAAATTGCCGGGTGATTTCCGCTAAACCCGAAGTCCATTTCCCAGTCATCCCATTCATTCCAGCTCCAATGCCATTTCCAGTCTTTTTCGGTTGTAGTGGAGTCATCCTGAGAAAGAACCGGTAATGAGAGAAACAAAATAAAAACTAACATTAGTAATTTATTATAATACATATATCCTCCTCTAGTCTTACTTAATAATAATTAATGACTTAGTAATTCGACAATTGTTGTACCAAAAAAATATATCTTAATAATCAACTTTTTGAAAACTCTTGAACTGAACCGTATACAACTTGAATGCCTTGTATAGTAAATTCTATACACAACAAGTTTCTTGAATATTCCAGGACCAATTGGTTTTATTTTATTGATACAAAAATATTATTTAATTGTAAAATTATAAGCTTATATAATACAAGTAAATACTAGTATTGATGAGTGGTAATTAGAAATTATATAAGGTATGATGAGAAAAGATTACCCCTAAGTCCCCTTCCAAAAGAAGGGGACTTTAAGCAAAAATTTTAACTGTGATTAATTGGTAGAATTACTTTAGCAATAACATTTTTTTCGTTTCAACAAAATCTCCGGCTTGCAAACGATAGAAATAAATTCCGCTTGCAATCGCAGGACGGGAGTCCCGCGCTACGTTAAATTCAACTTCATAATTTCCAGCTGGTTGTTCTTTGTTTACAAGAGTAGCAATTTCTTTTCCGAGGATATCGTAAACTTTAAGTGTAACTAACCTCCCCCTCTGTCCCTCTCCTTGGTAAGGAGAGGGATTAAAGGGTGAGGTTGGGATTGTGTACTTAATTGTTGTACTTGGATTGAATGGGTTTGGAAAATTCTGAGAGAGTGAAAATTCCTTTGGCAGTTCATTTTCATCTTCAACAGCTGTTATCGTAGTATCACCAAACGCAATACCGTTTTTTAACATCCCTTTTAGAGTAAATGTTTTATCGCCATTGTCATCAGAAAGTTTGAAATAATCTAATCCTATATCCGTTGCAAGAAAATACTCTGCTGTAACCAATTCTACATAATTATAATTTCTTCTATTTCCCTCAATTCCCCATTTGTTGAAATATTGTTCGGACAAAAGTTCTGTTCCAGCGTGTTCAATACAATATCCAAATCTTGCAGCAAAAGTTGTGTCCCCAACATCCATCACTAAATCTTCAACAAATTGTTCTGAGTTTGGGCAATTTTCATCATACCTGTAAACCTTTCCATCAACTAGGTCAATTCTTTCAAAAACTATACTTTCATATCCCATTTGTATATAGCTTTCTTTAATCTTAAAATAATTTTTGCCATTTGATTTTAATTCCTCAGAAAATACTTCTCTAACAAAAATATCAGGGTCGTGGGGTGTAATCCAGTCTACCCAGGTATAATCATAAATCCATTTGCTGCCAATAGCCAGCGGATAAAAAGCTAATAGTTCTTCAGGGATTGGGAGTTTTTTAATAACTGTCATTGTATCATCCGCAATTTCGTATATTCTGTATTTTGAAGCAGCATAAAGTTTATTTGATCCGACGACGACGGAAGGTTTTTTATAAATGCCAATAATGTTTTTATCAAGCTCTTTGTATAGTGTAAACGTGTTTCCGTAATCAATAGAACGAAGAATCCGTTTTCCATCAGCTAAGTAAATAGCTCCGGATTGTGATTCATCAAGACTGAAATAAAAATCATTATCAGTTGAATAAATACTTTGCCACGAAAATGCATTACCTTGATTAGCAGAGACTTTTAATGATCGATTTGGATAACCTGTTGAATGTTCTCTGTAAATGTGATTCTCGTCTATATCATAATAAAAATTCGGGAACCAATCGTTACCTCCAGTATCCACAAGCGTAAATGTATTTCCACTATCGCTTGATTTGAATATTACAGATATGTTAGATGTTGTAAAGTCAGTGGAGAAAAAAACTCTATCATCGATTGGAGAAACTGATACTAATTGATGATCAAGTTGCAAGGTATCCCAAACAAATCCGCCATTAGTACTTATCAGATTAGGTAGTGCAAAAACTAAACTATCGTCTTGATTTGAAATAATAATTCTCCATACATCAGTAAACATATCACCATATACAAAATTTGAATCAAATCTTGAAATAACAAAATAAGGCTCAAAACAGTTGACTAAATCACCAGCGAAAATGTATTTGCTTAAATCATCATCCCAAATATCATAAGCACTGACTGTCGATCCCCAACCCATATAAATACTGCAGGCAAAGCCATCATAGAGGAAGATTGTATCTGTTGTTGTTCCAGGAATCAAATTATAAATGTCATTTGAATATGATTCGCTTATACTATTGTATTGGGATGAATGAATACGATATAACAGATGCGTATTTCCTTGTGCATCCTCCATTCCCTTAAGCTCAGAGAATTCTGGAGAAACATTTTGCGCGGTGAGTGCTGCGTGCAGTAGAAAAAAAAGAACCAAAACAATAAAGTACCTTAAAGTTCTCATAAAGCACCCCTATGATGTGATTGATGGTTTAAACTTAAGAAATGATAGTTGGAAAGTAAAGAAGTTTTTATTTGCCGTTTGTAAATAAATAATAATAGCCATTGCGAATCCCAACGGGATGAAGCAATCTGCAAAATGGTGAGTGTTATGAAATATGATTTGAGATCACTTCGTCCCGAAAAAATCGGGACTCGTGATGACATTCTGCAGAGATTCTACAAAATAAATTTACTCAGATCCCTATCTTTAACAATTTTTTCTAATTTGTCTTTTACAAACTTTGCATCAATCTTAACCGTATTCTCTGGAATTTTATCAGGTACGTTAAACAAAATTTCATCAAGAAGCGTTGTTAGTATTGTATGCAATCTTCTTGCACCTATGTTTTCAACCTGTTCATTTACTTCTGTTGCAATGCGTGCAATTTCTCTTATTCCATCTTTACTAAAATTAAGTTTTACACCTTCCGTTTCAAGAAGTGCGCTGTATTGTTTTAGCAATGCGTTTTGCGGAGTTGTAAGTATCTGCACAAAATCATCTTCTGTTAAACTATTTAGTTCTACACGAATTGGAAATCTTCCCTGCAATTCCGGAATTAGATCTGATGGTTTTGAGACATGAAAAGCTCCTGATGCAATAAATAGAATGTGATCGGTTCTTACAACGCCGTACTTAGTATTTACATTTGAACCTTCAACAATTGGAAGAAGATCGCGTTGCACACCTTCGCGGCTAACATCGGGTCCTTGTGCTTTTCCACCGCCGGCAACTTTATCAATCTCATCTATAAATATCATTCCGGAATTTTCAACCCGCTCAATCGCTTCTTTTTGTACCGCCTCCATATCAATAAGTTTTTGCATTTCTTCCTGTGCAAGAATTTGTCGGGCATCTTTAACCGAAGTTTTTCTTTTCTTTCTTTTTTTAGGCATTATATTGCCCATAATTTCCTGAATATTAATTCCCATATCATCCATACCAAATGGTCCGAGCACTTGCATGCCAATTGATGATTGCGCCTGCGAATCGAACTCAATCATTTTTTCATCCATCTCACCGTTTTTAACTTTTAACTTCATCCATTCTCTTGTTTTCTGGTTTTGATACGCTTCGCTCTCTTCGCCATTTGCTGGTTGTTCTCCATTCTCCTGAGTAACAGGAGCAATTTGTGTTTTTTTAACAGGTGGTATTAAAATGTCAAGCACTCTTTCATCAGCAAGTGCATCTGCTTTAGCCTGAACCTCAACGGCTTTTTCAGCTTTAACAAGATTAACACCAACCTCAACAAGATCTCGCACCATTGATTCAACGTCTCTTCCCACGTACCCGACTTCTGTAAATTTAGATGCTTCAACTTTTACAAATGGAGCCTGGGAAAGTTTAGCAAGCCTGCGTGCTATTTCTGTTTTACCAACACCGGTTGGACCGATAAGAATAATATTGTTCGGCATAATTTCTTCGCGAAGAAAATCCTTTACCTGTTGTCTTCTCCAGCGATTACGAATTGCAATTGCAACAGCTCTTTTAGCCTCTGTTTGCCCGATTATATATTTATCAAGTTCCTTTACAATTTGTGAAGGCGTGAAGATCTTCATATCAAAATTTTTCTTTTCCATAGTTTATTCTATAACCTCAACATTAATTTTATTATTTGTATATATGCAAATATCAGCAGCAGTTTTCAAAGCCTCGTGTACAATTTCCTTTGCTGAAAGATTGCTGTGCTTTTTTAACATTTGTGCGGCAGCAAGCGCATACATTCCACCGGAACCGATTGCAACGATCTGATCATCAGGTTCTATAACGTCGCCCGTTCCTGAAATTACAAGCGCAGTATCTTTTGAAATCACTGCAAGCATTGCTTCCAACTTTCTAAGATATTTATCCGTACGCCAGTCTTTTGCAAGTTCTACGGCAGCACGGTTTACATTTCCGCGGTATTGCTCAAGTTTGTCTTCAAATCTTTCCATGAGCGTAAATGCATCTGCAGAAGCGCCAGCAAACCCGCAAAGAACTTTACCATTTGCAATCTTTCTTATCTTCATTGCATTGTGTTTCATTACAGTATTACCGAGTGAAACCTGTCCATCACCGCCTAGTGCGGCAACTCCGTTATGTAAAATACCCAGTATTGTTGTCGATCTAAGTTTTTGTTTCATAAATTTTTCTTTCTAATCAAAATTTTGTTATTAATTACAACTCAAAAGATTCCGTCCTTTGACGGAATGACTAAAAAATCTTATAAGGAAATATTCTTGGTACTTTCTTCTGATAATTTCGGTAATCATCACCAAACAATCTAACCATTTTCCTTTCCTCATAATACGAACCGATGTAAAAATATGCTGTAAATAAAATGAACATTGTGAGATAAGACAAATCCATCTCCGCTCTTAACATCAAAATAATTATTGAGAAAAAATATATAGGGTGTCTGCTGTATTTGTAAGGACCTTCAATCCGTAAAGTATAGTTTTCATCCAATTCGTTATCCGAGTATTCATTCTTTAAATAACGATCAATCTGATTTAATCCGATAAATTCTTTAAAGTATACATATTTAAAACACCAGATTACTCCAATTAATGAAAGCAGTTGTGGAATTAAAACAAGATAATCGTACGGCGACGGAAGCTTATAAATTTGTAAAGATGGATGTGGTGACAAATCCCATATAAAATATAAGCCGATAAAAGCAAAGACATTATAGCCTAAACGATAAAAAGCAATCAGCTTACCAAAATATTTTTTAAAAGTTACTTTAACTTTTTCAGAAGCAAGTACTGAATGAATAAACCCATAAAGAGAAAAAAGAATAATTAATACTATTACATCAATAACATAATTCATTTACATCATTTGCTTACGCAATCTGGCAACCGGAAGCTTAAGTTGTTCACGATACTTTGCAATAGTTCTTCTGGCAATATGAATCCCCTCTCCATTAAGCAGTTCAGCAAGCTTATCATCGCTGTGTGGTGCTTTCTTATCTTCAGCTTCAATAATTTCTCTCAAACGCTCTCTTATGTGCTTATTAGAAACTTCTTCACCTGAATCCGTAGATAAACCCTCGCTGAAAAAATATTTTAATTCGTGTATTCCCATCGGGCTCTGTACATATTTTCCGTTTACAACACGACTAATAGTAGAAATATCCATTTGTATTTCTTCTGCAATATCTTTGTAAATCATTGGCTTTAAGAGTTTCGGACCTTTTTCAAAAAATTCATATTGCCGTTCAAGAATTGCGCGCATAATTTTCATCAAAGTTTCTCTGCGTTGCTGAATGCATGCAATAAACCATTTTGCTGATTCAAATTTTTCTCTTAAGAACTTGTACGTTTCCTTTTCACGTGGATTTTTCTTCCCGCGTCTATTAGAATCGATCATCTCCAAATAATGTTTACTAATAGTAACCGAGGGCATACTTCTATCGTTTAAAGTTATAATCCAGTTTTCATCAACTTTTTCTATTAGAAAATCCGGTGTTACCTGGTTACTTTCCATTGAAGAGATATTTCCTTCACCAGGTTTGGGATTCATACTCTGGATTAACTCCACAGTATCACGCAGACTTTCATCAGTAAGATTCATACGATGTTTAATCAGATCGAATCTTCTTTTGGTAAATTCATCGTAGTGGTTTTCAAGCATTTTTATCGCAAGATATTTATTGTAAGGATCTGATTTGCTTTCACCAAGCTGCACAATTAAACATTCCGGTAAACTTCTGCACGCAATTCCAATAGGATCAAATTTTTGTATTCTTTTAAGAATATCCTCACCAACTTGCGGATCAATTTTGATATGATCAAACATATCAAGTTCATTTAATATATCTGAAAGATCCCGCTTTAAGTATCCGTCTTCATCAAGGTTGCCTATTATTTCTTCCCCAAGAATGAATAGGTTTTCCTCCAGATGTAACAATCTTAATTGCTCTGTAAGATGTTCACTAAGCGATTCTCTTTGTGGAGCCAGTGGCTGGTATATTTCTTCATCTGCGCTTCGGTTGATTCGTTCATGATCAAAATCATCATCATTCGAATAATCTTCTAGGTCAAACTCTTCGTTATCCTTGTCAGAGTATTCTTCTTCAGTTTCTGAATCCGTATCCGAATCTTTTTCCTTATCATCTTGTTCTAAACTCATTTCCATTTCTTCTTCAAGAACAGGATTCATTTCTAATTCAGTTTTAATCCTTTGTTCAAGAGCAAGGGTATTTAACTGCAGAAGTTTTTGATATTGAATCTGCTGCGGTGAAAGTTTTTGTGTTTGCGAAAGCCTTTGGCTGAGTGAAAGCATTTTATCTACCTGAATAATTCATAAGTTTGTTGTACCATTCTTCCCCATATAATCTTATTAAAGAATCTCTACTAAATTCTGCAATTACAACATTTTCTTCTTTCCCTTTTTCTAATGCGGGCGCACATTCACTGAATTTTTCATAACGTAAAACATCACCGCTAAAGTCAGAAACTCTAATAGGAAAAAGATGACAGGAAATAGGTTTTCTGAACTCAACTTTGCCGTCAAAATATGCGCGCTCAATTGCACACTTTGCAATTCCATTATCATAAAAAGAAAAAACACAGTCCCGATTATTTACACTCTTTATCATCAACTCATCATCCTTCATCTCGTAAAAACCAAGTTCTTCAATCTCATCAATATTAATCTGGTTTAGATAATTTTTTACAATCGGTAATATTTTTTCTATCTCTTCAATTTCCTCTTTATTAACCGGAGCACCAAGTTCACTTTCCAAAGTACAGCAAGCACCCTTGCATTTTTTCAAATCACAAGAAAAGGGTATTTCTACTATCTCATCCCGTACTAAAACGTCATTTATTGCAAATATTTTATCAGTTATCATTGGAATAATTTTTGCTATCGTTGTACAAAATATAAGGTAAAAATACTTTTTATCGCAACTTGTTTTTTATTTTTATTCCATTCTTATTAACTAATTTGTAAAATTTATTTACCTTTTAGTTGATTTTAATCAACCAAAACAATTATTTATAGCATATCAAATCTTAGATTTATTATGATTCTTAAAAACTCGGTTATTTTACTAACAGGAGCTTCTTCAGGAATAGGTTACCAGCTAGCAAAAGATCTTTGTAATGAAGGGGCACAACTTGCACTTCTTTCCCGCAGGGCAGACTTGCTGGAATCACTTACCGGCGAATTAAACAAAAAAACTAAAATCAATTATTATAAGTGTGATGTTACCATAAAGAGTGAAGTACAGGAAACAATTTCAAAAATCAAAAATGATTTTAGTAAGATTGATATTGCTATACTTAATTCGGGTGTTGGGTTCAGATCAAGTGTTTTAGATTACAATTCCGAAGCAGCCGAAAAAACTTTTAATACAAATGTTCTTGGGGCTGTCTATTGTATCGAGCAGATTTTACCTGAATTTATTTCTGAGAAACGCGGAGTAATTGTTGGAGTTTCAAGTCTTGGGGATGGAAAAGGTTTTCCTAAAAGCGGGTTTTACTCTGCAAGTAAAGCCGCTCTTACAATTCTCTTAGAAAGCTTACGAGTAGAACTAAAAAATTATAATGTAAAAGTTATAACAGTAAAACCGGGGTTTGTTAAAACGCCAATGACAGATAAAAATGAATTTGAAATGCCTTTCTTAATGGATGTTCAAAAAGGGAGTAGAATAATCATTGATGGGTTAAAAAAAGACAAAAGAATAATTGAATTTCCTTGGCAAACAACTATCGGGGCAAAAATCTTACGAATGATGCCCACTAAATGGTTTGAATATTTAGCTTCAAATGAACCGAAGCCCAAAAAACAATAAGTAGATTATTTTTCTGCAATTTTTTTTGAGGGTATAATGATTAAAAAAATAATTCTAATAACATTTATACTTTTAAGTATATCTTATTCACAATCAGATACCCTATTAATTTTTTCCGAAATTATGTTCTCACCCACCTCCGGCAATAATGAGTTTATTGAGATGTATAATTTAAGCAGCACGCTATCTGTTGATCTTAACGGTTACAAAATTAAATACTACACTTCCACTCCCGACCAAATTATAGATGCCGGATTTGGGATAACTCTTTTGCCAAACTCTTATGCTATTATATTTGAAAATGATTATGACCTTGCAGCGGGAATTTATAACGGACTTGTTCCGGCAAATGCTTTGGTATTAAAAATTGCAGATAATTATTTTGGATCAACCGGAATGTCAAACTCATCCAATAGACCGCTTTGGTTATTGAATGTAGCAAACGATAGTGTTGATTATTATTTTTATTCTGTCATTAACCCAACGGCTATTTCCGATGAAAAGATAATTTTAAACCATGATTCATTGCAAACTAACTGGGCCAACTCGCTGGTAATAAATGGTACACCCGGATTTACAAATTCAGTTACTCCAACAAATTATGATCTTCAACTAAGCTCACTTACTTTTTCCCCAACAACTCCATTTGAGGGAAGTGATGTAACTATCTCAGTAAAAGTAAAGAACTATGGAGTGATAAATGCAGCAAATTATTCTATAGAAATTTTTAATGATGCTAATAAAGATTTGACAGGAGATATAAGCGAAAGAATATTTACTCAATCTTATTCAAATCTTTTACCAAATGATTCTATAAGTGTTTCAGCAATATTATATTCACTTCCCACGGATCTTTATCAAATTATTGCGCAGGTTAATTTTGCTGAAGATCAAAACACCACGAACAATGTTCTGATAAAACAATTTACAGTTTCTCCACCTGCAAATAATTTTAACGATATTGTTATTAACGAAATAATGTATGCGCCTTTAACAGGCGAGCCGGAATGGGTAGAAATATTTAACAAAACATCAACCCCTATCAATCTTAATAACTGGAAATTCTCTGATGCAGCATCGACTATAACAATTACAACTCAGGATAAAATTGTGCCTGCTAATTCTTTTATTGTAATTTCAAGAGATTCATTAATACTTAATTATTATGATGTCCCGTCAGACATTATTGTAACTAATATTCCATCTATAAATAATACAGGGGATGCGGTGGTAATTAAAGATTCGTACGGAATTAACATTGATTCTGTATATTATTTGCCCGGCTGGGGTGGAGATGTTGGAGGGAAATCTCTGGAAAGAATTTCTGTTGATGCTTTAAGTAACGATCCGGTAAATTGGGGGACCTCAATCAGCACAAACAAAGCGACTCCTGGCAAAACAAATTCACTTACTCCAAAAGATTATGATCTTTCAATTTCAACATTTGGGAGTGAAAACGAGTATGAAATAATCGGGGAAGAAGTTCATTTTAATGTTGTAGTAAAAAATATCGGATTAAATACATCATCAAACTTTAATGTTAGTCTTTACAGAGATGCAAATGTTGATTCCATAGCTCAGCCAACCGAACTAATATCAATTCAACAAGGATTTGCATTAAGTTCGGGAGACAGTTCAGAGTTCATCTTTTCAACAACTGATTTTAATTCCGGCAATAATAATTTTATTTCAATTGTTGATATTGTTCCCGATGATGATTCATTGAATAATATTGCATTTACAGCAGTAAATGGTGTTTCAATAAATGAACTTAGAAATGATATTGTAATTAATGAAATAATGTACGCTCCAACTTCACCACAACCGGAATGGATTGAAATTTACAACAGGAGCAGTAAATCAATTGATCTGAAGAATTATCAAATTGCAGATGCTGCAGATACAATTAGGGTTATAAAACAAACAACAATGCTAAATCCAAATGAGTTTTTTGTGATTGCTAAAGACACTGCGATTTTTAATTACTATAATATTAATTCTGATTTGGTCATCACTTCTTTCCCCACATTAAACAACACTTATGATAAATTAATATTACTCGATTCCCTAGATAGAGTTATTGATTCGTTAATTTATAATTCACTATGGGGAGGACTCAATAATAAATCTTTGGAAAGGATTAGTGCTGATAATCCTTCGACCGATTCTACTAACTGGAATACTTCGCAAAGTATTTTTAATGCAACACCGGGAACCTATAATTCAGTAACTCAAAAAGAATTTGACTTACTTGCTGATAACATTTTGTTTACACCAGTATTTCCACTAGTTGGAGATAATGTGAATATTTCTGCTTTTATAAAAAACATCGGGAAAAATTCTGCGCAGTTTTCGATTAATCTTTACGAAGATACAAATCTGGATTCCATCCCTGATCTGTTTATTGAAACAATTTCAAATCTAAATCTTGCCGTAAACGATTCATCGTTTTATCAATTCAATTACACAGTCCAGAATATCCAGTGCAAACAAGGATTTTTTGTGAGAGTTTTATTCACACAAGATCTGGATTCAACGAATAATTATTTTTATAAAACTATTGAGCCGGGATTTCCCAATCAAACAGTTGTTGTAAACGAGATAATGTTTTCACCGCTGGGTGGTGAGCCTGAATGGATAGAAGTATTTAATAATTCTGATGTTGAAATTAACTTAATTGACTGGACTGTTTGGGATGTAATTACAACCCCAGTTAAAGCAGTAATTAAAAATGATTTAATAATTCCTGCAAATGGATATATAGTGTTAACTAAAGACTCCTCCATAATTAATTACCACAGATTAATTTCATCACAGATACTGGAAATAAATCTTCCTTCATTTAACAATGATGGAGATGGTGTTGTTTTAAATGATAACCGCGGCATCACTATTGATTCTGTTTTCTACTCATATCAATGGGGCGGGACAAATGGATTTTCTCTCGAAAGAGTTTCCTCAACCAATTCATCTAATAACCAATTTAATTGGGCAAGCAGCAAAGACATTGAGCAAAGCACTCCGGGCAGAATTAACAGCATAACCCCAAAGGAATTTGATTTATCAGTCGCTGATATTTCATTCTCACCTAGATTTCCCACCAATGGAGATAATGTTTCAATCACCGCTAAAATTAAAAACAATGGGAACCAAACGGCGCAAAATTTTATTACAGAATTCTATTTGGATACTGATTCTAATAATGTTGTTGATGCACTACTCAGTTCTGTCACTTCATCAAGCTTAGTTTCGGGCGATTCAATTTCAATCACATCTTCACTGCAAATTCAATCAATACTGAAAAAAGTTTTAACAGCAATTAGAGTTATCTATTCACAAGATGAAGACACTTTGAATAATTATTTTGAAAAATCTGTTGAACCGGGATTTGCACAAAATATTGTTAAGATTAATGAAGTAATGTATAACCCTGCAGACGGCAACCCGGAATGGGTTGAGTTTATTAATACAAGCATTGATTCAATAAATATTAAAAACTGGTTTATAAGTGATGTTACTTACAACGCCGACCAAAAATTTTATAACGAGCAACGATTGTTTTATCAAATCAAATGAATTTTTTATTGTTGCAAAAGATACATCGTTTAACTCTGCTCATCCAAACATTAGCGCTAAAGTTTTCTTTACAAACTTTGGAAGCTTAGGAAATACTTCAGACGGAGTTGTGATTTATGATTTCAGAAATGGAATTATCGATAGTTTATTTTATCGATCAAGCTGGGGTGGAAAGAAAGAATATTCTTTAGAAAGAATTTCCACAACCGCAGGAACCAACGATAGTTCAAACTGGGTTACTTCGCTTGATATAAATGGAAGTACTCCGGGAAAACAAAATTCAATTTTTAATGTCCCCGTTTACAATAGAAATACATTTGCAATAAATGAAATTATGTACGATCCGGCAACCGGTAACAGTGAGTATATTGAGTTTTATAATCTAAGTTCAGATTCCGTAAACATTGGTGGATGGAAGTTTGAAGATGAAAATGGAAACACAAATAAACTAACTGAAACAAGTTTTATAATTCCGCCGCAGCAATATTTTATTTTAATTGCTGATTCTTCTGCATTATCCAATTACAATCTTATTGATTATGGATATATGAATATTGTCGGCACATCAAGTTTGGGATTGATAAATACTGGTGAACTTATTCTTTTAATAGACGTAAGAAGAAATATTATTGACTCCGTTTTTTACAGTGATAAATGGAATAACAAAAACATCGCATCAACCAAAAACAAGTCTTTAGAGAGAATCAATCCAAACTTAAACGGTAATGATCCGTTAAACTGGAGTACATGTGTAAATTCAATAGGTGGAACACCGGGAAATCAAAACAGCATCTTTGCAGAAAATTTAAATCAATCGGCAAACATATCGATTAATCCAAACCCATTTTCTCCGGATAATGATGGCTTTGAAGATTTTTCAGTAATCAATTATAATCTTTCGCAGGCCATTGCACAGGTAAGAATAAAAATCTTTGACAGCAAAGGAAGATTAGTAAGAACATTACTAAATAATCAGGCAAGCGGTTCCAGTGGCTCTGTAATATTTGATGGACTTGATGATGAGAATAAAGCATTGCGAATGGGGATTTACATTGTTTTTCTTGAAGCATTAAATGATAATTCAGGAGTTGTTGAAACAATTAAAACGGTTATCGTGGTTGCAAGAAAACTTTAATGCGTATATAAATTATTAAATTAACTTTGACTTATTATTCATAGGAATAACTTTTCACTTGTTACTATTTCTATATTATTTATATTTAGAAAGCAAAAGTGAAAGTAAATTGAATCTGCTTTGAAAATATCATATCACATAATAATTGTTTTTATCCTTTTATTACAGGGGTGTGGCAAAGACGCTCCTCCCCAAAAGATTGAAGCTTCAGTTACCACAAGCATTATAGAAAAACTTGGGTTTGTAAAAAACATTAACAAAGAATCCAATAAGTACTATGCAGAAATTGATTTTATTGATTATATCAAAAATTCAGAAATAGATTCGACTATTATAGATACGCAAAGAATTGAAGTGCCTAATGGTTATAGTTATGTTAATAAAGAAATAGAAAACAAGAAAATTGCAATTGCAGATAGTGCAAAAATAATTTTACAGACATTTAGCTTTAATAATGACGGCAATTTTAATTTCAAACAATCGGTAGGAGTTAATGAAATTGCAAAAGCATTGCTGGAAAAGAAAGATAATATTTTCCTGCATTCTCCATTCAGAATAAATATATCTAATAATAAAATTATTTCTTTAACTGAGATATACATACCATAATAATTCGGAATTAAAAATGAAACGATTCTTGCTGATATTGATTTTGTTGCTAACAGCTGCCTTTAACTATTCTCAAATAATAATTTATGAAGAAAGTTATGAAAAACTCCCTTTCCCATTACGAATTGATAATTCGGGAATTTACTCCATTGCTTCATTCGATATCGATAATGATGTGATTTATTTTTCTTCATTTAATAGCAATATTGAATACGAGTTTAATAATGGGAAGTATTCCGGGAATCCATCGTCCTTATTGCACAACAAGGATTTTGTGACCGGTTTTGAAATAAAAAATTCATTTCTAAAAAAAGAGAATATCACTTCATCATTAAAAGATTACTACACGTTGAAGAAAAATTTTCGAAATGGAAAATCTATACTTAAAGATGTTGGGGGAAACATTAGTGGTTCTGCCGGTGAAGAGATTAAGATAATTGTCCCCAACAGAAACCAGTTAATTGTAAAATTAAATTTGAATAATTCATATAATGAATTTACAATAGACTATCCTTCAAACTTAGCTTGTGCAGACTTAATTGGAATTGATAAGAATGGCAATATTTTTCTTTCTGCTGAAAAATATCTCTCCGAAATTCCTATTAAAGTGGAAAGAGAAGTAATTGTTCTTTCCGAAACAGGAAAAAGATTATCTCGTTTACAGCTCCCCTCAATAAAGTATTTATTCACAATTAAAGATTTACAAATTGATGCTGAAGGAAATTTATATCACTTAATATCATTTCCTGAAAAAGTTTTAATCGCTAAATGGGAAAATTTAACTTCACCCCATATCGGCACACTTGAATATTCTAGTGAATTCAATCAAGAAATACATTTTAATAATTTCATCCCCACGACTGAAAAAATCGAATTAATGTCAACCCCCAATAATGTATTGAGTGGAGTTAGCAGAACAGAGGCTTTGCATATTGCAGATACTTATGTTTTGCATCAATATGAGTGCACCACTTCTAACTTAGCTCCAACAGATGTAACGGCTCCTGATGGTGATGTTGTGCGCACACCAAGCTGGTTAGTCGTTGGTACAGATGCCCGTATTCCATATAAATGGGGAGGATTTAGCACCATTCTACAATTTGACGCTGGTCTTTCAAGTGGTTATTATGCTGGTGATATTAATACAGCTGGTGTTTCTTCCTACGCGGAAGGTGTGGATTGCTCAGGATATGTTAGTCGGTGCTGGCAATTGAATTATCATGCTTCGACTAGTTTTATGCCTAACATAACAACACAATACAGCAGCTGGGACGATTTAAAACCCGGTGATGCAATTCATAAAGTTGGTCACGTTAGGTTATTTATCGAACGAAATCTAAACGGAAGTTTTAAAGTTGTTGAAGCGTCTGCCCGTAACTGGGATGTGTCTTATTGGTCCTACACATCTTTAGATTTAACTACATACACACCACGTTATTATAATAACATGGAAACTAATTATAACTCACAACAGCCAACATTGTTAAGTGCAGAAATTAAATCTGACAATACAGCAGAACTTAAATGGACTTGTGATTTGACAAATATTCTGGGCTTTAGAATTTATTTTTCAACCGATAGAAATACCTGGAATATGATTTTAGATGAGAACAGCATCCAGACTACTTCGGCAGAAATAAGCATTGGAAGTGGAATTGGTTTTTTTAGAATTTCAAGCATTAAGAATGACTCTCCCGATTATTCTGAAAGTAATTGGTCAAATGTTTTGGGAATTAATAATTATCCCTCTGAAAAAACAGCTCTTATTGTCGATGGCTTTGAACGCGAATCTGGAAGCTGGCAAGGTGCCGGACATTCTTTTTTATTAAAATATGGTAAGGCTTTACAAGAATTGACTGTTGGATTTAATTCAACTAAAAACTCAGAATTGCAGAATAACTCTTTTCATCTTGAAGATTATGATTATATTTTTTGGATATTGGGAGATGAAAGCACAATTGATGAAACATTTAATAATATTGAGCAGACGCTTGTTGCTAATTATTTAAATACCGGGGGAAGTTTATTTGTTTCGGGCAGTGAAATTGGCTGGGATCTTAGTCACATGGGAAGTACTGCAGATAAAAGTTTTTATAGTGACTATTTAAAAGCGATGTATATTTCTGATGATGCCGGTTCAAGCTCAGTTGTCGGTGTTGCTAATAGTTCGTTAGAAGGTTGCGGTCTGAATATTGGCCAAACTTATGAAGAAGATTATCCGGATGAAATAGCGCCGCAAAATAGCAGCAGTCTTTCAATGAAATATTCAAACGGAAAAGGCGCTGGCGTGGAGTTTACGGGATATTTTGGAAGCTCATCTGTTCAGAGCAGTTTAATCCATCTTGCCTTTCCTCTAGAAACAACGGCTGATGATGAATCATTCAATCATGTCATATCAAAATCCATAGATTACTTTAATCTTAATGCAGTTGGAATCAAAGATAACTCTAGTACGATTTCAATTTTTTCATTATCCCAAAACTATCCAAACCCTTTTAATCCAAGCACAAAAATAAGTTGGCATTCCCCAGTAGCAAGTTGGCAAACTTTAAAGGTTTATGATATTCTTGGAAATGAAGTTGCAACTCTAGTAAATGAATATATACCTGCGGGAAGTTATGAAGTTGATTTCAATGTAGCGCACGAATCCTTTCGTGCGATAACTAGCGGAGTTTATTTTTATCGATTACAAGCTGGAGATTATGTTGAAACTAAAAAAATGTTACTAATTAAATAAACTCCGCGTCTTTGCGCCTCTGCGGTTAAAATTTTCTTTACCGCAGAGACGCTGAGTCGCAGAGATATAATAATTCTGATCTATAAAATTATTTCACATCCTCAACTTTAATATTAACTAACATCACTAAAACCACTTAGCTCCGGATAATACATTAAGTAACCTTGTGCAGGCATAATTTTATACTCACCGGGAATTTGCGCTTTGATAATGTACGAAAATTCCATTTTACTTTGGCTGCTTGTTACAAAGAAAGCAACTTTTTCATCACGGATATTCACGATCGGCATAATGCCAGCGCCAAGGCATATAATCATAGTAGTAATCGTGGTGGGTCTGATAATTGCTTTCACCATCGATAAAATATCGATCAATATCTTTTACAACTTCAAATCCTGAAGGAAGCATATCTTCAAGAATAAAGTAATCAAGATTATCAGATTTCGATTCAACAAAAGTCTTTACAAAAATATCCTGTCCGCTGGTTACTGTTCCATCAAACTTTTTCTTGTAATAAATAATATGTCCGTCTTTCTCACCAGTCTCAAGAACATAATATTCTCGTCTGATCTTAAATCCGTTATCATGCTTAATATCAATAAGATTTTCAGTAAAGAATTCGTTGATACCTGAAAAATATAATTTACCTTTTCCTGATTTTTCAATCCTTAAAACGTTCTTTCTTTTTTTCAGATCAGCATTTGAGAACTTAAAATTTTGTGATTCTTTATAAACATCACTGCTGCTAAAATCTTTTTGTGCAACTTCTTTTCCGTTAAGAAATACTTTTACAGAATACTCAGGATCAAGTTCTTTAGTAATTTTCAGATAATCAGTTAATGCAAACAAGACAGTGGATGTTTCTTGTGTTGATCTCCAGGAATAACCTTGTTTCTTTTTCATCAGCCAGTTAATTGCTTTGGAAATTAAATCCGAATTTCCCTCAATATTTAACAAAGCTTTAACGGCAAATGCTGTCCCCTGCACATTGTCGTTCTGCCACCTGTAATGCCACTCTTCCCCGCCCCAGAAAGCAAATGATTTTTCTTCGCTAACCTGCTTTTTAAGTTTTACAATAACATCTTTTGCTTTTTGATTCTCATTCATATTCTTCAAAGTAATTGCAAGCAAAGAAATCGGATAAGATTTTAAATCTTTACGAAGTAGAATATTAATTATCTCAATATAATTTTTCTTATCGTAATTTTGATTTTTTAATGCTGTGCTAAGCGAGTAAAGCATGTAAGACAAAGTTGTTTCATCAAGATCAGGCTTAGCATTTGTAATTTGATTTTTTAGATTGTTAATGCCGCTTTGATAAACATTTTCATTAATTTCATAACCAGCTTCTTTTGCCAGACTCATTCCATAAATTACATAGGCTGTCATATATGGATGGGTTTGATCATTTGTCCACCAACCCCAGCCGCCATCGGAATGCTGAAAATCATAAAGACGTTTTAGTCCGGCTTCAACATATTTTGGTAGCTCTTCAATTGTCTGAGATTTTAACGGAGCATTAATTTCCTTAAAAGTATTAGCAACAATTATAGTAGGAAGAAATCTGCTCATTGTTTGCTCAACGCATCCGTAAGGATAGCCGGCAAGATCGTCAAGTGATTTGAGAATTGTCCCCGCTAATGACGGATTTAGTGCAAAAGAAAAACTTGCACTTCTAAGATCAACATCGTTTGGAATTTCGAATTCAAGATATTCCTTAACATTGTCGTCTGAATAATCTGCGACCAATGGTTCAATTATCTTAACTCCATTCGGGATAATTTGAACCTTAACCTCCATAGCGTCTGATTCTTCATTCGTTAAAGCTGATGCCTTTATTGTTGCGTCACCTGTTGGATAATCAACTTTTACTTTCCAGTCTATTCTTAATTCTGAGTTTGCGGGAATATCAATCTCATAAATTTTCTTTGATGAGAATTTAGCATTCTCAAATCCCACGAAGTTAATCTTTGATCCAAGTAATTTTAGTTTATCAGAAGTGAATTCAATTTTTGTTGTCTTCGCAGATAAAAGATAATTGTGCACGATTGTTGATATCACGACTTCATCATCCTGCCTAAAGAAACGCGGAGTTTCCATTCTTACAAGTAAATCTTTTCTGCTGATGAACTTGTTAACTTTTTGTCCCACATCAGTTTGCTTTGTTATTCCTCGAACTGTCGTTCGCCACGTTGTCAAGTTATCAGGAATCTTAAATTCCACTTTCGCTTTACCGTTTTCATCTGTAACAACGTGCGCTTTCCAGATCAAAGCATCGACAAAGTTGGTTCTAACATCTGCCTGCAAGTATGAGGATTTATCTTTGGATTCACTTTTCAACATCTTACCATCTGCCATAGACAATTTACTAACCATTGGTGCAGCTTCCTGTAGTGTAATCGTGTTCCCGACTTCATCTTCGTCTCCACCCATTCCACCAACTTTCTCCGCTATCATTTCTTCTATCTTGTTTATCTGGTCTTCTTTAATAATGAAATTATAGTTCTTTTCTCCACTTACTTTAACATCGTCAATCAATAACATCCCTCCAATCCCAGCTGAGATAAATAACTGATAGTTTCCTTTTGCTACATTTTCAATCCTATAATTGCCTAGCGAATCAACTTTTGCAGTATAGTAATATCTTTCTCCTGTCAGGATTATAAATAAACCTTCGGGAATAGCTTCTTCATTTTCAATTGTAATTTTTCCATAAAGTTTGCCTTTGTGTTTCAAGTTATCTTCTTTATAGGAAAAATAATTTTTATCAATGTATGTCGCCGCTCTGCTGTAAGAACTAAAATATCCCGATTGCAGAGAATTGTAAGTGGGCAAATAAGAATATTGCGGTGAATAGAAAAAAGTTTCTATTGCCTGAGTTTCATCTTCCTTAATTGCGTAAATGCTTTCATCAATTATCCCGAAAGATACTTCAGTATTTTTGACAGGGTTTCCAAGATAGTCTTTTACATCAATTTCATATTCTGCTTGCTCGCCCGGTTTATAAGTTTCTTTAGATGGAGTAAGTGAGATATTTAAAAACTTATCCTTTGCCAAAACCCCTACTAATTTTGTAGTCTGATAAAGCATTCTGTCTTTTATAAAGCTTATTGAAATGTTAAAGCTTGGTGAAAATTTGTCTGTTAGTTTTTCACGGATTTCAAAACTGTTATTCTCAGGTTTAAGTTTTTTGTAGTATAAAATCTTATCCGTTTCATACGTAAGCAATAATTCCTGATTATTATCTTGAAGAAAAACATAAGCGATAAGTGAATCGCCTTTTTCATATGAATCTTTATCTGTTAATATCTCTAAACCGGCATTTGTTCTTTGATAATAATAGTCGTTAACGTCACCAATATAGAATGAACTTGACGCTTCTATCTCTCTTTCTTTTTCATCAAAAGCTATTACACGATAATTAAAATAGCCTGTTCTATCATTCTGTGGTTTAAATGTTACAACTGCTGAACCGGTTTCATTTGTCTTTGTATAAATTGTATCACTTACAGATTTCATTTTAATACTTTTATAAGTGTTGGGATAATTAATAATAACTCTGAAATCTGTCTGAACTGGTTTATCAGAAAAATCTGATGCGTTCACTTTGATCTTTACATCTTTGCCCTGCTGAAAGAAATATTTATCGGGTGAAGTTGAGATTGTAAACGAGCCGCGTGTAACAAATGCTTGCGATGATCCTGTAATTGCTCTTCGTGATGCATCCGTTACTACCGCAGAAATAATGTACTGATAATCATAATTCTTATCGGATTCTATCTTATAATTAAACTCATATTTTCCATCTTCATTTAGCACACCAGATTCCTGATGAATCATTTCCTGCTGTCCCCCAAAATATCTGTCGTTACGGAACCCTTTATAGAACCATGCCCACTCGCTCCAGTACCACCAGGGACGCCAGTAATTTTGCTTGTAAATATTAATCTGTACAGTTGCGTTCTTAACAGGCGAACCAAAATAATAATCTGCGCTAACTGTAGTTACAATTTTATCTCCATTTGCGTACTGATTTCGATCTGTTTCAACGCTTACTTTATATTCAGGCTTCTTATACTCTTCGACTGTAAATGAACCATAATAGCTAATTCCATCTTTTGTAAGGATGATAGAATAATAGCCAAGATCTGCTTCTCCATCTAACATAAAGTTTCCGGAAAGCGAACCAAATTCATTTGTTTCTGCATGTCCAGCATAAACTTCTTTATTCTTTGGCGACTTAACTGAAATATCAAACTTTATATCTGGCAAATTCAGGATTTCATTACCCTTTTTATTTCTAAAGATGGCTTTGAAATTTACTTCTTGTGAAGGTCTGTAAACCGGCTGTTGGGTATAAATGTAAGCAGTTAAATATTCATTTTGATTACGATTAAAGTAAAAGTAAGGATCGCTTAAAACTATTTCATCGCCGGAATAACCAAATAGCTGAACATTGGAGTTTTCAATTCCCTTTAAATCTAACAGATTTGCAAATAGTAACCCCTCTTTATCTGCAATCTTACTTCCAATAAGTTTTCCGCTCTGATAAAAATCGAACCTAGCTTTTTTAACAAAATCTCCGGTTTTGGCGTCAGCAATAAAAGCAAGAACCTCTTTCTGATTATTCTTGTAAATCATCGCATAGTTTGTAACAACAATTGCGCAGTATCCAACAATGTCATTGCGGATTGCCTGAACTATGTAAATTCCCGGTTCATCAATTTTGCCGATGCTTATCTCACCCAAGTTATAATTGTTCTTAGCGGAAGGTTTAAAATCCCATTCTTTAACTAAGCTGGTGTATCGTAATAAAAGAGACTTATCCTTGCCCCAAATATCAAAAGCATAGCGGCTATTATTCTGATCCAGTAAAGTGAAAAATCTAACCGGGTCTTCAATCTTCAAAAGTTTAAATGTAAACTTTCCACTTTTGGGGGAATAGGAATAAAGATTAATCTTGGCAGCATCCCCCGGCGCAAATGTCGTGTAGTTTGAAAGATAGAAGTTTTCATTCTCATCAATTAATGGCAGACGTGTTGATCCGCCAATAAAAAAAGTTGTAATAAAAACTGCAGCTAGGAAAATTATTCCTCTTTTCTGGATCGATTTCATTTTTTTCTCCGATTTTAGAGCCTTATACAAACTTAAATAATAAAAGTGCCAATGTCTTACAACGTCAGTTATTGATTCATTATTGACGTGGTTAGTAAAATTTCTCTCGTGAACTAGCATTTCGACTTTAATACCAATATAGTTGATTGATTGAGTGTTATGAGAGGAGTATCACAGAGTGTAATAACCTATTGGATGGTCTGGTACCTCGGGTTAAATTTGTGTCAGCAATCCGATATGTTTAATTAAATTGAGGTCTTATTGAGATCATTAGCAAAGATATTATTTGTTTTAGTTTTAGTTGCACTGGTTGGTTTTACTTTGGTTGTAAATGAAGATAAAACAATCGATCCTGTATCGACTGATGAAGCGGTTTCGGTAGAAAAAGAGACTATTACCGCTGATCGTTCTTTAGTTGAGTTTGTGGATAAAGGAAACATGAAAGCCTCATGGTATGGTCCTGGTTTCCACGGTAGATTGACTGCAAATGGAGAAATTTACGATCAGATGTCATTTACAGCGGCTCATAAATCATTAAAATTTGGTACATTATTAAAGATTACTAATCCCAGAAATAATAAATCCGTTGTCATTAGAATTAACGACAGAGGTCCGTACATTACCGGAAGAGATCTTGATCTTTCTAAAGCAGCAGCTCTAGAACTTGGAATGGTCAAAAGAGGCGTTGCAAAAATCAAAGTTGAAGAGATTAAAATCGCCGGATTAGATGATCAGACTCCTAATTAAGAAAATTTACTATCCCTCACTATTTAAGCCCGGAATTAACCGGGTTTTTCTTTTTAAACAAATATTCTTTGTCTAATCTAGATTTAAATTGAATTACTTTACAGCTTACATTATTTTAGGGCTGCATATATGAACTACTTTTAATAAATCATTAAATAATTGGAGCAATTATGTTAAATAAAATAAAAGAATTGCTAGGCAATGAAGCCAATTCTCTGTTATCATACAAAGCCAAATTTCCTAAAGAACAATTAAACCTTCCCGGACCAGATTTTGTTGATAGAATTTTTGCACAAACAGATAGAAATATCAATGTTCTAAAAAATCTCCAATGGATTTTTCAGACTGGAAGACTTGCTGGTACAGGTTACGTTTCTATTCTTCCCGTTGATCAGGGAATTGAACATAGTGCAGGTGCATCATTTGCACCAAACCCTATTTACTTTGATCCTGAAAACATAGTAAAGCTTGCTATTGAGGGTGGATGTAATGCAGTTGCCTCTACCCTTGGCGTCCTTGGAATGACAGCAAGAAAATATGCTCACAAAATTCCTTATATACTAAAGATCAATCACAACGAACTACTTACTTATCCAAACAAGTTTGATCAGATTATGTTTGCAAGCGTTGAACAGGCTTATGATATGGGTGCGGCAGCAGTTGGAGCAACAATTTATTTTGGATCAGAAGAAAGCAGCAGGCAAATAATTGAGGTTAGCGAAGCATTTCAGTATGCACACGAACTTGGCATGGCTACAGTTTTATGGTGTTACTTAAGAAATAATGCTTTCAAATCTGATAAAGATTACCACGTTTCCGCTGATCTTACCGGGCAGGCAAATCATCTTGGTGTTACAATTCAGGCTGATATTATCAAACAAAAACTTCCCGAAAATAATGGCGGATATAATTCAATAAAAGGATTTGGTAAAACTCATAAAAAAGTTTATACGGATTTAACAACTGATCACCCAATTGATCTTACCCGCTACCAGGTTATGAATAATTATATGGGGCGTGCAGGATTGATAAACAGCGGTGGCGCTTCCGGCGATAACGATTTTGCTGAAGCAGCTAAAACTGCTGTTATTAATAAACGTGCTGGCGGAATGGGACTTATCTCAGGACGTAAAGCTTTCCAGCGCCCAATGACAGAAGGTGTTAAGTTATTAAATATTATTCAGGATGTTTACGCTGAAAAAGAAATAACTATAGCTTAGCTGAACCCCCTCTTAGTCTCCCCCTTTGGTAAAGGTGGAGAAATTATTAAAAAGGCGAGTTTATCAACTCGCCTTTTTGCTAAATGATAATATTTAATGCTTGATTATTTTAAAAGTATCATCTTCTTAGAATTAACAAACTCACCAGCCTGTATTTTGTAAATATAAACACCGCTTGCAAGTGATGATGCGTTAAAGTTTACTTCATAAACTCCGGCAATTTTTTCTTCGTTAACTAATGTTGTTACTTCACTTCCAAGTATATCATAAATCTTTAAGGTTACAATTCCGCCCTTCGGAATTTGGTAACGGATTGTTGTACTTGGATTGAATGGATTTGGATAGTTTTGTGCTAAATTATAAGCAGTTGGAATTTCACTACCGGTAAAGTTTACTTTGTTAAAGCTTTTCTTTGCAAGGGTTGTGTTATCATTTACAATGTTTGCAAGTGTGTAATATGCATTTCCATTTGCTGAAGTTATTAATCTTAAAAAATATTCGCCAGGCGTTATTCCCGAACAGTCAACCGAATAATCTATGTTTGCATACTTTTCAAGATTGTTTTTATTGTAAGTTATGTTATCAAATGTTCCAACAACCTGGTTTGTGGTTGCGTTTACAAGTTCTGCTTTAAAGTTAACTGCATCCGTGGTTATTAAAGCAGAATCAGGATTTGATTTTTGAACAACAAAATAAATATTTGAAAAGTAGAAATTTGTTTCCGGTGTTAAAGTAAAATTATTTGTTCTTGTGTGCTGGTTAAGTTCATTAGTCGTGCTGTAAGCAAGAGTATCCGGTATATCAATAAATTTAATTATACTGTCCCCAATAAGTATATCTCCTATCTCAAAAACAAACTCTATATCATTAATTGAAGCTACACCGCTTCTGCCAAAGGAAACAACTGTATCGTTTTCAGTTATCTTGTTTAACAAAGGGTCATCCGTTTGGTAACAATAAGCACTAAAATCTGTTGTGCTTTTTTCAATAAGATAAGGTGCGGCGTCTGTGCCCTTAAATACAAGGGCTTTAATTTGGGAAAGTGAGTTGCCTCCGCTTAAACTTAAATCCGTACCATTGGGGCTTAATGTGCTGCCTGTACAAGAATACTGTGCGTCAACACGTTTTACATATTTAGAACTGCTGCCGTTGTTTTCACACCAGGCTATTACACTGTTATTTAAATTAGTAACTGATTGATTAACCGTGTTATTAACACTTAACCTGTTATAAAAAATGAACCCCAAACTGACGAAGCTTTTGGTCTTACTACAGTGCGGTTTACAGTACCATCCACATCCTTGCCTGTCCAGCTTACAATTGGGTAAATCGTTGAGTATAAGCTTATTGATGGATTTAGATTATAGGAATATCCGCTGTTGCTCGATATTGTAGATAATGTTGTTGACGAGTAACTGCGAACTGTTCCTGAAAGGTAACTGTAAATATACATTAAACTGTTACCTTCCAGGCGACGAATTTTTTCCTGCCAAACAAGATGAAGATCATTACTGATACTTATATCCGCAATTGTCACGTTAGATGAATTTGCTGTTGTGTAAGGAATGTTGCCTACCGCCGTAACCCAATTACCAATACCATCCTGGTATTTACGCCAGAATTTTAGGGTGCTTGACGCAGACTCTTTATAAGCCACGTAAATTTCACCGTTTGTGTAAGCAATAACAGGTTTTGCGTAGCCGAAGAAGGTTGAGGGAAAAGGAGTTCTATCATAATTATCACTTATTACTCCACCGGTTGTCATATTAATCATAACAAGTTGAAGAAATGTGCCTATTGGTTCTGTGGTCTGGTTAAACTCATATACTACAATTAAGTTGTTACCATAAAAATCTAATGCAGGATTTTTTGCGGTGCCATCATAATCATAAGGCAAAATATTTTCTTCTTTTGTCCACTCACCACCAAAATCTGTGGTAACGCTTTTTGTGTACCAGAGCACACCCATTGAAATGTAAACAGTGTGATAATATCCGTTATCATCTCTTACTGTTTTCTGCTGGCTGTTGGAACTGTAGGCGTTAATGTTATCTGCTCTAAAATGTCCTTTGTAATTGGCTGTAAATAACTTAGGAGCGGTTAACTTTATGTTTTTAATAGTGTCTTGATAACTTCCTGTATTCCAGTTAAAAAATGTCCAGCTTGTGCCATAACGTAAATCAGTTATAGGTAATGCTTTGATTGTGTATTGATCATTTGTCGGTAATTGATAATTAAAAGCATTGTACTGAGAACCATAATTATATGATTGTGCGGGTTTTACCTCTTGCCAAATTATTTCAAAATTATCAGAACTTGTTCCACCTTCTAAGTAGTTAGTAACAGTAAGTGGTTGGGTGGGGTAGAACATAGTTCTTATTTTATCTGTTTCACTTAGTATTTTTAGCTCTGCCGGATTATCCAAAACATTGTAATTATCCCAATGCCTGAAATTAAATGTTGTATCGTTTCTTGAAAAAGAAGTTTGTACTACGGAAAGTGTATATTTTGCTCCACGCCAAAAATTAATCACTTCTCCAGTATTAAACTCAGTACCAACAGAAAAATTATCATAAGGAAAACCATAAGTTGCTGACTCAAGTTTGGTAGTGATATTATAATTTAATATTCCATTTCCTAAATTTAAAATTTCAACCGGATTTTCATATCCGCTTAAATCTTGTTCATTATATCCAAGAATTAACCAACTATATAGCATTTCATCAAATTCAACGATTTCAACTATAGCATCAATCGCTCTAAGCACACCAGTTGAATATGTATATTCAAATTCTATATCTGGTGAAGCTGCACCTACATAATGAAGTAAATTAATTTTGAATCTATGAACTAAAACATTGTTTCTGTAAATGCTAAATTCATATTTGCCTTCACCTATAGTTGGCCAACCAACACTGCCTATATCTCTCACATAATCAAAGCCTAAAAAGTAGTCAAATGGTGGGCGGTAGGGGTATGCTAAAGAGTCTGACAATTTACTATCATATGCATCTCCCTCAATCATCATAAAATCCACACCAAATATTGGTTCGTTAAGATTAATACGAGTTGCGACTATTTTATAATTACTTGAGAAATCATCATCAATAAAGAATCTTAATTCACCAAAATAACCAAAAACACAGTTTACATTGATTACAAAGAGTATTACCAATTTATTTACAACTTTCATTTTAATCCTCCTGTTGATTAGTTAGTTGTTTTTCCAATAATTATTTTTGCCTTGTTGTCATTTCTTCCAACACAAAATATCGTTGTATTGATTAAGAATATCCCCGCATATGTGGTTTCATCGTTTGAAATGTTGCCGCGAAAGTTTTCCCATCTTAAACCATTGTAGATATATACTCCGTCAAATGCACCGGAGGCAACAACTTCACCCGTAAGTTTGTTGTATTCTATGTCCCAGATATAATATCCCGAACTAAATACTTGTATTTGATTTTCTCTTGTCGTTCTAAAAATTCCTTCTCCAGCCCAATAAATTTCATAAGGATTTACTATTGTTACTGCGTTTAAGGAATAGCCATTATCAATATTGGGATAATCAGACCAGGATAATCCATCAAAATATAATGTTGAGGCAGGAGGTGTAAAGTCGGTTCCTACAGCAATAATAAAATCAGACGAATATCCTTCCATATCATTTAGTGGTTCGCTATAGTTTTCCGAAACTAAGTCAGCTCTACTTCCATCCCAGTGTATTATTTTACCCCACTGATTTCCCAAATACAAATTACTGCTGCTTGTTCCCCAAATGCTGGCGTAGGGATTATTATAGAATAAAACACTGTCTTTAATTGTTATATGACCATTCGTAACTGTTGCATCAATTCTTGTCCATTTTGTCCCATCCCATTTATCAACAGCACCACCAACCGCCCAAACTTCATTATTATTAAATCCAAATACTGCGCTTACTCCACCTATTTTTTTATCACCTTTCCATTCTACGCCATTCCATTTAATCACTCCATAAGCAGTATCATTAATCATTACCGTGCCAACAGCCCAAACATTATTTTCATCAGTACCCCAAACATCGTAAAGAGCACTTTGCCATTCGCCTATGGTATATTCCTGCCAGGTGTAATTGTGGCTTGTTGGGGCAAGGGTTTTTTGGTTTACTATGTTGCTTGTGTCTTTTAACTGTCCAAGGCTATCAACTCTTACTGCAAAGTATGTGTATGTTGTATCAAGCAATAGTCCCGCACCGTTGTCATCATCTGTTATTGTGGTGTCTTTTACAAGAATAGAATACTCTGCAATAACAGTTTGTATGTTATTAAAACTTCTAAAAAGTTTTATTGTTGACTGAAGACTGTTGACTGTTGACTGAACGATTAGTGTAACGCTTCTGTGTGTAAAGCTCTCTACAGAAACAGTTATGGTGTCTTTAACAACTGGCGGTGGTGGTGTTATTATTGGCGGTTCTGTTGTGTTGCAGCTTACTGCAAAGAATAAGAGTAAGATTATGAATGAGAGTGAGAAAAAGTTTAAAACCGTGTTTTGTGGCGGTTTAGACTTTAATAAATTAAGAAATAATAACCTTGGTTTTAAGATTGTTTGTTTTTTATAACTACCCAACAAACTTTTAATAAGAAACAGATAAAATAGTTTTAACATCCCAATACCTCCGATAGTGTATATTAACAATTATTGTACCTATATAATAGAAAAAAAAAAATGTAAAAACAAATCGAAATGCAAACTTTTTACCAAAGTAACATTTTCTGGTGGTAACAATGTAATAAACAGTTAGAATAAAAATTACTATGTGTAAAATTTAGTTATGTAAAATATGGCGGGGAAATCATTTTAATTAAAAATGTTTTTTCAGAAATGTGCCGAGTTTGTTGTTTAATAAACGCATTGAAATTATTCATATTTGCCTTCACCTATAGTTGGCCAACCAGCACTGCCTAAATCTCTCACATAATCAAAGCCTAAAAAGTAGTCAAATGGTGGGTGGTCAGAGGGGAATGCTAAACTGTCTGACAATACACTATCATATGCATCTCCTTCAATCATCATAAAATCCACACCAAATATTGGTTCGTTTAGATTAATACGAGTTGCGACTATTTTATAATTACTTGAGAAATCATCATCAATAAAGAATCTTAATTCACCAAAATAACCAAAAACACAGTTTACATTGATTACAAAGAGTATTACCAATTTATTTACAACTTTCATTTTAATCCTCCTGTTGATTAGTTAGTTGTTTTTCCAATAATTATTTTTGCCTTGTTGTCATTTCTTCCAACACAAAATATCGTTGTATTGATTAAGAATATCCCCGCATATGTGGTTTCATCGTTTGAAATGTTGCCGCGAAAGTTTTCCCATCTTAAACCATTGTAGATATATACTCCGTCAAATGCACCGGAGGCAACAACTTCACCCGTAAGTTTGTTGTATTCTATGTCCCAGATATAATATCCCGAACTAAATACTTGTATTTGATTTTCTCTTGTCGTTCTAAAAATTCCTTCTCCAGCCCAATAAATTTCATAAGGATTTACTATTGTTACTGCGTTTAAGGAATAGCCATTATCAATATTGGGATAATCAGACCAGGATAATCCATCAAAATATAATGTTGAGGCAGGAGGTGTAAAGTCGGTTCCTACAGCAATAATAAAATCAGACGAATATCCTTCCATATCATTTAGTGGTTCGCTATAGTTTTCCGAAACTAAGTCAGCTTTACTTCCATCCCAGTGTATTATTTTACCCCACTGATTACCCAAATACAAATTACTGCTGCTTGTGCCCCAAATGCTGGCGTAGGGGCCATTATCGTAAAATCCCGGGTTTCTGATAATGTTATAGTAGTCTATCCAGTTATTTCCATCATAGTGGAATATTCCTCCTCCAACAACCCAGATATCAGATGCACTAAAACCATAAATAGCATAACCTCCAACTGTACTGTCAGGTATCCATTCAATACCATTCCAGTGTAATGCACCATAAAATTTACCACCAATGGTTAATGACCCAACAGCCCAAACATTATTCTCATCAGTACCCCAGACATCGTAAAGAGAGCTTTGCCAC
>CAVQQN010000043.1:0-10522 GCA_963714775.1 uncultured Ignavibacteriaceae bacterium
GCAGTTACGATGTAAGTCACAACTGTTGTGAATGTGCCCGTAGCTCAGTTGGGTGAGGCGGGGTTTTCGCAAAACGCAGTTTTGCGCCGCCGAACGCCCGACAGGGATGTCGGGCTGGGAAGTGATATCCCATGGACGGTTACTTGGAAGAAAGTTTTTGCTGAAAAGTTTTTTTACATGTGCCCGTAGCTCAGTTGGATAGAGCATCAGCCTTCTAAGTGCTTGATTCGTAACGACTTGATTTGTATATTCTTTTAACATGGGCCGCCCACTACGTTTGGCTCACGGTGTCTAACAATGGAGTATCCAGTCACGCAAAAGTCACGCACATGATTTAGGATTTTTAAACATCAAAAGCAATATAACATATTTAACCAAGCGATAATACTATATGTTTTATTCCAAAATTTGACTATAGGACAATAAATGGAATAAAATATATAGTATGAAAAATAAATTAGGTGGTTTAAAAAGCAAAAGCAGAAAACAGATGGGGATGTTATTACAAACCTCAAAAGACGGCGTTACAGTAATAGAAGCCTCCAAAATTCTGCATGTCAATCGATATCGCGCCGCATCTCTTCTTGCTATGTGGACTAGAAATGGTTGGCTACACCGTATCCGAAGAGGTTTATATATCCCAGTTTCTTTACAATCAACTTCTACAGAAGTCACGCCTGAAGAACCATGGCTAATTGCACACAAGCTTTTTTCACCATGTTATATCGGAGGATGGACAGCCGCACATCATTGGGGATTTACAGAACAATTATTTAATTCTATCTATGTAATGACCACAAAAAAAGTACATACAAGGGAACAAAACTTAAAAGGCGTTACTTTTAAAATTAAAACTATTCTTCCAAAAAAAATATTTGGCACACAATTTGTATGGAGTGGAAAAGTAAAAGTGGCCATTTCTGACCCTACCAAAACCATTATCGACGGATTAAATGACCCAGCCGTTTTTGGTGGGATTCGCATGGTAGCGGATGTTTTGGCGGTTTATATTCACTCCAAAGATTTTAATCAAAAAAAACTACTCGAATATGCCAAAACAATGGAAAATGGCGCCATTTATAAAAGACTAGGTTTTCTCACAGAATTGTTACAAATTAAAAACACTACTACCGTAATACAAACCTGTAAGGCCAACTTAAAAACTGGATATTCTCAGCTTGATCCAGCAATCATTGGAGATCGCCTAGAAACACGCTGGAATCTATGGGTACCCAAATCATTTAGTATCGGAGACCAAGAGTGATATTCAAAGAAGAAATTCAGAAAATAGCAACTGAAAAACAACTAGGTATCGACATCATTGAGAAAGATTACATCCTTAGCTGGGTATTGGCAGGAATACATCGGCACGCCACCACAAAAAATTCTTGGATATTTAAAGGTGGTACTTGCTTAAAAAAATGCTATTTTGGAACATATCGTTTTTCAGAAGATCTTGACTTTACCTATCGAGGAGAAACACACAAATTAACTGAAGAATTTTATAAACACACATTTATTGAAATAGCGAAATGGATTTATGATAATTCTGGTATTGAACTACCCGAACAAGGCATTGAATTTGAGATTTTTAAAAATAAAAGAAACTCTACATCAGTCCAAGGTAAATTGTCTTATCGAGGCCCTATTAAGCGCAACCTGAATATTATTAGACTACCACGACTTAAGCTTGATCTCACACTTGATGAACCCTTACTCCTTGAACCAGTAATAAAAAAAGTTGAACACTCTTATTCTGACATGTTAGAAAATAGAACAGAAATTCTTGCTTATTCTTATGAAGAATTATTTGCAGAAAAACTACGAGCTCTTGTAGAACGACTGCGGCCAAGAGATTTGTATGATGTAATTCAACTTTTTCGACAAAAAGATTTAAATATAGATAAAAATCTACTTAGACAAGTATTGCAAAAAAAGTGTAGTCTTAGATCAGTACCCTTTCCTAAAATCGAACTAATTAAAAACCACAACAATAGAAAACTGCTTGAATCAGAATGGCAAGTTCAATTAAGGCACCAGCTACCTAAACTTACATCTTTTGAATCATATTTTAATGAACTAGATAAGATTTTAGAATGGGTTTCAGCCTAAAATTAAATTAGTAATGACACTCAAACACTTAATAACAATTTGCTTCTGTTCATAACAAAGCAGAGTAGATGATATTTTGTGCCACAGTATTATCCCATCGTATCGCAATGAGAATCAAAACTATGAGAAGCCACGATATTACCCCGCCTATATAAAATAAGTTTTAGAATAAATAATGATAAGAGTTATCATAATCAAGATAAACGAGACTGTCAGTTTAAGTGTGTAAATAACCATAAATAACAAGTATCCTTATCATATTAATATTATTAATTTTGATTAGGATAAATATATAGGAGTTAATATGGTTATTAGAGAAGAGGTATTGGATGAGTTGTTGGGTAGCAAAGAAGTCAAAACCCAGGATGATCTGTTTGGTAAAGATGGCATATTAAAACAACTGTCTAAGCAGTTAATGGAAAGGCTGTTAGAAGCTGAAATGACTAACCACCTTGGTTATGCCAAACACGCAATTGAAGGTCATAATAGTGGTAATTCTCGTAATGGCAAAACCAAAAAAACTGTTAAAACTGGCAACGGTGATATTGAAATTACAGTACCGCGTGATCGAGAAAGTGAGTTTGAACCAATTTTGATAGAGAAGCGTAAAAGCCATTTAAAAGGATTGGATGATCAAATATTATCGCTTTATGCCAAAGGGATGACGGTACGAGATATCCACGACCATTTATCTGAGTTGTACGGGACAGAGATATCTAGGGACTTGATTTCTACAATTACCGATGCGGTGTTAGAAGATGTAACCGAATGGCGCAATCGCCCCTTAGATAAAATATACCCCATTGTATTTATAGACGGGTTTGTTTCTAAGTGTAGGTTAGATGGCGCTGTTAATAATCGTACGGTATACGTTATTTACGGAGTTAATATTGATGGACAAAAAGAGGTATTAGGATTAACTCTTGGAGAAAACGAAGGATCAAAATTTTGGCTACAGGTATTGACTGAGCTTAAAAACCGCGGCTTAGAAGATATTTTTATTCTTTGTGCCGATGGCTTAAAGGGTCTTTCTGATTCTGTTGAAGCCGCATTTCCAAAGGCTATTTTTCAAACATGCATTGTTCATCAGGTAAGAAATTCCCTAAACTATGTGCCTTACAATGAAAAAAAAGCCGTTGCAGCCGATTTAAAAAAGATCTATGCAAGTAACACCTCAGACGCGGCAAAACAGGCGCTTGATGATTTTGAATTAACCTGGGGAGATAAATACCCGATAATTGTAAAATCATGGCGAAGCAATTGGGAGAAAATCACTCCATTCATGCAATTCCCTGCAGAGATTCGTAAGGTAATTTACACTACAAACATAGTTGAATCATTAAACAATACCCTACGAAAATCGGTACGCAATCGTGGTCATTTTCCAACAGAAGATGCTTTGATGAAAGTTTTATATCTGGCTATTAAAGGGGTTTCTAAAAAATGGACTCTACCTATCCGTGATTGGAAACTTGCCATAAATCGATTTGCAATTATGTTTCCTGGGCGCTTCCCAGAAAAGCTGACGACATGAGCAATATGGTATGTTGTTTCTGTGGACGATCCTTCGGAACGTGTGGATAAAGCTGATGGACGAAATGTGGAAAACACAAAAGCGGTGTTTACCACATTCCTGACTTTATCCTCTTGCGAGGATAAAGGTTTGAAAATATGAATAATGTTATACGTCCATACTCTACATTAGGCTCATATTTTCGGCAGTAAACACTTTTAATTTTGGTATTTTTAGAATGGAGTAAATCTTATCGATTTCTGGAGGGACACTCGGAGTAATTAAGAACTTCTGATTTTTATTAAGAAGTTGAATGCAGTTAATTTGTTGTAACAGTTGATGTAATTTTTCTGCTGAAATTTGTAAATTACTTTGTCTTAATAAATGCTCTACAGTTCTGACTACAGCCAAAGCTAAAAAACATATTGCGAAGTGAGCTAAAATACGACGATCTTTGTAATGGTATACCGGACGAATGGCTAAGTTGTGTTTAGTTATTCTAAAAGATTGTTCTACTTGCCATAAGCCACGGTATTGGTCAATTATTGTTGTGGCTGAAGCGTTGGTATTAGTATAAAACCCAAAAAAACCGTCAAACTTTTTTATTTGTTCTAATTTTTCAATATCTAATGCTATCGTGCTGTTTTTGGTTAGTTTAATATAAGGTTTTTTTAATGATCCTCGTATGGTGTTTTTAGTGCTTTTGCCTAAAAACTTTTCCAGACGTTTCATAGTAACCTTGCGTTCATAGCTATCTTTCTCGGAGCGTTTTTTGCTATGACAAACTATTAGTTGTGTTTTGTCTACATCGATGGTTTTGTAACGAATATCATCGTTTAATTCTTTGTAACCATCTTGACACAGTAGTTGATCGGTTAAGGCAGCGCTTAAATTTTTTACTCTGGCTGCTACAACATAGTTAAAACCATATCTGCGTTAATTCATTAATATTAAAGCTACTAAACATTGCACTGTCGGCAATTATGGTTACATCTTGTATTTTATAGACTTCTCGCAACTTGAGCAATGTAGGTAATAAAGTTTTACCTTCATAAATATTACCTGGAAATATTTCATACCCAACTGGCAATCCATGCTCAGTAACAATTAATGCCAAACTAATTTGTACATGCTGACTTTTACCGTCTTTGGAAAACCCCAACATTTTTAGATCGCTAACATTGTTGTTTTCAAAATATATGGTGGTTAAATCGTAAAATAAGACGTTCAGGCTCTTTGTTTCTAGCAATCTCTTGGTGTTTAAAAAAACCTCTTGTTTGATATTTGCAATTACTGGCTCAGTGATTTTATCCATTAATTTATATATTTTGTTAAGGCTTAATTTATTGCAGTTGAACCCAGTAGCAATTGAGGAGGTTTTTAGTTTGCTTACTGGATCAGCAATTCGCATCGAAATCAGTTCGTGTAGAATTTGACAATTGCCATTAGTTAATCCGAGTTCTTCTGTACGAAAATATTGTTTAAGGATGGTTCCATAAACTTGTTCGAATCCTATGTTTTTTATAACACTGGATTCAATTGCGTATTATTACCCATCGTGAACACCGATTATTATCGAACGTGAACACCAATTATTATGCAAAATGAACGCTGATTATTATGCGAACGTGAACACTTTTTAGTCTTTATAATAATCAGTGTTCACGGCCATAATAATCGGTGTTCACGATCATAATAACGTTGACCCTCCTTTGTAGGCAATTCATATAAACTGCTCCTCTTTTAAATTTAAAGAGGAATAACAATGCCGAACAAAGGTGTCACAATGTGCAAATTGAAGACCGTATTACGATTATACTACGAAGCTAAGCTTAGCCAACGCAAGATCGCTAAAAGCCTTAGGCTTTCTGTTGGGGTGGTAAACAAATATTTACAGCGAGCTATTGAATATAATTTATCTTGGCCATTACCAGCAGAATATGAAGATGAAGCTAAGCTGGCAGCAACTTTATCTGCTGTTGCTAAAAAAACTGTTTCACCAGAACCAGCATTTGATTTTAAAAAAATTCATCAAGAATTAAAGCGCAAGAGCACTACTCTACAACTATTGTGGGAAGAGTATTCAGCAATAACATCAAATCCGACCAGCTATTCCCATTTTTGCTTGTTGTATAGATCTTGGAAAAAATCGCAACCACAAAGCATGCGGCAAACACATAAAGCTGGGGATAAGGTATTTGTTGATTATGCTGGGCAAACAGTTGAAGTTATTGATCCCGATATTGGTGAAATACGTACAGCACAAATATTTGTTGGCGTATTGGGAGCTTCCAATTATACCTATGCTGAAGCCACATGGTCGCAACAACTTCCTGATTGGATTGGATCGCATGTAAGAATGTTAAGCTTTTTTGGCGGATGTCCGGCTTTAATAGTCCCCGATAATTTACGCTCAGGGGTTAATAAAGCTTGTCGTTATGAACCTGAGATAAACCAAACTTATGCCGATTTTATCGATTACTATAAAACTGCTGTACTACCGGCTCGTCCTGCAAAACCAAAGGATAAAGCTAAAGCTGAGAATGGAGTATTGATAGTTGAGCGTTGGATTTTAGCTCGTTTACGTAACCACAAATTTATAGGACTAGCAGAACTTAACCGGGCAATTGCTGAGCTTATACATTATCTAAATCAAAAGCCTTTCAAAAAATTGCCTGGATCAAGAGCTACAGCTTTTGCTGAAATCGATCAGCCTGTTTTAAATCCATTACCTCTTTATCCCTATGAATATGTTAATTTTAAAAAAGCGCGCGTACACATTGATTACCATGTTGAGTTAGAGCATCACTATTACAGCGTACCTTATGCTTTTATTGGCAAGGAAATAAATATACGTTTTACTACTTCACGAATGGAGTGCTGGTATCAAGGGAGACAAATTGCTATTCATGTTCGTAGTTATAAAAAAGGAGCACATACAACTCTGCCAGAACATATGCCGAAATCACACCGCAAACATATGGAATGGACCCCAGGAAGATTTTTAAATTGGGCTGCACAAATAGGATTAGCTACCACAAGTCTAGTTAAGCACCTGCTAGAAAATAAACCGCACCCAGAACAAGGCTATCGCTCTTGCTTAGGATTATTGAATTTAGCAAAAAGATTCGGTGAGAACAGACTTGAAAAAGCTTGTAGTTATGCCTTAAAAATTGGAGCCAAAACAAGGCGCAGTGTGGAATCAATATTAGTTCGTAACATGGAAAATACAGCAATTGCATCAAGCCAGGTTTATACAGAACTGCCAATCGATCATGAAAATTTGCGTGGTAAAAATTATTATAATTAATTTAAATTAAGGAGAAAAAAATGAATAATGTAATTGACCAGTTAAAAGATCTTAAACTTAGTGGCATGACTCAAGCGTTCTCTGAACAGCTTGAGCAGCCACCATTACAAGACCTATCATTTGCGGAGCGTTTTGCTTTAATTGTTGACCGCGAAATTTTATATCGTAGCAATCGTAGAGTTGCAAACTTACTGCGTTATGCGAAACTAAAGCAGCAAGCAATGGCGGAAAATATTAACTACCGACATAAACGCAACTTGGATAAAAGCCAATTTGCCGCTTTACTATCAGGCGAATTTATTCATAAGCATCATAATTTATTAATTACCGGACCCACCGGTTGTGGCAAAAGTTATTTAGCTTGTACCATAGGGCATCAAGCCTGTAGATTAGGTTTAAGTGTTCGGTATATCTCTCTCCCACGGTTTTTAGAAGAACTTATCATATCTCATGCTGATGGTAGCTATGGTAAGTTTTTAAATCAAATTTTAAAAATTGATTTATTAATACTCGATGATTTTGGTCTAGCGCCAAACTTAACTCCCGAACAACGTCGTGATTTTTTTAATCTTGTTGATGATAGACATCAAATAAAGTCTACTATTATAACCAGTCAGTTGGCCGTCAAACATTGGCATGATTATATAGGTGAACCTACCCTGGCGGATGCAATTTTAGATAGGTTATTAGAAAACTCTCATAGACTCGAATTGGAAGGAGATTCATTAAGAAAAGAAAAAAAAGTTGCTTGATCGTGAACATTTTGCAAGAATGTTCGTGTTGTCAAAAGGAGCGTCAAAAATTACTGTTCACGTTCGTAATAATAGGTGTTCACTTTCATAATAATCCGCATTCAATATCATTTTCATTGTTAATGCGTAAAAATGGTGTGTATTTAGTGCTAGTGGCAAACTGTTGTGCTTCTTGATATAGAGCTTCTATTTGTTGTGGGTCTTTGCTAGAACCAAAAGATTTTACTAAAATTGGTTGTGGATTTTTCTTGCCAGCAAATCTTTTACAAGCAACAACAAATATCGAGGTTGTGCCGCTTTTATTTTTCCTAACTCGCACGTGCATTTTATAGTCCTTATAATATCTTATTACTATACCGTACTATACAAAATAAAATAGCAAAAGTCAACAAATATTTGTTTATTATTAAATTTTATTATACTGGGGGTTAACTTTGGATAAAGTCAGGAAGCGGTGTTTACCACATTGTCGCCCACAGCTTTACCCACACTTCGCCCACAGAGTTTTTTTACAGATAATATTACAACTTTTTTTATTTCTTTTAAAAAATAAAAACTAGAAAAAACTTTTTGACTTATGGAGGTACCTATGCAAATATAAAAACAGTTTTAAGATGTAAAAATGTAATGTGAATTTCTAGCGGCTATTTACACAGTTTAAATGACTCTCCCCAATGGTTTGACCAGCCGTATATTAAAATTACCTGTTTGTGATTTTTGATGAAGAAAAAAAGTGATTTTATCGAGAGTAAGACTGCTGTTTTGATTTGCATCTTTAATAATTTGTTTGAGAAAAAATTGATAAGATCCCAAATTCAATTCTTTCATCGAACTATTTTGAAATGCTTCACAGCTTCGCTTAACCTTAAGCACGATCGGTTTATGCTTTATACTACTTTCAAGCAATAACAGCTCCCGTACTTTTTTAGTTATCAGCAGAAATCTCTTTCCTGAGTTTATCAGTTGGATGAAGTAACATATTGTATAATAAGAAAAGTTTTTCTTAAAAGTATCAAGGTTGCCACTACATTTTACATTTACGCAATAAATTTCTCGCTGTTAAATTGTTCTGCCGACATACTGTTTGGCGGCATCTTTAATTTTAAAATAGCTAGTATTTTTGAACCAAGCTCTGGCGTTGCTGAATTCAAAAGATATTTTTTTTCTTTGCATTCGGTTTCAGTAAATTGCATAGCATTTATCGCCTCACGAATATCTTGCGTTGATGCAGCAATACCAGCAGAGTGCAGCTCAACTTCCATAGTACGCTCTAACAAAAATGCTAAAAAACAAGCTACAAAATGTCCTTTAATGCGATCCTCTGTCCAGTGAAAAATCGGCCTCACCTCTAAAGTGCTTTTCATTATTCTAAAACTTTCTTCTATTTTCCAAAGGGTATGATATGCGTCTAGTACTTTTTCTACGCTTAAATTAGCATCGCTTGTTTGAATGCCATAATAACCATCAAATTTTTCATCTCTGGCTATTGCCTCGGCATCCAGCGTCCAATCAATATTTTCTCCTTGTTCTTTTAAGTATTTTTTACCGCCGCGCTTGCTGGAATTTTTAATTAGCGATTTATCTGCAAGCAAGTGATTAGCTTTATCTAGTAGTCTTTGTCGGTCGGCACAATCTTTACGTGCGCGTTTCTCAGAATAAGTAATAATTAATTTTTCTGGCAGCTTAAATTTATTTTTACCGGATTTACAGATATTGACGTAATCTAATATTTTATACGAGATACTATGATCACCGGACAATTTAACATAATCGGAGTTATCGAATATTTTTTCCTGAGTTTTTTTACCTATATTTTTAATGCGCGACGAAACAATATAACCATAACCCTTGTCCAGAATATGTTTTAAATTTATTTTGCTATTAATTCCTCGATCAGCAACGATAATAACATTGCGAATTCCAAAGCGTTTTTCAATAGCATCTAGTGCTTGGTCTAGCGTTTTGCTATCAAAAGTATTTCCTGAGAAAAGCTCGTAGCCTATTGGTCTTCCATCACAATCAATAAACATCCCCAATACAACCTGCACCTCATTAAACTTACAGTTTTTGCTATAACCGAAGTTTTTGAGTCCGTCCTTTCTCACGCTTTCAAAATGAAATGTTGTTACGTCATAAAACACAATATCGATCTTCATTTTAAAAAGGCTACAATTTATGGCGAATATGTGTTGCTCTATTCTTTCTTTGTTTTGATGCAAAACATCAAGGGAGCGGTATAGGTGATTCAACTCCACCTCTTGGTATTGTAGATATTTTTTTTGGTTATTGTAAGTACTCAGCTTACTGCTAGGTTCTAATAAATGCCGTATTACCATCAAAAAACAGGCATTGTTTAAATCAAACACTGCGTTGCTGTTTTTTTGGATATTCAACAACACCTGGTCGAGTTTAAATTTATTCCATAATTTTTTATATACTAAATAGCCCCAATTGAAGATTTGCGCAGAACGACATTTACCTATATTAACGATGTTTTTTAAATCCATTAGCTCGGAAAGCCTGTCGATTATGCCGCCCCATGAAGTATCTTTCTTCAGCTGATCTAACCTTCCTAAATTCACCAAAACTTTGTGCTTAACTTTTTTGCCTTCGCGGAAACCCTGTACCAGTTGGACGTAAGTGTGTGTTTTTGATTTTGTGGTCTTTACATACATGCGATATATATACAACAAAAAAAGCATTATTGCAAGATAATTTACGTATGATTTGCGTATAAATTATGCATAAGTTGCCACAACATTTTTTAGGGCAAAAAAACAATGTACTGATTTTATTTGGATTTTTTTAAAAATTAGCTGCTAACTGATAAACTCA
>CAVQQN010000044.1:0-7423 GCA_963714775.1 uncultured Ignavibacteriaceae bacterium
GTTATGAGGAAGTTGAATATAAAAGCTGAGCATATTACTTCCCAGCCAACATTTCAACGCAATATTGATAAGTATAAAGCTCCATATTGTTTGAAAAGAAAGACCTAAGAGATTTAAGTTTGCGGAGCCCCACAAAACCTCAGACAAAATCAGAGGTTTTTGAGTTTTTAATAAACTATTACCCATTATGTCCTAAGGCAATTGGGATTATTGAAATCGTTACAACAACGGAACATTTGTAATCTTTTTCATAATTATCCAAACCCATTTAATCCAACAATAACAATAAATTTCTTAATTCCAACATCGGAGTTTGTAACACCCAAAGTTTATTATGTTTTGGGAAAAGAAGTTGCTACTCTTGTTGATGAATGTCGTGATGCAGAAAATTCTGAAGTTGAATTTAATCCTTCAGTCGGCAATCTTCAATTAGTAAGTGGAATTTACTTTTACAGATTACAAACTGGGAATTTTGTTGAGACGAAGAAGATGATATTGTTTCGCTAATAATGTGCGGAAAGCCTTATATTAAAATAATTTGATTTATTTTTGTTTGATGAAACCCCTGTCATTAAAATTGTCAGGGGTTTTTTATTTGCTGCCTGAACCCATATTTCATTAAATAATATTTTCTCTTATCTTACTAAAAAGCTTTTCTAGAATCAGTCAGATAAAACAAGTAAATGATAATTAAAACCGGAAAATACTTTTTTTCTGTTTTGCTAATAGTTTTAATTTCCAAATTAGTTTGCGGGCAGACTGATAGATTGAGATTTGAACGAATTACAACTGATAATGGTCTATCAAGCAATCACACTTCCTACATTTTTCAGGATAGAAAAGGATTTATATGGATAAGCACACAGGATGGAATTAATCGCTTTGATGGTTATGGATTTAAATATTTTAAACATATACCCGGAAATCTAAATTCTTTAAGTGATTACGCCGCAGGGCATGTTTACGAAGATACTAAAGGGAATTTCTGGATTTCAACACGCGAAGGATTAAATGTTTTTAATCCTGAGAGTGAAACATTTACACATTACAATCCGCAAAAAGACAGCGCAATCCTATTGGGGTCTGAAAGAATTGTCTGCACAACTGAAGATAAATATGGAAATATCTGGATTGGAACCAGAAAAGGTTTAAATCTTTTTAATCCCAAAACAAAAAGCTTTACCCTATTTAAAAATAATCCTTCGGACAAAAAAAGTTTAAGCTTTAACTATGTTACTTCGCTTTTAGTTGATTCAAAAAATAATTTATGGGTTGGTACTCAGATAGGATTAAATAGGTTTAATTTCAAAACAAATTCCTTTGAAGTGTTTTTTAATAATCCGCAAGATCCTAAAAGCATTAGCGGTAATCTTATAACATCTCTGTTCGAAGATTCAAAAGGTAATATTTGGGTGTGCACTAACTCCGGATTAAATCGACTTATATCATTTGACAAAGGTAAAGCAGAATTTATTTCTTATCAGCATAATCCTGAAAACAGAAACTCGATCAGTAATAATAACGTTAGTAAGATGGCCGAAGATAGTAAAGGTAATCTTTGGATTGGTACTTTAGGGGGTGGTTTAAATATCTTCAATCCTGCAGCAAATTATTTTACAAGTTATCAGAATGTTGAAGAAGACAACACAAGTTTAAGTGATAATAATATTTTTTCAATCTGCATTGATAATTTTCAAAATGTTTGGATCGGGACATATGCTGGTGGAATTAATAAATATAATCCAGCTAAAGAACGGTTTACACTTTATCAGCCATTACCCTTTGCAAAAAGTAAAGTTGCGGAGAATAATATTTCATCCATTCTGATTGATAACAAAAATAATTTATGGTTAGGAACTAACGGAGATGGAATAAAAGTATATCGTGGTAATAATGTATTCGATGATAATAGTTTTTTATTTGATCTTAAAGCTGATCCTGGAAGTAAAAATACTTTAAGCAATAATAACGTTACTTCGATAATACAGGATAAGTCAGGAGTAATATGGATAGGAACTTTTGGTGGCGGTGTAAACAAATATGATCCTGTATTAAAAAAGCTTGAAGTATTTAAATATAAGCGGGAAGATCTAAAATCACTCGGTAATGATTTTATTCATACTATTTATGAAGATTCAGAAGGAACTATTTGGGTGGGTACCGGTTTAAGCGGATTAAACAGATATGATAAAAACACGAATTCATTTAAACGATTTAGAGATAATCCGAAATTTCCAAACAGCACTAAGTATTTAAACTCTCCTGAAGTAACTTCAATTCTTGAAGACAGTAAAGGCAATTTTTGGGTGGGTACCTCAACCGGTGGACTTAGCAGGTTTGATAGAGAGACAGAAACATTTGTTCACTTTAAACACATTCAGGAAGACCTTAATAGTATTAGCAGTAACGGAATAAATTGTATTTATGAAGATTCTAAAGGGAGGTTATGGATAGGTACATTCAGCGGTGGATTGAATCTGTACAATCAAAAAGAAAACACGTTTATTTATTATTTAGAAAAAAATGGATTGGCAAGCAATACAGTGCAGTCAATTACTGAAGATGCAAAAGGTAATTTGTGGATAACAACAATAAATGGCATATCCAATTTTGATCCTGATAAAAAAACATTTAAAAATTTTGATGAGAGTGATGGACTTCAAGGAAAAGTTTTTAACCAGAGATCTGTTTTCCGGGATTTTGAAACAGGTTCAATTTATTTCGGTGGAGAAAATGGTTTGAATGTTTATTCTTTAAACTCCATTAAGGAAATAAAAAAAATACCCTTAATTGTGCTTACAGATTTTAAAGTTTTCAATAAATCGGTTCTGCTTAAATATTCCTCTGAGAATTATAACAATAAATCTGAGACACAAGAAATTAAATTAGCTCACGATGAAAATGTTTTTTCATTTGAGTTTGCTTCGCTGGATTTTACAAGTCCTGAAAAGAATCAATACAAGTATATGCTTGAAGGGTTTGATAAGGATTGGATCAGTTCAGGAAACAGAAGAGAAGTAACTTATACAAATTTAGATCCGGACAATTACAAATTTAAAGTTAAAGGTACAAACAGTGATGGTTACTGGAACGAAAAAGGTCTCACAGTAAATTTGATTATTACCCCTCCTTTCTGGAAAACCTGGTGGGCATACACAATTTATTTTATTCTTGCTGCTTTTGGTTTCTTCGCAGTGAGAAGATATGAACTTAACAGGGTTAAGCTTAGAAATGATTTGAGACTTAAGGAATTTGAATCGCAAAAACTGCAGGAAGTTGATCAGATTAAATCACGTTTCTTCGCAAATATTTCTCACGAGTTCCGAACTCCGCTAACAATAATTATTGGCTCTTTGGAAAAACTTAAAAGCAAAATGGAATACAATTCTGACAGCAAAGAATTTGTTGTGATGAAAAGAAATGCTTCAAGACTTCTTCAACTTATTAATCAACTTCTGGAGCTTTCAAGAATTGAATCAGGAAATGTTAAGCTAAATGCTTCTGAAAGTGATCTTGTAAAATTTTTAAAAAGAATTGTTGCTTCATTTTCTTCTTTGGCAAATCAAAAAAACATTCAGCTTACTTTTAATGATATTAATATTGATGATATTAAAGCCAATGAAGAAATATTTGTTTTTTATGATAAGAAAAAGCTTGAAACAGTTTTTTACAATTTGCTTTCCAACGCTGTAAAATTTAGTCCCATTGGCGAAAATGTAGATGTAAGTATATCCAAAGATGACGCTTCTGTTAATATCAATTTCATTAATTCCGGAATTGAAATTCCATCAGAAAAACTTAACAACATCTTCGATCGCTTTTATCAGGTTGATGATACCGGAACACGAAATTTTGAAGGAACGGGCATCGGGCTTTCCCTGGTTAAAGAATATGTTGAACTTCACAAAGGAAAAATTGAAGTTGAAAGTAAAAACAACAGAACAATATTTACTATCCATTTGCCTCTTGGTAAAAATCACTTAAGTGAAAATGAAATTGTACAGGAAGATTCAGCACAATTACCGGCTGAGATAAATTTGTTTGGTGATTTACCAGAGGCTGCAACGCAGATAATTACGGAACAAATTGAAACAAATAAAACAATAATTCTGGTTGTAGAAGATAATCCCGATCTTCGCGAAATGATTAAAGAAAATCTGCAGGAAAATTATTTTGTACTTGAAGCTGAAAACGGAGTGAAAGGATTAAAGCTTGCCGAAGAAACTATTCCGGATTTAATCATCAGCGATATTATGATGCCGGAAATGGATGGTTATGAACTTTCGAAAAAAATTAAAACGAATGAAAAAACAAATCATATTCCTGTTATCCTGCTTACTGCAAAAGCTGCTACTGAAGATAAACTTGCAGGACTTGAAACCGGTGCGGATGATTATCTTATCAAACCATTTAATTCTGATGAATTAAAAATCCGCATAAAGAATCTTATAAAAATCCGACGGCAGATGCGGGAGAAATTCCAATCACAAATGCTTATAAAACCTTCTGAAGTTGTGGTTCCATCAACTCAGAAAGTTTTTCTGGACAAGCTTACTTCAATCATCGAACAAAACATTTCTAACGAAGATTTTTCTGTTGAAACTTTATGTGATGAAATGGGAATGAGCCGCGCCCAACTTCACAGAAAAATAAAAGCTATCACAAATCAATCAACTTCAGAATTTATCAGGAACTTCCGTCTGCAAAGAGCAGCAGAACTTCTTAAGCAGGATGCCGGGAACATCGCAGAAATTTCCTATCAGGTCGGATTTAACAGTCAGGCATACTTCACAAAGATGTTTCAGGAACTTTACGGACAAACACCTCTAGAATTCAAAAAACAACACAACAAATAGTTGTTTGTATCATTACTTTTCATAAAAACCCTCTCAAAATATTCAATGAGACATATCTTATAACAATTGAGACGTTTGTAGAATATTTGCCGCTCAATATCAGATAGTTTTGCCTCACAATAACTAATAGTTAAAAACAATCTAAGGAGCACACAATGGCAAAAATATATCTATATCTTTTGATCGTTCTAATACTCTATTCCCTAACACTTGCACAAAACGGCTGGGAATGGCAAAATCTAACACCGCAAGGTAATCAACTTGCAACTATCCAAGCTTTAGATGCAAATACTTTTATGGCTTGGGGTCAGAATGAAACCCAGATGAAAACTACAGACTTTGGTTCAACCTGGGAGATCAAATACAATATTAATAACTCTGATTTTGGAATAGAGAAAGTACAATTTATAAATAGTAGTGTAGGGTTTGGTGTTGGTTTTGGAGATGTAATAATAAAAACAACTGATGGCGGTAATTCATGGTCAGAAATTGAAACTAATACTTTTAATGGATATGATGATGTATATTTTCTGGACGAAAATTATGGTTGGGCTGTTGGAGGAAGTTTTTCAGTAGTGCTAACCACAAATGGAGGCAGCACTTGGGATATAAAAACTCCTGGTAATGCCGGATTTCTTCAATCAGTTTATTTTGCTGATCAAAACACAGGATGGGTGGTAGGAAACTTTGGAATTATTTATAAGTCAACAGATGGCGGCAATACCTGGACACAGCAAATCAGCCCAACTACAAGCACATTGGTGGATGTAAAATTTCTTACTCCAAATCTTGGTTATGCGGTTGGTGCTCAAGGTGTGGTTGTCAGGACTACAAACGGCGGAACAACTTGGGATCTTCAAGGCAGCGGAAATACATTATTTCTTGGCTCAATCCATCTATTTGATGCACAAACCGCAATAGCCGTTGGCGAAGAAGGTAAAATTGTAAGAACTACTAATGGTGGAAATAACTGGGTATCTATATCGGCTCCAACAGAAAATTTTCTTAATGAAGTTGATTTTTTTGATTTAAATAATGGAATGGCAGTTGGATCGTTTGGAACAATTCTACGTTCATCAAATGGTGGTTTAACCTGGGACTCACTAAGCAAGGGGACAGGTAAATGGCTTGAAGAAATTCAGTTTCGTGACTCTAATTTGGGCTGGTGTGTAGGAGAAAGTATTCTTCTAAAAACAACCGATGGTGGGACTAATTGGACAGAACTAACTCGCCCGCCAAATTCCGGTTTCTGGTATTACTCGCTCCATTTTCTGAATGACAATGATGGATATGTTGGTGGAACAGGTGGGAACATATTAAGGACTACCGATGGAGGACAAAACTGGACTGTTTTTACTTATCCAACTTTTTATGGAGTCACAGCAATTAAGTTTGCGAATTTTAATACGGGCGTAGCAGTAGGTGGCGGTGGAACAATACTTAGAACAATTGATGAGGGAACTACATGGGATACTGTTGGAAGCGGTACAACCACATCTCTGAATGATATTGAATTTGTTGGTTCTGTTGCAGGATTAATCGTTGGTAATAACGGTACTATACTTCGTTCAACAAATAATGGATCAACTTGGAATTCGGTTACAAGCGGAACTACATCAAATCTATATTCAATCTCATATATAATATCAATTGGCTCAAACACTATTTTTGCATCAGGTCAAAATGGTACGCTGCTTAAATCAATTGATGATGGAATAACCTGGAATTCATTAACTACGGGAATTACTGGTCCAATCAGCAGTGTTTATTTTGTTGATTTAAGTACTGGTTGGGCAATGGGTCCAAACAATTATGTTTATAAAACAACTGATGGTGGAAATAGTTGGGTACCTCAGCAACTTCCAACAAATCTTGGAACGGGCGATGGGTTCTTTCTTAACGATCAAACGGGATGGGTATGCGGACCAAATGGTATACTTTTAAAAACCTCAACTGGTGGTACTACATCTATATTTGATGATATATCAAATGCAGTTCCGGAAACTCATTTACTGGCGCAGAACTATCCTAACCCGTTTAATCCAACTACTAAAATAAGTTGGCAGTCTCCAGTAGGTAGTCATCAAACATTAAAGATATATGATATGCTTGGAAATGAAGTAGCTACTTTAGTTAATGAATATAGAGATGCGGGAAGTTACGAATTGGATTTTCATCCAGCATCAAGTATCAAGAATCTAGCATCCGGTATTTATTTCTACAGTTTACAAGCAGGTAGTTTTGTTGAAACTAAGAAGATGATATTTTTAAAATAAAGTTTAGCAGTTAAGTACAGTTATTACTTTAGGAAATGCTGATTCATACGCAGTTATAATTTTATCCATTAAGTGATTTAATGGTTCATCTATTATTTGTCTTGCTGGATCAGCATTGTACCAGTTCATTATTTCCTTGGCTCCTTGTGTAAATTGAATTGTTGCTTCAAATCCGGGGACGAATTTTTTTATTTTTGAATTATCAAATATCACACTTGATGATTTGTCTCCGAGTAATTCCTCTCCCCATTGTTTGTCATACGCAGCGATCAAATCCGAAGGAATGTGAAT
>CAVQQN010000045.1:0-15646 GCA_963714775.1 uncultured Ignavibacteriaceae bacterium
AGCCACCTAAAAAGCCCTGATTTTCAGGGCTTTTTTAATGTTTTGTAACGTACCCCGAACGAGAAACAGAACTTTTAGAAACTGTACTTGAATTTTCCCAATCGGTAATTAAAGCTAAATGAATACCCTCAAATATTTTTGATTTATAACAAGTTTTAATTTTAATGATTGTAAAATCAAGATATTTTAACTAAAATAATTTCAATCAATTCTTTATTTTCCTAGTAATAAATATTTGAACGTAATAGATTTTTTAGTTGTAAATGATTAATAAAACAATATTACATTATAATATCCTTTCTAAAATCGGCGAAGGGGGGATGGGGATTGTCTATAAAGCAGAGGATACGAAGCTAAAGCGCGAAGTGGCGATAAAATTCCTTCCGCAAAATATCACTATTTCTGAAATTGATAAAGAAAAATTAAAAACCGAAGCTCAAATTGCTGCGGGTTTAAATCATCCAAACATTGCTACGGTTTATGCAATTGAAGAATTTGGTGACGATACATTCATTGTTATGGAATATGTGAAAGGCAATGAGCTTAAGGATATTATCAAAAATAGGCCCGATAAAAAACTAAATCTTAATGACTTTCTGAACTATGCAATTCAAATTGCCGAAGGACTGAACGCTGCACATAAAAAAGGAATTATTCATCGTGATATAAAGAGCAGCAATATTATGCTGTCGGATGATGGCAGAATAAGAGTAATGGATTTTGGCTTAGCTCACATTCACGGCGATCCAATGGTTACAAAAAAAGGGTCGACTCCCGGCACAACAGCTTATATGTCTCCCGAACAATTACGTGGTGAAGAAGTTGATTTTCGTTCTGACATCTGGTCATTGGGTATTGTTTTTTTTGAAATGTTGACAGGACAGCCGCCCTTCCAGGGAAATTTTGATCAGGCAATTATTTATTCAGTCCTTCACGAGAAACCGAAGTCCTTAAAAAAAATAAATCCTGAAATACCTGATGAACTTGAACAGATAGTTCTTTCTTGTCTTGAGAAAGACCGAAAGAAGAGAATTCAATCTGCAGAAGAACTTCTCTCAAAATTAAAAGCAATCAAAAGTCAGGTTGCCGCTTCAAGTTCATACAAGTTTAGTCCATCAAGATTAAAGATAGGAAAAGCAGGTTTAGTTGTATCAACGATTATTGCAGCGGTACTTATTGTCCTTGCTGCCTTTCTCCCAATAAAAAAAATATTTAATCCTGTAAATGTCGAAGAGTTAACCAGGCAGCTTGATACGTTGGTTAGTCAAAGAAATTATTTTGCAGCTTTTGATCTGGCAAAAGAATATCAAAGCGAACTTAAATCAAATCCTTTATTTAAGGAGTTGAGTTTATTTATTTATGATACTCTTTCTGTTACTACAGAACCCGAAGGAGCAAAAATATTTCTGAAACGTTTTGATCCTTCAGGTCAAAATTCAGATATCAAGGGAGAATATGCCGGAGTTACTCCAACAAATAATTTGATGATTGCAAGAGGTGATTATCTTAGTTACTTTCGAGAAAGACGGCTATTCAACCATTCAAAGAATTGCATCAAGTTATCCTATCATAAAAGAGTATCCTGTTCCGCGAAGAGGAATAAATATTTCAGCAAAAATGTTGAAAACAAATGAGATTGATTCAAACATGGTTTTTGTTCCCGGTGGTGATTATAAAATTGTCAGCTGGAGTCTTTATGATTTACCCTCTGTTAAATTAAATGACTTTCACATTGATAAATATGAAGTGAGCAATAAGGATTACAAGGAATTTATTTTAGCCGGCGGCTACTTAAAGAAAGAATTCTGGAAACATCCTTTCATAAAAGATGGAAAAGAAATTTCCTGGGATGAAGCGATGAAACTTTTTGTTGACCGCTCGCAGCTTCCCGGACCAAGAAGCTGGGTGAATCAGAATTACCCTGATGGGAAAGGAAATTATCCTGTTACTGATATTACCTGGTACGAAGCATCAGCTTATGCTGAATTCAGAGGAAAAAGTTTGCCCAACGTTTACCAATGGGAAAAAGCAGCAAGGAATGGAGTTATAAATTACCAGGGAATGTCTTTACCGTGGGGAGTTGTTTATTCAATGGATGAATGTTGAATGGCAGAGCAAACTTTAATGGAAAAGGAACTGAACCTGTTGACAAATATGAGTTTGGAATAAGTGCATTTGGCTGCTACAATATGGCTGGAAATGTTAAAGAATGGTGTTTGAACAATAGTCACAATGGATATTCATAACCGGTGGTTCGTGGGAAGATACTCTATTACGTTTACGGAGATTTTGGTTCTGTTCCTGGATTTTTTAGTTCAAATTCTTTGGGATTTCGCTGCGTTAAAAATTTAGTTCCAGTTGAAAATGATCCAGCGGCAGCTTTCATAAATAAAGATCATAAGATTGAAACTTATAAACCAGTAAGTGAATTAGAATACAAAAAGTTGCTGACATATTACAAATACGACAAACAACTCTTAAATGCTGAAGTTATTTCAAGAGAAGAAAAAGACAATTGGATAGAAGAAAAAATTGAATTTGATTGTTCACTCGGAGATAGAATAACAGGATTTTTATTCCTTCCAAAAAATGTTCAGGAACCATTTCAGTGTATTGTTTGGGATCCGCACGGTGCTGTTTATGATCTTGGTGCACCTGCTAACTGGACTGCTGAAATTCTTTTCTCCGGAAATATAAAAGCGGGTCGGGCAGTCTTTGTTCTTGTGCCGAAAGGTTCTCCTTCAAGGAAATGGGAGTATGGCGAGCAATGGCCGGATGTTTCAACTGTACTCTTCCGTGATAGAGTTCTTCATGGGGTAACAGAATCTCGCATCGGTCTGGATTACCTTTCTACCCGGAAGGAGATAGATATGAATAAACTTGCGTGGATACCAACCAGCCATATGATTAATGGATTAATTGTTCCAGCAGTTGATAATCGTATTCATTCCATTATACTTATTGCGTGTGGAATTTATCCTGAAAGTAAAACATCTTTACCTGAAGTGAATCCAGTTAACTTTGTTGCACATTATAATAAGCCAACATATTTCTTATATGGTAAATATGATGAGGCAATGCCTTACAATTTGCTTGTCCTTCCTTTCTATAAATTATTGAACAATATTAAAGGAGTTGAGCTGGTTAAATCGGGGCATATTCCGCCAATTGAAGTTAGAGTGCCAATAATTAATAAATGGCTTGATGAATCCTTAGGTCCAGTAAAATTTAAAGAGTAGAATTCTATAAAATGTTAAATAAAGCAGATCAAAAATTATTACTTGAGAATGAAGAGCTCAAGCAAAAGCTTGAGCAATACAAGTCTGCTGTAAATGAACTTCAAGTCTTAAATGAAATTGCAGTTGCTGCTGGTAACTCACAAAATATCGACCAGACATTGAACGCAATTATTCAGAAAATCTTGAAGGTAGTTAACGCTGAGCAGGGGTCTATAATGCTTTTAACTGATGATCATAACGATCCATTCAGAACATTTTTAAGAAAGGAAGCTTACAGTACTCTCAAACCTCACTATCACATCAACACTAGTATTTCTGGCTGGGTTTTAAAAAATGAAGAATCGCTTTTAATTAAAAATCTCTCGAGGGATAACAGATTTAATTCGACCGAAGAGGATGGAAATGACATAAAGTCACTTCTCTGCACGCCAATCTGGTTTGAAGGCAAGATTATTGGTGTGATGACGATGGTGAACAAAAAAGATAAAACAGAATTTACCGAAAGTGATCAGACACTTCTTTCAATTATCTCTATCCAGGCCGGACAGTTAATAAAAAATTCCCAGCTTCAGCAGGAATATTTTCAGAAGACTAAAGAAGCAGAACTTTCAAAATGGGAATCTGAAAAGCTGAAAGAATTGGATACTATCAAGACTAATTTTTTCACAAATCTTTCCCACGAGTTCCGCACACCTCTTACTTTAATCTTAGGACCGCTTGAAAAATTGATGAATGGAAAAGGAAAAACCGATCCATCATCTCAATATCAACTAATGTATGATCACGCTTCAAGATTGCTTCAGCTAGTTAACCAGCTTCTTGATCTTTCAAGCATTGAAGCGGGAAAGATGAAACTGGAAATCGGGAAGTATGATGTTGTAAGTTTTATAAAAGGAATTGCAAGTTCATTTCGGCATTATGCTGCGGAGAAAAAAGTCTCAATAAATTTATCTTTCAAGAGTGATAAACTGCCGGTCTGTTTTGATCGGGATAAGCTCCAGAAAATAATCAGCAATCTTTTATTTAATGCCATCAAGTTCAATAAAGAAAATGGCTCTGTGAATATCTCCCTTTCTGAAAAAATGAGAAAGGGTAATTCATATTTACAAATTGAAGTTGAAGATGACGGACCGGGAATGACAAGTGAAGTTCAGAAAAATATTTTCGATCGCTTTTACAAATCGCAGGGAATATCAACAACTGAAGGAACCGGAATTGGTCTAGCTTTAGTAAAAGAATTGGTTGAGTTACATTTTGGTGAGGTGGAAGTAAAAAGCGCTGAAGGCAAAGGAACAAGATTCAGAGTAACTATTCCTGCTGAAGAAGAATTTTATGAAAGTAAAAATTTAATAATTAAGGAAGCCGTTCCTGTTGCTGATAAAATCAGTCAGGTAAAAGTAAAAAGAGATGAAGGGGTTGCTGATGATGCAATTTCCGATGAAGCTCCACTAATTCTTATTGTTGAAGACAACAACAATATGAGGCAGTTTATAAAAGAAAATGTTCAGACGAATTATAAAGTCATCGAATCAGCTGATGGTGAAGACGGGCTAAACAAAGCTTTAGAAAGCATACCTGATTTGATCATTAGTGATGTATTAATGCCCAAGTTGAACGGTTATGAATTTTGCAGTAAAATAAAAGTTGATGAGAGAACAAGTCATATACCGGTTATTCTCTTGACTTCAAAAGCAGAAACAAACAGCAGAATTAAAGGACTTGAAACGGGTGCCGATGATTATTTAACAAAACCATTTTACAGTTCAGAACTTTTATTAAGGATAAAGAATTTAATTGAGCAGCGAAGAAAGCTTAGAGAAAAATTCAGTAAAGAAATAACCTTAGAACCAAAATCCATTGCTGTTACATCAAGCGATGAAAAATTTCTCACTCGTGTTTTGGAAGTAGTTGAGAAAAATGTCAGCAATGAAAATTTTTCCGCAGAAGAGTTCGCCGAGAATGTTGGAATGAGCAAAACGCATCTCAATAGAAAACTAAACGCACTCACAGACACTTCAGCAAATGAATTTATCAGAACTTACAGATTAAAAAAGGCTGCAAGATTATTATCAGGCAGAATCGGCAACATTTCTGAAATCGCTTACGAAGTTGGTTTCAGCAATCCCTCCTATTTCGCAGAGTCATTCAAAAAACTTTTTGGTTATTCTCCTTCGGAATATTTGCAAACCAAACAATTCCTAATGTAGTCGCAGACTTTATGTCTGCGAAATAAAATGAACACGCAGGCTAAAGCCTGCGACTACCAAACCATCTATTCTGAAGTTCCATTTGTTATAGCTTTTGTTCCATTTCTGGTAGAAAATCCATCCAACATTCACCACATTTGTCCCCAGATAATAAGCCTGGTTCTTTAAAAAGAATATCACGGCAAATCAATTAACATTAATAAAGGAGACAAAAATGAAAAACCTTTTACTAACACTCGCTGCAATGGTTATTATAATTATTGCAAACCAAAAAGTATTCAGCCAGCCAACGGTTGAAGTTTATGCTACGGGATTTGTAAATCCAATTGGACTTGAAATTGATGGTGCAGGCAACCTCTGGGTTGGTGAACAGGGAACCGGAAGTGGAAATACCGCTAGCGTTTCAATGGTTACTACAGACCGACTCATTCATAAATTTATGGTTGATCTGCCTTCTTCAGCCCCAGCGTTTGAACCCATCGGAGTAACTGATGTATACTTTGATATAGATGGAAAATTAATAATTGTTACCGCACAAAATACTTCTGGTGATACTCTTGCCGCCAGACTTTTGAAGGTTGATACAACCGGATTCGTCCCGGGTCAAACTCCTTTAAACAGAAGCAATATTGAATCAATAATTAATCTGAATACACTTCTTAACAACGGTAATCCGTATAAAGTAACTGCCGGATTTGAAAATGATTTATTTGTTGTTGATGCTTACTATAATAAAGTTGTTCGCTGGCACAGGAGTGATGGATCATTATCAGTATTTAGTTCCTTTGCACCAATTGGTCAATCAGAAGCTGTTCCTACTTGTATCGCATATAATGATACAAATTTCTTTGTCGGAAATTTAGTAGGACTACCTGTACCAACAGGTGCTGCTAGAATTTATACAGTAGATTTAGCTGGGAACAATTCAGTTTACCAGGGCGGCTTAACAGCAATTGTTGATGTTGCGATAAATCCGATTGATCATTCATTATATGCATTGCAGCACGCAGAGTTTGGTCCACCCTGGTTAAATAATAAAGGCAGATTATTTAGAATTCAGAATGGAGTTGTCGATACACTAATTAGCGGGATGCAACGTCCATCGGGAATGGTCTTCAATCCAAATGGTGATTTGTTTATAACCTCTATACAAGCTGATAATATTCTTAAGGTTTCGAATCTGCCAACTGCCGTAGAAGACGAAGTGAATTCTGTTGTGGACAATTTTACTCTTGAACAGAATTATCCAAATCCGTTTAATCCTTCAACCAGTATCCGGTATCAAGTATCCAGCAGCTCAAACATTTCTCTTAAAGTTTACGACATATTGGGTAAAGAAATTGCAACACTTATCAACGAAGAAAAACCCGCAGGTAATTATGAGGTGAATTTTAACGCAGCAGGGTTATCAAGCGGAGTATATTTCTACAAACTGCACGCAGGCAGCTTAGTTGAAACGAAGAAGATGATTTTAATGAAGTAACCATAGATCAATTAATAAAAATTTTATATGAAAAAATTATTTAATCTTTATCTGACAATTTCAATAGTGATCTTAACAACTGCCATCAATTATAAACTGGGCAGTATTATGCCGGCTAATAAATTTGAGGCTATTGGCACAAATACATCAACAACTCCTTCTAAATTAAGTTCTCTTTCGGATGTAATTTGGTCAGTTACATTTGTTGATGAGCAAAATGGCTGGGCAGTAGGAGATAGCAGCATAATATTAAAGACCACAAATGGTGGTGAAGATTGGATACAACAACCTTCGCCTGTGTCTGCAAATTTTTTTGATATCAGCTTTATTGATTCTGATAATGGCTGGATAGTTGGTGATTACAAAACGATTTTAAGAACTCAGGATGGAGGAGTAAACTGGATAGTTCAATCTGGCAATGATCCGAGTTATAACTATTATGGAGTTTCATTTACCAATCTAAATGATGGGATTGTCGTTGGATATTACGGACTTTTTGAACCAATTATTATTAAGACCACTGATGGCGGATCTGATTGGGTTGAACAGTCGCAAGGAGCAAGTGGTGGTTTATCTGGTCTCTGCTTCGCTGATGAATATGTTGGTACTGCTGTTGGGCAACTAGGAACAATCCTGAGAACATCTGATGGAGGTGCAACTTGGATAGCTCAATCAAGCAATAATCCAAGCTTTCTATTCGGCGTAGATTTTATGAATTCAAATGTCGGATTTGTAACAGGTGAAACTGGAACGATTCTTAAAACAACTGATGGTGGTGAAAATTGGATCTCTCAAACAAGTAATGTCATCGACATCTTAACTAACGTTAGTTTCATTGATAGTGACAATGCAATAGTTGTTGGAGGAAATGGGATAATCTTGAAAACTATAGATGGTGGCTTAACGTGGCTTCAGCAATCAAGTGGAACAAACAATTGGCTGCAAGCCGTACATTTTATAGACGGAAACACTGGTTGGGCAGTCGGAGAAGGTAATACAATTTTAAAGACCACTGATGGTGGAATAAATTGGTTTCAACAATCAATTGGAACTACAAATACTGAAGAAGAAAAAAACAATATGCCTGCTCAATTTGTTTTAGAGCAAAACTATCCTAATCCTTTTAATCCTACTACTAGTATCCGGTATCAAGTATCCGGTAGCTCAAATGTATCACTTGAGGTTTATGATGTCCTTGGCAAAGAAGTCACAACACTCGTCAACGAAGAAAAACCTACTGGAACTTATAAAGTTAGTTTCAACGCATCAGAATTATCAAGCGGAATTTATTTCTACAAACTGCAGGCAGGAAGCTTGGTTGAAACTAAAAAGATGATTCTGATGAAATAATTCTAACTAAAATGGAGAATCAGTAATGAAGTTTAAAATATTATTTCTGCTTGTGATATCATTTGCGTTTATAGTAAAGGCACAAACAGGAAGTATAAATAATACTTTAGGAGCAGGAGGAAGTTTTACAGTTAAAGGCCCCAACGGTGCAACTTATCTGGTGCTGGATCAGGCAACGGGAAAGACTACTTTTTTTAAGAATATAGAGCTTGGCAATCAACTAAGTTCAGATCCTGATGTTGGAGTGATCACTAAAAATGGCAACAGGTTTTTACATAGTTATACAGCAACAAACACTTTTGGTGAGAATGTTTATCTTGGCATCAATGCCGGAAATTTTACAACACCGACTTTTGCTTCCGGAATTACCACAAGTTATAATGTTGCTGTTGGTAATTTATCGATGACATCAAACAGCAGGGGATACGAAAATGCTGCTATAGGATATTCCTCTTTAAGAAACAATACTGATGGACAGCAGAACGTTGCAATAGGCACATTTTCTCTTAACTCAAATACAATAGGTGCTTTTTTAACTGCTGTAGGATATCGATCGTTGTACTCAAATACGACAGGAAATGTAAATACCGCTATTGGCTGGAGAACACTATATTCAAACACAACAGGACAATATAATACCGCAATCGGTAGTGAGGCGTTGTACAGCAATACAACTATGGGTGGAAATACGGCGGTTGGTTATCAATCAGCTTATACAAACTCAACCGGCTATTCAAACGTCTCACTTGGTTATCAATCTTTGTATTTGAACACTGTTGGTTATGAAAATACCGCAGTGGGTCACAGTTCATTAAGATCAAATACGAATGGCTATGACAATACTGGGCTAGGGTATGCCTCTTTATTTGCTAATACATCCGGCAATCAGAATACTGCCACAGGCTATTTTTCTATGCAATCAAATATAACAGGAAGTTTTAATACCGCACATGGTTTTAACTCCCTTAAATCGAATTCGAATGGTTCCTACAATGTTGCTATTGGCTTTAATGCACTTACAAATAATACTACCGGAACACAGAACACATCTATCGGTGGTTATGCCGGAAGCTCCGTTGCTGCCGGAAGCAATCTTACCTTGATTGGTTATGATGCTCAGCCATCTGGACCCAACGTTACTAATCAGATAACGCTTGGCAATTCTTTAGTAACATCACTTCGATGTGCAATAACCGGAATAACCTCTTTATCAGATGGCCGTGACAAAAAGAACATAAAAGATTTATCACTTGGTTTAGATTTTTTAATGAGGGTAAAGCCGAGAGAATTTAACTGGGATAGAAGAGATTGGTATGAAAACGGTATTTCAGATGGAAGTAAAATTCAGGATCATCCAACAGCGGGATTTATTGCTCAGGAATTTGATTCACTTCAAACGGAAGAACATGCTGAGTGGCTTAATCTTGTTTTGAAAGATAACCCAAATAAATGGGAAGCAACTTATGGAAATCTGCTGCCAGTAATGGTAAAGGCTATTCAGGAATTGAAGAATAAAAATGACGAGCTTGCTTTGTTTAACCAAAAACTAGCGGAGGAAAATAAAACTCTAAGAAAAGAAGTCCAAGAAGTTAAGTTGACTATTTCAGAACAGATTGAAAACAAAATTAAATCAATTTTAACTCAGGTATCTGAGTTGCATAGAAACAATTTAGATCTTGCTTCAGAAAAATGATTTATCAAATGGACAGAAGGAAATGAAATGAAAAAATTTATAATCTTAATAATTCTCTATTTAAGCTGTATGGTTAATTCTTTTGCTCAAACAGGCAGCATAAATAATACTTTGGGCACAGGTGGTTCGTTTATAGTAAAAGATGTCTCTGAAAATTTTTTGCGGGTGGATCAATCAACGGGTAATGCAATTTTCCTGAGAAATATGGAACTAGGGAATTTGGATAACTCAACTTTAGGTGCGGGTGTTATAACAAAAAACAATAAAAGGTTTCTACACAACTTTGCACCAAATGGTTCTGAGTTTAATAATCTGTTTATTGGACTTGAGGCAGGAAATTTTACAATGGGTGGTGGATCAGCAACTTATCAGTCAAGTTATAATGTTGGTGTTGGACCGAATTCATTAAGTGCATTAACAACAGGTTACAGTAATACCGCTGTTGGAAGCAGATCCTTATTTTCGAATACTCAAGGTTTTGATAATACTGCAATTGGTTATTGTCCTCTTTTTAAAAATACTAAGGGGTACTACAATACAGCAATTGGGAACTATGCTTTGTTTGAAAACTTGGATGGGTCTCAAAATACTGCGACTGGCTATAAATCATTGAATAGCAATACCTCGGGTTACGGAAATACTGCAATAGGAGGCTCATCTTTACAAAATAATACTTATGGTATAAACAATACTGCAATAGGTCTCAGATCACTATTTTCTAATTCGATCGGAAGTTTTAATATAGCAATTGGAGATATTGCAGGTAGCGAAATAACAACTGGAAAGAATAATATATCGATAGGATATGATGCTCAAGTTCCAAATAATGTTGGAGATGACCAGGTTAGAATTGGTAATGCTTCAATAACCTATGCTGGAATACAAGTTGCGTGGTCAATAACAAGCGACATAAGATGGAAGGAGAACACTAAACCTACGAACCTCGGGCTCGACTTTATTACCAAACTAAATCCCGTGAGCTATACACGCAAGAATGATGAAAACCATAAAATTGAATACGGATTGATTGCTCAGGAACTTGATAAGGTGTTGAATGATGAAGGAGTGACGAATGCAGCAATGATAACAATAGACGGAGAAGGTAGATACGAGTTGAGATACAACGATCTTTTCGCCCCTATAATAAAAGCTATTCAGGATCTGAAAAAAGAGAAAGATGAGCTTCAGAACAAATATGAAAAAATGCTTTCGTTCAATCAAAACTTGGCAGAAAAAAATGAATTGTTGACTAAAGAAATCAATTCAATCAAAACCTGGCTTTCTGAAGAGATAGAAGTTCAGGTAAAAAGTGTTTTATCAAAAAATAAAAAATCAGAAGATGAAAGTAATAAATTGACTTTAGGGAATTGATATGAAAAATATTTTTACTCTAAAAATTATTTTATATTTTCTAATCGCACTGACTTTGTTTCGTAATGGATTGAGTCAAAGTTCAATGGAGTTTCAAATTGGAACTACAATTGAAGTTACAAGTGGAGCAGATATTTGTGCAGATAATATTACTATTAATGGAACATACACGGGGGATGGCACCAAGTGCAGTGGACCGCTTCCAGTGGAACTTTCACATTTTACAGCAAATATTTCTGGGAGTGCTGTAAAGCTAAACTGGAAAACGGAAACTGAGGTTAACAATTTTGGATTTGAAATTGAAAGACAAGTTGGCGGTCTGCAATCAGCGGTAAGCACTTTTGTGAAAATTGGCTTTGTAAGTGGAAATGGTAATTCAAACTCACCGAAGGAATATTCTTTTACTGATAAAAATCCAACGGGGGGAAGCAAGTTTCAGTATAGACTTAAGCAAATAGATAATGATGGGCAGTTTGAGTATTCGGATGTTGTTGAGGTTGAAATTATTCCCTTAAAATTTGAATTAAGCCAGAACTATCCCAATCCATTTAACCCAAGCACAGCAATAAGATTTTCCTTGCCGGTCCAGACACAATTAAAAATAAACATCTACAATATGCTTGGCGAACTTGTTAAAACACTTTCAGAAGGAATATATGAGGCTGGATATTATAACATCACTTTTGATGCGGCAGGATTGTCCAGCGGTACATATATCTACAGAATAGAAAGTGAAAAATTTAGAGAATCTAAGAAGATGATTCTTTTGCGTTAGTTCAAAAATTTAAACAACTTTACTTAGATTAAAATTCAGATATAATTCAACTATTATTATGGCACAAATGAAGATAACTTTTTTTATAGCCTTTACTTTTTTGATCTATTTTTCTGCTAATGGGCAAATAAATAACGAACAAGATGAAGAAGCAATTATCAGTCAAATAAAACTTCTGGAAGCCGAACAAGTCAAAGCAATTTTAGAAGCCGATACAATTACTCTAAAGAAAATTTGGGCTGAGGAGTTTCATGTTAATAATCCTTCCAATTTTGTTGCCGATAGAAATAAAGTAATACAAAGAATAAAAAGCACTATTATTGAATACTCAACTTATACTCAAGAACCGGAATATTATGGAGTGTTTGGTGATGTGGTTGTTGTTATGGGAAAAGAAACCGTTGTCCCTATTGGTGACAATCCTGATAAAGGTAAAACGGTTATAAGAAGATATACTGATATATATAAAAACTTTAATGGTGAGTGGAAGGAAATTTCAAGACACGCAAATATTATAAAAGAATAAAATGAAATTATTACTTAATACATTTCTAATGAGTTTCTTTTTATTAAAAACTCTTACAGCGCAAACATTTTTACCAACAGGCACCTCTGTTTTGTTTAGCGGTTCGGGCAATTGTATTCTTTGTCATCAGAGCAACGGAAGTGCAATGACCTGGAATGGCAAAGATGTTTCACCTATTACTTACTGGCGCTCAACTATGATGGGCAATGCAAGTAAGGATCCATTATGGCGAGCAATGGTTGCAGAAGAAGTAAGTAACTTTCCACAGCACAAACAGATGATTGAATCAACCTGTACAAAATGCCATTCGCCAATTGGATTTACTCAGGCAATGTACAACGGACAGAATAACTACTCAATGGCTGAATTAAAACAAGACCCACTCGCAAACGATGGAGTTAGTTGCACGGCTTGTCATCAAATCAAATCGGATAATTTAGGAACTCAGCAATCGTACTCTGGAAATTATATTATTCATGCCGACAGCATTTTATACGGACCTTATGAAAATTCTGATACAACACTAATGAAAGCAATTATTGGTTATAAAGCACGATACAGTTCACACGTAAATCAATCTGAACTTTGCGCAACATGCCATACTTTATTTACACCAACTCTAAATGAGCAAGGAAACATCGTTGGAAGTTTTCCAGAACAAACTCCTTATATAGAATGGAAGAATAGTATTTATCCCTTAGAAAATGTTCAGTGTCAGGATTGCCATATGCCTAAGATTTACGATCCAATAAAAATTTCGGGAATGGGAAGTTTTCCAAATCGCACACCATTTTGGCGGCACACTTTTGTTGGCGGAAATGTTCTATATGCTAAATCTGCTTAAGAATAATATTGATTCGCTTGGTCTTACAGCAGAACCAGAACATTTTGATTCAACTATTTCAAGAACAGAATACAGCTTGATGAATCAATCAATTGAATTAAAAACATTTACAAATTATTTAGACAACCAGTTACAGGTTAAAGTATATGTTAAAAATTTAACGGGTCATAAAATTCCAACGGGAATTCCTTTCAGAAGAATGTGGATTCATTTGAAAGTTGAAGATCAGAATAGTAATGTAGTTTTTGAATCCGGTGAATGGGATAATACTGGTAAAATAATTAATTATAATTCTGATTACGAACCTCATTACGATTTAATAATTCAGAAGATCAAGTACAGGTTTATGAAGGAGTTTTTACAGATGTTAATCAACAGGTTACTTATACTTTGTTGAAAGCAGCTCAATATGTTAAGGATAATCGTCTTCCACCAATTGGATTTATAACAACTCACCCAAGTTATGATTCAATAAAAATTGTCGGCAATGCAAACGATGATACCAACTTTAATAGATATGGCACATATCAGGGGGGAACCGGAGCAGATAGTGTAACTTATTTAATCCCCTCTAACCGCGGCTAGCAAATTATAAGGTTACAGCAGAGGTTTGTTATCAATCTGTAAAAACACAGTTGGTTGATCATATTAGAAATATAAATAATGAAGACATTAACAGATTTGTAAATATGTATGATGCTCTTCCCAATCTACCTTTTATTATGAAGCGAGAAGTGATTGATATTGTTTCTGGCGTTGAGGATGAAAATAATTTAATAAGCAAATTTTCTCTTGAACAAAACTATCCTAACCCATTTAATCCAAGTACAAATATTCAGTCTATGTCATTCCGAGCGAAACGAGGCAATCTTGTGTACATTAAAAGTTTATGATGTACTTGGAAATGAAGTAGCAACACTTAGTTGATGAATATAAAGACCAGCTGGAAGATATGAAGTTGAATTTGATGCAAGTAAATCTTTCATCAGGAATTTATTTCTACAAATTGCAGGCAGGTTCTTTTGTTGAGACTAAGAAAATGACAGTTTTAAAATAAAAAGGAAAGAATATTGAAAAATCAAGTTTTAATAATTATCGTAATAGTATTCATAATTCTAAACCCACTTCAGATTAATGCACAATCTTTAACCTGGTTAGGAACTCTAGGTGGAGATGTTAGCACTGCATACAGTGTCTCTGATGATGGAAGTGTAGTTGTTGGAGAAAGTGATAATTTGTTTGAGGACTCAAGAGCATTTATATGGACTGCTGCTAGTGGAATCCAACCTCTAAACACATTGCAGAATATAAACAGTTGGGCATTATATATAACTCCTGAAGGCAATATTGTTGTTGGGAGTGCTAATGTAGGAACTTTTAATTATCAAGCAATGAAATGGACAAGTAACGGAGGGGTTGAGTTTCTTGGTACATTAGGAGGCAGCGGCAGTACAAATAACAGCGAAGGCACTTCCTGCTTACCAGATGGGTCTGTAGTTGTTGGCGGCGCTTCAACAGCCAGCAATACTTTTCACGCTTTTAAATGGACTATATCTAATGGAATGGAAGACTTAGGAACTTTTAATAATGTAAATAACTATGTATCAAGAGCAAACAGCATTTCGGATAATGGTTCTTTAATTGTGGGATATTCTGAATATAATTCTGGTAATTATAGACCCTGCTATTGGTTGAATAGCACAATTAACGAACTTTTAACTTCGGTGGCAACTTCAATAGAACTTGGTGAAGCAAGGAGCACATCAGGAGATGGTAATAATATTTGCGGTTGGATAGTTGATTCCACAACCTTTAGCGATGAACATGCTTATTTATGGGAAGGAAACCCATCATTTGGAGGAGTTGATATTGGTTTACTACCTGGTGTCGCATTAAGCCAAGGGACAAGTGTAGCTTTAGATGTAAATGATAATCGTGAGGTTGTTGGAACAGCTACAGACACACTGTATGAAGATAATGCTTTTTATTGGTATGAAGGAGTTATTCAAAATCTGAATTTAACTTATCCAGGTATAATACTATTTGGATCAAAATTAATTACTGCTAATGCAATATCGAATAATGGTAGATATATGGTTGGACAGGGGTTTAATGGAACTACATTCAGAAGAGAAGCATTTTTATTAGATAGAGGTGG
>CAVQQN010000046.1:0-168309 GCA_963714775.1 uncultured Ignavibacteriaceae bacterium
ATGCTTTTATAGCATTACTTGCATCTGAAGAATTTTCCATTTCAACAAATCCAAAACCTCTGGATCTATTGGTTTCGCGGTCTGTTATAATCTTTGCAGATAATACAGTACCATGTACTTCAAATGTTTCTTTCAACTTTTCGTCGTTTACCGACCATGGGAGTGAACCCACAAATAACTTAGTGCTCACAAAGGACCTCTAATAAATAATAAATAAATGTCCGATCTATTACCGGAGGCTGCAAACTTAAGTAACTTGCCTGCCATTTACTAACTTTATTTTCATTAATGCCCTTTATAAGCAAAATTAGCAATTAATTTTTTGCAAGATTACGGATATGACTAAATGGAAAAAGTGTATTATTCTAAAATCATTAATTTAGTAAGCTACGTAAAACACCGTGACTTACTATTAAAACTGTAATCAATATACAGAAAGTTTATTCTAGTGGAATCTTAGTCTTATTTTCTTTAAGCCAGCTTTCAAAATTTTGCAAAGCAGGATTCAAGGTTCTTGCAAGTTCAACACTACGTGAATTGCAGTAATCTGCTTCAAATTCCGCTTTGAACTGGTACATATTTCCCATATTATCCGCACCCGGAAAACCAAAACCCCGGTAAACTTCCGGTGTTACGGGAGTGTAAACAACCTCTTTCCCGAATGCTTTTGTAAATGCTTCGGCAAACTGCTTTCCTGTTAAATGTCCGCCAGCAATACCAACAGTTTTTCCAATATATTTATCTCCATTTTTGAATATACCATATGCACATTTTCCTATATCTTCGGCTGCAATGGATGGAAGTTTTTTATCTGCCATCGGGATTGTTAATGCAATCTTACCATCGGTACCTTTTTTCGGTCCCTGTCCAAAGTAAATAAAATTTTCCCAATAAAACACAGTATTTAAAATAGTTGTCGGCACACCGGAATCAGTAAAAAATCTATTCGACTCACCTTTAGCATCAAAATGCGGAACTTTGTATTTATTCTGCAAAGTGGGCATACGGTTATCACTCAGCGGTATCAATTTCCGAGTATCATCAAGCGAAGACCAGATTACATGTTTTACATTTGCCTCTTTTGCTGCTTTCGCAATTGATTCTGCTTGAGATTTTTCTTTTTCAGTGGAAAAATGTTCCCAGAAGTTAGTCACACCATAAACACCGTAAGCACCAGTGAAAGCCTTTTTAAGGCTATCATAATTATCAAGATCTGCTTGAACTACTTCTGCGCCCATCTTGGCAAGTGCTTTTGCTTTTTCTGAGTTCACATTTCTTGTTATAGCACGAGCCACAAATTCTCCCGACTTATCTGAAAGTATAGCACGAACCAATCCTCCCCCTTGAGCACCTGTTGCGCCTGTTACGGCAATAATTTTTTTCTGTGACATAAAGCCTCCTTTATGAATTTATTGATAAATGATTTATGAATACAAATTATATGTTATAACATACTGTTTATGTTTTCAAAAATGAATGGAAGAAGCGAGGTACGTGATAAAAAACACTATTGGGTTCGAAAGTTTAAATGGAAACCACAAAATGTTAGATAGATAATCATTTAATCTTTAAAAGGATTTACTCTATCTTCATTAAAATGCGGTTTGTAATTATGTGCACTTTCCATTTCCTGAATCCAGCCATTGTGCAATCCGTATTTTTCTAATAACAGAACTGCTTTTTCATATTCAGAATTCCGTAAAGCCCGGTCAATCAGAATATCTTTATATGCTTTGTTTGTTGGATAGTATTGTGACATTAATGATATGTGCATATTGGTACTAAGTTCTTCAGAAATAAACTTAAATACTTTTTCTGTGTCGGATAAATCGTTTGGTAATATTAGATGCCTGATAATTAATCCTCGCACAACAACATCGCCATCGTAAATAAGCTCATCACCAACCTGCCTATACATTTCTTTTACAGCTTCCTTAGTTTTTTCAAAATAATTATCCACTAAAGAATATTTTTTTGCATACTCACTATTTCCATATTTAAAATCAGGGAGATAAATATCAACAACGCCATCATAAAGTTTTAACATTTCAACAGAATCATATCCGTTTGTGTTATAGATTATTGGAAGATTTAGTCCCTTTTGTGCAGCAAGATAAATTGATTTTAAAATTGTTGCAGAAAAATGTGTTGGAGAAACCAGACCAATGTTGTGAACATTTTTATTTTGAAGCTCCATCATTATTTCAGCTAATCGCTCGTGCGTAACTTCTTTTTGCTTTTCAATATTTGGATTCTGACTGATTTCAAAATTTTGGCAATAGATACATTTAAGATTGCAATTCCCAAAAAAAATATTTCCAGCTCCTTTTGTTCCGGATAAAACAGGTTCCTCACCAAAATGCGGCGTGTATGAAGAAACAATTGGCAAATGTCCGCTTGTACAAATTCCCAATTCATTATCAATACGATTTACTTTGCAATCACGTGGACAGCTAACACAGGAACCAAGACTATTATAAGCTTCTTCGGCTCGTTTCTGTAGTTCACCCTCCTCTAATAATCTTATATAAGATGGATTAAATTTCATAGTGTGAATTTACAATGCACAACATTTAATGTACAATGTAGAATTTAGAATGTGTAATTAAATTGTTAGAATTGAAAAATATAAGCTTTTTTATGATTTCCCTTCATTTAATAATAATTAGCCAGAGCGTTAACTTTTTGTAGAAGAATTTTTTCTAATTTTTGCAGCAGTCCAAAAACAAACTATGCTAGCTGTGAGAAAGATTAACGTAAGTCCGCTAAATATTTCTACATCCGCGAACATAAGTCCTGCACCGTGCTTAGTTCTTTCAGCTAATGCTGTTAAAACTGCAAAGGCTGAGATTATGGTTAATATCGATAATAGTCCCCCGAGTATTGTTAGCAAGGTAGAAATTGTTTTTTTCATACTATTTAAACTAAACAAAATTACATTAAAGAGAGATGGATATAAATTAATATTAACCGATTCTTTACAAGTTAAAAGACCGGTTCTTGATCCTAAAATCAGAACTATTTTTGTTCTTAATTATTAACCGCAAAATCTACAGCAGCTTTGGCGTGAATTTTTAGGGTATTAAAAACAGGTAAATGTGTGTCTTCCTGCTTGATTAACAACGGGATTTCTGTGCAGCCGAGAACGATGCCCTGTGCACCCCTTTTTTCAAGATCATTTATTATTTCCAAAAATCTTTTTTTTGCTTCGGGTCTAAATATTTCCTTAAGCAGTTCATCCATAATTGTATTGTGAATAAATAGCCGTTCTGGTTTTTCGGGTACCAATGATTTAATTCCAGCATCACTTAGACGTTTGGTGTAAAAATCCATTTCCATGGTAAACTTTGTTCCGAGCAAACCAATGGTTGACAATCCAAGTTTTTTAATCTCAACAGCAGTTGCATCTGCAATATGAATTATAGGAAGGTTTACTTCTTCACTAAGCTGATTAACATATTGATGAAGTGTATTTGCACAAAGTACAAGGCAATCTACAGAGGCATTTTTCAGTTTGATTGCAGCATCAAGAACAAGTTTATAAACACCTGCATGATCTTCACGAATATTACATTCATTTATATCTGCATAGTTAAAAGAATACAGAATACATCTGGCAGCATTATGCCCGCCAAGGCGCTTGTTTGTTTCTTCATTGATCAGACGATAGTATTCAAGGGTAGAAACCCATCCTGTTCCGCCGATAAGTCCGATTGTTTTCATTTTGTCTTTTCCTTATAATCAAATATTTCAAATGATTTATAATAAAACACAAATTATCATTTAAATATGAGCAATGAACTGGTTGTATGATATATAATTTGTTCAGATATATATTTATTTTGCAAAAGGAAGAAGGCAGTCTTGAAACTGCCTTCTTTAAATTTAAATATTTAATATTTTACACCCATTTCATCAAGAATAAACCCGGCTTTGCCAAATTTATCTGTTATAAAAAGGACGTATCTAATATCAACGCTAATTACTCTTTGCAGATCAGCATCATACTGCCAATCGCTTATCATAGATTCATAATTGCCGTCAAATGCTAACCCTATTAATTCTCCATTTGCATTCATTACAGGACTTCCACTGTTGCCACCGGTAATATCTCCCATATGAGTAAATGCAACAGGCACCTGCTCAAGTTCCGGATCAACATAGTTTCCCCAATTTTTGCTGTTGTAAAGATCAACTAATCCGTCTGGCACATCAAATGGATCCTCATTTTTTTCTTTTTGAATTACACCGCGCAAAGTTGTAAACGGATAATACCATACTGCATCCACAGGTGCATAACCTCGAACATTTCCGTAAGTAAATCTCATAGTTCCGTTTGCATCAGGATACATATTGCTGCCTTTCCATTCGTAAAGTGCATCGATATATTTTTTACGAATTGGTGTAACTCCTGCATTAAATGACTGACCTTGAGAAGTTAATTCTTCCAATTCAGGATAAAGAGCAGCAGCGATATTTATAAATGGGTCATCAAGAGCTTCCAATTCTTTAGATGTTTTACCGATAATAGTAACTACATATTCCGGATCAATAAGTTTTGAACTCTTCCAGTAGCCCTCAACAATCGCATCAGGCATCATTTTAATATCAGTTATATATTTGATTCCATTAATTCTTTGATCGGCAGGAAGTTCGGCTGCCATTTTAATTGTTCTGATCAAAAGAGCTTTATCAACGGGTTCATAATAATTTGCATAGTTGAGTGGAATCTGTTGTTTTATTTGATCAAGTGTTTCTTTTGTAATTCCTGGTTGTCTTTCATTCTCAGGTTTCTCAATTTCTTTCGTGATGTTATAGATTTGTATTGCAACACTTAATGGAGTTCCTGCAAGTCCGCCAAACATTCCAAGTACATTATCTTTAAATTTTGTTTTTTCGAGAATATCATAAAATTTCTTTTCATCGCTAAAGACTGTTTCATACTTTTCTTTTTGTGCGGAATTTTTATCTAGCCAGGTCATAAATTCTTTTTCAAAATCCAATTTCTTCTGAAGGTAATTTGTTTTGATCATGCCTTCGACCTTACCCTCAAAGTTCTTTTGTGTGTTTGCAAGTCCTCTTTGAAGAGAAGCAACTTTAATTTTTCCTTCTTCAGAATCCTTGGTAAGATCTTCAGTGATTTTAATAATCTCTTTAAAGTTTTTTATAGCGAAAGGGTAATTTTCATTCAGATTCCAGCTAACCGAATTAGAAGATCTATAGCGTGTTGTGAACCCGGGAAATCCAAGTATAAATGTAAAATCACCTTCATCAAGATCCGTTTGTGAAACTTTTAACCATACTTTTGATTTATATGGAATGTTTGTTGGATCATACTCACGTCCCGTTCCATCCGGCGCAGAATAGACACGCATAAATGAAAAATCTCCAGTATGTCTCGGCCACATCCAGTTATCAGTTTCGCCACCGAATCTTCCTATCATATCCGGTGGTGCATAAACTAATCTAACATCTTTAAATGTTTTATAAACGAAAAGATAATATTCCTTACCATTAAACATTTCAGAAACTCTTGCCTGAATATCTGTTTTGTCTTTTTCAAGTTCCTTGGTCATAGCTTGAATTTTTTCCTGAATCTTTCTCTGTCTTTCCAGTGGGTCGCTAATCTCTTTGACAGAAGAAGTGATTTCATTTGTTACGTCTTTCATTTCCAGTAATATTCTTGCAGTATAACCCTGTGCTGATATCTCATCAGTTCGATTCATTGCAAGAAAACCGTTTTTCAAATAATCATTTTGTTCTGATGATGCGCGCTGAATAGCTGTGTAAGCCACATGATGATTAGTAACAATTAATCCGTCTTTGGAAACAAAAGAAGCTGTGCCCCCTCCAAGCTGAATAATTGCATTGTAGAGTGCTGGTTTATCTGTGTTGTAAATATCGCTCACCCCGATTTTTAGTCCTTTACTTTCGAGATCAAGACTCTTTATCTGATTTAGCATCCACATTCCTTCCTGAGAAAAAATGCTGCTGACAGATAGAAACATCAGGATCATTATAAAAAATATTTTTTTCATTTGATCACCTTTTTTGTTAATGAAATTTATCTGTTAAAATTAATCGTGATACATATCAACTTTGCTTTTTTTTATATAAAAGCGAAATAATCAGTTCAAAAGATTATATGAGTTGATATATGGTTAACGGTTAATTAAGAATTTTCAATTCAACAAAATTCAATCTGCTTCTTCCAAGATAACAGCAGTACTATAACAAAGTCCTTTTGCAAAACTGTTTTTTTCGATATAAATCACTTCTTACAGTGGAAGTGTTATTAAAGAACTTTTCCTGAAAGAAAATCACCGATATAATAAGGCCACACAATCAGAGCCAGTAACCCTTTAAAGAATGTAAGTTTTAAAAATCCTATTGTAAATAACCAACCGATAAACCAGATTGGGCCCATTATGCCTGCTACTTCAACTTTTCTGCTCATTTTATTTCTCCTTTAATAATTAAATATATGTTTTAAAATACAGTAATCTTTTCATTTTAATTTATTTACTTCTTGAAGTCCTTTTCTTTAGCTACTCAATATCCACATCCATAATCCACACGCAGTTACCAAACCTGTTGCTGGTAAAGATAACGCTCTTGCTATCAGGTGACCAGGACAGAATTCATAACGCTTCAAATTGGATGTTAGTTTTTTGCATTCAAATTTATACTGTGCCTGTATCAAAAATAGAAAAAGACAATGGTACAAAACAAAACTTGCATTAAGTTTTTCATTGTTATGCCACTTTTGAAATAATAGCAGCAATAGCAAATACCAGCGCCATATTAATAGCAATTAACCAATGATAAAATAGTGAACCAACTTTTCCAGTTTCTTCCAATGTAATTTTTTTATAACGGGAAGCATAAGCCGGAATCATGAAGTTCAGGAATATGAAATAAACTTTTTCTCCTCTTTTCTGAAGTCCATTGAATATCATTATGCCCGCAACGATATACCAGCTAACCGCAATAAAAGCTATTAAGGCAAGAATAATTGTTATACTCATTTCATCCACCTTAAACTTTAAATTGATTTATAATATTTATTAGAAGGGTTTCCCATTTACGTAAGATCATATTAAGTGATAATCCCATCGGAAGGGTGATTGATCTTAATCTATTCATCTTACATTTCGTAGAAGTTTTTATGTCTGAATATAATATAAGAAAAAAAAGTCTGGTTGGTTTTTCTTTAGGCTAAAAGAATAAAAAAATTTTGAATGGTAAATTATTAGGCAGCAATTAGCAGCTATAAAACGAAATGTAAATAAATACTGTTTTGCATTAGTCCAGGATAAAAATAAGGTATTTTTCAAAAAAAGAGCAATTGTTAAATGGAACACTTTATTATATATGAAAAATAAAAAGGCTCGTGTGAGCCTTATAAATCCTTATCGAATTCTGTTCCCTGTTCAATCGTAACGTGCTATTTAAAAATCCATTGCTTTTGTTTTTAAAGAAGCAAAAGAATTATTAGTTCTTTTCTTTTTTGTCTCTCGTATTTAGAGTAATATAATCCTGATTTAAAATTTAATTGTTATTTGCTCTTTAAATTCAATTTTAATTCCGGGCAAATCACCTACGGCTTCTTTAAACTGTTCCATAGTTTCAGGTTTACTTTTTTGCAGTTTTTCTAAAACATCTTTGTGTTTTAGAATTTCTGAAAAATCGACTTGCATAACAGTAACTTTGTTTCCTTCAACAAAAGAAGCATCTGTTTCATCAATAGGATCTTCAAAATTAAAATGTAATGCCATTTTCATTCCGTCAAACATTTCTATCAGTTTATTCGTCATATCTTCACTAAAAGCTGAATCCTGTATCGCTTCTGTTTCTTCAATAACTGAATCAGCTTCTGCCTGAGGTTTTAGAAAATCAATTACCAGTATTGCAGGATTTCCTTTTGTAAAATTAAACTTAAGATAATTATCAACAGCTTTTTCTTCGTTTACTTCATCACCCACATCCTCACCAAAAGGCATTTTATCATCCGGACTTGGGTTAAGCTTAATTTTGTTTATATCATTAAATGAATAAACAACTTTGTATCCTTCATAACCTTCAATTAAATATTTTTCACCCGAAACATATTTGACATCTTCGCCATAATTTGCAGCTTTACTTTTCAACTCATCTTCTTTAAACATCTGAAATTCTTCATTCTTTGTAGAATCAAACATTACTGCAAATTCTTTGAACATTTGTATTACGGCATTTTTCATCACAACGGTTTCTTCAATTGTGCCACTTCCATCTTTGTTAACATTTACTTTTGTATCTACCTGTAAACATCCCGAAAGAAACAGCATCGAAAGAAATCCAACAAATAAATATTTAAGATTCTTCATTTTCAATCCTTTTTAATTTTATAAAAGATTACTTGCCAATTCTGCTAACTCGGAACGCTCACCTTTTTCAAGATTAATGTGCGCATAAAGTTTTTGTCCTTTAAACTTTTCTATAAGATAAGAAAGTCCGTTTGATTGCCCATCCAGATACGGATGATCAATTTGATAAATATCGCCTGTAAATACTACTTTTGCTCCTTCACCGGCACGTGTTATTATTGTTTTAATTTCGTGCGGAGTAAGATTTTGTGCTTCATCAACTATAAAAAATATTCTCTGTAAACTTCTTCCGCGTATGTATGACAAAGGTTCAATAACAAGTTTATCTTCCTTTAGCATTGTATCAATTGCAGTATGCTGTTTGTCTGTTTCCGGAAACTGATCTTGAATTACTTTTAAATTATCCCAGAGCGGCTGCATATACGGCGCAAGCTTGCTTTCAACATCTCCAGGAAGAAAACCGATATCTTTATTGCTCAACGGAACAATCGGACGAGCAATAAATATCTGTCTGTAATTTCGTTTAACGTGCAAAGCGCTTGCTAGAGCAAGTAGTGTTTTTCCTGTCCCTGCTTTACCTGTCATAGAGACAAGTCTAATATCCGGATTTATTAATGCATTAACTGCAAAAGTTTGCTCTGCATTACGAGGACCAATTCCATACACAGTTGTTTTATCAACTTTAATTAATTTTTCTCTATTCTGATCAAGATGTGCAAGAACAGAACGATACTGGTTTTTCAAAATGAAATATTTATTAGGGAAAGCTTCGCCATTTAATTTTTTTAAAAGTTTTGCTGCGCTAACTTCGTATGGAGGTTTAAAAAGGCTGAGCAACACATTGTCATCAAAGTTTTCAATTATTCCTTTTCCGCTATAAAGTTCTTCGATACTTTTTACTCTGTCAGTAGTGTAATCTTCAGCAACAATACCAAGTGCCTTGGCTTTCATTCTAAGGTTAACATCTTTTGTTACAAGAATTACCTGAGATTTTTCTTTTAGCTTAGCTTGCCATTCATACGCTACACTGAGAACACGATGATCAGGAGTATCATCTCTAAATACATCACGAATTGCGGGCGCCAATCCTTTTGAGATCGCAATGCGAAGTTTTCCTCTTCCCTTGCCCATTGATATTCCGCCGTTAAATAATGCTGAGCCTGTCATTAAATCCAGCGTGCGGGCAAATTCACGTGCATTAAGATTAATAACCTGGCTACCGCGCTTAAAGTGATCAAGTTCTTCAATAACCGCTAATGGAACTATCACATCATTTTCTTGAAACATATTTATTGAAGCGGCATCGTGTAGAATTACATTCGTATCCAGCACAAAAGTTTTAGGCGATTTTTTTGAAGTGCTCATTTTTTTTGGTGACATAATATCTCTTTTAGATGGAAAAATGTTTTTTATTGTAGGATATTAAGAATAGATCGGTAATAAAAAGTCTGTTTTTTAAATTCGAAAAAGTGTTTGCTAAAATTTTAATAATATTTCTGCTATTATGATTTACATGCAAAAATCTGAAATAAGATAATCAATTTCAAATCTTTAGAGCATAAATAATTGTTAGGGCTCATCATCTTTATTTTTAGGTATAATAAGTAAGAATTCACTACCAATGTTTATTTTGCTTTTAACTTCAATCTGCCAATTAAGTTTATCCACTAACTCTTTAACTAAAACCAATCCTAACCCGGTACCGGATTCACCCATTGTTCCTCTGCCTGCGGATATTTTCCCTACCAGAAAAATATTTCTAAGCTGTGATTCTTCAATTCCAATACCATGATCTTTTACTGAAAATACATATTTATCATTTTGAGCAACTAACATTATGTTAATTTCGCTGTGTTGATTTGAAAACTTAATTGCATTATTAACTATGTTACCAATTATTGTTTGAAAAATAAATTTATCTGTAGTAATTATAAGATCATCCGGGATATTAATATTAAGCCTAATTTTTTTGTTTTGTGCTGATTGCAGATACGGATGAATTGATGCTTCCACAATATCAGACATTATAACTTTTTCAGGATAAACATCAATTTTATTGCTAGACAATCTCGCCCAGGTCAGAAGGTTCTCTAAAAGCCGTATAAGATTTTGAGATGATACATTCATCTGGCTGATTATTTCTTTCTTATCGGCATCACTAATTATTTCATAATCTTGTTCTAATAATTCGGAGATATTAACAAACGCAGCAATGGGATTTTTAAGATCATGTGCAATTATTGAAAAGAATTTATCCTTAGTTGTATTTAATTCTGCAAGTACTCTTTTCTTTTCACTTATTTCTTTTCGGTTATTTTCAATTTCTTCATTTTTAATTATTAACAGATCTCTGGCTTTTAATATTTTATTTCTATTTCTTAAAAGTATCGAAATAAAAACGATTGCGGTAATTGCTAATAAAGATAAAACAATTGCAATTATTTTTTGCGAATAGATGATCTCTTTTTGTAATGTGTTTTCGTTTTTTAATAATGTAGTTTCGCGGTTTTTCTGTTTCAATTCATACTTTGTTTGAAGTTCCGTTATTTTTTCGTTGTTAGAAATAGCAAAAAGACTGTCACTATACAGCTTATATTTTGTATGATATTCGTAAGCCTTTTTAAAGTTCTTAGTATTAGAATAAAGCGATGAAAACTCCCCATAAATAATGCTTAAATCCGGCAATGTTTTTAATTTTTTTGCCAGCTTTAAAGCTTCGTTTAAATGTTTTTCAGCTTCAATTGTGTTTTTGGATTTTATATAAAATTTTCCAAGGTCGGTTAATGAGTGAATTATTTCAAGCTTGTAATCAATGCTTTTTGCCAGTTCTAATGACTCTAAAAAATAATCTTCCGCGGATAGATAGTTACCTTTATCTAACTGTAAATAACCCAAGCTGGAATATGCCCAGATAAGACTTTTAGAATCATTTGAAAGTTTAGAGTTTACTATGGCTTTTTTTAGAAATTCTTCTGCTTTTTTATTATTCTTTAAATTCAAATAAACTTCAGCAATATAACTTTGAAGTAAAGCTAAAGATGCTTTGTCATTATCATCGGCATATTTTAATGCTTCATGATAATATTTTAAACATTTTTCAAAATCATCATTGTTATCATACATTACTCCGATATTAAACAGGGTGTTTAAAATTGTAGGCTTATCACCCATCTTTTTAGCATAATCCAGTGAACGAAGAAATGTTTCAAATGCAAGGTCAACATTTCCCTTCATCTGATGATTTATTGCCTGCGAATTAAAAACTTTGATCAGGCTTAGGGAGTCATTAAACTCTTCATAAATTGGAATGGCACTTTCATAAAATTTGTCAGATTGGTTAATCTCACCTAAATGCCATAAAGCAACACCTTTATTAAACATTGCATCAGCTTTACTCCATTTATTTTTAATCTTATCGGCAAGAATAATTGCTTCATCAAGATACTGGATTGACTCATTTGGATTTTCTGAAGATAGAAAATACCCAATTTCTATAAGTAGTTTAAGTTTTTGTTTCTCATCTGATTTGTTAAGCAATCCTTTTAAAGAATCAACTTGTGTTTGAGATTGAATGGAGATAAACCAAAAGACAGAAAAGCAGATTGCAAATAATATTTTAGTATTAATCTTCATTTTATGTTAATTGCAACCAATAAAATGCAGCTATTATGCTTACATCTTAAATTATAACCGGAATTATTAGATTTATATAAAAAGTTATCGGATTTGTTAAAGAATATTATATATTTGTGTTCAAAAATAAGAATGCCATTGCTCAAAAACTATTTAAAAATATTAATGTATTTTAAAGTCATTAGCCACTTTAGGAGTGGCTATTTTTTTATCCGAAAACACTTGATGAATTATGAATGAACAAAAAACAAAAGCAAAACTTATTCTTGAAGACGAAAGCGAATTCCTAGGATACAGTTTTGGATATGAAGGCAACACTAACGGTGAAGTTGTCTTTAATACAGGAATGGTTGGCTATCCTGAAACAATGACTGACCCATCTTATCGCGGACAAATTCTTGTGTGCACTTATCCGCTTATTGGGAATTATGGAATTCCATCTAAGGAAATGGAAGATAAATTACTCAAGAATTTTGAATCGGATAACATTCATTGCCGTGCTTTGATTGTAACTGATTATTCATTTGAATATTCACATTGGAGTGCGGAACGTTCATTATCTGATTGGATGATTGAAGAAAAGATTCCCGGTATTTATGGAGTTGATACAAGAATGTTGACAAGAAAACTTCGCGATAAAGGAACAATGCTTGGAAAAATTGTTGTTGATGAACAATCTGAAATCGACTTTCACGATCCAAACAAAACAAATCTTGTTAGTGAAGTAAGTTTTAAAGAAGTTGTTGAGTACAAAGCGGGTACTCAAAAAATAAGCCTAGTTGATTGCGGAACAAAGAATAACATCATTCGTGCTTTTCTTGGCAGAGATATTACAGTTATTCGTGTTCCTTATGATTATGATTTTACAAAGATTGAAGCAAACGGAATTGTAATCTCAAATGGTCCAGGTGATCCAAAACTAAATTCAAAAACTATTGAACATGCAAAGATTGCAATGCAATCAAATAAACCAGTTCTTGGAATTTGTCTTGGCTCTCAAATACTTGCACTTGCGGCAGGAGCCGATACTTATAAATTAAAATATGGTCATCGCGGGCATAACCAGCCTTGTAATGAACTTGGAACAAAACGTTGTTACATTACTTCGCAAAATCACGGCTACGCAGTAAATGCAAAAACTTTAGCTGAAGATTGGCGTGAGTGGTTTGTTAATGATAATGATGGAACAAACGAAGGAATCGTCCATATATCAAAACCATTTTTTGCATCGCAGTTTCATCCGGAAGCATCTCCCGGACCAGACGACAGCGAATTTATTTTTGATATGTTTGTGAGGGCATTGAAATAATACGAACTGTCATCCCAAATTTATTTCGGGATCTTTTCAATTAAATTAAAGATGCTGAAACAAGTTCAGCATGACAGAATAAGAGGAATTATATGATAAAAAAAGGTAAACCAAAAAAAGTTTTAATTCTTGGAAGTGGCGCTTTACAAATAGGGCAAGCCGGTGAGTTTGATTATTCAGGTTCGCAGGCAATTAAAGCACTTAAAGAAGATGGAATATTAACTGTTCTTGTTAATCCAAATATCGCAACAATTCAAACATCAGAAAACTTTGCGGATAAAGTTTACTTTGTTCCAATTAAAACTGAGTTTGTTGAAAAGATAATTATTAAAGAGCAGCCTGATTCAATTCTTCTTCAGTTTGGTGGACAAACAGCATTAAATGTTGGTGTTGATTTATACGATAAAGGAATCTTAGAAAAATATAACATTAAAGTTCTTGGAACTCCGATTGATACAATAAAAGATACTGAAGACAGATTAATATTTTCTGAGCGAGTTAGTGAAGTTGGTCTAAAAGTTGCAAGGAGTAAAACAGCAGCCAGCGTTGATGAAGCAGTAAGAGCTGCAGAGGATATTAGTTTTCCTGTAATGGTTCGAATTGCTTATGCACTAGGTGGACTTGGTTCCGGAATCGTAAATAACAAAGAGGAACTTATTGAAAAAGCACGTAGAGCATTTTCATTTACAAATCAGATTTTGATTGAGGAATCCCTTTACGGTTGGAAAGAAGTTGAATATGAAATTGTTCGTGATAATTACAATAATTGCATTACAATCTGCTCGATGGAAAACATTGATCCAATGGGGATACACACCGGCGACAGTGTTGTAATTGCCCCTGTACAAACTCTATCAGCCAAAGAAAATTTTAAGCTTCGTTCGATAGGAATAAAACTTATCCGCCATCTTGGAATTATTGGTGAGTGTAATATTCAATATGCGCTTGATCCATACTCAGAGGATTACCGTATCATAGAAGTTAATGCAAGACTGAGCCGCAGTTCTGCACTTGCCTCAAAAGCAACTGGATATCCGCTTGCATTCATCGCAACAAAACTTGCACTTGGATACGCACTTAACGAAGTAGTAAACGCAATCACACAGGAAACATCAGCTAATTTTGAGCCTGCATTAGATTATGTTGCATTAAAATTTCCCCGCTGGGATTTACAAAAGTTTCAGCAGGTCAGCACTCAGCTTGGCTCTGAAATGAAATCTGTGGGCGAGGTTATGTCGCTGGGAAGAAGTTTTGAAGAAGTTCTTCAAAAATCAATTAGAATGCTTGATGTAGGAATGAAGGGATTTGTTGGCAATCAACTTCTGGTCAAAGATCTTGATAAAGAGTTAAGTGAACCAACAGATAAAAGAATTTTTGTAATTGCCGAAGCACTTAAAAAAGGTTACACTATCGATAAAATTCATCAGCTTACAAAAATTACAAAATGGTTTTTGTATAAGATGAAAAACATAGTCGATCTTGAAAATTATATTGAGGGAATGAAGCTTGATGGAATTGATTTTGAATTGATGAAGCAGTTAAAGCAATCGGGCTTTTCTGATTTACAAATAGCACAGATTATAAATAGCGATGAAATGACTGTAAGAAATTATCGTAAGTCACTAAAAGTTCTCCCCGTTGTTAAGCAGATTGATACAATGGCGGCTGAATTTCCGGCACAAACAAATTATCTTTATCTAACTTACCACGGTGTTGAAGATGATATTCTGCTTGGGGGAAAAGACCAGATAGTAGTTTTAGGAAGCGGACCTTATCGAATTGGCTCATCAGTTGAATTTGATTGGTGTTGTGTTAACGCAGCAACCCAGGTGAACAAGAGCGGTTATAAATCAATAATGATAAATTGCAATCCTGAAACAGTTAGCACAGATTATGATATTTGTGATAAGCTGTACTTCGAGCAGTTAACTTTTGAGCGTCTGCTTGATATCTGTGATAAAGAAAATCCTGCTGGAGTAATTGTTTCGATGGGCGGACAAGTGCCAAACAATCTTGCGATGAAACTTCATAAAGCAGGAATAAAAATAATCGGAACTTCTCCCGAACAAATAGACAATGCAGAAAGCCGCCATAAGTTTTCGCAAATTCTTGATTCGATTGGAGTTGATCAACCTGAATGGCGCGAAGTTACTACGCTTGATGACGCAAAGCAATTTGCACAAAAAGTAAATTATCCTGTTTTGATAAGACCGAGCTATGTTCTAAGCGGTGCAGCTATGAGTATTGTATTAACTGAAGATGAGCTTGAATTGTATTTGAAAAAAGCAACTGAACTTAACACAGAACATCCTGTTGTAATTAGTAAATTTATTACCGATGCAAGGGAAATTGAAGTTGACGCAGTTGCGACGGAAGGGGAACTTTTCTGTTATGCAATTGCCGAGCACGTTGAGAATGCCGGCGTTCATTCCGGTGACGCTACGATTGTTCTGCCACCGCAGCGAACTTACCTTGAAACAATGCGTAAAGTAAAAATGATTACCCGCGAGATAGCAAAAGAATTACAAATAACAGGTCCATTCAACATTCAGTTTATTGCAAAGGATAATGAAGTTAAGGTGATTGAATGTAATCTTCGTGCATCGAGAAGTTTTCCTTTCGTTTCTAAAACTCTTAAAATAAATTTCATAGAAATTGCAACAAGATTGATGCTTGGAGAAAAAGTGCCAAGAATTGATAAATCTTCTTTCGATTTAGATTACGTTGGAGTTAAAGCTTCACAATTTTCTTTTACAAGATTAAAAGGAAGTGATCCTGTAACCGGAGTTGAAATGTCATCAACAGGAGAAGTTGCCTGTCTCGGTGATGATTTTAACGAGGCATTTCTAAAAAGCAGTCTGGCAATCGGACAGAGAATTCCAACGAAAGGTGTAATGCTTTCCACAGGAACGCTAAAAAACAAAGCTGAACTTATTGATGAATTGAAAATTCTTAGAACAATGGGACTTAAATTTTATGGAACAAAAGGTACGGCAGATTTTTACAAAGATAACGGCATCGAGGTTGAAATTTTATATCGTCCATTTGATAATCTTGAACCAGGCATTCTTACCTATATGTCTGAAGGAAAAATTGATCTTGTAATAAATATTCCAAAGACCGCAGAGAAAGTTGAACTTGATAGTGATTACATCATCAGACGAAAATCAGTTGATTTGAATATCCCGCTTTTTACAAATGTGCAGATTGCAAAAAGATTTGTTAAAGCATTAAAAAATTATAAACCATCAGAATTAAAAATGAAAAGCTGGGATGAGTATGAATGAGTCCAAAATATGGGTTAACAACAAATAATATAGACTAAGCCTGTTTGATGAGAGAAGGACTAATCAGATATTTGATATGAGCCTTTGTGCTTTGATTTCTTTTAAACTTCGGTTCTTCTTATAAAATCTTCGATAACTTTATCCGAGGAATTAATTAGCTCGTCAGGTTTGCCTGTAAAATAAATTACACCATCATTCATCATTGCAACTTTATATGCAACATTTTTAACACTATACATATCGTGGGTAACAACAATAGAAGTAACATTTAATTTTTCTGAAAGGTCTTTAATAAGACTGTCTATTGAATCAGACATTATGGGATCAAGCCCGGTTGTGGGTTCATCATATAAGATATAGGAAGGATTTGTGATCAGTGCTCTTGCAAGAGCAACACGTTTTTTCATTCCACCTGAAAGTTCTGACGGCTTTAAGTTTAAAATTCCGGATAGCCCTACAAGTTCAAGTTTTTCTTCTACCGATTTTTTTATATCACTTCTCAAAAATTCTTTTTTAGATTCTACTAAAGGAAGCCCAACATTTTCTTCAACAGTCATTGAATCGAACAACGCAGAGCCCTGGAATAAAACTCCAAATTTTTTTCTGAGCTCATATAATTCTTTTTGATTAAGATCGTTTACAACTTTTCCTTCAACTTTTACAAATCCAGAATCCGGCTGCAGCAGACCAACAATATGTTTTATCAGCACACTTTTACCGCATCCGCTTCTACCGATAATTACAAGAGTCTCCCCTTTTTCAATTATTAGATTAACGCCTTGTAATACTTTATTGCTCCCAAAGTTTTTGTAGAGATCTTTTATTTCAATCATATTAAATCAATTGTTTGATGAGCAAAAATAAACAAAAAGATTTACTTATGATTTACTGATAATCATATAAAAAAGCTATGAATTTATTCCGATTTTCTATCACTTCAAATCGTTACTTAAACTGCTTATTGCGATGTCTAGTTAAATCTTGGGAGTATTAAACTATTATTTATTTATACCTTTAAATATTTTTATGTTAGCTTTAAGGAAATAAAAAAAACACCGTAGATGGAGATCAAAATGCTTAAAAATGTTTTCTCATAATCTTATTCTGGTCTATTTTTTCTTATATCAGTTTACTCGCAGGAAAGATTTCCATCCTACTTTTCACAGAATGATATGGAACTTGCTACACCGGGCACCATAATATTTGGGTTAGGTGGATACAGTAATCCGGCTATTCTATCATATATATCTCAGCCTAATCTTACTTTTACGTGGAATGATAGAGGATCAGATTTTAATGATATAAATAATTTTGGATTTTTTGCTTCGGTTCCAAATATAGGTTTTAGTTTGGTGGACAAGAAAATAAATGAATTCTCTATAACAGATTATAAACTTTCAGCATCTTACGGTTCTGCTTCCCTTAGTGTTGGATTAGGGTACGGCTGGTCAGCTGGTGATGTTGAATATTTTAACAGATCAAATTTATTTACACTTGGAGCAATTTATCGACCTGCTAAATTTTCTTTCATTCAGTCTGATAGGTAATCTACCTGTAAATAATGAAAGAGAAGGAATTGTGGGTGTTGGACTTAGACCGTTTGGTAATTATAGCTTTACCTTTTTTGGCGATTATGTCTTTACGCGGGATAAAATTCCAGAACGAATTAAATGGAGTGCCGGTGCATCAGTTGAACCTATTGATGGATTAAGAGTCGTTGGACGGTATTTTGAGGGCAAATCATTTAACGTTGGTGTTCAGCTCGGTTTGGGTATGCTGGGATTATCAACTATTACGCATTTTGATGAAGATACCCAAAAAAATTATAGCACGTACGGAATACGACTTGGAGCAGATGACAGAAACTTGTTAAGAATTTTTTCAGGCAATAACAATTATGTAAGCATGGAGCTTCAAGGTGGAATCAAGTATCAAAACTTCAAATTGTTTGATAACTCTAAAACTCTTTTTAATCTTCTGGAACAATTGGAAGCGGTAAAGAATGATAAATCAGTTTCGGGCATTGCTATTAATCTCTCGGGTGCTAAAATCAATAAAGAAATGTTTTGGGAGCTGCGTGAAAAGTTACTTGAAATAAAATCATACAAAAAGAAAGTTTATATCTACATTGACAGAGCAGGGATGGATGAATATCACTTTGCATCTGTTGCTGATAAAATTGTTCTTGATCCAATGGGAACGATTTCGCTTAGGGGTTACCTGATGGGCAGAACTTTTTTTAAAGGGTCACTTGAAATGCTTGGACTTGGTTTTCATGAGTTAAGATATTTTAAATATAAATCAGCCGCTGAAAATTATGCCAGAGAAGATTTTAGTGACGCAGACCGTGAACAAAGACAAAGACTTGTTGATGAGAACTACAATCTTGCACAAAGAGATATTTGTAAAGGTAGAAAGTTTACTCCATCATACTTTGATAAGCTTGTTGACAGCACTTTTATTTATCTCCCCAATGAGGCAGTAAAACTAAAATTAGTTGATACACTTGCAAGATGGAGTGAGATCGGAGATATAATTAAAAAGTATGAAAGGCAAAATAAAAATCTGATAAGCGCTTCATCTTTAGAAGAATTTAACTTGCCCGATGATTACTGGGGATCAAAGCCCAAGATTGCAGTTATTTATGCAATTGGCGGAACCAGTATGGATGATGGAATTAAAGCAAGGTCATTAGTTAAATATGTTGAAGCTGCTATGAACAGTGGAAATGTTAAAGCCATTGTGCTTCGTGTTGATTCGCCCGGGGGTGATGCACTTGCAGCTGATCTGATTGCGGATGTTTTGCGTAAAGGCAAAGGAAAGAAACCGATAATCGTTTCTCAAGGTTATGTTGCGGCATCCGGCGGCTATTGGCTTTCTTTATATGCCGATACTATCGTTGCAGCACCAAATACTATAACAGGCTCAATCGGTGTTATCGGTTCGTTTATGTACAACAAAACACTAAAGCAAGATCTTGGTATGTCAGTTGATCACGTTCAAAAAGGAAAATTTGCAGATCTTGGTTTTGGTGCAGCATTTCCACTAATCGGTGTAACAATTCCTGATCGTGATTTTACTGATGAAGAATTACAAATGGCAGAAACAGGAATTAAAACTCTTTATAAAGATTTTGTTACAAAAGTTTCTTTGGGAAGAAAAAAATCTATTGGTGAGATTGAAAAAATTGCTCAAGGCAGAGTTTGGACTGGAAGTGACGGACTAAAAAATGATCTGGTTGATGTTCTTGGTGGATTGGATGATGCAATTAAAATTGCTTTACAAAAAGCTAATCTAACAAACAGCGAATATGAAATTGTTGAAATGCCTGAACGCGAATGGTTTGATCTTAATGCGTTTCTCCCGAGCTTTTTGAGAATCGAACAAATTATAATTGAAGATCCGTTTATAAGAGATTTGAAATTCCGTTTACAGTATAACGGAATACCAATGCCTCTTTTACCGATTGAGTACATTGATGAGAATATGATTATAAGTGAGTAAAGAAAAAAATTAGGTAATTAATGCATGGAAACTTATTGCGTTTTTTCGGCAGTTACTGATCATTCTGTGACTTCAACCTATTGTCACGGTGCGACCGTGACAGCCTATAATAAATTGCTGTACAAAAAGCTAATCTAACAAACAGCGAATTTGAAATTATTGAAATGCCTGAACGCGAATGGTTTGATCTTAATGCGTTTCTCCCGAGCTTTTTAAGAATTGAACAAACTATAATTGAAGATCCGTTTATAAGAGATTTTAAATTCCGTTTACATTATAACGGAGTAACAATGCCTCTTTTACCGATTGAGTATATGGATGACAATATGATTACAGGTGAGTATTAGAATTTTTCATTTTATATCTCCCTCTGCTAATTACTGAAAATGTTTTTAATTATTTAGAATTACTAAAGTGGCTATCTATTTAACATTATAATTTTTGCTTGTATTCCTTCATCACCGACTGCAACAGCCAAATTTCCTTTCATTTGTACGCTTCTCCAGAAAATACTGTCTGTAGGTAAATAAGGAATTCCTATTTCTGACCAATCAAGTCCATTAAAATGTCTTAGAGTATTTCGATCGCCTGCAACTATTATATCATTTGATTTATTACCTCTTATTGAATACAGATATCCAATATAATATTGGTCTCCACCCAAATAATTTTCAGGTAATGACCGAACAAAATCCCATTTACTGTTTTTAAATTGATAAAGAAAATCTGCACCCGCGTATAATGTACCTATTTCGTCAACCCACAAAGTTCCAAGTCTGCCAAATAATTTGTCAAATAGCTGGCTTTCATCTATTATTTCTCCTTCTATCATTACTTCCCAGCTACCACTATTATTGCCTTTAACCACTACTCCTTTAGCATAAGAGATATCAACACCTGCTGCGTAAACATTTCCATCTGTGTCACCATAAATATCTGTTAAATCTAATGTCGTTCCGCTTTCTATTTTTGTCCAGGTATTTACAAACTGGGTGCTTGTGAAGTGTGCGATGTTGCCATCATTACCTACTATATACAAATCACTGCTGCTGCTGCCCCAGATTTTATTTATAGCTCCAGTCAGTAATGGTCTTATACTACAATCAGGGTTGAAAGCTTTACCATCGAACCACCAAACACCTCCGCCTGTCGTGACTACAAAATTTGTATCTGAAAAAGCGCATATAGCTTTTAAAGGTGCATAATCTACCGCACTACAAGCGCTATAAGTATATATCCTCTTCAACTCCCACTTAGTCCCATCCCAATGTACCGCGTTGTATGCTTTGTAGTCCGGGTTACCAAGTGAATCATTCATATAAATCTCACCAACTGCCCAAATATTGTTTTCATCTATTACCGCTACATCGTAAAGTGCGCTGCTACTGTGCTGTCCAAACTCCCACGTTTGCCACGTAAAGTTGTGGCTGGTTGGTTCTAATGTTTGTGCTGTTACCCTTTCACTTTTTATTGTTGTGTCTGTATTTAGCACTGCCTGGTAATTATACGTCTGGTTTGGTAAAAGTGAGTCTATGTATAGTACTGAGTCTTGAGTATTGAGTACAAAGATTTGAGATAGTGAATCACCTGTGGGGATGTATTGTTTAAGTGTTAACTCTGCGGGAAGAGTTAAACTGTCTGCCTTAATCTTTAGCCACACTTCCGTACAGGAAGCATCTTCAAACGTAAGAGTAATTTTTCTTAAGTCTGGCGGCGGCGGAGTTATTATTGGCGGTTCTGTTGTGTTGCAGGAAACTGTGATTATGAAATAAGAAGTAAGTAAAAGCAGAGAATATTTTAATTTCATTTAAGTCTTATCCCAAAAGACGTTTTTGTATGTGGAAACTTAAAAAATAATATTGCTAGAACCGAGAAGTATACGGTTAGAATTTTTATTGTTTCAGTTTTTCTAAAAGTAACCTAAAGTCCTCCGGTAATTCAGAATCAAATCTCACAAACTCATTTGTATGTGGATGAATAAATCCCAATGTTTTTGCGTGTAAAGCCTGGCGCGGCATAATCTCTAAAAGATTTTGTATTCTACTCTTAAGTTTTGGTGATTCAAATCCAGCGTGAATTTTATTTCCTCCATAAGTTGGATCGCCAAAAATTGGTTTGCCAATTCCCGAAAGATGAACTCTTATTTGATGTGTTCTGCCCGTTTTCAAATTAATCTTTAAATAAGAAGTAAATTCAAACTCCTCAATTATCTTGTAAAAAGTTGTTGCATCTTTACCTTCTTTATTACTAATTGTGAATTTTTTTCTATCACTTTTACTGCGAGCTATTTTAGTGCTTATTACACCCTCATTTTCTTTAAACTTTCCCCAGCAAATTGCGTGATATTCACGTTCGATAGAATGTTTTGAAAACTGAGCGGCTAACTTAGCGTGAGTAAAATCATCCTTAGCAACAACCAATAATCCGCTAGTTTCTTTATCAATGCGATGTACGATTCCTGGTCTTCCAACCTCATTTACAGCACTTAAAGATTTTGTATGATGAAGCAGTGCGTTAACTAAAGTTCCGGTGTAATTTGCATAAGCTGGATGAGCAACCATTCCAGCAGCTTTATTTACAATTATCAGGTAATCATCTTCAAAAATTATATCAAGCGGAATTTCTTCAGCTTCAACATCTTCCGGCCGCGGAGAGATTAGTTGAACTGCTTCAACCTTATCGAAAGGTTTAACATTGTAATTAGCCTTTACGGTTAGTCCGTTAACTTTAACTAAGCCGGATTCAATTGCTTTTTGTACTTTAGAGCGGGTAGTATTTTCGATGTGATGAGTAAGAAATGTGTCTATTCGTTCCTTTCTTTTGCCCTCCGGAACATCAATCAGAAATTTCTTTTCGGTTATCAGTCTGCTCATTTATTAAATCTTTTTTAATTATATCTGATCCGTTTCCGTTTTTAATCGGTTCACTAAATTCAGAACCTGATAAACCCATTGATATTACAGATGAATCCACAGTTTCAACTTTCCCACTCTCATTCTGATGTTTTTTATAGAATAATAATAGAACCAGTACACCAACTGTTACAGCAGCATCAGCAATGTTAAAAACAGGCCAGCGGTCGTAACTTCTTCCAAATAGAGTAAAATCAAAAAAATCTACATCAAAAAAATCAACAACCTTTCCGTAAAACAGTGGTGCATAATCATAAAATAATCCATAAAAAGTTCTATCGATCAGATTGCCAACGGCGCCGCCAAGTATTAACGCAATAGAAATTCTAAGACTCCAGCTTTTATCTCTTATAATGTAGAGATAAAAAACCAATCCAATGCTAGCTGCAAGTGAAAAGATAGATATGATTAGTTTGAAACTACTTCCAGGGTCATAGCCAAATGCCATCCCTGGATTTTCAACAAAAGTAAACCTGAAAAAATTTCCAAAGATTGGAATCATCTGTCCAAGATACATTCCATCGAAATTAATATTTAAGAATGGGATGGAAAATCCTTTTATCATTAATTTCGTTACCTGATCAACAATTACAACAGCAAACGATAAATACAATGCTTTCAACTAATACAAACTCCCTGATATGTATTCTTAAACTTTTCCACCAAATTAAGAATGATTGATAATTTTATTTTTTTTCCTGTTTTTGTTTCATTGGTAAACACAATTGACTGTGCGGAACAGCTTCTAATCTTTCTTTGGGAATGAGTGGACAAGTCGGACAAAGGTGTTGCGGCTCTTCAATACACTCAACACAAATCCCATAGGTTCCGCTGTCTATTCTCTTTAAAGCGTCTTCAAGATAGCCAAGAAATTTATTTTCTCTTTGTGCATAAAGAAACGTTTTTTCTCTTTCCATGGCGTCGGTTCCCTGCTCTGCCATATGAAGTGAGTATGGAGAATTTTCATTTATATATTCTCCGGTCGTAGGGTCAAGCATTTGCTCTTTTAAGTTCTGAAGCTGTTCAAGTATTTCATCTCTTTTATCCAGAATTATTACTCTAAACTGTTCTAATTCTTTCTTGCTGTAACCCTTAATTTTCTTTAAGGCAGCTGCACGATTTGCAGCAGTCATTTCAGGAGTTACAAACTCTTCTGCTTTCTTTTTGGGAGTAGATTTTGATCTAACTTTAACAACTGGTTTTTTAACTTGCACAACTTTCTTAACAGAAGTTTTCTTTGAAACCTCTTTAGCCTTTGCAGCAGCTTTTACTTTACCTTTAGCTATTTTCTTCTTGATCACTTTTTTCACTTCCTTTTTCTTGGGTGCTAGTTTCTTTACAGTTTTCTTAGGTGATACGACCTTAACCGGCTTTTTCTTTTTTTGTTCTTTTTTCACTTTTGATTTTCCTGCTTTAGTAGAATTTTTTTTTACGTTTTTTCTGACAGTTTTTTTAGTTGCCATAATTGGACCTCCTCTAATTAGGATTATACCTTTGCGATATTAATTGAACAATCGAACTCGCCAATTTTAAATTCTTGTGAAAAATTGCTTTCGATTTTATTGCTTTTTAATATTTTCTCAGCAAGAGTCTCGGTTGAAATATATTGATTAAAATTGTCAATTGCTTTAATAAATTTTTCTGAGGCGGTAAAATTAATAATAATTTTGTCAGTTACATCAAAACCGGCATCTTTTCTCATATTCTGAATTCTGTTCACAAATTCTCTCGCTAAGCCTTCTTCAATTAGTGCTTCATCAAGTTCAGCATCTATTGCAACAGTAACTCCGGCTTCTGCTTCTACAACCCATCCGGTAATCTCTGAACTGATTATCTCAATATCATCTTTCGTAATTTTTAAATCTTCACCCTCTACATTTAAATCAATATCCGTTCCCTTTTCAATTTTTGAAATATCATCCTTGGTAAAATTTTTAATTATTTCTGCAACAGCTTTAACTTTCTTGCCAAATTTAGGTCCTATAGATTTAAAGTTAGCCTTAGCAGATTTATTAACAATTTCAGAATCATCAGTTAAAATAATAAGTTCTTTGATGTTCACCTCTTCCAAAATAACTTCCTTCATTTTAGAAAGAGCCTCGTGTTTACTTTTATCCAGTGCAACCATAATTTTCTTTAACGGCTGACGAACTTTTAAATTATTTTTTGCGCGAATTGCTCTTGTTAAATAAACAACATTCTGGGCAACTTCCATTTTTTCTTCTAAAGTTTTATCTCTGTAAGTTGCTTTCGGAAAATCCGCAAGATGAACTGATTCGAATTTTTCCTTCATGGTTTGGTTATTCAAATCAAGATAAATTGCTTCAGAAATAAAAGGGGCAAATGGTGCGGTTAATTTGCAAATTGTTGATAAACATTCATACAAAGTTTGATAAGCAGAAAGTTTTTCCTTGTTCAGTTCCGATTTCCAGAAACGTCTTCTGCTTCTTCTTACATACCAATTTGAAAGTTGATCAATCGTGTAACTGGAAACTGCACGTGCGGCTTTTGTAACATCGTAATCATCCATCAATTGTTCGTACTCTTCAACAAGTGAATTAAGCTTTGAAATTATCCAGCGATCAATTTCCGGTCTTTCTTCATAAGGGATCATAGCCTCTTTAAAATTAAATCCATCTATGTTTGCATATAGTGCAAAGAATGAATAAGTGTTAACCAATGTTCCAAAAAATTTACGTTGCACTTCTGCCAAACCATCTTCATCAAATAAAGTCGGGCGCCACGGTGGTGAGTTTGTAATTAGATACCATCTTGTTGTATCCGCACCATATTTATCAAACAACAAAAAAGGATCAACTGTGTTACCAATTGATTTAGACATTTTCCTTCCTGTTTTGTCCAAAATCAATTCATTTACAATCACATTCTTAAAAGCCACACTATCAAATAACATTGTTGAGATTGCATGCAGTGTGTAAAACCAGCCGCGTGTCTGATCAATTCCTTCACAAATAAATTGTGACGGGAAATAATTCTTTTCAAATTCTTCTTTGTTTTCAAATGGATAATGGTGCTGAGCAAAAGGCATCGAACCGGAATCAAACCAGGCATCAATTACTTCCGAAGTACGTTTATAAATCTTTCCATTTTTCTCAAAAAGTATTTTATCAACAAAGGGTTTATGAAGATCAATTTTTTCTAAATCTTTTAACGATATTCTTTTCCCATCCTCTTCAATAAATCCGGTTCTAACTTCTTCAATACTTCCAACAGCAAAAGTATCGCCATCTTCACTTACCCAAATGGGTAACGGTGTTGCCCAAAAACGATCTCGTGACAATGCCCAATCTTTATTATCTTCAAGCCAGTTACCAAATCTTCCACTGCCAACTTCAGGGGGCTGCCAGTTGATTTGTTTATTTAACTCAACCATTCTATCAGCGATAGATGTTGTGCGTATAAACCACGACTCACGAGCATAATATATCACTGGCACCTCAGGATTACGCCAGCAAAAAGGATAAGTGTGGATGATGGTTTCTTTTTTATACAGCTTATTATCTTTTTTAAGTTTAAGAATAATTCCTGCGTCGGCATCTTTAACAAACTGCCCTGTAAAATCAGTCACTTGGTCGGTAAATAACCCGGCACGAGTAACCGGCTGCAACATAGGCAAATCGTACTTTTTAGAAATCTCATAATCATCAGCACCGAATGCAGGAGCAATGTGCACAATACCCGAACCATCTTCTGTACTTACGAATTCACCTTCAATTACATAGAATGCTTTTTTATCAACATCACAATATTCCATTAATTGTTCGTATTCAATTCCTGCAAGCTCTTTTCCCTTCATCGCCTCAAGAATTTCATATTCTTCGTCGATTACTGATAATCTTTCCTTTGCAAGAATCATTGTTGCGCGTTCTGTTTTAATTTTCACATAATCGATATCAGAACCTACGGCAAGAGCAACATTTGAAATCAGCGTCCACGGAGTAGTTGTCCAAACAAGAAAATGTTCATCTTCATTTACGAGCTTGAATAAAACATAAACGGATGGATCCTTTGTTTCCCGATAACCTAATGCAAGCTCATGTGAAGAAAGAACCGTTTCGGATTTAGGATCCTGCGGAAGAATTTTATAATCTTTATAGATAAGTCCTTTATCAAATAAAGTTTTAAGTGCCCACCAAACAGATTCAATATAATTATTATCAAGAGTTATATATGCAGATTTAAGATCAATCCAGTAACCCATTCGGGTTGTCATCTTTTCCCAGAGATCTAGATAAGTAAAAACTGAATCGCGGCATGCTTGATTATAATTTTCAATTCCGTATTCAACAACTTCACCTTTATGTTTGATGCCGAGTTTCTTTTCGACCTCAATTTCAACTGGAAGACCATGTGTATCCCAGCCGGCTCTTCTGTTAACTCTGTAACCTTGCAAAGTTTTATATCTACAAACAAGATCTTTTAAAGTTCTTGCCATAACGTGGTGAATGCCGGGCTTTCCGTTTGCTGTCGGTGGTCCTTCGTAAAATGTCCAGAATTTGTTCTCATCGCGGGATGATATGCTTTTCTCAAATATTTTATTTTCCTGCCAGAACTTGAGGACTTCTTGCTCTATCTGCGGGTAACCTATTTTTTCTAAATTCTGTTTAAACATTTTTTTGTTGAAGATATGGGTAAACTATAATTCTTCGTACTTTTTAATTAATTCTCTTTCGGTAAGTATAAATTCTCTTAGCTCACTTTCAATTCTTTCTTTCTTTAAAATCGTATTCTTTGCATGAAGTTCTGCATCATTAATTAGCTTATTAGATTGCACTTTAGCTTCTCGCAATGTAAGTTCAGCTTCTCTTTTAGCATCAAGCATTGTTTGCTCATAAACTTTTATTTTTTCTTTTAAGATAATGCTTTCTCGTTCAGAGCCAAGCACTTCTTGAAGTGCCATTCCAAAAAATCCCATCGCACCAAGAGTGATATTGCGTAAGCTGTAAAGAATGATATTTTCTGTAAGAAGTTGTGATGCTGAAAAATATTCATTAAAGAAGATTATTATAAATAGACTTACAATTGTAACTCCAATGATAATTGCAAAAACAATTTTGCCGCCGCGCTGCCAGCCTAAGACACGATTTATAAACCATCCGCAGCTAAAGCTAAAAATTGAGAGCACAAACCACACAGCAAAGTTTAACTGACCAAAGTCAAAAAGATTTGTGTTCAGAAAGTTTGAGGCAAACAGAAAAACAGCAAGCAAAATTGCCGCGCCGTAATTAACTAGCATTCTTTTAGGTGAGAACTTCATTTTATTCTTTTTATTACTTCTTTCATTATTAAAGTCATTTTTGGTTCAGCCTTCATTGCGGCTGCAATAATCTCTTCAACGTTTACGGGTTTTAAAGTCTCAGGAAAACATTCATCTGTTACAATACTCATTCCAAGAACTTTCATTCCCATATGATTTGCCACAATATTTTCGGGAATGGTTGACATTCCTACTACATCCGCACCAATCTCACGCAAAAATTTATACTCTGCTTTTGTCTCAAGATTCGGTCCGGGAACAGCAACGTATACACCTTTATGAATTTTTATATTATTTTCTTTTGCAATTTCTTCAGCAACTTTTATCAAATCTAAAGAGTACGCTTCACTCATATCAGGAAATCTTGGTCCAAGCTCATTTTCATTTTTTCCGATAAGCGGATTATCACCAAGAAGATTTATATGATCAACCATCAACATCAAATCTCCTTTTCGGTAATCAGGATTCATTCCGCCGCAAGCATTGGAAACAACCAGCGTTTTAACGCCAAGAAATTTCATCACACGAACAGGATATGTAATTTGCTGCATCGTGTAACCTTCGTAGTAATGGAATCTTCCCTGCATTGCTACAACATTTTGACCGTTTATCGTACCAAAAATTAATTTACCGTGATGTGATTCAACTGTGGATAAAGGGAAATGCGGCAGATCAGCATAATCAATTTGATGCTTTATTTTAATTTCTTTTACCAAACCACCCAACCCTGTTCCCAAGATAATTCCAACAGGATAATTCTCGGAAGTATGCTTTCTAATTACTTCTAAAGTTTCATTTATTTTCTGGATAAGTTCGCTCATAAAATTTTATTAAGAATATCGTTGATATCTATATCCATTTTGTTTGATTCTTTAATTTTTTGAGATGATGCTTTTTCATCACCCGCACGTTCTACTTTTAGCTCAAGTAGATTTGCCTGAGAACTTACAATTGCCTTAAGCTTTGCCAGTATCAAATCTTTTTCTTCTCTTAAATTTACAACCGCGTTCCGGATATCGTTTGTACTTTCCCGTGCCTTTTCAATAATCTGCGAAGCCTTAAGTTCTGCTTCTTTAATCATCAGGCTTGTTTGCTTCTTGGTAGCTTCCATTGATTTTGCGGAAGATTCCTGTGCCTTAAGAAGAGTATCCTGAAGATTTTTTTCTATCCTTTTAAATTCATTAACCTGATCCGTAAGAGATTGAACTTCGCTTTCAAGAGATTCCTTTTCTGAATTCAGCTTCTCAAATTCTTCGGCTAAACTTTCTAAAAAATTCTGAACCTCATCAGGATCGTAGCCACGCATTTTTTTCGTGAATTCCTGCTGACGAATTTCTATGGGAGAAATTTTCATACCTGCCTCCAATCTTTTGAGTAATCTCTGTCACCAAATATTGCACTTCCTATTCTTATCATCGTTGCACCTTCTTCAATTGCAATTTCAAAATCACTTGTCATTCCCATTGATAGCACTGTAAGATTGTATCCTTTATTGTTAATTCTATCTTTCAAATTACGCAAATCTCTAAAACTTTTCCTAATAATGTTCGTATCATCAGTTAATGGTGCCATCGTCATTAAGCCTTTAAGCTTAATATGACGAAGCTCAGAACATCTTTTAACTAAACTTAGGATTTCATTTTCTGTTTCAAGTCCGGATTTAGTCTCCTCTTCCGATGTTTTCACTTCCAACAAAATCTTTTGCTGTTTACCAAGATTTTCTGCACGATGATTTATCTCTTCAACAAGTTCAAGAGAATCAACCGAGTGAATTAAATCAGCAGCTTTTACAGCGTACTTAACTTTATTTTTCTGAAGTGTTCCTATAAAATGCCAGATTACAGAATCACCAAGTCTTTCATACTTAAGTGTAAGTTCCTGTGCACGATTTTCACCAAAATCAGATAACCCCAAATTTTTTGCTTCGATGATTGCATCAACACCAAAATATTTTGAAACTGCAATAAGTTTTACTTCATCTGGTTTTCTACCAGATCTTTTGCAGCTTTCTTCTATTTTTTGCCTTAAATAGGCTAAATTTTCAACAATCATTTTAAAAACAGGTGGTGAATTTATCCTGATAAATCTTAAAAAACAAAGAAATAATACAAAATTTAATAATCTTTTTAATTAAGCACCGCAAATATAACCTTTACTTAAGTGAAGTGCTTAAAAATCTTAGGGGCTTTATAGGGAGTTATAATAGCTCTTGAATTGCGATTTATAAACAACGATTTGTGATTTATGAAGTTAAAAATCTAAAATCTCAATCGTTAATCTTTGTTCGTAGATGTATATTTAAAAATCTTTTGCAAACTATAAACTTTTTTTTCTGATTTTCGATAATTAAGTACCAACTGGGGTGTATCCTGATTCGGTTCTTAGCCTCAAGAACTGAAATTTTTCAGAAACAGATAAAAAGAGCTCTTCGGAGCTCTTTTTTTATGAATTTACGTGAAAAAAATGGCGGACTGAATTGTCCGCCATTTAATAAAATTAGAATCACTTAATTAGCAGCATTTTCTTTGAAGAAAGAAAATCACCTGCATGCATACAGTAAATATAAAGACCACTTGGTAATTGAGAAGCATCAAAATTTACAAAATAATTACCAGCTTCTTTATTTTCATTAACCAAATTTGCTACTTCTATTCCTAATATGTCATAAACTTTTATCTGAACTAAACCAGCATCCTTAACTGAATAATTTACTTGTGTTGTTGGATTAAATGGATTAGGAAAATTCTGCTCAATTTTAAATTCTACAGGCAAATCACTCCCTTGAGAAATAGTTTTCGGTAATCCATCATCATAGTAGATTGTCTTTGTTTTGCTAACATTTTCACCTGTAACATTATCATGTATATCCAGTTTGATTTCAATATTATCAAAAACCATAGTCAAAGTTATTGAAGGACTTGTACTTATTTGATACCATTGACCAGAAATTTTCTTATACCAAACATAACTTACAGAACCTGAACCACCGGTGATATTGGCAGTATATGTGCCTACTTTTTTAAACTGCAAATATGAGGGACCTACTATGTAAAAATTTAAATAGTCGGGACCTATACCTCTAAGATAAAATACATGTCTTATAGTATTTGCATGTAGCCCACTGAAATAATTTATATCTGCATTAATTATTGCTTGACGATATTGAAGGAAACTACTGTTAGTTGGAATACCATATAAACCACTATATGTTACACGATCGGCATAATAATAACCAATCCCTGTATCTGATTTCCTTAAATCCCAAAGAACGGCTGACCACAATTCTCCGCCAAAATGCGGTTCATAAAGGGGATATCCCAAATAATATGAAGCTTGACCATATTGAGTATAATTGGCGATTCTCGGACTTTCCATATTCCTTTGATTAATTGTGTAAACAGGTGAAATATATTCTCCTTGCAATGATCGAGTTGTAAATGAACCAGAAAAGTAATCAGAATTTCCTTCATGTATTGCACCAGATTCCGTATTTCCATAATAGAGTTGAGCTACATAGTCTGTTACGGCGTGTGTATATTCGTGATATATTATTTTATCCTCTCTAGCAAAAGAATTATATCCATAAACTCCCTGTCCATCGCTAAAGCGAAGTTGATGATCAGAGGAAGAATAACTGGCATTTGGTCCTCCTGAAAAATATGTGTGGGCGTGTGCTGTTATTTGAGTGAATAAGTTAAAACCAAGCCCATCCCAGAAATTCCTTCGAAATTTATCTATATGATAAAATAGATTTGATTCATCAAAATGCGTATCACTTGTTGTATATGCAAAATTAAATGTACTGCTATAAGCCCGTGCAGTTGCATCGTTAACAACATTTGCGTATGTGCCTTGTAAGTATCCTGTACCATTATCTTGGATCGGACTTATATAGCTATAATTGGGGTCAAGATAAGGATGGCGCATATATATATTAGCTTGAGATTGTGGCACTAACAATGTAGATATTTCATTAATAACAGTACCCTTGTTTTTTAGAATTCTACCACTAGAAGCGTCTATCACATAAATCCAATTTTCACCAGCTTGGGTTGTAGGGATATTTAGTTCCCAGGCAAGGTAATATTCGTTATCTTTTGGTAAGATAATCAACTTGTATGATGACAATGAGTCCTTTAGTTCAGTTTTTAGTGGTGGATTTTGTTTTGCAAATATAAAAGCATCATTTTCATTCAGTATTGGATTCACATTAAGACAAATATCTTTATAAAATTTTCCTAATGCACACTGTACTTTTCCACCCGGTAATAATGTAATAACATATTCGCCCCCTTGTACTGGAATATTTTTATAGTATTGATTGAAACGAAAATATTGTATGCTATCATTCTTGTTGATTCTTTGAAGAATAAAATCATCTTCTATTTCATTTTTCTTTAAAAGACTTTTTATCTCTTCCAAGAATAATCTTGCCGAAGCAGTTGGTTCGGAATCAAAAATGTGAGGTTTTTCAAATGTTATAACATCAGGCGTTCCGGTTTTCTCATTCCAATTAACACCCAAATTATTGTTCATCTTTACAAGAAGATCTGATAATGCTGCTAACTGAGTTGTATCAGGTTGAAGCTGACCTTCAGTAAAACTAAAAATGCTTAACAGAACAGTCATCAATAAAATCGAAATAGATTTTTTCATTGTAATAACTCCTTTTGGATAATGAATTGTTCGAATTATTTTTTTGATGAATTAAACAAACACCACTTTATACAATCATAAAACATCACCGCCTTTCAAAATAATTTTGAAAAAAATATTTGGATTTGTAGATTGCAATCAGCAAATAAAAAAAGCACGTAGATATACGATATGCGTTAAGCATCTTAGCGGATGTTATTTATTTGCCGTTACACTCGAGTGGCGTTCCAGCGCCGCTCGTTTATTTTTTATTTAGACCAATCAACTCCCCAAATACTGTTATCAGTTAATATCTTTTTAATATCTGAGCCATCCATCATTATTGTGTAAATTTGTCCAGCACCAAATGCTATTTTAGATCCATCAGGCGACCAACTGATTAAAACTCCAGTTGATAGACTATCGAGTATTTTCATTTCACTTCCATCTGAATTCATTAAGGCAATTAACCCATTACACGAGAATGCAATCTTTTTTCCATCCGGGGACCAATTTGGAGTTCCATCCCAAACTCCAATATTATTTGTAAGTTGAATAATATTTGCACCGATAGAATTAATTCTATATATGTAAGTTGTTAGATCTCCTAACTCTGCCGAGGGCCAAAGCATAAAGGCAATCCAATTTCCATCCGGAGACCAAGACATCTGGGATCCAATTCCAAGTAACATTTTGTTTGTCCCATCTAAGTTCATTGCGACCATTTGCATTCCTGCTGTTGTTTGATTTTCATTCGTATTGCAAATAATTTTTGAAACATCTGGCGACCATCTACCCGCTCTGTGAGTAAAATTTCCCGATGTGATTTGTTGAATTCCGGTTCCATCAGGATTCATAATATATAATTGTTCTTTACCGTCGCGGATTGATGTGAAGAGAATTTTGTTATGACAATTAATATCTGTTGGATCAAATGTATTTTCGCAGGAGGTAAATAGCGTTATGAATAATAAAGCAGACAAAATATTCAGTGAATTCACTTTTTACCCTTTGTTATTTTATTTTTCTTACATAATAAGTATAATAACTGCATTCCAGCGCCACTTGTTTTTTTTATTTAGACCAATCAGCTGATGTTACCGTTGAATCATCAAGCACCCTATGTATATTACTTCCATCTTTATCCATCATATATAAATAGTATTTTTGAATCCCGTCAATTGTGTATGCTAAAAAGATTATATTATCCCCTTTGGGTGACAATTTAGGATAGATATAGGGTGTGCTTGATAAATTGTTTGTAATTCTCTGCTCATTTGAACCATCATAATTCATTATATATATATTATCATTCGGTATTGAACTAATTTCTCTTCGAGAAAACACAATCTCTTTACCATCAGGCGACCACCGGGGATATGATATAGTAACTGAATCAAAGACGTTTTGTACAATTAGATCAGGATAGCTAATAATTTTAACATTGGAATTTGGAGGGTTATTAGCATAATCAGGTTCGGTATATATTATTTTTTTGCCGTCAGGTGAAAATTCAGGGGACCCACCTTCTCCCTCAATATTCAATTTTCTTTTATTAGTGCCGTCTATATTAATAATGTATAAATAAATACCTAAAATGCCTATTTCACATGAAGGACAATATGAAAAAAGTATTTCTTGCCCATCGGTATGCCAAGACATTTGATAACCGTAACCAAGTAATTGTCTTCTTGAACCATCAGCATCCATTACTGCAATCTGAAATCCTGCTGTGGTCGAACCATCACCAGTATTACATACTATTTTTTTAGCATCAGAAGACCACCTTCCGTTATTGTGCCAGTATTCTCCTGTGGTGATCTGTCTAATATCGGTTCCCTCGGGATTCATTATATATAACTGTTCTTTACCGTCGCGACTTGAGGTGAAGAGAATTTTGTTATGAAAATTATTATCTGACGGTTCAATGGAATTTTCGCAAGAAGAAAACAGTACTGCAATGGAAATTATTCCCAAAGAAAATCTAAAAATAAATGAGTATTTACCCGCGAAGAAGATATTTCTTGTTCTCATTTTACCCTCTGAACAAAATTAATGAACAAATTTTGTGCTGTAATAATAACGCAAAAAAAAAAAGCAAAAACAAAGCCAAAGACAATACCGTCGGTAAATATTAAAATATTTTTAAGTAAAAAAGAATGACGCGTAAATATATTTACCACATTAAATATACTATGCTTAGTTTTACATTGTACTTATTCACAATTTATTCCGGAGAAATTATGGGTTACGAGTTATTAGATCAAATCAAAGCTAAAGCAAAATCAAAAAACAAAACTATTATCCTGCCAGAATCACACGACGAAAGAGTTCTTAAAGCTGCAGAAATTTTAACTAAAGAAAAAATCTGTAAGGTAATTACTCTCGGCAATTCAACAAAAATAAATGAAGATGCAAAAAAACTTGGTGTGGATTTAACCGGAGTGGAAATCATAGATCATACTAAACATCCAAAGTTTGATGAGTTTTCTAATATTTACTGCGAGTTGCGAAAGAAAAAAGGAATGACCCTTGAGCTGGCAAAAGAAACAATGAAACGCGATTTATTCTTTGCCGCAATGATGTTACGTGAAGACTTAGTTGACGGCAGTGTTGCCGGTTCTTTTGCATCAACAGCAGATGTGATGAAAGCAGGTATACAGATTATCGGGATGCCGCAAGGAATTTCTATTGTTTCAAGTTTCTTTTTAATGTTGTTTAAAGATAAAACTTACAGCTTTGCAGATTGCGCTGTCGTCCCAAATCCGGACGCAGAACAGCTTGCAGATATTGCAATATCAACAGCGGATAATCATAAAAAACTTACCGGCGAAGAACCATTAATTGCAATGCTTTCCTTCTCAACAAAAGGAAGTGCAGTACACGAACTATCTGATAAAGTTATCGCTGCAACAGAAATAGTAAAAACAAAAAGACCTGATCTTAAAGTTGATGGCGAGCTTCAATTTGATGCCGCAATAATTGAATCAATCGGAAAGAAGAAAGCACCGGACAGTAAAGTTGCGGGCAAGGCAAATGTATTAGCTTTCCCTGATTTGAATGCTGGAAATATTGGTTACAAGATTGCTCAACGTTTAGGTGGAGCAGAAGCTGTTGGTCCAATGGTTCAGGGTTTGAAAAAGCCGTTTTTTGATCTAAGTCGCGGTTGCAGTGTTGATGATATAGTTAACACAGCATCAATAAATGTTTTGATGGGATAAGCCTCCCCCAAACCCCCTCCTAAAGAGGGGGCTTTTGTTAATAATTATTTGCACAGAACATTTTTAAGTTTTTTAAAAAAGTTAGTTGACGCCAATTGGATTAATAATTTTCTTTAGTTAATTTCGTTTAGAGTTATTCAGGATACAATTAATTAGAGGCAACTTTGAATTTTCCTGGCACGATATTTAATCTCTCTCTCTCTCTCTGAAAGTACGAGCGATGTTATTTTCTTACTTCGCTTTTCATCAATCATTCACTCAATATTCCAAACAATGATAATATAGAAAGTACGCCGGGGTATACTAATGAAAAAAAATATTTCTCTTCTTTTCTTGAACTTTAACCTGAACTTTTTTCCTCTCTTTATCTTACTCTTTATCTCAATCGTTCTACTCAACACCTGCAGCACTACAGAACCACATGATGATGAAATAAAACCAGGCAGCAGAAATTATGAGTGGACACTTGACACACTTAAACTTAACAATGGTGACTTTCTGTTTTTGACGAGAATGTGGGCAAGTTCTCCAAATGATGTTTGGGCAATTGGAACCGGTGATGTTAGCAGAAATTTAATTTGGCATTTTGATGGAAATAAATGGATGACAGATTCTATACCAAGAGGTATGTCACCAACAGGAATCTTTGGTTTTGGAAGTAATAACGTTTGGCTTGGTACTGCAGAAGGTGCATTTTGGCATTTTAACGGAAGCACTTGGAGTGAATTCAGTCAACATTCTATTACGGGATTTAACAGAGTATATATTGAAAATATATGGGGAACAACACCAAATAATATTTATGCAACAGGTTTTGCAGAAAACACTAGTACATCTGACTATAAAGCAATTTTGATGAAATTTAATGGCACTAATTGGGACTTTGTTACAATCCCTGTTATAAAATTAGACTTTACAAATATCCGCCAACAACAAAGTACGGGTCTTTTTATTATAAACGCATACAATCTTGCAGGAACAAACAATAACAATAGAATTCTTATTTACAAAGGAACTGATTTCACGGAAGTAAATGCAGGTGATTTTTCCACCGAGATATATGATATGAATGGAGAAGTTTATATAAGTATGGAACGTAAAGTTTATAAATATATAAACAGTAAATTGGAAGTATGGAGGGATCTTCACTCCTATTTTTTTAGATATGGTATATATGGGAAAAATGAAAAAGATTTCTTTGGTTTTGCAGATGAAGGTATATCACTTAACAAAGATATGATTGGACATTATAATGGCACTGATTTTAAAATATTATTAGAAACCAATTTAGATTTTACAGGCGCAGGTTCTTATATTGAAAACAATATCTTTGTTACGGCATTTGATGATTCATCAAACAGCAGTGTAATAATTCATGGAAAATTAAAAGAATAAACTGGGAGGGTAGAGAAAACCAAATTTTCATTTAAAAAGAGGAAGCAGTGCGGCAACACTGCTTCCGGGTTTTGCAAATAAATTTTAGGCTGCTCACCTATGGTAATTTAATACCGTTTTTATTTGCAAAACAATAATAATTGTTTTGCCGAATAAAATAAATGATTTATGGAGTTTTTATGAAACACTTTTCAGCTTTACTCTTAATATTTGCTTTAATTTTAGTCTTTTCGAATAAAGCAATTTCTCAATCTATCTGGTTTGTTAATCCGACAAATGGCGCTGATGTTACAAGCCTTTATTCGGAATCCCAAGTTGCAATGAACCTTCAGTATTATTGGCAAAGATCCTCGAATGTAAATCTGATAACCTACTATATAAAATTATTTGCTGATCCTATTGGGACCTATCAGTCAAATCAAGGAAGCGGTATTCCTCAATGGTTTTATTTAACTCCGGGTACTTATTCGTGGCGTCTTGAATTATATGAAGGTGATGGTATTCAGGGGTCAACAAAAACTGCAGAGCAAACAATTTCGTTTAATGTAAAACATTACTTGACCTCTGGAGCTCATATAATTAAACTAACCTTGTTGACTAGGGAACAATAAGACTGTCCAAGCGACAACATGGCAGTAGAGAAATTAGTGCTAGCCCAAATTTACGGTAAGAAATGAAAATATTTTTACGACAGGAAAGATTTAGCTGGCAATTTAACAACGTCAAAAACCTCACCGTTTGGTGGAGCTATTGCCACAATGTTTTTCAAATAGGCGTATTTGACCAACCCAATAGCGGCTACAATTGGATTTGGAATACAGCTGGAATTAATAATAGCGAGTGGGGTACAGAAAAAATGGTGTAGTAACCATATATTGGTGATTTAAGTCCAATATAGGAATATTACATATGCTGTTCCAGTAGATGATAATGGAGCACAAAACTAATAGCAGGTTTAAGAAAAATCTGCAAACCAAATTTCCAAAATAGTTTTATTGGTGTTGGCAACGGTGGAGTAATAAATGTTAATAACACACAGTATAATTCTCCAACCGCCACATTTGATGTTGTTGAGTTAAACCCTATTTCTGCAACCGCTCTCTGGCAGGTTATTAATGAAATTGGATACTCTTTTAGCCATTGGAGTGATAATAGCACGACAGTAACCAAGACTTTTAATCCTGGAATTACTGAAACATATACAGCATATTACACGGGCAAACCTTTAACAACAAACAGAGGCCTTCATACAGGTACAATTTATAATCAACCAATTGTTTTATACTGGAATGAACATCCTAATGTTAATGTAACGCAGTATAAAATTTGGAGACAAGTAAAACATAACGGAGTAATGGGATTGGCTCAATTGATCGCTACCACAAACAGAGGCACAACAAGTTATGTTGATGATGAATATAATTTAACAAGAAGCTACACAAATGATTTGTTGTACTATGATGTAAAACCATATTATTCAACTGAAGGAACATATTCTGATAATGACTGGTTTGCAGTATTTGGTGTGTTGATGCCAAAAACTTCAGATTCAACATCTGTTGCAGAAATGGAACTTGAAAATTCACTTTCCAACTTTCCAAATCCATTTATTAAGTGTACCCCAAGTACTGGACAGAATTCTAAGGTAATTTAATGTGGTATTGTTTATATAAAAATAGTTCTTTCCATACTTAGTTAAAATATACTTCAGAAGGAGTTTTATAATTTAATGATTGATGTATCCTTCGATTATTATAAAAATCAAAATAGTTTTTTAATCCTTCTCTAAGTTCTAATATTGACTGATATTCCTTCAAGTAAATGTCTTCGTATTTTAAGCTTCGCCAAAGCCTTTCAATAAAAATATTATCTAAGGCTCTTCCTTTTGAATCCATACTCATTTTAATTTGGTTTCCGACAACCATTTCAGAAAAATCTTTACTCGTAAACTGACTACCCTGATCGGTATTAAATATTTTCGGTTTACCTTGTTTTAGAGATCTTTCCAATGCTATCAAACAAAAATATACATCCAGGCTGTTTGACAGCTCCCAGCTTAATACGTAACGACTAAACCAATCGATTACTGCTACCAAATAAACAAAGTCATTATACAAAGGCAAATACGTAATGTCACTTGACCATACTTGATTATTGGTCGTGATTTTTACATCTCTGAGTAAATACGGATAAATCAGATGATCTTTATTTGGATTACTCAAATTCTTCTTTGGTCTGATAGCTTCTATTCCCATTAGTTGCATTAGCCGATAAATCCTTTTGTGATTATAGAGGCTGCCTTGTCTTCTTAACTGTTCTGTTATTTTTCTTATTCCGTAAAATGGGAAATCAGTATATATTTTATCTATCCGGTTCATTATCTCAAGTTCTTCACCCGTTATTTCCAACGGATGATAGTAATAACTCGGAGCGGGGCAATCTTATCAAAGAACATTGTTCCTGGATTGTTAGAAGCTTATTACCTGGTTCTATCAATCCTCTTTTTATATCAACAGATAGTGTTAAGTTTTTTTTTAAGCCAGTCTAGTTCTACTTGTTGTTTACCTATTTGTTTATAGAGATGATCTGTTAACTCCGTATCAACTTGTGCTTTTGGTCCACGTCTGTTATTAAAAATTTCGGCAAAACTTTCCAGGGCTTGTTTCTTCCAGTTGCCAATTGCATTTGGATGAACCTGATATTCTGATGCTAGTTCGTTTAAGCTTTTGTAACCCTTAATTGCCTCCAACGCTACCTTTGCTTTGAATTCGTTATTGAATGTTTTTCTTCCCGCTCTTGACATTTTGTGGCTCCTTACTTTTTGTTAAAGAATTCACCACACTAAATTAAATCATTTTTTTGTCCGGGTTTTGGGGTACATCATATTAATCCGGTTACTAATATTAAATACGGTATAAAAGAGTCTGGTCATGTAAATATTAAAGTATTCGATTTGATCGGACAACAAGTTGCTGAGCTTGTAAATGAGGAAAAAGAAGCCGGTAGTTATTCAGTTTCATTTAATGCATCCAGCTTACCTTCAGGTGTTTACATTTACACTATTCACACAGGTAGTTTTGTTCAAACACGTAAGATGTTGTTAATGAAATAATTGTGTTCAACAAACCCAGTTTCATCGAGAGAGTGTTGCATAAGTGTTATTATAGTCATTTCGACCGAAGGGAGAAATCTTTAGCGCTATTGCTTATCAGATTTCTCATCCCGAAAGCATTCGGGATTCTTCGAAATGACTTACCCGAGTTGTGCAACAGACTCATCGAGAAACTGGGTTTGCTCTTTATTAAGTGATTTACAACAATTGCCTGCCAACAATATTTTAACTATGTTGATCCATCAAAAACTAACTGAATAAATGAATTTATTATTTGTAACAACTTTTGTGTTCTTGTTAAATCTTCCATTTGGGTATTGGCGGGCTAACGTCCGTGTTTATGGACTACAATGGGCACTTGCAATTCATATTCCGGTTCCCTTTATTATTGCTGCAAGAATTTTTTCCAACATCGGATTTGAATTTTACACGTATCCAATCCTAATCGGAGCATTTTTCCTGGGACAGTTTTTAGGCAAATACCTTTACACAAAAAGAAGAAATCTTGGTAATACTCCGCTTACTTCTTGTCTAGTTATGGATTTAGTTAGAAGTAACTAAATAATTATCTCTTGTTTTAAAATTTTAGATCACCTTTGAGTTTTATCATTAACCGAAACGGTTATATGAATAAATTAATAAATAACATTATACACATTTTGATTATAGCGGCAGTTCTGTTTTTAGCATCAACTCATGCAAATAAACGTTCCAAGGGAATTAAAATGGACAAAAATATCAGCAGCATATCTGTAAAAGATATAGATGGAAAGATTGTAAATCTTGGGGCCTACAAAGGCAAAGTTTTGTTGATTGTTAACGTCGCCAACTACTGCGGCTATACGAAACAATATTCTGGATTAGAGCAGATTTATAAAAAATACAACGATATGGGATTTGAAATTCTTGCTTTTCCCTGCAACCAATTTGGTGAACAAGAGCCCGGAACCAATGAAGAGATTAAGAATTTCTGCTCATCAAAGTTTGACGTAACATTTAGATTGTTTGATAAGATTGATGTAAACGGGAAAAATAAATCTCCGCTTTATACTGTGTTAACAGATAATGAAGTTATAGGCAAATCAGATATTAAATGGAACTTTGAAAAATTTGTAATTGATAAGAATGGAAATGTTATTGCCAGGTTCCCAAGCAGTGTTGAACCAACCAGTGAAAAACTTATTTCTGCAATTGAGAAAGAATTAAAAAATTAGCATTGCTTATGGTCAACCTGTTCGCCGCGGCGAATTGTTTTAGGTTCTTTTATTATGGCTAAAGATTCCGAAACGAGTTCGGAATGACTTGAAAATAAATCCTTACTTCAACCCCAACTGTTCTTTAACCCACAGTTTTGCATTGATGATCTGTTTGTGATCAATATTCATTGTAGCGGCAATACGTTTTATAAGATGATCTTCGTACATATTAAGTTTTTCATCTTTGTAAATCAGTCTCCACAAACTCTCGATCAGTTCTAATTTTTCTTCTTGGGAAAACGTGTTGTTAATAACTCCTGTAAACTCATAAAGACTTACACTTTCTTTAATTTGTTGTTTAGCAAGTACCATTAACTCATCCACACATTCCTTATCAAGATTAAAAGTATTTTTCATTTCCGAAATGATCAACTCTTTCTCATCACTGGAAAATTCACCATCCGCTTTAGCCATTTCAATAAAAAGAGCGCAGGCAGCTATCTCAACTTTACGTTTTTCAGAAGTTGAATTAGGTATCTGAAAATTTTTGACAATAGGATCTTGCAGAGGACTAAATATTTGCCTTAAATAATCAAACATAAAATCACATCCTATCCAGTTCACTTAAAAGAGCAGGTACATCCAAAGGTTTTGTTACCATAACAAGATTCCCATCTTCGTCTCTTGGCCACTGCTCAACAAGCTTATCATAATACAATTCAATACCATTTCCATCCGGGTCTTTAATATAGATTGATTCTGAAACGCCGTGATCCGAGGCACCATCTAACGGGTAATTGGCTTCCCATATTCGCTTAAATGCTCTTGCAAGATCTTCCCTTGAAGGATAAAGGATAGCAAAGTGATAAAGTCCTGTATGTCCTTCAGGTGCTGGCTTTGCATTTTCACCAGCCCAAGTATTTAATCCAATGTGATGATGATAATTACCGGATGAAAGAAAAACAGCATTCTTTCCAAATCGTGCCGTAACCTGAAATCCCATCAAATCTCTGTAAAATGCTAAAGCTCTATCAAGATTAGCAACAGTTAAATGAACGTGTCCTATCCGGGTACGTGGGTTTAATTCATAATCCATTTACAACCAAATTTTTATGAGTGATTAACTTTTATCGGTTTAACTTTCCAGATTTTATCTGCGTATTCTTTTACTGACCTGTCACTTGAAAACTTTGCAACCCGAGCTACGTTATAAATCGATTTTTTAGTCCATGCTTCTTTCTTTTGATACAATTCTGCCACTTTATCCTGAGCATCAATGTATGGTTGATAATCCGGAAACAAAAGATAGTAGTCTACATTCATCAACCCGCGAATCATATCATCAAAAATTCCAAATTCTTTTGGATTGAAGTAATTTGTTGAGATCATATCTACAACTTGCTTTAGTTCTGCATTTTTTTCATAGTATTCTCTTGGATTATAGCCATTTGATTTAAGCTTTACAACTTCATCAGAAAGCAACCCAAAAATAAAAATATTATCATCACCAACTTCTTCCCTTATCTCAACATTAGCTCCATCCATTGTTCCGATTGTTAATGCACCGTTAAGTGCAAACTTCATATTTCCTGTACCAGAGGCTTCTAATCCAGCCATAGAAATTTGTTCGGACAGATCGGATGCGGGAATTATTTTTTCTGCAAGAGTAACGGAATAATTTTTTAAGAACACAACTTTTAATTTATCTCCAACATCAGGATCATTATTTATAACATCCGCAACTGCATTAATTAATTTGATGACTATTTTAGCAGCCTGATATGCGGGTGCAGCTTTTCCGCCAAAAATAATTGTACGCGGCATCATTTTTATTTTTGGATTTCTTTTTATCCTATTGTAAAGGGTGATGACATGAAATACATTCAGCAATTGTCTTTTGTACTCGTGAAATCTTTTTATCTGAACATCAAATATAGAATCAGGATTAATCTTTAAGTGATGTTCTTTCTCAATATACTCAATTAATATTTGCTTATTGTTCCACTTAACCCTTTGCCAGTATTCAATGAAGTCCTGGTCATTGACAAATTTTTCAATTTTTCTAATCTGCCCAAGATCTTTAATCCATTCTGGCCCTATTCTTTCAATCAGCAATTGAGCAAGTAATGGATTTGCTGTTACAAGCCATCGCCTTGGTGTAATTCCATTAGTAACGTTTATAAATTTTTTAGGAAAGATTTTATTAAAGTCAGGAAAAATTCTTTTCTTTAAAATAGCGGTATGAAGAGCGGCAACCCCATTAACAGCAAAGCTTCCAACAATAGCAAGATTAGCCATCCTAACTCGTTTATCTTTACCAATTGAAATAATTGAAAGTTTTTCCAAAACTTTTTGGTCTTTAGAATAGGTTTCTCTAACATCATCTAAAAATCTTTTGTTAATTTCATAAATTATCTGAAGATGTCTTGGGAGAAGTTCTTTAAATAATTGCTCGGACCATTCTTCCAGTGCTTCTGGAACAACGGTATGATTTGTATATGCAAAAGTTTTTGAGGTAATTTTCCATGCACGCTCCCAGCTTATATTTTCCTCGTCAATCAAGATCCGCATTAACTCAGGTATCGCCACAACAGGATGGGTGTCATTTAACTGGATGCAGGTTTTATCAGCAAACTTATCAAATGTTTTGTCGTGAATTTTATACTTTCTTATAATATCCTGCAAAGTAGCGGAAACGAAAAAGTACTGTTGTTTTAATCTTAAAAACTTTCCTTCAACATAAGTATCGTTAGGATAAAGAACTTTTGAGATTGTTTCTGAATCATTTTTCTTAGCAACTGACTCTATATAATTACCTTTATTAAAATCAGAAAATTCAAAATCTATTGCAGCCTTTGCCTGCCACAGGCGCAAATTATTTACAGTATGATTCTTATACCCCGGAACAGGAACATCATAAGCTATCGCAAGAACATTTTCTGTATCAACCCATTTAAATCCTAACTCACCGTCACCTTTATTATAAGTTTCTATTTTACCATAAAACTTAACTTTATAAGTAAGAGAGCGTCTCATTAGATCCCATGGGTTACCATTTTGCAGCCAATTATCGGCCCGCTCAACCTGATAACCATTTTCAATATCCTGTTCAAAAATCCCGTACTCATAACGAATTCCATAACCAAATGCAGGTAGTTGAAGTGTTGCCATTGAGTCAAGATAACATGCAGCCAACCTTCCTAAGCCACCATTTCCTAATCCCATATCAGGTTCTTTTTCCATTATTTCTTCAAGGTCATAACCATCACGATCAAGAATAACGCGGCATTCGCTGTAGTAATCTAGATTAATTAGTGCATTACCCAGAATTCTTCCCATCAGATATTCTAATGAAAGATAGTAAACACGTTTGGCATCTTTATCGTGATAAATTTTTTGAGTTCTTAACCAGCTTCTCACCATTCTGTCTCTTACGGCAAGTGAAAGAGCAGTATAAGCATCGACACCGGTAGCGGTATTTTTATCTTTAACCAAAGTAAACTCAAGATGCTCTGCAAATTGATTTGATAATGAAAAACTTTCTGGATCTTCTTTATCAGTAAAAAAAATTGTTTCAGTTTCTTTTTTAGCCATATTAAAACTATCTCCTTAGGCTGTATTATCTATAAATGTTGAGCCAAATTTAACTTTACGGATACGTTTTGCCAAACGTTTTTATTTTAAATAAATCATTTTTTTCGTTTCATTAAAACTACTTATTTGTAAACGGTAAAAGTAAACTCCACTTGTAATCGCAGGAAAGGATTCCTGCGCTACGTTGAAATCGACCTCATAACTTCCTGCTGGTTTTTCTTCATTTACAAGAGTTGCAATTTCTTTACCAAGTACATCATAAACTTTTAAAGTCACAGACCTCTCCCTATTTCCCTCTCCTTGGTAAGGAGAGGGATTAAAGGGTGAGGTTGGGATTGTATATCTAATAGTTGTAACAGGATTAAATGGATTTGGATAATTCTGCTCAAGTGAAAAAGTAAACAAATTATTATATTCATCTTCAACACCAACAGCATTGTCTTTTCCGATGCCAATTAAAGCAATCTCTTCAACTCCACCATTGGAGTAAACAGTAAGTGATGCGTTATAGTTTTTAATACTATCAGGATTAAACTGCAGCAAAGCTTTTACAGATGAATAAGGATCAATCGAAATGTTACTAATATTTAATATAAATCTTGAATCAGAAATTGTAATTGAATCAATAACTAATTGCGCACCGCCGCTATTGGCAATATAAATTTGTCGGGATGTTGAGTTATTAAGCAAAGCTGAATCAAAATCAACTTTAAGCGGAAGAACATTAAGCGCAGCAAAAACCGGACGCACATTACTTGTTGCAAAGCTATATATCCTATCTACAAATTCAGGATGATCTATAAAAGGATTTCTCTTTAACTGTAATAAAGCAATGGCATTATTCCTTGCTGCTTCAACATTACCAACAGGATCTGATTTATTCCACTCTCTAAAAACATTTTCTTGTGTTTGCGTAAAAAAGCCGCCATAATTTGTTGGATAACGAGTAATAAAATAAAACATTGAACGGCTTACATCGCCTTTATGAACATCTCTTGGCTCGAATACAATTTGCCCTATACTATTTGTTCCGAGTTTGCTGCCGCCAACTTGCCAGGTAACATTTGATACAACTTTACCAAACGGGTAGTTTGATCGGATACTATTAGCCGTAATATCTGTTGGGTATAGGTGATACAAATCAGATTTCATCGGTTCAAGTTCACTAAAATTGGATTGCGGCCATGTATGTTCAGTATTAAAATTGTAGCTTGTACTTTGAGCATCTAGCCTATCTATATAACCGACTGCAAGCCTTCCTGTATAAACACACTCAAGAGTATTCTCGGAGGCACCCTGCCCATTAACTTTTTGATTATCAATTTCCATAAACATTTCATCACGGGCTAAGGTATAACCGAGAGAAGTATGCCCACTTACTAATTGAGTTAGAATAGTCTTTAATTGAATATCGTATAGATTAAAAGTGGCAGCGTCGTAGCTGTCTCCAAATTTTCCTGAGCCAGAAAGATTTACAACTGTGCCGATTGTACTGTCATCACCTGTTACGATTAACAAATCCTTATCTATAACATTCTGGCTTGGATGATATTTTATCCAAACGATATTACTATCGTTCGCTGGAATTGAGAATAATGTGTCTGAAATGCTATAAGCATTTTTTAAATTGTTAATTCTTATGTCGGCATCCTGAGTGTTATAATTTTTAATATAGACAGAAATACTATCCGATGTTCCAGTGAATATTTGAGAAAAATATATTGAATCTTTGCTCATAGAGACTTGCGCAAAAGAGATAAATGAACAAAGCAATAAAATGGTGCAGATAATGTGTTTCATAAATTATTTCAATTAAGTTTGCAATTGTTAGCGGGTGCAAAATTACCCAAGCAATATGTTTGTTACAATTAAATAAACAATGATTTTATATGAATTTAATGTAGGAAAGGCTTCATATTTCTCTCCGCGTTTCTCAGTGCCTTCTCTGTGAAACTCTGTGTAAGGATTTCAGTCATAACACTGAGATGCACAGAGGAGGGAAATTCATATTTTCCCCAATAGATAAGCCTTACGCTTTTGTTTAGGAAATTTTTCAATTGCATATCTCAGCATTGTGCGGGGCATAGTTTTGTAATGTTTCTTTAAATATCTTTCTTCTGTTTCGATATCACAATTACCAATTTCTCTAAGCATCCAACCAACTGCTTTATGGATTAAATCGTGTTTATCGTGCAAAAGAATTGCGGAAATATTTAATGTGTCTTCAAACCAATGTTGTCTAATAAAAGTTTGAGTTGAAAGAACTGCAATTCTTTTTTCCCACAAATCTTTTGAATGAGCGAATTTGTAAAGCAAATCCTTTTCTTTATCGATAAGATATTCACCAATAATCTTTGGTGCAGATAGATCGACAAGATCCCAATTGTTAATTCCTTTTCTATTTTTCAGATACAAATCAAAGATTATTTTTCTTTTTTTATCATCAGCTTTTTTGAATTGTTCAACAAGAATAAATACTGCTATCAATCTCTCTTCGTGTACTTTAGATAAAATTAGAATTTTTAAATCATCCAGCGACAACTCTTTAAATTGTCTGGCAATAGTTCTTTGAACCGGGACTTTAATTCCATAAAAAACATCCCCTTCACCATATTCGCCTTTTCCTGTTTTAAAAAATCTTTGTAAAACTAGTGCTTGTGTCGGATTTTTTTTCTTTAATATTTCATTTCTTATTTCAGCTAAATTCATTAATAATATCTGTTACCTTTTTATAGCTTTAAATGTTATACACTTAAAATTTAAAAATTTGCCAAGAGCTATTTCGGAAAATCCCAATGCCTTCGGGATGAGAAATCCGTACAACTAATAAATTCTCCCTGAGTTAATCCTGCCTTCTAGTTGAAGTCCCTTCGAAAAGCGAAATTAATTAGTTATTTTTTTTATCCAGTTTAGCATAGTTTCTAATGCCAACGGGGAAATTGTTTCTTCGATCTGGCTGTATTCAGAAACTGCTCCCGTGTACGATGTTTGAAAAAGATGATTTAATCCCGGTAGCATTTTGACTTCAAAATTTTTATTGCCTGCCATTTTCAATGCAGTTTCAATTGCAGATAAATTTTCGTTTGGTGGTACTTGCAAATCATTTTCACCATTAATAGCCAGAACTGGGCATTTTACTTTTTCTAAAGTTGGTAGAGGATTATACTTTAAAAAATATTTGAACCAAGGACTCGACAATGTTTTAATCTGCATATTAATAAAAACCTCCAGATCACCAAGCTTCTTTTTTTCTTCATCACTCATTGTTGAAAATTGAGCAATAAGCTTTTCGTGTATTTGGTTTTTTAAGGATTCATCATCTTCCTCTTTTTTAATGATAGAGTAAATTTCTCGTTGCATTTGTACTGATTTCTGGATCTCTTCTTCAGTAGTTCCTTCTGCTTTTTGTATTAATTCACTCTGGAGTACAAGAATTGAATCCCCTAACACTCCGGGACCTGCCATCAAAACAATAAAAGAAATATCATTAGACTGAACAGCAGCCATGGGAGCAATTAATCCACCTTCGCTGTGTCCAATTAGTCCAATTTTAGATTGATTAATTTCATTTCTGGTTTTTAAAAACTCAACCGAAGATAAAACATCCTTTACAAAATCTTCAGTAGTTGCCTTTGAACGATCTCCGGTTGATTTTCCAATTCCTCTATCATCAACACGAAGCACTGCAATACCGTTTCGTGTTAAATAATCTGAAATAACTAAAAATGGTTTATGTCCCAGTAATTCTTCATTTCTATCTTGTCCTCCTGAACCTGAAATCAAAACAACTGCAGGAAAATTATTTCCTTCTTCCGGAATTGTCAATGTTCCCGCAAGTGTAACGGTATCGATTCTATTTTCAAAGATTACATCTTCAGATTTGTACGGAAATGGTTCTTTGGGTTCCTGCGGTCTTTTAGGCGTATCAATTTTATCAACTTTATTTACTATTAGATTAAAACTTACACCACCCTGTGTCCATTTACCCTCTATTTTTTTTTTATCATAATAAACCTTACCAGCATAAAATCCTCTGACTGCAGGAATTTCAATTAGGATGGAATCATTATTAAGCGTAGTGCTCTTTGTTGGAATTCCTTTTGCGCCCTGATCAGGGCTATCCATTGTAGTATTATAAATATCACTCGTATCTTTTTTTATATTAAACACAACTGTTAATTTTATATTATTTGGAAGTTCAAGTTTACCTGTCCAGATTCCTGATATATCCTTTTGTTGTGCGGTTAACGAAATGGCTGAGATTAATACAAAGGTGATTAGAATATATAATGTAGCTTTCATTTCAATACCTGTTTTATCTTATTGACTAAAAAATACTGAAAGAAAATTACATATTATTTTAATTTAAAACAGAAGTAAATTAATAACTAAAAAGATTAAAGACCTGAGTTTACGATTCTATAGTGTCGTTAATAATTTTTGTAAGATCAGATTTACCAAATGGTTTAACTAAAAATTTTGTGGCTCCTGCCAGATAAAATTCCTTAATTTTATCCTCAAAATATTCGCTGGAGATAATTATGATGGGTCTTTTAAATGGGTCGTGTCTTTTAATATCTCTACAGATAAGAATTCCTTGTTGCCAATAGTTTTTATCAACATCAAAGATAACATGGCTGAAAGAACTATCCTGCACAAACTCAAGCTTAAATTCTCTGATGCTGTAATTAGAAAGAGTGAATGAATTTTTTAAAAAAGCTTTTACAAGTTCAAATGTTTCACCATCGTTGTCAATCATTAATATCTTGTTGGCTGTTTGAATTTCATCCTTATTACTAAATGTAGCAAAAACTTTTGATTGATTTAATGGAAGTGTAAAAGTAAAAGTCGAACCAACACCTTTAATACTATCCACAAGTAATGATCCACCCAATCTTTCTATATATCTTTTTGCCAATGCTAGACCAAGTCCATTGCCCTCGTAATTTCTTCCGACATTCAAATCTTCCTGGCTAAAAGGCTGGTAAAGATGATCTAAATATTTAGTTGAGATACCAATTCCGGTATCTTTTACTTTGCAAACCGCTAAATTTTTATCTTCCAGAATACTTACTTCAATTTCAACGAATCCCTGATGAGTGAATTTAACTGCATTGCTAATTAAACTGTTTAGTGCATTCTCTACACACTGAACATCAGCATCAACATAAATTTTCTTATGAGAGAAATTGCTTTTCAATTCAAGATTTTTTTCTTTTGCCAGTTTTTGATGTCCGGGTAAACAATTCTGTATAATACTAATAAGGTCAGTAGTTTCTATGTTAAGGGTGTAGTTGCCCGCTTCAATTTGTGCAAATTCTAACATCTGAGTTATACTATTAAATAGTCTTTCACTACCACTGTGAAGATTATCCAAATATATTTTGTCTTCAGCGTCAATCTTATCGTTTAAGTTTTCTTTAATTAAAGATGAATATCCTAGAATAATATTTAACGGGGTTCTAAGTTCGTGTGATAATACATTTAAGAAAGTATTTTTTAATCTTTCCGATTCGTTACTGGCATCCCTAGCTTTTTTCACTTCTTCCTCAGTAAGAAGCATCTCAGTCTTATCTTCATGATACATTACAACATAAGGATCATCTTCATCCTTAATGCTAAAAATATTTGTACGCAGAATTGGAACAGCATAATCCCTTGATCGCAAAAGAGAATCTTCGTAATAGTCAACAGCCGTATAGCTCTTGCCATCAAGAACTTGCGTTACTTTTTCTAATATTTTATTTTCTTTTAGAACGTTATCATTAAACAAAGAATATTCTGCAAGCTCATCAAGATGATAACCCCATAGGATAGTAAAAGCCTCATTTATATAAACAATTTTTCCCCCGGGTTCAATCACCTGAACCGGAAATCGAACTTTATCATATAAAAGACCTACGTATTTTAAGAAATCTGTTGTTACCATTTAATTTATTGGAAGTAATATTTCGATTGATGTTCCCTTAATTGAATCAAGTAATTTTATTTCTCCGTTGTGCCGATCAATTATACTTTTACACAAAAATAACCCGTAACTATTTTTCTTTGGGGTATAAGATACAAACAATTCTTTTTTAATTTCATCGGGTATACCGGGACCATTGTCTTCAATTATAATTCTAACAAATTTGTCATCAGCAGAAGATTGAATATTTATTGTTGCCTCTTTTTTTGCATGAACCGAATTTGTAAAAAGATGAACCAGTAAGTGCTGAATTTGTTCTGAATCATAATTACAAAGAGGAATATTATTTAGTTGTGTTTTAAAAGTAACAAATTGATATTTCTTCATTGGGGAGATGTACTTAATAACGGATTGAATAGTTCTGTTCAAATCACCACTGTCCTTATTAAGATTCATGATCGCAGTTTCCATAAGAACCTGTGCATATTTCTGTATGCTTCTGATGCTATCAATTGCAACCTTTGATTTTAGTTTCAGGCGATCAAATATCAGATTTTCCTTACCGATTCCAGAATCTTCCGTATCCTTTTTAAGTTTCTCCAACATTCGCAGTAAACTTTCATTCTCAAGCAAAGCTAAATGCACAAGCCCCTGCAGCGATTGTCCAATCTCAGAATCAATACCTGCTTTTAAGGCTTTTCTTTCAGCCTGGATAAGTTGATTGTTTGCTTCTTGTAGTGCAGAGTTTGCAGCAACCTGTCCCTGGTATAACTGTGCATTTCTAATTGCTGCTGCCGCCTGCCCTGCCAAAATTTCAAAAGTGTTGGTTGTTTCTTTTTCCTTTATCTTATGCAGATGTTTACTATCCACATAGATTACACCAATCTTATTTGAATCAGTAATAAGTGGAGAACAAAGAATTGTTTGCAGATCTAATCGTAAAATACTTTTGCTGGATTCTAAAGTTACATCACTTTGAGCACCCTCAATAAATCTTGATTGCCCATTATAAAAAACATCTTCGACTACAGAATTACTTATTTGGAATAAACTTTCTGGCAATTCTTTTCCGTTAGAATCCAACCCAAGTTTAAACTCAAGTTTACCGGAGTCATTCCTTAAAACTATAAACCCGCGTTCTGAATATGTTAATCGAATAGCATTCTTTAGAACTAGTTCAAGTACGTCATCAAGAATTAATGAACGGTTAATACTATTTAGGATGTTTAGTATAACTTCCAGATTTTTCGCTTTTTCGGAGGTTAGCTCAGTATCCAGACTCGTTTTTATACCGCTATCAACATTTTTCTTAAATTCAGAAAATTTCATTAGGATTAGTGACTCTTCAATAATTAATAAAGCGAATTAAGTACACAATAATTATACCGCTTTATACGTTAATTATAAACAAATAAAATTAGAATGAATGTAAATTTTACTTAAATATGTGCTAATCTTTAAGAAGTTTCCAGGAAACAAACCATTCAGTATCATTTCCATTTTGCCACCAGGCTTTTGCAAATCCAGCAGAAACCGTGGATTCAAGATTAAACCAATGCTCAAACATTATATTGATCTGCGCTCCAAGGTCTACAATTTTATTTATGTCTGGTGAATCTGAGACTAACCCTTGAGAGAATATTGATATATTAATATTTTTTAAATCAATGCTGGAAATAGACACATTTGGTATTCGTATAGGCGGAAAAGAATTTTCCACCATCACTTTGATAAATTTATCTGATATAATGCTGTAAATAGGAACTCCGGGAAAACGAAACATTTTTTCAAACTGTTTTACAGGTTCGTTTTCAATTTCTCTGTTCCCAAATCCACCAAAATAAAACATTGTTTCAGGTAAATCTTGATTTACAAAATGATATCCCACAGAAGTCTTTAAGTGCAGTACATTATGATTAGATAAAAATATAGAATATTTATCCCATTCACCCATTAACTGACCTGAAAACTTAGGATCTTCTGGATTAGAACCATAGCCCATTACTGATAATTTTATCTGATCACCTGACTCCCAATCGATACTGCCAACTGTCTTCCTGAGATTACGAATATCAAGATCTGATTTTAATATTGCATAATCAGGTTGCCTAACTTCGGTAAGATTATCATTAATATATTTTATCCCACGGTAAATAGAAATCTCTGTATTTTGTCTAACTTTAACAGGGTTATCATAGACCCAATAATGATTATATCCCAACGCAAATCTCGAACCAAGCATCCCTCTTTTTCTTTTATTAAAAAGATCATAAAAATCTGGAGCATTATGCTCAATCCCTAAAATAATTTTCTGCTCGTAACTGTACTTTAGCCGTAAATGAAATTTTATATCATTGGTGGTTTCTTTAAAAGGTGATATACCTGCTTCCATAATTAAATCGTGCTTTAATAAAGCATCATTCAGCTGGGTATATAATCCAAGCACAAAGCGCGATTGAAAGCCTGAAACGATTGGAATAAAAGTTCTAACGGAAATATCACCTAGAGAAGAAAATGATTCTTCTTCACTGAAAGAATTTTTATCGATTACTTCATTAGCAGGTTTTAGATTTAATTCATACAGTTCTGGAGCTTTTTCTAAAATCCTCTGCCCAAAATAATTTATTGCGGGCAGCTTTTCTGATTTTTTAATCGCAAACTTAATCGGAGTAAATCCCTCAAGTGAAAACTCCATTGCCACCATTGAATCTGCAGAAACTTCAACAGGTCTAAATAATCCTATTATAGTATTGGAAATAGGTATAATCTCTTCGCTTTGCAAATCATATCTATAAATATTAGAAACACCATTGGTATATGCATTCCAGTACAAATAATTACCATCAATAGACCAGGATGGGTTTTCGGGCGACCCATTTGAAGTTATAGTTTTAAATGAAAAAGGCTTCCCTTTTTCCAAATCCGTTATATCCGAAATAAATATAAACTGCTTTCCATCTGATCGATGCATCGTGGCGGCTAATAAATTGCCTTTCGGATTTATAGACAAATCCTGAAACTCATCACCGACGCTAAAGACTGAAAGTGATTGCAATTCTGTATAAGGGTATTTTGATTTTACTATTATTGCTTTGCCGCTAAGATGTTGGATTCCCCACAACTCGTGGGTTGTTTGTGAAATTGTTAAGGTTCCCACCCTCATATCACGGAACAATAATTTTTCTTTATTCATGTTCAGGTCATACATCCAAATATCCCGGTACAACTGATTATTATTTGTCGTAAAGAAAATCTGCCTGTATGATTCATCATAAGCAACAGAAGCTACTTGAATTAAGCTTGGAGAAGGCAATGTTGTAATAATTTTAGATTCGTTTTTATTTAGATCAAACTTCTGAATCTCTGCTAATTCACCGCTTCTGTGATAACCAAAAATCAAAGAATTGTTTTTTTTATCGAATGTAGTTTGAGTGACCCAACCAAAGGGTTTTTCGGTTAAAGCTTTGGTTTCTGTTAGCGGATATTTTTTTAACAACAAGAGGTTGGTTGTCTGAAACGATGTTTCATCTGAAACAAACTCATCCCATGCATCTGAAAAATCTAAACCGAAAATTTCCTCAAACTTGTATTCTAAACCGGGATAAAACTCATCCGGTTGAAGTGAAAACCAATCAAATACTTTTTTGGTTCCATATTTTTCTGATATATGTGCAATGAATCTTGTTCCATAAAGGTAAAGTATATTTTCCAGGAAAATACTCTTATGTGATGTAACATTTTCTATCTCAGACTCACCTGGAAAACTTCTTTTATCATTAACCAGTGAGCGGAAATACATCTCATCAAAGCTTCCAAGTATTCTTCCATAACCACCGCTGAACCAGGTTTCGATAAATACGGCAATAGCTTCCTGATACCATCTTGGTGTATATCTATTATGATTTGTTATCAAACTATAAAAGACAGTTACTGGTTGAAACTTATCGGGATTAACTTTTCCGAACACACTCCGCAAAGAAGCTTCGAAATTAGAGGCCATATCATTAACAACAATATGAACAAGTTCATGACTTAACAACCACTGAAATCTTTCAGAGTAGGGAACAACCTCATATCCTGGTTCCAATGGTTCAATCTCTATTCTTATGTAATTTTCCGGTAAGGTTGTAGTCGCGCCAAAACCATAATCACTAACATCATAAGTATTAATTATTATTTTTTCAGACGGGTGATAGTTGAAAATTTTCCTTAGTTGAATAAGTGAATTTTCGGCGGATGACAGCAAGTGAGTTACAAGATGAGAATGAGAATCGCGGTAAATAATTTTAAAATTTTCACTTTCTCTTGTATACCAATCTCCAAAATCTCTCTTACTTATTCTGACAATTAATTCATTTTCATCTTTCCCTTTGGATGTTTCAGTAATTGTTTCTCTTTCATTAAGGTAAAAAATAAATTCAGCAAATTCTTGAGAGTTAACAACTTCTATCTTATCAATTATATCATCAGATGATGGGTAGATTGTAGAATCAATTTTTGTTGATGTCCCCCAGAGAACTAAATGTAGCTTTTGTGATCGATAAAAACTATAAGGGTTAATAATCGGATTATTTGTAATAATTTTTATAATAATATTATCAGATCTGGTTTCTACTGATATACTTGAAATTTGTACTACCTTGTTTTGGACTAAAGGAGTTTCTTTAATCTTATCGACAACTTTAATTCTGTTTGCAGCTAATTGAAGCAGTTCTTTGTCCCAATACAAATTAATCAGTTCAATTAAAGGTAATACAGAAACAAAAATTCTGTTTTCTTTCCGGTATGGCGTGCTTGCTATTTGAATTGTCTTTATAGTACTATCATTACGATTTACAATATTGACGAAAGGATTATTTATACTAAATCGAATTGAATAATTCTCAAATTGAACAGATATATAATTATTATTTTCTTCACTAGTAAGCGGAATCGATATTGCATTAAGAAAATCAAGTAATGATACATAAACAGTTCCTGTTTGATTTTCAGCTTCAATCAAATCATAACTGTTTTCACGAATCAGTGCAATCTTAGTTGCATCTTGTGGAAAAGCAATCGGACAAAAAAAAGATACTATAACAAAGAACTGAATTAATCTCATGAAATACTTTTATAAAGGTTTACAAAAAGATTTTATAATAGCTGAGCTAATTTAAAAAAAAGCCTTCAATATCTTGAAGGCTTAAAAATATTATTTTATTCTGAGTTTATCTTATCAGAACATATCGGCTGCCTAGTTCATCAAGTTGTGAACCTGATCGTATCAGTACATACCTGCTGCCTAATTCATCAAGTTGTGAACCTGATCGTATCAGTACATACCTGCTGCCTAGTTCATCAAGTTGTGAACCTGATCGTATCAGTACATACCTGCTGCCTAGTTCATCAAGTTGTGAACCTGATCGTATCAGTACATACCTGCTGCCTAGTTCATCAAGTTGTGAACCTGATCGTATCAGTACATACCTGCTGCCTAGTTCATCAAGTTGTGAACCTGATCGTATCAGTACATACCTGCTGCCTAGTTCATCAAGTTGTGAACCTGATCGTATCAGTACATACCTGCTGCCTAATTCATCCAACTGCGAATTGGATTTAATGAATACGTACCGTGAACCTAACTCATCCAACTGCGAATTTGATCTATTTTGTAAGATCATATTATCAGTTGTTTCAACTGAATTAGATACGCTGACCTGCTGTTCAATAAGAGTAGCTTCGCCCTGCACTCTATATCTAACCGCTTCTTCAACCTGAGCGAAAGAAGTAACAATTAGAGCAAACAGCATTATAATCAGTAGAATGGATTTTTGCATAGCTTCCACCGTAACTGGTTAATGAATAATTATTTTGACACTAAATTCATATTAAATTTAACTCCGCATAACTGGAGTTAGCCCTCTAATAAGGTTAAAAAATAGACAATACAAGTGCCATTCTGAAAAGCTAATAATTTAGAAAATAGAGTGATTTGCTAGTTTTGACGGTAAATATTACGCAGTCTGATAGGAAATTAAGTTTTTTATGTAAATATTTTTTACATTTTTTTTGTCATTTTTTTAGAAAAAAGGGTCTATTTCTTTTTCGAAACCAAGGTATCTAGCTTAGGCCTTGAAATTCCAAGGAGTTTTGAAGCTTGAGATTTATTACCCCCTACCTTTTCTAACACTTGAAGAGCGTAGTGTTTTGTCAATTTCTTTAAATCAGTTGTACCATAATTCAAATCTAAGCGAATCACATGCTCGGGTAACATTTCATCATTTTTGTTTAATTGAATAGTTGCAGGGACAGAATTTATTAGGCTTGAAAAATCACTCAAATTTAACTCTCCGTTTTCCGATAGAAGCACTGCTCTTTCAATAACATTTTTTAACTCACGTACATTACCCGGCCACGGATATCCAAGAAAAAAATATTTAAGCTCTTTCCCTATTTTTTTTACAGCCTTATTAAATAGCAAATTAAAATCTTCAATAAAATGATCTGCTAAATTAATAATATCATCACTTCTATCTCTTAACGGAGGAAGTTCAATCGTAACGACATTCAATCGATGATAAAGATCTCTTCTGAATGACCCTTCTTCAATCATTTGTTCAATATTTTTATTTGTAGCGGAAATTATTCGAGCATTGATAGGAATATCATTTATTCCACCTAACCTTTTAATAACCTTTTTTTCAATTGCTCTTAAAAGCTTTGCTTGTAAATTTAAACTCATATCACCAATTTCATCCAAAAAAAGAGTGCCATCTTCTGCAATTTCAAACAAACCAAGCTTACGTGTTCTTGCACTTGTAAATGCCCCGGCTTCATAACCAAATAACTCAGATTCAAGAAGGTTTTCTGGGATTGCAGTGCAAATAATATCAACGAAAGGCTCTTTATGGTTTTTTCCGTAATTGTGTATCGCTCGCGCAAACAAACCTTTGCCCGTTCCGGTTTCTCCTAAAAGAAGAATATTTGAAGTGCTCTGTTCAGATACCTTTTTAGCCAGTTCAATTGTGCGGGCAAATCTAGGAGAACTCCCAACAATACTGGTAAGATTGTACCTGTTATCAGTATTCTCTTGTTGTGTAATATCAGTAGTGCGATATAAGCCGTTTGTAATAAGTTCTTTAATATAAGATGTGAATTTTACCATCTCGTAAGGGAATACAAAAATATCTTGCAACCCCATTTTAGCAATAGTACTTACAAGTAAAGCATTATTGTTTCTTATTACAATAATAATTTTGTTTCTAATATCTTTTTTAACCTGTGCAACTTCTGATAAAAGACCGGACCCTAAGGAATCAATTTGTAAAACAAGAATAGTATCGTCTTCAGGGGCAAATGTTTTGGGATTTGTAAATGCAATTGGCACACTATCTAATTCAATTTGGCGTAATCCCGAATTGATAGAACTAATATCATCGCTATCAGAATAAATTTTTATACTAACTTTGCTGGAATTCATTTAACTCTGCCTTTTTACCCATAAGAATTAATTTTTCCAATGCTTGTTTTCTATCGGGATGATTGAAGTAAGCTGCTCTAATTTTACTATTTGAAATATTATCACCAATCATACTGATTAATTCATACGCATAAATTCTTGTTTTTTTTGCTTTATGAAAATTACCTCTCTCCCAATAAATATTTGTAATTTCATATAGTACTTTCCAGGTTAATTCTGCTATACTTTGCCCCTCAAGTATATTATAAGCACTTTCAAAATATTCAATTGAGGGTTTCTCTTTCAAAACCTGTGAAGCTCGAGCAATTTTTCCATATAAGTACTGCCGGTATGTATCGAATATAAAATTTTGTTCAATAATTTGGTCTATCGTTTGTTTACTAAGTAATTCAAATGCACTTTGAAATTTACCATTATTTATTAAAAATTCTGAGTACAGATAGATAATTTCAGCATAATAGTTATGCTCTTCAGAGCTCAAACATTTGTCCAAAAGTTGTAATATTTCATTTTCTGTTAAAATCAATTTTTCTGATAAAATTTCATATAATAATCTTAGATAAATTTGATTTATTTCTTTTTTCTCAGACCATTTATTTTCAGTCAAAGAGATTGATTCATACTTATTAAGTGTCTCATATAACTCATTAATGTCTCCGATTGAAAACCAAAATTTCCCCAGAATAAAAAGAAAATTAAGTTCTTCTTCTTTTTCATTAATTGTTTCAAATATTTCAATTGACTTTATAAGATTTTCAAAAGCATTTTGATAATCACAGAGTTGAAGATATACTTCCCCTAAATTCCCAATTCCAACTGCCATATGATTTTGTATTCCAATAGAACTAAAAATTATTTTTGCTTGCTGCCAACTTTTAATAGCTTTTTCAAGACTGTTATTTTGGTGATGGAAAACACCATAATTAAGCTGGATTGCTGCCTCTTGTTCAAGATTTCCAATTGAAGAGTTTATATCAAGCGCTTTTTGCCAATGTCTCTCTGCTTCATTTTTATTTCCTTGCCTATCGAAAAATACTCCGATATTTACATGCATACCTGCTACTCTTCTTGGTTGTTGCGCAAGCTCATATTTTTTTAATGCTTCTAAACTAAATTCCAGAGCAGTTTTTGATTTACCTTTAACCTGAAATTCGATCATTGATAATAAATTTAGAACTCTTCCTTGATCTTCAAATAAGGAATCCTGTTCATTTAACAAGTCTTTACAATAATCTTCTGCTGAATCGAAATTATTTAAATCAAACTCGGCATAAGCTAATTCAACAAAAATCTTTTGCTCTAATTTTTTATCTTTAAGCCCCGATTTCAGTTCATTTAGTATACTTTTCCCTTCTTCTGTTTTTTTTAGCTCAATCAGACTGCTTCCTTTTATAAACTTCAATTCAATTTTATCAACATCTGAAAAATCTGCACCGTTAAGTTTATAAACAATTTCTAATGCAGAGTTATATTCACTAAGCTTAAATAAAGTTTTTACAAGCTCAAACCTAAGAGCATTTAATGATTTTTCAGATATGTTAAATCTTAATGTTTTCTCAAGCAAAGAACGCTTATATGCCAGAGCACTGATTTCTTCGGCACGTTCAATTTCTTTTTTTAGAGCTTCAACGGCTTTAACATGGTTATTTGCCAACTCGTATTGCCGGGATAATTCCAGAGAGTTAAAATCCGGGAACAGTTTTTCAATTGAGTTAGCAATTACAACATGAAATTTAGTGCGATGGCTGATTGTAGAATAAACATATTTCTTGAAGTTGAATGAATTTATTCTTGGAGCATTACTAATATTTAACGAATCAATAATATTCTTCTTTTCTATCTCAAAAAGATTTTCCTTTAGAATATCCTGCGAAACATCAAGTAAAGCTGCCAGAATTGTTTGCTCTACTGAAATGTCAAAAGCAGAAATAATCTGAGATAGCTTTAACTCAAAACTATTCAGATTACTTAATCTCAGCCGGTATAATTCTTCGTGTGAACTTTGAAGAGCAAGTATAATATCTTCACTTGTTTCAAATGAAACAGTTGCCTGATCATATTTAATAACCCTAAGAAGAATTAAATCTCTAACAAATTGCTTGATATTTCCGGGTAATAAATCCGAATAAAGTAAAATATATTTTTTTAATTCCTGCTTAGGAAATATAGACGAATAACTAAGATCTAAAAACTCTGATAGCTGATGATCAGTAAATTGATTTAGCTGAACCACACATAAATTGTTCAAAGCTGATGAAGATTGATCAAAGTCTGACGACTCTGCTAAAATAATTTTTATTCCTTTTACCTGAAAGATGCGGATAATTTCAGTAAGTGCTTCTTGTGTAAAATCATCATACAAATTATAATCATCAAAAAGGACAATAAACTCATTTCCGACAGATAATGTATTAAATACTCTTTTTATTGTATCCCAAAAGCCATCAGAAGGACTATCAAAAATATCTGCTATTATCTGGTTGTATTCGTCTTGCTTTTTAGAATAGATAAAATCTGTTAAAATTATTTTGCGAAAAATATATTTAATTGCTTCGAGTCCGGTTTTAGTTTTTGTGTTTTCTATAAACACAGAATTATTACGCTTATGATATATTTCTCTTAATAACGAGGTCTTACCTGCTCCATCAAAACCTGATACTGTAAATACCTCATTACTGCTTTCATCCTTAAGATATGTACCCAAAATATTTAAGGCATCTTTTCTGTCGCAAAAAACTTTAGCAGGAACAAAATCCTTTGTAATTTCTAGATCAATGGGCAATCCAAGATCATTCAATATTTCAAGCGCATTTCCGTATCTATCGGACGGGTTCTTCTTTAACAATCTTGAAATAACATTAGTAAGTTTTTTTGAATAAATAGTCTTAGAGAATGTGAATTCTTCTTCGATTTGCGCTCTGTATATATCAATTTCGTTTTCACTGTTAAACGGAAACTTTCCATATACAATTCTATATAGAAGTATACCAAGTGAATAAAAATCTACTGTATGATCATGATGCTCATTTTTCAACAATTCCGGGGCAATGTAAAATGCAGTTCCTTTAATAGTGTGCTCATACTGTGCAAGTATAAACTGGGAAAAACCAAGGTCAATAACTTTGATAAAAGGACTATTGTTTATTTCAGAAATGAGGATGTTCTCAGCTTTAAGATCGTAATATATATAATTGGATTGATGCAGATAATACAACACAGAACAGATTTGTTTAATAATCGAATTTAATTTACGCTCTTCTTTCAACCCGGTATAATTGAGCAATTCATTTGAAGGGAAACATTCCATTGTGATGAACTTAGAAAAACTGTCGATTACATTGTCTTCGTCATCGTCTTTTACAATTACAGTTCCAAGCTCGAACGATTTAATTATATTGGGATGATCTAATTTTTGTAATGTAAAATATTCATCTCTAAAATTATTTTTTTCTTCAATGGATGCTGAGGCTGGCAAAAACTTCGCAGCAACTTCTCTTTCAGGAAATTCGGTGTCGATAACGTTATAAACACTACTTCTGCCCTGTCCTAATTTCTTACCAAGTATGTATCTTTTATTTATCATAAAATAATTTATGTGTTAAAGTATCCGCTAATTTTTCTGCCAACTTCATTAATACTTAGCAAAGTGACTATTAAAATAAATCCCGGAATAAATATCATCCACCAGGATTCAGAAACATATTGCTGACCCGCTTCAATCATAGAACCCCATGATGGATATTCACTTCCTGTCCCTAATCCAAGATAATTTAAAGCTGACTCTGCTAAGATAACATTACTAAACTGAAAAATCAGGTTAACAATTACTGGAGTAATTATGATAGGAAGTATTTCCCTTTTAAGTAATTTAATTTTCTTCAATCCAATAAGTCCAGAAGTCAAAAAATATTCCTTGTTTTTAATTGCAAGCATTTCGCTTTTACTAACTTTATATAAACTCATCCAACCAGAAAGACCAAGAACAAACATTACTGAAATAATATTATTACCAAACAAAGCGAGAATTAATATCACTAAAAATATTGTTGGAAATGCAAGAAATAAATCTGATATCCTGCTAATAACTAAATCTATTATACCTTCTTTTTGTAAAGATAGAAACGAAAATCCTATCCCTATCAAAAAAGATATTAGCACAGAACCAATTCCTATAAGTAAAGAGATTCGTGAGCCGTATATAATTCTTGTAAAGATATCTCTCCCAAATTCATCTGTTCCAAACAGATATAATACATTGCTAATTTCCGGCTGACCCTCTTTATTCTTTATGTCGATAAGTGGAATCTCTTTTTTGACACCTGACTGGTAATATTCCCATATTCCCTCTGCTGAAGTTTTGTTTATATTATCAATAAAAATTACTTTTTCATCAAATGCCTGTGGAATAAGTGCATGTTTTGAAATAATAAAATTTTCAACAGGGGTCTTGAATAAACTTGTTTTAGTATTTAATTCCATCATCTTAACTGAAGATAATGGGGGAAGTAATTTTGTAACTGAAATATTTTTTTGAAAGTCCGGATGTTTTTTTGTTATTAGTGGGGTAAATAAAAAAGCAAAAAACAATAGTGTTAGCACAATACCAGCAAAACTTATATTAATTAATAAAATATCCTGAAGTTTCTTTGATAACAAAATAAAAATTGGAACTGTAAAAATCAGGATCAATGACGCAAATGAATCAATAAACCTAAAGTCTATTTGATTTGAAATGTTCTCTGCCCCATTTATCAATAAAGAAAAGAATTGGATGTATAAATACACAAGGTTTGTTAAATAGTAAGCGTTAAAGATTAATGTAATAATAATCAAAAGAATAACCAGGTGAAGTATTTTAAATTTTGAGATCATTAATTGATTAAATCTTTAATTAGTCTTTTATCAATTTTAATTTTTATTAGATCTGCAATTAAATTTGAGAGAATCATCATTGCACCAGAAATAAAGGAACAACCGATAATTAATGGAAAATCACGATTATAAATTGCACTAACTGTTAGTCTTCCCATACCAGGTAAAGAAAAAATAACTTCGGTTATTAAAGCACCACCGAGCAAAAGCCCGAACTCAATTCCTGCCACAGAAATTAGAGGACGAAGAGCATTCGGTAATATATGATTACGAAATATTTTTGATTGGCTATATCCGTTAGCCTTAAGATTGATGATAAAGGGTTGATTCATAACCTCGTCAAGACTATCACGCATATATTTATAAAATACCGCAACTCCAGCCAGGGACAACGTTATCATAGGAAGAATCGCGTGTTTCAGGTAATCGATAATTTTGCCTGTTGAAGAAAAATCATCATGATAAATTGATTTGATCCCCGAAGTAGGGAGCAAATCTAACTGAACAGAAAAAAAGAATACCAAAACTAATCCTAAAACAAAAGAAGGAACAGCAAAAAGTATTATGGACAACCTTGATAATATCCTATCTAATAAACCGCCTGCTCTTTTGAAGGCAGCCTTTGCCAGCAGATAACTTAAACTAAGCTGAATTAATAAACTTATTAAAGCAAAGACCAGAGTAAAAAGGAAATAATCTTTAATAACGGAAAGAACAGGTTGACGGTAATTGTAAGAGATTCCAAAATCTCCAGACACTACGTTCTTAATAAATGAAAAATATTGGATTTGTATTGGTTCATCTAATCCAAATGATTTCGAAACGAGATTTGCCAGTTCCGGACTTAACTGCGGAGCAATAAATTTTTGAGCCGGATCGCCGGGAGCTAACCGAATAAGAATAAATACAAAAGTAACCAGCAGAAATAACACAACCGCAGAAGTTAGAAGTCTTTTAAACAGAAGTCTGAGTATTTCAATTTTCATGATCAAAAGATTTTAGATGAGAATAAAAATTAGTTTTGCACGCTTTAAAAAACAGTTGCGGAAAAATGATTATCTTTATCATGAAACGAGGTTTTATTACAATCATTTACAGTTGATATTAAATACTAATAATTCTTTAGTTAATTTATTATTTTGAATAACAAATCCAAAAATTTTATGATGTTTAAAGTAGATATAAATAATGTGATTCGCAGGGACCTAAACGAAAATGTTGAGGTACTTAAGGATATTAAGTTTGATATCGCTGAAGGAAAAGTTTACACAATCCTTGGTAAAAACGGCAGCGGTAAATCAACCTTAATAAAATCACTTACTAATTTGCTAAATGCTAGTCTGTTTAATATATCCGGCAGTGTGCTTTGGATAGGTGAAAATATTTTTTTAATGAGTGAAGACCGACTACTAAAACTGAGACAAAAGGAAATTAGTTACGTGCTTCAGGATTTGACAAATAACTTTGATCCTTTGAAAAGGCTAAAGTACTATTTTGATAATTCGGGCTTTACAAATGAAATAATCGAAGAACACCTAAAAAACTTTTTACTTCCTGACTATAATACAATCTCCCCATTACATTCTTATGAAATTAGCGGTGGAATGGCTCAGCGATTGAGTTTAATGCTTGCCCTTTTACCAAATCCAAAACTTTTGGTTTTAGATGAGCCCACTTCTGCAATTGATTACACTAACATAAATCTTGTAAAACTTAAACTAAAAGAATTTACTTCTAACAATAACAGCGCTTTAATTGTTACCCAGGATATTTATTTTGCTAAAGAGATTTCTGATGAAATTGCTTTTTTGAATGACGGTAGTTTAAGCGAATTTAAATCTGCCGAAACTTTTTTTGCAGATGCTGATGATAATGATTATTCCAATTTTCTTAAATCTTTTGACATGTTGAAATGAAAGACATAATTCTTAAGACTCAAAATATTTATTACTCCGTGGACAAGAGAAATAATTTTATCGACTATAAATCTGTTGAAATATTAAAAAATGTCTCTTTTGAAGTTGAACGCGGAAAAGTAACCGGTATTTCGGGTGAATCCGGTAGTGGAAAATCAACATTAGCTAAAATATTAACCGGGGTTTATTCTGAATCTAACGGCAGGATAGATACTTTTTTTAAGAAAGATTGGAAGAATTCTTTACCCAGACCAATTCAAATACTTTTTCAAAATGATGGAAACCTTATAAATCCACACCGAAAAGTAAAAGATGTTTTAAATGAAGCATTTGAATTAAAAAATAATTCTAAGAAAAATTATTCCACTGAAGTGACTGAGATTTTTAACAGCTTTGGGCTTAAAGAAGAATTATTAAACAGTAAAGGTTCGCAGTTAAGCGGCGGAGAGCAGCAGCGGATAGCTCTTGTACGAATAATGATAGTTGAACCTGAAATTCTGATTCTTGATGAGCCGTTCTCTTCACAGGATGTTGAAGCACAGCTTGCTATATTACAACTGATTAAAAAAGTAAAAGATGATTTTGGATTAACTATTATTTGTATTTCACACGATTTGAAAATATTAAAACACTTTGCAGATGAAATACTGATTATGTTTAGAGGAAGTATTGTAGAAAGGGGAACTACAACCGATATTCTCTCTAATCCCAAAAATGATTACACAAAATTTTTATTAAGTGCCCAGTCATTAAGTCTTTCTGTAAACGAGATAGAAAATTTTCATGCAAGTTATGAGCAAGACCAACGCAATAAGAATTCTAGAATCGCATAAAATTAAATTTGAAACGTTTTCTTATGAAGTTGATGAAAACGATTTATCCGGCGTAACTGTTGCCCAAAAAGTTGGCGCTGATCCCGAAACGGTTTTTAAAACTCTTGTTTGTGTTGGAGATAAGACCGGTTACGTTGTGTTTTGCATTCCTGTTACCACCGAACTTAATCTTAAGAAAGCGGCTGCCGCAAGCGGTAACAAAAAAGTTGAGATGATAAAATTAAAAGATTTATTTCCATTAACAGGATATATACGAGGTGGTTGTTCCCCGGTGGGAATGAAAAAACTTTTCTCAACGTATATTGATGAAACAGCCCAACTATTCGATAAGATTTATGTAAGCGCAGGCGTGCGTGGAATGCAAATGAAATTAGACCCTAATGATTTAATAAAAATTGTTAAAGTCGTTTACGTTGATTTAATTTGAATTATTGAAAGAATAAAATGCCATATAACAAAGTTCTTATAATTGATGATGAACCTGAATTAAGAAACCTTATAAAACGATTACTTGAACTGGAAGAATTTAATATTTTAACTGCCAGTACGGCAACTGAAGCTTTAGAAGTACTAAATAAAAACGAAATTGATATTGTTGTTTCGGACGTACGACTGCCGGATAAAAACGGTTTAGAACTTCTTCCAATGATAAAAAAGGTCAATCCGTTTATCGAAGTTATTATCCTTACTGCTTATGGTAGAATCGAAGATGGTGTTAAGGCAATAAAGAATGGAGCGTTTGATTATATAGTTAAAGGTGATGAGGACAATAAACTTATTCTGATCGTTAAAAATGCTCAAGAAAAAGTTAAAATGGCTAATCGTATTTCTCATCTAGTAAAAAATGTTTTATCAAATTATTCCTTTGAAAGTATTACGGGAAATTCACCTTTAATTAAAGAAGCAATAAGTGTTGCAAAAAAATCTGCAAATTCTGAAGCACCTATCTTATTGATCGGAGAAACCGGAACTGGCAAAGAAGTTTTTGCTCAATCAATACATTATGAAAGTAATCGAAGAAATGAACCATTTGTTGCAATTAACTGTAGCGGTTTTGCAAAAGATTTACTAGAATCAGAAATGTTTGGATACAAAGCTGGGGCATTTACAGGAGCCACAAAAAATAAAAGAGGATTATTTGAAGAAGCTGATAAAGGCTCTTTATTTCTTGATGAAATTGGCGATATGGATATTTTATTGCAAGCAAAACTATTAAGAGTTTTAGAGAATAATACTTTTATTAAAGCTGGCGATACAAAAGAAACTTCTGTTGATGTGCGAATTATAGCAGCAACGAATAAAGATTTAAAGAAACTTATGAGTGAAGGAAAATTTAGGGATGATTTATATTATAGAATCAGCGTAATTCAAATCAACCTTCCTCCACTAAGAAAACGAGTAGAGGATATAAAACTGCTTGCAAATAATTTTATCAATATCTTTTCTAGAAAGTTAAAGAAAAACATTCCTTTAATTGATGAATCATTTTATAATAGACTTTTATTCTATTCATTCCCGGGCAATACACGCGAGCTAAAAAATATTATTGAACGAATAATTCTTCTTGATGATAAATCCACACTTACAGAAAACGATCTTCCTGTTGAAATTATAAATAGTTTGGATGCAAATATTTTAACGGAAGCCAAAAAACTTGAAGATGTTGAGAAAAATCATATTCTCGCAGTATTAAAATCAGTCAATAACAATAAGAGTGCGGCTGCTGAAATACTTGGAATCGGTCTAACTACTTTGTATAGAAAACTTAATGACTATGGTTTTAAAGAAGAGTGAAAAAACTTAAGAGCAAAATATTAGTTGGCTTATTGTTCTTTTTAGTCTTAATTCTTTTATTAAGTCTTACTGGTATCTTTTCAATTTACTACCTTTCTTCAGATTCAAAGGAAATTATTAAAGATAATTATGCATCAATAGAATACTGTACAAATATGCTTAACTCTCTAGAAAACATTTTTAATGATATAGTACTGCAGAACTCAAGTAATAATATTCAGAATGATCTCAATTTAGAAGATAAGATAATCCAAGAGCAAAGAAATTTTGAGAAGTTTTTTCAACTACAGCAAAATAACATTACTGAGGTTGGGGAAAAGAAATTAGTAACCGAGGTTGCAAATTCCTATCAGCAACTCACTTCTATATTAAAGTCCTTAAGGCTTCGGGATATTGATATAACAGAAAAAGATGTTAATTTATTTCAATCAGAGTACTTATCAATTTCTAAATCAATAAAAGAGATTTATAAATTGAATATGGCTGCTATTTACAAAAAGAATCAAACAGCAGAATCGTACAGCAGATAATGTTTCTATAATAATGGCAGTAGCAACAGCAATTAGTATAATACTTACAATAATATTTGTTGTTTACTTTCCTTCATATATAACATCACCAATTTCAGAATTAACTACAAAAAATAGAGGATATTTCTAATAGAAAATATGACCAGCGAATTCAGATAAAATCTAACGACGAATTTAAAACTCTTGCTGAAGCATTTAATAAAATGGCGAAAAAGCTAAAAGACTATGAAGCACAGCATATTGACGAATTGATTCTTGAAAAGCGAAGAATGGAAACTTTAGTTTCAAATTTGCAAGATGGTTCTTTACTTCTTGATAATGAATTAAGGATTCTTCACGCTAACAAAAAATTTTGTGAGCTTTCAAACTTAAGTGTAAATGATTTACTTGATAAAAAGCTTTTTGAGATTGAGAATAAAAATGAAATCACAAATAGTCTCATTTCATTTGATCTGAATAATATCAAATCAGATTTAGTTTCAAACAACAAACAAATACATTTATCTGTAAATGGACAATCAGAATATTTTCAGATCCTTTTGTTGGAAATAAGTAAAACACATAAGACTGACTTTAACAAAGAACCTTCTGGTTATATTGCTCTTGTTCAGAATATAACACATTATGCAGAAAGAGATTTAGCTAAGACAAATCTTATTGCAACAATTTCACACGAATTGAAAACACCATTGTCCTCAATAAATCTTTCATTAAAATTATTAGAAGATTCACGGGTTGGTTCATTAAACAATGAGCAAAAAGAACTTGTTGAATCAGTTAAAATGCATAGCGGGAGAATTTTAAAACTTGTTAACGAAGTGCTTGATTTTACTCAAGCTGAAACCGGACATATTAAACTAAATATTGATTCCCACAGTATTAGTGATGTAATTGAACTTGGAACTTTTGCTATACTAATGCTTTTGCATGAAAAAGAAATTGAACTAGAGGTTTTATTAGAAAACGAATTACCCAAAATTAAATGTGATGTTGAAAAGACTGTTTGGGTAATCGTAAACCTTTTAAATAATGCTGTTAGATATTCCTCACCAAAGGGTAAAGTTACAATCAATGCAAAATCTGAAAATCAGTTTGTAACAATTTCTATTCAGGACAAAGGACCAGGAATATCAACTGAAGAACAAGAAAGAATTTTTCAAAAATATGTCACATCAAAATCACAATCTATTAAAGGCACCGGGCTGGGCTTGGCAATAGCAAAAGAATTTGTTGAAGTTCAAGGCGGAATAATTGGAGTTGAAAGTGCACCAGGCAAAGGCAGCACTTTTTATTTTACACTCCCAAAAGTTTAGATAAAAATTTATCCAACACTTTTCATTCTATAACCAACGCCTGATTCAGTTAAAATAAATTGAGGATTTGAAAAATCATCTTCTATTTTTTTTCTAAGTTGTCCAATAAAAACTCTTAAGTACTGAGAATTTTCAACTGCACTTGGTCCCCAAATTTCTTTTAAGATATAACGATGAGTTAAAACTTTATCAGTATTTTTTGCAAGTAAAACTAAAAGAAGATATTCGGTGTTAGTTAATTTAACTTCAATATTTTCTTTCTTCACAATCCTTGCAGCAAGATCAATAATTAAATCACCATTTTGAAAAACGGTATCTTCATCACCTTGTAATGTTCTGCGGATATTTGCTCTTATCCTTGCAAGTAATTCAGAAGTGTTAAATGGTTTTGTAAGATAATCATCAGCACCAAGATCCAAAGCTCTTACAATATCTTCTTCAGAATTTTTTACAGATAAAATTATAACCGGAACATTTGTCCAGGTTCTGATTTCTTTAAGTACAGATAAACCATCTCTATCAGGTAATCCAAGATCAAGTATAACTAATTGTGGATGAGCAGTGGCAATATGTGTAATTGCTTCTTTACCGTTTTCTGCTTCAATAACTTTGTAATCAGCAGATTCAAGTGAGATTGTTAATATTTTTCTTATTTGCGATTCATCATCACAAACCACAACTGTATTTTTTATGCTCATATACTTATCACTTTTCTTTTATTGGAAGAATTATTGTGAATACTGCGCCTCCGGTAGTTTTATTGGATGCGGTAATAGTTCCGCCATGTGCTTCAATAAATCCTTTAGCAATCGAAAGACCAAGCCCGGTTCCACCAGTCTTAGTTCCAGGAATTCTATAAAACTTTGTAAACAATTTAGTTAAAGCCTCTTCACTAAAACCATTTCCATTGTCAGAAATATTTAAGATGTAATTATAATTTTGTTGAATTCCCTCAATAGTAATTTCACTGCCAGCAGGAGTATAAACAAGTGAATTGTGCACAATGTTTATAATTGCTTGCTCAAGTAATGCGTAGTCAAATCGAAAAACAAAATCCTCATCAATCTTAATAATTATTTTATGTAACCTGGATTCATTTTTTAATCGTTCATGTTACTGAATGCATAAGATCAGCAATCGAGTTCCAACCAAGCTTAAGATTTAGGTTGCCAGATTCAAGCCTTGCCATATCCAAAAGATTTTCTACTAATCGATGTAGTCTTTCAGCCGCAATATTTATTTCATTAACAATTCCGGCTAAAGCATTTTTGTTTTCAACAATCCTTGCATCATTAAATGAACTTGCCGCACCAATTATTGTTGTTATAGGTGTTTTTAATTCGTGTGATATTGAATTAAATAAAGTTTTATAAAGCTTTTCAGATTCAGTTGCAAGAAGAGATTGCTTAGCAAGTTCATCAAGATATTCACGTTCAATGGTTTTGCTTATTTGATTTATAATATCATTCAGTAAATCTTCTTTATCAAATGAAAGCGGTTGATTACTTTCATAATTTAGACCAAGCACACCAAGCACACCGCTTTTGCTTTAATTGGATAATAAGTTGCCAAAGCATTTGGTAAAGTGTTTGTAAACTTTCCTGTTATTTGATTTGAAGAGTAAGCCCATTGTGCAAAAACCCATTCATAATCATCAATAACAAATGAGCTTGCAGAATGTGGTTTTGCATTTAGTTTTTTTGTTGATTCAGCAAAAATCAAGAACAACATTTGCAGCAAAAGTGCTTCTTAATTACCTCAACAATAATTTCTGCAATATCATTAATATTCAATTGCCCCAGTAAGTCGTTTGGATAAGTTGTAAAGAATTGAAATTCGTTTTTCTTTTATTCTAAGTAATGCTTGTTGTGTTCTTACTTTTGTTGAAAGATAACCTGAAACAGAAGCTACAATAAAAAACAAAATGAACATAAACACATCATCTGCTTTTTCAATATGAAAAGTGTAATGCGGTGGAATGAAAAAGTAATTCCAGCCAATAGCACTTAGCAATGCAGCAAATAAAACTGGTCCAACACCAAATCTAAAAATCGGAAGAATTGAAATGAGAAGAAGATAAAACATTGAAACAATCTGGTAGCCTATTTCGTCCTGTGATTTGAATGAACTTAACGTGACTAATCCAACAAAGAATGCAGCTAACAGATATTTTGATAATGGCGAATGCGATCTTGATTTGAATTCATCAAAAATATCTTTCTCTTCTTTAATATCACCACCAACAACATAAACATCAATATCACCGCTTGCTTTAATTAGTTTATTTGTAAAATCTTTAAAAGTAAATAATCTTAAAAATTTAGATTTGCGGGACTTACCAATTATAATCTGGCTTATATTATTTTCTTTTGCTACTCTTATTAATGCAGGAATAAGATTTACATCCTGTGTCGTAATTAATTCACCACCAAGTTCTTTAACAAGTTTAAAATTTTGAAGTAAAATATTTTTGTTGTCTTCCGAAATCTTCTGATCAGTTTCAACATAAACTGCAATCCAGGGTGCTTCGAGTGAGTATGCTAATCTTCTTGTCCATCTAATCAAATCTGCAGAGTAAGGACTTGGAGCAACTGCACACATTAATCTTTGTCCTGATTTCCAAACATCAGAAATATTTTTTTCAGATTTATAGTCTCGTAAATCCTTATCAACACGTTCTGCAGTAATTCTTAAAGCCATTTCTCTAAGTGCAGTAAGGTTACCTTTACGGAAGAAATTTTCTATTGCCTGTCGTGATCTTTCTGCAGTATAAATTTTCCCTTCGGATAACCGCTGTAAAAGTTCATCAGGTGTTATATCAACAAGTTCAATATCATCAGTTTCTTCAAGAATGGAATCAGGAACAGTTTCTCGGATTGTGGTGCCGGTTATCTTTTTTACAATTTCTGATCTGCTTTCGATATGCTGAACATTTAATGTTGTGTAAACATCAATTCCATTGTTTAATATTTCCAAGAACATCCTGATAACGCTTTAAATGTCTGCTGCCTGGAATATTTGTATGGGCAAGTTCATCGACCAAGACTAATGCGGGTTTTCGTTTTTGAATAGCATCAATATCCATCTCTTTAAATAAAGATTCCCGATAAGAAATTTCTTTAAGCGGGATCACTTCAAGACCTTCAATCAGTTCTTCTGTTTCAAGTCGTTTGTGAGTTTCGACAATACCAATAACAACATCAACACCATCATCTTTAGCTTTTTGCGCGGCTTCGAGCATTGAATAAGTTTTACCAACACCGGCACACATTCCAAAAAATATTTTTAATCTGCCTTTTGTACTCTTATCTTCTTTTTGATTAATCTTTTTTAGAAGAATATCGGGGTCAGGTCTGTTTACTTCTGAGTCTTCCATCTCTCACTCTCTTCATCTAATTTCAAATTTAAAGAAAGTACATTAACAACTTGATTTCCTAACACACCAAACTGCGGATATTCTGCAAGAGAATCAACAAGGTTATAGAGTAAATTAGTTATTTCTGTATTAAGATTTCTTGATTTTATAATTCGATTAATCTGCAACTTAGCTGCTTCAACAGAAATGTGAGGATCAACACCACTGCCAGATGTAAATAACATTTCTGAAGGAACAGAGACTGAATCATTTAACATATTGCTTTTTTTAAACTCAATCTTTCTTGTGTTCACCTGCTCTTTAAGAAGAGAACTTGATAACCCAAGATTGCTGGCACCCGAAGGATTTGGATTATAATTGATTGCGGAAGGACGTGAATGAAAATATGTACTGTCAGAAAAGTTTTGTCCAATAAGCTTCAGAACCAATTACTTTTCCATCTTTAACAATCAGTGATCCATTCGATTGATTTGGAAATACTACCTGCCCAATCAAAGCTATAAAGAGCGGGTATATTATCCCGGTTATTAAAGTCATTAATAAAAATGCTTTTAATGATTGAATAATTATTTTTTTCATTATAAATCCAATTTGATAATTTCTAAATAAGTCTAAGCGCAACGATAGCTAAATCAATTAGTTTAATTCCGGCAAATGGAATAATTAACCCGCCAACTCCATAATTAAGTATATTTCTTTTTAGTACTGTTGCAGCACCTTCCGGACGATACTTAATGCCTTTTAAGGCAAGTGGAATAAGTGCAATGATAATCAGTGCATTAAAAATAATTGCACTAAGTATTGCACTTTGTGGTGAAGCAAGTTTCATAATGTTTAAAACAGATAACGGACCATTAAGTGAATTTGTTGCGAATAAAGAAACAGCTATTGCAGGAATTATTGCAAAATATTTTGCAACATCATTTGCAATGCTAAATGTTGTAAGAGCGCCGCGTGTCATTAATAATTGTTTACCAATTTCAACAACTTCAATTAGTTTTGTTGGGCTGCTGTCAAGATCAATCATATTCCCGGCTTCTCTTGCAGCTTGAGTTCCGCTATTCATCGCAATACCAACATCTGCTTGAGCAAGTGCAGGCGCATCGTTTGTGCCATCGCCAATCATTCCAACCATTTTACCTTTTGATTGTTCATCTCTTATCTTAAAAAGTTTATCTTCGGGTTTTGCTTGAGCAATAAAATCATCAACACCGGCTTCTGCTGCAATTGCAGTGGCAGTAAGTTGATTATCACCTGTTATCATCACACTTTTTATTCCCATTTTTCTTAACTGTTCAAAACGTTCTTTTATTCCACCTTTTACAACATCTTTAAGTTGAATCAATCCTAAAATCTTTTTATTCTCAACAACCACTAATGGAGTTCCGCCAGCCATTGCAATATCAACACCAATCATTTGTGTAAACATATAATCTGATTGGGAGGAAACATTTACGTTTGTTTCTTCAGAGATATATTTTTTAATTGCTTCGATCGAACCTTTACGAATTACTCTTGTTGGCGAACCATCTGTAGATAAAATATTAACACCACTCATTTGTGTCTTTGCACTAAACTGAATGAATTGAGCATTCAATTCATTTATATGTCTCTCACGAATTCCAAATTTCTCTTTTGCAAGAATAACTATCGAACGACCTTCAGGAGTTTCATCGGATAAAGATGCAAGCTGTGCAACATCAGCTAAATAATTTTCCTCAACTTCCGGTGTAGGAACAAATTCTGTTGCCATTCTATTTCCGAGCGTTATTGTTCCGGTTTTATCTAACAATAAAACATCGATATCACCCGCAGCTTCAACGGCTCTACCGCTCATTGCAATTACATTGTGTTTAAGCAGTCTATCCATTCCGCTTATACCGATTGCACTTAATAATCCACCAATTGTTGTTGGGATTAAACACACAAGTAATGCAATTAATACTGGGACAGAAACAACACTAATGTCTTGTGCCAATGTGATGTGATAATAATTAAAGAAAGATTTCAGAGTAATCTACAACAATTAGAAATACAATTGTTAATCCTGAAAGTAAGATTGATAAAGCAATTTCATTTGGAGTTTTTTTACGCTTTGCACCTTCAACAAGTGAAATCATTTTATCAATAAATGTTTCACCTGGATTTGAAGTTATTCTGATAACTATTCTATCACTTAATACTTTTGTTCCGCCGGTAACTGCACTTCTATCGCCGCCGCTTTCTCTAATCACAGGTGCAGATTCTCCAGTGATTGCAGATTCATCAACACTTGCAACTCCATCTATAACTTCACCATCTGCAGGAATTAAATCTCCAACTTCACAAACAACATTATCACCTGATCGTAATTCAAGTGCTGATACTTTTTCTTCTTTATCTCCAACTAACTTGCGTGCAATTGTGTTGGTTCTTGATTTACGCAGGTTTTCACTTTGTGCTTTACCTCTGCCTTCTGCAATTGCTTCTGCAAAATTTGCAAACAAAACTGTAAACCAAAGCCATACTGCAATTTGTATATCAAATGATGCTGGAGTTTTTTCCATTAAATCCATAACAGAAATTATTGTAGTTAATACTGCACCAATGCCTACAATAAACATTACAGGATTTTTTATTAAGTATGCAGGATTAAGTTTCTTAAACGAATCTTTAACTGCATTAAGAATTATTTTCTTATCAAATAATGGTATTTCGTGTTTTGTGCTCATACTAATTTCATTTCATTTTTAATGATTGTTATCGTTTAAAATGTTATTCCTGAATTAACTAAAAATTGTTCTATAGATTGGTCCGATTGAAAGTGCTGGAAAGAATGTAAGTGCACCAACAATTATTATTACAGATACTAAAAGAAAAGCAAATAAAGGATTGTCAGTTCTTAAAGTTCCGGCAGTATCAGGCGCAATATTTTTCTTTACAAGATTTCCTGCGATTGCAAGCACAGGAATAATCACACCAAATCTTCCAAGTAACATTGCAATGCCAATCATTGTATTATAAAAAACAGTGTTAGCATTTAGTCCTGCAAATGCACTTCCATTATTTCCTGCACCGGATGAAAATGCATATAGTATTTCTGAAAAACCATGCGGACCTTTATTTAAGATGCTCGATAATCCTTGATTTGTTGTTACAGCAATTGCGGTAAAAAAGAGAATGACAACACTTGGGATTAATATTCCGATAATTGCCCATTTGATTTCATACGACTCAATCTTTTTACCAAAATATTCAGGTGTTCTGCCTACCATCAAACCAGAAATAAAAACTGTAAGTAGGATGAATAAAAACATTCCATATAAACCTGAACCAACTCCGCCAAAAATAATTTCTCCAAGCTGCATATTTAGTAAGTGTAACAAAACCAGATATCGGAGATAAGCTGCTATGCATTGCATTAACAGAACCGTTTGATGCAACTGTTGTTGCAACAGACCAGAGCACACTATTAAATACTCCAAACCTAGCTTCTTTTCCTTCCATCAATTGCGATGTTTGAAATGATGAACTTGTATGATACTTCGGACCAATAAGAAATTGCAACTCCGGTAATAAAAACAAACATCATTACACCAAAAATTGTCCAGGCATGTTTTTTATTACCAAGCATTTTTCCATAAGTAAAAACTAAAGCAGCCGGTAAAAGAAGTATAGATAAAACTTGTAGAAAATTTGAGAATGGTGTAAAGTTTTCAAATGGGAAAGCAGCTGTTTACACCAAAGAATCCACCGCCGTTTGTACCAAGTTGCTTGATTGCAATTTGAGATGCAGCAGGACCTAAGTGGAATAACTTGATTTAACCCTTCAAGAGTAGTGGCAGTTACATAAGATGAAAAAGTTTGCACAACTCCCTGACTTATTAAAAGTACAGAAAGAATAATTGATATAGGTAAGAGCAAATACAAAACCGTTCTTGTTAAATCAACCCAAAAGTTACCTATCGTGTTTTCTTTACGCTTAGAGATTGCTCTTGATAATGCAAGCAGCACTGATATTCCAGCAGCAGCACTAACAAAATTTTGAACTGTAAGACCCAGCATCTGTACAAAGTAACTTAATGTTGTTTCGCCTGAGTATGCCTGCCAATTTGTATTTGTCGCAAAACTCATAGCTGTATTAAATGAAAGAAAAAACTCAACATTAGAAAGTTTTTGTGGATTTAATGGAAGATATTGTTGAAATAATTGCATCAACAGTACCACAATAAAACTAAGTAAGCTGAATGTTAACACAGACCACAAATATGTCTTCCACGACATTTGTTCATTTTCATCAATTCGGAAAATCTTGTAAATGAGTTTTTCCGGTTTGTTAAAAAGCGGAGTTAGAATATTTCTTTCACCTATAACAACTTTGTAAAAGTAATTTCCGATATAGTATGCAAAAAGTGTTAACAAGCTTAGAAAAATTAAGAACTGCAAAAGATCTAAAAAATAATTCATTTTTTTCTCCTAAAACTTTTCTGGTTTTATAAGACTAAATACAAGGTAGATCAACACTGCCAAAGCAATAACCAAAGAAATATCTTCAAACATGTTTCACCTAAATTTTTGAAACAAACTTATTTTAGTTTTTATAAAGATGCTGTTAAAAGGAAGGATAATTGTATAAGGAATTTATAAAGTTGATTATTTACTGATTAATGAATCGAACTTACTATTTGCAAAACCAGAGGCTACTTTATTTCCATTTTGGAAATTAGATTTCCATTATGAAAATATTTAATCATCCAAATATTTGTGCATAACTCTAAACTTTACTTTTTCAATCATATCTTAAAGAAAATCATATCCTCAGATAATCTAAAACTGGAATAGTAGTTGCCATTAAATTTATTGATTATAAATTTTTAGGGTAATTTTTCCGTGCAAACACTTATACAAATAGTAATCAATCTTCTCTTAGTTGCAGCATTCATTTATATTGCTCGCAAAAAAGATTTCTTAAGTTTTTTTAGTGGCGGTAAATGGCTGCTAACCTGGTTTGCTATCGGTACAATAACCTTAATGGATGAACTCACTTCAATTTATTATGCGCCTTTTGAGGCTTACAGATTCATCGGATTGAAAGCCATTTTTTATATTGGATTAACTTCATTGTTGATACGTTTTCTTTCAACAAGAATGGTTGAGATATCTGAAATACTTGAAGATGCAGGAATGAAAGGCGGCGGTGTTTATTCATTTTCATATCTTGCATTTGGACCAAGCTTATCATTCGTTGCTATTGCATCAATATTAGTTGATTATGTTTTGACTGCAACAATATCCACAGTAGCTGCAGTAAATAATGGTACAGCATTTTTAGGTACCGGCCCGTTTTTGAATTATATATTGATGTTTGGAGTGATCGGTTTAATTACTCTCTTAAATATTTGGGGAATAAAAGAGAATGCAAGATTTACTTTTTACATTTTTGTTATTGCCGCATTTGTGCTTATTAATTTAATCGTAGGTGGATTTTTTAATTTTAATGATGCCGCAATCAGCAATCTTGGAAAAGGATTTGATGGTTTTATTGGTGATTTTTCTTCTGGTGATATTTTTAGTTCGTATTCTTTAATGATTACAGGAATTGGAAGTTGTATTCTTGCTTATTCTGGTGTTGAATCAGTACTACAAACTGCATCTCTTGTTAAAAATTGGAAAGTTATTAAAAAAGCTTATTTGTTTCTTGCTTTAACTGTGGGAATTGTAACACCAATAATTGCTCTACTTGCTCTATCTGCAGGTGGTATGGATATAAATGGACACGAAACTGATCTTATACCATTTTTTGCATCAAGCGTTAATGGTCCAACTTTTGGATTTATCGTAAGTATTCTAGCAACAATAACTTTGATTATGGCAGTAAACACCGCAATGGTTGCTTCAGCAGAATTGATAGAAAAAGTTGCGGAAAGATATAATTATCATTGGTTGATTGCAGTAAATAAAAGACAATCACTTTATAAAATTCATTTAATTAATGCCATATTTTATTGTGGTATTCTACTCATTACAAGTGGTAGCCAGGCAATTCTTGCTGAAATGTACGCTGTAGGTTTAGTTGCAAGTTTTGTTATCAATACAGGCGCACTTTTAAAATTCAGATATCAAAAAGGGAAGAAAAAAGTTTCCAAATATTACACATCACGAGTTGGAACTCTAATCTTGTTCATCATTCTACTTAGCACTTTTATTTACATCGTTACCCATAGACCTTTCGGGACACTCTTATGGTTTATCATTACTGCGATTTTTATTTACCTGGGTTATAGAATTTCAAAAACTCGTTCTCCTGAAATTGCTTCCCGTGTTGAAACAAATAATCCAATGGATATAGTTTTTGCCCTTACAGAAATGGAGTCTCAAAACGTCAATATCGTTTTCAGAAGACCAAAAGAACATGAATTAATAGACGATAATAAGAATTCTGTATATGTAACTTTTTATACCCCTCGACTTGAAAAACCAGATTCAATGCTGCCAAATCATTTTTGGATTGCAATGCAGCCAAGAACATCATTATACAATATGATTTATGGGATTCTTATGACAGTTCATTATGATATAGGAAATTCTAAAAATGTTTCTGTTCATTTTGGATGGCCAATGTCATCCTGGCTTGATAGGCTATCTATAAGCACAATGATTTATAATATTACGCGATTGCCAAAACGATTTCCTGAGTTTTCATTTGTTATGAATTATTCAAAGACAGCAACCGATGTGAAAGGTTGAGATATGAATTTAAAATCAAATACCAATGCCAAAGAAAATGATTTTGATGACTTTACGATTGTAGAAGTTTGGCGTAAAGCAATTCCATATAAAAGATTTGAGTTTTACAAAAAAGATTCTTTAGGATCAATAATATTTTATGATGATTATGGAATTGAATCTGAAAATGGCTGGTTAATTGATTATATAATTCCAATTGAAAAAGGCGGTACTGATGAAATAGATAATCTGCAGCCTGTACATTGGAAAAATTGTAATAGATAATTTTTATTTACTTTGATTCTTTCAGTCTTCTAAAAAGTTCAACATCTTCCTTAGTGGTAATCTTAAAATTAAAAACGAACCCTCAGCAATATGCACTTTCTTCACAGTTCTGGATCAAAATGGAGTTTTAATTCAACTTTCTTTTTTTCTTTTCTGTTAGTTGAAGATAATTTTCTTGGACGGCTGCTTTCGGTTAAGACAGCAATAACATCGATTATAGAGAAATACCATTTCTGATCTGCTTCATTCCAGACAGAACGTATTTTTTTTGATTCAAATAGTTTTATGTTAGGCATAGCGTTACCTAGCGAATATTAATTAGTATTTGATATTAAATCCCAATTTGAGGTGTCCGATTTTTTCGGACAACTGTTTTAAGCCTTCTTTTAAAGATTTAAGATTGAGCATTGAAGATTAATCATTACTCAATATTATTTCGGCGCTAGTTTCCTAAACATCTCAACATCTTCCCTGGTGGTAATCTTAAAATTAAAAACAGAGCCTTCTGCAATATGCACTTTCTTCCCTGTTCTGCGTATCAGCATAGATTCATCGGTTCCAACAAATTGCTCGCTATGCGCTCTGCTCAAAGCGCTCTGCAATTCTTTATACTTAAATATCTGCGGAGTCTGCACATAATAAACCTCTTCGCGGTTAACATATTCTTCAACAGTTTTCTTTCCTCTTATCAAAGTGTCTTTTGCTTTAATACAAACAAGAGCATTGCCTTTTTTCTTTGCAACAGTTATAGCGTTGGTTAATACTTCATCAGCTAATAAAGCGCGGGCGGCATCATGCACAACTAATAAATCATTATCATCGGCACCGGAAGAATTAACAGCATTGCAAACAGAATCCTGCCGTGTATTTCCACCTTCAACAATCAAATCAACTTTGTTAAGCTTATATTTTTTTATAAGCTTTATAAGAAGACTAAAATACTGTGGCTCTGCGGCAATAATTATTCTTTCTATTAATTTATTTTTCTGAAAGGTTTGAAGTGTGTAAACAATTATCGGTTTGCCGTTAACTTTAAGATATTGTTTAGGAGTAGATAACCCACTCCTAAACCCTTTACCTCCGGCAGGTATAATTGCAATTATCATTATACAATCATCATAGCATCGCCGTAACTTAAGAAGCGATACTTGTCTTTTAATGCTTTTTTATATGCTTTCATTATAAGTTCGGTATCACCAAGCGCACTTGCAAGCATAAGCAATGTTGATTCCGGGGCATGAAAATTTGTAATAAGCTTTTGAGTAACCTGAAATAACATGAGGTGGGTAAATAAATTTATCAGTCCAGCCTCTGCCCGGCTTTACAAAGCCATCTGCCGTTGTACTTGTTTCCAGAGCACGGCAGGCACTTGTACCGACAACAATAATATTGTGCTTTGCGTTCATAGCCTTATTTATTACTTCAGCTGAGTGCGCTGATACTTCATAATACTCAGAATCCATTTTATGTTTGGTCAAATCTTCAACTTCAACTGGTCTGAATGTTCCTAACCCGATATGAAGAATGACGGGAACAATATGAATCCCTTTCTTCTCAATCTTCTCAAGCAGCTTAGTTGTAAAATGCAGCCCGGCAGTAGGCGCAGCAACAGCACCATCAACTTTTGCGTAAACTGTTTGATATGATTCTTTATCTTTTGGCTCCGGTTCACGTTTGATGTATGGAGGAAGCGGAGTTAAACCAATTTTTTCAATTGCCTGAAATACATTTCCCGGTTGATTAAATCTAACAGTTCTTCCTCTTGAAGTAGTATTATCAATTACTTCGCACCAGAGATTATTATCAAAATAAATTTTGTTGCCAATTCTTACCTTTCTTGCAGGATCAACAATTACATCCCAGATGCAATCTTCTTTGTTTAATTCTCTCAGAAGAAAAACTTCAATCTTAGCCTGGGTTTTTTCCTTTTTTCCAAACAATCTTGCCTGAAACACTCTTGTTTCGTTCACAACAAGAACATCGCCTTTTTCCATATAATCAATTACATTAGTAAACTTTTTATCCTCCATCTCACCGGTTTCTTTATGGACAACCAGTAATTTGGATTTATCGCGCGGACTAACCGGATATTTAGCGATAGATGTTTTTGGCAAGTTATACTTGAAATCTGATAGCTTCATTTATCTCTACCTTCTCTTATTATTTTAATTTTCACTTTGTCACTCTGAACAGAGCGAAAAGTCTATACTGTAAAACAGATTCCTCTTCGCTTCGCTCATCGGAATGACATTTGTCCGAAGGACTCTTCCGAAGGAACTCCTTCGGAGCTTCGGAGAAATTATTTATTTCTTCTTAGATATTTTTTTCTTTAGAACAAGTTTCTTTTTAGCCACAGCTTTTTTAGCAGTAGTTTTTTGGGATGAAGCTTTAGCCGGTTTTGCTTTCTTCATATCTTTAACAACAGCCTGTGCAGCAGCTAATCGTGCAATCGGAACACGGAATGGTGAACAACTTACATAGTTCAACCCAATCTTATGACAGAATTCAACTGATTTTGGTTCTCCGCCGTGTTCACCGCAAATACCAATTTTTAAATCAGGTCTGGTTTTGCGTCCGCCTTCAACAGCTATTTCCATCAACTCACCAATTGCTTCCTGGTCAATTGATTGGAATGGATCTTCGGGAAGAATTTTTTTTTCAAGATATTCCGGTAAAAATCCACCGATATCATCGCGTGAAAATCCAAAGCCCATCTGTGTAAGGTCATTTGTTCCGAATGAGAAGAACTGTGCAATTTCAGCAATTTTATCTGCAGTTAAAGCAGGCACGTGGAATTTCAATCATTGTACCGGTTAAGTGTGGAATTTTCTTCAATCCGAATTTTGCACAAACTTCAGCATAAACTTTTTTAATTATTTCATACTGATGATTTGATTTCATTTACGTGGCAGGTAACAGGAATCATTATTTCAGGGAAAGGTTTCTTTCCATCCTGTAATAATTCTGCAGTTGCTTCAAAAATAGCACGAACCTGCATTTCGGTGATTTCAGGATAAGTGATTCCAAGACGAACACCGCGATGTCCCATCATCGGGTTGTTTTCGTGCAATGCATCAGCACGTTTATTTAATTCATCAAGAGAAATTCCAAGACTTGAAGCAAGTTTTTCTCTTTCATCAATTCGTGTAGGAACAAATTCATGTAACGGAGGATCAAGTGTTCTGAATGTTACAGGATATCCATCCATAGCTTCCATTGTTCCTTTAACATCATGCTTTACATACGGGAATAATTCATTCAGTGCATCATTCTTTCCTGCACAGATTTTGAATGAATCATTTTGCGGAGTATGAATAATGGTTCTTCAGCATTTTTTCCATAGAACATATGCTCTGTTCTGAAAAGACCAATACCTTCTGCACCAAATGCTCTTGCTCGTGCTGCATCTTCAGGAGTATCTGCATTGGTTCTAACTTTTAATTTTCTAACCTGATCACACAATTTCATAAATAACTGGAAGTCAGGATTTTCTTCAGCAGCTTTAATCATTGGCAGTTCGCCTAAGTAAACTGTTCCTTTAGAACCGTTAAGTGTAAGCCAGTCACCTTCTTTTACGGTTACATCGCCAACTGTAAAAGATTTTATCTTCATAGTTCAATTTGATTGAGCCTGCACCAACGATACAGCATTTACCCCAGCCGCGAGCAACAAGTGCAGCATGTGAAGTCATTCCGCCTCGTGCAGTCAGTATTGCTTCTGCAGCACGCATACCTTCAATATCTTCAGGATTTGTTTCTTCACGAACAAGAATAACTCTCTTTCCATCCTTTGCCCATTCAACAGCATCATTTGCAGAAAATACAACACTGACCTGATGCTCCACCCGGACCAGCAGGTAAACCTTTAGCAATAGCTTTGGTTTTTATTCAACTGCAGGATCAATAATTGGATGAAGAAGTTCATCAAGCTGAGATGGCTGAACACGCATTACTGCTTCTTCTTTTGTAATTAGTTTTTCTTTGTACATATCAAGAGCCATCTTTACAGCAGCAGGACCGTTTCTTTTTCCAACACGGCACTGAAGCATATAAAGTGTGCCATCCTGAATTGTAAATTCGATATCAAGCATATCGTGATAATGTTTTTCCAACGATTTTCTGAATCGTATGAAGTTGTTTATAAGTGGCGGCATTGCTGTTTCAAGAGATTCTAAGATGCTCTGTATGTTCGCTCTTTCCAACTTCATTAATTGGATTTGGAGTTCTGATACCGGCAACAACATCTTCACCCTGTGCATTGGTTAACCATTCACCATAAAAATAATTTTCACCGGTTGCAGGATTACGTGTAAATGCAACACCTGTTGCAGAACTATCACCCATATTGCCAAATACCATTGACTGAACATTTACTGCTGTTCCCCATTCATCAGGAATGTCCTTCAATTCTTCTGTAAGAGATAGCACGTTTACCCATCCAGCTCTGGAATACTGCACAAACAGCACCCCAAAGTTGTTCCATTGGATCTTCGGGAAATGGTTTGTCCAAGAACTTCTTTAACTTTTGCTTTGTAGATTTCAATTAATTCTTTTAAATCATCAGCAGTTAAATCAGTATCTGATTTTGCACCTCGGCTTCTTTCATCTTGTGAAGTTCTTTTTCCAATTGCTGTCTTACGCCTTTACCTTCTGCCGGTTCAATACCTGCAGCTTTTTCCATAACAACATCACTGTACATTTGAATTAAGCGGCGATGTGAATCATAAACAAATCTTGGATTATTTGTTTTTGCAATTAATGCTTCACGTGTTTCATTGTTCAAGCCAACGTTAAGAATTGTTTCCATCATTCCTGGCATTGATGCACGGGCACCGGAACGAACCGAAAGCAATAATGGATTTTGCAAATCACCAAACTTTGCACCCATTTGTTTTTCAACTTTTACAAGAGCGTCTTTAACTTGTTTTTCAAGTTCTTTAGGATATTTTTTCTTGTTCTTGTAGTATGCTGTACATACTTCTGTTGTATATTGTAAATCCTGCCGGAACAGGAAGACCAATATTAACCATTTCTGCAAGGTTTGCACCTTTACCTCCAAGCAAAGCTTTCATCTCTGCTTTACCTTCGGCTTTTTTACCGCCAAAGAAGTAAACATATTTTGTCTGAGCCATAATTACCTTTCCTTCATTATAAGATTATCTGCTTCTTTTTACGAAGCATTTATTAGTTTATTAATTAAATACTGCTTGAATGATTCCTCATCATCCATACATAAGTTTATTTTAAGATAGAAAATATCAATGTCATCAAGTTCTCTGTTAAACTTAGAAAGTTTAACTGCATCTTTTTCTGTTGTTACAACTGAATGAGAATTAGTTGTGTAAAATTCTTTCCTGATTCGCTGTACTTCCTTTGATGTATAGCGTTTGTGATCTCTGAAAATCAATTTATTCTGTGTATTAACATGAACCTTTTTCAAAATATTTAAGAACGATTTTGGATTTGCAATTCCGGAAACAACCAGACTATCCTGTCCCTTAAAATCATTCAGGTTATACTCAATCTTTCTCATCACATCAACAAAGCTTATTGCTTTATAATAAGAAGTAAAGATTTTTCTTCCTTCAAAATGATTTTTCATTTCCGATATTATTTCTTCCCTATCAAGAAATTTTCTGTTAAGAATAATTGCATCGGCTCTTTTTAATGAATCAAAGCCCTCTCGTAAATCGCCGGTCGGTAATAGGTTATAAGTGAAAAAGTTTTTCCCGTTCACAAAACTCTGATCAATTATTACAAAATCAATATCCCTGTCAATCCAGCGATGCTGAAATGCATCATCAAGTACAATCGTATCTATTTCAGCTTCCTTCAATTAATTTTTTTGCACCATTAACGCGATTTTCAGAAACGGCTGCCGCAACGTTACATTCCAAAGCTGTATGATAAATTTCATCACCGCAGTCTTCAACGGAAGTAAGTATTTCATCACCTTTAGAAACAAGTTTGTAACCGCGCGATTTTCTTCCATAGCCTCTGCTTAAAACTCCGACTTTATAGCCTGAATTTTTAAGAAGATTAGTAACATAAATTACCAGCGGAGTTTTGCCTGATCCGCCAACGGTTATGTTACCTATTGAAATTATATTTGCATTAACTTTTTTAGTTTTAAAAACAGATTTATCAAAGAACAAGTTTCTTATATAAATTATAACCCCATACAACGGCACCAATGGAGTCAAGATTAACTTTATAAATTTCATCTGAACAAAGCCTAAAATTTTTCAGCTTCTTTTTGAAGCTCATCTAAAATGCGTTCACACTCATCAATAATATTCGAAGTTTCATCATAACTTAACTTGCTATCAACATAAACAGGATCAGAATAAATAACTTTTATGCTAGAAAATGGATTTGGAATTTGAAATTTATCCCAACTCTTTAATTCCTTTTTAGATTTAATTCCAATTCCCATTAACACAAGCGGAATACCACTTTTCTTTGCTGTAATAACAGCACCAGCTTTAAACTTATGTTCCGGCCCACGTGGTCCATCCGGAGTAATTGCAATTGAGTAACCATTTTTTGCATAATCAACCATAATACACCAAGAGCAACATCTCCGCCTTTACTGCTTGAGCCGCGAACAACTTTGTATTTCCAGTGCTTAAGTTGTTTTGCAAGCAAGTCTCCATCCTTGCTTTTACTTGTTAAAGCCGCAAACCCATCATTTCTGTGCAAAAACCAGGGCAGCAGCATTGTACCGTGCCAAAAAGCCAAAACATAATTTTGTTTTTTCTTTCTTAGATCATCAATAACTTTTTTGTTTTTGTAACTAACACGCAAAGTTGTACACAACGCATCAAGGCTGTGCTTAAGTATTAAACCGCCTAAAAATCTTAACGTATTTTGCTTAACTTCTTTTGTGTTCATTCATCAACACATAAATAATTTTTGCTGCATTTCCCGGAGCGTTTTTATCACCAAGTACCTTTTTTATCCTACCTAGCCTCGTTTTCATCTGGTTCAACAAATCTTCATCAGATAAAATAGTTATCGCTTTATCATAAATATTATTAGCATTTGAATCATTCTGAATCAGCTCAGGTACAACCTGTTCATCCAAAACAATGTTAGCCAATCCAAAATTTTTAATCTTTACAAGAGATTTTCCGATTGCATAAGTAATTCTGCTGGTTTTATAAACTATAACCATTGGTAACTCAAGTAATCCTGCTTCAAGTGTTGAAGTACCTGATTTTACAATTCCAAATTTTGCATGTTTTAAAAGATCATAAGTATGATCTTTAATTACTTTAAATTTTCTTTCAGTTGTTAAATCATAAAATATTTTTTCATCAATGTTGCTTGAGCAAGCTACAACAACCTGCATATCAAGTATTTCCGCTAGTTTTGAAGCAGCTTTAATTGCTTCAGGAAAAATACTTTTGACTTCCTGTTTTCTGCTTCCCGGTATAATTAATAAAATTTCTTTAGCAGCATCTAAACCAAATTTATTATCCAGGAGATTACGTGAAATAAAATCGTATTTGTTTATTTCCTGAATTAAAGGATGTCCAACAAATTCAGCATCAACATTTTTTTCTTTAAAAAATTTTTCTTCAAACGGAAATACAACCAGAACTTTTTTGAAAAGCTCTTTTATTTTTTTTACTCTTCTTTTTCCCCAAGCCCAAACTTGCGGAGTAATGTAGTAAATAAGTTCAAGTTTAGGTTCAAGTTGTTTAAGTTTTTTTGCTGTGCTTAAATTGAATCCCGGATAATCAATTAACACAACCTCTTTAATTTTTCGCTTCTTTACTTCTTCAATCAAATCACGCTGAACTTTTTTAATAAAAGGTAAATGTTTAATCACTTCAACAAATCCAAGAAAAGCCATTTTATCTATGTGATAAATCAGCTCCATTCCTTCTGCTTGCATTTTATCGCCGCCGATACCAAATATTTTCAGAGAACTATCTAATTTTTTCAACTCATGGATTAATGAAGCACCGTGTAAATCACCAGAAGCCTCTCCCGCAATTATCAAAATACTCTTACTGTTCATCACAAAATATTATTTGATCTAAGATACCATTTAACAACAACCAATAGTGCTGTAAACACAAAAGCCTGCAAAGTTCTGGTTTCTGAATTGATACCTTTAGAGATAATAAATGAAGGTTGTGGTATTGAATTATCTTTATAGGCAGTAAATCTCCAGCCAAACTTTGGAACATTTTCAAGATACTTTTTATAATCATTTTTATAAGTTTTTATAAGATAGCCTTCTTCTTCGCTTATGATAAAATAATATTGAACTATGAAAAATATAATTGCCACAATCTGCAGCGCAGGAAACAATGCCATAGACATTATACCAAGCCCGAGATACATAAGAATATTGCCAACATAAAGTGGATTACGCACATGCGCAAAGGGACCGCTAATAACCAGAAAACTACTGCCAACGTTACCGGTTGTGCGAGTTTCACTTCCCGCCCAACTAACTCCCCAAAATCTTATAATCTCACCGAAAAGTGCAATTACAAATCCCACCACTAAACTTGTAATTGTAGCATTTTCAAAAACCAGCATAACAATAAGAAAAGGTATGGGCGTATAGCTTCTGTATTTAAATAATTTATTTGCAATGTTGTTCATTTGTTACTCTGCTGTATAATCAAATTTTCTTTTTAGTTCAGCCTGATGTCTTTTTCTTAAATTTTTCTTACAAATCAGCTCTGTCAATTTAATTTGTACGTCATCAAAATCTTTAAAGGGATAAAAACTTATTCTTTCTGTTGAACAGAATTTTAACAACCCATTTTTAGCAAAGATAAAATCGCAGTACTGTGCCGCTTCTTTATCCGAATTTCCGTCTCCAATGTAAATTGTATAATCATCATCGCTGCTGTGATTTATTATATGATTCTTTTTGCAATTAGCTGACGTTGGTGATTCCGCATTATAATGGGGATACTCAGCAGATAGCTTTCCATTTATATCCAAAAAAAGTTTATTGGAATAATATTTTAAACCAGTTAAACCAGCTTTGTCAAAAACTCTATCGATGTAATAATCAAATCCATCACTAAGCACTACTAATTCTATTTCATTATCATTGCAAAATCTTACAAAAGGAATAAACGTCGGATCAATATCTAATAAATTTATAAAATCATTAAGCTCTTGTTTATTAATCTTATCTATAGAATCACATAACATATCCCAGCACTGCCGGGAAGAAATTTTATCGCTAAGAAGATCTTCAACTATTTTATTTGTTTTTTCTGCACTGCCAAATTTTCTAAAGATTGCCTCACCCACATCTTCAAGAGTAATTGTGCCATCAAAATCAACAAAAATTTTAAGAGCTCTTTTCTTCATTTATCTGTAATCACCATTTTTTTAACATCAACATACTTAGCAACCTTCAGTCGATAAAAATAAATCCCTGCCTGCAAATCTTCGGCATTAAACACAATTTGGTTTTTCCCTGCTGGGTATTCAACATCCTCAATACTTTTTACTGTCACTATATTACTGTTAAAAAATTCAAGAGAGACTTTTGCTTCTTCGGGTAGATAAAAACTTATTGATGTCGAATCTGAAAAAGGATTGGGTGAATTTTGCCCAAGAACAATTACATCAACATCTCTAAAATAATCTACCTTCTTAATACCGGATGTTTGAGGTTGAATATTTTCATAATTTTGAACAACCCTATAATAAATTGAACCGTTTATATCAGGACAATCATAAAACTCATAATAGTTCGTTTCGTTCTTATTATTTTTTTTTAATGTGCCCGCAAGTTTCCAATCAATGTCATTAGCGTATTCATCTGCTGACCTGTAAATACTATAAGTCGTTCCATCGTTTTCATTTGCAGCATACCAGAATACTTTAACCGAATCCTTAACCACTTCAGCATCAAACCCTAAGATTTGCGAAGCATAAGTTCCGGTGTTAAAAATTTTTTGTCCATAAATATCATTACGTTTATCAGAACTACCTTTAAAGATAGCAATAGAACCGCCATCACCATCAGGGACAAGATTAAGATAACTTTTTTTAGTGTTCTTTGATGATGCTATTATAACGCCTGATGAATCCCAAATAAACTTTCCGTTTAAATTTAACTTTTGGATAAATAAATTTGCAGGTGAGTTGTTTTCTCGCTTATCAATCCAAGCAAGAATAATTCCGTTTTTCTGATCATAAACAATTTTTTGTCCGAATTGATTTCCTTTAATATTAATAATTCTTTTACCATCCGTTCCCCAAAGTCTATTACCTTTAACATCTAATCTTTGAATAAAAACATCTTTAGATTTTTCAAATTCATTTGTCCAGCTAACAATAACACTAGAATCAACAAATGCAAATTGCGGATTTATCTGACTTCCAGCCTGATCGGTAAGTACCTGGCCATCAGTTCCCCAAAGCAATTCACCTTTATCAGAAATAAGATGCTGATATATTATTTTTTTTGTCCCCTGGTATGTGATAGCTGTATATACACTTTTCCCAAGCCTACCAATAGAGTAATTGATTACATTGCTGTTAGCTTTAGAAATTGTCAATGGTTTACTACCCCATTTTTTTGAGCCTGCAGAATCAACATACTGTGCCCGTAAAAGTGTTTTTTGATTTTGATTCTCTAACCAAAAAATAAATCTACCGCCTTTGTTATCGGGTATTATTTCAGTTTCGCTTATTGTATTATTTGAACTATAGAGAATGCCTTTTAATGAGTCGCTTAAAAACTTTCCCTTAGGAGTCAATGTTTGTAATCTAACTGAAAATTTGTTTGAGGTTGTAAAACTTTTTGAAATAAAACTTACATATGAATACCCTCTATTATCAGTTTGCAAAGAGTAATCCACTTTTTCAGTTCTGGTATCAGTAAGCTTAATTCCCTCATTTTGCCAAAGTCTTAATCCATTTACTGCAAGTTTTTGAATAAACAAGTCCTGGTTGTTTTTTTTATCCCTGCCTCTCCAGATAACAATTGAATTACCCGAAGGTTCAACAACTGCTATTGGATTTTCTTTTACACCACTTCTAGTGGATACAGATTTACCATCTGCTCTAAAACTTACTTTACCGTCTTTATTGAAGTGAATAAAATAAATATCATTCGCTGAAGTACCCTTTTTATCTTCCCAAAAAACATATGCACCACCATTAAAATCACCAAACGCCGATATATTAACCGGGTCCGAAGGGTCAATAATAAGTTTAGTGTTTGATGAAGGATTGTTTACCCATTGTGAGAATAAGTTTTCAAACAGAATTAACATGGCAAATAATATCAGCAGGAATGTTTTAATATGTGATGATTTTAGATCCACTATTTTTTATTTTTTTTCTATCGTTCCAAGAGATAACATCTTTTTAAAGGATATCACCTCTAATGATTAAATACTTTTAACTAATTATTTACAAAATCCAGATCTTCATTAAATTTTACACTAACTAATTTAGATACGCCTTCTTCCTGCATTGTTACACCATACAACGTATTTGCCGATTCCATTGTCCGCTTATTATGGGTTACAACAATAAACTGAGTTTCTTTACTAAAATCATCCAATATTCTTGTAAAGCGATCAATGTTTGCATCATCAAGCGGCGCATCAATTTCATCAAGAATACAAAACGGGCTGGGCTTAACAAGATAGATTGCAAATAACAATGCTATTGCCGTTAAGGTTTTTTCTCCTCCGGATAAAAGTTCAATTGATGTTGGTCTTTTACCCTTTGGCTTTGCAATTATTTCTATTTTTGCTTCAAGTGGATCCGCATTTTCCTCTATCTTCAAATCTGCTTCATCGCCGGGATCAAAAAGTGTTCTGAATATTTTTCCAAAATGACCTCTGATCTTTTCAAAGGTTTCTGAAAACTGTGCCTGAGCTGTGTTGTTTATTTCTTCAATGGTTTTAATAACATCTTTCTCAGATTCAACAAGATCATCTCTTTGCTTATGAAGAAAGTCCAACCTTTCACGCTCTTCTTCATATTCTCCATGCGCTACAAGATTTATAGGTCCAAGATTTTTAACTTTTGTTTTCAGATCAAGCACATCATCGGTTCTTTGTTTGAAATCAAATGACTGAAGATCATCAAATTCTTTTTTCTCAAGTGTAAGTGAATAATTTTCCCGGATATGATCAATCAGATTAGCGCTCTTGATATCAAGCTCTTTTATTGTCATATCCATACTATGTATTGTTTCGGATACAACTTCACGTTCTTTGCGCAGCGATTTTAAATTAGATTCTTTTTCATCAACATCATTTCTAAGATTACGATGACGTGTTTCAATTTCTTCTGATTGGTTGTTTAGAACTTCTTTTGCTTCATTAAGTTTGCTTAAGTTCTGTTCCTGGTTAAAAAGTTCTTCGTCTATCTGTTTGATTTCTGATACGGCAACTTGAATATCTTCTTTTCTTTTTGATATAGAGTTACTGATCACAACAATCGATTCTTCTGCTCGTTTAATTGCATTTTCTGTGTTGCGTTTTTCACCAACAAGTCTTTCAAGAGCTACATTAATCTCATTTCTTCTAGAAAGAATTTGATTGTAATTTTCTTCAAACTCAGCGAATTCAGTATCAAGGACTTGTTTTTTGCGTTCTTCAGAATCACGCAATGCAATTTCAGTATTCAGCAAAGATTCAAGTTTATTCTTTTTGTTATCAAAAAGATTTGATTCCGCGGCGTGTTCTTTAATCTCGTGTTGAATTTTTTCAATTTCATCATCTGACTTTTGTTTTTCAAATTCAAACTGTGCTATTTGTTTTTCGACATTTGCAAGATCATTTACAAGAAGTCTTCCCTGTTCAGATAAAACTCTCAAATCAATTGCACTTAAAAGATTTTCTTTCTCATTGATTTGATTTTGAGTTTCAAGCAAACTTTTTTCATGTTTTGGAAATTCAAGGCTAAGACTTTCTAATAATTGTTTTCTTCCAAATAGAGAATCATCCAATCGCGGAACTGACCCGGCTTCAATCACACCATCCCTTGAAACAAAATCGCCGTTTAAAGTTGCAAAGCTAAAACTACTGTACTTTGAGTACAGGCTAAAAGCCTTTTCAAGATCATCAACAATACAAATGTTCTTTAGAATTTTGTCAAACGAAGGTTTCCACTTTGCTTTTGTTTGAATGCAATTACTTGCCCAGCTTAAAAATCCAGTTTCACGTTCAAGTTTCTTTGCTTTTTTTCTTTCAATAAAACTTTGAATTTTAAATAGCAACCCGTTGTTATTAAACTGCTCAAAATGTGGAAAGTAAAAAGAAGCTTTACCAATATCATTAAGATTTAAATATTCAATCCCTCGTTTAAGATCTTCTAAAGATTCAACAAGAACATTATTAAGATTATTTTTCAGCGTTGCTTCAACAGCAAAACGGAACCTCTCATCTGAATCACCAACGTGTGCAAGAATTGTGCTCCCGTTTTTTGCCCAAACTTTATTGTCAAGCAAAGCTTTAGCCCCTTTGGAAACACCTTCAAGATTATCAATCAGGTTTTGTATAAAAATAACTTTGTCTTTAATTGATTTGATCAAGCTGCGCAGTTCAAATTCTTTTTCTTTTAACTTGCTAAGTTCAAGCTCAAGTTTGTCCTTTTCATTTTGCTGATTTAAATAATCTGATTCAGCTTCGGCAATTTTTTTCTGAATTTCATCCTTATCATTTCCCAGCTCTTCAATAAATCCCACAGTCTTAGCAATATTGTTGGTGAGTGATAGAATCTTACCATTAAGTTTTTTGATGTTGACCTGCTTCGATTCGAGAATAGCGATTGTGTTGTGTAATTCATTCTCACGCCCGGTAATCTCTTTAAACTTTTCTAAAAGAATATCTGATTGTTCTTTTAGGGCAGTTTTCTTTTGTTCAAGAATTTTTACCTGTGCATCAACTTTATGATCGAGCGAAATTTTTTCGTTTTCTTTTAGCGCAATTTGCTCAGCAAAATCAGAAAGGGAAATACTTCCTTTTTCTGTTACCGATTTGGATTTGTCTAACTGAAGATTTAATTCCTCTATCTCGGTAATATATCTTTCGTTATTACGAACCAGGGAACTTTTTCTTTCATTATTAAGCGAGATGGAATTCTGGACATTAAAAATCTTTTCTGTCTGCAGTGTAATTTCGTTTCGTTTATCCTTTAATTCATTTTCTATTTCAACAAGTCTTTCGCGAGCAGCTTTAATTTCATCTTCAAGCTTTGCTATTTCAGATTCAAATTGGATTTTCTTTTTAAAATTTTCTTCTTTGCTTAATTTCGATTCATCAATTCTTAAATTAAACAATGTAAGCTCACGTTCGGATAAATCTATTTCTAACTCTCTTAACTGAGATATTAAAATGTTGTATTTATCGGCACGTTTAGCTTGTCTTTCCAGTGATGCAACTTTTTTCTCTACTTCAGAAACAATATCATTAACACGAGTAAGATCTATTTTAACTTCATCAAGTTTTCTTAGAGCAAGCCGTCTTCTTAACTTATACTTATTTACACCGGCCGCTTCTTCAAACATAGTACGACGTTCTTCAGCTTTGTTACTTAGAATAGTTTCGACCATTTTTAACTCAATAACAGAATAAGCATTGGCGCCAATTCCGGTATCCATAAAAAGGTTGGTTATATCTTTTAACCTGCAGATGTTTTTGTTAAGAAGATATTCGCTCTCACCCGAACGAAAAATTCTTCTTGTAATTGTAACGTCTGTATATTCGGTAGGAAGAATTCCTTTTGTATTTTCAATTGTAAGTGATACTTCAGCCATTCCCATCGGTTTGCGGTGAGCAGTTCCGTTGAAAATAACATTTTCCATTTTATCACTTCTAAGTGTGGAGCTTTTTTGTTCGCCAAGGCACCAACGCAAAGCATCAACTACGTTTGTTTTACCGCATCCGTTTGGTCCAACTATAGAAGTTATCCCCTGATTAAAATTAATCTGTGTTTTTTGTGCAAAAGATTTAAAGCCTAGTATTTCTAACTTAGATAAATACAAATTGTTCTACCCAAAAATGTTAAACTGTTTAAGAGTTAATTTGAGATACTGAAACACCGAGCTGTTCAATTCGAAGTATAAAAAGAAAATAATTTTAAGAGCAAATATTGAAAGTAATCCGTAGAAATAAATTCCGCCCGGGTTAACATCAAATATTACTGCAATGCCTTTAAATAGTCGATATAGAAGCCAAAAGATAAATACTATAAGAAAAATGTACATATAAATGTTTACAACACCTGCATTTAAAAGTCTGTAAAGAACAATACCAACCGGTATTAACAGTACAACCGGAAGCAGGGCCCAAATGACTGTAAATAATACACTTGAGAGATAAACTTTTGTTCTTATAAAAAATGATGAAGCGGTAATAATGATTGTTAGAAGTATCATGGCAATTACGGATAATACAAACAGCCAAACTAAAGCTTCAACCGGGTTCCATGCAAGATAGCTTATTCCGGAAATTAGATCCGGACTTCCAAATGAAAGAACTATTTTTTCAAACAAAACACTATTTTTTATGTAGTAAAAAAGATTTGCAAAAATTAATGCGGTTACCAACGCAACAATAATGGCAAGAAACAGTGAATGATAAGCTGATATAATTCTTTGATCACGAACATCTGCAAAAAAATTGTATGGACGAAGCAGCGCACGCGAAGCATCTTCCCTGAATTTTCTTCCCGAGTTTACAAGTACACCCATTAATAATGCAAGAATTAAACCTGTAATTATAAAAATCATTGGTGCGTCATCTTTATCACTTCCGATTGGAATAGTTACCTTTTCAGTATTCTTCATTCGTGCAGATAAAACTTTATATGCAAGTCTCTCCTGATTTCGATCTTCGCTAACCAAACCTATATTGTAAACATTATCTTCATTATATCCGGAAATAATTGATGGATAATCGCCGCGCATATCAAACATTGTGTTTGCAAAAAATCCGATTAGTTTATTTTTCTCATACAAACTAAACATATCATCAAAAAATTTTGCCTGAGCTTCATAAGAGGATTTATTTACATAACCATCGGTTTGCCCGATATTTACTGTGTAAGTTGCTTCGCCTATAAATAATCTTCCCTTACCAACCGAAGCAGCAAGATTTTCAATTTCAATTTGCTTTTCATTTGGTTGCAGGTTTAACAACTCGATTCCATACAAATCAATATTTTCTATTTGCTGATATTCAAAACCAAAGAATGATGCGTAAGTTAGAACATTCCTTTCTTTTTTTACCTGTGCTGATAATTCTGTTAATAGTGCACGGTGTGCATCGGAATTAAAAAGATAACTTGAACCAAACCCAATTCCAGCCAATGCAGAAAAATCTTTATACGCATTTATCAGACTTGATAGATAGTTTTTACTTCTTACAACAAAGTTTTGTGAGCCTGCAAGTCCTTCTGGTAAATTTGCAATTGGAAGTTCTACAAACGCAAATAATCCAATCTGTTCACATAATCTTAAATAATATGGATGTGGAAGTGATTTTGAAAATCTAACTGAATTAAATCCTGCTTGTTTAATTTTTTCTAAATCATTTACCATTCTTTCGTAGGATGAAAGACTACCGTATTGATAATATGATGGAGAATATGTTACCCCGTAAAGATTAAAATCTTTTCCGTTAAGCAGAAAACTATTTTGCGATGCTTCTAAATTAAGAAGTGCAATGCTTTGGTCGTGTCTATCAATAAGTTGTTCACCGCGCCATAATTCTAATCTAACAATGTAGCTTGCAGGATTATCCGGGCTCCAGAATGTTGGTGAAGCAATTGTAATATTATTTTTAATTTCAATTTGCTTATTCTGCTTCAACACAAAATTATCATCACTAAAACTTGAACCTGAACTTAAACTCGTCTTTCCATCAGGATAAAAAATCTGCATTCGTAAACTAAAGGATGTTTGATTTTCGAGTGTATCGGTATTTTTTTTGAACTCTTTATTATCAATTACTGATTTTAAGGAAATGACAGCGTTATTTGATTTTAAATCAACTTCTGTTTTATATGAAAAATCTTTAATACTAACATTTGGAGTTAAGTGCAAGTAAACATCGCGGATAACTCCGCCAAAATTTTGTGGAAATAAAAACCTTTGCTTTAATGGAATTGTGTTTTCCGAATCAAGTTCGTAAGAAAGTTTAACGGATAAAATATTGTCTTTATCTGATTTAAGAATATCGCGTGGAAGAGAAACAGTAAAAGGAAATTCGCCGCCGGGATGACGATAAATAATAATTTTGTTTACAGAAATATCTGCGGAGTAATTTAATCCAAAGAACACAAGAGAGATTTTTTTATTATTTAATTGATTGCCTGTAAGCGAAAAGTTTTTCTCAAAAACAAATTCGCCTTTCCCATCAAATATAGATGGAATTCGAACAGTTACTTTTTCTTTTTTATCATCATCGGGTGAATAAATCTTCCAGTTTCCATTTAAAGAAATTACACTGCGGGTATCTGTAATATCAAAAAAAAGCTGATCCGATAAATTTATTTTATAATTAGGAAGATCTCTGAAAATAACCTGGGAAAAAATTGGCTGAATAAAAATTATTGCGGCTATAAACAGATTGTAAGGTAAACTTTTGCGGGAAATCATTCTTTGTTAAAAAACTCCTGGAAAATTGAGATACAAATATAACCTCAAAACGAAGGGATTGCAATGAAAGGAAAGCCCGATTTAAGCTGAAAATCAGGCTTTTGAAAAGAAAAATAAATATTACGCTCCTTTTATAATTCCAAGAAACGAATCAGCTTTAAGACAAGCTCCGCCAACAAGTGCACCGTCAATATCTTTTTGTGAAAGAAGTTCTTTGGCGTTATTAGGTTTTACGCTTCCGCCGTACTGGATTACTAAATCATTTGCAACTTCTAATGAGTAATCTATTTCAATTAAATCACGAATAAACTCGTGAACTTCTTGTGCCTGTGCTGGACTTGCAGTTTTTCCTGTTCCAATCGCCCAAACTGGTTCGTATGCAATGATAATATTTTTCATATCATCAGCAGAAATTCCTGCTAATCCTTTTAGAACCTGTCTTTTTACAACATCATTTGTTGTCCCGTTTTCTCTTTCTTCAAGAAGTTCGCCAACACAAAAAATTGGTTTCAATCCGGCAGATAATGCTTTTTTAATTTTCTTATTTATCACTTCATCACTTTCGCCAAAAATATGTTCTGCGTTCAGAATGTCCAAGAATTACATATTCACATCCAGCAGATTTTAACATTGATGCAGATATTTCTCCAGTAAATGCACCGCTTTCTTCAAAGTGCATATTTTGTGCACCAAGTTTGATTAAACTTCCTTTTAGAAGCTTTGATGCTTCAGACAAAGAAGTGAAAGGCGGACAAACAATAACATCACAGTTTGGTTTTTCATTTTGTAATAGATTTTTTAATTCAACGATAAGTTTTTCTGATTCTTTTAAATCGTTGTTCATTTTCCAGTTGCCGGCAATAATTGTTTTACGCATTTTTTCCTCTAAGGTTTAATAAAATTTCTTTGTAAAATTAAGTAAGAAAATATTGGATTTAAACTCCGTGCCTTTGCGTTTTCTATCTTTGCGATCCCTTTGCGCGAAATGCAACTAAAAACTATTCACACAGAGACGCAAAGTTGCAGAGAAAATTATAATAGATGAAATCAAAAATATCCAAACAAGTTTTTATTCTTGGGATGGTAAGTCTGTTTACAGACATTGCCAGCGAAATGCTTTATCCTGTAACTCCAATTTTCTTAACAGCGGTTTTAGGCTCATCAATGGCTGTTGTGGGAGTGATCGAAGGAATTGCAGAAGTTACTGCCGGATTATTAAAAGGTTACTTTGGAAATCTTTCTGATAAAGTTGGCAAGCGTTCAATCTTTATTGTAATCGGTTATGGAATTTCTGCATTGGTAAAACCACTACCTGGAATTTTCCAAAACATTCCCACTGTTTTAATTTCACGGGTTTCGGATCGGGTTGGCAAAGGAGTTAGAACAGCTCCCCGCGATGCCTTGCTTGCAAGTTACAGTGATGGAAATTCCGGGGCAGTTTTCGGGTTTCATCGTGGAATGGATACACTTGGCGCTGCAATTGGTCCAATCATTGCTTTGATACTTTTAAATTTCTTTCCAGATAATTATCAGTTGATATTTTTAGTGGCGTTTGTTCCTTCCATAATTGCCGTATTTTTTACTCTTTTAGTTAAAGACAAACAAAACTCTGTAAAAGTAAAAAACAAAAAAAACTATTTAGAGTTTTGGAAATCTGCACCAAAGGAATACAAAAAAATCCTATTAATAATTACAACATTTTCTTTAGTAAACAGCAGCGATGTTTTCCTGATATTAAAATCAAAAGATATTTCAAACTCCGGTTCGCTGGCAATTTTTGGATACGTTTTTTACAATCTTATCTATGCTGCCGCTTCTTATCCTTTAGGTGGATTGTCGGATAAACTCGGGAAGCATAAAATTTTCTCTTTCGGGTTAATAATTTTCTCGGCAGTTTATTTTGGATTTGCATTTATTGATAACATCAATTTCATCTGGATTTTATTTGCATTTTACGGAATCTACGCAGCCTCAACAGAAGGCGTATCTAAAGCCTGGATTTCGGATTTGATTCCAAATGAGCAGCGTGGTTCTGCAATCGGTTTGCTTACAATGCTTTCAAGTTTTGCAATTATGATTGGCTCTTTCCTAACAGGAGTTTTATGGGATAAATTTGGCTCATCAATTCCATTCTTACTTTCTGCAATTATAAGTTTTATAATTTCTATATTAATATCAATCAAATATCGCAAGAAATGAATCTAAGATTCCTGTTTTTTGAATTTTGATTTTTGAATTCTGAATCGTTTTCCTTTTTAGTATTTTAGAACAGAGATTTTCAAATCATGCATTTATGCAAATCAATGCATCCATGCAAATAAAATTTAAGAGATAACTTTTTCAACAATGCAATCATCCAAAAAAAATATTGCCGTTATAGCCCTAAGCGGTGGAATGGATAGCTGCGTTACTGCCGCAATTGCAAATCTTGATTACGAACTTGCTTTCGCTCATATTAATTATGGACAGCGAACTGTAAACAGAGAATTAAAATCCTTTAATGAAATTGCTGATCATTACAGAGTTAAGAAAAGATTAATTATTGATTACACACACCTTGCAAAAATTGGCGGATCATCTTTAACAGATAAAAACATAGAAGTAACGAAAGCAGATTTAGAAAACAAAAACATTCCTTCATCTTACGTTCCGTTTAGAAATGCAAACATACTTTCCGCTTGCGTTAGCTGGGCAGAAGTGTTAAATGCAAGTGCTGTTTTTATCGGTGCGGTGTATGAAGATTCGTCCGGTTATCCAGATTGCAGACCCGACTTCTTTTCAGCTTATGAAAAAATGATTGATCTTGGAACTAAAGCCTGAAACAAAAATTAAAATTGTTACTCCGATTATAAACTTATCTAAAGCAGAAATTGTTAAAAAAGGAATTGAACTTGATGCGCCTCTTCATTTAACCTGGAGCTGTTATCAAAATGAAGATGAAGCTTGCGGAGTTTGTGATAGCTGCGCATTACGTTTACGCGGTTTTCAGCAAGCTGGATTTGAAGATCCAATAAAGTATAAAGTTAGACCAAAGTATTGATTATTATGCAAAAAGAACCAAAAATATTTTTAGGTGATGCAAAAGAAATAAATGTGAAATTAATTCTTTTTCGTTTAAATAATGATTTGGATTTGTTATGAGTTATGAAAGCTCAATGCTCCAAGAATTTAAAATGCCAAGCCGAGATCGAGTTGCTGAGGAGTTATTAAAAACATTATTTATTCATAATGGAGTAGTTAAAGAATTTGGGACAGGTCAAGGAGTTGTAAATGAAATAGTTGATAAATTTGGTTTAAATTCTGACAAAGAAAGGCTAAACTGCTTACTGTTTATAGAAAAGAAAACAGATTAAAAAAATCATTACTTTGGCATAGATTACTTTTCCGAGCCGCCAATTTTCTCGTGAATGAAAGATTTATTACGCAGGCCAAATGAAACAATAAAGATTACCGATAAAAAAGAATGTGATGCTTACGGAAGAAGGATTTAATAAATTTGCAAAACTTTTGAAGATACCTGCATTATCAAAAAGAATATTTACCAGTAAAATTTTTTGAACTCCAAAAGAATCAATACTAATAAAGATTTAGGTTAAGTCCACGACCAAAAAATTATAATCCTTTTGACTGTTACTACAACAAATAAAGTTCTGAAAGAGATCTGTTAACAACTTCAATTAGAAAAAAAGGATTTAGATTTTCTGTGATTGAAGCATATTAATTCATACTTGTGCTGTTTGCGGGCTAAAACTAAACTCTCAAATAATCTACGATGGGAAGGAGAAGCAGCTCATATTGTTCCGCACAAGGCGAAAAAGTAAGGATGATCATTTGGATAATGGAATTGCATTATGCTGGCCTACGATCATTAGGTTTTAAAATGGATGTTGGATGGTATACTCTAACAGAATAAATTATTTAAGAATTCAAGTTTCGTAAAAATTTAAAAGTAATAAGCAAAAGATTACAGTGTCTTTATAGTTGCAAACGATATATAATCTCTATCCAATAATTGCAGAAAAAGTAGGAATGAAAATTATTCAACAATTTAAGCGTCCAGTTTTAAATCGTTCCGAAAGAGCATAAGGAACGCATATTCAGAAAGTATATTTCATTTACGGGAGAACATTTAAAATGTCACTGACTAAAGACCAACAAGAAAAAATAAAATCTTTATTAATAAAAAAAATTGAATATAAATTAAAAAAATATGGCAGAGAAACTTCTGCCATGCCATTTTTGGCTAGACTTATTCAAGACAATGAGAAAATAGCTGCATACTCTTTTAGTACATTCTATTGCAACTACTCTGGGTATGTCTATTTATGAAGAAGTATCTGTAATAATTGGTCAACCAACTTGTGAAGAAATTTTTAGAAACTATGGTGTTGGAGGTGTAATTTCTAAAAAGCAGAAATCAATTATAAATCGGATTATTGATGAGTTAAGAAATTTGGAACGAACTGCAAATTCTAGAATGAAATTCTTGAAGTTCTTAAAGCTGATGCTTCAAATGGTAAGATTTCAAAAATCTGGAAATATTGCTGATTTATATCTAGTACGTGAAGCCTGGAACATATTGAGCATTATTTTGACAATTAAGACTAAAACCAAACATAGATTTTTAAAAAAGCAAAACAAAGCTTCTGGAATGGGTTGCCGAAAAAGAAGACCAATAAAAGCATTTTATGGATTCCTTACGGAATCGTAATTATGACCCATAAAGGCGAATATTATAAAGTTGCTGGGCAACTTTTTTGGGAATTTATTTCTGGGAATAAAGAACTTTACATAGAAATAATTGAGCCTTTAGGACATCAGTTGCCAGAATAGAAATGAAAAATTTTCAAGAGAATATGATAAGAGGGCAAATATTTTTACACACCAATTTTCAAATGAATTCTGCGTTGAGGCGAAATTAATTGGAAGAAAATTAGTACAGCTAAACTCAGGACTAAAAAAAATTAAGGTTAATATATGAGCAACAAATTAAAACTAGTTAATAACAAACTAAGCTTGTTAGAAACTTTTGAAAATAAATACCCAAACAGAGATTACACTGTTACACACATAGCCCCGGAGTTTACCTCGCTGTGCCCAAAAACCGGGCAGCCGGATTTTGCTACAATTATTGTTAAATACATCCCGGCTGAACTTTGTGTTGAGTTGAAATCATTAAAGCTTTATTTAAACTCTTACCGCAACGATGGAATTTTCTTTGAAAGCGTAACAAATAAAATTCTTGATGATCTTGTTGAAGTTACTAAACCACGCTATATGAAAATTACAGCAAAGTTTAATACACGCGGTGGAATTTCTTCCGTTATTAAAGCAGAATATGAAGACGAAGATTACTGGGATTTTGACGATGAATATGATGACGAATTTGAAGATGATTTTCTCAAAAACTAATTAAATGTATTGCATGATTGCATCGTTGTATGACTGCATGGTTTTAACTCGATGCTTTTTGTATTCGTTTGGACTATTTACTGTTACTTTAATCAATGTAAATTTACTTTAAAGAGTTATGCTGCGCTTGCTTGAAATAAAAAAAGAATTTCTTAAAGAAAGAGAAAATCTGTTTGCTGAATACAACGGCAAATCAGATGCTTTTGTCTTTAGTAAAAATTATAGTGTACTTATTGAAGATACTATCAGGATCATCCTTTCCGATAAAAAATTTTCTTTTGCATTAGCATCCGCAGGAAGTTTTAGCCGGCGTGAGCTTTCCCCTTACTCTGACATTGATTTGATGATTATTTCTGACTCAATTGAAAAAGATGATGAAACTATAAAAAAGTTGATAACAAATTTGTGGGATGGCGGAATTGAAGCTTCGCACACGGTGCGCGAAATATCAGACATACAAAAATATCTATCACCCGATCTTCACACATTTACTCAGTTTTTTGAAACACGATTTATTACCGGTAATGCTGCCCTTTATGACAAATGGAACACCGCTCTTCTTAATGAAATAGATGAAGATTCTAAAAAACTTCTAATAACAAATTTTGTTGAGGATGTAAAACAAAGGCACGAGAAGTACGGCGATTCTCCCAAAATGCTTGAACCTAATGTTAAAATGTCTGCAGGCGGTCTAAGGGATTTTCAATCCATTGAATGGATGATGATGATAACCAACAAGCAGTTGTTAAATTCCCAGCACGAATTAACACAGGCAGAAATATTTATCAATCATCTTAAAAAAAACAAGCTTACAACTCCATCCGAATGTAAACGGTTACTTGAAAGTTATAAACTTGTACTTTCAATCCGTCATCTTCTTCACATCACAACACAATCTAAAACAGATAGATTTGAATTTCCCATGCAGATAAAATTGGCTGCAATGTATGGATATGAAGAAAAAGATTTAATGTCATTCATGAAAAACTACTTTGCTGCATCCAATATCATTTTTCGTGTATGTCATTCAATCATTAAAAAATATAAAGTTGAGTATGTTAATCCTGTTCCCGATTCTCTCTCATACGATTTAGATGAAGATTTTTACATAAAGAACAAAGTGATTTTTCACAAAAAGAAAGAACCGTTAACGCTTTCGGATATCTTTAGAGTTTTTTATTACAGGGCTTATCATAATGCAGGATTTGATGACCATCTTCGTACAAAAATTATTGATGCAACTGAAAACGCTGAAGAAAAACATTGGTCGCAGCCGGAGTCATCTGTTTTCTTCAGAGAGATATTAAAATTTCCGCGTAACGTCGGCTCAACTTTATCTATTATGAATGAGCTTGGGGTTCTTGGAGCATTTCTGCCGGAGTTTGGTGAACTTAACGGGTTTATGCAGCACGGCGTATATCATTGCTACACTGCTGATCAGCACACTTTGATGACTATTAAAAATCTTGAGAAACTTTACAATGAAAATTCTTTATTCGGTAAACTTTATAATTCCATTAAGGATAAAGAGATTTTAAATCTTGCTTTGCTCTTACATGATATTGCAAAACCAATTGATATTTCCGGTCATGAAATTATCGGCGCAGAAATGGCTTCATCAATAATGATAAGGCTCGGGTATGATGAAAGTGAAATAGACAAAGTATGTTTTCTTGTTAAGAATCATTTGATGATGGAACAGGTTGCATTTAGAAGAAATCTTAACGACCCTGAAACACTTAATAACTTTACTGCAAAGTTTAATTCTGTTGAGGAAATTGATTTGCTTTATCTTATAACTTATGCAGATCTTTCTGCTGTTAATCCGGCTGTGTGGACTTCCTGGAAATCTGAACTTCTTTCTGAACTTTATAAAAAAAGTAAAGCAATGATACAGGATAAAATTTCAGGTGAAAAGCTTCTTTATTCAACGATCTACTCTGCACCCAGAGATATAACAAAATTTTCCGATAAGATTAACGAAAGTAATGTGCAGGATCATTTTGATTCGCTTCACGATGATATGGGTTATGTAAATCAATTTTCTGATGAAGAAATTGCTTTGCACGTAGAAGAGATTGAAAAGGGAGATAGCATTTCCGTTCTTTATAAAGAACTAAGTGATTTTACCAACGTTACGGTTATCACAAAAGATTTTCCCTCGCTGCTTTCTAAACTTTGTGGTGTTCTTGCAATAAATGATGCTAATATTCACTCAGCTAAAATTTTTACACGTAAAGATGGAATTGTTATCGACACGTTTCTCGTTACTGATTTCAGGACTCATAAACGAATAGATGCAGCCAAATATGATGAGATAACGGAAGATTTTCATTCTGTGATAAGCGGATTTTTACAACTTCACCAGGAAATTGCAAAATTAAAATCACGCTGGTGGCGCATCGAAAACAAATTGTTTAAACGAACGGGGCAAATTAAAATTGCTTTTGAAAAACACGATCGCTATACAATTATAGATGTTTACTCGCCGGATAGATTAGGATTTTTGTATCACGTAACGAATAAAATGAATGAACTGGGATTGATTATCTACTTTGCAAGAATTTCTACCAAGGGCGATGATATTGTGGATTCATTTTATGTGCTGGATAGAAACAGTCACAAAGTTTCGCAGAATGATTACCAATTTATTATTTCGGAATTAACGGATACTATAACACAAATATTGTAGGTGCACTTTTGAATTTTATGGAAAAAGAAATGCCGATCGGAGTTTTTGATTCCGGTATTGGCGGTTTAACTGTAGTTAAAAGATTATCATCAGTTCTTCCGAGAGAAAGTATCGTTTACTTTGGAGATACAGCACGCGTTCCGTACGGATCAAAGTCTAATGCTACTGTAATCGAATACTCAATACAGGATACAAATTTTTTACTGCACAAAAATGTTAAAGCAGTTGTTGTTGCTTGCAACACTGCATCATCAATCGCAATACCAGAACTTAGAAAAAAGTTTACAGTACCTGTAATAGGCGTAATTCTGCCGGGTGCGGATATGGCTTACAAAGAAACAAGAAACGGAAGAATTGGTGTAGTCGGAACCCGTGCAACAATAAGCAACTCAGCTTACTCAAATGCGATTAAAGAAATTGATAGCAAGATTGAGGTGTTTGAAAAAGCCTGCCCGCTATTTGTGCCAATTGCAGAAGAAGGCTGGACTCATCACCGTGCAACTTATGAAATTGCAGAAGAATATCTTAAAGAATTAAGAGAAAAAGATATTGATACATTGGTTCTCGGCTGCACTCACTATCCAATACTTGCAGATGTAATTCAAGAAGTTATTGGCAAAGATGTAAAGCTTATTGATTCCGGTATTGCTACTGCTGAAGTTGTAAGAAATGAAATCGCCAGAATTGGATTAGAAACCAATTCAGCGGTGCCCGGCAATTTAGATTTATATGTAAGTGATATTCCAACAACATTTAAACAAGTTGCAGAATTGTTTCTTGGTAAAACAATTAATGAAGTTGTTAAAGTGAATATTGAGGAGTTGCATAATATTTAATACTTTAATCAACCTGGACTTGTTTCAGGTTCTATTTTATAATGAAAAGGATCCCGAAATAAATCCGGAATAAATTATCCTTCTCACTCAAAATGTTTTCTAATTTCATCCCGTTTATTTGTTAAACCAAGGACAATCATCAATTTAATTCTTGCTTTTTGTCCGTTAAGATAATCCGAGAAAATTACTCCAAGATTATGCAAGTGTTTTCCTGCACCGGGATAACTATAAACATAATCTGTTTCCCCTGCAGGGCAGCGAGAAGTCAGCACAACAGGAATTCCTTTTTCAACCGCGTATTTAATACCTTCAAATGCTGGCGGAGGAACATTGCCGATGCCAAGTGCTTCAACAACAATTCCATCTACTTTGCTGTCTGCAGAAAATTTGAAAAACTTTTCATCCATTCCGGCATAAACAGTTAATAAATCCACGTTGGTATTTATTTTTTCTGTTTGTATTGTTTCAAGATTTCTGGGTAAGCGATTAAAGATCACTCTTCCCTTTTGAACAAAACCAAGTGTTCCAAAATCCAGGCTCTTAAAAGATTCCACAGAATTAGAATAAATTTTTGTTACTTCGCTTGCGGCATTTATTTCTCCATTAAGACAAACAAGCACGCCAAGATTTTTTGAATTCTCATTTAAACAAATATGCAATGCATCAATAAGATTTAGTGGGCCGTCCCAATCGGGTTCGGAACTGTTTTTCATCGCACCAATAACAACAATTGGAATTTCTGTCTTGACTGTTAAATCTAAAAAGTAAGCTGTTTCTTCAAGCGTATCTGTTCCGTGGGTTACAATTACTCCATCGTATTTATCTTTTATAAGTTTTGCATTTATTTTTTGTGACAGATCAAGCATTAACTGAGGAGTTACATGCGGTCCGGGATATTTTCCGAAATCAAAACATTCAATATTCGCAAATGAATTAGCTTCTGGAATCATCTGAAGTAATTCACCACCGGAATATCTGGGAACAGCACCGCCGGTTTTTTCATCAATCATCATAGAAAAAGTGCCGCCGGTAAAGACAACTAATATTTTTTTCATTTATCTCTCAAATTTTTCGTGCACAAAAATAGCTTTTAAGAGCAATTGTAAAAAGAAAGCTATGCGATTTATCAACTTAAAACATATCTATTTAAAATAAACTAAGAAATATTTCGTCCCGATGGGACTTTTTACTTTTTAGAAATGATTTACTACACATATTCTGTCCCTATCGGGACATAACTAATATATTTAATCGGTCTGTAATTTTATTGTCCTTTTAAGGACAATATATTTGTAAACAAAATCTGCAATCGAGATCATCAAGTCCCATAAGGAACGAAATATGCTTTATTGATTCAAAGTAAACACAAAGATATTAAAAGAATTAAAATTTGTAAGATTTTTCTCGGTTAATAATAACTTAGAAGGTAATAACTAAAAAGCGAACTGACTTGCAGAGTAAATTATGATAGTTTATTTTTCGTTAGGTAAAACAATAAAGGTGCAGTTATGTTAATGGTAGAAGATGTTGATTTAACTCCTAATCCACATGCATTAAAATTTATTTTGAATGAAAAATTATTAAACCTGGAAACAAGACAGTACGCTGATAAACAATCGGCTAAAGATGACCCTTTTGCAAAAGGTATTTTTGATATTGAAGGCGTTGTCTCTGTTTTTTACATGGATAAGTTTGTAACGATTGAAAAATCGACAGAAAACAATTGGGCACAGATACAAAGACCTTTTATTAATTTCTTAAAGGAATTTGACAAATCCCTTATTCCTAAAGAAAAAGAGATTACAGTAAGCGATGAGGAAAAGAACACATTATTAAAACAAATAAACATTTTGCTGGATCAGAAAGTAAGACCCGCTCTTGCCGGTGATGGCGGTGGTTTGGAAGTTTTAGGTCTAGAAGGTTACACTGTTAAGATTAGATATCAAGGTGCATGCGGCAGTTGCCCAAGTTCTATAAGTGGAACATTAACTGCCATTGAAGGATTATTAAAACGTGATGTTAACCCAGCAATAAATGTAATCCCTGCTTAAATAAATTTTTAGTTTCTTTGCAAGGCTGTTGTGTGTAGCAGCCTTTTTTATATTTCGGGAACAGAAAATGACTGAAACATATTTTTATTCTGAAGAATCAATTTCCGGGATTAAAATTGCTGTCCTTGCATCATCAAAAGGAATTAAAAAAATATTTCTTAACCCCACCAAAGAAACAACCGAATTAACATCAGCAACAAAACTTAGAAGTGATGACCCATATTTATTTGGAATATTTTCTCAGCTTGAAGAATACTTTGCAGGGACAAGAAAGATCTTTGACGTTCTGCTTGATGCGGACGGAACTGATTTTCAGAAAAAAGTTTGGGAAGAATTAAAAAAAATTCCTTACGGTAAAACCATTAGCTACAAGTCACTAGCCGAAAAGCTTGGTGATGTAAAATCAATTCGTGCTGTTGGAAAAGCAAACGCACAAAATCCCATTGCTATAATTATTCCCTGTCATCGTGTAATTGGTTCTGATGGAAGTTTGACAGGTTATGCTGGCGGATTGGATATAAAAGAAAAACTCCTTCACTTAGAAGGAGCCCTAAATCCTGAATTGTTTGATTGAATATGAAATAACGAAGCCCAGATTAATCGGGACTAAAATTATTTAATATCCGTTACTTTGCTAATATCAGCAAGTTTAACAAATTTCTCATTGAACTTATACGAACCGCCATCGGTTTTCATACTTTTAATAACCTTTACAGTTACGCCATCAACTTTTTTCTTACCTTTTGCTTTATCTGCAAAACTTTGAACTTTTGCCATCTTTTTAATCCTATAATTTTAGGGTGTAAATATATAGCATTAAAGTTTTAAAGAAAAGATATCTACTTAGTAAGTATTTGCAAATTGAATTACTTGTGGATCTTGTATTTTTTGTTAGTTTTGGGCTTTAATTTTTCAATATCCTTAAATTATGGCATCAGTCGAAAGTACAAAAAACTACATTTCTAAATTCCCTGATATAAAATCCAAAACATTAGGCAAAACTGGATTTGATGTGTCAATCTGTGGATTTGGCGGATACAGAATTGATGATCAAATTCATCAACACCAAACAGCATTGGAGAAAGCTTTACTTTCTGGAATTAATCTCATCGATACATCATCAAATTATTCTGATGGTGGAAGTGAAATTATGGTAGGTAAAGTTTTAAACAAACTTTTTTCTGATAAAATAATTAGCAGAGAAAATATTATTGTTGTTTCTAAAGGTGGATATCTTCAGGGTTCAAATCTTAAGCTTGGGATGGAACGTGAACAATCGGGCAAGGCTTTTAAAGATGTTATTAAGTGCAGCCCGGATTTGTGGCATTGCATTAGTCCTGATTTTCTAGAAAACCAGATAACTCAGTCTTTGAGAAGATTAAAATTAGAAAAGATCGATGTTTATCTTCTTCATAATCCGGAATATTTTCTTACCTACTCGATAATTTCTGATATCGAAAGAAGAAAGAGAGAATATTACAAAAGAATTAAAGATGCTTTCATCCATCTAGAAGAAGAAGTTGAGCGCGGCAGAATTTCTTATTATGGAATCTCATCAAATACATTTGGTGAAAAAGAAACTAAATCAAATTTTACCTCGTTGGAAAAAGTAAAAGCTATTGCTGATGAGATTTCCGAGACTAATCACTTTGCAGTCGTTCAGTTCCCCATGAATCTTATTGAAAATGGTGGGCTGAATAATTTAACTCAGCAAAATCAAACTAAAACATTTTTACAACTTGCAGGCGAAAGCGATCTTGGGGTTTTAGTCAATCGTCCTTTAAATGCAATAAGTAAAAATAAATTGATACGATTGGTGGATTATCCTGTAACAGAAAATAGAACTGATGATGAAATCTTTAGTTTGATTGATGATTTGAGTAAACAAGAATCTAACTTGATAGAAAAATATATTAATTATATCGGATTGAGTTCAAGCGAAAAGAAAAATATGGTTGATTACATTTCGGTTTCTTCAATATTAAAATCAAATTATAATAAGTTTGATAATCCAGGTAACTTTAACGATGTAAAAACTAGTTATTTAATCCCCCGTGCAAATTCGGCAATAAATGAAATCGGTAAAAGTTATTCAGATGATGATCAAGTTATACGTGTGCTTAGAAATTATGCGGTAACAACAAATATTTTGTTAGATTCGATTTTTAGTAAATTGGCTAAAAAGAAGAATCTGGAAAATGAGCATTTCCATAAAGCAATTGATAAAATTGCCAATAGTGAACAACAAAAATTATCACTTTCTCAAAAAGCTATACTATTAATTAATAGTATACCTCAAATATCTTCAACTTTGGTGGGAATGAGAAATATTAATTATGTTGAAGATGTGCAAAAATCGATAAAAAGTGAATTCATAAAGGATTATGAAGACTTTTGGCATAATAGTGGTACTTAGTTCAATAATTTTCAGAAACCAACGATAATAAATATTATCTAATTAGCTGTAATAATAAATTTTTTCTATTTATCAAATATTTCTTTTCATTGTTTATTTAGAATTTATTGTTTAGGTTTTATCACAAATTTTTGGATTTTTAATGTTTTTACTTGCTACCATAATAATTCTCGCATATTTAGTTGGTTCAATACCAACCAGCATTATTATAAGTAAGCTTTTCAACGGAATTGATATTCGTGAACACGGCAGTGGAAATGCTGGCGGCACAAATGTTATGAGAATATTAGGATGGAAAAAAGGTTTGCTTGTAATTGTACTGGATGCGTTCAAAGGAGCATTTGCGGTTGTAGTTGTTGCAAGATTGCACTATGGAGGATTACCTTTTCAAAACGTTTCTCCTTTTGATGACTTTACTCTGGTCCAAATTATTGCTGGCATTGCTGCAGTTATTGGTCACATCTGGACGGTGTTCGCCGGCTTCCGGGGTGGAAAAGGTATTGCCACGGCACTTGGTATGTTAATTATGATTGTTACTGTAGATATGCTTGTTGGTCTTGGAATTTTTATTCTTGTTGTAACAATTTCACGTTACGTTTCTCTTGGTTCGATTTTAGCAGCATTAACAGTTCCACTTACTCTTATTTTTAGAGAAAACATACTTCACGATCATATCCAAAGTTACGGAACATTACTTCCATTTGTTGTTGCGGTGTCTTTGCTTGTAGTCTTCACACATCGTAAAAATGTTATCCGTTTACTTAACGGGACAGAAAGTAAATTTAGTTTTAAGAAAAAGAAATAATGAAGATATCTGTGCTGGGTGCTGGTGGCTGGGGAACAACTCTCGGAATTCTGCTACACTACAACGGTCATCAAGTTACTCTTTGGGAATACAATAAAAATTATGTTAAAGAGTTAATTAAAAAACGAGTTAACTCTGTTTTCCTTCCAGGCGTCCACATACCTGAAGAAATATCAATTACTCACGACCTTAAAGAATCAGTTCATCAAAAAAACTTAATTGTACTGGCAGTGCCATCTCAATTTCTCCGTTCAGTTGTTGATGAAATAAATTATTCTGATATTAAAAACACAATCCTTGTTAGTGTAGCAAAAGGAATTGAGAACAAACATTTGATGACAATGTCTCAGATGTTAAAAGATGTACATCCCTATTTAAGCGATGAACAAATTGGTGTGTTATCGGGTCCGTCCCATGCAGAGGAAGTAAGCAGAAGAATTCCAACCGCCGTGGTTGCTGCATCAACCGAACATGAAACTTCAAAATCTATTCAAGCTGCATTTATGAATTCTTACTTTCGAGTGTATTCATCAACGGATATTCTTGGTGTTGAACTCGGCGGTGCATTTAAAAATGTTATTGCAATTGGTGCGGGAATAATAGAGGGAGCCGGTTTTGGGGATAACACAAAAGCGGCAATTATGACTCGTGGGGTTGCTGAAATTTCACGTCTTGGTTTAGCAATGGGTGCAAGACCTGAAACTTTTGCGGGACTTTCCGGAATGGGCGATCTTATTGTTACCTGTATGAGTAAACATAGTCGTAACCGTTATGTTGGAGAACAAATTGGTAAAGGTAAAAAACTAAAAGAAGTTTTAAAAAGTATGGAAATGGTTGCCGAGGGTGTTGAGACAAGCAGATCTGCATCTAAGCTTGCAGAAAAAAATAATGTCGAAACTCCTATTACTACAGAAGTGTATAAAATTTTATTTGAAGACAAAGATCCGGTTAAAGCAACAACCGATCTTATGAACCGCGATATGAAAACCGAAAGACACTAGCACTTGTCCGTCATTACGAATCCGATTTCAGTCGGCGAAGCAATCTATCATAACATTCATCATTCTAATAAATAGATAACTATTCGTTCAACACATTGCTTCGTTCGAGCATTCACTCGCAATGACGACCTTATAATTATTCAGTAACTCTCCCGCTTGGTAAAGAAATTCCTTTTATTTTTCTAAAGATAGAAACGGCATAAGAGTCTGTCATCCCAGAAACGAAATCTATAATTCTCAACAATCGATTATAAAGATCAGGATTTACTTTTTCACCAAAGAAAAATCTTTTGGGAATTAGATTTATTATAGAACGATTCTTGGGCGAAAGATGATGACCGGAATATTCGTTATAAGCCGTTATAAAAGTATCAAGCAAGCCTCCAAGTACTTCATATCCTGCTGCTTCGCGTTCGACAACACTTCTATGGCGATAAATTTTTGAAATGGAAACTTTTTCAATTTTTTTCATAGCATTTGCTTTTTTAATTACCGTTACCAACTCTTTGTTAAATGTTCCGGCAAGAATTTCTTTTTCATTATCCACAAATGCATATGCAATATCATTTACCAAATCACTGATTGCTTTTGCACGGAGATACCCGACTTTCTCATTATCATCACGTTTTTTATAACCAGTCAAGTCTTTTTTATGAATTAAAGGCAGCAACAAACTTTCTGTTTCCTTAAAAGTCAACAATCCTAAACGAAAACCATCTTCAAGATCCATAATGCTGTAACAAATATCATCAGCCGCTTCTACAAGAAAAGAAAGCGGATGACGACACCATAAATATTTTTCTTCTCTGTTTGGTTTTGCTAATCCGGTTTTTTCTGCAACGAGTTTGAACATTTCTTTTTCTGGTTGGAAGAATCCAAATTTTTTGTAAATGTTCCTTTTTTGCCCGGGACTCTTTTCCTCAAAATCTGTGAGAGATTCTTTGGGATATTTATTAAGTGCCGAAAGCGTTGCAAAAGTTAATTGCAATCCACCTTTAACATTTTGGTTAAGAAGTTTAGTAATAATTCTAAATCCTTGCGCATTCCCTTCAAATCTTATTAAATCGTTCCATTTTTTTTCATTAGCAATTTCTTGTTCAAACTTTTTGCCGTTACCATTTTTAAAATATTCTGCAATTGCATCTTCTCCAGAATGACCAAATGGAGGATTACCAATATCATGAGCAAGACAGGCGGCAGCAACAATTTCTCCAAAATGGAATTGTGTAAAATCTTTTTTAAGTTTTGGATGACGTGCAATTATTCTTTCTCCAACAAGATTACCAAGTGATCTTCCAACAACAGAAACTTCAAGACTATGAGTTAGCCTTGTATGAACAAAATCACTTTCGGGTAACGGAAAAACTTGTGTCTTATCCTGTAACCTTCTGAATGACGGGGAAAAGACTATTCTATCAAAATCCTTTTGAAACTGGCTGCGTCCATCTTTTTTTACTGATTGACTTTTTTCAATTCCAAGACGATCATCTGTTAAGAGTAATTTCCAATCCAAAGTAAATTCCTTTATTTCGTTATGCGGAAAGTTAAAAAAATATCACTTAATAATTATAAGTAAAGTTGAGTTTGCCTTGCTAAGCCTCTATTTTTCGGGCAATGAAATCTGAGAAAGAAAATATTCTTGAATCTTCGGTTCAATACATTAAATCTGTTGGACCGAAACGTGCGGAATCATTTTCTAAAATTGGAATAAATACAATACGTGATTTAATCTTCTACTTCCCTTCCCGCCATCTTGATAGAACGACAATATTAACCGCAGCACGCGCTTATGGTTATGCAATTAATGGTTATGACGATGAAGCAACTATAATTGCAAAGGTTGTTGATAAAGAAAAAAGAAATCTTGGCAGAAAAGAAATTCTAAAAGTTCAGTTTAGAGATTCATCAGGTTTTATTGAATGTGTTTGGTTTCAAGGAGTAAAATATTTTCATTCTGTTTTTAATGAAGGAGATTATTTTGCGATATCAGGTAAGCCAGAAATAAATTACAACAAGCTTCAAATCGTTCACCCAGATTTTGATAAGATAACAGAAGAAGAATCACAAAGTTTTCTTAATACTGGAAAAATTATTCCCTTCTACAGAATTCCAAAAGAACTAAAACAAAAGAAGATTGGTGATTTAAGTTTACGCCGAATAATAAATTATGCTGTTGAAAGTTATGCCGAGAATCTTGAAGAAACTCTTCCGAAAGAAATTATTGCACAGCATAAGCTGATTGATTTGATAACTGCTGTTAAGAATTATCATTATCCGCAAAGCAAAGAATTATTTGAGCAAGCAAAACGCAGATTTAAGTTTGAAGAAATGTTTTACATTGAGCTTCTTGTTGCGATAAGAAAGAATAATTATCAGACAAAGCTTATCGGCAACAAGATGGAAATTAAATCCAAACTTGTCTCTGATTTTATTAAAACACTTCCATTCGAGTTAACTCACTCACAGTTAAACGTTCTGAGTGAAATCAAAAAAGACATGTTAACTGAAAAACCAATGAATAGACTATTGCAGGGAGATGTTGGAAGCGGAAAAACAATCGTTGCTTTAATTGCAATGATGATTGCGGTGGATAATGGTTATCAGGCTGCACTAATGGCACCAACAGAAATTTTAGCGGATCAGCATGCAAAAAATATTTCTGCCATGATGTGTAAACTTTCTTTCACTTCAAAAGGGAAAGAAATAAAAGTTAGTTTATTGCTTGGAGGGCAAAAGAAATCTGTACGAAACCAAAAACTTTCTGATATTGAGTTGCAGGAAGCAGATATTATAATTGGAACTCACGCAATTTTTGAGGAGAAAGTTAAGTTTAATAATCTTGGGTTGATTATTATAGATGAACAGCATCGTTTTGGTGTAAAGCAGCGAGCATTGCTACAAAGCAAAGGAAAAACTCCGGACGTGCTTGTGATGAGTGCAACTCCAATCCCAAGAACTCTTTCGATGACAGTTTATGCTGATTTAGATTTGTCTGTTATTACTGAAATGCCAAAGAACAGAATTCCAATTAAGACGGTTTTACGCGGAGAGAAGAAACTTCCTGAGATTTATAATTTTATAATTGATAAAGCAAAAGAAGGCTACCAAACATTTTTAGTTTATCCGCTGGTTGAAGATTCTGAAAAGCTGGATTTGAAAGCTGCAACCACTTTTTATGAAGATTTAAAAGAAAATCATCTTAAAAATCTAAAAGTTGGATTGATTCACGGCAGAATGAACTGGCAGGAAAAAGAAGAAGTAATGCTAATGTTCCAGAAAAAGCTGTTTGATGTACTGGTTTCTACAACCGTAATTGAAGTTGGAATTGATATTCCCGATGCAAATATTATTTTGATCAACGATGCACATCGTTTTGGTTTGTCACAGCTTCATCAACTGCGCGGAAGAGTTGGCAGAAGTAACAAACAAGCTTATTGTGTTTTAATAACCAAAGATGAAATTGCTGCCAAACAAAATGCCAATGAGCTTGAGTTGGATTATTTATCATCTGTTCAATTAGAAAAGTATAAATCATCAGTAAGAATGCAATCAATGGTAAAATATTTAGATGGATTTAAGATTGCAGAGATTGATTTAAAGCTTCGCGGACCCGGAGATATTTTTGGAACAAAGCAAAGCGGTTTCCCTGATTTAAAGTACACAAACATTGTTGAAGATCAGGAATTAATCCTTGAAGCGAAGCAAAGTGCGTTCAAATTAATAGAAGTTGACCCGAAATTAGAAAAATATTTTTCTGCCGTCATCCGCAAAAATCTTATCAAACACTACTCTGAAAATCTTTCTTACGCAAAGATTGCTTAAAACAAAAACAGCCCACATCACTTTGGATACTATAAATAGCTGTTGAACTCAATTACTCTTCTTTATTTATAAATTTGTTTTATAAAAAATATTCTTAAAATTGTTCGTTAGCTATAATGATGCCAAGAAAAAAATATTTTCCGACATTTTTAAAAACTTGTTGACAAAAATTTTATAAACATTATATTTGCGATAGAAAAAATTATTGTAGGAGAAAAATATTTTATCTTCCTTCTTTAGTAAGAAGTTGAACGTTGCATTAGCGTATAATGTAAAACCTGAAAGTGAAACTTTCCACGCAATCGTATCCCCAAATTCTAACTATCACTCAAAAAATATTAGTTCGCAAATGGATACTTATGCAGAATGGGATACTTGGGAAACAATAAACGCAGTTAAAGATGCAATTGCATGCTTTAATGACGTTACATTGATAGAAGCAGACAATGAAGCTTACAATAAATTCAGAAAAGTTAAACCGGATATCGTATTTAACATTGCAGAAGGTGCATTTGGCGTAAGCCGTGAAGCACAGATTCCTGCAATGCTTGATATGTTACAGATTCCTTACACAGGATCTGATGCTCTTACACTTGCAATTTGTTTAGACAAAGCTCGCACAAAAGAAATTTTAAGTTATTACAAAGTTCCCACTGCAAAATTTTTTGTTGCCGATAAAATTGAAGATGCAGAAAATCATAAACTTAACTTTCCAATGATTGTAAAACCTATAAGTGAAGGTTCCGGCAAAGGAATTTATGCTTCATCATTCGTTCACAACAAAGAAGAGCTTAAAAGAGAAATAAAAAGAATTAATTCTGAATACAATCAATCCGCACTGGTAGAAGAATTTTTATCCGGCAGAGAGTTTACTGTGGCAATTCTTGGTAATAATGGTGATACAAAAGTTCTTCCGGCAATTGAAATGAGATATGATAAGTATCCTGAAGGAACAGCTCCGCTTTATTCTTATGAAGCAAAGTGGATTCTTGATACCAAAGAAAATGATTTTGATGTATTCGATTGTCCTGCAAACATTACTAAAGAGTTAGAACAAAAGATTAATAAAGTTTGTATTGATACATACAGAGTTCTAAAATGCAAAGATTGGAGCAGAATCGATTTGCGTCTTGATAAAAATGGCGAACCAAATATTATCGAGATAAATCCTTTGCCGGGAATTATTCCAGACCCGAACGAGAATTCAAGTTTTCCTAAAGCAGCACGAGCAGCAGGCATTGAATATAATGATATGATAAATACAGTTTTAGCATCAGCAGTTAAAAGATATAATCTTTTATGAAAACCGAAGCTAAAATATTAATCTGTTATAATTCGCCAGTAAGCATTTTCTCCATCTATAATGGAAAACCTGCAGATGAAGGTTCGGACAGTAAAGATTTATCAGAACATTCTTTTGCTTCGAATATGGCAGAGATTGAAAATCATCTTAAAACATTTTTTACTGATGTTAAATCATTACCGATTGATAAGAACCTTACAAAAACGATTAGTGAAATAACAGCTTACAATCCTGATGCAATATTAAATTTTGTAGAATCTGTTGAAGGAATTGCTTACTACGAATATTGTATCGCCGGTTTATATGAACTTCTTGGTTATCAATACACAGGTAACGCTCCTCAAACACTTGGAAATTGTTTGGACAAGAAGCGTGCGAAAGAAATTTTATACTCGAACGGAATTAATACTCCGCGGGCAATTACGCTTTCGCCAAAAGAAAAATTTACAAAGAAGGATATCAATCTAAATTATCCTTTGATTCTAAAACTTGTTGATGAAGATGCAAGTATTGGCATTTCAGAAAACTCAGTTGTTAACAGTTTTAAGGAATTAAAGAAACATTATTCTTTTTTAACCGAGACTTATAATAAAAATCTTATTGTTGAAGAGTATATCGTTGGCAGAGAATTAAACTGTGCAGTACTTGGCGGTAAAACTCTCCCGATTTCTGAGATAGATTTTACAGGTTTACCGGAAAATTTACCGAAGATTGTAACATACGACGGTAAATGGATTGAAGGCAGCACATATTATAATTATACAAAACCAGTTTGCCCGGCTAATATTGATTCCAATATTAAAAAGAAGGTTGAAGAAATCGCAAAGCAGGCTTACAAAGTTTTGGGATGCAGAGATTACGCACGTGTTGATGTTCGATTATCTAATAACGATGGAACACCATACGTGATTGAAATAAATCCAAATCCTGATGTATCGAGTGACTCCGGTTTTGCAAGAGCAGCCGCAGCATCAGATAAATCATATCCGGAACTATTATTTAACATAACAAGTTTTGCATTACAGCGAAAGTATAATGATACGAAAAATAAAGCCGTCTGACGAAGTTACGATTGAAAATATGCTGACAAGGATTCCAAACTTTAATGAAGCAGAAATTAAAGTTGCAATGGAACTTGTAAATATTTCGGTGATGAATCCTGATCAGACAGACTATCATTTATATGTTTATGAAAATGATGGCAGGATTTTTGGTTATCATTGTACCGGAAAACGACCATTAACTGATGGGGTTTATGATCTCTATTGGATTGTTTCCGATCCAGAGTCTCCCACAAGAGGAATCGGGAAACAACTTTTAGAACATGCTGAGGAGTTTGTAAGAAGTAATAACGGCAGATGGCTGCTGGCAGAAACTTCTTCAAAAGAAAGTTATACATCCACACAAAACTTTTATCTTAGAAATAAGTACACGATTATTTCTGAGATAAGAGATTTTTACTCAGTAGGTGACGACCTGCTGGTATTTGGAAAGTATTTCAACAATAAGAATCACTGAGGAAACGTTATGGAACTTTGGCAGCAAATGGTACGCGACAGTGTGCACACTGTTGACCAGCTCGTTGAAAAATTCGGGATCGACCGCAAAGTGGCGGAAGAACTTGATGAATTTTTTCAGGCACGTATCAATCCATATTATTTAAGCTTAATTCGCCATCCCGGAGATCCCATCTGGCGTCAATGTGTTCCGGATAAAGCTGAACTGGAAGATTTTGATGCAGCAGAAGATCCGCTGATGGAAGATGCAATGAGTCCTGTACCAAACATTACTCATCGTTATCCGGATCGCGCACTATTTCTTGTAACAAGCCAATGCGGATTGTATTGCCGTTTTTGTACAAGAAAAAGAAAAGTGGGCGATTACGAAAAGATATCGATGAAGGGACTTGAAAGCGCATTCAAATATCTTGAAGAGCATACGGAAATCCGTGATGTTATTCTTTCAGGCGGCGATCCTTTAATGTTAACGGATGCAATGCTTGAAAAGATTCTGGCAAGAATAAGAGCAATTCCACATATCGAAATAATCAGGATTGGATCTAAAATGCCATGCGTACTTCCACAGCGTATTACACCAAAGCTTGTTAATATGTTAAAGAAGTATCACCCGATTTACTGCAACACACATTTTAATCATCCGTGGGAAATTACTCCGGAAAGTTCTAAAGCATGCACAATGATGGCTGATGCCGGAATACCGATGGGCAACCAGATGGTTATTATGAAAGGTGTTAATGATGATCCTGAAGTTGTAAAAGAATTGATGCAGAAACTTCTTAAGATAAGAGTGCGCCCATATTATATTTATATGGCTGATGAAACCAAGGGCGCTAATCATTTTAGAACTTCTATTGAAACCGGGTTGAACATTATTGAAAATTTACGCGGACATACAAGCGGACTTGCAATTCCTCATTTTGTAATTGATGCACCTGGCGGCGGCGGAAAAATTCCGCTAACACCTAATTATGTTTTACATAAAGATGAAGAGAGAATTATTCTTAGAAACTTTCAACATAAAGTTTATACTTATAAGAATTATGCGGATGCAAATAATCCTAATGGGTTTGGAAGCAAGAATAAAAAAGTAATGGTAACGGAAACGGCAAAGGAAAGAAAGAAGATATTAAGCCGAAGAAGATAAAACTTCCTGAACTGGAAGAAATAGAAAATTAAACAGAAAGCCCCGATGAAAGTCGGGGTTTTTTTATTAATATCGTTTTATCTTAGTTAAGGTCAATTGAAAGTTTAGAATAATTAACTTCAACCTAATCAAAATGAAAAAAGAATTAATAGAAGAACTGTTCAAAAAGTTTGAAAGCGCATGTTATTTATATGAAGGTGTTGAATGTTGGAGTGCGAGGGAGATGCAAATTATCCTTGGTTATTCGAAGTGGGATAATTTCTTAAATGTTATTTTAAAAGCAAAGGATGCATGCTTAAATGCGGGAGCTAACCTCTTAGACCATTTTGCCGATATCGGGAAGATGGTTGAACTTGGAAGTGGGGCAGAAAGAAAAATTGATGATATTGCTTTAACAAGATATGCTTGTTATTTAATTGCTCAAAATGGCGATCCGACTAAACCTGAGATTGCATTTGCACAAACTTACTTTGCTGTGCAAACACGTAAACAGGAAATCATTGAAAAACGACTCCTGGATGTTGCTCGTGTTTCTGCCAGGGAAAAACTAACTCAATCAGAAAAAAAATTATCCGGGATTATTTATGAGCGTGGTATTGATGAAAAGGGCTTTGCAATAATTCGTTCAAAAGGTGATGCTGCATTATTCGGTGGAATTTCCACACAGCTAATGAAGCAGAAACTTAATATATCAGATGATAGACCACTTGCTGATTTTCTCCCAACATTAACGATAAAGGCGAAAGATTTTGCAACTGAATTAACAAGCCATAATGTAGTTGAAAAAGGATTAAAAGGACATAAGCAGATTTCTGAAGAGCACGTAGATAACAATCTTGCAGTTAGAAAAATACTTAATGAACGAGGAGTTAAGCCTGAAAATTTACCTCCTGCCGAGGATATTAAAAAAGTAAAACGAAGACTTGATAGCGAAGAGAAGAATCTAATTAAAACAGTTAAGAAAACTAAAGCAATCAAAAAAAAGAAAAAGTAGATTTTAGAAAATTAAAACTTAGTTTTAACTAAATAAATAGAAGCTGCAATGCAACAAGATAATAATGATATTAAGCCGAAGAAGATAAAACTTCCTGAACTCACTGAGATAGAGAATTAAAAAAAAGCCCCGATGAGAATCGGGGTTTTTTATGTCTTGTCTCGTCCTGTAAAAAGTTGACCACAGTCAAAAATAAAAGAAATGCTATAATAAATGAATATAACACTTCTATAAAAAATTAGATTTTTTGAAGATGTTAAGTTAAAGCAATATCTTTATTGTTAAGTATCCTATCATAATCTTTATCATTTAAAAACACCATCTTCTCAACTATCCGCTTGATACCACTAAAAGTTAATGCTATCAGCGCGACTGGGATAATGAAGATAATCCAACTTCCACTATTCGCAAGTAGTGTAAAAATAAAGATATTAGAAATTTCAGAATGGCTTTTATTTATTTCTTCTATTGAACAATTGGAAAATAATTCCTCAATTTTTTCTATCCGAGCTGCAACTTTTTTATCACTGTTAAAAATGCGCTTTGCTTCGAAAAGAGTGCTGAACTCTAAAAAATGTAAATTCAATAATAATGAGTTAATGGAGGATTCAGTGAAACGGAAAGCTTCATCTGGAAATCCCTCGTTATAAGAAATCTTTAAATTTCTTATTTTATCTCGAATTTTAAATAATTCAAATCTGAGTTTTAACCTAATAGTAGGAAGAAGGATTGATTGATAAACAAAGTGCCAAAGCACTAAGAATGTAAAAATTAAAATAAGTGTAATCATTTTATATCTTTTCTTTTTTTCTCACTTGAAGTCATTTTTTCCCCAATTAGATGCTGTTGAGCATTATTTCTTTCGTCAGTAATCCTTTTTATCTCATCTATATACATTTTTCTTTGCCAACGAACATGAAAAAACCACCCTAAAACCAACATTGGAGATATGAAGAATGAAAATATTAAATTACTTGTTATATTATCGAAAATTGCAATTACTAGTTTAGATAAATCATTAGGTGGAAGTCTCAGAATAATTACTATAATTATCAAGCCTAATAAAGCTACCGGGAATTGGCCCTTTGAAAGTGAAGCAATTAAAACATTGTTCCACATTTGCCAGAAATTTATACTTTTCTTTTGATCTTTTTGTTGTTTCAAATCACGCCCAAAGATTTTTTTAATTAGGGTAATAAAAGTTATACAAAAATTTGTTCACTCGAAATTAAAATCATAAATAAATGGTGATTTTAATTAAACCTCTTTTACCTAAGTTTATAATCCTTTCTATTGGAAAATTCATTTATAGCTTCAAAAAAAATTGCAATTAAAAGCGTTGTCTCAATCCGGCAGTTCAGAACAGGAATGCCGAATAACAGCAACTACTTTTTATTTATAAAACTGTTTCTTAGAACAATCCACGTTAAAGAGTAACTTAGTCTTGCAAACAGCAATTATAATTACACAAATACCGCACTGAAAAATGCTGTCCGTGTACCTAAAGCATCTAATAAAGCTACAAAACCAAATTTAGTTTTTAATTCCATTTTACTCCTATTGAAACAAGCTAACCATGTTAAGTTTAGTCCGCCACTCAGAACAAGGCAGCCAAGTAATACACAAATAATAGAAAATTATTAATTAGTTTATTAAAAGATCCAGCACCAATCATAGCTCGTACCCCGAGCCGGAAAAAGAGGAAAAGGGATATGTAATTATAGGTATAGCAAAGTTTTAGTATAATGTCATCAGAAACTTAAAACAATAAACATATAACATCAACAATTAAAACATAAAGAAGGACACGATAACATCAGGACACGACAGCGTCGTGTCCCGACGAAATAATTTATGGATTAATAATATTCGTCCAATTGCCATTTTAATGGGTTTAGCTCAATGTATTTTCTTATTCGATAAAGATCATCATCATTACGAATAATGTGTTCATAATAATTTCTTTGCCAGATAGGTTTCGTATTCATTACATCAATTTTATTTATTCTTTTTGTACATACCGATTTGAATTGTCCAATAATTGAACCCAATGAATTTGATTGGATCGTAGGGGTGAGTCGCTGACTCGCCCCCTTTTTTATTGCCCCGTTTGCTTTTGCATCGATTGGGATGATTAAATCATTATTTGGGGCGACCCAACGGGTCGCCCCTTCTTCATTATATTCAATTATAATTATTCCGTGGATGTGGTTTGGCATAATAATATAATAATCCAAATCAATATTTTTTCTTATCTCTTTTGTTTTTAACCATTCTTCGTTTACAATAATTCCATATTCATTCAATTGTATTTTGTTGTTGACAATCCTGCCAAATAAATGTTCTTTGTTGTGTGTGCAAATTGTTATATAATACCAATTGGGATTTGTGTAATCGTATTCTTTTAATCGAATGCTTTTTCTGTGGTGGATTTTGGGATTGTACATATTCTCCTCCAATATGTTAATCAATAAAGATACGATGCCATCAGGACACGACGGTGTCGTGTCCCTACATTAATATTTTCAATAAATCTTTTTCTAAACTTTCTACTGGAGTTTCAACAATTCTTCCAATTTCTTTTCCATCTTTATAAAAAATAATTGTTGGAACTAATTGGATATCAAGTCCTTCTGCTTCGTTGGATAAACCTTGCTTTTCCCTGTTAACGCCAATTAGTGTAATTGAGTTTATATTATAGTTAAGTTCGTTTAGTATCTTAAATAATCTTGGCAACTGTTCCCTGCTATCGCTGCACGTAGAACGGAAAACTATTTTGATAGTTACATTTTCAAGTTTTCCTTCTAAGCTATCAAGAGTTTCAAAATCTGGTTGGTAGTTGTTGTATTCGTTTGTCCAGGTATTAAAAAAAACAGAATCATTCATTGCACTTGCAGGACAGTAACCTAGGATTAATGGTTCACCATTTATTTCATCGGTGGTTATTTTATAATCCTGTGCAAAGATTTGGAAGGTTGTAATCAAAAATATTAATAAGATAAAGTTCTTAAACATAAATAACCTTTTCTATTGCCACGACTTTTAAGTCGTGGACTATATTACAAAAAAAACCGCTGGACTTTAGTCCAACAACAACTGAAATCTTTTTGGCTAAAGCCACTTCATCTACTTTAATTCTACCACGAGCTAAAGAGGCTGAGTGAAAAATGTAAAAACTACAGTAGCCGCAGGCTTTAGCCTGCGAAATTAAATTAAAATCGCAACCTGAAGGTTGCGGCTACCTTCAAAAAATGAATTATCACACAGCCTTTAAAGCTCGTGGCAATAAACAAATCACACTTCGACTTCGTTCAGTGCGACAAAGGTTCTAATCTTTTTTAATTCTTAAATCAATTCCCCAAAGCAATTTGTTTCTTAAAGTTTCAAAATAAGTAGTTAGTGATGTATGAACTAATTTTAGAGAACGCTCGCTTTTACAAATTTTAATTTCCGTTGGCGGTGCAAAATCAAAAACCCTTTGTCCATCACAGCTAACCTGAATTTCTTTGTAGGGTGAATCAGCTTTAATTAATATTTCCTGAAAACTTGGAAGCACTAAAGGACGCACAGTTAAACTATGTGGTGAAATTGGTGAAATTGTAATAACATCTGCTTTAGGTGAAACAATTGGTCCTCCAACTGAAATTGAATATCCTGTTGACCCGGTTGGTGTGGCAACAATTAATCCATCTGCAGAAAAGGTGGTAACATATTCACCATCAACCCAAACAGTAAGCTCAATCATTTTTGGCCAGCCACCTTTATCAATAACAATATCATTTATGGCATATAGTTTTTCTATTTCGTGACCAAATGCCTCACCGCTAATAACCATTCTTTCTTCAATGCTGTACTTACCTTCTTTAAGTTCTTTAATTATCTTGTCCATCTGATCAATGTTTGCTTCAACAAGAAAACCAAGCTTGCCAAGATTAACGCCAAGCACAGGCTTATCATAAAACTGCGCATTAAAAGCTGTTGCAAGCATTGTTCCATCGCCGCCGATTGAAATTATCAGATCAGCTTTTTCATAAACCTCTTTATCGTCAGTTACAAAATCATCAAAAAGTTCAATTTTGATTTTCTCTTTATCTTCAGAGAGGGATTTGGTAAGGATATAATCAAGTTTATTTTTTTTTAGGTTGGATATAAAAGATGTAACAACTTCAAAAACATTTTCTTTGGTGATATTTGCAATTATTCCGATTAACATATTTTTCTCAGGGTTGTTTTGTGTGGTTAAATTTACAATATTTTCAGGAGAATTGTGTTTGCAATAATTCTTTTATTGCCGCCTCTGCTTGTTATTAAGTTACAAATTCTGCGATTTACCTATTCCAAATTCCTTTGGCTTTATTATTTATAATTTTTAAGTATTGCAGCGGAGCCCAAACAGATGCAAGTATTAAACAGATATTAGTTGAAACTATCACTCCCGTTATTCCCATCCCGGCATTTTCTGCAAGAAGGATAGATAAAGGAATGTTCAGAATTGCAACAAAAATCGAATAGTAAAGTTGAAACCGAACTTTGCCAACACCATTGATGAAGTAAACAAATATATTATTCCAGTTTGCAATTATTACAAACAGACCCGTAAAAAATGATAGAATAAATGGAACTTTAATGTTAGGCCCAACCCATATTTCATAGACAAAGTCAGAAATTAAAATCATACCTATGGCAATAACTGAAATCAGTGCCCAGATTATTATTAATTTTTTTATTGAATTTTTTATCCAGTCAAATTCCTGCTTAACATACGCATCCGTAAAAGCCGACCAGAATGGAGCAAGTACAACGTTAAAAACCAAAGGAACCATATAAAAATATTTATAGGCGATATTATACGTAACTACAGATTCCGGTCCATATAATTGAGTTATAATTATATTATCGGTTGTATAGACTATCAAACTTGAAATTTGAATAATAAAAAATTGCATCCCGAGTTTTACTAACCCTGTTGAATACTTAAAATTAATGAATCGGAATGATGGTGAGATCTGTTTGTAATGACCTGAGAACAAGAAGACAGATACAACAAAAAAAACAATAACCGGCACCGAACTTGAAATAATCGCAAAAACAAAAAAGGATTTAGTAGCTAACTTTGATAATACAAAAACAGCGATTAAGGTAAGAGTATTAATGGTTAGGCTAAGGCCACCTTTTAACGCAGGTCTTTGATCAGCATTGATAATTGAAGTAATAAGTTTTAATAGAAATTGCACAAGAAATAGAATGATAACCCAAAAAACCAGAGTATTCAGTAATTCAAAGTATTCTCGAGGGGCCTGGAGTATGGTGGTCCAGTCGAGCAATCCTTGAACAGAAAAGAAAAATAACAGGGCAATAGAAATTCCTAATCCAAAAACAGCATAAGATGTACTTATATATATTTGCGCCAATTTTTTGTCGTTCAGGGCAAGAGCTTCAGCAAGTTTATTTCTTAATCCATTGCCAATTCCAAAATCAAGATTTATTAGCCAGCTAAGAATTGATGCAAGAGTTAACCAAATGCCATACTCAACTTTTCCAAGATAATCTATAGTGACTGGTACCAGAGCCATAATTGAAAGGAAATTAAAGATGTTCAGTATAAAAAGTATTATAATATTTTTTTTAGCCTTTTCTGAACGTGACGAGTTCTTAAAACTAAATAGTTCAGATGGCGAATATTTAATACTTGGTAATTTCAAATCTTTGATGAATTTTTCTTTTCTACTGAATCTAAAAACTATATTTTAGGGATAATTGAGTTGTTCCGTTAATACTTTTTAATATTTAGATATTTTCATTGCCAGATGTTTTTTTATCAGCGGTAAGAACAAAGGAAATAACGTTATAAGAAATAAAACGATTAAACCCAGGCTTAATAATTCTGAATTTATAAAACCTCCGTGAAAAAATGTCTGTGTAACAATTTGAATACAAAAGTATGTTACGCTAAAGATTAATATTTTGATAAGTGTTGAATCTTTAAACACTTCCCAAAACAATGATAGTTCTTTTTCAACAAAAACATATATCAGAATCTGGGTAAATAGGGCCGTTATTGTCCAATATATCAAAAGCTGATCTATAGAAAAATTTATCTTTAATATATATAAAGGAATCAGAAGTATAATAAAAATTGTATGTGACCAAATTGCAACGGCAGCAATTTCTTCATTATGTGTTGCCTGGAGCAAAAACCAAAAAGGGATATTCATTATTGTCATTAATTGCCAAACAGCTAGTATGCCCGTTGCAAAAACACTACCGGGTGGTACTTCATGAAGCCAAAAGCGAAAAATAAAATCAGCATTATAAATTAGAACCGCTGTTGTAATAAAACCGATTGGCATCAGGATCATTAGCGACTTTCTAATAATTTCAAGAATTCTAGTTTTTTCATTAATCCTAAAGAAATATGCAATTGATGGATATAATGATCCGAAACCGGAAGATACAACATCTCTTGATGTGGATGTAATACGCATTGCAATATCAAATATTCCAGCCGCAGGAATACCCAAACCAAATGCAATTACGTATCGCAATATCGGTTGCCTGATTATCAATCCTACTGAAACACTATATAATTTCCATCCTCTTTGAGTGAGAGTCTTTAGAGATTTAAATGTCTGCTTTACTGATAATTTAATTTTCAGTTCATACCACTCACCGTGTTTATTGTTAATTCTCTTTCGATAAACCCAAACAAGAAACAAGTTAGAAATAAGCGAACCTATAGCGAATCCTTCAATTGGTAATTTTATTAGAGCACCGATGATTGCAAAGCTGTAAGTAAATATTGGCGAAATACTTTTTACGAGTCTTACATAATAATTATCGGCGCGAGAAGAAAGAATAGCAGCATCAAGTGATGATATTAAAAGTAATATAGTGCTGATAATTAATATAAGCGCTGAATTATATAAACTATTTAATGGATAAATATTTTCAACAGAACCAAACAGGCTATTTCTGAAAATCGAAATGCAAATTACACCCATCAAACCAAGTAAGAGATAGAATCTATTGGCGGAAACCAATTCAATTTTAAGAGCACTTAAAATATTTTTATCCCGATCTTTTCCTGATTCACGAATAAAATGCTGACTGAAGCCTAAATCAGCCACGGTAAAAAATGAAGCCGTGGTTACATATAAAGACCATATTCCTAGAACTTCCAGGCTTGAACGGGACAATATGATGGGATATAAAAAGAAATAGGATATGACAGGAATTACAAACGTAGCTGGTCCGGTAAGAACCGATAATTTCAGATCATGCTTAATCTGATTTGAATTATTTTCTTTGTCATTGGTATCTATCACAAAATCATTTCCTGCATCTTAAAATAATTCTTTCTCTTTCACTGTATCCGATTTCTTCTATTGAAGTGAAACCAAGGCGTTTAAAATTATTTTTTTCATTCTCCGGCAAATCATGACCTTCAAAAATCACTTCGTTAAATGCGGATAAAAAATTCAAAAACCTATCTTTATCCCTCACCCAGTTTAAAACATTAAGTGCAAAAATAATATCTGCATTAAATAATAGTAGTTCATTCTCCCAATTGCTCATTGAATCAAAATCAACTTTACGAAATATGGGGCTAGCATTATAAACTTCGTTGATTAATTTAGCAGATTCTAAAATCTTCTCATCGTGATCAACGCCGATGCATTTTTGAGCACCTGCCTCATTTATTAAAAAAGCTGAAAGCAATCCCATATTACAGCCGAGCTCTATAATGGTTTTGCCGGAATAATCTGAAATATTTTTTAATTCATCCCATCGCTTAATCCATGGTCTCTCTCCGGGAAAATGTATTCCGTTAAATTCCAGTGAATAGTATGCAATTGGTATTCCCGGTGAACTTGCATTAGAACTTTGTGCCAGTTTCCATGCCCGCAATAGTTTTTTCAACTTTGGATCGGCGTTCTCATTTAAATCTGGTAGTCTTTCAATTATAGGAAATTCTTTACCAGATAGTCTTTTTATTTGGTATACTATTTTGGGAAATTTTTTTCTCAAGTAGTCTTTAATTATTGTAATCATTGAATAATTCAATTTTGATTCTCCAATCTTAATTCCTAAAAATTGCCTTACGAAGGCTTTAATTGGTTTTACTTTCGTTCCTTGATCAAAATCAATTAACGATACTTTAAAATCATTTGTGACAAGAATATTTTCTGGAACGATGTCGTTGTGCGAAATCCCGCACTTTGAAAGTTTAAATAGAATTAAGGAAAGTCCCTTCAAGATCTTGAGTAACTGTACAAATGATATTTTTAGATTTACAAGCTGTATTCCATGCTGATAGCTGATAAATAGAAGATCATAGTCATCATTAGAACAATAATAAAATGTTTTTGGAATCCCATCAATCTCGTTACATTCTTTAAGTAATTCATATTCCCGCTGAAGACTATTCTGGCGCATATGTTGTGTGCGGTCTTCATTTTTTTTGTGTGCCTTGATTATAAAATTATTATATAAAAAAGTTTTTCGTGAAGAATCTAAATTGCTTTCAGAAATGAATATTATATTATCCAAGTTCGGAAAGTTTTTACAAATTTCCTGAAAATTATTCATGCTGATTTTCCCCATTTCCATTTTCGCCAAAACGCTACGATCTTTTCCATCCCGAACGCTGAGAAAATGGCTTTCAACTTAATTCTCAATTTTCTGAAAGCATAGTTTTTCCTCGCCGAGAGATTCCAAAATCCATAACACTTTAAAGCTTTTTTTGTCTCTCTTAATGAAGCGAGTTCATTCTTCCATGAAGCGCCACCTGCCCTCATATTGACTATAGGAAACCCGTTCAGGTAGGAGCTTTTACTGTTCATATCATGGATATTTTGACTCAGTTTACAGATAAACTCAAAATCCATTGCATATCGGAAGGATGTATCGAATAAACCGTATTTTTTATAAACTGATTTTCTAATAAACATCGTAGGATGATTATAAGGCATAGCTGCTGTCAATGGGCAAAGTAATGGTTTTCTGATATTTGAACCGTAAATAGGATCATCAAAAAAAATATCTCCATGTGTAATTAAAATATTATCATCATCAAATACTTTAACCACTTCGCTAAAGACACTTGGAGAAGCATAGTGATCATCGCTATTAAGAATATTAATTATTTGTCCACTTGCAGCACTTATTCCTTTGTTGAATGCATCGGAGATCCCATCATCTTTTTCACATATTATTCGTAATTTATCGGAGACATTATTACTTAAATATATGTTCTTTATTATTTGAAGAGTATTATCTGTACTTAAGTTATCAACAATAATATGTTCAAATTCCTTATAAGTCTGGTTGAATATTGATTGGACATTAGCCAATATAGTTTTTTCAGAATTATAAGTTGGAGTTATTATCGAAATTTTCATGTGAAATGTATTATTTTGCTCATCATCAATTAATAAAAATATTTTTATAGATTATTAAAATACTTATTTTTTTGGCTGTATTTAATTGTGCAAAATAAAACAATGAATTTATTCAAAAATAAATCATTTTAGATAAAGTATGTCTAATAAATTGAACGGAAGAAAATTTGATTTAACAATTGATGCGAGGATGATTCATCATTCTGGTATTGGCACATACCTCAAAAATATGATACCTAATCTTGTTGGGAATTATAAGATTGCCCTTTTAGGTAATACTCAGATTCTTCAATCTTTTTCATGGAATGATAAAGTAACGATTATTAGTACTGATTATCCAATTTACTCGGTTAGTGAACAGCTTAATTTACCTCGGCATATTCCAGAAAGCAGGCTCTTTATTTCACCACATTATAATATTCCGTTAAGAAATATTGCAGCAGATAAAAGATTAGTGGTAATCCATGATGTCAATCATTTAGTGAAAATAAATAAAATTTCGTCTGATAAAAAGATCTTATGCAAGGTATATGATCAGTGCTGCTATTAAAAAATCTGATAGGGTTATAACTGATTCTTACTTTTCCCAAAAAGAAATAACAAGACTTATCTCCGCAAATGGAAAGGAGATAAACGTAATTCATTGTGGTATAGATGGTGACGAAATCATATCTCTTGCCAATCAGGTAAAATTCTGAAGAATTAGGACAAAAATATAATTTGCCTCAGAGTTATTTTTTGTATGTCGGTAGTATAAAAGATCACAAGAATTTAATTTCGGCTTTAAAAGCATTTAACCTTTTGATAAGAAAATATCCGACTCAAAAATTGGTTGTAATTGGTGTAAAACAAGATGAATTTTGTAATGATCAACGAATTATTGATTTAAAAGATGGTGTAATTGTACCCGGGTACATTTCCGATCATGAACTTCCAGCTGTTTATGCAAATGCTTTATGCTTAGTTTTTCCATCACTTTATGAAGGTTTTGGATTGCCACCACTGGAGGCTATGAGTTGTGGATGCCCCGTTATTGCTAGTAATTTTAGTTCTATCCCTGAGGTTTGCGGCAATGCAGCTCTATATTTTAATCCATTGAATATTGATGAAATCTTTAGAACAATGAAACAAATAATTGAAGACAAAAATATTATAATTCAATTAAGAGAAGCTGGATTTAAGAATCTAAAAAGATTTACCTGGCAGAAATTTGGTCAAAATCTTAAATACGAAATTGACAACTTAATTATTTACAAAAACTGATACATTGAAAACCGCAATCGTACACGAATGGTTTGTTAATTATGCTGGTTCGGAAAGATGTGTTGAATCATTTACTAACCTCTGGCCGGAAGCCGATGTTTTTGCTTTGGTTGATTTTTTAGACGATGATCACAGAAAAGTTATTCTTAAGGGTAAACAAGCGAAAACTTCCTTCATTCAGAATCTTCCACTCGCAAGAAAAAAACACAGATACTATCTTCCTCTTTTTCCCAAAGCAATTGAACAATTAGATCTTTCAGAGTATGATATTATAATTTCAAGTTCGCATGCGGTTGCAAAAGGAGTGAAAACCCGGAAAGATCAGCTTCACATTAGCTACTGTTATTCACCTATGCGATATGCATGGGAAAGTGCTGATGAATATCTAATAGGATTTAAAGGTTCGGTGGCAAAACTTTTTATTAATTATTTACGAAAGTGGGATTTACAATCAGCAAAAAATCCAAACCATATCGTTGCTATTTCAAAGTACATCGGAGAAAGGATAAAACGCATTTATAATATTGATGCTCCGGTAATTTATCCGCCGGTTGACACTCATCTTTTTGAAATAGGAGAAAAGGGAGAATTTTATTTAATAGCATCGAGAATGGTTCCTTATAAAAAAATGGATCTTGCAGTTGAAGCCTTCAATCAAATGCCAGATAAAAAATTGGTTGTAATCGGTGATGGTCCCGAAATGAATAAAATTAAAAGTATAGCAAAGGCAAACATAGAAATAATTGGTCATCAGCCATTTGAAGTGCTTAAAGATAAAATGATGAGAGCCAAAGCATTTATATTTACAGCCGAAGAGGATTTTGGAATTGTAATTGTAGAAGCAATGGCTTGCGGTACACCAGTAATTGCATTCGGGAAAGGCGGCGCATCTGAAACGGTTATAGATAATAAAACAGGGATATTGTTTGAAGAACAAAACGTTAACTCTTTAATAACGGCCGTAAAGAAATTTGAGTTAGATGAAAATAAGTTCAATAAACAAACAATTCGTCAGCATTCGGAATTGTTCAGCAGAAAAGTGTTTGAAAACAAAATAGCCGACTATGTTAATAATAAAGTAAAAGAATTTTTTGGTTAAATATGATTGTAAATAAAAAATCTATATACACTTACCGGTTGATTAGCGACTTGTTGCTTCTTAATGTAGCATTTTTTCTTTCGGCAGTTTTTGCACAATCCTTTGAAATACTTCTACTCCGGACACAAATGTTTGTTTTGCTTTTGTTGGCAAACATCCTTTGGTTTTTCTATTCAAATAGCATTGATTTTTATGATGAATTTTATTCAAGACCATTTGCATATCAATTTACAAATATTCTTAAGAATGTAGTTTTCCAAACAGTCCTCGCCGTACTATTTATCTTTCTCGTAAAAGAAGATCTGTTTACAAGAAATTTCATACTTTTTTATGCTTTTCTTCTTATTGCCCTTATAAGCCTTCGAACAATTTTTTTCAAAAAGATTTTAAAATCGCTTCGAAAAAAAGGAAAAGGCATTAGAAATCTCCTGATTGTTGGAAGCGGCGAAACAGCGAGAAATTTTGAAAAGACCATTTCGTCTAATCCCGAATTCGGATATAAGTTTATTGGCTATGTTACTAATGATAACAGCACAGAAGGACAAACGATTGTTGGCAAAATAGAAGATATTGATTCAATATTAAATAAGAATAAGATTGATGAAGTTGTAATTGCACTTCCGCAAGATTCATCAGAAAACTTAGACGAGCTCATTAGAATCTGTAATATTAACGCTGTTAGTGTTCATATCATTCCGGATTATTTTCGCTTTCTCGCAGATAGATTTCAAGTCAGTACAATCGGAAAACTGCCAATAATTACTGCCCGTGATGAACCCCTAAATGAAGTTAACTGGCGTTTCATTAAAAGAGCTTTTGATATTTTCTTTTCGTTTTTGTTTTTAATTATTATTTTCTCCTGGCTCTATCCTATCATAGCCGTTTTAATAAAGCTCTCTTCAAGCGGACCGGTGTTTTTTATACAGGAAAGAACGGGCGCAAAGAATAAAAGATTCAAGTGTATTAAGTTTCGAACATTGGCACACACAGGAAATACAACACAATTTAAATTTAAACCGGTAGTTACAAACGATCCTAGAATAACGGGAACGGGAAAGTTTTTGAGAAAAACCAATATTGATGAAATTCCGCAATTTATTAATGTTCTTTTAGGCGATATGTCCGTTGTTGGGCCGCGTCCGCATGCTCAATGTTTGATCAACAATATCAAAAAATATTTGAAGAAATAAAGTTGCGATATAATGTTCGGCCTGGCATTACTGGCTGGGCCCAGATACACGGCTTAAGAGGAGATATAGAAGACGAAGCAGAAAACAAAAAAAGATTACAAAAAAGATTAGAGTTTGATCTATGGTACATCGAGAACTGGTCATTCAAGCTTGATATGCAAATTATTCTAATGACAATCTGGCAAATGATTAAGGGCGATGCAAAGGGGATCTAATCCTTTTCAAGGAAGAATAAATTCGTATAACTCATTTTTTTTATCTGAAACAACGTAAACTTTTTTGTTTTTATAATCTACAACCAATCCCTCGGGCTGCTCAACTTTAATTGAATATGATTTAAGCTTATTACCATTTTTATCAGTCTTAATAATCATCTTTGATTCATCACTTAAAATCCAAAGCGAGCTGTCTTCTTTAGCAAAGTAAATATCTGAATAGTCCTTAGCAAGCTTTATTTTTTTCCTAAACAATTCCGTAAAACTGCTATCCGTTTTTATCAATAAACCGGGATTCTTTTCTTTAACGAAATAAAAGTCATGTGAATATACATCAAAACAAATCCCTTCAATTCCTTCGTTTTGTTTTCCATTAAGATTTAATTTTTCCCTTTTAATTCCCTTTCCAAAAGTATCAAGTACAACAACCTCTCTTGTTTTTTCAAGTATAACAGCAAGGTGAACGGAATCAATTACTGCTATTCCTTCAAGATCTTCTCCCGTTACCATAAAGGTTTTAATAATATTACCTTGTTTATCCAATTTGTAAACTTTACTATTGCTGTCACTGACGGACCAAAAAAAACTACTATCATGTGAAAATGCCAACCCAGAAGGTTCAGGTATTTTAATAGGCGTCATTTTTTGCAGTAAAAGATTTTCCGGGATTGGAGATTCTTGCCTGTTAGTATTACATTTGTAATGAGGTAATGATAAGAATAGAAACAATATTATGTTTGCACAATTTTTGAAGCTTGATTTCATAATAATATAATGTTTATATAATAGGGGGTATTCTTTATCATATTCCTTTAATATAATTGTCTTAATATAATGTTTATGATAGATTATTTTTGAAAGGAGCAATAACTAAATGATGCTAAGTGAAGGATTTTTCCGATTATCAGCAATGAGTTGGGGTTGTAATTGTGCTCTTGGTTATTTTATTCGGTTATCTTGTTTTTTGAACCCTACATTACCGAAGAGACTATTACAATTAGTGTTATAAATAAGGCACAATTTGGTGAAAGAACCAGGGAAATACTTTGTTTTTACTCAAGACGAGGTTTTTTATAACTCGGATAATTATTATCAAAACAAAGAAAATGCAGCGGAATTGAATGAAAAAATTTTTCCGGGTGGTGTATATAAAGTAAAAGTTGTTGGAGTTTATCTTCCCTGGCTGCCCCGTTTCAGAAATATTACAGAAATACTAAAAATTAATGAAATTCCAGTAATCGAAATCCAAATGAAAATTTAATAATTATTCTTTTAATTCAGACAATTTTATTATTTTTCAATCGACAAATAATTTCATTAATCAAAAAAATATAAGGGAATCTTATATGGCAGTTCTTAATTACTGATGAATGTATTTCTTGCAACGCCTGCGAAGTTGAATGCCCGAATAATGCAATTTACGGCGCAGGAGATCCTTGGATTCTTGGTGGTGAATCAATACGATGCTCTTAACTCAGATCATACATATATCGCACCAGATAAATGTACGGAATGTGTCGGCTTTTACGATGAACCACAATGTATTCCTGCTTGTCCTACTGAAGCAATTATTGTGGATCACGGACAGAGTAGAAACAAAAGAACAATTAATGGCTAAGAAAGAACATTTAGATAAAGTTGGAAGATAATTATTTCTAAACTTTTTTAAGGGAGCGATAAGCTCCCTTTTTTGTTTTAAACTACTTGGGAAATAAAAAGACTTAATAATTAATAAATCAAATACCATTTGGGTTTTGGTTTTTTTTCACTTTTTTCTTTTGTGTTTTTTTGATTTGTGTTTTCTTCTTTGAATCACAATGTTTTTTTATCATTTCATAAGCATCAAAGTAACCAAGCTCACCTGCTTTCTTAAAATCCTTGCAGGCTTTATCAAATTCTTCCAGAGCAATTTCGCTGGTTCCAAGTAAGTAATAAGCTTTTGCGGAAGTAGAATCGATCTGAATAATCTTAGAATAATTATTGTAAGCACCTTCAATATCATTTAGCATAACTTTTGCTTCCGCAAGAACAAAAAGTGTAGTGATGTTTAATGAATCCATAAGCAACGAATTATCATAATCTTCAATAGCACCGGTAAAATCACCGAGAAGCATTTTTTCATTTGCCCGATTATAATATGCAATCCCATCAGTTGTATCTAAAACAAGGGCTTTGGAATAATTATCAATTGCTGTTTTACTGTCACCCATCATCGCATAAAGGTTACCGATGTTTACATATGTTGCAGGATTTCGAGAATCATATTGCGAGGCTTTTGTGTAATAATCTAAAGCAAGCTGATTTTCTCCATTCAAATATTCCAGATAACCCAGATCAAAAAGTAAATCCGCGCATTGTGAATTTATATTATATGCATTGCGTAAATCTTCTTTGGCTTTATCAAGTTGATTAGCTTCCAGAAATAATTTACCTCGCAAGTGAAACGCTGCAAAATTATCTGCAAGCTCAATGGATTTATTTAAGTCATCCATTGCTAAATTTTTACTGCCAATTTTATAATTAGCCTTAGCTCTTAATACATAAAAGTCCGGCTCGTTTTTATTTATTTCAATAGCTCTATCAATAAAAGTAATTGCGGTTTGATATTTCCCCTCTTTGTATGCATTTAAAGCAGAATCGTATTCCGCCAGTTGCAATGTACCTGAACAAGCAGGGAATATGAATATAAAAATTAAATGTACAATTAGTACTTTGGGTAAATTCATCATAAATAAGATTTGTTATTGATTTACTATTTTAATTTACGAATTAACTCAAACACAATAAATTTTTTTAACAATTATTATTAATTTGTAGAAAACAAAAAGAGATTTTTATGGATTTATCACTTTTAGTGTCGGGAGTTTTGCAATTATTCCTTTCTTTAATGATTGGCGTTATCTTCATTTATGCTGGATTCAGGTTCTTCCACAAAAGAATCAAATCAATTAATGAAATTGAGGAACTAAAGAAAAATAATATAGCTGTGGCAATTCTTAATGCTTCAATAATTCTTGCGTTAGTTATAATGGTCAAGAATGCAATTGAACCTGCAATCACAGTTTTTAGTATGGCACTAAGAAATCCTGATGCAACTTTGGGTTCATTTCTTCAGACTGGCGGGAATAATGATAATTCAAATAATTCTTGCCGGATTGATCTCCTACATTTCAATTTATCTTGCCATAAATTTATACACTCATCTTACAAAAGATCTTGATGAACTTGGTGAGATAAAAAATAATAATATTGCTGTAAGCATTGTGTTTGGTGTAGTTATAATCTCAATTTCATTACTAATGCAGCAAGGTATTAAATCAATACTTGATGCTTTGATACCGTTTCCATCTGTATATTTAAAAGATATTGGATTATAAATAGTAATGAAAAAGGGATGTGCTTCAAGTGTTGGATGCTCCGGAATTATTGTAATAATATTATTCGCAATTATCATAATAGATTTTATTTCAGATCTTAATTTTAGTTTTGATGGGTTTGAAGAAACAAACGGTGATTATACTTTCAAAGTGGATACCTTAAGCAATCAACCCATTATCACTTCAGATTTTAAATGGAAATTCACTTCATCATCTCTCGGCAGAAGAAATTATAAATTATCTTTTCAATTATTAGAGACAGAAGTGCAAAAAGCTTTGGCTTATCTAGATCAACTTGCAAAGCTAAGTGTACCCGATTTAAATGTTGATCTAAAATATAAACGCGATAAACATTATTACACAAAGCTTATCTGGCACGAAATCTATAAACGAATTTACTGGCAGGCATATGACAAGTTTGATATAATTTTAAAAGGATTTGATGAGGTTTTTAGAATTGAAAAAATGAATAGCCGTGATAAGATATATTTTATTATTTCGTTCGTTCAAAATATTAAATATCAAAGGCCGGGCGGGGAACTGGATCTGCTGCCTCCACTTGGCACCCTTGCTACAAAATTTGGAGACTGCGATACTAAAGCTCTATTACTATACATCATATTAGAAAAAGCCGGAGTGGACTGTGTAATGTTCTGGAGTTTCCAATATAAACATGCTATGCTTGGTATAGCTACTAATGCACGCGGTAACTATAAATCGCAAAGAGGAAAAAATTATTATTTTGTTGAAACTACGTACACTGGTTGGAACATAGGAGATATCGATCCCGAAATGAATGACTTAAGTATGTGGTATATTGATGATCTTGATTCTGATAAAATGAAAATCGATTACAAATACTATCCAGATGATAAAGAGAATATAGAAGATAATGGCAACAACGATTCCAGTAAAAGAAAAAAAGCTTCTCCATCCAGAAATTAACTACTACTTTAAGTTCTTTGCATCAAGAAAATATTCAATTATCGTTTCACCATCTTTAAGCGGATCTTCTGCAATTCCTGTTTCAAAATTTTGATCTACTTTTTTTGTTAATCTTTCCGCAGCGTTGCGAATCTCTTTTGGTATTGTGTGATCTTCCTGAAGTTTTGCCAATACACTTATGGCTGAGGCACCACAATTTTTATTCGGATGAAATACGCAAGCCAGTAGTCAATGGCAAATCCGCAGCCTCGACGAGCACAGACCCGTGCCTGGCCAAGATTACCGTTTTCTTTTGCTTCCTGACCTGCTCTTATTTCAGAATGCGCAATTGTAAACTAAATCTCTGCTTGAACTCATAATTCAATCAAAATAAGTTTGTCTATTGGGGTTTTTTAAATGAAGTTTAATTTCGTTCAAATGTTTTTCATTTGTTCGATTTAAAGATAATGCCGGAAGACTATTGAAGTCAAAAAATTGTAACATCTAAAGTTTCATCACTTGGTGTGGCTTCACCTCCAATAAGTTCGCAAAGAAAAACAATTTTAAAAGCATGAAAGAATTCTAACTTGCCGCCAACTCTGTTTGCATCAAAAACTCCAATAACTTTAATTGGTTTTACATCAAATCCACTTTCTTCTCTTGTTTCCCGTATCGCAACTTCAGAAGGAATATCACCAACATCAGCCCATCCGCCGGGCATTGCCCAGCAATTGTCTGTTGATTCCTGCACAAGTAAAATTTTTCCATCTTTAATTACAGCAGCACGAACATCAATTTTAGGAGTTGCATAGCCGGGCTGTTCCATCAAAACTTTTTTTACAGATTCTTTTTCAAGTGTTGTGTGATTTTCAATAATCTCAGCGGTTATTTCGGTTAATCTTTTGTATCGATTTTTTTCGTAATCAGTAACCGCAAATGCAGCACCAGTTTGTGAAAGCTGTTGAATTTCTCTCGCAATCGTAAGCCATTTGGAAACTTTGTTATTTTCTTCCATAAATTTTCTTTCTAAGTGCTTTTAGTGTACTAAGTGTCTTAGTGGTAAATTATTTTTCCACCACTAAGACACTAAGAGCAGAGAGGTTCACTGAGTTAAAACGGATTTGTTGCCCAAACAGTGACTTCGGGAATAAAACCACTATCATCCATTTCTAAAGTTGAAATTATTGTGTGTGCAATTTCCAAAGGACGTAATCTATTTTTTACTTCAGGTTTTTCTTTTCGTTCATTATCACCAAATGCAGTTGTAACTTCACTTGGATTAACGAGAATAACACGAACATTATATTTTCTTAACTCAGCCTGCCAGCATTGTGTCATTCCGCGCAAAGCAAATTTTGATGAAGCATAAACAGTTCCGTTTGCAAAACCTTTTGTACCAGCCGTTGATGCTATGTTTATTATGTTACCTGATTTTTGTTTCTTAAAAAATTTAGCCGCTTCACTTGCCATAAGCGCAGCCCCAAAAACATTTACATCATATACCCGATGGAATGCCTTCAGATCAAGTTCTGTTAATTCATTCCAGCTATCGCCAATTCCTGCATTGTTAATCAGGCAATCAAGCTTACCAAATTCTTTTAGGAACAGTTCATAAGTTTTGTGTACATCTGTTTCCACAGCAACATCTGCGTGGATTGGAAATGCACCAATTTCTTTTGCAACTTTTTCAAGCTTGGATTTATCTCTGCCTGTGATTGCAACCTTGCCGCCTTTTTCTACAAATAGTTTTGCAGTTGCTTTCCCAATTCCTGCACTGCCGCCGGTAACAAGGAATGTTGAGTCTTTAATGTTCAATTGTGCCTCTTTTTTAATGCAAAGTTAAGAAGAAATGAGGAAAGATATAAAAAGTTCTGTCACCAAATGGTTGGGGATAGCAAGGAAAATTCACCGAACAAGAATGGCTGTTGAAGTGGGGTTAGGTCGATTATTCTGATTTATTAAACAAAAAGTTTTAGGATTATACCCAAATAATTTTATTTAAAGATGTATCGAGTTTTTTAGAATTAATTGCACCGCTAAAATTATCATATACAGGTTTACCATTTTTAAAGCCATTCTTTTTTATAAAATGCTTTATAACATCTTTTAAGAATAAGTTACTATCAACCGCTTCTGGTGTTATTGCTATATTCCAACCAGAAGTGTCTTGAACACTTGTATATAAAACACCATCAACATGAATTCCGCTTAGTCTTAAATTATGAATTAATGCATTACAAAAAGCACTTGTAAATTTATAAACACTAGGTTCATAGAATCCTTGAGCCTTAAAAAATGAATTAATATAGCTCCAATAATCTTTAATAATAGATTCTTGACTCAATTCTGATATTTTTTCTATGAAAGGCATCATCCGTTCATTTGAAATATCAGGAATCACTGAAACTATTATACTTTTAGTAAAACCCCAAATACCCGTGGTCACCGAGAATGATTCACCTATAGGGATATCCTTTGACCAAAAGGGCAGAAGTTCAGTTAAATTAGTTGCATAATTATCTGAAGCATAAAAAACTTGTTGACCAGGTTTATTTGCTCTTGAATACGTTTTTACATCTTTAGCTTGCGGATATGATAAATCACTAAACTGACAAAAGTTTTCATTACAATTATTGTTACGACTCCGAAAAACATTGCTTTCTTTTTTTATTGGAACCCACATCATAGACATAGCAAATCTTTGTGTAAATGCTTCGAATAGGATATCATAAGCTTCTTCTGAACTTAAGTTAATTTGAGATATATACTTTTTTAAGGAAATCAGTTCTGTTTCAGTCATACTTATTTATATCAACCTAACGCCGTTGTGCCGAAGTCTAGAACAGCAAAGCCAAATTTATTAAATAGCTTTTTAATTAGAACAAACTTTTATTTACAAACTACACCGAACAACAAAGCCAAAACTGAAGAACAAACATTTAAACTGAACATATGCCAAATTTGAAAACGCTTTCGGGCTTGCGACACTTGTTAGGTAACTATTTAGAGGTCATTATATCAGTAATAATACTTTTTATTAACAATAATATTTTTATTGATAAAACAAGTGAAACAATGCCGACAAATATTAAAAAATAATTTAAGTAGTCGCTATATCCAATAATGAACAAGCTACTAAGTGATAAGATTAATATTGTAATCGTCTTTTTTAGCATAATGGCCAAATATTTTTTTATATTATTCTCACTCTCAATTAATGCATCATATTTGTTTACCAAATATCTGGCAGTATCGTATTGGGGAACATCCTTCTTTAGTGGAAGAACTTTTTGTTTTACGCATTCAATAATTCCATTACGAATAGTAAAATCTCTATTTGCAGTTTCAACTTCGGCATACGGTTTTAATTTGTCAATAATCTTGTCTTTCTTCAATTCAATCTTGTCAAAGAAATAAATGAAATACATTGCCCCAAGTGTTATAATTGCAGCAAACCCTTGAAACATTGCACTAAAATAATATCTTAATGTATCTTCCATTAATTTTTTACTTGTATAAAACATACTTCATTTATTTTTTGGTTTTCTTCTACTGTTTCTAACACCATGATGTAATTTGTCTACCTTTTTGTGGCATACATTACACAAAGTTGTTAGATTTTCTAAAGAATTATCACCACCTCTGGAAATGGGTTCGATATGATGTATATGTAATTCACGTGCTCTTCTTTTGAAACCATTTGGCCATCCACATTCAGTGCAAGTATAATTATCTCTTATTAATATTTTTTTTCTTCTAATCGCCCAATCTGGGGGGCGATACGATAAATTTTCACAAATGCTATCATACTCTATTGATATTGCTTCATTTAATTCTTCAATTTTATCAAATGAATATTTTTCAGAATTTTTTAAATCTATCCATTTCTTACCAACTTTTGACAATATTTTATTTTCATACTCTGGAATTACTTTTTGTATCTTTTTATAGGTAGAATAAAAGATAAATAAATATACAGCAGCTAGAATAAATGAAGGGAAAATGATTTCTAATGAGAACAGAAATATGGCATATAGAGTGAATTGATATTTTTTAACGAACAATAAATAAATATAAGTTTTAGAACTGTTTAGATAATTATGCCTTTCGTCCTCAACTTTTTTTATAATTTCATAATAAGGCGCTTTTGTTTCACTATACTTCTTTACAAGTCTATTATAGATTGTGTTATCATATGTATGGAAATTATACATAGTTATTTAGTTGCCTCACTATTACTTATACTACACTGAATTATTAGTTAAAGAATTTATTAATGTGTGCAGGTGCATAAATATATTAAACCTTCTTTAAAATCATCTCATTTTCAAAATATTTAGAAAACTGTCCTTGCATAAATACATAACTTCAGTTAAAGTCTAATGATAATTACTTCCCGGATAGAGAAGATTAATAGCAATCAAATGAATTTTTAGAAAAATCAAATCAAATACCGTCCAGGCTATGAATATGCCGGCAATTGAAAATACGGGATTGCGAATAAAGGCAATATATTTTCTTCCTGTTTCTTCACTTAAGTACATTGGTGCAACCGCGCTTCCATCTAATGGAGGAAAAGGAATAAGGTTAAAAACAAAAAGTATAAGGTTTTGTGAGAACATAACACTTATAATCTTTGCCAGTATTTCTGTCCAGCCAGCATTTACACCAGAAACAATTCCGGAAATTGTAATGCTATCGGGTTGAAAAAATATTCCGAGCACAATGCCTAAATGAATAAGTGCAACAGATATTAATAATAAAATAAAATTTGAGATCGGTCCCGCAGCAGCCATAGCAGCAGCTTTTTTAGGATAGTTGTGCGCCCATTGCGGATTGTACGGAGTACTTGCCCAACCAATCATCCAGCCGCCAGCAGCAAAAGAAAGTATGGGAACTATAACTGTTCCAAATGGTTCACGTTTTATATGCGGAACAGGATTTAAACTTACCTGTCCGATTGAATGCGCTGTACTATCACCCAATTTGTGAGCGGTAAAAGCATGTGCAGCTTCGTGAAATACTGTTGAGAATAAAAATACTACGTACCAGAGAATACCGTCGGTAAGATTCAATATATCACCCTAATCCATTTTTTTTAAACTCAACTTAATTTAATTTTTTCTAATCTTCAATTTATCTGTTTTATAAAAAATGATAAAATGTTATAGAAATGATGTATTCGTTTTATGGTGTAATCAAAGCATTTCTTTCTCAATTTTCGAAAAGTTTCTTAAATAAATAATTAAATGAGATCAAGTAAAATAAAATATTCAGTTAAACTGTATTTAGATAATTCTTTATTATTCAAAGTAATACAACGCAAGAATCATTTAGTAAAATATTAAATATTGATTTAATCAATTAAATACAATATACTAATAAAGCGTTTTGGTAATATTAATTTCATTTAGAAATTGATGTGTTTTAACTTTATGCAATATAGATTGTTGATACTCCTGTGTCTTGTTAATTTTCTTTCTCCCATGAGGGGTCAATCAATATGGGAGTATAGATCAAACTTGTCACCTCAAATATTACAAATTTCTTCGCTTAATAATTTTAAAATTTTAGCTTTAGCTAACAATAATCAGCTTTTTATCTCAACAGACTCATGCCGAACTTGGTCTTTATTTACCTCAAAGGTAGTAAGAAAGTTCTGTCTTGATAAGATGGGAAACATATTTATTATAACAAATAAAATAGAAATGTCTTCTGATCAGGGTGAAACTTGGCATTCTTGGTCAAACGAATTACCAAGTACTGAAATCCCAACCTCGTTTTGTGCAGGTTATAATGGAACTCTTTTTTATTCCACATACGAAGACGGGCTGTTAATGTCTACAAATTTTGGTGAGAGTTGGGCTTCAACCTCTTTAAAATATGATTCTCCAGAGTTAGTTATAGAATTAAACAACTATTTATTTGCCTTTATTTTAAATGGGTCAATTTTTCACAGTATGAATAGGGGGGAAACTTGGAAAATAATTAAAAGAGCAATTGGTTATACGGGAGTTAAAAATTTAATCGCTGATTCTTCAGGTAAACTCTATATTTCATGCTTACCATCAATCACCGATTCCATCACAATAAAATTATCAGAAGATTTCGGAGAGACTTGGTTAGGAATTGCTTCCATTCCTGATGCAAATTTGATTTTTTCACTTGATCAAAATGTTGTTTTTGTTTCAGGTAATAGATCAGATATTATTTGGAAATTGTGGAAGGAGAATTTTGATTGGAAAAAAGTTATTTTCAATGAAGGGCTACCTGAAAAATTAATTTTAGATGGGTTTTTAGGTTCTGACACAAAGTTGTATCTGCTTTTTGAGAATGGAGAAATATTCAGGAGCATCTACCCACTTGATAATAACTAGATTCGGAGATTAATGCATGAGTAGAATATTTTTAAAATTTTTTTGGTTTCTTTTAATTGCCTCGGCTTTACGATCACAAGTATCATATAACGATCTTTTTGATCAAGAATTGATTAATTCAAATCTTATTAGTTTAAGCATAGGAAATACTGGTGGATTGATTTCGAGTTTAACTAACTCAAGTTTTTGGCTAATTAATGGTGAAAGGGAAAGTTTTGTCTATGATCAGGGCTTTGTAATTATTGGTAAATATAATAATTCACTAGCTTATGGATTAAATCAATGGACATCAACTTTTTCCCCAGGTCCTGTGATAGATTTAAAACCTGCTGTACAAGTAACTGAACTGAATGATAGTGCTCTATATCGTATATATAAAATTACTAGTGAATCCAAAGACAGTGATAGGGATGTTCTTGAATGGCCAGCTAAATTAGGAGCTCCAGTTAATGAAACAGGAAACCCAATATTATATGGTATTCAGTCACTATGGAATGTTTATAATCTTGCTGACCCAAATTCACCTTTGAGACGTTATTCATATTCAAATGGTATTTGTCCGATTGAAATTCATCAATTGACTTATGCAACCGACAACAAAGATCCTAACTATCCTTTATCTAATTCTGTATTCTTTGAATATACAATTATTAATAAAGGTATTAATACTTATGATTCAGTTTTTGTTGGAATATGGACAGATCTAGACTTTTTCGAAATATTTAGAAATTTTCCAGCTGTTGATACAATTAATAACTTAGGATACTGTTATTCAGGCGTAGATTCAAGTCTATATTTGAAATCATTCCCTGCTGCGGTAGGAAATGTTTTACTTTATGGTCCATCGGTTCCGTCTCCAAATGATAGCGCTTACTTTAAAGGATCTAGAAAGGTCAACTCTAGAAATCTTGGGTTATACTCATTCCGTGGATTATCTGATGGAGATAGTAAATTATTGTCGCAACCATCATCAGCAGAAGATCTCTGGAATTTTGCATTAGGAAATGACTCCGAGGGGAAACCACTAATTGATTATACCACGGGTAAAAGTACTCGTTATTCATTTAGTGGAAATCCAGCAACCGATGAAGGTTGGATATATCCCTATTATAGTATTGGTGGTGAGGGAGGATTCATAATGTTTTCAGGTCCGTTTAATCTTGCGCCTAATGATACACAATGGTGTATGTTTTCATTAGTTGCAGCAATAGGTAACGATAGATTTGATAGTATAAAAGAACTTAGGACTGATGCTCGTAATTTACGGTCCCTCCCTTATAATCAACTCGTGGGTAATACTATTATTGAAAGAAAAATTGAATTCCCTGAATTTTATTATTTAAGTCAAAACTATCCTAATCCATTCAATTCAAAGACAAAAATAAATTTTGAAATACCTGTTAATGGAGTCGTTTTAATTAAACTATATGATGTTCTTGGTAATGAAGTTGAGACGATTGCAAATCGAGAGTTTAATAGGGGCAGATATCAATTAGAAGTGGACGGAAAAAGATTATCAAGCGGTATATATTTCTATAGAATGCAATCGGGAGCATTTCTTTCTACAAAGAAAGTTGTTTTATTAAAATAAACCTCACTCATTGTTGATAAGAATTATTGAGTCAATTACAAAATCTTCTTTTGAGAGAATAGATTAATTTTTATAAGTGTAACCGATTATATTTAATGATATCTTTTTATTTAAGCTTGGCAGATTTTTAATCTTTTAACTTAAGATTGTGAACCCAATGTTATATATAATTATCAAAGACAATTTATAATTCTTAATTGAACAGTAACACTTGTTTTGTCTGATAATAAATAAATTATTTCTTCATCTATAAAAGTTCGGAGTCACTATTATGTTTAGAAATTTAGTTTTATTTGTTTTATTTATTCTCTTAATTTCGATATCTGCGCAGGATAAGGATAAGAAGGAAGATAAAAACCCTTATAAGTCAGAAACATTTAACGGATTAAAATTCAGATCAATTGGTCCAGCAGCAACATCAGGCAGAGTAACTGATTTTGCTGTAAACCCAAACAACATTAACGAGTATTATACAGCAGTTGCTTGCGGAAATGTATGGAAGACCACAAATTCAGGGACAACTTGGGAACCGATTTTTGATAACTATGGATCACATTCTATTGGTTGTGTAACTATTGATCCAAATAATCCACACGTTGTTTATGTTGGAACCGGTGAAAACAATTCTCAGCGCAGTGTTAGCTGGGGCGATGGAGTTTACAGAAGTGAAGACGGCGGAAAAAGTTTTACCAATATAGGATTGAAAAAATCAGAACACATTGCTAAAGTTTTAATTGATCCACGAGATAGTAAAGTGATTTATGTGGCTGCTCAAGGTCCGTTATGGGGACCAGGCGGACAGCGTGGTCTATACAAATCTACAAACTATGGTGCAATATGGGATTCTGTTCTTTACATAAGTCCAAATACCGGCGTAACTGATGTTGTAATGGATCCACGAAATCCTGATATACTTTATGCAGCATCTTACCAAAGAAGAAGACACGTCTGGACATTGATTAACGGCGGTCCTGAGGGCGCTATTCATAAGTCTACAGATGGAGGAAAAACCTGGAATAAGCTATCAAGTGGATTACCAGCCGGTGATGTTGGAAGAATAGGTTTGGCAATTTCTCCGGTCAATCCGGATTATGTTTATGCAGTTATAGAAGCAGCAAATGACGGAAGCGGTTTTTACAGAACAGCAAATCGTGGTGCAAGCTGGGAAAAGATGAGCGATTATAAAAATGTTAGTGCACAGTATTATTCCGAAATATTTCTGCGATCCAACTGATGTAAATAAAGTTTATATACTTGATACTTTTTCGGCAATAACTATTGATGGCGGAAAAACATTTGATCGTATAAGTACAAAAGGAAGACACGTTGATGATCATGCTTTTTGGGTTAATCCTAAAAACACTAATCATTATATGATTGGCGGCGATGGTGGAATTTATGTTACTTATGATGCGGGAAAAACTTTTCACTTCAAAGAAAATTTACCAACACTTCAGTTTTACAGAGTTAGTGTAGATAACTACGAACCATTCTATCGCGTAATGGGCGGAACACAGGATAACAATAGTATGATTGGTCCATCGCAAACAATTAATGATGAAGGAATTGTTAATGCAGATTGGGTTCCACTTGTTGGCGGAGATGGTTATGAAGCGCTGACTGATCCAAGTAATCCGAATATTATTTATTGCGAGTGGCAGCATGGCGGATTAACAAGATATGATATGCAAAGCGGCGAACAGTTGAGCATCAAACCGCAGGAAAGAAAAGATGAAGCGCCATATAGATGGAATTGGGATACGCCATTGATTACAAGTCCACACAGCAATACAAGAATTTATATTGCAGCAAATAAAGTTTTTAGAAGCGATGATCGCGGTGATACCTGGCAAGTTATAAGTGATGATCTTACAAGACAGGCTGATAGAAATAAATTTAAAGTTATGGATAAAGTTTGGAGTGTTGATGCCGTTGCAAAAAATGCTTCTACATCTTTTTATGGAAATATTGTTTCGTTAACTGAATCTCCGCTTGTTGAAGGCTTGATTTATGTTGGGACTGATGACGGATTAATTCAAGTTACAGAAGACGGTGGAAAAAACTGGAGAAAAATTGAATCATTTCCTGACGTTCCTGAAATGACTTATGTAAGCTGTTTATATGCTTCACAGCATGATGCAAATACTGTTTATGCAACTTTTGATAATCATAAGCGTGCTGATTTTAAACCTTATGTTTTGGTAAGTAACGATAGAGGTAAAAGCTGGAAATCAATTTCCGGTGATTTGAAAGAACCGCAAGTTGTTTATTCGTTTGTGCAAGATCATATAAAGAAAGATTTATTTTTTATCGGAACTGAGTATGGAGTTTTCTTTACAAATAACGGCGGAGAAAAATGGATTCAATTGAAAGGAAATTTTCCAACACAAGCTGTTCGAGATCTTGATATTCAGAAAAGAGAAAATGATTTAGCAGTCGCAACATTTGGAAGAGGATTTTACATACTTGATAATTACTCGCCTTTAAGAGAAACATCTGAGAAGTTTTTGAATGATGAAAATTACAAACTCTTTCCTGTAAAAGATGCTTTGATGTTTACAAAACGAAGTGCAACATTTGGTGGATCTGGGTCATCATATTATAAAGCAGATAACCCTTCACTTTGGCGCTACATTTACTTATTATATTAAGGAAGCCCCAAAAACACTTAAGCAGCAAAGACAGGAAAAAGAAAAAGAATTAATTAAAAAGAATGAGCCGGTTTATTATCCACCGTTTGAGGATCTTAGAAAAGAAGATGACGAAAAAAAATCGTTTTTGCTTTTTACGGTTTATGATCAAACTGGAAATGTTGTAAGAAAACTAAAATCGAAAGTTGAATCAGGAATAAATAGATTCGTTTGGGATTTACGTTATGCATCTACTGATCCAATAAAAAAAGCAACTGATGAAAATCCAAGCGGCTATCCAGTTATGCCGGGCAAGTACAAAGTAACAATGTCAGTTAGTACGGATGGAGTATTAAAGGAAGTTGCTGGTCCGGTTGAATTTGAATGCAAAGTATTAAACAATGTTACATTACCTGCAAGTGATAGAAGTGAATTGGTTGCTTTCCAGAAAAAGGTTAATGATATAAATCGTGCTGTAAGCGGAGCGATTGAAGTTTCTTCAGACTTAAAGAGCAAGATTGAAATAATAATAACTGCAATCAAACAAACTGAAAATGCCCCGCAAAGTTTGATTGATGATGCAAACAGAATCGCTGATGAGAATACAATTCTTTACAGAAAACTTGTTGATGATGAAGTTCTTAGTAATCGAAATGAGCCTGTATATCCAAGCATCTCTGCAAGAGTTGGAGAAGTTGTTTACGGAATGTGGTCAACTACTTCTGCACCAACAGCATCTTATAAACAGAATTATCAAATTGCTTCTGAAGAATTTAAGCCTGTTTTAGAAACATTAAAAAGATTAGTTGAAATTGATTTGAAAAATATTGAAAATGAGATGAATAAATTAAACTCACCATGGACACCAGGACGAGTTCCTGATTGGAAGGAATAGTATTTCTCTGCGACTCAGCGTCTCTGCGTTAAGAAAACTTTTTAACCGCAGAGACGCCAAGACGCAGAGTTTATTTTAATTTGATTTCGGCAATAACAGGATAATGATCTGATGGATACAAACCATTAAATGTTGTTGTATCAATTATGTGATTTAATACTTCAACTTTATCATTTACAAAAATAAAATCAATCTTATTATCTGGTTGGATGTCTTTTCCGAATCCATTGAATGTAATATTGCCGCCAATGCTCTCTGTCTTAGAAATTAATTTTGAATCAAACAATTTACTTGCAAATATTTTATAACCTTCTGAACTTGATGTATAATTAAAATCTCCAGATAGAATTACTGAATAATCATTTATGTATTTACTAATCTCATTTACAATTAATCTCGAACTTTCAGTTCTTGCAATTTCACCTATATGATCAAAATGAGTGTTAAGGTAATATAATTCTTTTGATGATTTTGAATCTTTAAACTTAATGACAGTTACCGTTCTATTTAAAGCTGCATCCCAGCCTTTAGAAATAAGCTCCGGTGTTTCAGATAACCACAAAGTTTGTTTCTCTTCAAGCTCAAATCTTTTTTTTCTATAAAGAATTGCTGTTGATTCGCCTTTGTCTTTTCCGTCTTCACGACTGACACCATACCAATCATATTCATCTAACATTTCAATCAATTCTTTTACTTGAAACATTTCTGCTTCCTGCAAACCAATAAAATCGGGGTGATGTGCTTTGATCAAATAAGCAACTAAGTATTTTCTATTGCTCCAATTATTTACATTCTGAAGAGTCTTCGCAATATCCGCAGCGAATGTTGTATGTCATTACTTTTATGTCGTCGGTTTGAGCAAAAGTTATTTGAGTTAATATTACGACTGTAAATAACAATAAAATCTTTTTCATTTTATCCTTTAAAGTGATTCTAATTTTTCAAGTAGTTTAACCATTGCAAAAGTATCCAGTTTACAGTATTCGAGCAGAGTAATGTTCTAATATCTGCAATTCGCATTAAGTCTGTTTCGTAATAAAGACTTTCAAATGCAATTGATGCAAGTCCGCCTTCATTAATTTCTAAATCTTTATAACTAAGTTCGGGAATCAACGCCGGCAAAACATATTTGATAGAATACGAACCTTGCATTTTGCTTGTGTAATAATATTTTTTCTGGAAACGGCAGCATTAAATCTTTAACACGACTTATTCGTTCTTCAATTTCTTTTTTGTATTTGGGAAATGCTTCCGCAATTTCTTTCAAACGAAGAACTTCAAATGATTTATTGTAAGTAAGAATATCTCCATCGCTTTTAGTATCGTGTAAAAGTTTTTCTATAAACTTTACTCTTGGGTCGTTTCCTGTCTCGGATAAAAACTCAAAATGCTCAATTTCAATATTCTTACTCTTCTTGTAATGCAAAGAGTACTGAAATGGAATCTGCATATATGGTTTTGAGTTATCAAACATTGGAACTGCCGGTTGAAATGTTTCAAAATCCATAAAGTAGAGTGGATAATTCAAATCGGATAAAAATTCTTTAATTGCTTTTTTATCAATCAAATCTTTTTTGCTTTTATAAACATCAAGCTGAAGCTTAGCATTTTTTGAAAGTTTAGCATCTTCAGGAATATCTTCAAGTTTGATTATTCCACTTCTGTAAAGATCATATTTTTTGTTAAGATGAATTCCCGAAAGATCGAAAATAGAATTTTCAGGAATATGTTTTCGGCAATATTCATAAAAACCGCAAGTGTAAGGATCATAACAATGTTCACCAATATCAATATAGGGAATTGATCTCTTTGCCAAAACTTTTTTAAATCTGAATAACATTTTCTTCAACCCATTTTTGAACGGTAGGATTAATTTCAGAACTGATTCTGTTATAAAAAGCTCATTTAAATCAAGATTGCCTTTTCTTACGTATTGGTTATTAATGTATGTGATTGAAAAATCTTTAATCTTATATCCGCAGTTTGATATAACCCAATACTGCAAAGCTGCATCACGAATGTACGTTTCTGAAATTGATGTTGAGCTTTTTACTTCATAAACATTCAAACCAGATTTTTCATTCACAACTATATCAGCAACAGAAAGAACATCGCTGAAATTAAATGATGCTTCATAAATCACTTTTTGCTTTTTATTCAATAACTCTTGTGTAAGTTTAACTGCTTTATTATACTCAAATTGTGTTGCAGGAGAAGCGTCAATTCCATTTGGATAAAGCTGTTGTGCAAGTTTTCCAACATCAGTTCCTCGTTTAAAGATTGCCTTCTGCATATCAGAAAGCTGATCCATTTCATTATAATGATATTTGTAAAGATAAAGATGCTTTTCGCACTGTACTCCACGAATGAAAGAAGATTTGCTAAGCAAATGTGAGCTCATTAAAAATCCAATCCACAATAATTTTGTAATGTAATTTAATCTTTTTAAAAATCAATTTAGTAACTTGATCATGGTGTTTTATAAAGGGTGATAAAATGAAAAAGATTATGCTTTTGTTTTTCTTATTAGTATCCATTCAATCATTCTCGCAAACTCAGGATGAACGATATACAAAAGGTGCCGAAAATGGATATGCCTGGTTATCATTAAATCAATCCAGCAACACTCTTACGGATTACAAATTTGAATACCTTGCAAGCATGCTTGATAATCAGAGATATATGATTTTGTATGAAAATAAGCCTAAAACGCTCATCGGTTGCAGAGATGATATTACAAAGCTTGGTGAATCTAAAAACTCTGAAGAAATTGATTTGAATCTGATCGTTAAAATGATTGATGATTTTTATAATAGAAAAGAAAATCTGGTAATTCCGGTTATAGGGGCTTACTGTTATTGTGTAAAAGATTTGGCGGGATTAAACTTGAAGGATCTTGAATCTTACAGACAAGAGTTATTAGATTTTTCAAAAGACTAATTAAAACAACAAAGGTTCGTCATTCTTTTTCTTACTCTTCTTTTCTTTTTTTTGCTCTTTTAGAAAATCAGCAAAATCTTCTTTTGTGATTATATAGATTTTACCAACTTGTGTTGATTTTAATGTTCCGTTTTTTACGTGATATAAAACTCCTGAATGACTCATATCCAAAAGTTTAGCAACTTCCTGAACACTAAATAAATCTTTCATAGGCTTTTCTGAAATAGTGAAACTAATTTCAATGCGAATTTAAGCAGTTAAACCGATAGTTTCAATTATTTTTATGCCTGTTATTTTATTGTAATTTCTTTTAGAATAACTCTGTAATAAAAAATAATTTAATGATTCACTCAATCCAATATGAAATTATCAAAAAAAATATTTGCGATTATAATTTTTAGTATCGCAATGGCGTATCTTGAATCCGCTATAGTAGTTTACCTGCGTCTGCTTTACTATCCCGAAGGTTTTATTTTTCCAATCAAAATAATTCCCAATGAAATATTTTTAATTGAACTCGGGAGAGAGCTTGCAACTATTTTTATGTTTGTATCTATAAGCTTTTTAATCGGTGTTAGATTTGTTGATAGATTTTCTTATTTCTTATTTGCATTCGGTGTGTGGGATATTTTCTACTATGTATGGCTTAAACTCTTTATCAATTGGCCGGCTTCATTTCTTACAGATGATTTGTTGTTTTTAATACCTGTACCCTGGATTTCACCCATACTTGCACCTGTCATTATATCTATTATTTTTATAGTAATGTCGCTTATTCTACTTACATTCCATCACAAAGGAGGTAGAATACAAAACAGCCTCTTTGTTAACATCCCAATTATTCTTGGGGTATTATTAGTCTTATTCAGTTTTATATGGAATTTTCAAGAACGATTAAATATGATTTCGCCGGTAGAATTTTTATGGGGAGTCTATTGGTTAGGTATTTTTTTAATTGTTGCAGGATGTGTTGTTTTGATTCGATCTTCTATTTATCAGAACAACACCCGACATTAGGACTTAAAAACAACGAAGATTAATTTTATTGTGCAACAGGCAAAAACCAACTAAGCTGTTTTGGTTTTATTGAACTTAGAAAGCACCTTCTAGTAAGCTTTTTTTATTTCGCTTATCCTTTCTAAAGGCTGATAAGTAAGCGGATACAAATACTGCAACAGCCATTCCTAAAACTGCTACACTAATTGTTACAATATCACTTGAACCTAAGAAAAATGCCATTGCTTGAATAGCTGCGAAAAGGATTAAAGATCTCATAACTGCTCCATAAATTTTTAACATCATTTTATGACTTAAAAATAAAGACCCAAAACCGCCCGTGTATTAAGCTATAATTAAGTAAAGATTAAGAAATTGTTAAGAAAAAAATCCACATGGAGGACTGGTTTATCAGATTCAACTTCATCACGCACAGGAAAGAGTTTTTGATAAAAGAATAATAAAAAAACTTGAAATCAAGGCGGCTCGATGAAAATAAAAAAGCCCTTTGTATAAAAGGGCTTTAATAATATCAAAAATATATTAGATCAATTATTTTGTAATTCTACACTGCCTATATCTGTAATTTGATTGGCAAGTACACTAACGTTATTGATTACAGTATCTTTATATGTGGTGTTTGCGGGATAGATTTCCACATTGTAAGAACCTTGAGGTAAAGCCATAAGTTTGAAGAATCCATTAAGATCAGGATACGTAGTAACTGTGTCTGAACCAATTGTAGTAAACACAGTTGCCTGTGCATCTAAAGGAAGTACCTGACCCGAAATTGTTCCTGAAATAATCATCGGCATTACCCTGATAACAGGTCTCATCATATATTTATTATTCCCGGTAATATGAATCGATTTTTCTACGTTAAAATCTAAAATTAATTCATATAATGCATCGGGCATTATATTAAATGCATGATTTAATTTGATACCTGTCTTATAACCGCTTGGCACCGTTAAATCGTGTTTAATTCCGTTATCAATAACATAATTTCCTTCATCAAGTATTAGCCTGATTTGCGAATAACTGCCAGCAGTTAATACGGAATCACCTAAAACTGCGCTAGCACCATTTCTTAACTGAAGCAAGTCAAATGATCTTAACGTATTATTGATAATATACCACCCGGAAGTACTGTCACTATCAGCTCTGTGGACTTCCACTCGTTTTACAAAAATAATTACGGAATCAAGAGACGAAGGCGAATCAACCAGGTATAATTTTAAAGTACCGGACCCCTGATCTGGATTTGTTGAATTATCAGAACAGCCTATCAGCAATCCCATTATTAAAGCAAAAAAAAACACTAATTTTTTCATATGATACTCTTTTTTTACGACACTTTAATTTGAAAAATATTTTGTTCAAACAAAATATTTGTGTTTTAACAGAACATCAAACAGTATAAATACGCTATAAATGTAATCAGGTGAGTGTAAAGAAACAAGACAGAAGGAATATTTGCAGCTTATGTAGAGTGTCCATTGTGTTGAATCTTTCGTGCAATTATTGTATTCGGGAGACAATAATAAAGACGAGGCATGCCTCGTCTCTATCTCCGGTAAATTTAACAAAGAACTCTTTACAAAATCTTTAATTATGTACAGCTACATATACTCCATTGGTACTGTTAAAACCACTAGCATAAATCTTTCCACTCGGATCTGTACAAAGCGCACCGCCGTTACCCATACCCACCAAACCACCTAGATTTGACCAGAGACTTCCATTCCATTTTGCTACGTAGTTGTCCCCGTCATTGTTTGTAGCTCCGTCAGTAAATGCACCAATGGCAAATAAATTGTTACTTGCATCAGTACAAATATTATAAATATAACCGTTTGCATTTATTCCTATATCGGTCCAACCTGTACCATTCCATTTTGCTACATAAAAATTTTGATTACTATTTTCGAATCCGCCTTTTGCAAATACATTGCCGCTCGCGTCTGGGCAAAGTTCATCAATTTCACTGGTTACATTTAATCCAATATTAGTCCAGGTGCTGCCATTCCATTTTGCAACATAGTAGTATCCATTAACATCTGTAAAACTACCTGCTGCATATAAGCTGCCGTTTACATCAGTTGTAAGGGTGAAAATGCCCCAGTTGGCATTTAGATTTCCTACTTCTGTCATAACACTTCCATTCCATTTAGTAACATAAAAATGATTACTAGAATTTAAGTCGCCATTAGAAGCATATACATTTCCACTTGCATCTGTACATATTGCATTAAACGCCCGTGTTTCAGCGTACTGATACAATGTGTTATAGATTTTTGACCAGCTGCTTCCATTCCATTTTGCTATGTAGTAGTTGTTACTTGCATCGGTAAAATCACCTATTGCGTATAAATTACCACCGGCATCAGCACAAATTTCACGAATGTAATTGTTAGCATCTAATCCAATATTCGTCCAGGAACTTCCATTCCATTTTGCTACATAATAATACCCGCTGTTATTTGTAAAACCACCTGCAGCATAAATATTGCCACTTGCATCAGAGCAGAGCGAGTAAACTGAATTATTTGCACCTAGTGTACCCAATACATTCCAATCACTTCCGGTATCAGTAGTATCAGTAGAGGTAGCAGAAGAATCATTTTTATCACAACCGATTATAATAAGTACTGCTATTCCCAATATTAATATTGAGCTCAATAAAAAATTGTTTTTCATTTTAATAACATTTCTATTTTAGATAATAATTAAGATTAATAAAATTTAAATTACTTTTAAAAATAGTATTAAAGAAAGTAATAACCACCATTAAGAAAAAGCTGGCGTAATCATTGTTTTTCTTTAATGATTGAAGTTGACAAGAAGTTGTGCTGCTCAATATTATCGCAATATGGTTGGATATTTTTACGTTAGTAGCTGCGTTAACAATTTGTTGAGGTGGTTTCAAAAGTTTCAATTTGTCCGTCTGTCCGCCGCGGCGAATTGAACCTACAGCCTCTTTTATGAAACTATTTAAAACAAAAAAACCAGTCTTTAGACTGGCGTTTTTTTGTTTAGTAGCGGGGGCAGGACTTGAACCTACAACCTTCGGGTTATGAGCCCGACGAGCTACCAATTGCTCCACCCCGCGATGTAATTTCTATTTTTTAATTCTGATTAAAAAGACTACTTAAAAATTCTCTGCCAACACCTGTCTTTAACCATTTTTCTCTTTTCAGAGCTTCAGATTTTTCAACATATTCTTCCCGGTAAACCAATTTCCAATCTGTTCCCCTTTTTGTCCAAAATGACAATGCCTTATTGTTATGTTCAAATAATCTTCTTTCAAGATTATCAGTCATCCCAGTATAAACATATCCCTCTTTACTTTTAATTACATAAACAACGTAATTCATAATAATCAATTTAAAGAACAAAAACGTTTTTTTTCGGGGCAGTTCGCCGCGGCGAATTGAACCTACAACCTTCGGGTTATGAGCCCGACGAGCTACCAATTGCTCCACCCCGCGATGTAATTTCTATTTTTTAAGCTATAAAAGCTGTTTTCTTTTCAAAATTTCGTGGGCAAATATAGTCAATCAAGAAAGTCTATCCAAATTAGCCCTCTGTATTGTCAAAACTAGAAGCAATACCATCTAATGCTTGCGAACTAACGTGTATTTCATTCAATTTCTGGATCAGACTTAGAATAACTTTTCTTTTATCATCAACCAATCCTGTCATATATGAACTTACTTCAGGGATATTACAGTCATCCAAAACGCTTTCATAAAATCTTACCATTGCCGTTTCTCTGCGCAATGCTTCATTTAACGTTGCACAGGTATTTTTACAGGCGTGCTGACATTTTATATCTATCTCAGCCATGGCTTCCTCGTGTTATAATGAATTATTATGCTGATACAGGACCAGCCATTTTTACTAATTCTTTCCCGCGAGTCAATGCAAGTTCGTTTGCTGGAATTAAATTGTGTCTGCGCGGGGGTAATGCTTTTTTAAGAGCTTCAACTATTGTTTCAATTTTTAAAATAGGACGCTTTTCTAAAAATGCGCCTACCATAAACATATTTGCAACTTGCTTTACATTAAGCTTATCAGCTTCTTCATTGCCGGCAATACAAATTATATCAATATCTGTTCTTGTTGGTGGATGAACAGATGTTGATTGTTCGTAAATTAATAATCCACCCGGTTTTACAGCCTTTTCAAATTTATCTATCGATGGTTGATTAAGAAGTATCGCTGTATCAAACTTTGATATTATAGGTGAACTGATTCTTGAATCAGAAACTATAACAATACAGTTTGCGGTGCCGCCTCTCATCTCGGGTCCGTATGAAGGCATCCAGCTAACTTCTTTCCCTTCAATCATTCCTGCATAAGCAATTAATCTTCCCATCGAAAGCACACCCTGACCACCGAATCCTGCAAAAATTATTTCGTGTTCTTTTGTCATTTCAAAATTCCTTTCAGCCCAAGACTTATAAGCCTCTGGACTATATCTTAAAATTCAGATTTAGTTTTTGGGAACCTTTATATCTCCAAGAGGATACATTGGAATCATCTGTTCCTCAAGAAATTTTATTGTTTCAACAGGGGTCATTTTCCAGCCTGATGGACAGTTAGAAACGATCTCGACAAAACAAGTCCCTTTTTTCAGCTTCTGATATTCAAATGATTTTAATAATGCTTTCTTAAGTTTTCTTACTCCGTTTGGATTATGAACAGCTTGTCTTGTCACATAATATGCACCCGGTAAAAGACTTATCAAGTCTGCAATTTTAATCGGGTTACCAATTTGTGCAGCATCCCTTCCATATGGAGTAGTAGAAGTAACTTGCCCGATCAAGCTTGTTGGTGCCATTTGCCCGCCGGTCATTCCATAAATTCCGTTGTTGATGAAAACCATTAAAATGTTTTCACCACGATTTATAGTGTGAATAGTTTCTGCAGTACCAATTGCGGCAAGATCACCATCTCCCTGATAAGAGAAAACATATTTATCAGGCAGAACTCTTTTAATCCCGGTTGCCACAGCACTTGCTCTTCCGTGAGCAGCTTCCTGCATATCAATGTTCATATAATTGTAAGCAAATACCGAACATCCAACTGGCGCTACACCAACAGTCTGTTCCTGAATTCCAAGTTCTTCAACAACCTCCATTAAAACTCTATGTGCAACGCTGTGCCCGCAGCCCGGACAGTAGTGAAATGGTAAGTCAGTTAAAGTACCGGGTCTGCAGTAAACCTGTTCGTAGCTTTCATCTACCTGTAGCCCTAAATTTTCTTCATCTTCTAAATATAATTTTTCGTTCATTTATTAACTCCTTTATTCTGTCACGAAGTGGTTCGTGGCAGCCTTGTAATTCCTAAGCATTAACTGCATTTTGTGATTCGTGAATTGATTCAATCTTATGAAGAATATCTTCTGGAGATAAAATCATTCCGCCCATTCTACCGATAAAGTGCACAGGTACTTTTCCTTCAACGGCAAGACGAACATCTTCAACCATTTGTCCGGCATTCATTTCAACAGTTAACATAAATTCAACTTGATTTGATAATTCTTTTAATCTTTCATAAGGATATGGATAGACCGTGATAGGTCTCAGCAATCCAACCTTAATCCCTTTTTCACGGGCAAGATCAACCGTCTTCTGACAGATACGCGCTGAAAGTCCAAAAGCAACCAATAGAACTTCAGCATCTTCTGTTTGAATTTCTTCATATCTAACTTCACTTTGTATTGCTTTGTACTTTTCCTGTAAACGTAAATTAACTTGCTCCATTTCTTCAGGTTGGATAAATAGTGAAGTGATAATATTATGATCTCTATCTTTTGTTTTACCAGTCGTCGCCCACGGTGCGGCTGTTTTAGGAAGAGATCCATCTATAGGAAGAACAACTTTTTCCATCATTTGACCGAGAGCGCCGTCAGCAAGAATCATTGCAGGGTTACGGTACTTCTCGGCTAAACGAAATGCATCGAACACAAAGTCCGCCATTTCCTGTACAGATGAGGGAGCCAATACGATAAGGTGATAATCTCCATGACCACCTCCCTTTGTGGCCTGGAAGTAATCGCTTTGGGAGGGCTGGATGGTTCCTAATCCCGGACCACCACGAACGACATTTACTACTAAACAGGGAAGTTCCGCTGATGCAATATATGATATCCCTTCCTGCATTAAACTAATGCCCGGCGAAGATGAAGAAGTCATTACTCTTGTACCCGCACCCGCGGCGCCATAAACCATATTGATTGAGGCGATTTCACTTTCTGCTTGCAGCACAACAGTCTTTTTATCTTTTCTGTTTGGAACTTCGCGTGTTAAATATTCTATAACTTCGGATTGCGGAGTAATCGGATAACCAAAATATGCATCGATGTCTGCTCTTATTGCCGCTTCAGCAAGAGCTTCATTTCCTTTCATTAACTTGGGCTCTTCTGTTCTAATTTCTTTTTTCATTTTTAAAACCTTTTTATTCTGATTTAACTTGAGCTTTTTTATCCGGTTTGGCCTGACGATAAACTGTAATTGCAGCCTCCGGACAAACAAGGGCACAATTTACACACCCAGTGCACGCATCATTTATCAACTCTACAAATCGATATCCCTTTTCATTAAAATTTTGAGATAACGCAAGTCCATCCTGGGGACAGGCAACAATGCAAAGTTCACACCCTTTGCAAATTTTTTGATCTATTATTACTGTTCCTTTAATCATTTGTTTCTCTATTTTTATGTGAGAAATGCTTTAATTAGTTAAAATCTCAATCTTAGTGCCATAAGTTAATCGAGGTTAAATCACTTAAAAACACATATAAACCGGTTAATTATCAGAATTAAGAAGCGTAAAAGAAGGGCTATTCCTATTTGTGAGAAGGTATTGATAGTTAGCAATTATTAGAGCATTAAGTTATCCTGAACTTGTTTCAGGATCCTTGATAAAGTAAAAAAGATTCCGAAACAATCCGCCTGCGCGCGAACGGAATGACCAATCAATTTCACACCTCTCCTCGCCAGTTTTGATTATGAAGTTTAAAACTTTCAACAATCAAATTATTCAGTTCAGAATCAAGCGGACCTTTTTCAATTATTTTAATATTGGATTTAAGATTTTCAATATTTGTCGTTCCAACAATTGCAGTGTCAACTCCTGTTGTAAAAACCGCAAATCGAAGAAAAGTATCTAACCAATTTTCTTGTTCTGGTAAAATCATTGTTTTCCAACGATGCCAATACTCTTCACAGTAATGTCCAACCGGTCTTTCAGAAAATCTCCACGGAACATTTGCAATAGGACGTTTTGCAATTACTCCCATTCTTTTTTCTTTTGCTTGTTTGATAGAACCATCAAGATCAATTTGGTCACAAATATTTACTGATGTTTGTATGCTTCCAAATGCATTTGAATCAACTGCAAATTTTAATTCTTCATTTTCACCTGAGTACGCTGCAATTTTAACTTTCCCTTGTTCAACTGTTTTGTTGAGTGCTTCAATTACTTCTCCGTGTTTTAAAGTATTTAAGTCACAGGAATGAAGATGAACAATGTCTATGTATTCTGTTTTCATTAACTTCAATGCAGCGTCTACCCCTGCTAAAATAATTTCATAACTCCAATCCTGGTAACCTTCAATTGAATATCCAACTTTTGTGGAAAGAATAAATTCATTCCGCCTGTGCGAAATATATTTTCCTATTCTTTCTTCACTTGCATAATATCCGCGAGCAGTATCAATAAATGTAATGCCAAGATCTAATACTGTGTTAAGAATTTTTTCAGATTCTTTTTCTGAAACTGCGTAATCACCTATCTCACCAGCACCAAATCCAAGTGCGGATACTTTTAATCCTGTATTTCCAAAGTCTCTGTAAATCATATCTCATCATATTTTCTCCTCCGTATTACTCTGTGCATTCTCAGAGGTTCTCTGTGTAAGAATTAAAAAAATCCCGACACGGAGAAACACACAAAGATAAACACAGAGAACCGCAGAGAAATTACTTAGCTGATGATTCCTCAATCTCATCAATAATTTTTTCCGCCTGAAGTACTTCCGAGCAAGGAACCATTAATTTAATTTCGTTAATAATATGTCCATCATACTCCCCGCTTGCCCTGAAAAGACTATAATCTACCCCACCCATTGAAAGTGGAGATGCTTTTCGTGAGTAGAGAAATGGGTGAAGATCGTTATCTGCTAAAATTGATTTGTAGTAATTTACTTGCTGTTCATCTGATGATCCAAACACTCGAGCCATTCCTTCATAAATTTCGTAATTAGAATGTTCATTGCATAAAAAGATGCCGTTTACGCGTAATCCGCATTTTTTGCAATATGCTTGATGACAGATAGTGCAAACCCCTTTTGCATCATCATCAGAATGATTAAAACAACTTGCATCATCAATAAAAATTGTTCCGCATTTTGTACAGAACTCTGCATCATTAGATATTTCTGTTCCGCAAAAATCACAAAGAAGTTTTTCGGGCATTTATTCCTCCTGGATTCTGGATCCTTGATACATATTTAAGAATTGTATTTATTAGCTAATGAAAATTACAATAATATTTTCAAATATATTATTGTAATTATGCGGAGTCTTCGATAAAGCCTTCAATTGTTAAACAGATTGCGTCTTTAAATTTAAACGGGGGTCGTAGTAATACCGTATAGTCAAATATGTTTGGAAAAAGCCCGTAAATGATTTTCTGATCCTTGTTTAAGATTTTCATAAACTGCTTTTATATCAGGATTATCTGTTTGTTCGATTCTTTCAACAAGATCTTTTATATCCATCTCTTCAATTTCTTTTCCAACAAGCATTGCATCTTTAAATGATACTTGTCCCTTTCCAACAAGATCATCATATAGCTTTTTAAAGTCTGCATTAGTAAAAGAGCCAATTTCATCTTCTTTAATTGGATCAGCAATTTCATATTTATCAAGTAAAACTTTTACAGCATCCATATGTCTCTGTTCACTTTGAGGAATGTTAATAAACATTTTTTGTTTGTAAGTTTTACCTAGAGTTAAATAAACATCACGGGCAAGCTTTTCTTCCAGTCTCATATAAATCAATCCATCTTTTTCCTGTGCTGAAAGATCGTACTTAATTGAATCAATAACCTGGACGCAATTTCCTTTTCCGTTTTTACAATTTTTGGGAGATTTGTTTTTGTTTACCTGATTTTGTGCATAGGTAAATGATATAGTTGACAAAAGCAGGATGAGGGTTAGTAATAACTTCATAAAACTACTTTCTCCAATTAGTTTTTTGTTGTAAGTTTTTAAGATTATGTCAACCGAAGGAAGAATTCAGCAAACTATTTTTAAACAGATTCCTTCTTCTGATTAGATTCGGGCTTTTCGTAATGACTTGTAGAAGTATCAACTCAATCTTACAGCCATTAAGTTTTAATAATATTTAAAAAGTAGAAGCTGTCTCAAAAGTCGTGTAGTAATTGTCATTCCCGTGAAAACGGGAATGACAATCGAGTAATTTTTAATTTTGAGACAACCTTTACATTTTTATTTGTTAAAATGCCGTTACAAAACCAATTCCAAATTTTCCATATTCTTGTGTAAAGTTGTGCGAGTATTCAGCAACCAAACGAATATTTCTTCTAAGGACATAACCGAGATGACCGGATATAGTTTTATAATTCAAATCGGAAAAATCTGATTCAATCCAGTTGAATAAACCAACAGCATACCACTTACTGTCATCACCATTTGGACGATAAACCACTTCGGCAAATGCGCCGCGAGTTTTTTTATCGACCCCTAAATCAATAGAATTTACCGCAGTACTAATGAAATACGGTTTATTATCATTTCGCTCAACATATTGTAAGTTTAATTCAATCGGATCAAAAGTTATAGTAGCATCCCCGCCAACCATCCAGAGTTTATTATCCAGTGACCATAAATTGTTCGCATCATCTGTAAATTCCCTGGCTTCTCTTCCATAATAGCCAATAGCACCTAATCTAAAGTGTTCACCAGCATCTTGAGAAATTCTTCCCATAACATTTTTATATTTATCATCATCAAAGTTGCCGCCTATAAAACTTGCGCCAATGCCACTCCCATTTACAATTTCCAATGTTACATCAGTACCGCTTTCAAATCCATAGGCAAGCATAAGTCCTCTATCATAAGTCAGATCAATATTTGAGGCACCCGGTCTAACTTTGTAGATATAGTAATCATCCTTCGTTAAGCGAAGTTCTCTCTTAAAAATTGGATCACATACCTGGAACTGCCCGACAGTTACATCAAGTTCACTTCCCAAAACATTATTAAACATTAACCAGGCATCCTCAATTTTTCCTGCTTCACCACTTTCAAGGATGTAGTAAACATAATACGAAACATCTTTTGTGATTGCGCCACCTGTTAAAAGTTTAAAGAGTAATGGAGTTGTAAAATCAGATTGCTCTAATTTGCCCTGATTGTATGTAACATAGCCTTCCAATCTTAAAGCAAGTGGGAGATCACGAATGAGTGATAGTTCTGGATCACCAGTCTCCACAAAATATCTTGGAGCATCCTGATCTTTTAGTACAAATCCGTTTGCTGCAAATTCATCACCATAAGGTTTTAGTTTGGGAAATGGTGAGTGACAGGTTTTGCAAGTCATCCCGTACTTTCTTGCAAATGCAGGAATCGCAAATAAATCACCAGCTGTAATTGTAATGATGATTATTGCAAACAGTGAATAATTAAATATTTTTTTCATTTTATCCTCAATATTTTTATAAAGTCATGCTGTCCGCCACTGGCGGATTATTTCAGCATTATCATATTTTAACAACACTCCGAAACAAGCCTGTCTGCCAACAGGCAGGTTCGGGGTGACAAAAATATTTATGGTAACACTGTTACAAAAGTCGAGTGCTCATTAACTTTTATTATTTCAGATTCATCTGCGGGAACACCAAGAAAATCTGCAACCGGCTTAACTAATTTTTGATAATTTAGTACTGCAGTTACTTTTAACTCGCCGGGCGCAATGTTATTAGGAAGACTGAATGTAAAATATTCCATCTTTGTCTCGCGTGGTCCAAGCCTGTAGTCAACACCTTGCGATTTTGTATTCCACTGTTGAATTGTCATTCTTCCCTGCGGATCAAAATACGGCATTCTAAAAATTCTATCACCAATCGGAATTCCATCCCGCTGAACACCTTTAAAGTTTGGATCACCTAAAGCAATTCCCATATCCTGATATGCTAAAACATCAGCACCAATTGTATATTCTTCACCTTCAAATCCTTTTTTATTAACGGGCAGATGATAAACATTTCCTTTAGCATCAACTGCTTCAACATGCATCCATACAATTCTATCTTCAACAGATCCCGTAGGAAATTTGTGCCCGGTTTTCTGATTGAACAAAGCAACAGTAAACTTTATCACATTACCTGGTTCTGCTTCACGAATATCAGGATGAATCCTTAACTCAATAGTTCCTTTAACTTTTCCCGGATCGTGTGCACCATGAAATAAATGCTGCCATGCATCTGGATATTCATTTCCCATTGCGGCAGTATAACCTTCAGCTTGTGTCATGTGACAATTCTGGCATTGTACCCCTTCTTTCGAATAAGGTCCTTCCTTCCACTCCAGATGAGTTGATTTTACCCAAATGCCGTAAGGATCTTTTTCGTTATGACATGTACCGCAAAAATCCGCACTCTTATGAAAATTGGATTGGACAATACTATGTTCGGGTGATTCACCAGTTCCACGCGGACCATATTTTGTTTGCCCATCACCAGGGTTTGAAATAAAATTAAAATTAAAAGGAGTATCACCATCAAATCCTGTCGCCGTATGGCAAACATCGCAGGGTACAGATTCATTTGCGCGGGATTTCATTTCCGGTTTTGGCGGTGGAACATCACCCACTAAAAAAGAAATTGGTGCGTGGCATCCATTACATCCTGCTTTAACTTCTGCAACTATAGGATCTTTTTCTGCATGCGGTACTGCAAGTTTAAAGTACTCTATTTCATCCCAATGATGTGTATATGCCTGAGACATCATTGCTTGCTTCCACTGCTGATAAAAATCAACGTGACAGGATGAGCCGCAATACTCTGGTGTTTTATAATCTTCATACTTTCGAGAGCCAAGTGCATCACCACCTGCTTTTGTCTGAGGAAACAAGTTTGTCGACAATATTCCAAACAGAAAAAATGAAATGGAAACTAGTTTAAATATTTTCATAGCTAACCTCATGGATTGATTTAAAAATTGAATTAGTCGGAAAGGCTGATTTGATGGATATAGAACTTGGATGAATGTGGCTTTTTGTTGACCACATATGAACAAGCGGACTATTTTTTTTCTTACCAGAAACAGAAAACATTATATTATTCTTCTTAAGGGTAGTTAAAAGTAAGTAATATTTTATTAAATGTCATTTATTAAAAAGAAAGGCAGCAAGTTTAATTGCTGCCTCCTAGCAAATAGAAATAATTCATTAAGAAGTAATGATCATTTCATAATTATTTAGTATCCAAGGTTTTTATTAAATGCAGCAAGATGTTTATTCTCAGCTGCCAGTAGATTTGTGTACAAATTTAAGATACAAGGATTAGTAACAACATTTGCTAATTGATATTCAAGATCTGCAATTTCAAGTCCTTCTATTGCAACGCCAGCTAACAAAGCCTCTTCAAGAGATAAATTTCCTTGAGCAAGGTATTGATCATAAAGAGCCTGTATTGTTGAATCTGGAAATACTCCAATTTCATCTGTTATTAACGGATCAGGAATGCTGTATTTATCTAACATTCTTTTAACGGCATCCATATGTTTTTGTTCACTTGCTTTTATATTTAGAAATACTTGCGCACCCCAGATCGAATCCATGACTGTGTAAACATCACGTGCAAGTTTTTCCTCAATTCTCATATGGATTAAACCATCAATCTCTTCTTGCGTAATGTTATAACAGATACTATCAAATAATAGTTCTTCTGTCTCAGATGTTATCAGATCGTCTATAGCATCAAGATAAACCGCATCTGAAGGAGTAACCGTATCTGTGGGGGAAACCACATCTGTATTTGCATTGCACCCACTCAACAAAAAAACAAAAAGAATTGAACTAAAGATTTTTGCCACTAACACTTTCATATGACCTCTCTGTTTTACGATTTAATAAAAAACGGCTCTCACTTTGAGTTCCGCGCTGTTATTAATTGTCTAAATATTGCCTTCAAATGCTAAAAAATGACTAACCGAAGCATCTTTTAAGATTTGTATACAGATTTATAATACAAGGTTTTACGACGACATTTGTTAATTGATTTTCAAGATCTGCAATTTCATGTTCCTCTATCTTAACGCCAAATA